>NZ_JAKCMI010000037.1 GCF_021412585.1 Halomonas alkalisoli | reverse complement strand
GGCGACACCTTCGAGTCGCGCAACCCGGCGACAAACGAGATCCTGGCCCAGGTGGCAAGCTGCGACGCCGTCGATGCCGAGCTGGCCGTGACCGCGGCCCGGGCGGCCTTCGCCGGCGGCGAGTGGTCCCGCCTGGCGCCGAGCAAGCGCAAGAAGGTGCTGCTGCGCCTGGCCGATCTGATGGAAGCCAACAAGCACGCGCTGGCGCTGCTCGATACCCTGGACATGGGCAAGCCGGTTTCGAGCTCGCTGGGCGACATGAATGGTGCCATCGCCTGTATCCGCTACCAGGCCGAGTGCATCGACAAGCTCTACGGCGAGGTGGCGCCCACCGGCGAGGACGCCCTGGCGCTGGTGCTGCGCGAGCCCATCGGCGTGGTGGCGGCCATCGTGCCGTGGAACTTCCCGCTGATGATGACCGCCTGGAAGATCGCCCCGGCGCTGGCCGCCGGCAACAGCGTGATCCTCAAGCCCTCGGAGAAGTCACCGCTCTCGGCGCTGCGCCTGGCCCAACTGGCGAAGGACGCGGGGATACCGCGTGGGGTGTTCCAGGTGCTGCCCGGCTTCGGCCATACCGTGGGCAAGGCGCTGGCGCTCTCCATGGAAGTCGACTGCCTGGCCTTCACCGGCTCCACGGCGGTGGGCAAGCAGCTGATGCAGTACGCCGGCCAGTCCAACCTCAAGCGGGTCTACCTGGAGTGCGGCGGCAAGTCGCCCAATATCGTCTTCGCCGACTGCAAGGAGCTTGACCGGGTGGCGAGCCACGCCGCCGCGGCGATCTTCCACAACCAGGGCGAGGTGTGCATCGCCGGCTCCCGGCTGCTGGTGGAGAACGCGATCCGCGAGGAGTTCGTCGAGCGCGTATTGAAAGCGGCGGAGACCATGCAGCCCGGCGATCCGCTCGACCCCGAGAGCTTCATGGGTGCCATCGTCGACGAGACCCAGCACCGGCGCATCCTCGACTACATCCGCCAGGGTGTGGAAGAGGGCGCGCGGCTGCGCACCGGTGGCCAGGCCATCGACGGCCCGGGGTTGTTCATTCCGCCCACGGTCTTCGATGGCGTCACGCCACAGATGACCATCGGCCGCGAGGAGATCTTCGGCCCGGTGCTGGCGGTGTTCGGCTTCGACAGCGAGGAGGAGGCCGTGGCGATGGCCAACGACACGCCCTACGGGCTTGCCGCGGGGCTGTGGAGCCAGGACATCGACCGCATCATGCGCGTGACCCGGCGGCTGCAGTCGGGCCAGGTGTTCGTCAACAACTGGGCCGGGGGCGACCAGACCATGCCCTTCGGCGGCGTGAAGCAGTCGGGTAACGGTCGCGACAAGTCGCATCACAGCCTGGAGGAGTACTCCAGCCTCAAGAGCGTATGGATGGCGCTTGAGACCTGAGTTCTCTTCCTGCGATGCATCGACGTGGGAATCAACGTTCTGGCCGGCTTCTTCTCGTCTACGGAGCCGGCCTTTCTCGTTTCAGCCGGTCATCACGCCTGCTGGCGCGAGACCAACGCCACGTGATCGAGGAATAGCCGGAACAGCTGCGACTGGCTGGAGACCTCGAGGCGCTGGTAGATGTGCTTGCGGTGCACCTTGACAGTACCGTCGCTGATGTCGAGCTCTCGGGCTGCCGATTTCGTCGAGTGGCCAGCCAGCAGCAGACGCACGATCTCCTGCTCACGCATCGTCAGTACCCCGGCCCCGAAACTGGCCAGGGCCGCTTCCACCGGTTCCTGCTCCGCCAGGCGTTGCTGGAACTGGCTTCCTTGCCATTTCCAGTATTCGACCAGCAGCGCTTCCATCATGGGTGAGAGGTGACGCAAGGCCTGCAGGGCGCGACGGGTCAGCGGTGGCGACGTGACTCCGAAGCCCAGCGACACGGCAATGACCACATCCTCTTCGACCCGGCAAAAGATGCCGACTTCATCTACCAGGCCCAGGGCGCGGTAGTAGTGAGCGTAGTAATCGCTGGCCTCGAAACGGTCCGGCGCCAGTTCGCGCAGGCGGTGGGCGCCCTGGTCCAGGCCATCGCTCACGGCCGTGAAGAAGGGGTCAAGCAGGTAGGCCTTGCTCAGGTAGCGCTCGATGCCCTGTTCGCGTCGATGCAGGGGGTAGTCGTCATGAATCAGCAGTGGCCGGCGGCGGCCGCGATAGGCGTTGATCAAGACGGTTTCGTGGCCCACGAGCTCGCGCAAGCATTGGTCGAGCCTGGCCGGAAAGTCGGACGCTGCCGCCGTGCGCATCAGGCGTGCCAGCTGCTGATGCCAGGCAAGGCTTTTGGAATGGGCAAGGAAATCGAGCATGGAGTCGTAGGCTAAGTGGCGCGGAAGACTCACGATACCATGGCCTCGCGTTGACGACTGCACGCTGGTCGTGACCCGACCGAAGCCGATGAGGGCACAGGGGCTTCAAGCAGGATATCCGTGGGTAAACAGTGACAAGCCTGACGGTTTTGGGGAGACTTTCGCCCCGGCCCCATTCGCGCTGCAGCAGGAGAAAGCCCCTTGACCGATCTGACGACACTGCTGGACTCCCTTCCCGTCGGCTATGCCATGGCGCTCTCGGCGCTGCTGGCATTCCTGCTCGCCTTCGGCCTGGCCGGCCTGTTCGCTGCCCGGCGTCAGCGCGCCGATGCGCAACGGCACGCCGCCGCCCTGGCCGAGCTGCGCGAGCGGCTTGCCGAGCGCGAGCGACGCCTCGATGAATCGCAGCGCATGCTGGGTGAGGTGCAGATAAGCGAGGCGCGCCTGGCTACCACGCTGGAGCAGAAGCAGCAGCACTTCGCCGAGCAGCTAACGCTGTTGCGCGACAGCCGCGACCAGCTCAAGCAGGAGTTCGAGAACCTTGCCAACGAGATACTCGAACGCAAGGGCAAGGCCTTCTCGGAGCTGTCCCAGAAGCATATCAGCGGCTTGTTGCAGCCTATCCAGAGCGAGATGAAGGGCTTTCGCGAAAAAGTGGAATCCATCCACCGCTTCGACACCGAGCAGCGCGCCAGCCTGCGCACCGAACTCAAGCATCTGCAGGGCCTCAACCGCGAGATTACCGACCAGGCCGACCGCCTTACCCGGGCGCTTCAGGGGCAGAAGAAGGTGCAGGGGAACTGGGGTGAGCTGATGCTCGAGAACGTGCTGGAGGGCTCCGGCCTGCGCGCCGGCAAGGACTACCAGCGCGAGGTCAGCTTCGCTACCGAGGAGGGGCGGCGGCGGCCCGATGCCATCGTCTACCTGCCCCAGGGCAAGCATCTGGTCATCGATGCCAAGACGTCGCTATCCGCCTATGTGCGGTACGTGAACGCGGACGAGGAAGTGGCGAGGGGGCAGGCGCTGGCCGAACATGCCCGGGCAGTAGGCGATCGTATCGCCGAGCTGGCCGACAAGCACTACTACGACCTGCCGGGGCTCAACTCGCCGGAAGTGGTGGTGATGTTCATTCCGGTGGAGTCCGCCTATGTGGAAGCACTGAAGTTCGACGAGTCGCTCTTCCAGCGGGCCATCGAGAACAACGTCCTGGTGGCGACGCCCACCACGCTGCTCACCAGCCTGAATATCGTGCGCCAGCTGTGGCGCTTCGAGGATCAGAGCCGTCACAGCGCCGAGCTGGCCAGCCGTGCCGAGAAGTTCTACAACAAGCTGCGTCTCTTCCTGGAGAGCATGGAGGACGTGGGCAGGAAGCTGGACGGGGCCCGTGACAGCTATGACAGGGCCATGGGCCAGCTGGTCAATGGCCGTGCCAACCTGATCAAGCAGACCGCCGAGTTCCAGGAGCTGGGGGTGGCGGTGAAGAAGGAGCTGCCCGCTGAGCTCGTCGAGCGAGCCCGCCTCGAACTCACCCCCGGCTGGAACGACGAGCCGGGGGACGAGGAGGATGACCTGGCGCGCAGCGCTCCGGGGTCTCTGAAATAAGCCGGCCTTTCGGCGGCACTCGCTTGGCTATGGGTATTGCCTGAGCTCGGCGAGCAGGCTTTCGGCTTCCTCGGTCAGGGACGCATTGGCGCGCATGTCGCCGTTGCGGGCTGCCTCCATCGCCTGCTGCAGCTTGTGCTCATACGCTTTCTGCAGTTTCTTCTTCGGGTCAGGCTTCAACCATCCGAACATGGTGTCTCTCCGTTAGGGTCTTGAGGGGCACGAGACGGCGCTCCCTCGTGCTCAGAAATTTTCCCATTCGGGCTGGAGTCGCTGTCCAACGATACCCTTGGGCGAGCGGCTCCGGGTGGGTTGTGGGTCATCGAGTGTACGCCAATCACTGTAGGTAGCCCCCATGGAGGAGGGGGGCCGGTTTGCGACAGTGCTGCCTTGGGGCAGGTGGAAGGCCGACATGGCGTTGATCAGCTGCTGGGCATGCTGGCTCAGGTTGGCGGCGGACGAGGCGCTCTGGTTTACCAGGATGGCATTCTGCTGGGTCACCTGGTCCATTTCGTAGACCGCCTTGCCGGCTTCCTGGACGCCGGTGCGCTGTTCGGCGCTGGCCTGGCTGATCTCCTGCATTATCTGGCTGACCCGGCCGATCGCTTCGATGATCTCCTCCGTTGCCTGGCTGGCATCGGCGGCACGAGCGTTGCCATGCTTGACGCGCTCCACGTTGCTGGTGATCAGCGCATTGATCTCGCGGGCGGCATTGGCGCTGTTCTGGGCCAGCTTGCGCACCTCGGCGGCGACCACGGCGAAGCCGCGACCGTGCTCGCCGGCCCGGGCGGCTTCTACCGAGGCATTGAGGGCCAGGATGTTGGTCTGGAAGGCGATGTTGTCGATGGTGGAAATGATGCTGGCGATCTCGCTGGAGCTGCGATCGAGGTCGTTCATGGTTTCCGCGACCTGCTGCACGGCGGCGCCACCGCGCCTGGCCGTGACGGACGCGCCCTCTGCCTCGTGGCTCGCCTGTTCGGCATTGGCGGAGTTCTGGGACACGGTACCGTTGAGCTCCTCCATGGCGGAGGCGGTCTGGGTCAGGGCGCTGGCCTGCTGCTGCGTGCGTGATGCAAGGTCGTTGTTACCTTCGGCGATCTGCTCGCTGTTGATCGCCACGGCGTCCGCTGCGGCACGTACCTGGGCGACGATGTCCTGGAGCTGCCGTGCCATGTTCATCTGGGAGGCCATGATGCTGCGGTCGTCGTTCTGCCGCAGTCGCCCGGTGGTCGTCAGCTCGCCGCGGCCGATTGCCTCGGCGAATGCCTTCACTTCGTGGGGCTCGGCGCCCAGCTCCCTGAGCAGCTGGCGGGAGAGCAGGTAGGCGATGATGCCGCCGATGAGCAGCGCGGCCAGGCAGAGCCCCAGCATCAGTATCTGGAAGCCCTCTGCCGTGTCGCGGGCCACGGCGGTGTCGGCGGCGCTGTTGCCTTCCTGGTAGTCGATGAAGCCGTTGATCTCGTCAAGCCAGGCGAAGAAGGCGGGGCCGGCCGCGGCGAGCAACTGCTGGCGGGCCGCCGGCAGATTCCCGGCCTGGCGTTGCGCCATGACGTCGGCGGCGAGCGCCTGGGTGGCGGCGGCCTGGCTTTCGATGGCGGACAGCAGGGTGCGCTCCCTGGCGGTAACGCTGTCCGGCGCGGCGCTCATGACATCGCTGAGCCCCCCGGTGGCGCGCTCGTAGTTTTCGGCCAGCACCCGGTAGTCGGCCTGCAGGGCGGCCAGGTCAGCGTCGCTGGTGACCAGGGTCATGTCGCGCAGGAGGATGGCGCGGTCATGAACGCTGCCTCGCCAGTCGATGGCGTGGCGCAGCTTGGCGCCATTGATGTCGTTGATGGTGGTGAGGCCACTGTCGATGCGGTTTACCTGGCTGATGCCGATGAGGGTCAGGGCCACGATCAGCACCAATACGGCTGAGAAGCCGCTGGCCAGTCGGGATCGGATGCCAAGCCGGGAGAAACGTGCCGTCAGGGAGCTCATTGTCTTTCCTTCTTTTTTTATGAGGCGCTCTGCGGCGCCCGGGCCAGCGGCGCTTGATCAGCAGCCTGCGTAGGAGTGCAGTCTATTCCCTGTACTGTAATTGTACAACTATATATCTTATGTACAGGTATTGTCGGGCAGGCGCAGTAACACGCCGCCTGGTGGCGGTGGCCTGGCAATCGGCGCGGAAGAAGTGGAAGGCGGGTCAGAATGTTCGAGCGGGGGTGCAGCAGCTCACCAGACGGCAGGGTTCCTTGCCGGGGTTGCGAAAGCGATGGGGCACGTTGGTATCGAAGTAGTAGGCTTCGCCGGCACCGAGGGTGCGGGATTCGGCACCGATGGTGATCTCGATCTCGCCTTCCAGCACGACGCCGGCTTCCTCGCCCTGGTGGGCGATCATCTCGCGGCCGGTATCGGCGCCGGGAGGGTAGGTCTCGATCATGAACGCCAGCGCACGGCTGGCGCGGTTGGCGCCGACCAGCTTGTAGATGACCTCGCCGGTGCCCACATCGGCGAGCTCGGCGGCGGAATAGAACACCTGATCTCGGCTCTCCAGGTCCATGGTGAAGAAGTCGCCGACACTGATGGGAATGGCATCGAGGATCTTCTTCAGGGAGCTGACCGAGGGACTGACCTTGCCCTGTTCGATCAACGACAGGCTGGAATGGGTGACGCCGCAGCGCTTGGCCAGCTCGCGCTGTGAAATGCCGCGTAGAGTACGCAAGGCGCGCAGCCGTGCACCGACGTCATCCGCCATCCTGATCTCCTTGTGGTTTAGGCAGCCGGGGCATGCGCGCCGTCGGCGCGTCATGCCCCGATGGGCTCAGCAGAGCGCGTCCAGCTTCTCTTTCAGCAGTTGGTTGACCTGCTGGGGGTTGGCGGTCCCCCGGGAGGCCTTCATGACCTGGCCGACGAAATAGCCGATCATCTTGCCGCGCTTGTCCGGCTCGGCGTCGCGGTACTGGGCGACCTGGGCGGGGCTCTCGGCAATCACCTGGTCGATCATCGCTTCGATGGCACCGCTGTCGGTGACCTGCTTGAGACCCTGGGCCTCGATGATGTCGTCGGCACTGGCGCCCTGACCGTTCCACAGGGCCTGGAAGACCTGCTTGGCGGCCTTGCCATTGATGGTGTCGTCCATCACCCGGGCGATCAGTTCGCCGAGCTGGCGGGCCGAAACGGGGCTGTCGGCGATCGGCAGGCCCTCCCGGTTGAGTGCACCGGAGAGCTCGCCCTGGACCCAGTTGGCGGCCTGCTTGGCATCGCCACAGACGTTCTTGGCCTCTTCGAAGAAGTCGGCCATCTCCCGCGTGGCGGAAAGCACGCTGGCATCGTAGGCGGAAAGCCCCAGCTCCTGCTCGAAGCGGGCGCGCTTCTCGGCGGGCAGCTCCGGCAGGTTGCTGCGCAGGTGATCGACATAGGCCTGGTCGAGCACCACGGGAAGCAGGTCGGGACAGGGGAAGTAGCGGTAGTCGTTGGCTTCCTCCTTGGTGCGCATGCTGCGGGTCTCGTCCCGGTCGGGGTCGAACAGGCGAGTCTCCTGGATCACCTTGCCGCCATCCTCGATCAGCTCCACCTGGCGCTCCACCTCGAAGGCGATGGCACGCTCGACGAAGCGGAAGGAGTTGACGTTCTTGATCTCGGCACGGGTGCCGTAGGCTTCCTGGCCCCGGGGGCGTACCGAGACATTGACGTCGCAGCGCATCGAACCCTCGGCCATGTTGCCGTCGCTGATGCCGAGGTAGGTGACGATGGAGTGGATCGCCTTGAGGTAGGCGGCGGCCTCCTTCGCCGAGCGCAGGTCCGGTTCGGAGACGATCTCCAGCAGCGGGGTGCCGGCCCGGTTGAGGTCGACCCCGGTCATGCCGTGGAAGTCCTCATGCAGCGACTTGCCGGCATCCTCTTCCAGGTGGGCATGGTGGACGCGGATGCGCTTGGTGCTGCCGTCATCCAGGGTGATCTCCACTTCGCCGGCACCGACGATGGGGTGATACATCTGGCTGGTCTGGTAGCCCTTGGGCAGGTCGGGGTAGAAGTAGTTCTTGCGGTCGAAGACCGATACCTCGGGGATTTCGGCGTGGATCGCCAGGCCGAACTGCACGGCCATGGCCACGGCGGCCTCGTTGAGCACCGGCAGCACGCCGGGCAGGCCCAGGTCCACGGCGCAGGCCTGGGTGTTGGGCTCGGCGCCGAAGGCCGTGGACGCACCGGAGAAGATCTTCGAGCGGGTGGCGAGCTGGACGTGGACCTCCAGCCCGATCACGGTTTCCCATTGCATCAGGCGTTCTCCTCGGCAAAGGCGGGACGGCGACGGTGCCAGTCGGTGGCCTGCTGGAACTGGTGGGCGACGTTGAGCAGCCGCGCCTCGCTGAAGTGGCTGCCGAGGATCTGCAGGCCCACCGGGCGCTGGCCCACGAAACCGGCCGGCACGCTGATGCCGGGAATGCCGGCCAGGTTGACGGCGATGGTGTAGATGTCCTGCAGGTACATCGACACCGGGTCCTTGTTGGCTCCCAGGTCGAAGGCCGGCGTAGGTGAGGCTGGCCCCATCAGCACGTCGACCTCCTCGAAGGTGTCGAGGAAATCCTGGCGGATCAGACGACGAACCTGCTGGGCCTTCTTGTAGTAGGCGTCGAAGAAGCCCTCGGAGAGGGTATGGGTGCCGATCAGGATGCGTCGCTTGACCTCGTCGCCGAAGCCTTCGGCGCGGCTGCGCTTGTAGAGGTCGATCAGGTCGGCCGGGTTGTCGCAGCGGTGGCCGAAGCGGACGCCGTCATAGCGCGACAGGTTCGAGGAGGCCTCGGCCGGGGCGATGACGTAGTAGGCCGGGATGGCGTAGTGGGTGTGCGGGAGGCTCACCTCGCGCACGCTGGCACCCAGCGACTCGAAGACGGCGATTGCTTCGCGGGTGGCCTTCTCCACTGCCGGGTCGAGGCCGTCACCGAAGTACTCGCGGGGCAGGCCGATCTTGAGGCCGTTCAACGGTGCGGCGAGTTCCTTCGAATAGCCGGGTACGCCGCGGGCGACAGAGGTGGAGTCGCGCAGGTCGTGCCCGGCGATGGCGCCGAGCAGCAGCGCGCAATCCTCGGCGGTGCGGGCCATGGGACCCGCCTGGTCGAGGCTGGAGGCATAGGCGATGATGCCGTAGCGCGACACCCGCCCATAGGTGGGCTTGAGACCGGTGATGCCACAGAAAGCGGCCGGCTGGCGGATCGAGCCACCGGTGTCGGTGCCCATGGCCGCGGGCACCAGCCCGGCGGCAACCGCGGCGGCGGAGCCCCCCGAGGAGCCCCCGGGAACCGCGGTGAAGTCCCAGGGGTTGTGCACCGGGCCATAGTGGCTGTTCTCGTTGGAAGAGCCCATGGCGAACTCGTCCATGTTGGTCTTGCCCAGGCTCACCGTGCCGGCGGCCCTGAGCTTCTCGACCACCGTGGCATCGTAGGGTGAGACGAAGCTGTCGAGCATCTTCGAGCCGCAGCTGGTCTTCACCCCGCGGGTGCAGAAGATGTCCTTGAGGGCCAGCGGCAGGCCGGTGAGCGGCCCGGCGTTGCCCTTGGCACGCGTGGCATCGGCTGCGTCGGCGGCGGCCAGGGCCTGGTCGAAGGTGACGGTGATGAAGCTGTTCAGTTCACCGTCGAGGCGGTCGATGCGGCCCAGCAGGTGCTGGGTCAGCTCGCGGCTGGAGAACTCGCCGGCGTCGAGCGCCCGGGCGAGTTCGACAAGAGTCTTGTCATGCATGCGGCATGGCTCCATGAAGGCGTGCCGTTAACGGAAGAGGGCGCGTGCGGTCATTCGACGACCCGGGGCACCAGATAAAGTCCGTTCTCGACGGCAGGGGCACAGCGCTGGAATTCGTCGCGCTGGTCGCTCTCGGTGACTTCATCGGCACGCAGGCGTTGAGTGGCATCCAGCGGGTGGGCCAGGGGGGCAACGCCTTCGGTATCGAGGGCCTGAAGCATGTCGACCATTTCCAGAATACGACCAAGATCATCGACATAGCCGGCCGCCTCGTCGTCGTTCAGGCCAAGGCGGGCCAGGTGGGCGGCCCGCTGCACGTCTGCGTGTTCAAGCGCCATGGGCTGGGTGTCCTCGCACGGATTGGGGGTGTTGAATAGCGGGAAAAGGTACCACATTCGACGTGCCGCGGGCACTCTTCTCTCGGTGATGGGCGTGGCATGTTGCTTGCTGCGCGGGGGCCGCGATGATACCGTTTGCATCCGCACAAGGGTCCCCGGTCTGCACTAGGTAACGACGTCCATGTTCAAACGCTTGAGGGGGCTGTTCTCCAGCGATCTGTCGATCGATCTGGGTACGGCCAATACACTGATATACGTCCGTGGTCGCGGCATCGTGCTTGACGAGCCGTCGGTGGTGGCCATCCGCCAGTCCGGCAATATGCGCAGCGTGGCCGCCGTCGGCGCCGATGCCAAGCGTATGCTGGGCCGTACGCCGGGTAACATCACCGCCATACGACCGATGAAGGACGGGGTGATCGCCGATTTCACCGTCACCGAGCAGATGCTTCAGCACTTCATCCGCAAGGTTCATCAGAGCACCTTCCTCACGCCGAGTCCGCGCGTGCTGGTCTGCGTGCCCTGCATGTCGACCCAGGTCGAGCGACGCGCCATCAAGGAGTCGGCCGAAGGTGCCGGTGCCCGCGAGGTGTTCCTGATCGAGGAGCCCATGGCGGCTGCCATCGGCGCCGGCCTGCCGGTGGACGACGCCCAGGGCTCCATGGTGGTCGACATCGGTGGTGGTACCACCGAAATCGCCATCATCTCGCTGAACGGCGTGGTCTATTCCGAATCCATCCGCGTCGGTGGCGATCGCTTCGACGAGGCCATCACCGCCTATGTTCGCCGCCACTATGGCAGCCTGATCGGCGAGGCCACCGCCGAGCGCATCAAGGAGGAGATCGGCTGCGCCTACCCCGGCGGCGAGCTGCGCGAGATCGACGTGCGCGGGCGCAACCTGGCAGAGGGCATTCCGCGCAGCTTCACCCTCAATTCCCACGAGATCCTCGATGCCCTGCAGGAGACGCTGGCCTCCATCGTCGCTGCGGTCAAGAGTGCGCTGGAACAGTCTCCGCCGGAACTGGCCTCCGATATCGCCGAGCGCGGCCTGGTGCTGACCGGTGGTGGTGCCCTGTTGCGTGACCTGGACAAGCTGATCGCCGAGGAGACGGGGCTGCCGGTCATCGTCGCCGAAGATCCGCTGACCTGCGTGGCCCGGGGTGGCGGCAAGGCGCTGGAGATGATCGACCGCCATACCTTCGAACTGCTGTCCAGCGACTAGGCCTTGTCCGCAAGTGCCTGAGCGGTCGGGGCGCTTCGTCGTGCGGTGGTACCTTGCGAGCCGGTCCATGCAGCCCATTCGCTTGCATGGCCCGCCGTGCTCCATGCGCCTGTACTCGACCGCTCGGTGACGGCTTCAGACCTTCCCTGATACCGGCAAGGCGTAAAGGAGACTTGGGGGAGATTCGCCATTAAGCCGCTGTTTTCTCACGGATCGGTACCAGGTTATCGCATGCTGTTGTGTGCGATGCTCGCCTCCGCCCTGATGTTTGCCGATCATCGCTTGACGCGCATGGAAGAGGTGCGTGCCCAGCTTTCCTCCGTAGTGGCGCCGATCCAGTGGCTGGTGGCCGTGCCCAGCGATGTCCTGGCCTGGGGCTCCCTGGCCCTCTCGGACCAGCGGGCCCTGGTGGAAGAGAATCAGCGACTGCGGGAGCAGATCCTGCATCTCTCGCATCGAGTTCAGCATATGTCCAGCCTGACGGCCGAGAACGTGCGCCTGCGAGAGCTTCTGGGTGCGGCGGCGCGCAAGGAATCCCCCTATATCACCGCTGAGTTGCTTTCGCTGGACCCCGACCCCTTCAATCACCAGATGGTGATCGACCGGGGCCGGCGCCATGGCGTCTATGTGGGGCAGCCGGTGCTGGATGCCTCGGGTCTGGTGGGGCAGGTGACGGCCGTCTCCGCCTATTCGAGCCGAGTCTTGATGGTGGCGGATGCGAGCCATGCGCTACCGGTACAGGTCAATCGCAACGGCCTGCGCTTTATTGTGCAGGGCAGCGGTCATTACGATGAACTGCGGGTCCTGCATGTGCCGGATACCGCCGATATTCGTGAGGGTGACCTGCTGGTGACATCGGGGCTCGCCGGACGTTTTCCTGCCGGTTACCCGGTGGCGCGGATCACCGAGGTGGTGCATGACCCCGGCCAGCCCTTCGCCCGGGTCAACGCTGCGCCTGTCGCCATGTTGCAGCGTTCACGCCACTTCCTGCTGCTGTTTCCGCCAGACCCCGTGGCGGTGCCGGACGATGAGTCATGGGATATCGACCCGGATCGGCTTTCTGATGAACAGGCGCCTGCCGTGCAGGTTCCTGCCGGACAGGCCGCCGGCGCCGATGCGGTGCGCGGGGAGGAGGCAGACTGATGGCGAATACGCACCGCACCGCACTGCCCTGGGTATGGCTGACGCTGTTGCTGGCCCTCTGCCTCCAGGTGATGCCCCTGGCCGAAGGGTGGCAGATATGGCGCCCGGACTGGCTGGGTCTGATGCTCATCTACTGGTGCATGTCGGCTCCCGACCGGGTGGGGGTGCTCCACGGCTTCGTGCTGGGCATCCTGCTGGATCTGATCGAGGGCGCCCCTCTGGGGCAGAATGCCCTGACGCTCTCGCTGCTGGCCTTCCTGGCCGCGCTGGTCTATCCGCGCTTTCGCACCTACTCCCTGTTGCAGCAGTCGCTGCTGATCCTGGTGCTGCTCGGCCTGGTGCAGCTTGTCGAGCAGTGGTTGCGGACACTCTTCGGCCCCTTCTCGATGCATCTTGCCTTTCTGCTGCCTTCGCTGATCGGTGCCGTGCTGTGGCCCTGGCTGACCACCATGTTCCAGGCCATGGAACGCCGCCTCGCCGACACTGGCTGATCCGGAGTCCACCGCATGAGCGCATCGTCCACCACTGCGGTCCTCTGCCTGGCGTCGGCATCGCCGCGCCGCCGAGAGCTGCTGGCGTCGATCGGGGTCGAGGTCGAGGTTCGCCCGGTCGACATCGATGAGACACCCGGCGACGCCGAGTCCGCCGCTGTCTACGTTGCCCGCCTGGCCCGCCAGAAGGCGAGCGCCGGCGCCAGGTTCTCCTCCCTGCCCGTGCTGGGGTCGGACACGGCGGTCGTCTGTGATGGCGTGATCCTGGGCAAGCCCGATGATCGGCAGCATGCGGCCGCCATGCTGCGCACGCTATCGGGACGCCGCCATCGGGTGATGACTGCCGTGGCGGTGTCCGGTCCGGCGGGTATGCTGGAAGCCTGCGTCACGACGGAGGTGGTCATGCGCGACATAGCCGAGCACGAGATTGCCGCCTACTGGGACACCGGCGAGCCTGCCGACAAGGCCGGGGGGTATGCCATCCAGGGCTTGGCTGCGGTCTTCATCGAGCGCATCGAGGGGAGCCACTCGGCGGTGGTCGGGCTGCCGCTGTTCGAGACCGCGACGCTCCTGACGCGTCAGGGCGTGCCGCTGTGGAACCGTCTCGGCCGATAACGCCCCTGTCTGCCGACCGCACTATGTCATAATGCTCCGAAGACTGACTGGACAAGGATTTCCGCATGAGCGGCGAAGTACTGATCAACCTGACGCCGATGGAAACCCGGGTAGCCGTGGTGGAAAACGGAGTACTGCAGGAGGCGCTCATCGAGCGTACGCGCCGGCGAGGCATCGTCGGCAACATCTACAAGGGACGCGTGGTGAGGGTTCTGCCTGGCATGCAGGCAGCCTTCGTCGACATCGGCCTGGACCGTGCCGCCTTCATCCATGTCCATGAGGTCATGCCGCCGGGCACCCCTTCCGAGGAGCAGGTCGCCATCGGGCAGCTGCTCAGCGAAGGGCAGTCCCTGGTGGTCCAGGTCACCAAGGATCCCATCGGCTCCAAGGGCGCCCGCCTGACCACTCACCTGTCGGTGCCGTCACGCTACCTGGTCTATATGCCGGACTCCCCGCATCACGGCGTCTCCCAGCGCATCGAGGACGAGCGCGAGCGCGAGCGCTTGCGTGAACTGCTCGAACGCTGCCAGCTCGAGCAGGATATCGAGGTCACCGGTGGCTTCATCGTTCGCACCGCAGCCGAGAACGTGGGGCAGGAAGAGCTCTTCGCCGACATGCATTTCCTGCTGCGACTGTGGCGCAAGGTCAGCGAGCGCAAGGTCTCCGCCCCGTCTCCCAGCGTCATCTACGACGACCTTCCCCTGTTCATTCGTACCCTGCGCGACCTGATGCGTGACGACATCGAGAAGGTGCGCATCGACTCGCGGGAGAATTACGTCAAGCTGATCGAATTCGCCGAAGAGTTCATGCCCGACTCCTCGGCTCGCATCGAGTACTACCCCGGCGAGCGTCCCATCTTCGATCTCTACAGCGTCGAGGATGAGATCATCAAGGCCCTGGGGCGCAAGGTGCAGCTGAAGTCCGGCGGCTACCTGGTGATCGATCCGACCGAGGCGATGACGACCATCGACGTCAATACCGGTGGCTACGTGGGCCATCGCAATCTCGAAGAGACCATCTTCAAGACCAACCTCGAGGCGGCCAACGCCATCGCCCGGCAGCTGCGCCTGCGGAACCTGGGTGGCATCATCATCATCGACTTCATCGACATGGAGGAGACGGAGCACCAGCGGCAGGTGTTGCGTGTGCTGGAGAAGGCGCTGGAGCGTGACCATGCCAAGACCAAGTGTACCGGCGTGACCGAACTGGGGCTGGTTCAGCTGACGCGCAAGCGCACCCGGGAAAGCCTGGAGCAAACGCTGTGCGAGGCCTGTCCAACCTGTGGGGGGCGCGGCACGCTGAAGACTGCCGAGACGGTCTGCTACGAGATCTTCCGCGAGATCCTGCGCGAGGAGCGCGCCTACAGCGCGGAGACCTACATGGTGCTGGCCTCCCAGTCGGTGGTGGATCGTCTGCTCGACGAGGAGTCCGCGGCGGTGGCCGATCTGGAGACCTTCATCGGCAAGACCATCCGCTTTCAGGTGGAGAACCACTACTCCCAGGAGCAGTACGACATCGTGCTGATGTGACGCCGCGATGCATCCGATACGTCTGCTAGGCCGCTGGGTCTTGACGCTGGCGGCCATCGTGCTGGGGCTATTGGCGCTGGCGACGCTGGTGCTGCGCCTTGCCCTGACCCAGGTCGACGAACTCGCGCCGCGGGTCGAGCGGCTGCTGGAGGCCCGTTCGGGAGCGGTGGTCGAGCTGGCGAGCATGGAGGCCCGTCTGGCCGGGCTCGATCCCCTGCTTCGGGGCGGTGGGTTGACCGTCCGCAGTCAGCGTGGGCCCGACGGGGTGCCGCTACTGGAAGTCGAGCATGCCAGCCTGCGCCTGAACGCCACTGATACCGCCAGAAACGGTTTTCCGGTCGTGGAGGATGCCCGGCTGAGAGGCCTGACGCTGCACCTCTACCAGGATGAGCAGGGCGGCTGGCACTGGCCCGATCCCGCTGACATTCCCCCTGAGTTCATGCCCAAGGGCGACTTCGACCTGGAGGCGCTGGACTTCTGGGTAGGTGTGTTGCTGCGCCAGCGTGCCTGGGCCGAGGACGTTCGCCTGGTGCTGCATGGCCAGCAGGAGCGGGTGGAGATGCATGCCCCGCGGCTTCTGCTCACCGGTGACGAGCGTCATGCCCATCTCGAAGGGGAAGTGCATCTCGAAGGCCAGGATGAGCCTGCCTTGGTGGCCGCCCTGGACGTCTTCCCGGGTCCCGGTGGGCTGCGCGACTTCAGCGCCGCCCTTCAGGCCGACATGAAGTTCGATACGCTGATCGGCCTGGTCGAGCTGCTTGCCTTCGATGACCCCCTGCGGCTGGAGGAGGCCCAGGGGGACGCCCGACTATGGGGGCGCTGGCACCGGGGATCGCTGGCCGATGCCCGGCTGGATATCGATGTCCCCCGGCTGGCCCTGCGGCGCGGTGGCGATCTCGTCCTGATGGAACCCTTCAAGGCCCGCGGTCAATGGTTGCGCAGCGAGGATGGCTGGGAAGCCTGGATGGAGGGCGATGCCGAGGCCACCGACTGGGCCGAGCCGGAGGCGCTGGCGGCAGCGCCGGGGCCGGCGTTGCCGCGCTACTGGTACCTGCGGCACAGCCCAGACGAGTGGTGGCTTACCACCAGCGAGTTCGACCTCGCTTCACTCGCCGCATGGCGGGAGCGGGCCCTGCTGCCCGAGGGCCTGACACGGGTGATCGAGACGCTCGATCCTCGCGGGCTGGTCGCGGGCCTGGCGGTGGGCCGGGAGAACGGCAGCTGGGTGGCGCGAGCCGCGGTCCATCAGGTTGCCGTCTCGGCCTGGGGAGAGGTGCCGGGCGGCGGGCCGCTGGATGCCTGGGTCGAGGCGCGGGACCTCTCCGGTCGGGTGCATTTTGTCGGCGTCGACGACCCGGTTTTCGAACTGCCGCGGATCTTCGCCGACCCCATGGCGCTGTCCCACGCCAGCGGAGTGGTCAGCTGGTCCTATGACGGGCCGCGCAGCTTCGTCAGCGGACGTCGCCTGAAGGCGGGCTGGCAGGGGGCCGAGGTGGAGGGCGGCTTCGGGCTGGTGGTCGGCGGCGATCTGCGCGGCGGCCTGGGCTTGGACCTGCAGTTCCGTGATGCCGATGCCCTGGAGCGTCCCCTCATGGCGTGGCTGCCGGTCGGCGTGCTCGGCGACGAACTCGAGGCGTGGCTGGGCGCCGGGGTGGCCGGCCATGTGCCCAGGGGCTCGCTCAAGCTCCACCTGCCCCTGTTCCTCGGCGGGGAGCGTGTTCCTCCCAGCATGGCGCTGGACCTGGATATCGAGCGTGGTCGGCTACCCTTCTCGCCCGACTGGCCGGCCCTCGAGCAGGTCGAAGGCCGGCTGCAGCTGGGTATCGATACCCTGGAGGCCGATGTCCACTATGCCGAAAGCCTCGGCGTCGAAGTGCGTCGCGGCCGCGTCACCCTTGCCGATGAATATCTGGCGGTGAGCGGTGACCTGATCGCCGATGCCGACGCGCTGCGCCGGTATCTCGGGGCCATGCCGGTGGAGGGCATGGAGCTGGTCGATCCATGGCGGGGCGTCGGTGGGGCCACCGGTGAGCTGCTCCTTGGCCTGCCTCTCGGCGAGCCCGAAAACATGGCGCTGGACCTCGAGACCACGGTGGCGCTGGAGCAGCTGACCCACCGGGACTTCGGCGTCACATTGCGCGACGTCAGCGGCCCGCTGGCCTGGCGTCAGCGAGGCGAGGAGGCGGGTGCGCTCCAGGGGCGGCTGGAGGCTCGCCTGCTGGGGGGCCCTCTCGCGGCGGATATCGATACCCGGGCCGGCAGGGTCGATCTCGAAGGTGCCATCGACGTAGCCCGCCTGTTCGAGCTGGACGCCGTGCCCGACCTCGGGCCACTGCTATCCGGCCGGCTGCCCTGGCAGGGAAGGCTGCGCACCAGTGAGCGCAACACGTTTCGCCTGGAGAGCGGTCTGCAGGGCCTGGCCATCGATCTGCCGGCCCCGCTGGGGAAGGCGGCGGGAGAAACGCGCTCCCTGTGGGTCGACGCCGACCTGGACAGGCGAAGCGTAGAAGCCGAGCTGGGTGGCGAGCTGCGGGTGCGCTGGAGGGACACGCCGGGTCCGGGCGGCGGCCAGGGGCAGGCCTGGCTGGGGCGCTGGCCAAGCTCTCCGGCCTGGCCCAACGGTGAGGGTTGGGATCTGGACCTCTACCCGACACGTCTCGACTTCAGCGAGTGGGGCGGTGTCCTGGCTTTGCTGGCGGACGCCGGGGAAGCGGCGGCCGGCGAGTCTCCGTTGCGGCGGCTGAGGCTGGAGACGGCCTGCCTGGTAGGCCCGGATGGTTGCCTGGGGGCGGCGACGGCGTCGGCCCAGCCTCAGGCCGGAGGGGGATGGCGTGTGAACATGGACTCCAGCCTGTTGACCGGCCATCTCGACTACCGTCCGACGCTGGCCGATCCCCTCGATATTACCCTGCAGCGCTTGACCCTGGACGGCCTGATGCCGGCACAACAGGAGGGCGTGGGTGCATTGCTGGACGAAATCGACGTGGCAACCGACCCCGCGCCGCTGCCAAGCTGGGTCGGCCAGCTACCTCATGGACGCCTGCGGATTGCCGATATTCAGTACCAGGGGCGTCAGATGGGGCCCTTGACCGCTCGCTGGCAGAGCGGGCCGGACCGCTTGACCGTGTCGCCATTGGGCCTGACCCTGGGGCAGGTCTCGGCCCATGGCGAAGTGATCTGGGAGTCGGCCGGTCCGGGCGACAGCCTGACCCGCTCCCGGCTCTCCCTGGATGGCCGGGACCTGGGCTCGGCGCTGGAGAAATTCGGTCAGCCGGTGGCCATTCGCAGTGGTGAGACCCGGGTCAGAAGCCAGCTTGCCTGGCCGGGAGCGCCGTGGCAGTTCGCGTTGGCCCGCTCGCGTGGCAATATCGACGTGGAGCTGCGCAATGGGCGCTTCGTCAACCTGGAGTCACCGACGGCCAGGCTTGTCGGCCTGCTCAACGTGGACAACCTGGTACGCCGGCTGCGAATGGACTTTTCCGACGTGACCGGGCAGGGTACGGCTTTCGATCATGTGGTTGGTGCCGCTACCCTGTATGCAGGCGTGCTGGAAACCCAGGGGCCCGTGCATATCAGCGGACCGGCAACCACCTTCACGCTCGATGGCACCGTCGACCTGGCCCGGCGGGAACTCGACCAGCGGCTGGGCGTCACAGTTCCAGTCAGCAGCAGCCTGCCCCTGGCCGCCGTTATCGCCGGGGCCCCGGTGGTGGGCGGTGCCCTGTTCATCGCCGATCGCCTCTTCGGCCGCGCCATCGACCGGGTCACCCGAATTCACTATCGCGTGCGCGGTCCCTGGACCTCGCCGCAGATCACATTGGAAACCGCCGAATGACGACACGACCGCAAGCCATGCTCGATACCGCCGCCGATATCCTGCTGCGTCCCGGCGGCCTCGGCCTCGAGTCGCTGGATGCCGGCCTGAGGCACGTGCTCACTCCCGGCGTCGACTACGCCGACCTCTATTTCCAGCGCAGCTGGCACGAGAGCTGGGTGCTGGAGGATGGGGAGGTGAAGGAGGCCGGCTACAACATCGATGGCGGCGTAGGCGTGCGCGCCATGGCCGGTGAGAAGACCGGCTTCGCCTACTCCAACCAGATCACGGCCGATGCCCTGGCTGAGACGGGGCGTACGGCGTCTGGCATCGTGCGTAGCGGCGCTGCGCTGTCGGCGGCGCCCCGGGTGATCAGCCAGGCCAGCGTACGCTACGACGCCATCGATCCCCTCTCCGGCCTTTCGGCCGAGGAGAAGATCGCCCTGCTCAAGGAAGCCGACCGCGCGGCTCGCGCCGCCGACCCCTCGGTTTCCCAGGTCAGTGCGTCGCTCTCCGGCGTCCACGAAGTCGTCCTGGTACGCGCCAGCGACGGCACCCTGGCGGCGGATATCCGGCCGCTGGTGCGCTTCAACGTCAGCGTGATCGCGGTGAAGAATGGGCGTCGCGAACGTGGCAGCGCGGGCGGCGGTGGGCGCTATGCCATGGCTCGCCTGCGTGACGAGAACGTGGCCGAGCGCTATGCCCGGGAAGCCGTGCGCCAGGCACTGGTCAACCTCGATGCGGTGGATGCGCCGGCGGGACAATTGCCGGTGGTACTGGGGCCAGGCTGGCCGGGCATCCTGCTGCACGAGGCGGTGGGGCACGGCCTGGAGGGCGACTTCAATCGCAAGGGAAGCTCGGCCTTTGCCGGGCGCATGGGCGAGCGCGTGGCATCGCCTGGCGTGACGGTGGTCGACGATGCCACCCTGGCCGATCGGCGAGGCTCCATGAGCGTGGATGACGAGGGCACGCCGGGGCAGTATACGCCGCTCATCGAGGACGGCATTCTCACCGGCTACATGCAGGACAAGCTCAACGCCAGGCTGATGGGGATGGCGCCCACCGGCAACGCCCGTCGCGAATCCTTCGCCCATATGCCGATGCCGCGCATGACCAACACCTACATGCTGGCCGGTCAGGACGAGCCGGCCGATATCATCAAGAGTGTCAGGCGCGGCATCTATGCCGTCAGCTTCGGTGGCGGGCAGGTGGATATCACCTCGGGCAAGTTCGTCTTCTCGGCAAGCGAAGCCTACCTGATCGAGGACGGCCGCATCACCGCGCCGGTCAAGGGCGCGACGCTGATCGGCAATGGCCCGGAGGCCATGGGGCGGGTCTCGATGATCGGCCACGACCTGGAGCTGGATACCGGGATCGGCGTCTGTGGCAAGGACGGGCAGGGGGTGCCGGTGGGCGTGGGCCAGCCGACGCTCAAGCTTGATGAACTCACTATCGGCGGGACTGCCTCCTGAAGATAGGCGGCATGTCGCAGGCTGGTTGAGGTGCACTGTAGAAGGCCGGCTGTGCCATGCCGAGCGCTCCAATAGAGACTTGTCTATGAGTCTTCGCTGTAGGAGCGCCGGTTCCCGTCGCGACTGGAGGCCGCAGGCCTCCCGGCGGTGTTGCCGGGGCTGCTAGAGCCCCGCCGTATCGCGGATCAGCCGGAACAGGCGCCGCGAGCTGGTGGGGGGCTTGTCCTGTTCACGCTCGCGACGAGCGTTGCGAATCAGCTGGCGCAGGGCCTGGCGGTCGACATCGGGATAGTCGGCGATGAAGGTCTCGACGGCGTCGTCGCCCTCCTCGATGAGGCGGTCACGCCACTTCTCGAGACGGTGGAAGGCCAGGTCGCGATGGCGGGACTCCTGCTCGATGGAATCGAACACCGCCTGGATGGCGTCGAGGTCCTCGCCGCGCATGAGCTTGCCGACGTACTGCATATGGCGGCGACGCCCCTCATGGGAGCGGATGCGCGAGGTCTCCTCCACCGCCGCCAGCAGGTCGTCGGAGAGCGGGAACCGTGACCGCTCCGCGGGCGTCATGGCGATGATCTGTTCGCCCAGCGCCTGCAGCTTGTGCATCTCGCGCTTGAGCTGTGACTTGCTGGGCCGCTCGTCTGGCTGTGAAGGGACTTCCTGGGACATGCCGTTACCAACTAGTGTGAAGGGTCAACAGTATCGTGAGCTTGATCGCCCCGGTGGGATCAATGCGACACAGTATACCAGCCCGCCAGCGCATGGCGGGATACTGACACGTTCGAATGCCGGCCGGGCCGGTGAATGAGGGAGAGACAGATGACACAGGCTTTCGATGCCGCCGCTCAACAGCCGTTGCTGACGTCCCGTGCCGAGCAGGCACTGGCGCTGGCACGCCGCCTGGGCGCCGACGCCTGCGAAGTGGGTGCCAGCGTCGACCAGGGAATCGGCATCAGCGTGCGTGAGGGCGAAGTGGAAACCGTCGAGTTGTCCCGCGACCAGGGCATCGCGGTGACCGTCTATCAGGGGGGGCGCAAGGGTAGTGCCTCCTCGACGGATGCCAGCGATGAGTCGATACGCGCGGTCGTGGAAAAAGCCATGGCCATCGCCCGTTACACCGGCGAGGATCCCGCGGCGGGGCTGGCGGATGCCGCGCTGATGGCGACGGAGCTCCCCGATCTGGACGTGCACCACCCATGGGCGTTGACCACCGAGCAGGCCATCGACCTGGCCCTGGCCTGCGAGGCTGCCGGCAGGAGCCAGCCGGGGATACGCCAGTCCGAAGGGGCCTCGCTCTCCAGTGGCGAAGGCGTGCGGGTCTATGCCAATAGCCACGGCTTCCTGGGCAGCCAGTGCGGCAGCCGACACTCGCTTTCCTGCATGCTGATCGCCGAGGACGAAGGGGGCATGCAGCGCGACTACGACTACACCAGTGCCCGCGATCCGCAGGACCTGCTTGCACCCGAGGTTGTCGGCCGGTCGGCGGCGGAGAAGACACTGCGCCGCATGGGCTCCCGGCGGCCCGATACCGGGCGCCTGCCGGTGCTGTTCGATGCCACCGTTGCCAGCGGCCTGATTGGCCATTTCATGAGTGCGATCGCCGGTGGCTCCCTGTATCGGCAGGCCTCCTTTCTCTGCGACCGCCTGGGCGACGGGCTCTTCCCGGCCTGGTTCTCCCTCTATGAGCGGCCCATGGAGAGGGGCGGCATGGCCAGCTCCCCCTTCGACAACGACGGGGTCCAGACCCGTGACAACGTCTTCATCGAGAATGGGCAACTGGCCAGCTACATGCTGTCCGCCTACAGTGCCCGGCGTCTCGGCATGCAAACCACCGGCAACGCCGGCGGTGCGCGGAACCTGCGTATCGACGCTCCGCTGGCAACCCGTGACGAACTGCTGGCGCGCATGGGCCGCGGGGTGCTCGTCACCGAGCTGATGGGGCAGGGGGTCAACGGCGTCACCGGCGATTATTCCCGGGGCGCTGCCGGCTTCTGGGTGGAGAACGGGGAAATCCAGCACCCGGTGGAGGAGTTCACCATCGCTTCGAATATGGAAGCGATGTTCAAGGGGCTGGCCGCCGTCGGCAGCGATATCGACACCCGTGGCAGCATCCATTCCGGCAGCTGGCTGATCGATGAGATGACCATCGCCGGAGGCTGAGGCGGGTTATCGGGGCGCTGTGTCACGTCCAGGCGAGGGGGGGCTTTAGGCATCCTCCTCGAAGCGGGCATCGAACAGGGTTTCCAGCGCATCGAGTACCTGTTCGGCGTCCTCGCCCTCGGCGCTCACCGTCAGCTCGGTGCCGCATGGGGCGCCGAGCATCAGCAGCGACATGATATTGCAGGCGTCGGCATCCTGGCCGCCACGGCTGACGGTGACGCGTGCCTGGAAGGGTTGGCAGCACTGGACCAGCTTGGTGGCCGCTCGGGCATGAAGGCCGCGCTTGTTGGTCAATACGAGCTTGCGGCTGACCACGCTCAGGGCTCCTTGCATTCAGGTTTTCCCGGTGCGGCCGGCGCGGAAGAGGAGATCGGCGTATGGATGCCGAGCTCCCGGTGGCGCAGGCGAACGTCGGGTTGCCGCTGGGCCAGGTGGTGTGCCAGCCGCTCGGCCAGGTAAACCGAACGGTGCTGTCCGCCGGTGCAGCCGATGGCGACGGTGAGGTAGCTTCGATGGCTGCTGCGATAGGCGGGGAGCCAGCGCTCGATCCAGCCGATGATGTCGTCGAGCATTTCGCCCACCAGCGGGTACTGCTCAAGAAAGGCGACGATACTGGGATCGCGGCCGGTGGCGGAGCGCAGGCGCGGGTCCCAGTACGGGTTTGGCAGGCAGCGGGCGTCAAAGACGATATCGGCATCCAGCGGCACGCCCCCCTTGAAGCCGAAGGATTCCACGGTAAGGGTCAGCTGATCGGGCCGGTGGCTGGCGACCTGGTCGGTGATGCGGCCGCGCAGGTCGTGGACCGACAGCCGTGAGGTGTCGATGATCAGGTCCGCCAGATTGCGGATGTCGCTCAGGGTGGCGTCTTCCGACTCGATTGCCTCCCCCAGCGTCATGTCGCTGCCGCGGGTCATCGGATGGCGACGCCGTGTGGCCGAGTAACGCTCGATCAGGATGCGGGCGTCCGTGGTGAGGTAGATGACCTGGCAATCGATCTGCCGCGAGCGAAGCTCCTCGAGCAGGCGTGGAAAGCGCTCCAGGGCGTGGGGCAGGTTGCGGGCATCGATGCTGACGGCGATGGAGGATTGTCCGGACGGTCCGCTGGGGAGTTCCTCCACCAGCGATCCCAGCAGCATTGCCGGGAAGTTGTCGATGGCGTAGTAGCCCAGGTCTTCGAGCGCCTGCAGTGCGATCGACTTGCCGGAGCCGGAACGGCCACTGATGATCACGAGCTGCATGCGGGTCTCCTGGTTGGCTGGCCGGGCGGCCCGGGGTGTATCAGGACGGCGTCTGTCGTCGAATCGCCTCGATGAGTCGCTCGTGGAGCTCACGCTGGCTGGTGCTCTTGCGCAGCCCGACTCGCGTGTCGACGTCGTTCATCACGCTGGCGACCTGGCTGAGTAGCGCCAGGTGCGTGTCATCGGCTTCTTCCGGCACCAGCAGCACGAAGACCAGGTCGACCGGCTCGCCGTCGATGGCGTCGAAATCGATGGGTTCTGCCAGCTTCAGGAATGCCGCGACCGGGCTGTGGCAGTGGGGGCTCCGGGCGTGAGGGATGGCCACGCCATTGCCGATGCCCGTGCTGCCCAGGCGCTCCCTGCCGATGAGGCGGGCAAAGACTTCCTGGCTGTCGAGGCTCGGCGTGTTCTGGGCGATGAAGGTGCTGAAGAACTCCAGCACCCGCTTCTTGCTGCCACCGGGCACGTCGAACAGGGCGCGCTCCGGGGGCAGGATGGTTTCCAGTGTCATGGCAATCAGCGAATGCCGGCGCCCTGGGCGCGGGCCTGGGCCTTTTCCTTGTGTTTGACCAGTTGACGATCGAGCTTGTCGGTCAGTGCGTCAATAGCGGCGTACATGTCGGGATCCATGGCTTCGGCGTGAAGGTCTGCGCCGGCGGCATGCAGGGTGCAGGCGGCCAGTTGACGCTCCTTCTCTACCGAAAGCGTGACCTGGACGTTGGTGATGTTGTCGTAGTGGCGCTGCACGCGGGTCAGTTTTTCGCTGACGTAGTCACGCAGGGCATCGGTCAGTTCCACATGGTGGCCGGTAATATTGACTTGCATGACAGGCTCCTTCGTCCTTCGAGTGGTGTCCCGATTGTAACCCTTTTTAGGGCCCTGCAAACCCCTACCTTGCCGGTTTCCTGCGAAGGGCCAAAGGTAGGGGTGTCGGGTCAGCGAAAGCGCTTGCGCTCGCTGGAAGAGGCTATGCCCAACGCTTCCCGGTACTTGGCGACGGTTCGCCGCGCAACGCGGATGCCGTCCTCGGCCAGCAGATCGACCAGGCGACTGTCCGACAGCGGCTTGCGGGGCGGCTCGTCCTGTACCAGCTTGCGGATCCGGGCACGAATCGCGGTGCTGGAATAGGCGTCGCCTTCGCCTTCTCCGCCGCCGACATGGCTGGAGAAGAAGAACTTGAGTTCGAACACGCCGCGTGGCGTGTGAATGAATTTCTGGGTCGTCACACGGGAGATGGTCGATTCGTGCATGTCCACGGCCTGGGCGATATCGGCCAGGATCAGTGGCCGCATGGCCTCCTCCCCCTGCTCGAGAAAGTCGAGCTGGCGGGCCATGATCTCGCGGCCGACCCGCAGCAGGGTGTCGTTACGGCTGGCCAGGCTCTTCATCAGCCAGCGCGCCTCCTGGAGGTGATCCTTGAGAAACTGGTTGTCCTGGCTCTTGTCGGCGCGGCGTACCAGGGCCACGTAGTCGGGCTGGATGCGTAGCCTGGGCAGGGCGTCGGCGTTGAGCTCGACGCGCCAGCCGCGCTCGTCATGGCGAGCGAGCAGGTCGGGGGTGATGTAATTGCCACCCACCTCGGCGAACTCGCTGCCCGGGCGCGGGTCCAGCGAGCGAATCAGGCCGATCACCTCCTCCAGGGCCTCATCGTCCAGGCCCAGGCGGCGCTTGAGCAGTCGGCGATCGTCGCTGGCCAGGGCCTCGAGGAACTGGCGCACGAGGCGCCTGGCCTGGGGGAGCAGCGGGGTGTCGTCGGGTAGTGCCGCGAGCTGCAGCATCAGGCATTCACGCAGGTCCCGGGCGAAGACGCCAGTGGGCTCGAACTGCTGCAGGCGCAGCAGCACCTGCTCGACCTCCCGGGTCGGCAGGCCTTCCAGGCCCTGCTGGCGCAGCCCGTCGCGAATCTCTTCCAGCGGCTGCGCCAGGTAGCCGGTGCCGTCCACGGCATCGATCAGGCTCTCGGCGATCTGGCGCTGGCGCTCGCTCAGGTCGGTCATCGCCAGCTGCCAGATCAGGTGGCTGGCCAGGCTCTGGCCGGCGGCCTGGCGCTCGAAGTCGGGTCCTTCGCCGCTGCCCGAGCTGGCGCCATGGTCGGGGTAGGTGTCCGACCAGTCGCTGTCGGTGGAAAGTTCGGAGGGAATTTCGCTGGCCCAGTCGTCGTCTTGGGCCTCTTCGGCGGTCTGCTCGCCGAAGCCGTCGTCGAGCTCCAGCATGGGGTTGGCTTCCAGCGCCTGCTGGATCTCCTGACGCAGATCGAGCGTCGAGAGCTGCAGCAGCGCGATCGCCTGCTGCAGCTGGGGCGTCATGGTCAGCTGGGTGCCGACACGGAGTTGCAAGGATGCTTTCATGGCCATGAGAATAGGGGCTCATCTGCCGAAAAAAACCACCCTAGCCCGCTGCGGGTCGTCTTGCAAGTGCTTTGTTTGCAATAAGCATGCCATGCGCAATTTCCATGCCGCATGACCATATAATTATTGACAACAAGCGGTTGTGTTGCCCCGGCTCGGGCTCGTTACAGGCGAAAGTCCTCGCCCAGATAGACTTCACGCACCCTGCGATTGGCCAGAATGGCATCGGCGTCGCCTTCGGCGATGATCTGTCCGTCTCCGACGATGTAGGCGCTATTGCAGATATCCAGGGTCTCGCGCACGTTGTGGTCGGTGATCAGGACCCCGATGTCGCGCGCCTTGAGCTGGCGGATGATGCCCTTGATCTCGCCGACCGAAATGGGGTCCACGCCGGCGAAGGGCTCATCGAGGAGGATGAAGGCGGGCTCGGTGGCCAGCGCCCTGGCGATCTCTACCCGCCGTCGCTCGCCGCCGGATAGGCTCATGCCGAGATTGTCGCGGATATGGGTGACGTGAAAGTCTTCCAGCAGCTCCTCGAGACGGGCCCGGCGTCCGCGACGGTCCAGGTCCTTGCGCGTCTCGAGAATCGCCATGATGTTATCCGCCACCGAGAGCTTGCGGAAGATCGATGCTTCCTGGGGAAGGTAGCCGATGCCGGCGCGGGCGCGCTCATGCATGGCCGATCCGCTCAGGTTCAGGTCGTCGATGTGCACTTCGCCGGCGTCGGCGCGGACCAGGCCGACGATCATGTAGAAGGAGGTGGTCTTGCCGGCGCCGTTGGGGCCGAGCAGGCCGACGATGCTGCCCTGCTCGATGGAGAGGCTGATGTCGTGCACCACGCGGCGACGCTTGTAGCTCTTGGCCAGGTGAGTGGCTCGCAGGGTCTTCATGGGCACATCAGCGCTCCGGTTGCAGGGTCATGCGAATCCGCTGGCGACCTTCGACCCCTTCGCTCTCGGCACGCGCCTGAACCACGCGGCGATCGAGGAAGTATTCGAGATAGCCGCCATCGAAGGTGTCGCCCCGCTGATGCAGCTCGGCCTGGTCGATCAGCTCTACCCGTCGCTCGGCGACATGGTAGACGATGGTACGTCCCCAGCCACGCACCACGGGTTCGTCGGGATCGGGCTGCTGTTCGATATAGGCGCGTTCGCCGGTGGCGGTGGCGCGGGTCAGCTCACCGGCCTGGTTGCGGCGGATCTCCACCCGGTTGCCGGTCAGTCGCATGGTGCCCTGGCGAATGTCCACGTCGCCGGTATAGACGGCGGTGCCGGCGGTGTCGTCGAGGTCGAGCTGGTCGGCCTCGACTTCGATGGGCTGATCGGCGTCGCGCTGCTGGGCCACGGCGGCACCGCCTGCCCATGCCATGCCAACCAGCGCCAGGGTGAGCAGCATTCGGGCGGTCGGGAACTTGTATCGCTTCATGGCGTGACATCCTCTGGGTTGACGGCGTCGGCCTGGCCCCGCTGGGCGCCTACCGGGGGGTGGTGGCCGCGAACATTGTCGGTCAATCGTGACCGGTTGTCATGGATCCAGGCATCGAAGCGATCGCCGCGCATGTGTTGGGGCGGCTGCTGGAGCAGTGCCGGGGTGTCGCTCCAGGCGTGCCCGACATCGGCATCGAAGTGCAGGATGTCGGTATCGAGCTGCCAGCGCTCCTCCGGGGCGAACAGGCGGGCGTTGCCGGTCAGCGTCAGTGGATTGCCCCCGGGGCCGAGCCGCCCCTCGTCGCCGTTGGCGATCCAGAGCCGCCCCTCTCGATCGATCAAGTGGGCGACCGGGGTTACTGCCCGGGTGACATCATCATGGGGGGTATGCACCAGGCGCGGGCTGTCCAGGCGCTGGTGGGCCCGCCCCTGGGCGTCGAACCGCGTCAGTCTGGCCTCTTCGAGGTAGTAGTCCGGCTCCCCGGCCTCATCGGTGGGCACCGGGCCGGGGGAGGGGGTCTGCCAGGGGGCCAGCCACGCCAGCAGTGCTCCCAGGCCAATCAGGATCAGCAGAAGCCACAGTCGAAACGAGGGGCGGGGCAGGCGCTTGGGTAGCATGCGGTCAGTGCTGGACGTGAAGGTAGGTGTCGACCAGTGCGTCCCGGTGACCCTGGGCTTCGAGCAAGGTATCGCAGATCTCGCGAACGGCCCCGTGGCCACCGCTGCGCGTGGTGATCCAGTCGGCCAGGGAGTGGATATAGGGCGGGGCCCCGGGCACCGTGATGCCGATGCCGGCACGCTGGATGGCGGCCAGGTCGGGGAGGTCGTCGCCGCAGTAGGCGACCTGCTCCAGGGAGAGGTCCTTGCGCCGGCAGAGCTCGCGCAGGGTGGCCAGCTTGTCCTGGCAGCCCTGGAAGACGTGGTCGATGCCCAGTGACGCGGCGCGATGGCTGACCATGGGAGAGTCACGGCCCGTCAACAGGGCGACCTGGATGCCGGCGCGGCGCAGCAGCTTGATGCCCAGTCCGTCCTGGGTGTGGAATGCCTTGATCTCCACGCCGTCGGCCTGGAAATAGAGGCGACCGTCGGTCAGTACCCCATCGACATCGAGGGCCAGTAGACGGATCTGGCGCAGACGGTCGAGGAGGCGGGGGTCGTTGATCGGGGTTGCCAGAGCCATGGGCTCTCCTTAATGGTTCAAAAGGTCAGAGGTTCAAAAAATCAGAGGTTCGATGGGTCGTCAGATCACGCCGCTGCGCAGCAGATCGTGCATGTGCAGGGCGCCGACCGGGTGCCCCTCGTCGTCGACCACGGCCAGGGCCGTGATCAGGTTGTCCTCCATGACGCGAACTGCCTCGGCGGCCAGCAGGTCGGGGGCGATGCGCTTGCCGGGACGGGTCATCACGTCATCGACCGTCAGTTGGCTCAGGTCGTTGTGCTGGTCCAGGGTGCGGCGCAGGTCGCCATCGGTGTAGACGCCGATCAGGTGATTCTGCTTATCGACCACGCAGGTGAAGCCGAGCCCCTGTCGGGATATCTCCAGCAGGGCGTCCCGCAGCGGGCTGCCCAGCGGTACGCTCGGCAGCCGCGCCCCCTGATGCATGAGATCGGCGACCCGCAGCAGGAGTCGCTTGCCCAGGCTGCCGCCAGGGTGGGAGCGGGCGAAGTCCTCGGCGGTGAAGCCCCGGGCTTCCAGCAGGGCCACGGCCAGGGCATCTCCCAGGGCGAGTGCCGCCGTGGTCGAGGCGGTGGGGGCCAGGTCAAGCGGACAGGCCTCCCGGGCGACGCCGGCATCCAGGTGGGCGTCGGCGTGGCGCGCCAGCGTCGAATCGGGGCGCCCCGTCATGCTGATCAGCGGTGTGCCCAGGCGCTTGAGCAGCGGCAGGATCGCGGTGACCTCGCCGGTTTCGCCGGAGTTGGAGAGGGCCAGCACCACGTCTCCGGGGGTGATCATGCCGAGATCGCCATGGCTGGCCTCGCCGGGGTGGACGAAGAAGGCGGGCGTGCCGGTGCTGGCCAGGGTCGCCGCGATCTTGCCGGCAATATGGCCGGATTTCCCCATGCCGGTGACGACCACCCGCCCCTGGCAGGCGAGCATCAGTTCGCAGGCGCGATCGAACTGGCTGTCCAGGCGGTCGGCAAGCGCGGCGATGGCCTGCTGTTCGACCTCCAGGGTGCGGCGCGCACTGTCCCGCAGTGGCGATGCACCGTTGGCTGGGTCGACAGGCTGGGGTGAAGAGGTGTCGATGGTCATGGCGATGATTGTTGCCCGTTGTGGCGTTTCACTCAAGGGCTGCCGTTGCCGGCAAGCGCCAGCCAGCCCAGGTAGCCGAGATAAGCCGCCAGCAGCAGGCCGGCCGGCAGTCGTGTGAGGCGGCCCTGGCGCTGCCACAGCAGCAGCATGGCCATGGCCAGGGTCAGCAGCAGCATGACGGGATAGTCGCGGCTGGCCGCTGCCGCATCGATTGGTCCGGGTGCGAGCAGGGCGGGAATGGGCAGCACTGCCAGCAGGTTGAACAGGTTCGAGCCGATGACATTGCCGATCGCCAGCTCATGGTGCCCCTTGAGGGCGCTGGCCACGCAGGCGGCAAGCTCCGGAAGGCTGGTGCCGATGGCCACGACGGTGAGGCCGATGATCAGGTCGCTGACGCCCATGCCCTGGGCCAGCTCGCTGGCACCCCAGACCAGTATGCGGGAGCTGAGCATCAGCAGCAGCAGGGTGCCGGCCAGCCAGCAGAGTGCCCGCGGCAGTGGCAGATCGGGTATCTCTCCCACCGGGACGGCGTCCGGTGTATCGGCGCGCACCAGCCACCACAGGCTGAAGATCAGCAGCAGGGCGAGGAAGAGTGCATCGAAGCGTCCGAGGATGCCGTTGGCCAGGGCATATCCGGCCATGCCGGTGGCACCCAGCAGCAGCGGCAGTTCGCGCCGCACCAGCGAGAAGGGCACGGGGATCGGTCGTACCAGTGCCGTGACGCCGAGTACGAGGCCGATATTGGCGATATTCGAGCCCAGGGCGTTGCCGGTGGCCAGGTCGGGAATGCCGTCCAGGGCGGCGAATACCGCCACGACCATTTCCGGGGCGGAGGTGCCCAGTGCCACCACGGTCATGCCGATCAGCAGGGTGCTCAGGCCGGTGCCGCGGGCGGTGGCCGCGGCCGCGCCGACGAAACGATCGGCACTCCAGACCAGGGCGATGAGTCCGGCGATGACCATGAGCAGGGGTATCAGCATGAGTAGGACAGGGCCGAGGCGTTGAGGAGGCGCATATTAGACGTGCTGGCGGGCCAGTGTGCAAGTGCGGCCGGGGTTGGGCTGGCGCCCTGCGGCCTGGTTAGGATACGATGTTCGATAATTTTTCGATGGACATCCGCAATGACCGATTCCCCCTTCGTGGTGGTGGAGGGTCTGCATTTTGCCCGGGGGGAGAAGGATATCTTCCGTGGCGTGGAGCTGCAGATCCCGCGGGGCAAGATTACCGCCATCCTGGGTCCCAGCGGCACGGGCAAGACGACCCTGCTCAAGCTGATCGGCGGACAGCTCGCTCCCGATGAGGGCCGCGTCAGGATCGACGGCGAGGATGTGCATGCCCTGTCGCGCAAGGCACTGTTCCGGCTGCGGCGCCGGATGGGCATGCTGTTCCAGAGCGGTGCGCTCTTCTCCGATCTCAGCGTGTTCGAGAACGTGGCCTTTCCCCTCCGGGTGCACACCGACCTGCCCGAGGCGATGATCCGTGACGTGGCGCTGATGAAGCTGCAGGCAGTCGGGCTGCGCGGCGCGCGCGACCTGATGCCGTCCGAGCTCTCCGGGGGCATGGCCCGCCGGGTTGCCCTGGCCCGAGCGATTGCCCTGGACCCCGAGCTGATTCTCTACGATGAGCCCTTCGTGGGGCAGGATCCCATTTCCAAGGGCGTCCTGGTACAGCTGATCAAGCGGCTCAACGATGCGCTGGGACTGACGGCCATCGTGGTGTCACACGATATCCAGGAAACACTGTCCATAGCCGACTATGTCTACGTGATTTCCGACGGCCGGGTCATGGCCCACGGTACGCCGGACTCGCTGGATGTGGATGAGGATCCGCGGGTCAGTCAATTCGTCCATGGGGAGCCCGACGGGCCGGTGCCCTTCCACTATCCGGCGACCGATTTCTTCAGCGACATCCTCAACATGGAGAAGCGTTCATGATCGGGCGAATCGTGAGCCTGGGGCGTCGCGGTTGCGAAGTGCTCGAAGCCCTGGGCCGGGCGGGGCAATTCCTGGCCCAGTCGGCCGTTGGTGTGCCATCGCGGGAGGGCTGGTACCTGTGGCTGCGGCAGGTGCATTTCGTCGGCGTGCTGTCGCTGGCCATCGTGCTGGTCTCGGGGCTCTTCATCGGCATGGTGCTGGCCCTGCAGGGGTACACCCTGCTGGTCGATTTCGGCGCCGAACAGGCGCTGGGGCAGATGGTGGCGCTCTCTCTGCTGCGTGAACTCTCTCCCGTGGTTGCCGCACTGCTGTTTGCCGGCCGGGCCGGCTCGGCGTTGACCGCCGAGATCGGCCTGATGAAGGCCACCGAGCAGCTCACCAGCATGGAGATGATTGGCGTCGACCCGCTGCGACGGGTAGTGGCCCCCAGGCTATGGGCCGGTTTCGTGGCGCTGCCGCTGCTCACCGTCGGTTTCAGCGTGGTCGGTATCTACGGTGGGTACCTGGTGGGTGTCGAGTGGCTGGGGGTCTTCGAAGGCTCCTACTGGGGCAACATGCAGGCCAGCGTCGATTTTGTCGGCGACGTGGGCAATGGCATGGTCAAGAGTGTTGTCTTCGCCCTGGTGGTCACCTGGATCGCGGTATTTCAGGGCTACGATCTGGTGCCCACCTCGGAAGGTATCTCGCGGGCGACCACACGAACGGTGGTCTACTCCTCGCTGGCGGTGCTCGGCCTGGATTTCGTGCTCACCGCGCTGATGTTTGGAGGATTTTCCTGATGACGGGAAGGCTTGTTTTGACGTTCGGAGAGACGGAATGAAACGCAGCAAGACGATGGAGCTGGGTGTCGGCCTGTTCATGCTGGCGGGCATCCTCGGGCTCCTGTTCCTGGGGATGCGGGTCAGTGGCATGGCCTTCACCGTGCCGGGGGATACCTTCCGGCTCGAGGCCAACTTTGCCAATATCGGCAGCCTCAAGCCGCGCGCCCGAGTCACCATGGCGGGGGTGACAGTGGGTCGAGTCACCGCCATCGAGCTCGATACCGACTGGTACGATGCCCGCGTGGTGCTGGAGCTCGACGGCGAGCTCGAGGGTCAGTTAGCCCGCGACACTACCGCGGCGATTCTCACTGCCGGCCTGCTCGGTGAGCAGTACATCGGACTCACGGTAGGGGGTGATCCGGAGACCCTTGCCGATGGCGATACCATCCGCGACACCCAGTCTGCCATGGTGCTGGAAGAACTCATCCAGCAATTCGTGTCCAATATGGTCAGCGACTAGAGGCCCTTGCCTTGCATCACTCAATCATCGTTTCGTTAGAGGTCAGCCCATGACAGGTCAAGCCAAGACATTGATGTCTAGCTCCCATACTCTCCTTCGTCTGCTGGTGGTCGGGTTGTGCCTGGCGCTGTTCTCGCTGTCGGCCAAGGCCGAGCCGGAGCGCAGCCCGGAGCAGGTGATTCGCGACAGCATCAACGAGATGATGGGCCAGATAGAGGGGCGGGAAGATTACTTTGCGGCCAATGTGAATGAACTGAAGGCATTGGTCGACGAGAGCCTGGATGAGATTGCCGACTTTCGCTACATCGGGGCAAGCGTGATGGGGCGCTATTTCCAGAACGCCACGCCCCAGCAGCGCTCCCGCTTCGTCAATACCTTCCGCCAGACGCTGATCGATACCTACACCAAGGGCCTGGTGACCTTCGACTATCGCGAGCTGCGGGTGCTGGACAGTCAGCGGCCGCCGCGTCATGAAGATCAGGCGAGCGTGGCCATGGAGGTGGTCGCGGTCGATGGCACCGTCTACCCCGTCAGCTATACCCTGCGCCTCTCGGATGGTCAGTGGAAGGTGGTCAATGTCATCGTGAACGGCATCAACCTGGGGCTGACGTTCCGCAATCAGTTCGACCAGGCCATGCGCGATCACAACCGCGATTACGATGCCGTGATCGACAGCTGGTCGCCGGAGCTGGCTGCCGACGAGCTCGAAGAAGGCGGCAGTGAATGAGCCTGCTGCTCGACCGTGGGGGTGTCCGTCTCGAGGCCAGCCCCGCCAGGCTGGCCGTGACCGGCGATGTCGATTTCGACATGGCGGCTCAGCTTGCCGAAGCCGGTAGCGGCTGGCTGGTCTCGCAGTCGGCCGGTTCCCGACTGGAGCTGGACCTGCATGGCGTCGAGCGGGTCAGCAGCGCGGCGCTCAGTGTATTGCTGGAGTGGACCCGGTGCGCCCGCGGGGCCGGCATCCAGATTGATGCGGTACGTCTCTCCGAGCCCTTGCTCAGGTTGACCAGGGTCGCCGGTCTCGATGCCCTGCTGCCGGTTGCCGAATCGACCTCTTCTTGAGTTCTGCCCTGCCCGGCATCGCCAAGCGGGGCGCTTTTCATTACCATGTCACCATTACCCGACTCTGGCACCGGCCCTGGCGGCCGTGTGCCCCCTTTTTCGACCACAGGAGTTCCGGTTTCCATGCAACCCAGTGATGTCAAGGCGCTGCTAGAGACCCGTATCGAAGGCTGCGATTTTCATATTCAGGGCGAAGGCTGCAACTTCCAGGTCATCGCCGTGGGTGACGTGTTCGACGGCCTGTCGCCGGTCAAGCGCCAGCAGTTGATCTATGGCGCCCTGTCCGAAGAGATCGCCTCAGGGGCCGTTCATGCCGTCAGCATCAAGACCTATACCCCGGCGCAGTGGGCTGGCGCGCCGGAAAATGCGGCTTCACAGAACCAGGGTGCCTGACGGTCGAACCTCCATGGACAAGTTGATCATAACCGGTAGTGGCCCCGTCAGCGGCGAGGTCTGGGCCAGCGGCGCCAAGAACGCCGCTCTGCCCATTCTGTGTGCCACACTGCTCGGCGACGAGCCCGTGACCATCGGCAATCTGCCGCATCTGCAGGACATCACCACCACGCTGGAGCTGCTCGGCCGCATGGGCGTCGAGCCGGTGATGGGGGAGAAGATGACCATCCAGCTGGATGGCTCCCAGGTGAAGGATTGCCATGCGCCCTACGAGCTGGTCAAGAAGATGCGCGCCTCCATCCTCGTGCTCGGGCCCCTGCTGGCTCACTTCGGCCATGCGGACGTGTCGCTGCCCGGTGGCTGTGCCATCGGCTCGCGCCCCGTGGACCTGCATATCCGGGGGCTGGAGGCCATGGGGGCGGAGATCCGCGTCGAGGGCGGCTATATTCGCGCCCGGGTCGACGGGCGCCTCAAGGGCGCCACGATCTTCTTCGACACCGTCACCGTCACCGGTACCGAAAACCTGCTGATGGCTGCGACCCTGGCCGCCGGTACTACGATACTGGAGAACGCCGCCCGCGAGCCCGAGGTGGTCGACCTGGCCGAGTGCCTGATCAAGATGGGGGCGAAGATTCGTGGCCACGGTACCGACACCATCGTGATCGAGGGTGTCGAGCGACTCCACGGTGCCTACCACGACGTCATGCCGGATCGTATCGAGACCGGTACCTTCCTGGTGGCGGCTGCGCTCAGCCGCGGGCGCGTGCGGGTTCGCAATACCCGCGCCGACATCCTCGAGGCGGTGCTGGCCAAGCTGGAGGAGGCCGGTGCGAAGATCACCCTGGGGGAGGGCTGGATCGAACTGGACATGGAGGGGCGTCGGCCACGGCCGGTGAATATCCGTACTGCACCGTACCCCGCCTTTCCCACCGACATGCAGGCCCAGTTCGTGGCCCTCAATGCGGTGGCGGACGGCAACTCCCGGGTGGTCGAGACCATCTTCGAGAACCGCTTCATGCACGTGCAGGAACTGAACCGCATGGGGGCGAAGATCGTGCTCGAGGGCAACACCGCGCTGATTACCGGCGTCGAGCGGCTCTCGGGCGCACCGGTCATGGCCACCGACCTGCGGGCCTCGGCCTCGCTGGTGATCGTTGCCATGATGGCCGAAGGCGAGACGCTGGTGGACCGCATCTACCATATCGATCGCGGCTATGAGTGCATCGAGGAGAAGCTGCAGCTCCTGGGCGCGCGGATCCGCCGAATTCCCGGCTGAGCGGCTCCTTCGACATGCGCTTTTCCCGACCACAGGCGAGACCATGAGCAAGCAACTGATTCTGGCCCTCTCCAAGGGCCGTATTCTCGACGAAACCCTGCCGCTGCTGGCCGATGCCGGCATCACGCCGGCAGAGGACCTGGGCAAGAGCCGCAAGCTGCTCTTCGACACCAACCTGGCGGACGTCAAGCTGGTGATCATCCGCGCCACCGACGTACCGACCTATGTCCAGCTCGGGGCCGCCGACCTGGGTGTCGCCGGCAAGGACGTGCTGCTCGAGCATGGCGCCGAGGGTCTCTACGAGCCGCTGGATCTCGAGATCGCCAAGTGCAAGCTGATGACCGCCGGCATCGATGGCGCCGAGCCGGCTCGTGCGCGTCGCCGGGTGGCCACCAAGTTCGTCAACGTGGCCCGGCGCTATTACGCGGAGCAGGGCATCCAGGCCGAGGTGATCAAGCTCTATGGCGCCATGGAGTTGGCGCCGCTGATGAATCTGGCCGACGAGATCGTCGATATCGTCGATACCGGCAATACGCTGCGCGCCAACGGCATGTCGCCGCGGGAGCTGATCGCACCGATCAGTACTCGTCTGGTGGTCAACAAGGCGGCCATGACCATGAAGCACGCTCAGCTCAAGCCGTTGATCGCTCGCCTGACCGATGCGGTCGGCAAGCGGCGTGCCAGCGAAGGCGCCATCTCGCCTTGAACGCCGCGGCGCAAGGCAAGTGAGCGCATTACCACTGCTTTCATTCTTGTAGAGGCGAACGCCATCATGAGCGAAACCCTAGTCGATACCGTCGAGATCGCGCGGCTCTCAACCGCCGACGGCGATTTCGAGACGCGCCTCGACGCGCTGCTCGCCTGGGAGGGCGTATCCGATGCCGAGATACAGCGCCGCGTCGATGACATCCTCGCCGGTGTCAGGGCGCGTGGCGATGCGGCGCTGATCGAGTACTCCAATCGCTTCGACCGGCTCGCCGTGTCGGGCATGGCGGAGCTGACCCTCGGTGCGGAGCGGCTCGAGGAGGCCTTCGTCGGTCTTCCCGAAGAGCAGCGCGATGCCCTGTCGAAGGCGGCGGAACGGATCCGCGCCTACCACGAGCGCCAGAAGCCGGAGTCCTGGGCCTTCACCGAGGCCGACGGCACCGTCCTGGGGCAGCAGGTCACGGCCCTGGATCGTGCCGGTATCTACGTCCCCGGGGGCAAGGCGGCCTACCCCTCCTCGGTGCTGATGAATGCCATACCCGCCCATGTTGCCGGGGTGCGCGAGATTGTCATGGTGGTGCCCACGCCGGATGGCGTGCTCAATGAGCTGGTGCTGGCGGCGGCGCACCTGGCGGGGGTCGACCATGTCTTCACCATCGGCGGTGCCCAGGCCGTAGCGGCCCTGGCCTATGGCACCGAAACGGTGCCCCGGGTCGACAAGATCGTGGGTCCCGGCAACATCTACGTGGCTACCGCCAAGCGGGCGGTGTTCGGCCAGGTGGGGATCGACATGATCGCCGGGCCCTCCGAGATCCTGGTGATTTCCGATGGGGGAACCGATCCCGACTGGCTGGCCATGGACCTCTTCTCCCAGGCGGAGCATGACGAGGACGCCCAGGCTCTGCTGGTCAGCTGGGACGCCAACCACCTGGATGCCGTGGAGGCATCCATCGAGCGGCTGCTGCCGACCCTGGAACGAGAGGAGATCGTACGTCAGTCGCTGTCGCGTCGTGGTGCCTTGATTCATTGTCGAAACAGGGAGGAGGCGGTCCGCTTGATCAACCGGATCGCACCGGAGCACCTGGAGTTGTCCATGGCAGACCCGGAGGCGCTGCTGCCTGAGGTGCGCCATGCGGGCGCCATCTTCATGGGGCGCTACACCGCCGAGGCGCTGGGCGACTACTGTGCCGGCCCCAACCACGTGCTGCCGACATCGGGAACGGCGCGCTTCTCGTCGCCGCTGGGCGTCTACGATTTCCAGAAGCGTTCTTCGATCATCAACTGCTCCCGGGAGGGAGCGTCGGAACTGGGGCGGGTGGCATCGATCCTCGCCCGCGGCGAGTCGTTGACCGCCCACGCCCGCTCGGCCGAGTACCGGATCCAGGAGTAGCGCTTGCCGGCCGCTGCCGGGGCGATAACGCGAAAGACCCTGTCCAGCGAATGGACAGGGTCTTTTTGTGAAAGCTCAGTGTACGTTCGTATCGGCTGCGTGTTGGCAGGTGGCGCGGCAGCCTGCGCCTTAGCGTTCCGGCTGTCTCAGCTGCGGGGGTGGGCGCTCGCCGACTTCCAGTTCGATGCCCAGTTTCTCGCCGCTACGCACGACCGTCAGCGGCAGGGTGGCGCCGGGCTGGATGGCGGCGATGTCGCTCATTGCCACGCGGGCATCGAGGATGGGGCGGCCATCGACTTCCAGCAGCACGTCGCCCGGGCGCAGGCCTGCCCGGGCGGCGGGCCCCTCCGGTACCACGCCGGAGATCACCACGCCGCGAGGGGCCTGCAGGCCGAAGGAGGCGGCCAGCTCCGGGGTGATCTCCTGCGCCTCGATGCCCAGCCAGCCGCGGATCACGCGTCCCTGGGTCACCAGGTCATCGAGGATGCTGTGGGCCAGGCGCGTGGGAATGGCGAAGCCTACGCCCTGGGAGCCGCCTGAGCGCGAGAAAATGGCGGTATTGATGCCTACCAGGGCGCCTTCGGCATTGATCAGGGCGCCACCCGAGTTGCCGGGGTTGATGGCGGCATCGGTCTGAATGAAGTCTTCATAGGCACTCAGGCCCAGGTGGGTGCGCCCCGTGGCGCTGATGATGCCCATGGTGACGGTCTGGCCCACGCCGAAGGGGTTGCCGATGGCCATGGCGATGTCGCCTATCGCCACATCCTCGGTGTCGTATAGGACGATCACCGGGAGGTCTTCCAGGTCGATGCGCAGAACGGCCAGGTCGCTATCCGGGTCGGTGCCGATGACCTCGGCCAGGGTTTCACGACCGTCGCGCAGGGCCACCTGGATTTCGTCGGCACCGTCGATCACGTGATGGTTGGTCAGTACATAGCCGTCTTCGCTGACGATGACGCCGGAGCCCAGACTGGAGAGGAATCGCTGTTGGCTGGGCAGGTCGTCGCCGAAGAATTGACGGAAGAACGGATCCGACATCATCGGATGCTCTTCGAGAGCGACGACCCGCGAGGAGTAGATATTGACCACCGCCGGGGCGGCCTTCTCCACCGCCTCCGAATAGCTGACCGGCCCCTGCATGCGGCTCAGGGGTTCGGCTTGGCGCACCTCGGGGGTGGCGCGCGAAACCGGTGGCTGCAGCTCGCTGGGCGCTTCGGCCACCGGCGCGGAGGCGGGAGGCTCGGGAGGTTTAGGGCCCAGCAGCTGCGGAAAGGTATTGAGCAGCACGATGGCCAGTAACACGCCAATGAGGACGGGCAGGGCATAGGCTAAGAGCGGACGACGCATGCGGTGCTTTCCTGATTGGCGAGGCGCAGTCGATGCCGCCCCGCGCAGTCGTTACAATGACAGCATTGTAACATTCCAAGCGAACCGCTGTCCGGAGGCTGAATGATTTCCCGCGACGACCTGGTAAGGACCTGCGACGCCCTGCTCGATGCGCCTCGCTTCAAGGATTACACGGTCAATGGGCTGCAGGTGGCAGGGCGTGCTCGCATCGCCCGGGTCATGACCGGTGTCACCGCCTGTCAGGCGCTGCTTGACGAAGCGGTGACCTGGGGGGCCGACCTGGTGCTGGTGCATCACGGCTACTTCTGGAAGAACGAGCCGATTCCCATCACCGGCATGAAGCAGCGTCGTCTGCGGACGCTGCTGCTCAACGACATCAACCTGCTCGCCTACCATTTGCCGCTGGACGCCCATGCCGAGCTGGGCAACAACGCCGAGCTGGCCCGCCGGCTGGGCTTTCTGGTAGAGGGCTGCGCCGATGGCGAGATCGGTGAAGGGTTGATATGGATGGGCCGGCTGCCGGAAGCCAGTGGGGCCGCCGAGTTGGCGAGCCACGTGGCCGCTTGCCTGGGACGTGAGCCGCTGCTGGTCGAGGCGCCTGGCGTGGGTGCGGTGAGGCGTGTGGCCTGGTGTACGGGCGGGGCGCAGGACATGATTACCCAGGCCTGGGAGGCCGGCGCCGACGCCTTCATCTCGGGTGAGATATCCGAGCGTACCACTCACCTGGCCCGCGAGCTCGGTATCCACTATCTGGCCGCCGGGCATCATGCCACCGAACGCTACGGAGTCCAGGCGCTGGGCGAGTGGCTGGTCCGGGAGTTCGGCATCGAGCACCGCTTCGTCGATATCGACAACCCGGCGTGACGCCGGGCTGGCGGCATCCTTCCGTCCCCTGGTCAGTAGCGTGGCGGCTGGGGGGCGTCGCTGGTCTCGGTGTCGGACTTGAGTCCGAAGTCCTCGGAGAGGGTGCCACCGGTGCCGTCGGCATAGTCCCGGGGCGTGGGAATCTCCTCGTCCCGGGGGGCGAGCGTCTTCTGCTTGGCTGCGTCGAGACGGCGGGTGGCTGGCGTCTCGCAGTGCAGGGTGCTGGCGTCTTCGGTCACCCGGTGCTCGAGAGTGCGGATCTCGCGCTGTATGTTGGCGACCATCATGCCGACCTGGGTGAAATGCTCTCCCAGGCCCTCCTTCAGCTCGCTCAGTTCCCTCTCGCGTTCTGCCAGCTGCCGCCGCTGGTACTGCAGGCGGCTCGCGGAGGCGCCGAACAGATGATAGCCCAGGCCGCCGAGGCCCATGCCGGCCAGCAGGCCGACGATGGCGACGAGCCAGTTGATGTTGCCGTATTCCACGTGGTTCTCCCCCTGATGCTGATACACGCTGCGCGCGTGGTGTCGCCATGGCGCCGCACTCGGCCGTCTGGCGACCCATTATAGGGGTGTGGGCGGCTGGCCGGTCAACGCAGTGTCGGCACCGCGGCGGCGCGGGCCAATATTCTGCGCAATGGCGCCAGGGGGCGTATAATGCCGAGCTTGCCAACTTTCGAGCCAAGTCAGCAAGGAATTGCCATGTGCGCGACTGCCCCCCCCGTGGACTCCCGTTCGACATCCGTGAATACGCCCCTGGCGCGTTACCGTGCCGATGTCGAGCGTGAAGGCTTCCAGTACGATCCGGCCCAGGAGCAGGCCGTCATGCACCTGCAGCATCTCTTCGATCAGCTGGTTGCAACGCCGCGTGTGGAGCCAAGGGCGGTGACCACGGGGCGCGGTATCAAATCGAAGATGGCGGGCCTGTTCGGCAAGCGCGACAGGTCTGACGATGCACCCTCGCTACCGGCGATTCAGGGGCTCTACCTCTGGGGTGGGGTGGGGCGCGGCAAGACCTATCTGGTCGATACCTTTCACGAGTCGCTGCCGTTTCCCGACAAGATGCGCACCCATTTTCACCGCTTCATGCAGCGTGTGCACAACGAGCTCGAGCACTACAAGGGCGAGAAGAACCCGCTCACCCTGATTGCCGGCAAGTTTGCCGCCGAGGCGCGGGTGATCTGCTTCGATGAATTCTTCGTCAAGGACATCACCGATGCGATGATCCTGGCCAATCTCCTGGAGGCGCTCTTCGAGCGTGGCGTCGTGCTGGTGGCGACGTCGAATATCATCCCCGACGAGCTTTACAAGGATGGCCTGCAGCGGGCGCGATTCCTGCCCGCCATCGACCTGCTCAACCGGCACTGCCGGGTGGTCAATGTCGATTCCGGCATCGATTATCGACTGCGGGCGCTGGAGCGTGCCGAGATCTTCCATGCGCCCCTCGACGAAGCGGCCGATGGCGAGCTCGCGCGCAGCTTCCGGGAGATTGCCGGGCACGACGGCGAGGCCGATGTGACGATAGAGGTCAATCATCGTGTGCTCCATGCGCGCCGGCTCCATGACGACGTGGTGTGGTTCGAGTTTCGCGAGCTGTGCGACGGGCCGCGGAGCCAGAACGACTATATCGAGCTGGCCCGGGAGTACCACACCGTGCTGGTCTCCAATGTGACGTGCATGGGGGCGGCAACCGACGACCAGGCGCGGCGCTTCATCAACATGGTCGACGAGTTCTACGACCGTGGCGTCAAGCTGCTGCTCTCCGCCGAGGCCTCGGCCGAGGCGCTCTATGCCGATGGCCGGCTCGAGTTCGAGTTTCAGCGCACCCTGTCGAGGCTCCAGGAGATGCAGTCCCACGAGTACCTGGCACGGCCGCATAAACCGTGACAAGCCCCTTATCATGGGCCGGTGAGTCGTGTAGAATGCCGCCTCGCTCGAACGTTGTCGTCGCTGTCGGTGGCGACAACCAAGAAGAATAGGGATGATCCCCAGCCGGAAGCCCCGGCGGCAGGATCCAATACATCTATATTGTGGTGATTTCATCCATGAAGACGTTCACTGCTAAGCCGCAGTCCGTCCAGCGCGACTGGTATGTCGTCGATGCTGCGGACAAGACGCTCGGTCGTCTGGCCACCGAAATTGCTCGTCGCCTGCGCGGCAAGCACAAGCCGGAATTCACGCCTCACGTCGATACCGGCGACTACATCGTCGTGATCAACGCCGAGAAGGTGCATGTCACCGGCAACAAGGCGAAGGCCAAGACCTATTACCGTCACACCGGCTATCCGGGTGGCCTGCGCTCCATGAGCTTCGAGAAGATGATCGCTCATGCTCCCGAGCGTGTCATCGAGTCCGCTGTCAAGGGTATGCTGCCGAAGGGCCCCCTGGGACGTGCGATGTATTCCAAGCTCAAGGTCTACGCCGGCGCCGAGCATCCGCACGCCGCCCAGCAGCCGCAAGAATTGAACATCTGAGGGGGTCATTGCCATGACACAGCACTATTACGGTACCGGGCGCCGCAAGACATCCACCGCCCGCGTCTTTCTCAAGCCGGGAACCGGCAAGATCACCGTCAACAGCCATGAGCTGGACCAGTACTTTGGTCGCGTCACCGGTCGCATGGTGGTTCGCCAGCCGCTGGAGCTGACCGACACCGTGGGTCAGTTCGACGTCTTTGTCACCGTCAAGGGTGGTGGTGGTTCCTCCCAGGCCGGCGCCATTCGCCACGGCATTACCCGTGCCCTGATGGAGTACAACGAGGACTTCCGTCCGGCACTGCGTGCGGCCGGCTATGTCACTCGTGACGCCCGTCAGGTCGAGCGGAAGAAGGTCGGTTTGCGCAAGGCGCGTCGTCGCCCGCAGTTCTCCAAGCGCTGATCACGGCCTTTCAAGACAGAAAAACCCAGGCGATTGCCTGGGTTTTTTCTTTTGAAAAACAGAATTTTGCACAAAAAATACCACCTTGGTCAGGCGTGCTTTGTCTTGTGCCAGGCGGCAGGATTCCTTAAGATACGACGGATTTTATATCCGTGGTTGCGGGATACCACCCCCGTGCTGGATCAACGGGTAAGCTGATGGGAGAAACCATACAATGGCAGATAACGGCGTGAACAAAGGGCGGCGCCGTCTCCTCCTGGGTGCCACCACCGTAGTGGGTGCGGTGGGTGCAGTGGGAGTGGCGGTTCCCTTTGTGGCTTCCTGGCAGCCGAGTGCCAGGGCACGAGCGGCGGGGGCACCGGTAAGTGCAGATGTGTCGAAGCTTGAGACGGGACAGCGGATGACCGTTGAGTGGCGCGGGCGTCCGGTGTGGATCGTCAGGCGTACCGACGACATGATCGAGCGTACCGAGAACTTCGATCCCGCTCGTCTGGCCGACCCGGACTCCAACGAACCGCAGCAGCCGCAGTATGTCACCGGCCCGCTGCGTTCGATCCGGCCCGATATCTCGGTGCTGATCGGGATCTGCACGCATCTTGGCTGCTCACCGCTCTATCGCCCCGAACCGGACGACGTCGATATGACAGCCTGGCCCGGGGGCTATTTCTGTCCCTGTCACGGCTCCTATTTCGATCTGGCGGGTCGCGTATTCCGCAACGTGCCGGCACCGACCAATCTCGAAGTGCCGCCGTATCGCTTTGAGAGCGATGACGTGATCATCGTTGGCGAAGACGAGGAGACTGCCTGATGGGTAATCCGAACAAGGTCAAGGCGGAAAGCGGCTTCATGCGCTGGGTGGATGATCGCTTTCCGGCTACTCAGATGTGGCAGGACCACCTGTCCAAGTACTATGCACCGAAGAATTTCAATTTCTGGTATTTCTTCGGCTCGCTGGCCATGTTGCTGCTGGTCAACCAGATACTGACCGGCATCTGGCTCACCATGAGCTACAACCCTTCGGCCGAAGGCGCCTTTGCCTCGGTCGAGTACATCATGCGTGATGTCGAGTGGGGCTGGCTTATTCGCTACCTGCACTCCACCGGTGCCACTGCCTTCTTCGTGGTCATCTACCTGCACATGTTCCGCGGCCTGCTCTATGGCTCCTACAAGGCGCCACGGGAGCTGGTGTGGATCTTCGGCATGGCCATCTACCTGCTGCTCATGGCCGAGGCCTTCATGGGCTACCTGCTGCCCTGGGGGCAGATGTCCTACTGGGGCGCTCAGGTCATCATCTCGCTGTTCTCGGCGATACCGGTGATCGGTCCGGACCTGACCCAGTGGATTCGCGGTGACTTCCTGATTTCTGGCATCACCCTGAACCGCTTCTTCGCCCTGCACGTGGTGGCACTGCCCATCGTGATCCTGGCGCTGGTGGTGCTGCATATCATTGCCCTGCATGAGGTCGGCTCCAACAATCCCGACGGCATCGACATCAAGGCCAAGAAGGATGAGACCGGCAAGCCGCTGGACGGCATCCCGTTCCACCCCTACTACACCGTGAAGGACATCTTCGGTGTGGCGGTATTCCTGTTCGTCTTCGCGGCCGTGGTCTTCTACTTCCCCGAGGGGGGGGGCTACTTCCTTGAGGCACCCAATTTCCAGCCGGCCAACCCGATGGTGACGCCGGATCACATCGCGCCGGTCTGGTATTTCACGCCCTTCTACGCGATCCTGCGGGCGATCACCTTCGACCTCTTCGGCCTGGATGCCAAGTTCCTTGGCGTGGTCTTCATGGGCGGGGCCATTGCGGTACTCTTCGTGCTGCCCTGGCTGGATCGTAGCCCGGTGCGCTCCATGCGCTACAAGGGGTGGATGTCCAAGACGATGCTGGCGATCTTTGCCATCAGCTTCGTGATCCTGGGTATCCTCGGTGCACTGCCGGCGACACCGCTGCGCACGGCGGTGGCCCAGCTGTGCACGGCCCTGTACTTCGCCTTCTTCCTGCTGATGCCGTTCTATACGCGGCTGGAGAAGACAAAACCCGTTCCGGAGAGGGTGACTGGCTAATGAAAAAGCAACTGTTCGCACTGCTCTTCGCGCTGGTGCCCTTCGCGGTGGCGGCGGCGCCGGCTGCCGATACGCCCTACTCGATGACGCCGGATCTCAATGACGAGGCGTCGTTGCAGCGGGGAATGCAGCTCTATGTCAACTACTGCATGGGCTGCCATAGCCTGGAGCACCAGCGTTTCGCCCGGGCCGCCGAGGATTTCGGCATGCCCCAGGACCTGGTGGAAGAGAACCTGATCTTCTCGTCCGACCTGGCCTACAACGACCAGATGCACATCGCCATGACCCGCGATGATGCGGCCAACTGGTTCGGTGCCGCGGCGCCGGACTTGACCCTTCAGACGCGGGTGCGCAGTGCCGACTGGGTCTACTCCTATCTGCTGACTTTCTACAAGGACCCGAGTCGCCCGAACGGGGTGAACAACGAGGTCTTCGACATGGTGGCGATGCCCAACGTGCTCGAGCCGCTGCAGGGGGTTCAGGAGAAGGTCTGTGCCGAAACCGACCGTCCGGTGGAGGGTGCCGAGCTCGATCCGCTGACCGGGAAGTATCAATCCTGCGATGTGCTTCAGGTCACCCGGCCGGGCTCCATGGAGCCGGACGAGTTCGAGGAAGCGGTCTATGATCTGACCAACTTCCTGGCCTATGTGGGCGAGCCTTCCAAGCTGCAGGCTCAGGTTCTCGGGCCGAAGGTGCTGCTCTTCATCTTCATCTTCGGTGTGCTGGCCTATCTGCTCAAGCGTGAGTATTGGCGCGATATTCACTGATTCCTTGCGGGTCAGTCTGTGAGGCAGGGGGCGTATGGCTGTGTGCCATGCGCCCCCTGCGTCTTGTTTTATGCCTGTTGCAACGCACACGCACGACGATGCGTGCGCGTGTTATCATCCCGGTTCGAATTGATGCGAGGATTGTTTCATGGGTGTAGTGGCCAAGCGGTCGTCGATGATCTTCTATTCCGGAAGCGATGATCACTTCAGTCATCGCGTGCGCATCGTACTCGCCGAGAAGGGCGTGGCGGTGGATATTGTCGAAGTCAGTGGCGAACAGCGCCCTGAAGAACTCGCCGATCTCAACCCCTACAACAGTGTGCCCACGCTTCTCGATCGCGACCTGGTGCTGTACGAATCCAAGGTGATGATGGAGTACCTGGATGAGCGCTTCCCGCATCCTCCGCTGCTCCCGGTCTACCCGGTGGCGCGAGCCCAGAGCCGGCTCTGGATGCATCGTATCGAGCGTGAGTGGTGCCCGCTGGTCGAGCAGATCGAGCAGGGGCCGAAGAAGGAAGTCGAGAAGGCACGCAAGGAGCTGCGCGAAAGCCTGGTAGGCATCTCGCCAATCTTCGAGGACGTGCCGTTCTTCATGAGCGAGGAGTTCTCGCTGGTCGACTGCTGTATCGCTCCGATCCTGTGGCGGCTGCCGGTACTTGGCATCGAGCTGCCGGAGAAGCAGGTCCAGCCTCTGGTTACCTATATGGAGCGGTTGTTCGAGCGCGATGCTTTCGTCGCTTCACTGAGTGAGACCGAGCGCGAAATGCGCAACTGATTACAGCGCCGGGCGCGGCCCGGCGTCTTCAAACGGAGGAGGGCGCAGAATGCTATCGAGCCGTCCCTATCTTGCCAGAGGCCTCTACGAGTGGCTCCTGGACAACGAGTACACCCCCTACGTGGTCGTGGATGCCGAGCAGGCCGGTGTCATCGTGCCGCGTCAGTTCGTCCAGAACGGCCAGATCGTCCTCAATGTGGGGCCAACCGCGGTTCGCGACCTGCATATCGAGAACGATGCCATCACCTTCAGTGCCCGCTTCGGCGGTCAGCCCATGCAGGTAGTGGTACCCATGCCGGCGCTGATCGCCATCTATGCCCGTGAGAATGGCGTAGGGATGGTGTTCGGCCATGAGCCGGTGATTCCTCAGGCCGCGAGCGGTGGCGAAGAGGAGGCCGCGGAGCGGCCTGAGCTGACTGCCGTCGAAAGCGAGGGTCGTGAGCCGGAAGGCCGTGAGTCGGAAGGGTCGGGAGAGGAGCGGGAAGAGGTCAAGAGCGAGTCCAGGGCCAAGACCAAGCCCAAGGGGCGCCCGTCGCTCAGGATCATCAAGTAGCGAGCTCGCGGGACATTCATCGCTCGGCTGAAGGCGAGCGAAGGATCCCAACGTAAAACGGCAGGCCCATGGGCCTGCCGTTTTTGCATCCATCGGTGGCGTCAATCGATATAGTCGAAGACCTTGACGATGCGCTGCACGCCGCCGATACGCGAGATGGCGTTGACGATGCGATCTGCCTCCGCGCGGGTGACGATGCCCATCACATAGACGCTGGCGTTCTCGGTGACGAAACGCAGTCGACTGGTGTCGATGGTCTCGTCGGTGGCCAGGCTGGTGCGAATGCGGGTATTGATCCAGGTATCCGACAGGCGCTGGCTTGCCGGAAGGTTGGCGGCAACGGAGAGTTCGTTGTGAACGTCGCGCACGTTGCGTACGTCACGGGCGATCTCGGTGGCTTTCTGCTTGAGCTCCTCGCTGGGTACCTGGCCGGTGAGCAGTACGATGGCATTGTAGCTGTCGACATTGATGCGGGCATCGCCCAGGCGGGCATCGTTGCGCCGCAGGTTATGGGCGATCTTGGTCTCGATGCTCTCGTCCTCGACCTGGGCGCCAAGGGTGCGCTTGCCATAGTTCTCGTCGATGGTGCCGGGGTTGGCGACACCGGTAACCGTGGTGCAGCCCGCCAATGTCAGCAGGAAGGCGGTCAGGAAGAGGGGGATCAGTCTCGTAAGGGCCATGTCGTTTACTCGCTGCTGCCGAAGAGTTGTTCATCGATGAGGTCGCACAGGCAGTGGATCACCAACAGGTGAACCTCCTGGATGCGTGCTGTCGAGGTGGCCGGGACGCGAATCTCGCAGTCGTCCTGGCCGAGCAGGGATGCCATGTCGCCGCCGTCACGACCGGTCAGGGCGACGACCGTCATGTCGCGGTCGTGGGCCGCCTGTATCGCCTGGATGACGTTGCCGGAGTTGCCGCTGGTGGAGATGGCAAGCAGGATGTCGCCGGGCTGGCCCAGGGCGCGAATCTGCTTGGAGAATACCTCGTTGTAGCTGTAGTCGTTGGCGATGGACGTCAGTGTCGAGGTGTCGGTGGTCAGGGCCAGGGCGGGCAGGCTGGGGCGCTCCCGCTCGAAGCGGTTGAGCAGTTCGGAAGAAAAGTGCTGGCTGTCGCCGGCGCTGCCGCCATTGCCGCAGGCAAGGATCTTGCCCTCATTGACCAGGCACTGGACCATCATCTGGCTGGCTACCTCGATGAACGGCGGTAATACCTCGCTGGCATAGGTCTTGGTGTCGATGCTGGCATTGAAGTGGCCGAGTATGCGTTGCTGAAAATCCATTCTATGAGGTCCTGGTCCTGGGGGCTGTAGCAAGCCGGTCAGAACGCTTCGAAGGCGCCTTGCACCCATTCGAAGTCGAGAGCGGGCGGGGTGCCGGTCACGGCCAGCGCGTCAAAGCGGCACGGACATGATAGCCGGTTGCGTGCAAGATAAAAACGCGCTGCGCGTATCAGGCGGCGCTGCTTGGTGGCGGTGATGGTTTCCAGCGGATGACCATGCCGGGTGTCGGCACGGTGGCGGACCTCGACGAAGACGAGTGTCTCACCATCGCGCATGATCAGGTCGAGCTCCCCGCCTTTCACCTGGTGGTTGCTGGCGATCAGCGCCAGGCCGCGCGCAGCGAGCCAGTCGGCGGCGAGGCGCTCGATATGAGCGCCTCGTGCTCTTGCATCAGTTCCGCTGGCCATTGGCGGACGGCTCGCGGTCAGGAAGCCCGTTTTCCATCAGGTCGGTGCCGAGCAGGTCGATGGCCAGGATCGGCTGCGGCACGCCGCGCTGGAACCGTGCCCAGGGGAGGTGCCGCTCGATGCGTCCGTCGGCGGCGCGGGTCAGTCGGCCCGTGGCGCCGTTAAGCTCACTCTCCGGCATCAGCTGGAACTGCGGCAGACGGCGTGCGAGCTCGTAGGCGTCCACGCCCATGGCCATCAGGCGGAAGACGGAGGGGTCGGCGTCTGCGTGCAATTGCTGATAGCTGCTGAGGTAGGGAAGGGCTTCCACCCCGCCGACGGCGGCATCGGGAATCTGCCACGGGATGTCGATGAAGTTCACGTCATCCAGGTCATGGTCGAGCAGCGGCTGCGGACGTCCCTCGAAGAGATGCGAGGTGGCATAGATCGGTAGGGTGGAGGCGTTATAGTAGTCCAGGGTCGGGGGGACCTGGCGTGCATAGCTGGGCAGTGCCAGCAGGAACAGCATGTCCGGCCGGCCGCCGGAGAGAACGCGACGCGTGCTCTCGGTGGCGGAGCCGCGGGGGTCGTAGGCCACCGCATTGGTGATGGTGCCGTCCAGGCGGCGCCACTCCTCCTCGAAGGCGCGTCCGACCCGCCGTCCCCATTCGTTGTCCGGAACCAGCATGGCGCTGCGACGATGGCCATCGTCGCGGCCCCGTCTCGCCACCTGGCGAGCTTCGTCCTCGGCCGACAGGCCGTACTGGAAGAATCCCTGAGCCCGGTTGGTCTCGCCATGGCCGTAATTGAGGCCCAGGGTTGGCAACGGCAGCCGGTCGCGGTTTTCGAGTTCCGTCACCAGGTCCTTGTCCAGCGGGCCGATGACGACCTGGGCGCCGCGGTTGCGTGCTTCCTCGTAGAGGGCGTCGATACTGCTCCGGCTGGTATCCAGGAACGTCAGTCGAACGCCGCCGTTGCGTTCGGCCGCACTCTGGTGATGGGAACGGATGCCGTCCCGAATCGCTTCGGCCACGCCGGCCAATGGGCCCGACTCAGGCAGGAAGACGGCAATATGCCGGACTTCCTGGCCGCGCAGCTCGCGCAGGGCTATCAGGTCTTCGGGAACGCTTCGCGCGGCGGGGTGCCGGGCATTGCGTTCGCGCCACTCATCGAGGCGCATGAAGAGTCGCTCGATGTCGCCGCCGCTTTCTCGCACCAGGTTGGCGAGCGCCAGCCAGCCCCGGCCCAGGTCGTCGGTCTCGTCGCGCATGGACGCAAGCTCGGGTCCCTCGAGACGCGAGAGCGAGGACCAGATGGGGTCGTTCAGCGCCTCGCTGTCCGTTTGGGCCTGTACGCCGATCAGGATCAGCGCGGCCGCGCGATGCTCATCGACCTGGGCCAGGGCCCGGCCATGCCGCTCGCGCAGTATCAGGCCGGCGTCACGGGGTACCTGGATCTCGTCGAGCAGCTGTGCGGCCTGGATGACGGCCCAGGGCTCCCCCTCGGACTCGCCGAGCTCGGAGAGCAGCATGGCCCACTGCAGGCGGTATTCGGCGGGCAGCCGCTGATCGTCGATATCGCTGGCCACCTCGAGCGCCTGGGTGCGCCGACCCTGGCGTGCTAGGATATCGGCCGCTTCGAGGCGGCTGATCGCCGCCTGTTCGGGCCCCTGCTGCCGGGCCTGCTCGAGCAGGTAGGCGGGGTCGTCGTCGGGGACACGATCGACGATGCCGGGAGGCGCGCAGCCGGCCAGCAGTATGGCCAGAAAGGCAATGGCCAGCAGGCCGCGGGGCATTTTCAGCATGATTCTTCCTTGTCCGGGGAGCTTGCCAGGGAGCCGACATGACTGATGTGAATCAGGGAACATTGTACGTGGTCGCTACGCCAATTGGGAATCTGGAAGACCTCTCGTCACGTGCAGCCAGGGTGCTGAGCGAGGTGGCGGTGATTGCCGCCGAGGATACACGCCACACCGCACGGCTGCTGCGCCACCTGGGGCTTGCGTTGCCGATGCTCTCTCTCCATGAGCATAACGAGGCGGCGCGCGTCGCTCAACTCGATGAGCGGTTGGTCGGTGGTGAGGATATCGCCCTGGTCTCTGATGCCGGCACGCCCTTGATCAGCGACCCCGGGTTCGTCCTGGTGCGGGAGCTGCGTGCCCGTGGGCGTCGTATCGTGCCGGTGCCGGGCGCCTGTGCGCTGGTGGCGGCGCTCTCGGCCGCCGGGCTGCCCACGGATCGTTTCCTCTTCCAGGGTTTCCTGCCGGCGAAGGGCGGTGCTCGCCGCCTGCGCCTGGAGGGGCTTGCCGCCCGCGAGGAGACGCTGGTCTTCTACGAGTCGCCGCACCGTATCCGCGATACCCTGGCGGATATCGCCGGTACGCTGGGTGGGCGCCGAGTGGTATTGGCGCGAGAGCTGACCAAGGCCTTCGAGACCTTTCTGGACGGCAGTGCGGAGGCGCTCCTGGCGCGCATGGAGGAGGACCCGGACCAGGCTCGGGGTGAGTTCGTGATCATGATAGAGGGTGCCGAGCCGCGCGACGCCCCCGAGGCGGGCGATGTCGAAGCCGATGCCTTGCTGGGTGCGCTGCTGGCCGAGGATGTCGGTGTCAAGCAGGCGGCAGCCGTGGCGGCACGGCTGCTGGGTGGTCCGAAGAAGGTCTGGTATGGCCGGGCCCAGGCGCTCAAGGATGCGCGCTGACGCACCGGGCTCTGCGTCCGATGACGAGGAAAGGCATTGAGAGGGCTCCGGTGCGCTGTTATTCTTGCGCTCGGAGTCGGCCAGACAGTCGCCGCCGTGCCGGCCCTCGCGGTCGGCCGGGGGAGGAAAGTCCGGGCTCCATAGGGCAGGGTGCCAGGTAACGCCTGGGCGGCGTGAGCCGACGGAAAGTGCAGCAGAGAGTAGACCGCCTACGTCTCCTTCGGGAGGCCGGTAAGGGTGAAAGGGTGCGGTAAGAGCGCACCGCGCGCCTGGTAACAGTGCGTGGCATGGTAAACCCCACCCGGAGCAAGACCAAATAGGAACCCAATGGCGTGGCCCGCGTCGGGTTCGGGTAGGTTGCTCGAGGGCCGTGGTGACGCGGCCCCTAGATGAATGGCTGTCCTCGACAGAACCCGGCTTATCGGCCGACTCCCCCTGATTTCAATTTTCCGTTACCGGTCCTAGGGAAGCGCAGACATTTATGCAATGTTTCCCCAGGCCGGTCGGTATACTCAGCTATCGATAATCCAGAGAAGCGCATGTCGTCAACCGCACCTGAACCGGCCCACCGCGGCTTTCGTCATGCCAGCGTACTGCTGGACGGCGCCGTGGAGGCGCTCGTTCACGATCCCGGCGGCGCCTACCTGGACGGCACCTTCGGCCGAGGCGGCCATTCCCGGGCCATTCTTGCCCGGCTGGCCCCCGAGGGGCGCCTGTTGGCCATTGATCGTGACCCCCACGCCATTGCCGAAGCGGCGGACATCGACGATGCCCGCTTCACCATCGAGCAGGGGGAGTTTGCGCGACTGGGCGAGCTGGCCGAACGGCATGGCCTGCATGGCAAGCTGGCCGGTGTGTTGCTCGACGTCGGCGTCTCCTCGCCACAGCTGGATGATCCCGAACGTGGCTTCAGCTTCCTGCGCGACGGCCCGCTGGACATGCGCATGGACCCGACCCGGGGCGAGAGTGCGGCGGCCTGGCTGGCTCGTGCCGGCGAGGCCGATATCGCCCGGGTCTTCAAGACCTACGGCGAGGAGCGCTTTGCCAAGCGGCTGGCCAGGGCCGTGGTGACGCGCCGTGCCGAGCGTCCCTTCAGCCGTACGGCGGACCTGGCCGAGGTGCTGAAGGTCGCTCACCCGGCCTGGGAGAAGGGCAAGCATCCCGCGACCCGGGCCTTTCAGGCGCTGCGTATCCATATCAATGGCGAGCTGGAGCAGCTCGATGCGGCGCTCGAGGCCGCGCTGGAAGCCTTGGCCCCCGGTGGCCACCTGGTGGTGATCAGCTTCCACTCGCTGGAGGATCGCCGGGTCAAGCGATTCATTCGTGAGCACGTGCGTGGGGACACCGACCTTCCCCGTGGCGTCCCGATCCGTGACGACCAGCTCGCCAGGCGCCTGGCTCCGCTGGGCAAGGCCCGGCGACCGACACCAGAAGAAGTCGATTCCAACCCCCGCGCCCGCAGTGCGGTCATGCGGGCAGCGCGCAAGCTGGTTTGAGGAACGGCATGAAGCAAGGATTGCAACCCTCGCGTTCCACCCTGTCCCGCTGGGCCCCTGCCAGCCTGCCGAGCGGCGACCTGCTTCTGGCGGCGGGGCTGGTGATGGCCTGCCTGATCACCGCCACCGCGGTGATCAATGTAAGCCACCTTACCCGTGAGCAGTACGCCCACTTGCAGCAGCTCGAGCGTGAGCGCGATCAGCTGCAGACCGAGTGGGGGCAGCTGCTGTTGGAGGAAAGCGCCTGGTCGTCGCCGGCGCGAATCGAGCGCCTGGCCGTCGAAAGGCTGGAAATGCGACTGCCCCATGTCAACGAAGTCGAGGTCATTCGGCCATGACCGCGGAAGCTCGCAGCGGTGTGTCGCCGCGTCGCCGCCCGCCTTCCGCTCCCATGGGCGGTGCGCGCTATTATCTGGTTCTCTTCCTGGTCCTGGTCGGTATGCTGCTGCTGGCGGGGCGTATCGTGACGCTGCATGTCATCGACCGCTCGTTCCTGCAAGGGCAGGGGGATGCCAGGACGCTGCGCACCGAATCCCTCACCGCCCACCGGGGCATGATCAGCGACCGTAACGGTGAGCCACTGGCCATCTCCACGCCGGTGGTAACGCTATGGGCCAATCCCCAGGAAGTCCCCGAAGACCGTATACAGCGGCTGATGCTGGCCCAGGCCCTGAACATGTCTCCGGATGATCTCGATGCGCGCCTGGAGCGCTTCAGCGAGCGTGAATTCATGTACCTGCGGCGGCAGCTGACGCCGGAGGCGGCACAGCGTGTTCTCGGCCTGCGCATGGCCGGTGTCTATGCCCAGCATGAGTACAAGCGTTACTACCCGGCCGGCGAGGTGACCGCTCAGCTGCTGGGCGTGACCAATGTCGACGACCTGGGCCAGGAGGGCGTGGAGCTTGCCTATCAGCCCTACCTGGCCGGCACGCCGGGGCAGCGTCGCGTGATCAAGGACCGTCGCGGCCGCCTGGTCCGCGACCTGGCGATCCTGCGCGAGGCGCAGCCCGGGGGCGAGCTGGTGCTCTCCATCGATCAGCGGCTTCAGTACATGGCCTATCGTGAGCTCAAGGCCGCCGTCGCCGAGCATGAGGCCGATGGCGGGGTGGTGGTGATGATGGATGCTCGCACCGGCGAAGTGCTGGCCATGGCCAACCAGCCTTCCTATAACCCCAATAACCGGGCCGGCCTCGATCCGCGGGGGCTGCGCAATCAGGCCATCGTCGATGTCTTCGAGCCGGGCTCGGTGATGAAGCCGCTGGCCATGGCGGCGATCATGGAGAGCGGCCAGTTCGACCTGGATGTCGTGGTCGATACCTCGCCTGGCTGGATGATGCTGGACCGCTTCACCATTCGCGACATTCGCAACTATGGGCGGCTGGACCTGGCCGGCATCCTCGAGAAATCCTCCAATATCGGCATGTCGAGGCTGGTGCTCGAGCTCGATGAGCCGCTGGTGCCCGAGCTCTATCGTCGCCTGGGCTTCGGCCAGAGTACCGAAACGGGCTTCCCCGGCGAGGCCGTCGGCCACATGCCGGCCCCGGTACGCTGGTCGCGCAGCCAGTGGGCCGCGCTCTCCTATGGCTATGGCCTGTCGGTTTCCGCACTGCAGCTGGCCAGTGCCTATACGGCCCTCGCCAACGACGGGGTGCGCATGCCCCCCTCCCTGCTTCGACTGCCGGAAGCCCCTGCCGGCACCCCGACCATCGATCCCGTCATCGCCCACAACCTGTTGCGCATCATGGAGGAGTCCGTCCAGCCGGGCACGGGTGGCCGCCGCGCGGCGGTGCCGGGTTATCGGGTGGCCGGCAAGACGGGGACGGTGCGCAAGACTTCTGCCAGCGGCTACGAGCAGAATGCCTACCGCAGCCTGTTCGCCGGCGTGGCACCGGTCTCCGATCCGCGCATCGTCACCATCGTGATGATCGATCACCCCCGGGCCGGTGACTACTTTGGCGGAGCCGTAGCGGCTCCGGTATTCTCTCGTGTCACCGGCGGTGCGCTGCGGCTGCTCGATGTGCCGCCAGACCAGCGCATACGATGACGCTATCCTGCTTTTCCTCGGAGGTGACCCCATGGAGGTGAGTGCTTCCCGTTTTCAGGCGGCGCTGAAGCGATGCTGGCCCGGCCTGCCGATCCCCGACCTCGTGCCGGGCGAGCCGGTTCGGCTGGTGCTCGACAGCCGCCGCCTGTCCCAGGGAGACATCTTCGTGGCCGTCCCGGGGGTCAGCGTCGATGGACGCGCCTTCCTTGCCGATGCCCTGGCCGCCGGCGCCGGATGGGTGCTCTACCATACCGAGCCAGGGGAGGCCCTGCCGGCCTCTGCCCAGGAGCAACGCGTGCTGGCCTTGCCCTTTCTGCGCCAGCGCCTGGGCGAACTGGGCCACGAGCTCTTCGCGGTCCCCGAGGGGCTCGAGCTGATCGGGGTCACCGGCACCAACGGCAAGAGCTCGGTGACGCACTACCTGGCCGAACTGAGTGCCGCCCTGGGGCGGGATGCCGGGGTCGTGGGGACCCTCGGGCATGGCCGACCCGCCGCGCTGGCAGCGGCCGAGCTGACCACGCCTGGGCCGTTGGCCCTGCAGGCGTCGCTGGGTGACATGGCCCGGGACGGCATCGACCGCGTCGCGATGGAGGTCTCGTCCCACGCCCTGGAGCAGGGGCGACTGGATGGCTGCCAGCTGACGGCAGCGCTCTTTACCAACCTGAGCCGTGATCATCTCGACTATCACGGCAGCATGGCGGCCTACGCGGCCGCCAAGGCACGGCTGTTCCGGCGCCCCGAGCTGTCGCTTGCCGTGGTCAATGCCGACGACCCCCTGGCACGCCTGATGCTGGCCGGCGTGGCGCCGGGGGTGCGGGTGCTGGCGGTGGGCGACGATGCCGCAGCGACGCTGCGGGTGCTCGACTGGAAGCCCTCCGAGCATGGTCAGCTGGCGTTGGTGGCCACTCCCGAGGGGGAGATGGCCCTGGAGCTGCCGCTGATGGGGCGCTTCAACCTGGACAACGTGCTGCTGGCCATCGCCACGCTCTATGGCTTGGGCGAGTCGCTGCCAGCGCTGTTCGAGGCGGCGACACGACTGGTGCCGGTGCCGGGGCGAATGCAGGCGGTGCGTCGGCCTGGCTGCCCCACGGTGATCGTCGACTACGCACACACGCCGGATGCCCTGGAAAATGCCCTGATTGCCCTGCGCCACCACCTCCCCGGCGAGGGGCAACTCTGGTGCCTGTTCGGCTGTGGCGGCGATCGGGACGGCGGCAAGCGGCCATTAATGGCGCAGGCCGCCGAGCGCCATGCGGATCGGCTGGTGGTAACCGACGACAACCCCCGCAGCGAGGACCCCGCTGCCATTCGCGACCAGGTGCTGGAGGGCCTGTCGGCCGAAGCCCGCCGACAGGCCTGGGTCATCGCCGGGCGCGGCGAGGCCATCGAGCGGACGCTGGCAGAGGCCGGCGCCGACGACCTGGTGTTGCTGGCCGGCAAGGGCCACGAGCCCTACCAGGAGGTCGATGGGGTGCGCCACCCGTTCTGCGATACGCAACGGGCCGAGGCGTCACTGCGGCGGCGTGGGGGTGACAACGATGCCTAGGCCTGGTCTGGCGACACTGGCGGAAGTGGCCGAAGCGCTCGGAGTGGCCCTTCCCGGGGAAGATCGGCGGCTGGATGACATCGTGACCGACTCGCGCAGTCCAGTTCCCGGTGCCCTGTTCGTGGCACTTCGCGGGGAGCGCTTCGACGCCCATGACTTCATCGCCCAGGCGCGGGAAGCCGGGGCGGTAGCGGCGCTGGTCGAGGCGCCGGTGGACGACCCGCTGCCGCAGCTGGTGGTGCCGGATACCCGTCTGGCCCTGGGGTTGCTGGGGCGGGCACGGCGCCGGGCCTGGGGTGGCCCGTTGGTGGCAGTGACCGGTAACAGCGGCAAGACCAGCGTCAAGGAGATCCTCTCTCAGCTGCTGGGCCGCCCCGGCGAGACCCTGGCCACCCATGGCAACCTCAACAACGATATCGGTGCGCCGCTCACGCTGCTTGCGCTGCATTCCCACCATCGGCAGGCGGTGGTGGAGCTCGGCGCGAATCATCTGGGCGAAATCGCCTGGACCACGATGCTCGCCCGGCCGCAGGTGGCGATCATCACCAACGTCACCGGCGCCCATGTGGGCGAGTTCGGCGGCATGGGGCAGATCGCCCAGGCCAAGGCGGAGATCCTCGCCGGCCTGGGCGACGACGGCATCGCGGTGCTCAATCGCGACGATCGCTACTTCCCGCTCTGGTCGCGGCTTGCCGCTCCGCGGCCGGTCATGGATTTCGGTTTTAGCGAAGAGGCACGGGTGCATGCCGTCGAGCTGGCCTGTGACGCCATGGGGCGCTATGCTTTCACGCTTGTCGTGGACGGGCGCCGGTGCGGCCGGGTCCAGCTCGCCCTGCTGGGGCGTCATGGCGTCGCCAATGCACTGGCGGCAACGGCCGGCGCCATTGCGCTGGGCGTCGCCATCGAGCCGCTGCTGGCCAGGCTGGAGGCCGTCATGCCCATGCCGGGGCGCCTGAGCGCGGAACCCGGCATCAACGGATGCCGGCTGCTCGATGATACGTATAATGCCAACCCAGGCGCGGTGAAGGCAGCCATGGCGCTGCTGGCCGAGCTGCCGGGGCCGCGGTGGTGCCTGCTGGGCGCCATGGGCGAACTGGGGGAGGCATCGGACCGACTGCATGCCGAAGTCGGCCGCTATGCGCGGGAACTGGGAATCGACGTGCTCGGCACCTGCGGCGAGCTGGCGCAGCCAGCCAGCAGCGCCTTCGGAGAGGGCGGGTGCCATTTCAACGACCGCGACGCGCTGACGCGCCACGTTCTGAATCAACTCCCCCCCGGGGCAAGCGTACTGATCAAGGGATCGCGCAGTGCCGGAATGGAGCGGGTCGTGGCCGCACTACGCGCTGACGCATCAAGGTGAACGCAACACATGCTGCTTTTTCTGGCTAATTTCCTGGCGCAATACCAGAGCGCCTTCAATGTCTTCAATTACCTCACCCTGCGGATGATCCTGGGGACCATGACGGCCCTGCTGCTCTGTCTGTGGCTGGGCCCCTGGATGATTCGTCGACTGGTCGAGCGGCAGATCGGCCAGGCGGTGCGCGATGACGGCCCCCAGTCCCATCTGTCCAAGGCCGGCACGCCGACCATGGGTGGCGCCATGATCCTGATGGCCATCGCCGTCAGTACGCTGCTGTGGTCGGACCTGAGCGTGCACTATGTCTGGATCGTGCTGGTGGTGACCCTGGGCTTCGGTGCCATTGGCTGGGTCGACGACTATCGCAAGGTGGTGGAGAAGAATCCCAGGGGGCTGCCGGCTCGCTGGAAGTACCTGTGGCAGTCGGTCATCGGCCTGATCGCCGCACTGGTACTCTATTACACCGCCGGCAACCCGGTGGAAACCAGCCTGATCGTGCCGCTGTTCAAGGATATCGTGATACCGCTGGGGGTCTTCTACATCGTGTTGACCTACCTGGTGATCGTCGGCAGCTCCAATGCAGTCAACCTCACCGATGGCCTGGATGGGCTGGCGATCATGCCCACCGTCATGGTGGCCATGGGCCTGGCGGTATTCGCCTACGCCAGCGGCAACGCGGTGTTCGCCAACTACCTGCAGATCCCCAACATCATCGGGGCCGGCGAGCTGGCGGTGTTCTGCGCTACCATTTCGGGAGCCGGCCTGGGCTTCCTCTGGTTCAACACCTATCCGGCCCAGGTCTTCATGGGCGACGTCGGAGCGCTGGCGCTGGGCGCCGCGCTGGGGGTGGTGGCGGTCATCGTTCGCCAGGAGATCGTGCTGTTCATCATGGGGGGCATCTTCGTCCTGGAGACCGTGTCGGTGATCCTCCAGGTGGGTTCCTACAAGCTGACGGGGCGCCGTATCTTTCGCATGGCGCCGCTGCATCATCACTACGAACTCAAGGGGTGGCCCGAGCCGCGCGTCATCGTGCGCTTCTGGATCATCACCGTGGTGATGGTGCTGATCGGCCTTGCCACCCTGAAGATACGCTGAGCGCCAGGCGTGCCTATTTTCGAACCCTGCGCAACGGACGGGAGGCGAGCATGCTGAAGGTGCCGAAGGGTATGACCCTGGTGGTCGGTCTCGGCATATCCGGCCGCGCCATATGCCGGCACCTGTCGCGGCAGGGCGTGCCCTACATGGTGGCCGATACCCGTGCCGTCCCGCCCGGCGTCGACGACTTCCATGCGGCGCACCCGGGGGTCGAGATTCACTGCGGGCCGCTGACATCGCTGGACCTGAGCGAGGTGGAGGAGGTGGTGCTCAGTCCCGGAGTGGATCCGCGCACGCCGGGGCTCGCCGAACTTGCCGGGCGGGTGCGCGATGCTACCGGGGAGCCCCTGGTGGTCGGCGAGATTGCGCTCTTCGTGCGCGCCTGTCGCGCGCCGATCGCCGCCATCACCGGCTCCAATGCCAAGTCCACCGTCACCACCCTGCTCGGCGAGATGGCCCGGGAGTCGGGCCGGCGCGTGGCGGTGGGCGGCAACCTGGGTACGCCGGCACTGGACCTGCTCGATGACGAGCCGAATGCCGACTGCTACGTACTGGAGCTTTCCAGCTTCCAGCTGGAGACCACGCCACGCCTGGGGGCCGAGACCGCTGCCTTTCTCAATCTCTCCGAGGATCATCTTGACCGGCATGGCGACATGGCGGGCTATCGTGCCGCCAAGCTGGGTATCTTCCGGGGTGCCCGGCACGGCGTGATCAATGCCGACGATGCCATGACCCGACCGCTGGAGCGTCTGCCGGCCCAGGACAGCTTTACCACCCGGGCGCCCCAGGACGGTGAATGGGGCATCGCCATTCATGACGGCGGCGACTGGCTGATGCACGGCGATACGCCACTGATGCCGGTGCGCGAGATGCGCCTGGCAGGCCGGCACAATCACGCCAATGCGCTGGCTGCCTTGGCCATGGGGCATCGCCTGGAATTCCCGATGGCGGCCATGTGCCGAGTGCTGCGCCGCTTTTCCGGTCTGCCGCACCGCGGGGAGGTGATCGCCGAGGTCGATGGCGTGCGCTGGATCAACGACTCCAAGGGTACCAATGTCGGTGCCGCCCTTGCCGCCATAGCGGGCCTGGGACCGACCCTGGACGGCCAGCTGATCCTGCTGGCGGGCGGCATGGGGAAAGGGGCCGACTTTGTCCCGCTGGCCGAACCCCTTGCCCGGTACGGCCGCGAAGCGATCCTCTTCGGCCTGGATGCCGAACGCCTCGAAAAGGCGCTGAGGGGCAGGGTGAGCCTCACCCTGGTCGACGACCTCGAGGCGGCCATGGCCCGGGCCCAGGCGATCGCCGAGCCGGGAGACTGCGTGCTGCTGTCGCCGGCCTGCGCCAGCCTCGATCAGTTCGCCAACTACCAGGAGCGCGGTGAAGTCTTCCGCCGCTGGGTCGGTCGCCATGCTGCAGGAGTCTCTCCGTGATACGTCTCGCCAGGCTTCGTCAGAAACTCTCCACCCAGCACCAGCCCTTCGATGGCTGGCTGGTGTTTGCCGCCATTGCGCTGATGCTCATCGGCTGGGTGATGGTGACATCGGCTTCCACGGAAGTGGCCGCCGGGCTGACCGGAAACCCCTGGTACTTCAGTCAGCGCCATGCGCTGTTCGTGGTCCTGGCCCTGGTGGCGGCCGGCTTTACGCTTCGCTCTCCGCTGGCCTGGTGGCGTGCCAACGGTCCCCTGCTGCTGCTGGTCAGTATTGTGCTGCTGGTGCTGGTGCTGTTCGTCGGCCGCGAGGTCAACGGCAGCCGGCGCTGGCTCTCCATCCCCGGGATACCCTTCAACCTGCAGGTGTCGGAAGTCGCCAAGCTCTGCCTGATTGCCTACCTGGCCGGTTACCTGGAGCGTTTTCTGCCCCAGGTGCGGCGCCACTGGGGCGCCTTCCTGCGTCCGCTGCTGGTGATGGGCATCATCGCCGTGCTGCTGATTCTCGAGCCCGACTACGGCGCCGTGGTGGTCATGACCGGCTGCGTGATGGGCATGCTGCTGATGGCCGGGGCGCCCTGGGTCCGCTTCGTGCTGATCCTGGGCGCCGTCGGGGTGCTGGGCTTCTACGTCGCCATCGCCGAGCCCTATCGCCTGGCTCGCCTCACCAGCTTTTCCGATCCCTGGGCGGATCAGTTCGCCAGCGGCTACCAGCTGACCCAGGCCTTGATCGCCTACGGTCGCGGGCACTGGCTGGGGATGGGGTTGGGCAACAGCGTACAGAAGCTCTTCTACCTGCCCGAGGCCCATACCGACTTCGTCTTCGCCGTGCTGGCCGAGGAGCTGGGGCTGTTTGGCGCGCTCGGCGTCGTCGGGCTCTTTGCCCTGCTGATCTACCGGGCCATGGCCGTGGGGCGCCGCGCCGAACTGGCCGGCATGGCATTTGCGGCCTACCTCAGCTACGGCATTGCGCTGGTGGTGGGTGCCCAGGCCTTCATCAATATCGCCGTCAGTACCGGCATGCTACCCACCAAGGGTTTGACGCTGCCCCTGCTGAGCTACGGCGGTTCGAGCCTGTTGATCAGTGCCATGATGATGGCGCTGTTGCTGCGTGCCGATATCGAGACACGGCTGGCGCAGCGAAGAGCGAAGCCCGTCGCGCGCCGTGAAACCGCGGCCGGGCGCCGGGCGCTGGAAGCGGAGGGAGTCGGCAAGTGAGCAAGGCGAAGGCACGGCGCGTATTGATCATGGCGGGGGGCACCGGGGGGCATGTGATTCCTGCCCTGTCCCTGGCCAGGGGGTTGCAGGAGAGAGGGGTGGAGGTCCACTGGCTGGGTAGCCCGCGGGGGATCGAGAATCGCCTGGTGCCTGCCGCCGATATTCCGCTCAACCGCATTTCGGTGGCCGGGCTGCGCGGCAACGGCCTGGCCGGCTGGCTGCTGGCCCCCTTCAACCTCACCCGTGCCGTATGGCAGGCTCTCCGTATCCTGCGCCGGCTCGATCCGCAGCTGGTGGTCGGGCTTGGCGGCTTTGCCAGCGGCCCCGGTGGGCTTGCCGCCTGGCTGACGCGACGGCCGCTGATCATTCATGAGCAGAATGCCGTGGCGGGCTTGACCAACCGGGCCCTGGCACGCCTGGCGAAGCGGGTCTACGGGGCCTTCGACCATGCCTTCCCCGGCCGCGCCGAGGTGATCGGCAACCCGGTGCGTGCGGATATCGCCGCCCTGGGAGAGATGCCGCGGGACAGCGAGACGATGGCCGACCGGCCCCTGCGGCTGCTGGTGGTCGGCGGTTCGCTGGGGGCGCTGGCCCTGAACCAGCGTGTGCCGGAGGGGCTGGCCCGTCTGCCGGAAGCGTTGCGGCCAGCGGTCTGGCACCAGGCAGGGCGGGACAAGGAGGCGGCCACCCGGCAAGCGTATGCCACGCAAGGGGTCGAGGCCGAGGTAACCGACTTCATCGAGGACATGGCGGCGGCCTACGACTGGGCCGACCTGGTGGTGTGCCGTGCCGGGGCACTGACCGTCTCCGAGCTGGCGGCCGCCGCCAAGCCGGCCCTCTTCGTGCCACTGCCCCACGCGGTCGACGACCACCAGACCGTCAATGCCCGCGCCCTGGTCGCGGCGGGGGCGGCCGAACTGCTGCCGCAACACGACATGACGGCAGTGTCGCTCGCCGAGCGCCTGACGACACTGCTGCAACCCGATACCCTGGCCACCATGGCGCAGCGCTCACGGAGGTGTGCGCACCTCGATGCCGTCGAGCGTCTGGTGGCTGGCTGCATGGAGACAGCTCTTGAGCGATAGCACCCTGAGGCCGGTTCCCGGCCAGGCAACCCCCCCCCACCATGGACGGGGCCTGGGCATGCGCCGTATCCGGCGCATCCATTTCGTGGGCATTGGTGGCGCCGGCATGTGCGGCATCGCCGAAGTGCTCGCCAACCAGGGCTACCAGGTCAGCGGCAGCGATCTCAAGGCCTCGCCGGTCGTCGAACGGCTGCGCGCCAGGGGCATCCAGGTGGCCATCGGTCACGCCGCCGAGAACGTGATGAACGCCGACGTGGTGGTGGTCTCCACCGCCGTGGACGAGTCCAATCCCGAGATCCTGTGGGCCCATGAGCATCGGGTGCCGGTGGTTCGCCGTGCCGAGATGCTGGCCGAGCTGATGCGCTTTCGACACGGCATTGCGGTTGCCGGTACCCACGGCAAGACCACGACCACCAGCCTCACGGCAACGCTGCTGGGTGAAGGGGGGCTGGATCCGACCTTCGTGATTGGCGGACGGCTGACCAGCGCCGGCGCCAACGCCCGGCTGGGGGAGGGGGACTACCTGGTGGCCGAGGCCGACGAGTCCGATGCCTCCTTCCTCCACCTGCAGCCCATGGTGTCGATCGTCACCAATATCGACGCCGACCACATGAGTACCTATGGCGGCGACTTCGATCGCCTCAAGAGTACCTTCATCGAATTTCTGCACAATCTGCCCTTCTATGGGCTGGCGATCCTGTGTATCGACGATGAGCATGTGCGCGGCCTGCTGGAGCGAGTCCACCGCCAGTTCGTCACCTATGGCTTCAGCGAGGACGCCGACTATCGGATCGTGGACTTCGTCCAGGAGGCCGGCGAGGTTCGCTTCACGGCGCTGCGCCCCGATGGGCTGGCGCCGCTGGCGGTTCGCCTGGCGATGCCGGGGCGTCACAATGCCCTCAATGCCCTGGCAGCCATCGTCGTGGCCACCGATGCCGGCGTCGACGACGGCGCCATCCTGCGCGGTCTGGCCGGTTTTGCCGGCGTGGGTCGTCGCTTCCAGGTCCATGGTCACTTCCCGCCACCCGGCGACGAGGGCGAGGTCATGCTGGTGGACGACTATGGTCATCACCCGCGGGAAGTGGAGATGGTCATCCGGGCGGTCCGTGCCGGATGGCCCAAGCGTCGCCTGGTGATGGTCTATCAGCCCCATCGTTATACCCGCACCCGTGATCTCTACGAGGACTTCGTGAGGGTGCTCGGCGAGGTCGATACGCTGCTGCTGCTGGATGTCTACAGCGCCGGCGAGGCGCCGATCCCCGGCGCCGATGGCCGGACGCTGGCGGGCTCCATTCGCCAGCGGGGAGGGCTCGACCCGATCTTCGTGCAGCACAAGTCGGAGCTGCCCGGGCTGCTGGAGCGGGTGCTGCGCCCCGGGGATATCCTGATCACCCAGGGGGCCGGCGACGTGGGCGGCATTGCCCAGGCCCTGGCAGAGAGCAGGCTCAAGCTCGATGAGGTATCGCTATGATCTCGCCAAGGGATTTTGGACGTGTGGTGGTGCTCTATGGCGGAGAGTCCGCCGAGCGTGAGGTGTCGCTCAAGAGCGGGGCGGCGGTATTGGGGGCGCTGGAGCGCAGCGGCGTCGATGTCATCGGTTACGATCCCGCGGATGGCGGGCTGGTCGGGCTCGAGGCGCTGGCTCCCGATCGCGTCTTCATTGCCCTCCATGGTCGTGGCGGCGAGGATGGCACGCTCCAGGGCGCGCTGGAACTGCTGCGCATTCCCTATACCGGCAGCGGCGTGCTGGCCTCTGCACTGGGCATGGACAAGCGGTTGACCAAGCAGGTCTGGCAGTCGGTGGGCCTGCCGACGCCGGAGTCGCTGATGCTCGAGCAGGACGCCGACTGGGACGATGTGATCGCACGGCTGGGCCTGCCGCTGATCGTCAAGCCGGTCCATGAAGGGTCGACGCTGGGAATCGGTATTGTTGACAGCCGAGAGGCCCTGGTGGCCGCCTACCGGGATGCCGTCCGCTACGACGCGCGGGTAATGGCCGAGCGCTTTATCGCCGGCGAGGAGTATACGGTCTCGCTGCTGAATGAGACGGTACTCCCGGCCATTCGCGTCGAGGTACCCGGCGGCTTCTACGACTATGACGCCAAGTACGTCTCCAACGATACGCTCTATCATCTGCCCTGCGGGCTGGAGGCCCATGAGGAGGCTGAGCTGGGTGAGCTCTGCCGCCAGGCCTTCGAGGCCATTGGCGGGGAAGGCTGGGGGCGGGTCGATGTCATGCGCGATGGGGATGGCCGCTTCTGGCTGATCGAGGTCAACACCTCGCCGGGCATGACCGATCACAGCCTGGTGCCGCAGGCGGCGGCCCACGCGGGCATCGATTTCGATACCCTGGTGTGTCGCATCCTGGCTGCTACGCTGACGAACGGGCGGACATGAGCAAGCGCGGCTCGCTGACCGGGTTGTTATTGTTGCTGATCCTGCTAGGGGCCGGCGGCCGCGCGCTCTGGACCTGGCTGGACCGTCCCATCGAGCGGGTCTCGATTCGTGGCGAACTCAGCCATGTCAACGCCGACTACCTGCGCTCGCAGCTGGCGCCCCTGGTGCAGGGGGAGACCTGGCTGTCGGCGGACCTGCCGGCGCTGCGCCGGCGGGCGCGGGCGGTGAATTGGCTGGCGGAGGTCCGTGTGGCTCGGGAGTGGCCCTATGCGCTGGCCTTCGAGCTGGTCGAGCAGGTGCCGGTGGCCCGCTGGAACGACGACTACCTGCTCAACCCGGAGGGCGAGCCCTTCGCCTTTGCACCGGTGCTGCCTCCACCCGGCCTGCCCGACCTCGCCGGCCCCGTCGGCAGCGGGGCCGAAGTGCTGGCCTACCATGATCGACTGGTGCCGCGCTTCGACGCCCTGGGGCTGACCATCAGTCAGCTCAGGCTCGAGCCGCGTGGCGCCTGGCGGCTGCAGCTCGACGATGGGGTCTGGGTCATGCTGGGTCGCAGCGATCGTGAAGCGCGCCTGGCCCGCCTGGGAGCCGCCTGGCAGCGACAGCTGGGACAGCAGGCCGAGCATATCCGCTATATCGATCTGCGTTATCCCAATGGCGTTGCGGTGGCATGGCACGGCGAAACGGAAATCGAAGAGGCGGAAAACGACGATGCAGGCTGAGTCCTTTTTTGAATGCATGGCTACAGGATTCGAACGAAGCCGGTGTTCCTTTTGCGAGAAATAACCCGTATCGTGAGTCCAGTTTTACGTATTGGACTGGTGGTTTAACGCTAGTTGTTCCTATAATGGGCGCAATGGCCATTTAAAGCAGAATAGTGGAATTCCCAGCGGGTCAAGTTTTAGGAGATACCCCGACGCATGGCAGTCACTTCCAATTCATCTAACATGGTAGTCGGACTGGATATCGGAACATCCAAGGTGGTGGCGATCGTCGGGCAGCCAACCGATGATGGCGGTATCGAGATCGCTGGCATCGGCTCACACCCCTCCCGCGGTATGAAAAAGGGCGTCGTGATCAATATCGAATCCACGGTGCAATCCATTCAGCGTGCCGTGGAAGAGGCCGAGTTGATGGCCGGTTGCGATATCCATTCGGTCTATGTGGGCGTTGCCGGCAGTCATATCAGCTCGATGAATTCAGACGGCGTGGTCGCGATTAAAGATCGCGAAGTCATGTCGACCGACATTGATCGGGTTATCGATTCGGCAAGGGCAAGGGCGATATCGGAAGGGCAGCGAGTCCTGCATGTGTTGCCCCAGGAGTTTTCCATCGACACCCAGGGCGGCATTCGCGAGCCGCTGGGCATGTCCGGCGTTCGCCTGGAGGCACGTGTTCATCTGGTGACGGCGGCACTCAACGCGGTCCAGAACATCGACAAGTGCGTTCGGCGCTGTGGGCTGGAGGTGGATGCCATCATCCTCGAGCAGCTCGCCTCCAGCATGGCGGTACTCACCGAGGACGAGCGGGAGCTGGGCGTCTGCATGGTGGATATCGGCGGTGGCACTACCGATATCGCCGTTTTCACCGAAGGGGCCATTCGCCACACGGCGGTGATACCCATTGCCGGTGATCAGGTCACCAATGATATCGCCATGGCATTGAGAACGCCGACCCAGTACGCTGAGGAGATCAAGGTCAAGTACGCCTGCGCATTGACGCAGCTGGCATCCAGCGACGAAATGATCAAGGTGCCCAGCGTTGGCGATCGTCCGGCCAGGGACCTCTCCCGCCAGGCGTTGGCAGAAGTGGTCGAGCCCCGCTACGAGGAGCTGTTCACCCTGATCCGTGACGAGCTGCGTCGCAGCGGCTTCGAGGACCTGGTGGCGGCTGGCGTGGTTCTGACCGGCGGGACGTCGCGGATGGAGGGCGTGGTCGAGCTGGCCGAGGAGATATTCCATATGCCGGTGCGTATCGCTTGCCCGCTCAACGTACGCGGCCTGGCCGATGTGGTCCGCAACCCGATTTATTCGACAGGCGTGGGTTTGCTACATTACGCCCTTCAGGAGGTGCGGAATGGGCGAGGTCGCGAGGGCAAGTTGGTCACGGCACAGCCCGGGCGTGATGACGTCTCCCGGCGTAGGATAGTGGAAGGGATTCCGGCGCTGGCAAGAATCAAGGGCTGGTTGAAAGGAAATTTCTGACAGGGCCGCGGCGCGGTCCAGGAGACGGGGCTTATGTTCGAACTGGTAGATAGCGCACCCTCGAGCAGTGCGGTCATCAAGGTTGTCGGCGTGGGTGGTGGCGGCGGTAACGCCGTCAACCACATGGTCGAAAGCAATATCGAAGGCGTTGAGTTCATCTGCGCCAACACGGACGCCCAGGCGCTCAAGCGAGTGTCGGCGAAAACCGTGCTCCAGCTCGGTGGCGAGATCACCAAGGGCCTGGGGGCGGGTGCCAATCCCGAGGTCGGTCGCCAGGCCGCCATGGAAGACCGTGAGCGCATCGCCGACTTGATCCGTGGTGCCGACATGGTCTTCATCACGGCGGGCATGGGCGGCGGTACCGGCACCGGCGGTGCGCCGGTGGTTGCCCAGGTGGCCAAGGAGCTGGGCATCCTCACCGTGGCGGTGGTCACTCGCCCGTTCCCGTTCGAGGGGCCCAAGCGCATGCGGGTCGCCGAAGAGGGCATGAAGGAGCTCTCCGAACACGTCGACTCCCTGATCACCATCCCCAACGAGAAGCTGCTGTCGGTGCTGGGCAAGAACGCCAGCCTGCTGACGGCGTTCAGTGCCGCCAACGATGTGCTGCTGGGGGCGGTGCAGGGCATTGCCGAGCTGATCACCAGTCCCGGTATCATCAACGTCGACTTCGCCGACGTGCGCACCGTGATGTCCGAGATGGGTATGGCGATGATGGGTACGGGCGGTGCCACCGGCGAGAATCGCGCCCGCGAGGCCGCCGAGAAGGCGATCCGCAGCCCGCTGCTCGAGGATATCGACCTGCATGGCGCTCGGGGTATCCTGGTCAATATCACGGCCGGCCCGGATCTCTCCATCGGTGAATTCAACGATGTGGGTGCCACCGTCCAGGAGTTTGCCTCCCAGGATGCCACCATCGTGGTGGGTACTTCCATCGACATGGACATGACCGACGAACTGCGCGTCACCGTCGTGGCGGCCGGGCTGGAAGGACGCCAGCAGAAAGTGGCCGGCCGCGAGAGTGCCAAGCGTTCCGAGGGTAGCGACTATCGTCAGCGCGCTCAGCCGGCCATGCGCCAGCAGAGTGCAGCGGCCAAGGCCGAGCCCCAGGAGGCCCCGAAGCCGCAGCCCGAGAAGCGCCGCACGCCTCAGGAGCTGGATGACTATCTCGACATCCCGGCCTTCCTGCGCCGCCAAGCTGATTGATGGCGGCGATTTGCGCGATCAGGCAGGGCCAGGAGATGTTTTTTTGTTGAAACGCCTGTTCGGTGTTATAGTGAACGGTGTTTGATAACTAACAACTGCCTGGCTACTGCCCATGATCAGACAACGCACTCTGCAAAACAGCATCCGCGCCACCGGCGTCGGTCTCCATTCCGGCAAGAAGGTCTATCTGACGCTGCGCCCGGCACCGGTGAATACCGGTATCGTGTTCGTGCGTACCGACCTCGACCCGGAAGTCCAGGTACCGGCCAGCGCCTCCCTGGTTACCGACACGACGCTGTGTACCGCGCTGTCGCGGGATGGCGTCAAGGTCGCCACCGTGGAGCACCTCATGTCGGCCCTGGCAGGCCTGGGCATCGATAATGCCTACGTGGATGTCAGCGCCCCCGAGGTGCCGATCATGGATGGCAGCGCCGGGCCCTTCGTCTTCCTGATCCAGTCGGCGGGCATCGCCGAGCAGGAAGCGCCGAAGCGGTTCATTCGCATCAAGCGTGAGGTGCTGGTAGAGGAGGATGGCAAGGAGGCGCGCTTCCTGCCCCATCAGGGTTTCAAGGTGTCGTTTGCCATCGAGTTCGATCACCCGGTGTTCGAAGACCAGAAGCAGACCGCCGTGGTGGACTTCTCCACCACCTCCTTCGTCAAGGAGGTGTCCCGGGCGCGTACCTTCGGCTTCATGCGCGATCTCGAGTACCTGCGCGCCAACAACCTGGCGCTGGGCGGCAGCCTCGACAATGCCATCGTGGTCGACGACTATCGCATCGTCAACGAGGGCGGCCTGCGCTATGAGGACGAGTTCGTCAAGCACAAGGTACTCGACGCCATCGGTGATCTCTACCTGCTGGGCTACAGCCTGATCGGCGAGTTCCGCGGCATCAAGTCGGGCCATGCGCTGAACAACCAGCTCTGTCGTGCCCTGCTGGCCCAGCCCGACTCCTACGAGATCGTGACCTTCGAGAACGAGCGCGAGCTGGCGCCGATCTCCTACGCCCAGCCCGCCATGGCCTGATAGCCGGCCGTTTCCCCAGGCCAAACGCCGCGCTCCGTGAGGAGTGCGGCGTTTGTGCATCAGGAGAACCAGGCTTTCATGACCCCGGTGATGCGGCGCATGTCCTCTTCCGAGGTGATATAGGCCGGCATGGTATAGAGCCAGCGTCCGAAGGGGCGCAGCCAGACGCCTTGGCGGCGGGCGTACTCCGCGACGCCTTTCAGCGAGGCGGGATCCCGGACTTCGATCACGGCGGTGGCACCCAGGGCGCGGACATCGGCGACCAGGGGGTGCGCGCGCAGCCGGGTGTCCAGAACCAGCTCCTCGCGCAGGATCCGATGAAGGGTGGCGATCCGGTCCAGGTAGCGCTCCTCCTCGAAGATGGCGAGACTCTCCAGCGCGACCCGGCAGGCCAGCGGATTTCCCATGAAGGTGGGGCCGTGCATGAAGGCATGATAGGGGCTGTCGCCGATGAAGGCGTCATGCACCCGGTCCGTGGCCAGCGTCGCCGCATGGCCGAGGTAGCCGCCGGTCAGCCCCTTGGAGAGCACCATGATGTCCGGCGTGATGCCGGCGTGGTCGGCGGCGAACAGCGTGCCCGTGCGGCCGAAGCCGGTCGCCACCTCGTCGAAGACCAGCAGTACGTCGTACGCCTCGCATAGCGCCTGCGCGCCAACGAGATAGTGGGGGGAGGTCATGTTGAGGCCACCCGCCGCCTGCAGCAGCGGCTCCATCAGCAGGGCGGCGATCTCCTGATGGTGGCGCTCCAGCACCGCTTCGAGGCGGTCGAGATCGGCCTGGACCGAGGCCGGATCGGCGTCGAAGGGTGCCGTGGGGGCGGGGGCGAAGTGGTGCCGGGGCAGGTAGCCGGCAAACAGTGAGTGCATGCCCTCCTCGGGGTCGCAGACCGCCATGCAGCCCGCCGTGTCGCCGTGATAGGCCTTCATCAGGGAGAGCAGCCGGTGCTTGCCGGGCTTGCCTCTCAACTGGTGATACTGCACCGCCATCTTCATGGCCACTTCCATGCCCACCGAGCCGCTGTCCGAGAAGAAGACATGGTTGAGACCCTCGGGGGTCACGCGAACGAGCTCCCCGGCCAGGCGATCGGCTGGCTCATGGCTCAGCCCGCCGAGCATGACATGGCACAGCTCGCCGGCCTGTTCGCGTATCGCCGCCACCAGGCGGGGGTGGCCGTAGCCATGGATCATGCACCACCAGGAGCAGGTGGCGTCGAGCAGCCGTTCCCCGCCCTCCAGGGTAAAGCGTGGACCTTCGCCGCCGATTACCTTTGGCGCCGGCGACTGTGTCTTGAGATGGGCATAGGGGTGCCAGACGTGGGACATCAACGAGCCTCCGTTGGGTGGCGACGGACAGGAAGGGAGCGAGGGCAGGGGCGCGGGTTCAGGACGGTACGGTGCCAGGCTACCAGGCACGCGACATGCATGCCTCGCATTGCGAAGCGAAGATGAAAAGTAAGGAAATTCAAACTATTGAAATGGTGCGGATGGGGAGACTTGAACTCCCACGCCCGAAGGCACCAGAACCTAAATCTGGCGTGTCTACCAATTCCACCACATCCGCAGGGTTGGGCAGGCGTCCACATTGTACGGACGCCCGCGGGCAAGTCAATCGTCATCGGGCAGCACGAGACAGGTAGCGGCGGACTCGGGGCGCCTCTGCTCATCGACGGCGTCCAGGCGTGGCAGTATGCCGAGACAGGGCCCGGGGAGGGTGCGCTCGAGGGTGACCAGGTTCTCTTCATAGAGGGTCGTATCGGTGGCAAAGTCGGCGTCGAGCAGGTTGCCTATCCAGCCGGCGAGGCGCAGGCCATCGGCTTGGATCGCCTCCGCCGTCAGTCGCGCATGGCTGATGCAGCCAAGCTTCAGGCCGACGACGAGGATCACCGGTAGCTCGAGGCGCAGGGCCAGCCCGGAGAGGTCCTCGCTGTCGTTGAGCGGAACCCGCCACCCACCGGCACCTTCGATCAGGATCAGGTCCTGGGGGCCATCCAGCAGCGGCTCGACATGGCTTGCCAGGGCCGTCAGGGTAACGAGGCGGTCGTCCCGCCTTGCTGCCAGGTGGGGGGCGATGGCGGGTGCGAAGGCGAAGGGGTTGACGACGGCATAGGGCACGGCCGGCTCGCTGCGCGACTGCAGGGCAAGTGCATCGTCGTTGCGCAGCCCTGCTGAGGTGCGCCGGCAGCCCGAGGCGACGGGCTTCAGCCCCAGGGTGGTGAGGCCCTGGTGACGAGCCAGGGCCAGCAGGCCGGCGGTGGCCAGCGTCTTGCCGGCGTCGGTATCGGTTCCGGTGACGAAATAGGCAGGCATTGTGCTCATTTCCTGTCGAGAATCAGCGTCAGGCGCGTGTAGCTCACCGGCAGGCCCTGGGGCTCGCGCAGGGACTCGTAGCGGCGCTGGGCTCGGGCCAGGTCGGCTCGGGTGAGGCGGGCGTCGGGGCGTGCCGTCTGAGCGCCGACCCCCTTGATGGATGCCATCACCGCGGCCAGGTCCGGATAGAAGAAACGCTCGACTTTCTCCTCCAGCCGGACGCCGTCGAAGCCCGCCAGTTGCGCACCGATCAGGTGGTGCTCGCGGGAGCGGAAGCCGAGCAGGGCGGAGGAGGACCAGGCATGGGCCACTTCGCCCAGGGTGCCCGGCCCCAGGGTGTTGATCAGGGCCCGGCCGCCCGGGCGCAGTACGCGCTGAATCTCCGACAGCACGACATCCAGGTCGGGGCACCACTGAATGGCCAGGTTGGAGAAGACGAGGTCCTGCGTCGCATTGTCCAGCGGCAGCGCGCCGGCATCGGCCTGGAGCCACCGGATGCACTCGCCATGGTCGTCGCGAGCCTTTGCGAGCATGCCGGGGGCCAGGTCGAGGCCGGTTACCCGGGCATTCTGCCTGTAGCGAGAGGCCAGGCGCGCGCTCCAGTGCCCTGGGCCGCAGCCGAGGTCGAGGATGGTTGTGGCACGCGAGGGCAGATGGCGCCAGAGCGCCTCGCCCATGGATAGCTGCGCTCCGGCCAGGATGGCATAGCGGGAAGCGGCGCGGGAGAAGGCGTGAGCCACCCGGCTGCGCCATGTCTCGGCTTCGACAGGGGTGATGACGACGTGAGCGGCCACCGTCATGAGACTTCCTCCCTGCTGCCGGCGGTTTCGTTCCGGCCATCGCCAGTGCGCTGGGCGATATCTACCAGGTGGTCTGCCAGCAGGTCTGGACGGGTGAGCATCGGACAGTGCCCCGTTGCGCCGAGTGTGACGTCGGCGGCGTGTCGCGAAGCGGGCGAGAGCAGGGGGTCCTGCTGGCCTGCCATGCGCAGTACGCCGCAGGGGGGGGCGGCCAGTATAGGGGCAACATCGAGCGTGGCCAGTTGGATGAGCCCCGCGGCCAGTGTCGAGTGGGATGCGCTGGGCTTTCTGCCGATCAGGTCCAGCAGGCGCCGATGTGCGGTACGTGCATCGGGTTCGCCCTGCAGCTGCCAGCGCAGGAAGTGTTGCCAGGTCGCCTCCGGGTTGCGTGCGAAGGCGCGTTGGAAGGTGCCCAGTTCCTGCGGAGTGACACCCTCCGTGCTGCAGAATCGGGGGCCGGTTCCGAGCATGACCAGAGTGCGTGGCGCAGGCAGGTGCGCAAGCAGTGCACAGGCAAGCAACCCGCCCAGCGACCAGCCGACCCAGACCGCATCGGCAGGAAGCGCCGCCGCCATCCGGCGACCAAGGCCGGCCAGGTCATCGGGGGCCAGCATTTCATCGAGCGCCTGACCGGCATAGCCCGGCCAGTCGGGTGTCGTCACCTCGACATCATCGGGCCAGTAGGGGGCTAGGGGCTGCCAGATCCGGGCATCGATGCCCCAGCCGGAGAGCAGTACCAGTTTCGTCATGCTGCACGCTCCGCCTGTTGAAGGCCGGCCAGGGCTTCCAGCAGGGCATCGAGGGTGTCGTGGGTATGTCGCGCACTGAGGGTAATACGCAGGCGCGCCTGGCCTTGCGGTACGGTGGGCGGTCGAATGGCGCCGACGAGAAAGCCGGCTTCCCGCAGCGCGGCGGCCCAGCGCAGGGTGCGAAGGCTCTCGCCCAGCAGCAGGGGCTGGATCGGCGTGTCGGAGTGGGCAAGGGGCAGCCCGAGCCGCTCGGCCTCATGGCGAAAATAGCGTACCAGGCTCAGCAGCCGGGCGCGTCGTTCGGGTTCGGCAGCGAGAATGTCCAGCGCCTTCAGGGTGGCGGCGGCCACTCCAGGGGGCTGGGCGGTGGTATAGACATAGGGACGAGCGAACTGGATCAGGTGGTCGATCAGTTCATGGCTGCCGGCGACGAAGGCACCGGCGGTGCCGAGGGCCTTGCCCAGGGTGCCGACCAGGATCGGCACCCGCGCGGCATCCTGGGCTCGTCCTGCACACCCTTCCCCGCGGTCGCCGAGGACACCCAGGCCATGGGCGTCATCGATCATCAGCCAGGCATCGTGTCGGGCGCTGACGGTGGCCAGGCCCTCGATATCGGCCACGTCGCCATCCATGCTGAAGACCCCGTCGCTGATCACCAGCTTGAGGGTGTCGGACGGCACCCGTGCAAGAAGGCGGTCAAGGTCATTCAGGTCTCGGTGGTGGAAGCGTCGCGACCGGGCGCCGGCAAGGCGCGCGCCATCGAGCAGCGAGGCGTGATTGAGACGGTCCTGGAAGAGGTGGGTATTGCCATCGCAGAGCGCCTGCAAGGTGCCCAGGTTGGCCATGTAGCCGGTGGAGAAGAGCAGCGCCCGTGGCCGGCCGGTAAGCTCGGCCAGGCGCTGCTCCAGGGCCTCATGGACGCCGAGGTGGCCGCTGACCAGGTGCGAGGCGCCGGCACCGGCACCGAAGCGCCTGGCGCCCTCGGCCTGGGCCTGGGCCAGGCGTGGGTCCCGGGCCAGGCCGAGATAGTCGTTGCCGGCGAAGTCATGCATGCCGCTGTCAGGCCCGTGCGTATCTCGCTGGCGCCAGAGCCCCTGGAGCCTGCGCTCCTGTGCTCGGGCAGCGAGCCGCCGGGACCAGTGGGACTGCTGGATCACGGCGCGCCTCAGGCCAGGGTGGCGTCGTAGGCGAGGGCATCGGCCCTGGACTGGCCCGTCTTGAGGGCCATGGCCGCTTCCAGGGTTTCCTGCTGGCGTGAGTCGTCCGTGCAGGTCTCGCGACGCTCCGGGTGCAGGCCGAGCTTGTCGAAAAGGGCGCGGTCGCGCTCCGCCTGGGGGTTGGCGGTGGTCAGCAGCCGCTCGCCGTAGAAGATGGAGTTGGCGCCGGCCAGGAAGGCCAGGGCCTGGGTGGACTCGCTCATCTGCTCGCGCCCGGCGGAGAGTCGCACGTGGCTCCTCGGCATCAGGATGCGGGCCACGGCGATGGCGCGGATGAAGACGATGGGATCGAGGTCCTCGACATCCTCCAGCGGCGTGCCGGGTACCTTGACCAGCATGTTGATGGGCACCGACTCGGGGTGCGGCTCCAGGCGGACCAGCTGCTGCAGCAGGGCCGCCCGGTCACGGGGCGCCTCGCCCATGCCCAGGATCCCCCCGGAACAGACCTTCATGCCCGCTTCCCGCACGCTCGCCAGCGTCTCCAGCCGGTCGCCATAGGTACGCGTGGTGATGATCTCGCCATAGTACTCCGGGGAGGTATCGAGGTTGTGGTTATAGTAGTCGAGCCCGGCGCCGGCCAGGCGCTTGGCCTGGTCGCTGTCCACCATGCCGAGGGTCATGCAGGTCTCGAGCCCCAGCGACTTGACCCGGCTGACCATCTCCATTACCACCTCGAGGTCCTTCTCCCGGGGGCTGCGCCAGGCGGCCCCCATGCAGAAGCGGCTCGCTCCGGCGTCGCGTGCCGCTCTGGCCTGCTCCACCACCTTCTCGATCTCCAGCAGCTTCTCCTTGTCGAGGTCGGTGTTGTAATGACCCGACTGGGGGCAGTACTTGCAGTCCTCGGGGCAGGCGCCGGTCTTGATCGACAGCAGGGTGGACACCTGCACGGCGTTGGGGTCGAAATGGGCGCGGTGTACCTGTTGCGCCCGAAACAGCAGGTCGTTGAAGGGCAGGGCAAACAGCGCCTCGATTTCGGCCAGGGACCAGTCGTGGCGGACCTCGGGATTTCCGGCTAGGGTCTGCTCGGAGGGGCTGGGAGGATTAGGCGCTGGGGACATGATCAGACTCGCTGTTGGTCAACCGGTTGAATATATTTGGTTGACGGTAGGATTGCGTAGGGGCTCATTGCTGTCAACCCTTGGCTGCTCCAGTGTTGACTAAGTCGAGGATGGGTGGGGGAACGCGATGGAGAAGAGGGCGAGCAAGGCGACGGCGAAGCGGCAGGCGCCTGGCGGATATGGCTGGACGCACTGGCCCCGGCTGGCGCTGTCGGGGCTGGACGGTGGCCTGAGGCGCGTGCTGCCTGGGCGCTGCGCTTTCTGCCTGGCGCCCGGCAAGGCCGGGCAGCCCTGGTGCCAGCCCTGCTTCGAGGCGTTGCCCTGGAACCTGCCGGCCTGCCCGCGCTGCGCCGAACCGCAGCCCGCTGGTTCGCTGGCGGGGCGGCTCTGCGGGCGTTGCCTGGAGCACCCCCCGAGCTTCGACCGGGCCTGGGTGCCGCTGCGCTACCAGGACGAGGTGGCGTCCCTCATGCAGCGCTTCAAGTTCAAGGCCTCGCCGCGGGCGGGCAGCGTGCTGGTGGCGATCCTCGAAACCCGGCTGGCCGACATCCCGCGCCCCGATGCACTGCTCGCCGTGCCGCTGCATCCGAACCGGTCGCGACAGCGGGGTTTCAACCAGGCCGAGTGGCTGGCCCGGCGACTGGCACCGCGCCTCGGCGTTCCGCTGCGGTCGGCCAGGCGCCTGGAGGATACCCCCTCCCAGCGGGGGCTCGACCGCAGCGAGCGCCGGCGCAACCTGAAGGATGGCTTCGACGTCACCGCCTCGTTATCCGGGAGAGTGGCGCTGCTGGACGATGTCATGACCACCGGGGCGACGCTGGATGCCCTGGCCCAGGCGTGCCGCCGCGCCGGCGCAGAAGAGGTGGAGGCATGGGCGGTGGCGCGTACGCCATTTTCGCAACTCTGGTAGCATGCTACTCCGTTAGTGGTCCCTTACTGGAACTTCGGAGGCAGCATGGCGTCGACGCACCCCTTTGCCCGGCTTGAACCGTCACGAATCGTGGCGGCGGTGGAGTCCCTGGGCCTGTGGCTGCCCGGCGAACCCTTCGCGCTGAACAGCTATGAGAACCGCGTGTTTCTGGTGCATGACGACGAGCGCCGTCGCTGGGTGGTCAAGTTCTACCGCCCCGAGCGTTGGAGCGACGCCCAGATCCAGGAAGAGCACGACTTCCTGATCGAGCTGGAAGAGGCCGGGGTGGCGGTATCAGCGCCCTGGCGGGATGCGGCAGGGCAATCGCTGCATCATGACCAGGGGTTTCGTTTCACGCTCTTTCCCCAGGTGTCGGGGCAGGCCCCCGAGCTGGAAAACCCCGCGCACCTGTTCGCCATGGGTGAGGTCATCGGCGCGCTGCATGCCGTTGGCGAGCGGTCGTCATTTCGACACCGCAACACGCTCGATCTCGATACCATGGTACTGGAAGCGAGGGAGCGGGTGCTTGGCAGCCACTGGCTGGGGCGTCAGCAGCGCCGAGCCTATGAGCGGGTGACCACTGCCCTTCACGAGGCCCTTCAGCCGCATGCCTGGGCTGGGGAGAAGGCGATCCGCGTGCATGGCGACTGTCATATCGGCAATGTGCTCGGACGAGACGAGGATTTTACCCTTGTGGACTTCGATGACTGCCTGACGGCACCCGCCATTCAGGATCTCTGGATGCTGCTCACGGCGGAGCACGACGCCGAGTGGCAGATGCAGCTGTCAGAGGTGATGGAGGGCTACGAGCAGCACCGCGACTTCGATCGGCGTGAGCTGACGTTGATCGAGCCGCTGAGGACCCTTCGGCTCCTGCGCCACAGTGCCTGGCTGGTGGCGCGCTGGGAGGATCCCGCGTTTCCGCCGGCCTTTCCCTGGCTGGCCGATGCCGGCTATTGGGACGGCCATATCCGCATGCTGGAGCAGCAGCGGTTGCTGCTGGAGAAGTCGCCGCGCTGGCTGGCCTGAGGGTTGCCTGGAGTGGCCTGAGAAGGCAGACGCGCCCCTGGGGGCGCGTTCGCTGGTGTCGTCGAGAGGCTTACTGGTCCGGGTCGGGGCGTTCGGCCGGTATCGGATTGGCGATGCCGGCGCCATCCGCCTGGCGTCGCTGCTCATTGATGCGTGCCGCCGGGTTGTCCTGTTGCTCGATGTCGAGGGCACTGGCCAGCTTGAGCTGAAAGGCGTGCTCCGGCGTCAGCTCGCAGCGGCCGGCATCGCAGGCGTCTATGCCGTAGCTGCCATCCATCTCGTAGGCGGCGGCCGAAATCTCCCCGCTGTATATCTCGCTGTCTGCGCCTTCCGTCTCGATGCAGGTCAGCGTACTGGCAGTGATGCGGACTCGCTCGGCGTCCAGTCTGGCATCACCCACCAGCACGCAGTATTCGGGCAGCTCGTGGGAAGCGTTGCTGTCGCCGCTGACGGGGCTGAGCAGGATGTCAGCCTGTCGCGGGGTATCGGCGTCGAGGGTCAGTTCGTCGATCACCTTTACGGCGACGGTGGCATCGGCGGGCAGCGACAGGGTGGCGGCAGAAGCGGCAAAGGGCAGAAGCAGCAGGGACAGGCCGGCGGCTGCCAGGGTCGGGGTAGGGATCATATCGGGCTCTCGATAGACACGGCTGCAGATAGGGGCAGTCATTCGAATGGTGCAATTCTATCATAGCCCCCCGGGGTGCCGTAGCGGAGGAATGTCGCAGGGAGGCGTCGCTGTTGACGCATGGCCTGCGATCAGGCCGCGGTTGCGATAGAATCACCGTTTCAAGCAAACTTTTATTATACAAAGATGGAATTTTGTATATTATTTGTGCATTAAGTGATGGCCAGGCCATCACCAAACCATCGGTAAGCGTGGGGCCCGACCATGATCGAAGAACTTGCCAACCACTATCGCCAGATCATTCTCGAGCTGGGAGAGAATCCGGAGCGAGAAGGGCTGCGTGACACCCCCAAGCGGGCCGCCAAGGCCATGCAGTTTCTCAATCGCGGCTATGCCCAGACGCTTGAGGACATCATCAACGGTGCGGTCTTCGAGTCCGAAACCGACGAGATGGTGCTGGTCAAGGACATCGAGCTCTATTCGATGTGCGAGCACCACCTGCTGCCATTCATCGGCAAGTGCCATATCGCCTACCTGCCCAACGGCAAGGTGCTGGGACTCTCCAAGTTTGCACGCATCGTCGACATGTTTGCCCGGCGCATGCAGATCCAGGAAAACCTGACGCGACAGATCGCCGAGGCGGTCCAGCAGGTGACCGATGCCAGGGGCGTGGCCGTCGTCGTGGAGGCGCGGCATCTCTGCATGATGATGAGAGGCGTCGAAAAGCAGAATTCCAGCATGACGTCATCGGTGATGCTGGGGGCGTTTCGCGAAAATCAACCGACTCGACAGGAGTTTCTTACCCTCGTCAACAGTCGCTGAGCGCCAGCGGCCGGCGGTTGTTGCCTGCTCGCCGCGACATGTCCTTACACCGGAGCTCCTGCCATGACGCTGTACGCCCTGGATGATCAGCACTTCGACCACGATCTCGCGACCATACGAATCAAGAATCTTCGTTTGCGCACCTATATCGGGATCAAGGACGACGAGATACAGAATCGCCAGGATGTGGTGATCAACGCGATCATCCGCTACCGGGCGGACAATGCCGTGGCGTTCAACCGTATCGAACAGGCGCTGAACTATCGCACCATCACCAAGGCGGTCATCGCCCTGGTCGAGGAAAATCGCTTTCTGCTGCTGGAGCGCATGACCCGTGAGATCCTCGACCTGATCATGTCCCATGAGGCCGTGCTCACCGCCCAGGTCGAGATCGACAAGCCTCATGCGCTGCGCTTTGCCGATTCGGTGTCGGTCACGCTGTCGGCGAGTCGCGAGCCCCGCCGCCCGCGCTGATTTTCCGGCCGAGTCGCACCGCCGGCCTCCGCTTCATGCTGGCTGAACTTGGTGCGGGGGCGCTGAGCGCGTAGCATGGGGAGGATCCTGTCCGGAATTACAGGGAGTGAAGACTCGTTGCACAGTGACAATGCCCCCCGTTCCTCGACGCGCCGACACTATTCCCCCTGGGCCATGGCGTCCATCGTCACGGCAATCATCGCGCTGCTGCTTGCGGGCAGCATGCCCCCGGTGAATATCGCCGCCGCCATCTTTGGGATCATGGGGTTGCGCCAGATTCGCCGCGACCCCGAGCGCTATATTGGCCGCCCTTTCTGCTGGCTCGCCATCGCGCTGGTGCTGATACTTGCCATACTGACTGCCATGGTCCAGCCCCCGCACCAGGAAGGGGCCGAGCAGCACATGGTGCCGGAACAGGGCGTCGAGGCGCAGGGTTGATGGCGCCTCGCCAAGCCGCGTTTACACATACAACAGGGCCGCTTGTCGGCCGGGAGAGACGATCATGGAAGCCTTGAAGGAAACGCAGCTCTACTGCCCCTTTGCCTATATTGACGGTAGCTGGGTCGCCGCCGATAGCGGCGAGCAGATCGATGTCGTCAACCCCGCCACCGGAGAGTCCTTCGGCAACGTGCCGCGCCTGGGCCGTGCCGAGACGGAGCGTGCGATCGCTGCCGCCGAAGCGGCGCTACCCGGATGGAAGGGCCTCACCGCCCAGGAGCGGGCCGATATTCTCATGAAATGGCATGACCTGATGCTGGAGCATCAGGACGACCTGGCCATGATCATGACCCATGAGCAGGGCAAGCCGCTCAAGGAAGCCGCCGGTGAAATCGCCTATGCGGCGAGCTTCCTGCGCTGGTTCGCCGAGGAGGCGCGGCGCATCTATGGGGAAACCATTCCCGCCGCCAAGAGCAACCAGCGGATCGTGGTGACCAAGCAGGCGGTGGGGGTCGTGGGTGCGATCACGCCGTGGAACTTCCCCGCGGCCATGATCACGCGCAAGGCCGGGGCGGCGTTGGCGGCCGGTTGTACCATCGTCGTCAAGCCAGCCAGCCAGACCCCGTTCTCCGCCACCGCGTTGGCGCTGCTGGCCGAGCGCGCCGGGGTGCCGCGTGGTGTATTCAACGTGGTGCCCGGACGGGCCAGCGAGATTGCGGCGGCGATGACCGAATCACCCATCGTGCGCAAGATCACCTTTACCGGCTCCACCGAAGTGGGGCGCCAGCTGATGGCGCAGGCGTCACAGAACATCCAGAAGATATCGCTGGAGCTGGGCGGTAATGCCCCCTTCATCGTCTTCGAGGATGCCGACCTGGACGCCGCCGTGGAAGGCGCCATGGCCGCCAAGTTCCGCAACGCCGGTCAGACCTGTGTCTGCACCAACCGCTTCCTGGTGCAGTCCAGTGTGGTCAACGCCTTCTGTGAGAAGCTGGCGGTCGCCATGAACAGCGAGCTCAAGGTGGGTGATGGCACCGAGTCGGGCGTCAATATCGGGCCGCTGATCGATAGCAAGGCGGTGGAAAAGGTAAGCGAGCACGTGCATGACGCCGTGGACCATGGTGCCCAGCTGTTGCTGGGGGGGAATCCCCACCCGCTGGGGGGCAACTTCTTCACCCCGACCCTGATCAGCTTCGCCACCAGTGAGATGAAGGTGGCCCATGAGGAGACCTTCGGCCCGCTTGCCGCGGTCTTCCCCTTCGAGGATGAAGAGGATGCCGTGCAGATGGCCAATGACACCCAGTATGGGCTGGCGTCCTATTTCTATTCCCGCGACCTGGGTCGGGTATGGCGTGTGGCCGATGCGCTGGAGTACGGCATGGTCGGTATCAACACCGGCCTCATCTCCAACCCCACCGCGCCCTTCGGCGGTGTCAAGGCGTCAGGGCTCGGTCGCGAGGGCGGCCACCAGGGGATGGAGGAGTTTCTCGAGACCAAGTACCTCTGCATCGATCTTGGCTAGGCAACAGCGGCGTTCGTCCCTTTTGCAAGGTAGCAAGATGGTGCGGGTGGCCACTGACATGAGCGGCGCCGGGGACAGGTCGTAGCGGAGGTCTTTTTCCAGGGAAGGAAAAAGTAGCGCCCAGGGAAGGGTTCACAGCGCCTCCGCGAAGTCCTGTCGCCGGGATAGCCGCGACGTTAGGCACCGGTGACCCGCCAAACAAGCGAAGCCCCCATCAATCTGACTGCCCGTCCAACTTGGGGGCAGTTCAGGTCGATGGGGGCTTCTTGTATTACGATGGGTTGGCGGTGCTCGCTATGAGCCTGCCGCTTCTCGCCGCAGGCTCAGTGCTTAAAATGGCGCATGCCGGTAAACACCATGGCAATCCCCGCCTCATTGGCGGCGTCGATCACCTCCTGATCGCGCATCGAGCCGCCGGGCTGGATCACCGCCGTGATACCGGCCGCAGCGGCGGCATCGATACCGTCCCGGAACGGGAAGAAGGCATCGCTCGCCATGACCGAGCCGGGTACCGTCAGCCCCTCGTCTGAGGCCTTGATGCCGGCGATCCTGGCGGAGTAGACGCGGCTCATCTGGCCGGCGCCCACGCCGATGGTCTGGCCGCCCTTGGCGTAGACGATGGCATTGGACTTGACGTACTTGGCCACCTTCCAGGCAAAGGCCAGGTCGCGCATCTCCTGCTCGCTGGGCACCCGATCGCTGACCACGGTCAGCTCGTCGCGGCCGACCATGCCCAGGTCCCTGTCCTGGACCAGCAGCCCCCCCGTCACGCGCTTCAAGTCGTGGGCGTGCTCGCGCTTGCCGGGCCAGCTGTCGCCGACGTCGAGCAGACGCACGTTCTGCTTCTCGGCGACGATGGCCAGTGCAGCCTCTTCGACGCCGGGGGCGATGATCACCTCGACGAACTGGCGGTCGATGATGGCGCGGGCGGTGTCGGCGTCCAGCGGCACGTTGAAGGCGATGATGCCGCCGAAGGCGCTGGTGGGGTCGGTGGCGAAGGCCTTGTCGTAGGCTTCGCTGGCGCTGGCACCCACCGCCACGCCGCAGGGGTTGGCGTGCTTGACGATCACGCAGGCGGTCTCGGTGAAAGCCTTGACGCACTCGAAGGCGGCATCGGTATCCGCCACGTTGTTGAAGGAGAGTGCCTTACCCTGCAGCTGGGTGGCGGTGGCCACGCTGGCTTCGCGGGCATCGGCTTCCACGTAGAAGGCAGCGCCCTGGTGCGGGTTTTCGCCATAGCGCATGGACTGCTTCTTGTGGAACTGAAGGTTGTAGGTACGCGGGAAGCCATCCTCGCCACCGGGGACCCGGCTGCCCAGGTAGTCGGCGATGGCGGCATCATAGCCAGCGGTGTGCTCGAAGGCCTTGACGGCCAGGTCGAAGCGGGTGGCGTCGGATACGCTGCCCTGCTGCTCGGACATCTCGGCCAGCACACGGTCGTAGTCGCCGGCATCCACCACGATGGTGGTATGGGCGTGGTTCTTGGCGCAGGCGCGCACCATGGTGGGGCCACCGATATCGATGTTCTCGATGGCATCATCCAGGCTGCAGCCCGGCTTGGCCACGGTCTGGGCGAAGGGGTAGAGATTCACGACCACCATGTCGATGGGGGCGATGTCATGTTCGGCCATGACCGCATCGTCCTGGCCGCGGCGGCCGAGGATGCCCCCATGGATCTTGGGGTGCAGTGTCTTGACCCGTCCATCCATGATCTCGGGAAAGCCGGTGTGCTCAGAGACTTCCGTCACGGCAATACCGCTTTCGGCAAGCAGGCGAAAGGTGCCGCCGGTGGAGAGCAGTTCGACCCCTTGTACACTCAGGCCCCGGGCGAAGTCGACGATGCCGCTCTTGTCGGAAACACTGATGAGGGCGCGGCGAACCGGTCGGGAGGCGGGGATATCGGACATGGTGCGACTCTATGTTGGAGGTGAGTAAACGGGTTGACGTGTTGCGTGGGACCGGGGCGGCCCAGGGGCCAGCCGGTTCATATCAGGTCATGCTGCTTGAGCTTCTTTCGCAGCGTGCCACGGTTGAGCCCAAGGATTTCGGCGGCGCGTGTCTGGTTGCCCTGGGTATAGTCCAGCACGGCAGCCATCAGCGGTGCCTCGACCTCGGCCATCACCATGGCGTAGAGGTCGGTTGCGGTACCGCCATCGAGATGATCGAAGTAACGTCGCATGGCGCAATCCACGGCTTCTCGCAGTGGCTGTTCTACCGACGCTGCCGGTGAGGACGGCGTGTCGAGGCCGGCCACGTCGGCGCGGGGACCGATGTCGATATCCGACGGATCGGGGTTCCGGTTGAAGGCTTCACGGTTCATGCGGCACTGATTCCATTCGCTGTCCCGGGGTCGGCAGTGCCTTCGCCGGGGCAAAAGAGGTCGTCGATGAAGTCATATTGCTCGGCCGGGTGCTGCAGGACATTGAAGGCAGCGCGTAGCTCGCGTCGTCGTTCCTCGCCGAGGCGACGGTCCGATGCGAGGTACCAGCCGAGGTGTTTGCGCGCGATACGCGCCCCCATCGTCTCCCCGTAGAAGGCGTGCAGGGCCGACAGGTGATCGAGCAATACGTCGGCCCGCTCGCGTTCCGCGGGCGGGGGCAGTGCCTGTCCATGGCGCAGGTAGTGGTCGATCTCGCGGAATATCCAGGGATTGCCCTGGGCGCCACGGCCGACCATTACCGCATCCGCTCCAGTATAGTCGAGAACGAAGGCGGCCTTCTGCGGAGAGTCGATATCACCGTTGGCGAACACGGGAATGCTCACCCTTGACTTGATATCCGCGATGGTGTCGTACTCGGCCTGGCCGCTGTAGCGCTGTTGACGATGACGGCCATGGACCGCCAGCGCCTGGATACCGGCCGATTCGGCGAGCCGGGCCACGCGGAGCCCGTTGTTGCTGTTGGCGCACCAGCCAGTGCGGATCTTGAGCGTCACCGGAACGTCCACCGCGGCGACCACTGCCTCGAGAATCTCGGCCACCAGGGCTTCATCGCGCAGGAGTGCGGAGCCGGCGGCCTTGTTGCACACCTTCTTGGCCGGACAGCCCATGTTGATGTCGATGATCTCGGCCCCCTGTTCGGCATTGAGCCGGGCGGCTTCAGCGAGCATCGCCGCATCGCCACCGGCAATCTGCACCGTGCGGGGGCCTGGCTCGCCGCGGTGGTCCATGCGCTGGCGAGACTTGCGGGTATGCCACAGTGCCGGGTCCGAGGTCACCATCTCGCCCACCACGAGGCCGGCCCCGAGTCGACGGCACAGCTGTCGAAAGGGACGGTCTGTGACGCCGGCCATGGGGGCCAGGACCACCCGGTTGGGTAGGCGATGGCGACCGATCTGTGGCAGGGGGCGGCTATCGGGCATGATGCAATCTAGTGACTCGGCTCGGGGGCTGCATATCATACGCCCCCGTCGTCCCATGGTGAAGGTGCCAAAGGTGTTGTTTGCCGGCTCAGGGAAACACTGCACAAATGCCTACACGAGCGAATCGCTGCGTTGCGCGGTGCGCGGAATCCTCACATATACCCCATATGCTCCGGTTCCTGTGCTCCGGGCGCCTTGCGCTTCATCTCGCTCGGCGATTTGTGCAGCATTTCCTTAGGCCGGGCGGCGGCCGCTCAGGCGCACCCACCCCTCGCGAATCTCGGGCTCGTTCATGACCAGGCCCTGTTCCCGGTAGGCCTCGAGGACCTCGCCGGCCTGGCTCTCGAGGATGCCCGAGAGCACCAGCCGGCCGGCCGGTGCCACATGTCCGGCAACGGTCGCTGCCATGTCGATCAGCGGACCGGCGAGGATATTGGCGATCACCACGGGAAACGTCGTTGCCGTGCCGGCCTCTGCCAGTTCCTCGGGATAGCAGAGGCGGAGGTCCTCATCGGCAATCGCGTTGCGGGCGGCATTGTCCCGGCTGGCCTGTAGCGCCTGGGGGTCGATATCGGTGCCGATGGCCTGTCGTGCGCCCAGCTTGAGGGCGGCGATGGCCAGAATGCCCGAGCCGCAGCCGATGTCGAGTACGGCTCGTTCATTAAGCTCGCCGGTCAGGGCCAGGCCGTCCAGCCACTCCAGGCAGAGTGCCGTGGTGGGGTGGGTGCCGGTGCCGAAGGCGAGCCCCGGGTCGAGATGCAGGTTGACCGCATTGGGGTCGGGCGGCTCGTGCCAGCTCGGCACGATCCACAGCCGCTGGCCCATGCGCAGGGGCTGGAAGTCGTCCATCCACTCCCGCTCCCAGTCCCGGTCGGCCAGCAGTTCATGTTCGATTTCCGGGCAGGGCTCACCCGGCATGGCCTGGGCCCAGGCCGCAGCCAGGCGCTCCAGCATGGCCGTCAGGCCCTCCAGGTCGTCGTAGAGGCCAGTCAACACGGTCTCGTCCCATAGCGGCGTGGTGCCGCGCTCAGGCTCGAAGACAGGGTCGTCGTGGGCATCCTGCAGGGTGATGGCGGTGGCTCCCTCCTCCATCAGCAGCTCTTCGAGCAGCTCAGCCTGCTCCGGGGCGATACGAGCCTTCAACTGCAGCCAGGGCATGGTGTTCTCCGTGCGTAACGCAGGCGGGGTGGCCTATGGCCACCCCGCCGGGATCGAAAGCCGGGCTCAGGAGCCGAGCTTCTTCTCCAGGTAGTGGATGTTGACGCCGCCCTGTTGGAAGTAGCCGTCGCGAACCAGATCCTTGTGCAGATCGATATTGGTCTTGATGCCTTCCACCAGCAGTTCGTCGAGTCCGTTGCGCATGCGCGTCAGGGCGATCTCCCGGCTGTCGCCCCAGGTGATCAGCTTGCCGATCAGCGAGTCGTAGTGGGGCGGTACCGTATAGCCGGTATAAAGATGCGAGTCCATGCGCACGCCGAGGCCGCCGGGGGGGTGGTAGAGCGTCACCTTGCCGGGGGAGGGCATGAAGGTGCGCGCATCCTCGGCGTTGATGCGGCACTCGAAGGCGTGCCCATGGATCTTGACGTCTTCCTGAGCGATCGACAGCGGCAGGCCGGAAGCGATGCGAAGCTGCTCGCGCACGATATCGACCCCCGTCACCATTTCGGTGACGGGATGCTCCACCTGGACGCGGGTATTCATCTCGATGAAGAAGAACTCGCCGTCCTCGTAGAGGAACTCGAAGGTCCCGGCGCCGCGGTAATTGATCTCGATGCAGGCCTGTCGGCACGCTTCCAGTACCCGGGCGCGGGCCTCAGGGTCGATGCCGGGAGCAGGGGCTTCCTCCAGTACCTTCTGGTGGCGTCGCTGCAGCGAACAGTCGCGGTCAAAGAGGTGGATGGCGTTGCCCTGGCCGTCGGCCAGCACCTGAACCTCGACATGGCGCGGCTTCTCGAGAAACTTCTCCATGTAGACGGTGCCGTCCCCGAAGGAGGAGTGCGCCTCGGTGCGCGTCACATTGACGGCCGACAGCAGGTGGGCCTCGGTGTGTACCACGCGCATGCCACGGCCGCCGCCCCCGGCGGCAGCCTTGATGATGACCGGGTAACCGATGCGTCGAGCGATGGCGACGATATCGCCTTCGTCATCGCCCAGCGGGCCGTCCGAGCCGGGTACGGTGGGCACGCCTGCAATCTGCATGGCCTCGATGGCGCTGACCTTGTCGCCCATCAGGCGAATGGTCTCGGCCCGGGGCCCGATAAAGACGAAACCGGAGCGTTCCACCTGCTCGGCAAAGTTGGCGTTCTCGGAAAGAAAGCCGTAGCCGGGGTGTATGGCGCTGGAATCGGTGACCTCCGCGGCGCTGATCAGCGCCGGGATATTCAGATAGGACTGGGCCGAGGGAGCCGGCCCGATACACACGGCCTCGTCGGCCAGGCGCACGTGCATCAGTTCACGGTCTGCCTTGGAGTGAACGGCCACGGTCTTGATGCCCAACTCCTTGCAGGCACGCAGGATACGCAGAGCGATCTCGCCGCGGTTGGCGATGAGAACCTTGTCCAGCATGATGGAGTCCGCCAGTTCTGGGTGAAAGATCAGGAGATGACGAGCATCGGCTGGTCGAACTCGACGGGCTCGCCATCCTCGACCAGAATCGCCTCGACCACGCCGTCACGATCGGCTTCGATCTGGTTCATCATCTTCATGGCCTCGACGATGCACACGGTCTCGCCTTTCTTGACGCTGGAGCCGATTTCAACGAAGGGCTTGGAGCCCGGCGCCGGGCTGCGATAGAAGGTGCCGACCATGGGTGAGGTCAGGGCGTGCCCCTGGTAGAGGGGGCCTGACTCGGCCGCCGGCTCCGGCGACGGTGAAGTGGCGGCCGGCGCGGGAGCGGGCTGCGGTGCACCGTACTGGTACTGGGGGGGCATGTGGGGCTGCGGCCAGCTCACGCCATTGGGATGACGGCTGATACGGACAGATTCCTCGCCTTCCTGAATCTCGATTTCACTGATATTGGATTCTTCGAGCAGCTCGATCAGCTTCTTGACCTTGCGGATATCCATGACTCTGTCTCGATCGGTGGGTAGGTGACTGCTGGCCGGAACGCTGTTAACCCGAGCCAACTTTCGATAGATCCCGGCAAGATGACGAATATTGCCGACGCTATCGGCCTTGATTAAGTGTTGTTGGCGGAGTGTGCCTAAAATTGCGAGGGATGTCCAGCCGAGGGAACAGTGTTCGCGATCCCGGCTGAAGGGGGGCTCTCGCAGAGTGGGCTGCCTGGAGAGTGGGCGATGGAGCGGTGTGTCTGTATCAGCTGCTGCGCTGGCCAAGCCAGTCGAGGACACCCTGCAGGTGACTGGCAAAGTCGTTTGCCCTGACCTCTCCCTGGATGCGGGCCTCGCGAATCTCTTCACCCTGGTCAAAGAACATCAGGCTGGGCGGCCCGAACAGGCCGAAATGATCCAGCAGTTCGCGAGACGACTCGCCGGTGCGGGTCACATCCACATTGATGCGTGCGAACTGGGATAACGGCTCGGCCACCTGAGGGGTGGGGTAGACCTGGCGTTCCATCTGCTTGCAGGAGATGCACCAGTCGGCGGTGAAGTGGACGAAGGAGGGGATGGCCTGCTCGGCGTTGCGTTGCAGGGCGGCCTCCAGTGTCGCCAGGTCATCGACGGTGGTGATCTCGACGGCTTGCTGGGCGCCGCCCGTCTGGGCCAGCGGTGGGGCCAGGGGGCGCAGCGGATCATGGCCCCCGCGTGCCGCGCCGATCACCAGGGCAATGCCCCAGGCTAGCAGCAGCAGGCCCGCGGCCTGGCGGACCCTTGGCCAACCCTGCGCGAGGTTGAGTGAGAGGGCGCCAAGGGCCAGGGCGCTGCCGATGGCCAGGGCGGCCCACAGCAACAAGGTGACCGGCGGCGGCAGCAAGCGTTCCACCAGCCAGATCGCCACCCCGAGCAGCAGGATGCCGAAGAGTATCTTGACGCCGTTCATCCAGGCGCCGGTGCGCGGCAGCGCCGTCGCGCCGAAGGTGCCGACCAGCAGCAGTGGCACACCCATGCCCAGGCCCAGCGCGAGCAGGGCGGCGCCCCCCATCACCGCGTCTCCGGTGGTGGAAATGAACACCAGGGCGCCGGCCAGGGGCGCCGAGACGCAGGGCGATACCACCAGCACCGAGAGCGAGCCGGCGCCGGCCAGGCCGAGCGGGCCACTCCGCTGGGCGCGAGCCTGCAAGGCATCGACGCGTCCGGCCAGCCGGGGTGGCAGGCGCAGGTCGAAGGTGCCGAACATGGCCAGGGCGAAGAGGGTAAAGAGAGTGGCAAAGACGATCAGCACTGGGGCCGACTGCAGGTGGGCCTGGAGGTTGAGGCCGGCACCGAACAGTCCCATCAGCACGCCGACCGCGGCGTAGGTCAGAGACATGCCGCCGACATAGCTGGCCGAGAGGACGAAGGCGCGGGGCCGGGTCGGGTTCTGGCCGACGATGATCGAGGAGAGAATCGGCACCATCGGCAGCACGCAGGGAGTAAAGGTCAGCGCCAGGCCGGCAAGGAAGAACAGGCCGAGGATCAGCGGCAGGCTGGCGCTGCTGATCAGGGCATTGAAGCGGCCGTCTTCGCTCAGCGGCGCCTGGAGCATGCCGGCTGCGTTCGTGGTGCGACTCGCGTCGCTGGCAAGGGTTGCGTTGTCGCCAGCGCTCTCGGCGCCGTTACGCCAGCCCTCGAAGGCGGCGGGCATGTTGCGTTCCGGTGCCTGCAGGTCGACCTGCTCCGGGGGGTAGCAGAGTCCGGCGTCGGCACAGCCCTGGAAGCGAACCGTGATCTCCAGCGGGCCGGCGGCGTCGCCGTCGATGGGGGCTTCGAATACGACGCGATCATAGAAGACGTAGACATCGCCCAGAAACTCATCGCTCTTGAATTCGCCCGGCGGTATTTCCGGATTGCCCAGTTCTGGGCCGGCATCACGGCTTTCGACGCCCAGCTGATGGCGATATAGGTAATAACCCTCGGCGTTCTCGAAGCCGATGTAGAGCGTCTCGCCGTCGTGCCAGGCGCTGGGCTGGAAGGCTTCCATTACCGGCAGGAAGTCGCCCTGGTTCCCCGATGAGGAGGAGAACCACTGCGCATGGGCGACGAGGGGCAGGCACAGGAGCAGCATCAGGGCCAGTCGTCGAATGGAATAGCGGATAGGCAACGCAGTCATCCTTTCCAGGCCAGGTCGGGGCGCCTTTGAGACTCCACTCGCAGTGCGGAGTTCCCGCGCGGGTAACGGTGTAAGGGGTCTTGCCAGAATAACTCACGTCGATGCGACTTTTGAACTGTGGCGGGCCTGCCTGGCTGCGTTGGTTTGTCGCACTGGCGGCTTGCCTGGTTACCGACCCGGGTGTTGCCGGACGCCGATGGCGGGCGGCAGTTCATGGATGGGGTGTGGAGGGGGCATGGAAACGGGGGGGGACGATAACACCGCGGGCCGCCCGCTGGGCGGCCCGCGGTGTTATCCGGGGAGGAATCCGTGTCAGGCTTTTTCGTAGGCCGCCACGGACTTCTCGATGGCCTTGCGCGCGGCATCGGCACCTTCCCAGGATTCCACTTTCACCCATTTTCCCTTCTCGAGATCCTTGTAGTTCTCGAAGAAGTGGGCGATCTGCTGGCGCAGCAGCTCGGGCAGGTCGGTGACCTCATGGACGTCGTCATAGAGTGTGCTCAGCTTGGCGTGGGGCACGCAGACGAGCTTGGCATCCTCTCCGGCTTCATCGGTCATGTTGAGGATGCCCACCGGCCGGGCGCGGATGATGCTGCCCGCCTGGACCGGCACGGGAGTGACCACCAGGGCGTCGAGGGGGTCGCCATCGTCGGCCAGGGTGTGGGGAATGAAGCCGTAGTTGGCCGGGTAGAACATCGGAGTGGCCATGAAGCGATCCACCAGCAGTGTGCCCATCTCCTTGTCGATCTCGTATTTGACCGGTGCATGGTGGGCAGGAATCTCGATCGCCACATAGACGTCATTGGGGAGGTCTTTGCCGGCAGGGATGTTGTCGAAGTTCATCGTCGCTTCCTTGGTTTGGCGAAAATGCTTTGGCGCAAATGCGAGTGGCCCGAAATGCGGCGAATTATACGGAGCTGCGCGGGGGATTACCAATGCGACATAGGTGATGGATCGGCTTTATGGCTGGCTTGGGCTTTGGTGGGCAGGCCTGGCTCCTGACAAGCGTGTATGATGGCATGCGCAAGTAGCAGGCCGGCCGATCGACGGCAGCACTCGGCAATATAGCGCAAGCGGCAAATCGTGAGGAGCGTGCCTTGGTATCTACCCAGCTGTCATTGAATGTCGGTCAGGCTTTCGTGGCCCCGGATCGCCGTCGCCACCGCAGTTCCATGTCGGTTCGGATCCCCGACGAGGCTGGGCAGCTCACGGCGAAGGGAGCCTGCGCCCTGATCAGCGATACCAGCTCGCGCAACGCCATCGCCAAGCAGGCGGGTGATCTCAGCGTGCGCGGCTTTCTCGCCGACTATTTTTCCACGCCCGATCACTGGGACGTCAAGACATCGGCCACCCGGGTGCTGCGTGCCCTCAATGGCTGGTGCTACAGCCAGAGCACCTTCGTCGAGGGCGGAAGCTATGTCTCGTCGCTTTCCGCCATGGTCTTCCGGTCTCGCGAGGCCCATCTCTTTCACATGGGCGATACCCTGGTCTTTCGTCTTCGCGGAGCGGAATTCGAGCAGCTCTCGCGGGATCACATCACCGATCTGGGCGGGTATCGCTACCCCTCCCGGGCGCTGGGGTTGGATGGCAGCATCGACATCGATTACATGCAGCTTCCCCTCAAGCAGGGCGATATCTTCCTCTTCACGACCCAGGCGGTGCGGGGCACGCTGATGCCGTCGGACTATGTCCAATTGATCCGCGAGGACGCCAGCGATCTCGATGCCGCCTGCGAACGGCTGGCCTGCGCGGCGCGTGACCGCGCCCAGGCCCGGGGCTATGGCGCCGACCAGTTCTGCTTTCAACTGGTGCGAATCGACCAGTTGCCGGAGGAGGGGCGCGACCATCCCGGCCGCATCTACGGCGACCTGCCGATTCCCCCTGAGCTGTCTCCTGGCGAGCGGATCGACGGGCTGGAGGTGCAGGAGGTGTTGTCGCGCACCGCCCAGTCCCGGGTCTACCGGGTGCGTGACACGCACACCGAGCGTGAGATGGTGATGAAGGCACCGAGCCCGGAGCTCTCCAATCGTAACGCTTACCTCGAACACTTCCTGCTGCAGCAATGGGTGGTGGAGCGGGTCAAGTCACCCTTCGTGGCTCGGGTCATGGAGTCCTCGCGGCCGCGTCGCTATCTCTACTACCTCATGGTCTACGTGGACGGCATGACCCTGACCGACTGGGCCAGGCGCCATCCCCAGGCCAGCCTGGCGCAGCGGCTGGATATCGCCGTTCAGCTGGGCAAGGCGGTACAGGCTCTGCATCATCGCGACCTCCTGCATCAGCGCATTCATCCCGACAATGTCCTTATCGACGTTCATGGACAGGTCGTGCTGACCGATTTCAGTGCCTGCCACATGCGCGACCTGGAGGGGCATCGTCGCTCCCGCGAGCTGGCTCGCCAGCTCGGGCTCAGCGAACACAGTGCCCCGGAATATGCGCTGGACGATAGCGTGGGTCGGCGCAGCGACCAGTACTCGCTGGCTTCCACCGTCTACTGGCTGTTGTCCGGCAAGCTGCCCTACGAGCTGGCTCCGAACCAGCTACGGGGGCATACCGACCTCGAGCAGTTGAGCTATCGCAGTGCCCGGTTGTTCAACCCGGAGGTCACGCTGGAGCTGGACGACACCCTGCGCCGGGCGTTGGACCCGCAGCGCCCGTTGCGCTTCCGGCGCATGTCGGAGTTCCTTTATGCATTGCGCCATCAGGGCGTGCCGGGGAGGCGGGCGGCGAAACCCTCGCGCCTGCTGCGCGAGCCGGCCAACTTCTGGCAGGGTATCGCCGGGATCCTGCTGCTGCTGCTGGTACTGTCCTGGTTACTGCGATAAGCGACAGAGAGATGCCGTGAGCGGGTCGAGAGGGGGCGTGTACCGCATCAGGGCTGGCCGTCCCTGGCCAGGCCCGGTGCTTAGAGCTTGAACTCCCCCAATTTGCGTTCGACCTTGGCGAGCTTGAGGCGGGCGACCTTGGGCAGGCCGTTCTCGTAGGGCGGGTAATCCTCGCCCTGGATCAGCGGCGACAGGTACTGGCGGCACGCCTCAGTGATGCCGAAACCATCTTCACGGATGTACTCGGCGGGCATGAACTTCTCGCGGTTGGCCACCTCGGCCAGCGGCGCGGCTTCGATGCGCCACTCGTAGGGCGTCTCGCTGACTCGCTTGATGGCAGGCATCATCGAGTTCTTGCCTTCGATGGCCAGCTCCACCGCCTTCTGCCCGACCGCATAGGCCTGCTCGACATCGGTTTTCGAGGCCAGGTGGCGTGCGGCGCGCTGCAGGTAGTCGGCCACGGCCCAGTGGTACTTGTAGCCCAGATCCTGCTTGACCATGCCTGCCAGGGTGGGCGCCACCCCTCCCAACTGGCGATGACCGAAGGCGTCGGTGTTGCCCGAATCCGCCAGGAAGGTGCCATCCTCGTAGCGTGCGCCCTCGGATACCACGATCACGCAGTAGCCATATTTCTGGACCGCCTCTTCCACCCGGGCCATGACCCGGGCGCGATCGAAGGCCACCTCGGGAAAGATCACCAGGTGGGGCGGCTCGCCTTCACCGTTCCCGGCAAGTGCCCCGGCGGCTGCGATCCAGCCGGCGTGCCGCCCCATGACCTCGAGGACGAAGACCTTGGTGGAGGTGGCGCACATGGAGGCGATATCCAGCGAGGCCTCGAGCGTCGAGGTGGCGATGTACTTGGCCACGCTGCCGAAACCCGGCGAGTTGTCGGTGATCGGCAGATCGTTGTCGACGGTCTTGGGCACATGAATCGCGGTCAAGGGATAGCCGAGCTTTTCGGAGAGCTGGGACACCTTGAGGCAGGTGTCCGCGCTGTCGCCGCCGCCGTTGTAGAAGAAGTAGCGGATGTCGTGGGCGCGGAAGACCTCGATCAGGCGTTCGTACTGGGTACGATGCGTCTCGATATCCTTGAGCTTGTAGCGACAGGAGCCGAAGGCCCCGCCGGGCGTATGACGCAGCGCGGTGATGGTTTCGTCGCTCTCCTGGCTGACGTCGATCAGGTCCTCGGTCAGGGCGCCGATGATGCCGTTGTGTCCGGCATAGACCTTGCCGATGCGGTCGGAGTGTCGCTTGCAGGCTTCGATCACGCCACAGGCGCTGGCGTTGATCACGGCGGTGACACCGCCAGACTGGGCATAGAAGGCATTATGCTGGGCCATGGGGCTTGCGTGCTCCTGATCTCGTGCGGGGGAATGGTCCGTTTCATGCTTCACGAAAAGGCGCATTATTCTAGTCGAAAGTCGGCGTGGCTGCACGCCGCTGGAGGCGTATCGTCGGGCCGTGATAGTCTGCCGACTCTTCTGCGTAGGGCCTTGGTGCCCGTTTTCCTGTCGATAAGGTCGGATTCTGATGCACCTTCATATTCTCGGCATCTGTGGCACATTCATGGGCAGTCTGGCGCTGTTGGCACGCGAGCTGGGTTTCCAGGTCAGCGGTTCGGATGCCGACGTCTATCCTCCCATGAGTACCCAACTGGAGGAAGCCGGCATCGCGCTGCACGAGGGGTATGCCGCGGCTAACCTCGTCCCACGCCCGGACCTGGTGATCGTCGGCAATGCGCTCTCCCGCGGCAACCTCGAGGTGGAGGCGGTGTTGGACCAGGGGCTGCCCTACGTGTCCGGCCCCCAGTGGCTGGCGGAGCATGTGCTGCCGGGGCGGCGGGTCATCGCCGTGGCCGGCACCCATGGCAAGACCACCACGGCGAGCCTGCTGGCCTGGCTGCTGGAGTCTGCCGGCCTTGAGCCAGGCTTCCTGATCGGCGGGGTGCCTCGCAACTTCGGCGTCTCTGCTCGCCTCGGGGCGGCGGATGCCCCCTTCGTGGTCGAGGCCGACGAGTACGATACGGCCTTCTTCGACAAGCGCTCCAAGTTCGTGCATTACCGCCCGGAGATCGCCATTCTCGGCAACCTGGAATTCGACCATGCGGATATCTTTGCCGACCTCGCCGCCATCGAACGACAGTTCCATCACCTGGTGAGAACCGTCCCCGGTCGCGGCAGGCTGCTGGTGGCCGATGATGAACCGGCCCTCGACCGCGTTCTTGCGCAGGGATGCTGGACGCCCGTCGAACGACTGGGTGGTGCACCCTCGAGCCCCTGGCGGTTCGTGCTGGAGCGGGAGGATGCGAGTCGCTTTCGGGTGATTCACCAGCAGTCGGAAGTCGATGAGGATGCGGTGGTCGACTGGCCGTTGACGGGTACCCATAACGCGCGCAATGCCCTGGCGGCCCTGGCGGCGGCCCATGCGTGCGGCGTCGACCTGGCCCGGGGCTGTGCGGCGCTGGCACGCTTCGAGACGCCGCGGCGGCGCCAGGAGGTGCGTGGCGAGGTGGCCGGCATCCAGGTCATCGATGACTTCGCCCACCACCCCACGGCGATCGCGACAACGCTCGAAGGGCTGCGCGCCGCCACGACACGGGGGCGGCTGCTGGCGGTGATCGAGCCGCGCTCCAATACCATGCGCCTGGGCACCTTGAGTGACCGGCTGGCGGCGAGCGTTGCCGCCGCCGACCAGAGCTTCTGGTATCAGCCTGCCGGCCTCGACTGGTCGCTGGAGCCGGTATTGGCGGCCATTCCCGAGCCGGCCCGGCTGGTCACGGATATCGATGCGCTGGTCGCGGCGCTGGTGGCCGAGGCCAGGCCGCTGGACCGTATCGTGGTGATGTCCAACGGCGGGTTCGGCGGCATCCATGAAAAGCTGCTGTCGGCCCTGGAGGTGGCACATGGCTGAGGCGGGGGCTAAGAAGGGTTTCAAGGCGCCGGTTACCGTCGCCATCACCGGTGCCTCGGGGGCCCAGTACGGGCTGCGCCTGATCGAGGCGCTGGTGGCGGCTGAGCATGCGGTGTGGGTGATGGTGTCCAAGGCGGCGCATCTGGTGATCGCCACCGAGACCGACCGGGAGCTGCCGGCGAGGCCCGAGCGCCTGGCTCAGGCGCTGACCGAGCGCAGCGCCGCGGCGCCGGGCCAGATTCGCTGCTTCGGGCGCGAGGACTGGATGGCCCCGGTGGCCTCCGGCTCCGGGGCGTCGTCTGCCATGGTGATCTGCCCCTGCTCCACCGGGACGCTGTCGGCCGTGGCCACCGGCGCCAGCAACAATCTGATCGAGCGGGCCGCCGACGTGGCGCTCAAGGAGCGTCGCAAGCTGATCCTGGTGCCCCGCGAGACCCCGCTGTCGGCGATCCATCTCGAGCACATGCTGGCGCTGTCCCGGCTCGGCGCGGTGATCCTGCCCGCCGCGCCGGGGTTCTACCATCGGCCACAGGGGATCGACGACCTGATCGATTTCATCGTCGCCCGGATACTCAACCAGCTCGAGATCGAGCATCGGTTGATGCCCCGCTGGGGGGAGCCGGAAGGTGCAGAGAGCGATGGAGAGAACGCTTGATCAAGCTATCGATCCTGTCGGTCTTCATTCCAACCTTCCTTTTCGTTTCGCTGACGCCCGGCATGTGCATGACGCTGTCGATGGTGCTGGGCATGACCCAGGGCGTGAAGCGCACCCTGTGGATGATGGCCGGCGAGCTGGTGGGCGTGGGGTTGGTGGCCGTTGCCGCTGGTGCCGGTGTCGCCGCGCTGATGCTGCGCCAGCCGGAGCTCTTTGCCCTGTTCAAATGGGTGGGGGGTGTCTATCTGGGCTATCTGGGCGTGATGATGTGGCGCTCCCGGGGGCGCATGGCGATCCCCCTCGAGAACGTCGACCTGCCGCCGGCCTCACGCGGCCAGTTGGCGCTGCAGGGGTTCGTCACCGCGGTGGCCAATCCCAAGGGCTGGGCCTTCTTCGTGGCGCTGCTGCCACCCTTTCTGGATGCCTCTCGCGCATTGGCGGGCCAGCTGGCCGTACTCATCACGCTGATCCTGGTCATCGAATTCCTCTGCCTGCTGCTCTATGCCGCGGGCGGACGCGGTTTGCGTCGCGTGCTCGGCGAGAGCGGCAATGTGAGGCTGCTCAACCGCATCGCCGGTTCGCTGATGGTCGGGGTGGGGCTGTGGCTGGCACTGGGCTGAGCTGAGCAATGGATGAGCGACGCATGGGCCATGTCGCCACCGGGCCGCGCCTATACCGGTGGCAGCCAGGCCACCCGCGCACCGACCAGGGCCAGTGATGCCGCGGACAGCGCGATCCAGGGGCAGGGCGTCAAGGCCGGGCGGGGCCTGCGCTGCCAGGAGAGGCGGACAAGCGCGCAGACCACCAGCCCCAGCAGGGCGCCTCCGATCAGGTCGCTGAGCCAGTGTACGCCGATGACGAGGCGGGACAGGGCCATCGGTAGCGTCAGCGCAATGGCGACCCAGTAGGTCCAGAAGCGTCGCTGGTGCGGCAACCCCTGGGCAAGGAAGGCGGCGGCCAGCCCATACAGCACCACGGCGGAGGAGGCGTGGGCGCTCGGGTAGGCCAGCGAGCCGGTGAGATAGTCCGGGGTATCCGGTCGCGGCCTGCCAATGATCGCCTTCCCCAGGGTATTGAGCAGGGCGATGGCGCCCAGGCCTGCGGCGATATGGATCAACGCCGCCAGGTGTCGCCTCGCCAGTAGCCAGAGCCCCCAGGGGATGACCAGTGCCAGGATGCCGTACCTGTCGCCGATGCGCGCCAGCAGCTGGCCGGCAGCGGGCAAGGCCGGCACCACCAGGCTCTCGAACAGGGCATTGACCTTGAGATCAAGCTCGAAGGGGCCGCGTTGGCGTATCACCGCGATGGTCAGGCCCGACAGCCCGCCCAGCGAGAAGATCAGCAACAGCCAGCTGGCCAGCGGGATTTCGTTGCGGCCGCGCCAGCTGTGCGTCAGCCACAGGCGGCGCATGACCGGGTGGCGCCGTGCCCCGCTTGCCAGCAGGCGATAGAGTCGGCCGCTGCGGCTGAACTGCTGGCGCAGCCAGGAGAAGGTGATCGCAAGCATCACCACCAGCAGCGTCAGGGCGATCAGCAGCCCGCCCAGGCCGGGGGGCAGGCCGAGCAGCTGCTGCCAGGTCTGGCCCAGCAGGTAGCCGGGCAGGACATAGGCCGGCGCCCACAGGGCCGCCGAGGCCAGGTTGGCCCAGATAAAGGCGCGCGGCGACATGTGCAGCATGCCGGCAATCAGCGGTATCACCGGGCGCACCGGGCCGACAAAACGTCCGAAGAACACCGACAGGCTGCCGTAACGCTGGAAGAATCGGGCGCCTCGTGCCAGCCATTCCGGGTGCCGCGAGAAGGGCCAGAGCCGCGTGACCCGTTCGCGCTGGGTGTAGCCCAGGATGAAGCTAAGCCCGTCGCCGATCACGGCACCGGCGAAGGCCGCCAGCAGGATGGTCGAGATGGCCATGTCCTGGTGTCCGGCCAGCGATGCGGCCGCGGTGATCAGGATAACGCCAGGGAGTAGCAGGCCAACCAGCGCCAGGGACTCGAGCAGGGCGATGAGGCCAATGAAGAAGAGCAGCATTCCCGGCGAGGGGGCGAGCTGGTAAAGGGTCTCGGTCAGGCTCAAGCATCGGCTCCTTGATGGGGGCGGCGTGTATCACTGTTCTGTGAGTCGTCGGGTCAGCGTCTGCAGGCGCTGTTCGAAACGCTGCCATGACTCGCCGACGAGGCGCTGGCAGAGCAGGGTGGGCGCGCGCAGTGGTCCGGTATCCACGAGTACCATGCGGTCGACGGCCTGCTCGATTCGCTGTTGGACCATCTGGGCGCCGCTCTCGCTGGTATCGGGCAGCACCAGCCAGAAGGTGGCCTGGCCATGGCGTCCCAGGAAGTCGTGCCGTCGGGAGCAGCGATTGACCTCCCAGCATAGTGTGTCCAGTAGCGCCTGGCGTGTCCGGCTGCCGAACTGCTCGCTGGCCATTTCCAGCTGTGGCAGATGGATGACCAGAACGGCCAGCGGCTGGTGGAGCAGTTCGGTGCGCTGGTACTCGCTGGCAAGGAGTTCGTCCAGGGTATCCTTGGCCAGTGCATTGCACTCGGGGTCCCTGGGGTCGGTGGCCTTCAGCAGGGCCTGCTGGCGGTTCTGCTCCCAGGGAGCCAGTGCCGTAACGACCATCAGGGCGAGGTAACCCAGGGCCAGTTCGCTGTTGAGCTGCCCATCGTTGACCAGAACCAGCCACACCGGTGCCAGCAGGATGTTGAGCAGTATGGCCGGGGGCAGAGGCACCAGCAGCAGCGTCAGTAGCGGCGCCAGGCCGGCCCAGAAGGGGGCGGCGTTATCCAGTTGGGGGAGTTCCAGCGCCAGCATCAGGTAGCCGGCTATCAGCACCAGATAGGCCGAGAGGCGCGCCCTGGTGGCCAGCGCGAGGCGCAGCAGCGTGGCGACGAGTATCAACAGGGCCAGGATGGCAGGGATCAGGATACGGTCGTAGTCGCCCATCAGGTAGTGCCACAGGGCGTAGCCGCCCAGCAGCAGGGAGCCGGCAGCATAGGCGATGGCAGTGCGGATCGACGACCACTTGCCCTCATCGTCCATGATCGACCTCCGGGTCGACCGCCAGGGCGACGTCCTGCTGGTCGAATCGTGCCAGTTGCTCGTCGAGAGAGCTTGCGACTTCGAGTATGGTGAACCGTGCCTTCACCGGGGCGCGCAGACCGTTGAGCAGCTCCTGGCGTCGGGATCTGGCCTGCTCCGGGTCCCGGCTGAGCAGGAGGGCGGCCAGCGTCCGCTGGTTGAGACGGTAGCAGGTCTCGAAATCGTGGGTCTGGCGACACAGGTCCTGAGCCAGTGGCCAGAGCAGATGGCGCGAGGTGCCCAGCAGCAGCAATTCACCATGTACCCCTTCGCGGCGGCAGCGTGCGCGCTCACGACGCAGGTCGGTGGCCAGCTGGTGTGCGGTCCATAGCGGAAGCCCGGGAGCCAGGCGGACGCGCTGGCGTGAGGCGAGTCGCAGCGGCTGGAGTTGAAGGTTCCGCGCCAGCCCGAGCAGCATCAGCGTCAGCAGGAGCAGGCCGGAGAAGAGGGCCTGCTCGAAGCCGAGCAGGCCGATGAGCGACCACCAGGCAAGGCCTGCCAGGGCGAAGGTGACGCCCAGCATCCACCTCGGCTGGGGCAGCATCAGCAGAGCCGGCCATCCCCAGATCCAAAGGGCATGGCGCTCGGGGTCCGTCCACAGCAGGCCGGCCAGCAGCAGGCTTGGCAGCAGCTGCCAGGGGATCGTGGCGGGCCGGCGATGACTGAATTCAAGCAGGGCGGCGGTCACCGTCAGCCAGGTGACCGCCAGCCACAGCAGCAGGGCACTGGCGAAGAGCTCCGTCTGGTAGGCCAGGAGCGCCAGAAGCAGTGCCGCGGCCAACAGGTTCAGGCGCATCAGTCCGACTTTGTACTTGCTTTGCATGGTGCCTTACTATCTATGATGATCGACACGAAGTCGCGCCAGTATAACGTCCACAGCCTCCTCTGAGGCTGTTGCCCAGGAGATATTGATACCGCATGTCCGCTCACGCCTCTCGAACCGAATCCACCGCCGGCCAGGCCGTCGTCGATGTCGATGCCTACATGGTGCGGCTAGGCCAGGCTGCCCGTAGTGCCGCCAGCCAGATGCGCCGCGCCGTTACCGCCGACAAGAACGGTGCCTTGCTGGCCATGGCCGATCAACTTCAGCGCCGTCGCGGCGAGATACTCGCCGCCAATGCAAGGGATCTGGCCCGTGGCCGCGACAGCGGACTCGATGCTGCCCTGCTGGACCGCCTGGCGCTCGATGATGGACGACTGGACGCCATGGTGGAAGGCCTCAGGCAAGTCGCAGCCCTGCCCGACCCGGTGGGGGAGATCGATGGCATGAGGATGCGACCCAGCGGCATCCAGGTTGGCCAGATGCGGGTACCGCTCGGTGTGATCGGCATCATCTACGAGTCGCGCCCCAATGTGACCCTCGAGGCTGCCAGCCTGTGCCTCAAGTCCGGCAATGCCTGCATACTGCGCGGCGGTTCGGAGGCCAGCGAGTCCAACGCCGCCATTTCCGCCTGTATCGGCGCGGGCCTGCTCGAGGCCGGGCTGCCCGACGCCGCGGTGCAGGTGGTGGCGACCACTGATCGCGCCGCCGTGGGACGCTTGATCGCCATGCCGGAATATGTGGACGTGATCATTCCCCGTGGGGGCAAGTCGTTGATCGAGCGCATCACCCGAGAGGCGCGTGTGCCGGTGATCAAGCACCTGGACGGGGTCTGCCACGTCTATATCGATGCCACCGCCGATCCGGAAAAGGCCATGGCCATCGCGATCAATGCCAAGACCCAGCGCTACGGCACTTGCAACACCATGGAGACGCTGCTGATCGATGCGCCGCTGGCCGACTCGCTCCTGCCCCGGCTGGCTGACGCCTATGCCGAGCATGGGGTCGAGCTGCGTGGCTGCGAGCGGACGTGCCGCGTGCTGAAGAGCGCCACCCCCGCCAGCGAGGCGGACTGGGAAGCCGAGTACCTGGCGCCGGTGTTGGCGATTCGCGTGGTCGACGGCATGGACGCGGCGATCGCGCATATCGAACGCTACGGCTCGCACCATACCGACGCCATCGTCACCGAGCACTATGGCCTGGCCCGTCGCTTCATGACCGAGGTCGATTCCAGTTCGGTGATGGTCAATGCCTCGACCCGTTTCGCCGACGGTTTCGAGTATGGCCTTGGTGCGGAAATCGGGGTCTCCACCGACAAGCTGCACGCCCGTGGTCCGGTGGGCCTCGAGGGCCTCACCACACGCAAGTACGTGGTGCTGGGCGATGGCCAGGTAAGAGGGTGAGCCGGCGGGGCCCGGGAGCCTCGGCTGGCCAGGGGGACGTAGCCATGCCGCAGCGTATCGGCATGCTGGGAGGGACCTTCGACCCGGTGCACCTGGGCCACCTGCGCAGCGCCGTCGAATTGCGCGAATGCCTGAATCTCGACCGGGTGCACATGGTGCCTGCCAGCATGCCGCCGCTGCGTGACGAGCCCTCGGTGCCGCCTGAAGAGCGTCTCGCACTGCTGAGGCTGGGCATCGGCCAGACACCGGGCCTGATGGCCGATGCCCGTGAGCTCGAACGCCACGGGCCTTCCTACAGCGCCGATACCCTGGCCAGCCTGCGGGAGGAGTACGGCGCCCAGGCGCGGCTGGTGATGGCGCTGGGGCATGACGCCTTCCTCCGGCTGGCGGACTGGCGAACGCCGGAACGCCTCTTCGAGCTGGCCCATCTGGTGGTGATCGATCGCCCGGACCACGACGCGCCATTGCCCGATGCACTGGTAGAACTGATTGCCCGGCGGGAGGTCGATAGCTGTAAGGCACTGTTTCAGCACCCTGCGGGAAGCCTGTTGCGCCTGGCGCTGCCGACGCGAATGGCGATCTCGGCCACCGAAGTGCGTCGCCGGCTGGCCGCAGGCAGCAGTATCCGCTATCTGCTCCCCGAGGCCGTGGAGGCGCGAATTCACGAAAGAGCACTATATCGGCAGCATTGAACGCTGCCAGGGGCCGCGCAAGACGCTACAATGGGTTCCGACCAAGACTTCCCGTTGACGAGGGGCTATGCACAACGATTCGCTCAAGACATTGGTGGTAGATGCACTGGAAGACCTCAAGGCCAAGGACGTGGCCATGCTGGACGTATCGCGACTCACCAGCGTGACCGACCTGATGATAGTGGCTAGCGGGACTTCCACCCGGCACGTGGCTGCGCTGGCCAACCACATTGTCGAGCAGTCCAAGGCCGGTGGCCATCCGCCCCTGGGTGTCGAAGGGCAGGCCGGCTCGGACTGGGTGCTGGTGGACCTCGGCGATCTGGTCGTGCATGTGATGCTCCCCGAAACCCGCCAGCTATACGATCTCGAACGTCTCTGGGCCGACCTGCCGAGCGACCTCGAGCTCAGAGAGGAGCGCGGTGGCGCATGAGGATCCGCCTGCTGGCGGTGGGTACCCGCATGCCTGCCTGGGTCAATACGGGCATAGAAGAGTATCGCAAGCGATTGCCCCGGGATTTTGCCCTCGAGATCGAGGAGATCGCCCCGGGGCAGCGGGGCAAGAATGCCGACGTGGCTCGCGCCGTTGCCCTCGAGGCGCAGCGTATCCGTGAACGCCTGCGGGGGGATGAGTTCACGGTGGCGCTGGAAGTCGAAGGCCAGGCCTGGAGTACCGAGCGCCTGGCGCGTGAAGGCGAGGCGTGGCGTCTGGAAGGACGCGACGTGGTGCTGATGGTGGGAGGCCCCGATGGGCTCTCGCCGGAGCTCTCCGCCAGCGCCGACCGGCGATGGTCACTGTCGCCGCTGACCTTGCCGCATCCACTGGTCAGGGTGATCCTGGCCGAACAACTCTACCGCGCCTGGACCCTGATGGTGGGGCATCCCTATCACCGCTGATCGGCGGGTCCCCCGGAACACTCATTAGAGGTCATTGCCGGCATGCGCGATCGCCGTGACACCCTCAAGAATCCGCAGCAAGAGCTGCGCATCTTTCGAGTCCGTTCGCTGCTGGCCGGTTTGCTGATCGTGGCATTGACCGGCCTGCTGATGGGCCGACTGGTCTACCTGCAGGTGGTGCAGCATGAGGTCTACAGCACCCGCTCCGAAAAGAATCGCGTGCGGGTCGAGCCCCTGCCGCCGACCCGGGGCCTGATTCAGGATCGCAATGGGGTGCTGCTGGCCGAAAACCGGCCCACCTACAACCTCACGCTGATCCGCGAGCGGGTCGAGGACCTGGACGGCACGCTCGATTTGCTGGAGGCCTTGCTGGAGCTTTCCGCAGAGGAGGCCGAGGCCTTTCGGCTGCGCTCGCGCCAGCGTCAGCGTCCCTTCCAGCCGGCGCTGTTGATGAGCGACCTGGATGAAGCCCAGATCGCCCGCCTGGCGGTCAACCGGCATCGTCTGCCGGGCATCGAGGTCGAGGCTCAGTTGCTGCGCTACTACCCCGATGCCAATATCACGGCGCATGCCTTGGGCTATGTCGGTCGCATCAATGCCGAGGAGATGAAGACGCTGGACCTTGGCCGCTACGCCGGGACGCACTTCATTGGCAAGACCGGGGTCGAGCGCTTCTACGAGGATGTGCTCCACGGCCAGGCGGGGCTGCGCAAGGTCGAGACCAACGCCCGGGGGCGGGTGCTTCGCGAGCTGGGGCGCACGGACCCCGTGCCAGGCCAGGATCTGACCCTGACCCTCGACATGGGGCTTCAGAGCCTGGCCTATGAGCTGCTCGATGGGCGGCGTGGCTCCATCGTGGCCATCGCCCCCGCCACCGGCGAGATCCTGGCCATGGTCTCGGCCCCGGGCTTCGACAGCAACCAGTTCGTTACCGGCATCGACTTCGCCTCCTATCGGGCGCTGCAGGAAGATCTCGACCTGCCGCTGTTCAACCGGGCTATCCGGGGCCAGTATCCGCCGGGTTCGACGATCAAGCCGTTCCTGGCCATGGCGGGCCTGGCCGAAGGGGTGATCACCCCGGATCGCACCATCAACGACCCGGGCTTCTACCAGTTGCCCAATGACAGCCGCCGCTATCGCAACTGGCTGCGCTGGGGGCATGGGCGTGTCGACATGGAGCGCTCGATCGCCGTTTCCAACAACACCTATTACTATTCGCTGGCCCATGATCTCGGCATCGATCGTCTGCATGATCAGATGAGTGCCTTCGGCTTCGGGCAGCGGGTGGGTCATGACATATTCGGCGAAAGTACCGCTCTGATGCCTTCGCGGGACTGGAAGCGTGGCCGTTTCGGTCAGCCCTGGTATCCCGGTGAAACGCTGTCGGTGGGTATCGGCCAGGGCTACTGGCAGGTCACGCCGCTGCAGCTGGCCACTGCCACGGCCGTCCTCGCCAATCGGGGCGAGTGGGTGAAGCCGCGCCTGGCAAGCCGTATCGGAGGGGAGCCCGTCGAGGTCGACTTGCCGAATACCCCACCGGCCCTGGATATCGATAACGATTACTGGTGGGACAGGATCTTTTCCGGCATGGAGAAGGTGCTCACCGGGCATGAGGGGACCGCTCGCCGAACCGGGGTGGGGCTCGAGTATCGCATGGGGGGCAAGTCGGGTACCGCCCAGGTCTTCTCGCTGGGGCAGGACCAGCGCTATAACGCCGAGGAACTGGCCGAGCGCCTGCGCGATCATGCGCTGTTCATGGCCTTCGCGCCGCTGGAAGACCCACAGATCGCCGTGGCGGTGATCGTGGAGAATGCCGGTGGGGGTAGTACCCATGCGGCGCACCTGGCCAGGGCCATGACCGATGCCTGGCTGCTGGACGAAGAGGAAGTGGATGTCGAGGAATTGCGGGAGGCGTTGGAGAATGACACCGGCACCGTGGCAGGAAACTGATCGATGGCATTGACGTACCTGACCAGAAGCCTGCGCCGCCGGCCGGTGCGTGCACCCGAGAGCGGGATTGCCCGTCGCAAGAGCATCTGGGAGCGTACCCATCTCGACCCCTGGCTGTTACTCATGCTGCTGGTACTGATGGTGGCCGGCCTGGGTGTGCTCTACAGCGCCAGCGGTCAGCATATGGATGCGGTCATCGCCCAGGGAACCCGTTTCCTGGTGGCGGTGGTGGTCATGCTGCTGCTGGCGCAGCTGACGCCAAGCACCTTGCTGCGCTGGGCTCCGCTGGTCTACGGGGCCAGCCTGCTCATGCTGGTGGCGGTCGAGCTGGTGGGCGACATGGGCATGGGGGCGAAACGCTGGTTGACCATTCCCGGCGTGGTGCGTTTCCAGCCATCGGAGCTGATGAAGCTGGCCATGCCGCTGATGGTGGCGGCGTGGCTGAGCCGTCGGGAGCTACCGCCCCGCTGGCATGACCTGCTCGTCTGCGCCGCGTTGATCGGCGTTCCGGTACTGCTGATCGCTCGCCAGCCCGACCTGGGCACTTCCCTGCTTGTCACCTGTGCAGCGGTATTCGTGATACTGCTGGCGGGTCTCTCCTGGCGCTTCATCGCCTTCCTGGGCGTGCTGGCCGCCGCCGCCTTGCCGCTGCTGTGGCTGAACCTGCACAACTATCAGCGCCAACGGGTTCTCACCTTCCTCAACCCCGAAAGCGATCCGCTGGGCGCCGGCTGGAATATCATCCAGTCCACTACCGCCATCGGCAGCGGCGGCGTCTGGGGCAAGGGCTGGCTTCAGGGCACCCAGTCCCAGCTCGAGTTCCTGCCCGAGCGGCATACGGACTTCATCGTTGCCGTGCTGGGTGAGGAGTTCGGGCTCATGGGCATGCTGGTCGTGCTGTTGCTCTATCTCATGATCGTCACCCGTGGCCTGTGGTTGTCGGCAGGGGCACACGATACCTTCGGCCGGCTGCTCGGTGGCAGTATCATTCTGACGTTCTTCATCTATGTCTTCGTCAATGTCGGCATGGTCAGCGGAATCCTGCCGGTGGTCGGCGTGCCCCTGCCGCTGGTCAGTTACGGTGGGACCTCCAGCGTGACCTTGCTGGCGGGTTTCGGTATTCTCATGTCCATTCATGGTCACCGTCGCCTGTTGCCGCGTTAGCGACGGTGGACGATGATCCTATCTGACCGACAGGCCCCAGCAGGAGTGGCGAGCGAATGATGCCAGTGGGTAAATGGAAAAGGGCCAGCGGTACCGCCGTTGCCGCATTGGCCATGTTGATGCTGGCGCCAGGGTCGAGTGCCGCAGACTTCGACCCAGCGGAACACGATGGAGCGAGGCAGCTTGTCGAGACTCTCGCCGATCGGGGTATCGAGCGAGAGTGGCTGGAGGCGGCCCTGCGCAGTGCCGAGTTCCAGCAAGGTGTGCTGGACGCGATGGAAGGCGCCGCGGAGCGGCGGCTGCGCTGGGACGAGTACCGGGAAATCTTCCTGCAGCTGGAGCGGATCGAGCGGGGCGTGGCCTTCATCGAGGCGCATCATGATGCGTTCGCCCGCGCCGAAGACAAATATGGCGTACCGGCGGAAATGATCGCCGCCATCATCGGCGTCGAGACCAGCTACGGGCGCTTTACCGGTCGCCATCGGGTCATCGACTCGCTGTCGACCCTGGCCTTCCATCATCCCGTCCGGGGCAGTTTCTTTCATGGTGAGCTGACGGCCTTTCTCGAAATCACCCGGGAGCAGGACGTGGAGCCGGGCAGCCTGAAGGGTTCCTACGCCGGCGCCATGGGCTACCCGCAATTCATTCCGACCAGCTACCGCGCCTATGCCGTGGATTTCGACGGTGACGGCGTGCGGGACCTGTGGACCAATCCGGTCGACGCCATCGGCAGCGTCGCCAACTATTTTGCGGAGCATGGCTGGCAGCCGGGCAGCCCGATCTATCATGAGGCCCAGGGGCCGGACACGCCGCCGGCGACTGTGGATTTCAACCGCACGGCCAGGCCCTATGCCAGCGTCGCCGAGCTTGTCGAGGCGGGTATCCGGGTCGAGGCCGGCCTCGATGACGATGCCCTGGTGGTGCCGCTCTCCCTGGAGGTGTCCGAAGAGGCTTGGCGCTACCGGGTGGGTCATGAGAATTTCTACGTCATCACCCGCTACAACCACAGCCATCTCTATGCCATGGCGGTAACCGAGCTGGCCGAGGCGATCGAAGCCTCGCGTGAGCTGGAAGCACACCCGCTCGAGCCGACGAGCAACGGCACCGGGGGTGGTAAATGAAGCCCTGGTATCTCGGCCTGGCACTGGCCACGCTGCTGGCGGGCTGTGCCGGTGGCGGTGGTTCACCGCCCTCGGGTGAGCGTGAGGCTTCGCGTAGCGCCCCCTCGTCGGCACCCTCGGGCGGCGGGCGCTATGCCATGAGCGGCGATGCCTACCCCGAGAACCCGCCAGACGTCAGTACCATCCCGGATGCGGTGCCCCGCGTCGAGGCGCCGTCCCGTGGTGGCAACCGCCCGACCTATGAGGTATGGGGCAAGACCTACCGGGTGCTGCCCGATGCCAGCGGCTACGCCCGGCAGGGAACCGCCTCCTGGTACGGCGAGAAGTTCCACGGCTATGCCACGTCGAATGGCGAAATCTATGACATGTACAAGATGTCCGCCGCGCATCGCTCGCTCCCGCTGCCTACCTATGCCAGGGTGACGAGCCTGGAGAACGGCCGGTCCGTGATCGTGCGGGTCAACGATCGGGGACCCTTCCACAACGACCGTGAGATCGACCTCTCCTATGCCGCCGCGGCGCGCCTGGATATCCTGGGCCGTGGCACCGGCCGGGTGAAGGTGGAGGCGATAGACCCCGAGCGGTGGCTGGCAGAAAATGGCCGCAATGGTGAGAACCGGACAGCCTCGCCGGCGGTCCAATCCCCGCCTGCCACCGAGGCTCGGGCTGCACAGGCGGAGCCGGCCCGACAGGCCGTGTCGGCGCCAGCCAGCGGTTCGGCACAGGAGGTGGCTGCGTCGGGTCGAGCCACGGCGGAACCAGTCACTGACCAGGGCGCCATCTATCTGCAGATCGCGGCACTGGGGTCGGTGGACAATGCCCGGGCGCTGAAGGCGAGGCTCGACAATGAACTGTCGCATCCCGTCCGGGTGGCCGACTCCGCGGGGATGTACCGGGTACAGGTTGGGCCATTGGCCAGCGCTGCCCAGGTCGAACCGGCACGCGACGAACTGAGGCGCGCCGGTTTTGACCAGACCTTTATCGTCAATGGTGCCGACTGATCGGCGCCTTGCTCCTGACTTTCCGATGTTTTCGATGAGATCCGAACCAATGAGAGTGCTGTTTCGTAAACTCCGTCCGCTACTGCTGCCGGTGATGCTGTTGAGTCTGGTCCTGATGACGGCCCAGGCGCTGGCCCAGGCCCAGGCGGTGCCTACACCTCAGGTGCCTGCGCCTCAGACCATGATTCCCGCCCCCCCTCAGATTGCTGCCAAGTCGTGGTTTCTCATGGATGCCGACAGCGGCCGGGTGCTGGTCGAGCACAATGCCGACGAGCGCCTGCCCCCGGCGAGCCTCACCAAGCTCATGACGGCCTACCTGGTGGAGCGTGAGCTGGATCGCGGCAATATCGGCATGGACGACATGGTGCGCGTCAGCGAGAACGCCTGGCGCACCGGGGGTTCGAAGATGTTCATCGAGGTCGATACCGAAGTGTCGATCCGCGACCTGCTCTACGGCATCATCATTGCCTCCGGCAATGACGCCAGCGTCGCCGTGGCCGAGCACCTGGCCGGCGGCGAGGCGCCCTTTGCCGACCTGATGAACCAGCACGCCACGCGCCTCGGGCTGCACAATACCAATTTCACCAACGCCACCGGCCTGCCGCATCCGGAGCAGTACTCCTCGGCCCGCGACATGGCGCTGCTTTCGCAATACATCATCAACGATTATCCCGAGCACTACGCGGTCTATGCCGAAAGGTACTTCACCTACAGCGACATTCGTCAGCCCAATCGCAATCGCCTGCTGTGGCGTGATCCTACCGTCGATGGGCTGAAGACGGGTTGGACGACCGAGGCCGGCTACGGTCTGGTGGCGTCAGCCAAGCGTGACGACATGCGCCTGATTTCGGTGGTGATGGGCACCAGCTCCGAGGAGGCTCGGGCACAGGAGACGCAGAAGTTGCTCAGCTACGGCTTCCGTTACTACGAGACAATGAATCTCTACGAGCAGGGCGCCGTGCTCAATACGCCCCGCGTCTGGGGCGGTGAGAGGAACGAGCTGCGCGTTGGCGTCGACGAGAACGTGTTCATGACCGTTCCCCGTGCCCGTAATCAGGAGCTCGGGGCCCGTCTCGACATCCGCCAGGATCTCTCCGCCCCGATCAGCCAGGGTGATCGTGTGGGAACGCTGGAGGTGCGCCTGGGCGACGATATCGTCGGCGAGCAGGCCCTGGTGGCGCTGGAGTCGATCGAGGAGGGCAATATCTTCAAGCGCCTGTTCGATCAGGTCAGGCGCTTCTTCAGCAACCTGATCGGCGGCTGGTTCGGCTAGGTCAAATCCGACAGGCTCCTGGGCGGTCCTTGGGTCGTGTTGAATAGCCGAGTAAAATACTCGGAAATGCTTTGAAGGGTAGGACGGTCATGACCGACAGGAACCTGCGCGACCTGCGTCGGGCAGCAAAGACACAGACAGCGGCCCCCGGGGGGGCGCCCACGATCACCTTCCCCTGCGACTACCCGATCAAGGTGGTGGGGGATGCCGCCGAGGATTTCGCTGCGATGGTCTGTCAGGTGGTGTCACGCCACGACAGCGAGTTCGATGCAACGACGCTGGAAGTGGTGGAGAGCCGCAATGCGCGCTTTCAGTCGGTGAGGCTGACCATGCGTGCCACCGGTGAGGCCCAGCTCAAGGCGCTGTTCGCCGAGCTCAAGGCCACCGGGCGCGTCCACATGGTGGTTTGATGGGCGAGCTTGAGCTCCATCGCCTGGGCCGCCGCGCCTACGAGCCGGTCTGGCAGGCCATGCGCACGCTGACCGATAGTCGTGACGAGCATACTCCCGACCAGCTGTGGCTGGTGGAACACGATCCGGTATTCACCCAGGGCCAGGCCGGCAAGCCGGAGCATCTGCTGATGCCGGGCGATATTCCCGTGGTACAGACCGATCGTGGTGGGCAGGTGACCTATCATGGGCCCGGGCAGGTGGTGCTCTACCCGCTGCTGGATGTACGACGTGCCCGGCTTGGCGTGCGCGATCTGGTTTCAGCACTGGAAAACGCCGTGATCGCCGTGCTGGCGGAATTCGAGGTGGAGGCGCGAGCGCGGCCCGATGCCCCCGGAGTCTATGTGGGTCAGGCCAAGATCGCCTCGCTGGGGCTGCGCATTCGTCGCGGGGCGAGTTTTCATGGGGTAGCACTCAACGTCGATGGGGATCTCTCGCCCTTCGACCGCATCAACCCCTGTGGCTACGCGGGCATGGCCATGACGCGTCTGGCCGACCTGGTCATCGACTGCCCCGGGGCTGAGGTCGTGGGGGAGCGCCTGGCGCAGTGCCTGGCGCTCGAGCTGGACGGGGAGCTGGTTATCCCACGTTGATGGCGTCGATACGGTTGGTATCCGCTGCCTGGCCCGGCACCTCGGCGGGCGCCGCGAGGCCGAGATTGTTCTTCTCGAAAACCTGGTCGGCGCGATAGCTGGAACGAACCAGCGGTCCCGAGGCCACTTCCAGAAAGCCCTTTTCCAGCCCCAGTTGACGATAGCGTTCGAACTCCTGGGGGGTGACCCAGCGTTCGACCGGCAGGTGGTTGCGCGTGGGGCGCAGGTACTGGCCGAGGGTGACGATATCCACGCCGATGGCGCGCAGGTCGTCGAGGGTGGCCAGGATCTCCTCCTCGGTCTCGCCCAGGCCCAGCATGAGGCTGGTCTTGGTCAGGACCTCGGGCTTGTATCGCTTGGCATGGGCCAGCACGTCGAGCGTCTTGCGGTAGCCGGCACGCGGGTCGCGTACCCGATGCGTAAGGCGCTCCACCGTCTCGACGTTCTGGGCAAAGACCTCCAGGCCGGAATCGACGACGCGCTCGATGGCCTGCGGGTCGCCGTCGAAATCGGGGGTGAGGGCTTCCACCACCACCTTGGGCGTGTTCGCCTTGATGGCGCGGATGCAGTCGGCGTAGTGCGTCGCACCGCCATCGGGCAGGTCGTCGCGATCCACCGAGGTCAGCACCACGTAGCGCAGCCCCATCAGCTCCACCGACTTGGCGGTGTTGGCAGGCTCCTCGCTGTCGAGCCAGCCCCTGGGGTTGCCGGTATCCACGGCGCAGAAGCGACAGGCGCGCGTGCACACCGACCCCATCAGCATGATGGTGGCCGTGCCGTTGCTCCAGCACTCACCCATGTTGGGGCAGTGCGACTCGGCGCAGACGGTGCTCAGGCGGTGCGTGCTGACATTCTTCTTGACCGCCTCGAAGCGCTCGCCACCGGGGATCTGGGCGCGCAGCCACTGGGGCTTCCGGCCCGGCTCGGGCTGCTCTTCGACCTGCTTGCGCTGCTTGATGCCATCCTTGATCACGGCCATGCCGTGTTCGTTGCGGAATTTCTCACCGCTGGGCACGCGTTTTGAGGTGCTGTCGCTCATAAGGGTGTGAGCCCCTCCACTCGGCGGCTGCCAGGGCCATGTGGCTATGCGCTGAAGGCGCCCGGAAGGGGCGACGACAACGGCATGAGCGCTGCATGGCGCGCAGATTGATACGTTGGACGCAGGCCGCTAATCTACCATATTCGCCCCGGGAGGGGACAGCCGAGGCAGGCGCGCCGTGGCTCAGGTCGGCTGAATCGGCAGGCACACCACGCCGTGATCCGGAATTGGCTTGGGTGGTGCCTTGAAATGAGCGTCGAACTCGCCGAGTCGCTCGCGCACGAAGCGCAGGAACAGCTCCGTTACCGGGGTGGGAAAGCGATCTCGGGGATAGACCGTGCACCAGGAGCGGCGCAGGGGAAAGCCAGGCAGGGTGAGTTCGGCCAGAAGGCCCGCTCCCAGCTCCAGCTTGACGGCCAGCCGTGGCAGGACCGCAACGCCCAGGTGCGCCATCACACCCTGCTTGATGGCTTCGTTGGTACCAAGCTCCATGGTGTGGGGCAGGGGGACGTCCTGTTCGGCCGCCTGCTGCTCGAAGGCGGTGCGAACCCCGGATCCCGACTCGCGCATCAGTAGATAGTGCTGGGCCAGGTCTTCCAGGGTGGGGTTGGCGGCCGCCAGCAGCGGGTGCCCGGGCCACACCACCGGTATCAGTTCGTTTTCCAGGATCGGCATGAAGATCAGGTTGTCGTCGTCTTCGGGCACCATGGCCATGATCACCAGGTCGTCGCGGCGCTCGGCCAGGCGCTCCAGAGCCTGGCTGCGGTTGCACACCTGCAGGCGCACCTGGACATTGGGATAATGGGCGCGAAAGCGTGCGATCAGGTGGGGCACCACATATTGGGCGGTGGAGACGGCCGCCAGGTTGAGCTCCCCCGAGATGGTGCCGGCCATGTCCGAGAGCGCCATCTGCAGTCGTGAGACCTGGCCGAAGATGGCCAGGGTCGAGGCGGACAGGGCATCGGCGGCGGGCAGCACATGCAGCGTCTTGCCCGAGTACTTGAACAGGGGCTGGCCCAGGACCTGTTCCAGCTGGCGGATCTGGGCGCTGACTGCGGGCTGGGTCAGTCCCAGCGTTTCGGCCGCTCGGGAGTAGGAGTGTTGGCGATAGACGGCCTGGAAGACCTGGAGTTGGCGAAAGGTCAGGCGGTTCAGCAGCCTTGGCGTGGTCATCGATCGATCCGCTGGAGGGGCGTCAGGCACCCATTGAACATCGTATTTCATGCTATCACCGCCTGCGGGCAGCGGTCATGCCCGGTTTTCGGCGTCCACGAGGATAGGCTTCATGGTACCTAGCGACAGCTCTGGCGGTCAGCCAAGCGCCTGGCAATCGGTCATGGTGGCGGGGAGTGGCCTCGAGGCGCTGCGGGCCGGCCAGGCGTGCACCGAGCTTGGGCTGGTCTGGCACGGGAGCGATGGCAGGCGCGGCAACGAGCTGGTGGCGCATGCCCGACGTCTGGGCTGCGATCTGCTGCATCCCGCCGAAGCTAACATCGACGATCAGTTCTCCCTTGCCAAGGCCAGCCGAGCGGCCGGCCTGGCCTTCGTCGGCCCCCGGGATAGCCTGGTGGCGGCGATGCACGACCCGGCGGCCAGCCGCCAGTTGATGCGAGAAGCGGGGGTGCCGCTCAGCCCCGCGGAAGACGCCTCGCCGCCCCTGCATCTGCCGGTACTGGCCGATGTCCGAGGGCAGGCGCTTGCCTTGATGGAGCATGAGATTCTGGGCCCGGGCCGTGCGGTCGCGCCGAGCGACAGGCTGACGCCGGAACAGCGTGCCTATCTGGGCCAGTTGGCAGTCAAGGGGGCCCAGTCGATAGGGCTGGTCGGCCTGGCGACGCTGAGCTTCACGCTGGTGGGTAATCGCCTGGGCTTTGTCACCATGCGGCCCGGTTTGACGGGCTATGAGGGCCTGGCCGAGGTGCTTACCGGACTCGACCTTGCCGTTGAGCAGCTGCGTCTGGTTGGCGGCGGTCGCCTGCGTCGCCCCCGGGTGGGACACATGGGGCATGGGCCGGGGCGTCCCGGCCAGGCACGCTTGCGCTTGTTGTCGTTCCCCGGGGGCTTTCTGAGCGGCGGGCCCGGGGTCCGGCTCGACCGGCCTCGAGGTGATGGCGTCGGCGCGCCAGACGCGAGGTTGCTGGTCTGGGGGCGTGATGCCGCCGAAGCGGAACGCAGGGAGCGGCGGGCAATGACGGAGTGGCAGGTATCCTCTAGTTATCCTTAATTAAAATTAAAAAACAGTAGGTTGCGAATTTTGGATACAGAATTTCAACAAAATGGCTCGTCAGCATGTCCCTCTACGTACTATGATTGTTGCATTGCAGCAATCCATCTCCCTCCTGGTGCCGACACAATCGGTGCCAGCGAACCCTGGAGTCGCACATGAACTCACTGATGCCGACACCGCCTGAAGAGGCGATGACCTTTCTGGATCCCTTCGGTTTCGGCCGTGCCGCGTTCGACTACTGGCGTGATGCCGTCGAACGCAGCGTGTTGTACATGGACGTGATGCGCGAGCGCGGTAACCAGTACCTGGAACATATCGAGAAATCCAAGCCCAACGTATTGGGTTTCGAGGCCGAGGTCGTCATGGATGGCCGCACGCTGCCGCGACCGGTCAACTATGAGTTGATGCGAATCCTGCCGCCGCCCAATGTCGAGCTGGACCTCCAGTCACGCCCCTTCGTGGTCGTGGACCCGCGGGCGGGACACGGCCCGGGCATCGGTGGCTTCAAGCCCGACAGCGAGATCGGTGTAGCCCTGCGTGCCGGCCACCCCTGCTACTTCATCGGTTTCTTGCCCTATCCCGAAGAGGGGCAGACGGTGGAGGATGTGGTGGAGGCTGAGATCGCCTTCCTGCGCCGTGTCATCGACCTGCACCCGGAGGCCGCAGAGAAGCCGATGGTAGTGGGCAACTGCCAGGCCGGATGGCAGATCATGATGGCGGCATCGCTCGAGCCAGACCTGTTCGGGCCGATCCTGATTGCCGGTGCGCCGCTCTCTTACTGGGCAGGCGAGCGGGGCAAGGCACCGATGCGGTATACCGGCGGCATGTCCGGTGGCAGCTGGATGACCACGCTGGCCAGCGACATCGGTAGCGGCCTGTTCGACGGCGCCATGCTGGTGCAGAATTTCGAAAGGCTCAATCCGGCCAATACCTGGTGGGGCAAGCAGTACCAGCTCTTTGCCAATGTCGACACCGAGGCCGACCGGTACCTGAACTTCGAACGCTGGTGGGGCGGCCACGTGGTGCTCGGTGGAGAGGAGATTCAGTACATCGTCGATAACCTCTTCATCGGCAACCGTCTCTCCACCTCGCAGCTGGTCACCTCGGACGGCCGGCGCATCGACCTGCGCAACGTGCGTTCCCCGGTGGTGGTCTTCTGCTCGCAGGGGGATGACATCACGCCGCCCCCCCAGGCGCTGGGCTGGGTGCGGGATCTCTATGAAGACGTGGACGATATCATCGCCAGCAACCAGACCATCGTCTACTGCGTGCATGACACCACCGGCCACCTGGGCATCTTCGTCTCGGGCAGCGTCTCCCGCAAGGAGCACACCGAATTCACGGCCAACATCGATTACATCGACGTGTTGCCCCCGGGGCTCTATGAGACCACGGTGACGAGTGCGGCCGATCGGAGCGATGCGGAACTGATCGAACGGGACTACCTGCTCGAGTTCAAGCCCCGTTCCATCGAGGGCATGAACCGGGACGTCATCCGCCACATGGAAGAAGACGACACGCGTTTCGCCACCGTGGCGCGGATATCGGAAATCAACCTGGGCCTCTACCGCCTCTTCGTCCAGCCTTGGGTGCGGGGCGTGATGACGCCCGAGGCATCGCGGCTCATCCGTCGCATGCACCCCATTCGCCTGGGCTACAAGCTGCTCTCGGACCGCAATCCGCTTTCCGTCCCGCTGCCCGTATTGGCCGACTGGGTGCGCCAGGACCGTCATCCGGTGGGCGAAGACAATATCTTCCGTACCTTCGAAGGTATCGCTTCTGATCAGCTCACCCGGGGGCTCGATGCCTGGCGTGAACTGCGCGACAACGCCACCGAGCAGCTGTTCCTGCAGATCTATGGCCAACCGCTGCTGCAGGCCATGGTTGGGTTGGGCGGCGACGCTCATGCACACCGCCGCCGTCCGGGAAGCGAGCCCGAGCATCGCCGTTTCATCGAGCATCGCCGGGATGAGCTGCGCCACCACGTTGCCGAGGGTGGCAGTCACGAAGCCGTGATGCGCTCGGTCATCCACGTGCTGGGCGGCGCGCCCACCACCGATGAGCGGAACTTCAAGCGACTGCGTGCCTCGCGTGCCGAGCTCGAACCGGGCCTTAATCTGGCCGACTTCAAGCAGCTGGTGCGTGACCAGTTCTTCATCCTCAAGCTGGATCGGGAAGCAGCCCTGGAGGCGATTCCGGAGCTGCTGTCGGGGGAGAAGGCCGAGGCGATTCGCGGCCATCTCGAGCACATCGACCATGTGCTGGCCGCCAGCGGTGGGCTCAGCGAGCAAGCAAGCAAGCGCTACGAACACATCCGGCAGCTCTTCGCCAAAGCCCAGGAGCGGGTCGAGCCGGCCGATCAGCGCCAGGCAATGGCCGAGTTGCATGCAGACGTCGAGAGTGGCGCCAGGGCCGAGACAATGGCCCGTGGGGAGGTCGAGAAGCTGCTCGGCGATAAGCCGGCCGCCGAGCCCAAGCCGGTTGCCAAGCAGGCCGAGCCCAAGCCGGTTGCCAAGCAAGCCGAGCCCAAGCCGGTTGCCAAGCAAGCCGAGCCCAAGCCGGTTGCCAAGCAGGCCGAGCCCAAGCCGGTTGCCAAGCAGGTCGAGCCCAAGCCGGTTGCCAAGCAGGCCGAGCCCAAGCCGGTTGCCAAGCAAGCCGAGCCCAAGCAGGCCGAGTCCAAGCAGGCCGAGTCCAAACCCAAGCCGAAGGCGACCCGTAAACCGCGCAAGCGCTGATTGTTTCCTTCGCTACCGTGCCCCCGTCGATTCCATCAACGGGGGCACCCTCCTTTTATAGAAGGAGCATTGGGGGCCCGCTTTTGGAAAGGATGTTGGCGGGCAGGCGGCGAAGTAAACGACAGCAGCCCTGCCTTGCTGCTACGTTCAGAGTGCTGGTTCCGTGCCGTCATTCGGGCCGTGACTGGCGCAAAGAGGGTTGCTGGGGTAGGGTAAGCGGATTTTTCACCCCGCGAGGATCGTCCGCTCGGACAGGCGGGCCGGAACCGTCAGGGGGGGGCCATCGGGTCCCCGCCGCGCAGAAAGTGGAGCACTATGGGCAAGTCATTGGTCATCGTCGAGTCGCCGGCCAAGGCCAAGACGATCAACAAGTATCTCGGCAGCGAATTCATCGTGAAGTCGAGCGTGGGTCATATACGAGACCTGCCGACCAGCGGCTCGGGCAAGGCTGCCTCCGACCCCAAGGAGCGCGCACGCCAGGCTGCGGCTACCCGCAAGATGTCGCCCGAGGAGAAGGCCGAGTACAAGCAGCACAGGGCCAAGGATCAACTGATTCGCCGCATGGGCATCGACCCGGAGCATGGCTGGAAGGCGCAGTACGAGATCCTGCCGGGCAAGGAAAAGGTCGTGGCGGAGCTTCAGAAGCTGGCCGAGAAGGCCGATGCCGTCTATCTCGCAACCGATCTGGATCGCGAGGGGGAGGCCATCGCCTGGCACCTCAAGGAGACCATCGGTGGTGAGGATTCCCGCTACAAGCGCGTGGTCTTCAACGAGATCACCAAGAACGCCATCCAGGAGGCCTTCACCGAGCCCGGCAGCCTCAATATTCCCCGGGTCGAGGCCCAGCAGGCGCGTCGTTTCCTGGACCGGGTGGTGGGTTTCATGCTGTCGCCCCTGCTGTGGGCCAAGATCGCTCGCGGCCTCTCCGCGGGCCGCGTCCAGTCGGTGGCCGTACGCCTGATCGTCGAGCGTGAGCGCGAGATTCGCGCCTTCGTGCCCGAGGAGTTCTGGGATGTACACGCCGACCTGGTGTCGAGCGACGGTGAGCCCGTGCGTTTCGAACTGGCTCGCCAGGATGGCAAGGCGTTTCGGCCCACGTCGGAAGCCGAAACCATGGAGCGCATCGCGGCGCTGCGTGAGGCGAGCCTGGCCATTACCTCCCGTGAGGACAAGCCGACCCGCTCTAAGCCGAATGCCCCCTTCATCACCTCGACCCTGCAGCAGGCCGCCAGCGGCCGGCTCGGTTTTTCGGTGAAGAAGACCATGACGCTGGCCCAGCGCCTCTACGAGGCAGGCTACATCACCTATATGCGTACCGACTCCACCAACCTGTCGAAGGATGCGGTGGAGAACGTGCGCGAGTATATCAACGCCGAATTCGGCAGCCGCTACCTGCCCGAGGCACCCAACCGCTACTCCAGCAAGGAGGGGGCCCAGGAGGCGCACGAGGCAATCCGCCCCTCGGAGGTACAGCGCAAGGCGGGTGAACTGGCCGGCATGGAGCGTGATGCCGAACGCCTCTATGAATTGATCTGGCGTCAGTTCGTGGCCTGTCAGATGACGCCGGCGGAGTATCTCTCCAGTACCCTGACCGTGGAGACCGGAGGGTACGAGCTGCGGGCCAAGGGCCGTGTGCTCAAGTTCGACGGCTATACCCGTGTCATGAAGCCGGCGGGCAAGAACGAGGACCAGGCGCTACCGGACCTGCCCAAGGGCACCCCCATGACCCTGGCGGCGCTTGACCCTCAGCAGCACTTTACCAAGCCAGCGGCCCGCTATACCGAGGCGAGCCTGGTCAAGGAGCTGGAGAAGCGCGGTATTGGCCGGCCCTCCACCTACGCGTCGATCATCTCCACGATCCAGGATCGTGGTTACGTCAAGCTGGAGAACCGCCGCTTCTACGCCGAGAAGCTGGGCGATATCGTCACCGAGCGTCTCAAGGAGTCCTTCCCGGACCTGATGGACTTCTCCTTCACGGCACGCATGGAGGACGGGCTCGACGAGGTGGCCGAGGGCGAACGCAACTGGCAGGAGCTGCTCGATGCCTTCTATGCGGAGTTCCGCCAGGAGCTCGAGGCGGCTCAGAGCGAGGACGGCATGCGGCCGAACCAGCCGGTCCCGACGGATATCGACTGTCCCACCTGCGGTCGCAAGATGCAGATTCGTACGGCCTCCACCGGCGTCTTCCTGGGCTGTAGCGGTTACAACCTGCCGCCCAAGGAGCGTTGCAAGACCACCATCGACCTGCTGCCCGGCGAGGAGGCGGTCGCCGCCGATGCCGACGAGGAAGCCGAGACCGAGGCGCTGCGTGCCAAGCACCGCTGCCCCAAGTGCGGTACGGCCATGGACAGCTACCTGATCGACGAGCAGCGCAAGCTGCATATCTGCGGCAACAGTCCCGACTGTGACGGCTACGAAGTCGAGCAGGGCCGGTTCCGCATCAAGGGCTACGACGGTCCCACCATCGAGTGCGACAAGTGCGGCAGTGAGATGCAGCTGAAGTCCGGCCGCTTTGGCAAGTACTTTGGCTGTACCAACAGTGAATGCAAGAACACCCGCAAGCTGCTGAAGAGCGGCGAAGTGGCGCCGCCCAAGATGGACCCCATCGCCATGCCGGAGCTGGCCTGTCAGAAGGTGGAGGACCACTATGTCCTGCGGGACGGAGCCAGCGGGCTGTTCCTGGCCGCCAGCAAGTTTCCCAAGAACCGGGAAACGCGTCCGCCGCTGGTGCGCGAACTCAAGGCCCATGCCGAGGCGCTGCCCGAGAAATACCACTACCTGCTCGATGCCCCCGTCGAGGATCCCGATGGTCGTCCGAGCCAGATCCGCTTCTCGCGCAAGACCAAGGAGCAGTTCGTCATGACCGAGGAGGAGGGCAAGGCCACCGGCTGGAAGGCCTACTTCGACAACGGCAGGTGGCAGGTGGAGGACAAGCGGAAATGACCCCGCGAGCCCGCACCAATCAGCTGCTCTATCAGGCCGAGCTGCTGCTCGATACGCCGCCGGGCAGCGACGAGCATGCCGAAGCGCGTCGTATGGCGGCCGAGGAGGGGGCGCTGGCCCTGACGGAGCTGGCGCTGGAGTCGCTGCTGCGGGAAGTCACCGAACACGCCCGCCTGCCCCGTCATGACTGGCGTGAGCTGCTCGATCCCCAGGGCGAGCCGGTGGCAGAGCTTCACCGGCTGCGTGAACTCGCGGCCCGCCCGGAGAGCTGGCTGGCCTGGCTGCTCAGCCGGCTCGAGGCGTTGCATGCAAGCGATGGGGTGGCGCGCCGCCGTGGCCAGGCTGCGCCAGGACTGATTGCCGTGGGCAGTGCGGCGGCGCTGGGCGATGAGCTGCGCGCCTGCCTGAGCGAGGCCAAGCGCGAAGTGGCGGCCCTGCGCGAGACCAGCCAGGAGTGGTGAGCCCAGCGGAGCGTGTCGCCATCTTCGTCGATGTGCAGAACGTCTACTACACCACCCGTCAGGCCTTCGGCCGACATTTCGACTATCACGCCTTCTGGGCCCGCTTCGCGGCCGGCCGTGACGTGGTCGTGGCCAACGCCTACGCCGTGGAGCGGGGCGATCCCAGGCAGCGCCAGTTCCAGAACATCCTGCGTGGCATCGGCTTCAGCGTGAAGCTCAAGCCCTACATCCAGCGCAGCGACGGCTCGGCCAAGGGCGACTGGGACGTGGGAATCGCGCTGGATGCCATGGAGGCCGCTCCCGCCGTGGAGCGGCTGGTACTCGTCTCCGGCGACGGTGACTTCGACCTGCTGGTCGAGCGAATCCGACAGCGCTGCGACATTCCCGTGGACGTGGTCGGGGTGGAACGCTTGACGGCCGACTCGCTGATACGAGCGGCCAGCGACTTCATTGCCATCGACGCCTCGCTGCTTCGCTAGCGCATATCGCTTCTCGTTGATATGCATCAAGCCGCTCCTGGCGTGCTTTGGCTAAGATGAAGCCAGGGCGAGCCAATATCGGCTGGCGATGACGGTATCGGGGGAGGTTCGTATGCGCTTTCATCAAGTGAAGGAGCTGGTGCATTGGGCGGCCGACTATCATGCGCGTCTTGCCAATCACTATTCGCAACTGGCTGGCAGCGGCGTTGACGACCGGGTACGCATGGCGCTGGACTATCTGGCGGAGCGCGAGCGCAAGCAGCAGTCCGATCTCGTCGGCTACCTGGATGATGGCTCTGATCATACCGGCGTGCTGGAGGCCTGGTTCGACGAGCCCAACGACTTTCCCCATGCGCCGGTGCTTGAACGTCTACCCGAAGGGGTCGACAGTGAGAGTGTGCAAAGCGTATTGGCGACGGCACTGACCGCTCACCGGACGCTGCAGGATCTCTATGCACACCGCAGTGAGCTGGCCGGGGGCAGCGACGAGAGAGTCTTCTTCGATGCCCTTGCCGCCGGGCATGAAGCGGAGGTACGGCGTATCGTCCGTGACATGCAGCGACTCGAGGATTACTGAGCAACCAGGAGGAAGACCCTATGTCGGAACAGCTGCTATCCCCCAAGATGCTGGGCTACTGGACTCGAGACCAACTGCATGACGCCCCGGACGAATCCGGCATCTACTGCGTATTTCGTGCCGCCAGGGACCCCGAAACCGACGAGATGGACGTGCAGGAACTGCTCCATGTGGGCGAGCACCGGAGTGCCCGCTACGGCCTGGAACACCACGAGGATCACGACAAGTGGGAGGCCTTCCTGAAGCCGGGAGAGGAGGTCTGGTATGCCGTCGGGCTGGCCGGCCATGCTAATCGCGAGCGGCTTGCGGCGGCCATGATCAACGCCCATAAGCCGCGTTTCAACAACCATAGTGAATACCGTGACCGTTTCCCCTTCGATGAGACCACCGTCCATATCTACGGCAAGAAGCACAAGCTGCAGAGCATCTTTACCGTGGAGCGGCAGGACTGATATTGCCCCAGACCCCAGCTCTCTTCTTGCTATCGTCCCGCTGGATTCCGCTCTGGCGGGGCGATAGTTAGGGTCGGAGGGGGCAATCGCCATGTGACAGGCGGCCATAAGCGGTACAATCGCGGACTTTTGCACTACGATTGGGCCCTTCTACGTGATCTCCACCGCCAATATCACCATGCAGTTCGGGGCCAAGCCCCTGTTCGAGAACGTTTCCATCAAGTTTGGCAACGGTCACCGCTACGGCTTGATCGGAGCCAACGGCTGCGGCAAGTCGACCTTCATGAAAATCCTGGGAGGTGACCTGGAGCCTTCGTCCGGTCAGGTGATGATCGACTCGGGGTCCCGGCTGGGCAAGCTGCGGCAGGACCAGTTCGCCTTCGAGACCGAGCGGGTCATCGATACCGTCATCATGGGCAATCGCGAACTGTGGGAAGTGGCGGCAGAGCGAGAGCGCATCTATTCGCTGCCTGAGATGAGCGAAGAGGATGGCATGGCCGTGGCCGACCTGGAGGTGCGTTTCGCCGAGCTCGACGGCTATACCGCCGAATCCCGGGCCGGCGAGCTGCTGATGGGGCTCGGCATCCCCATGGCGCAGCATACCGGCCCCATGAGCGAAGTGGCGCCGGGCTGGAAGCTGCGGGTGCTGCTGGCCCAGGCGCTCTTCTCCGATCCCGATGTGCTGCTGCTCGACGAGCCCACCAACCACCTGGATATCAATACTATCCGCTGGCTGGAAGGCATCCTCACGGCCCGCAGCAGCACCATGATCATCATTTCCCACGATCGCCATTTCCTGAACAGCGTCTGCACGCATATGGCGGACCTGGACTACGGCGAGATCAAGCTGTTCCCCGGCAACTACGACGACTACATGACCGTTGCCACGGCGGCCCGCGAGCGCCAGTACGCCGACAACGCCAAGAAGAAGGCGCAGATCGCCGAACTGCAGACCTTCGTCAGCCGCTTCTCGGCCAACGCCTCCAAGGCCAAGCAGGCGACTTCCCGGGCGCGGCAGATCGAGAAGATCAAGCTAGAGGATATCAAGCCCTCCAGTCGCGTCAGTCCCTTCATCCGCTTCGAGCAGGGCAAGAAGATCCATCGCAACGCGGTCAATGTCGAGGCCCTGAGCCAGGGGTACGCCGGTGAGCCGATGCTGTTCGAAGGGCTCTCCATGACCGTCGAGGCCGGCGAGCGTATCGCGATCATCGGCCCCAACGGAATCGGCAAGACAACACTCCTGCGTACCCTGGCCGGCGAGCTGCAGCCGCAGGCCGGTGCGGTGCGCTGGACCGACAGTGCTGAGCTGGGCATCTTCGCCCAAGACCACTCCATTGATTTTTCCAACGATGCGACGCTGTATGAGTGGATGGCCCAATGGAGCGATGGCGGCGAACAGGTGATTCGTGGCGCGCTGGGCCGCATGCTGTTCTCCAGCGACGACATCGACAAGTCGGTGAAGGTCATCTCCGGTGGCGAGCAGGGCCGCATGCTGTTCGGCAAGCTCACGCTGACGCGACCCAACGTGCTGTTGATGGATGAGCCTACCAACCACCTGGACATGGAGTCCATCGAGGCGCTCAACCTGGCGCTGGAGCACTACCCCGGCACGCTGATCTTCGTCAGCCACGACCGGGAGTTCGTCTCCTCGTTGGCCACCCGCATCCTCGACATGAGCGACACCGGCATCGTCGACTTCACGGGGAGCTATGACGATTACCTGAGGAGCCAGGGCTTGCCAGGCTGAACGCCCGCCCCCATGCGAATGACCAAGGCTGCGATCTGCGGTAAGGCGGGCAGAATCACCGACAGGAGCTAGGCTGACAGGGCAGGACGCCATGGCGGCGTGAAATCCGGGCACGCGCCTGCCCAAGGGCGCAGGAGGACCTCATGAGCCCCACCACCGATCGCCACTCCCGGCTGCTGCCGTCCCTGGCTCCCCAGCTGGACAACCCGCCGGGGCCCGGTGATGAGGCGTTGGAGGCACATGCGCTGCTCAATGATGCGATTGCCGCGCGAGCGACCGATGTACACCTCGACCCGGTCCAGGCAGCGTATCGAATCAGGCTGCGGATCGATGGCCGTGTCATCGACGCCCTGCGCATTGACGCGGCCCATGGCCTGCGCCTGGCCAACCAGCTCAAGGTGCTCTCAGGGCTCAATCCCGTTCCCTCGCTGGTAACCGCCGAGGGAAGCTTCAATTGGCCGCTCGAAGTCGGCGGTGACGAGGAGGCCTTTCTGCGGGTGACGGCGGTCAACTGCGTGGCTGGCGAGAAGCTGGCCATTCGCCTCCTGGGCTCGCCACGCTCCTTTGACGACCCGCTCGATCTGGGCATCGGCAAGCAAGCCGCCCAGGGCATACGCCGCTGGATGGATGCCACAGGAGGCATGCTGCTGGTGGCTGGCCCAACGGGAGCGGGCAAGACGACCACCCTCTACACGCTGCTCAACCAGCTACGCCTTACCGACAGTCATGTGGTTACCCTGGAGGATCCGGTGGAGTATGAGATCCCCGGTATCAACCAGATACAGGTGGATAGCCATGCTGGGCTCGACTTCGATACAGGCACGCGCTCGATATTGCGCCTTGACCCGGACTACGTGCTGATCGGAGAGTTGCGTAGCCCTGCCTCTGCACAGGCGTGCCTGAATGTCGCCAGCAGCGGGCGTTCACTCATGGGGACCCTGCACAGCCGCGATGCTGTGGGAGTGATTTCCTCGTTGCGTCATCTCGAGCTTACCGATGGGGAGATCAGTGCAAACCTGGGGATGGTGATTGGCCAGCGGCTGGTACGCAAGCTATGCCAACAGTGTCGCATTCAGGGGGAGCCGGAAACCGATGACATCGAATGGCTGGATGCCATCGGGCTGTCGATACCGGATTCGGTCTGGTCGGCCCCGGGCTGCACGCACTGCAACGATCTTGGCTATCGAGGGCGCACCGGCATATTTGAGGTATGGCAGCTGACGCCAGAGGATCATGCCCGAATTCTCCGCCATGACGACGAGGCTATACTGCGCCGCGGGTTGGTCGAACGGGGCGAGGTGCTGATGCTATCCGATGGGCTGGCCAAGGCTGAGGCCGGCATTACCACGCTGCGTGAAGTGCTGCGCATGGGGGCCATCCTTCCCGTTTAATGGGCAGGGCTGTTCCACTAAATTCTGGTGCACAAGAAAAGTGTGCAACAATGCTTCCTGTCGTGGCGTGAATGGCCCTTCGGCGAGGGCGCACAAGAAGGGTTCAGCGCAGCGGCTACATTTTTTTGCAGTTCAATTTCGACTGACAGCCAGGCAACAGATAGGCTATAACAACGCCATAAGGCCCGATTTCTGCTTTTTTCTTCTCCTGTGAGGAGCCGATGACCTCTGTTTCTCGACGCCGTTTCGGCCTGCTTGCCTTGTCAGCGCCATTCGCTCTGCTGATGTCCAATAGCGCCCGAGCCAATCTGATCGAAACTCTTCTCACGCGTGCGCAGATTCCTCGCCATGACGATGAGCTCTGGGTGCTGGTCGAAGACGAGCGGGCCGTGCTCACCGTCTATCGAGGCAATACCCTGGTCGAGCGCTTTTCCCCGATCTCGCTGGGCCGGGCCGGGGCCAAGCCCGAACGGTTACAAGGCGGCAATGTGACGCCAATGGGTGAGTTTCGCGTCAATCGCTTCAATAACGAGAGCGATTGGCACATCTTCATCGGCCTTGACTACCCGACGCCCGCCCATGCGCGCATGGCACTCGAATCAGGGCTTTACACCGAACGAGATTACGAAGATTATTTCGCGTACTATCGGCGTCACGGCTACCCACCGCAGCAGACCGTGCTGGGTGGGTTTATCGGTATCCATGGCCTCGGTGGGGCAGACCCTGATGTGCATGCCAGCTACCACTGGACGCAGGGGTGTGTGGCGGTGACGAACGAGCAGATCGAAAGGCTTTCCGAGCTAATCGAGATTGGCACTCGCGTCGTGATCCGCTAGGCTCAAGATACGCAAGGGACGTTTCGAGCTATGGACAAGCGCCGTAAGGTATTATAAAACAGCGTTTGACTCCTGTGCTTGGCAGCAGTCGCTGCAAGACTCCTGCATTTTGCAGGATAGCCTGACCTCAGGCTTCATTAACGCCGCTGTACTAACGTGCAGTACCAAGGAAGACTCAAGGAGAACACCATGACTCTGAAGACCACCCTGAAGCTCACCGCCGCTGCTGCATCCATGGCTATTCTGGCCGGTTGTGCTACCAACGCTGCTCTGGATGAAGTTCGCCAGACTGCTGAATCTGCCCAGGCTGATGCTGCCGAAGCTCGCAGCATTGCGACCCAGGCCCAGAACACTGCCAACCAGGCACAGCGTGACGCCCAGGCGGCTCTGCAGATGTCCGAGCAGAACCGCGAAGAAATGAACCGTATGTTCCAGCGCTCCATGCAGAAGTAATTCTGTTGGAGTGCCGGCATTACCCGTAAGGGTGATGGCGGTTCTGCAGTATGAGAAAACCCCGCTTCGGCGGGGTTTTCTCGTTGCTACCGAGGCGGCACGACGGGCTACCGCTGGCCGATCTCCAGCTCGTGAAGAAGCCCTTGCCGCTGGGTGAGCTCCAGCTCGGAAAACAGGCCTTCTTCGACGTCATCCTGGCTTGGGGGCGCCGGGGTCGGCTCCTCGTCGGCGACCATCAACAGCGATACCATCTGGCCGTTCGGGTTCTCGACGACGCGGCGTAGCTGAGCATAGTCTACTGGCGGTTTCTCGTCGCCGAAGGTGTTGGCGACCACCTCAATGGCGTTGAGAATCGGCTCGAAGGTGCCCAGGTTCTCCTCGAGCTGCGGGAAGGATTGAGCGTAAAGAATGCCGTCGGAAGACCAGGCGGCCTTGAAGGGCTGATCGATGATGTTCACCTTCGTGCCGCTGGGGACTCGATCATAGAGCGACTCGATGTCTTCCGGGAACATCCGGATACAGCCGCGGCTGGCCCGCATGCCGACCCCATCGGGCATGTTGGTGCCATGGATCAGATAGCTCGGCAGGCCCAGCAGGATGGCGTGTCGGCCAAGGGGGTTGTCGGGCCCGGGTGGCACGACCGCCGGGGCTGGTTCGCCTCTGGCGGCGGCTTCTTCGCGCATGGAGCGGGGCGGTGACCAGTGCGGGTCCTTGACCTTGACGGTGGTTCTCGTCACGCCTACGGGCGTGGCGAAGCCGTCGCGGCCCACGCTGATGGGGTAGGTCTCGACCACGTCGTCGCTGGAGTAGTAGTAGAGACGCAGTTCGGAGAGGTTGATGACGATCCCTTCCCGCGGTGCGTCGGGCAGGATGTGCTGTGCCGGAATCACCACTTCGGTACCGGCAAAGGGTGCCCAGATGCTGACATCGGGATTCGCCATGCGGATCTCGTCATAGCCCACATTGTGCTGGCGCCCGATGTCGATCAGGGTCTGCCCCTCCTCGACGGTAACGGTGTAGGCCTCGCCGATCACGTTCCCCTGTTCGGGCAACAGGAAGTGGCCGCGGGGGAGCGTTCGTTCCGCATCGGGCTCATTGGCAAGCGCCGGAGCCGCGAGCAGGGCAACAAGGCCGAAGAGCGCGGCACAGCGCAATGTTCGTCTGGCCAGTGTCGGGTTTTTCATCAACGTCATGATCTCGTTGGAGAGTCGTCTGCAGCCGAGGCAGTAAGCACCCGGTACCCTGCAGAGCGACGGTTCAGGCATCCTGGCCAAGCGCCAGTGATGCCGTTTCGTGTCTTGGGTTGCGATGTTGAGAGCACGTATCGACATTATAGCGCTCTGGACGGTCTCGGGGAGTCCCTCCCATGAAACAAACCCGCGCGGGAAGGGGGTATCAGGCGGCATCCGCCTTGCGGTTGAGTACCTCCAGCAGCTCCTCGATGGCGTGGAAGCGAGCCTCCTCCGTTTCCATTTCCCGCTCGAAGCGCAGCGTATCGGCGCCGTCGAGGCGATAGCACTCCGGGGACTTCTGGATCAGCTGCACCAGGGTCAGTGGATCGACCCGGGTCTGTGCGCCGAAGATCAGCCGGCCTTTCGCGGCACCGGCCTCCAGACGCACCACACCCAGGCGCTCGGCCCGCTGACGCAGCCTGGTCTGGCGCATCAGGGTCTTCACCGGAGCCGGTAGCAGGCCGAAGCGGTCTACCATCTCTACCTGCAGCTCCTTGAGGTCGGCCTCGGTCTCGGCGCTGGCGATGCGCTTGTACATCACCAGGCGCTGCTGCACATCGGGCAGATACGCTTCGGGAATCAGTGCGGGCAGGTTGAGACTCACCTCCACGCCCTCGTCCAGCGGGGCGTCGATGTTGGGCGTCTTGCCGGCGCGAATGGCGGCCACGGCCCGGTCGAGCATCTGCATGTAGAGCCCATAGCCGATGGCCTCCATCTGGCCACTCTGCTCCTCGCCTAACAGCTCCCCGGCGCCGCGGATCTCCATGTCGTGGCTGGCCAGGGTGAACCCGGCGCCAAGGTCCTCGGCGCCGGCGATCGCCTCCAGGCGCTTGGATGCGTCACGGGTCATGGTTCGCGGTGGCGGGGCGAGCAGGTAGGCATAGGCCTGGTGATGGCTGCGGCCGACGCGGCCGCGCAGCTGGTGGAGCTGGGCCAGGCCGAAGCGGTCGGCGCGCTCGATGACGATGGTGTTGGCGCTGGGGACGTCGATGCCGGTCTCGATGATGGTGGAGCAGACCAGCACGTTGAAGCGCTTGTGGTAGAAGTCGGACATCACCCGCTCGAGGGCGCGCTCGGGTAGCTGTCCGTGGGCCACTGCGACTCGGGCCTCGGGCACCAGCTCGCGCACCTTCTCGGCGGCGATCTCGATGGTCTTGACCTCGTTGTGCAGGAAGTAGACCTGGCCGCCACGGAGGATCTCGCGCAGGATCGCCTCCTTGATCACCGACTCGTCGCGCTGCTGGACGAAGGTCTTCACCGACAGGCGACGCGCCGGGGGGGTGGCGATGATCGAGAGGTCGCGGATGCCGCTCATGGCCATGTTCAGGGTGCGGGGGATGGGCGTGGCGGTCAGCGTCAGGATATCGACCTCGGCGCGCAGGTTCTTGAGCCGCTCCTTCTGTGTGACCCCGAAACGGTGCTCCTCGTCGATGATAAGCAGTCCCATGTTGGGCAGTTTCATCGACTTCGCCAGCAGCTTGTGGGTGCCGATAACGATATCGGCGTTGCCGGATTCGATGCGCTGGAGAGATTCGGCCTGCCCCTTGCCGGCGGTGAACCGCGAGATCAGTTCGATCTGTACGGCGGTGTCGGCGAAGCGGTCGCGGAAGTTTTCATAGTGCTGACGGGCGAGCAGGGTGGTGGGCACCAGCACTACCACCTGACGGCCCGACTGCACGGCGAGGAAGGCGGCGCGCATGGCCACCTCGGTCTTGCCGAAGCCGACGTCGCCGCAGACCACCCGGTCCATGGGGCGAGGGGCCGTCATGTCGCCGATGACCGCGGCGATGGCGGCGCGCTGGTCCGGCGTCTCCTCGAAGGGGAAGCTGGCGGCGAAGCGAGTGTACTCCTCGTCCGGGAGGGCGCAGGCAAACCCTTCGCGGGCCTCGCGGCGAGCATAGACGTCGAGCAGCTCGGCCGCCGTGTCGCGTATCTTCTCGGCGGCGCGGCGGCGTGCCTTGTCCCAGTGGTCGGAGCCGAGCCGGTGCAGGGGGGCCAGCTCGTCGTCGGCCCCGGCATAGCGCGAGATCAGATGCAGGCTGTCCACGGGCACATACAGCCTGGCGCCTTCGGCGTATTCCAGCGCGACGAACTCGGCTGCCTGGCCGCCGGCTTCCAGGGTCTCCAGGCCACGATAACGGCCGACACCGTGGGTCTGGTGGACGACGGGGGCGCCGGGGCGCAGCTCCGAGAGGTGACGAACGGCCAGTTCGTTGGCATCGGTCGCCTTTTCACGGCGGCGACTCTGGCGCACCACGTCGCCGAGGAGCTCGGTCTCGCTGATCACGGCGAGGTCGGGGCGCTCCAGCCACAGGCCGGCGTCGATCTCCCCCTCGGTAATCGCCAGTCGGCTGTCGTCGCCTAGAAAGCTGCGGAAGTCGGCCACGTGGGGGAGTTGGAGGTGCAGCGGGGCCAGGGTCTCCTCCAGGGCTTCGCGACGGCCCCGGGATTCGGCGACGAACAGGGTCCGGGTGTCGGGGTTCTGGGCGAGGAAGTCTTCAAGGGCGGCCAGCGGCTGCTTCGCCCTTGCATTGATGGGCACCGTTGGTGGCGCCTTCGCCGCCGGCTGCAGGGCGTGGCGATGGTCGGGGTCGTCGGTCAGCTCGACTCGCGGGTGCTTCTTGATGGCGGCAAATGCCTCGGCGACCGGAACGAAGGCGCGATGAGGCGGCAGCAGGGGGCGGGTCGGATCGACGCCGAGATTCTCGTAACGGCTCTCGATGGCGGCCCAGTGATGCTCCGCCGCTTCGAACACTCCCGGCAGCAGTGCCACCCGGGTGCCCACCGCCAGGTGTTCGAATAGCGTGGCGGTTTCCTCGAAGAACAGCGGCAGGTACTGCTCCAGGCCCGGCGAGGGAATTCCCTTGAGCGCATCGACATAGAGCGGGCACTGGCGCGGGTCCACGTCGAACAGGGTCTCGAAGCCTTCGCGGAAGCAGGCGATGGCCGAGCGTGCCAGCGAGTATTCGTGCGCCGGCAGGAGTTCCACGCCATCGACCTTTTCCCGGCTGCGCTGGGTGTCCGGGTCGAAGTGTCTCAGCGTATCGATCTCGTCATCGAACAGGTCGATGCGCAGCGGAGACTCGCTGCCCATGGGAAAGAGGTCGATCAGGGCGCCGCGCAGGGCGTACTCGCCGGGTTCGTATACGGTCTCGACCGCCCGGTAGCCGGCCCGGGACAGGCTTTCGCGAAAGCCCTCCCGGTCGAGGCGCATGCCCACTTCCAGCGTCAGCACTCGGCCGGCGATGTACTCAACCGGCGGCAGGCGCTGCATCAGGGTGTTGATTGCCACCAGGACGATGCCGTGCGTGCCGTCCTGCAGCCGGCGCAGGGTGCGCAGCCTTGCCGAGACGATGTCTTGATGGGGTGAAAAGCTGTCGTAGGGCAAGGTTTCCCAGTCGGGAAAGGGCAGCACCGGCGTGGTGGAGAAGAAGCGCAGGTCGTTTTCGAGGCGCTGGGCGCCGGCGGTATCGGCGGTTACCACCAGCAGGGGGGCGTCCTCGGCAAGGTGAGCCAGGGCCAGGGCGGTACCGCTGCCGGGAGGGGTGTGCCAGAAGAGGGTGTCTCGGAGACCCTGCGGGCGTGGCGGATCGAGCAGTGAGAAATGGGACATGGTGTCGTCAGGCACTATCGTTAGGCTCTCTGGTCGGGCCGATGGAACGGGCTGGGTGCGAGTGTCGAGACCGCGCGCGGCCCCGGAGTCGACATCAGGGGGGAATCATACCAGCCCGAGGATTGCCGTGTAGTCAACCCGCATTTTCTGTAACCCCCCTACAGCGCCTGCGACCATCCTGCGATTGCCCCGCTCGATGGCTGACGTGATAATGCGTATGAATTCCAGATCATCAGAGAGGCTTCACGTGAGTCAGCAACCCCTCGACACCGTTTTTCAGGATTGGCACGACAACCAGGCCCTCGCCGAGCAGATGATTCCGCTGATCGGCAGCCTATACCGTCACAACAATGTGGTCACCACCCTGTATGGACGGTCGCTGTTCAACCGTTCGGTGATTCGCATCCTGAAGGACCACCGCTTCGTCAGGAAGGTCGAGGGGACGGAGCTTTCCGTGCAGGATACGTTCCCGCTGGTCCAGGCCATGACCGAACTCAACCTGGGGCCGGCCCATGTGGACGTGGGCAAGCTGGGCGTGGCCTTCAAGCAGCGCGGTGGGGGCGATGCCAAGGCCTTCCTGCGTGAAGAGCTCAGCGATATCGTCGATGGCCGCGACGCCAACGGCAACAATGGTCAGTCGAAGGATGTCGTGCTCTACGGCTTCGGTCGCATCGGCCGGATCCTGGCGCGCGTGCTGGTCGAGAAGGCCGGTGGCGGAAACCTGCTGCGCCTGCGCGCCATCGTCGTGCGCGGCCGTGGCGATATCGCCAAGGACCTCGAGAAGCGCGCAAGCCTGCTGCGTCGCGACTCGGTGCACGGACCCTTCGACGGCACCATCAGCGTGGACGCCGAGGCACGCACCATCACCGCCAACGGCAACGTCATCCAGGTGATCTACGCCGATTCGCCGGCGGATGTCGACTACACCGTCTATGGCATCGACAACGCCGTGGTGGTGGACAACACCGGTATCTGGCGCGACGAGGCGGGCCTCGGCCAGCACCTGCAGTGCAAGGGTGTGGCGAAGGCGCTGCTCACCGCGCCGGGCAAGGGCGATGTCAAGAACATCGTCTTCGGCATCAACGATGGTGACATCAGCGACGACGACACCATCCTCTCGGCGGCGTCGTGCACCACCAACGCCATCGTCCCGGTGCTCAAGGTGCTCAACGACGAGTACGGCATCGAGCACGGTCATGTCGAGACGGTGCACGCCTACACCAACGACCAGAACCTGATCGACAACTACCACAAGGGCGATCGCCGTGGTCGCAGTGCGCCGCTCAACATGGTGTTGACCGAAACCGGCGCCGCCAAGGCCGTGGCCAAGGCGCTGCCCGAACTCGGCGGCAAGCTGACCGGCAACGCCATCCGTGTGCCGACGCCCAACGTCTCCATGGCGATCCTCAACCTGACCCTGGAGAAGGAAACCGACGCCGACGCGCTCAACGACTACCTGCGTCGCATGTCGATCGACTCCCACTACCAGAAGCAGATCGACTACGTCGACTCACCCGAGGTGGTCTCCTCCGATTTCGTCGGCAACCGCCATGCCGGTATCGTCGACGCCAAGGCCACCATCGCCAATGGTCGGCACGCGGTGCTTTACGTGTGGTACGACAACGAGTTCGGCTACAGCTGCCAGGTGGTGCGCATCCTGCAACACATTTCCAACGTGCATTTCCTCAAGTTGCCCCGCGCCCGGGGCTGAGCGCCGGAGCCGAGGCGTCGCTCATTCCCGACCTCCGGGGTCGGGAATGCCATGACCCAGGTCATTCTTGCCTCATCTGCGCCGGCACCCTCCGTGTGACGGCGCCTTGCTACCCAGGCCGCGCTGCGGCTCGCTATCAGCGTATTTCAACGTCTCCTCGACTCGCCGATCGCCCCGCCTGGCGGGTTTCGTCCGGCGGTATGCAACCATAGGTCGTGTGGTCTTTGAGTACGCTTGTCTTTATAATACCGTGGATTTTTCGGGGTGGTCCGAGCATGCCTCGGGCCTGACTGGTAACGTACTGACACCAACAAGAATTCGAATCCATTCGAACCCCTTTCCTTCGTATATCCGATCCATCAACTGGGCGAGACTATGATCGAAGTCAAGAAAGGCCTGGATCTCCCCATCATGGGGGCGCCCGAGCCGCGTATCGACGATGCGCGGCCGGTGCGCCACGTGGCAATCCTGGGTACCGACTACGTCGGCATGAAGCCGACCATGGAGGTCCGGGAAGGGGACAAGGTGAAACTGGGCCAACTGCTCTTCACCGACAAGAAAAACGAGGGCGTACGCTTCACGGCACCGGCTGCCGGCGAAGTCGTCGCCATCAACCGTGGAGAGAAGCGCAGGCTGCTCTCCGTTGTCATCAAGGTCGACGAGACCGAGGAGGCGGTGTCGTTCACCGCTCATGGCCGCGACAAGCTCGAGAGCCTGGAGCGCCAGGCTGTGGTCGACCAGCTGGTCGAGTCGGGAATGTGGACCGCTCTGCGGACCCGCCCCTATTCGCGCAGCCCGGCCATCGACAGCGTGCCGGCCGACATCTTCGTCACCGCCGTCGATACTCACCCGCTGTGTCCTGACCCTGTCGGGATCATCAACGAGCAGCCGGAAGCCTTCGAAGACGGCCTCAAGGTGCTGGCGCGACTGACCGAGGGCAAGGTGTACCTCTGCACCGCCCCCGGGGCGCAGATCCCCGGCGGCAACGTCGGCGGCGTGCAGGTCGAGACCTTCGCCGGGCCGCACCCTGCCGGGCTCGTCGGCACCCACATCCATTTCCTGTCGCCGGTCGCCCTGCACAAGCGCGTCTGGCACATCGGCTATCAGGATGTGATCGCCTTCGGCAAGCTGTTCGCCGAGGGCAGGCTCGACATGAGCCGTGTCGTCGCCGTGGGTGGCCCCCGGGCCGAGAACCCGCGCTTGCTGCGGACCCGCATCGGTGCCAGCACCGAGGAACTGCTGGCCGGTGAAGTCATCGAACCCGATGAGACGCGTGTCATCTCCGGCTCGGTCTTTTCCGGCTTCGCCTGTGAAGGGTCGCTGCGCTACCTGGGCCGCTTCCATAACCAGTTCAGCATGCTGGAGGAGGGCAACAAGCGGCAGTTCATGGGCTGGCTTTCGCCGGGTACCAACCGCCACTCGGTCATGGGTATCTATCTGTCGAAGTTCACCGGGCTGCGCAACTATGCGCCCACCACGTCGACGAATGGCTCCGAGCGCGCCATGGTGCCGGTTGGCATGTACGAGGAGCTGATGCCGCTGGATATCTTGCCGACCCAGCTGTTGCGCTCCCTGATCGTCGGTGACATCGAGGTGGCCATGCAGCTCGGGTGCCTGGAGCTGGATGAAGAGGACCTGGCGCTGTGCACCTATGCGTGCCCCGGCAAGTACGAATATGGTCCCATCCTGCGTGACAACCTCACCCTGATCGAGAAAGAGGCCTGATGATGGGTATCCGACAGACACTCGACAATCTCGAACCGCATTTCCACAAGGGTGGCAAGTACGAGAAGATGTATCCGCTGTTCGAGGCGGTAGACACCATCTTCTATGCGCCCCCCAGCGTGGCCAAGACTACCGCCCATGTGCGTGACGGGGTCGACCTCAAGCGCATCATGATCACGGTCTGGGCCTGTACCTTCCCGGCCATGTTCTTCGGCATGTGGAACGCCGGCTGGCAGTCCAACATGGCGATTGCCGAAGGCTATGCTTCCATGGCTGGCTGGCGCGAGGCCATCATGCTGACGCTGACCGCCGGTCACGATCCGGGCAGCTTCTGGTCCAATATCGTGCTGGGTGCGACCTACTTCCTGCCGATCTATCTCGTGACCTTCGTGGTCGGTGGGTTCTGGGAGGTGGTCTTCGCCGTCAAGCGTGGCCACGAGGTCAACGAAGGCTTCTTCGTCTCCTCGGTGCTCTATGCGCTGATCCTGCCGGTGGATATCCCGCTATGGCAGGTTGCCCTGGGTATCACCTTCGGTATCGTCATCGGCAAGGAGATCTTCGGCGGTACCGGCAAGAACTTCCTCAACCCGGCGCTGACCGGCCGCGCCTTCCTTTACTTCGCCTACCCGGCGCAGATTTCGGGTGACGCGGTGTGGGTGGCGGCCGACGGCTACACGGGGGCGACGGCTCTCTCCCTGGCCTTCCAGGAGGGCATGGCCGCATTGACCGCTGAATTCACCTGGTGGGACGCCTTCCTGGGCTTCATGCCGGGCTCGATCGGTGAGACCTCCACGCTGGCCATCTTCATCGGTGCGGTGGTGCTGCTGTGGACCAAGATCGCCTCGTGGCGAATCATGCTCGGGGTCTTCCTCGGCATGGTGGCGACCAGCGCGCTGTTCAACCTGATCGGCTCCGATACCAACCCGATGTTCGCCATGCCCTGGTATTGGCACCTGGTGGTCGGCGGCTTCGCCTTCGGTATGGTCTTCATGGCCACCGACCCGGTCTCCGCCTCCATGACCAACCAGGGAAGGCTGATCTTCGGTGCGCTGATCGGGGTCATGACCGTACTGATTCGCGTGGTCAACCCGGCCTTCCCCGAGGGCATCATGTTGGCGATCCTGTTTGCCAACCTGTTCGCGCCGTTGATCGATCACTTCTTTGTTCAGGCCAACATCAAGCGCCGCCTGCAGCGCACCGGTGTGCCGGCCGAGGAGACTGCCTGATGGCACAGAGCAATAACTCCATCAAGAAGATCCTGACGGTGGCGTTCGCACTCTGCATCGTGTGTTCGGTCATCGTCTCCACCGCCGCGGTGGCACTGCGTCCCATGCAGCAGCTCAACGAGGAGCTCGACCGCAAGACCAACATCCTGCGTGTCGCCAACCTCTATGAGCGCGGCATCGACGTGGAGTCGGCCTTCGCCGAGATCACGCCCCGCGTGGTGGACATGCGAACCGGCGAGTATACCGACGAGTTCGATCCAGAAACCTTCGATCACTTCCAGGCCGCCCGTGACCCGGCCACCGGCCGCGTCCTGTCCGGGGAGCGCGACATTGCCGGCCTTTCTCGCGTCGAGAACTTCGCCACCGTCTATCTCGTCGGTGACCCCGAAGATCCCGAGCAGGTCATCGTGCCGATTCGCGGCCAGGGCCTGTGGGGGCTGATGCGGGGCTACATGTCCATCGAGGGCGACGGCAACACCATTGTCGGCATCACCTACTACGAGCACAGCGAGACGCCGGGGCTTGGCGCCGAGGTCAACAACCCGCGCTGGCAGGCCCAGTGGCAGGGCAAGGAGATCTATGCCGACGAGGAAAGCGTTCAGCCGGCCATCCGCGTGGCCCGTGGTAGCGGCAGCGGTGAGCACCAGGTCGATGGTCTGTCCGGTGCCACCCTGACCAGCAACGGTGTCACCAATATGTTGCAGTTCTGGCTGAGCCCCGAAGGCTTTGGTGAGTACCTGGCGAGATTTCGCAGCGGTATCGATCCGGAAGACGCTCAGGAAGCCGATGTCGAACTCGAAGCGGAAGGAGCCTGATCATGTCAACCGTCTCTCCCAAGGGCGTCGTGTTGTCGCCGATCTTCAAGAACAACCCCATCGCCCTGCAGATACTCGGTATCTGCTCCGCGCTGGCGGTGACGACCAGCATGAGCGTCTCGCTGGTCATGACCATGGCGGTCATCTTCGTTACGGCCTTCTCCAACCTGTTCGTGTCGTTGATCCGCCATCACATTCCCTCCGCGATTCGTATCATCGTACAGATGACTATTATCGCGTCATTGGTCATCGTGGTGGATCAGGTGCTCAAGGCCTTCGCCTATGAGATGTCCAAGCAGCTCTCGGTATTCGTGGGCCTGATCATCACCAACTGCATCGTGATGGGGCGTGCCGAAGGCTTCGCCATGCAGAACAGCCCGGGGCTCTCCTTCCTCGACGGTATCGGCAACGGCCTGGGCTACGGCATGGTGCTGATGTTCGTCGGCTTCGTACGTGAGCTGTTCGGTTCCGGCAGCGTGTTCGGCTTCACCATTCTGCAACCCGTGCAGGACGGTGGCTGGTACGTGCCCAACGGCCTGCTGCTGCTGCCGCCCTCGGCGTTCTTCATCATCGGCCTGCTGATCTGGGTGATTCGCGAGACGCATCCGGAGCAGGTCGAGGAGAACGAGTTCAAGATGAAGCACAACACCGAGCCGAAGGAGGCTGTGTAACATGGAACACTATATTAGCCTTTTCGTCGCTTCGGTCTTCGTCGAGAACCTGGCCCTGGCGTTCTTCCTGGGCATGTGTACCTTCCTGGCGGTGTCCAAGAAGGTCTCGGCGGCCTTCGGCCTGGGTATCGCGGTCATCGTGGTGCTGACCATCTCCGTGCCGGTCAACAATGTCATCTACAATGGCTTGTTGGCGGAAGGGGCGTTGACCTGGACCGGCATTGCCGGTACCGAGAACGTCGATCTGTCGTTCCTGGGCCTGCTCTCCTACATCGGCGTCATCGCCGCTCTGGTGCAGATTCTCGAGATGTTCCTCGACAAGTACGTGCCGGTCCTCTACAACGCGCTGGGCGTCTTCCTGCCGTTGATCACCGTGAACTGCGCCATCCTCGGTGGCGTGCTGTTCATGGTCGAGCGCAACTACAACTTCGGCGAGTCCGTGGTCTACGGCTTCGGCTCCGGGGTTGGCTGGGCGCTGGCGATCACCGCGCTTGCCGGTCTGCGCGAGAGGCTCAAGTACAGCGACGTGCCTGCCGGCCTGCAGGGCCTGGGCATCACCTTCATCACCGTAGGTCTGATGTCGCTGGGCTTCATGTCCTTCTCCGGCATTCAGCTCTGAGCCAGGGCTTGTTTCCGACGGTGCTATGCGCCGTCGGGAATCCGGTTACTCACAGCAAATAGGAAACCGACATGGTTGGAACATCACTCATCTTGCTCGGTGTGTTCATGTTCACCCTGATCGTCATCGGTCTGACCGGTGTGATCCTGGCCGCTCGCAGCAAGCTCGTGAGCAGTGGGGACGTGACCATCGAGGTCAACGGCGATCCCGAACATACCCTGACCACCCAGGCGGGTGGCAAACTGTTGAACACCCTGGCCGCCAACGGCATCTTCCTGTCGTCGGCCTGCGGCGGCGGCGGCTCCTGCGCCCAGTGCAAGTGCCGCGTGGAGGAGGGTGGCGGTGCCATCCTGCCTACCGAAGAGTCCCACTTCACCATGCGCGAGAAGAAGGAGGGCTGGCGCCTCTCCTGTCAGGTGCCGGTGAAGCAGGACATGAAGGTGGAAGTCCCGGAGGAAGTCTTCGGCGTCAAGAAGTGGGAGTGCGAGGTCATCTCCAATCCCAACGTCGCCACCTTCATCAAGGAACTCAACCTCAAGCTGCCCGAAGGCGAGAACGTGGACTTTCGCGCCGGCGGCTACGTCCAACTGGTGGCGCCGCCCTACGATATCAAGTTTTCCGACTTCGATATCGAGGAGGAGTACCGGGGCGACTGGGAGAAGTTTGACCTGTTCAAGCTCTCCCACAAGAACAACGAGGAGGTCATCCGCGCCTACTCCATGGCGAACTATCCGGAAGAGGTGGGGATCCTCAAGTTCAACATCCGTATCGCCACGCCGCCGCCCAACACCAACCATCCGCCGGGGCTGATGTCGACCTATGTCTTCAGCCTGAAGCCGGGCGACAAGGTCACGGTGATGGGGCCCTTCGGTGAGTTCTTCGCCAAGGACACCGACGCGGAAATGATCTTCGTCGGCGGTGGCGCCGGCATGGCGCCCATGCGTAGCCATATCTTCGACCAGCTCAAGCGTCTGAAATCCCAGCGCAAGATCTCGTTCTGGTACGGTGCGCGCTCCTGGCGCGAGACCTTCTACAACGACGAGTATGACAAGTTGGCCGAGGAGTACCCCAACTTCGAGTGGCACCTGGCGCTCTCCGATCCGCTCCCCGAGGACAACTGGGAAGGCCCCACCGGCTTCATCCACAATGTCCTCTACGAGAACTACCTCAAGGACCATCCGGCGCCCGAGGACTGCGAGTACTACATGTGCGGGCCGCCCATGATGAACGCCTCCGTGATCAAGCTGCTGCTTGACCTGGGGGTGGAGCCCGAGAACATCCTGCTGGACGACTTTGGCGGATGATCTCACTCGCTTCACGGCGATTTTCAGGGCTGGCCCACGGTGGGCCAGCCCTGTTCATGTTCCTCCTGGTGATGCTGCCCATGGCGCTGTTGAGCGCCTGCCGCAGCCAGCTTCAGGAACAGCTGTACCAGGGCACCGCCCTGGGCACGGGTTACCATATCACCCTGTATGCCGATCTCGATGCTACCGAGCGCGACCGTATTGCGGTCGGCATACAAGGTGAGCTGGCACAGCTCCAGCAGCAGCGAGAAGCCCTTCTGGGTACGCTGGCAGCCGCTTTTTCCGCCACACCCAAGGTGCTTGCAGCGACCCCCGTCGCGCTTGTCGACGAGCTGGATCGACTGATACACGCGCTGGCCGTCGATCGCCTCACGGAATGGCTGACCGAGCTCGAGGTCGAACACATGATGGTCGAGGTCGGCGGCGTCATTCGCACCCGAGGCCTGCCGCCCGGCGGTGGCTGGTGGCTCTCCCTGGAGCATGCGGGACTGCCCGAGCAGGGAGAGGGGCGCCGTATCAACCTGACGGATGCGGCACTGGTGCACCGGCTTGTCAGGCCGACCCCCGTGGCGATACCCGCTCTGCCCAGGACCCTGGGAATCAGCGTGGTAGCGGCGACCGCCAGCGAGGCTTCACGCCAGGCGCTGTTGCTGATGGTGGCCGACCAGCAGGGTACGACGCCGAGCCAGACCCTGGGTGTGGATAGTGCCGCCCGACTCGTTGTCAAGACACCACAAGGCATCGAAATTCGCTACACCACGGCGATGGAGCCGTGGTTCGAGTCCTGATGGAGAGGAGCATTACATGAACATCTTTTTTATCGTTCTGGGCTTCATGCTGCTTGTCATGGCCGCCATGGCGATCGGCGTGATCATGGGCCGCAAGCCCATTGCCGGTTCCTGCGGGGGCCTCAACAACCTTGGTCTCAAGCAGGGCTGCGATATTTGCGGTGGCAAGGATGAGGTCTGCGAGGAGGAGAACCGCAAGCGCAATACCAGCCCGCGGCGGCGTAGCGACGAGAGCCGTGGCGCCGACCTGGGATACGACGCAACGCGGCGCTGATTGCCATCCTCAACCAATGAGCAAGGGAAAAGGAGACGCGAGAGCCCATGGCAGTTCATAACTACGACGTGGTGGTAATCGGTACCGGCCCCGCCGGTGAGAGCGCGGCCATCAATGCCGCCAAGCACGGCAAGCGGGTTGCGATTGTGGAGAAGCAGTCCGTGGTCGGAGGCAACTGCACGCACTGGGGGACGATTCCCTCCAAGGCGCTGCGCCACCAGGTCAAGCAGATCATGGCCTTCAATACCAATCGCATGTTTCGTGATATCGGTGAGCCTCGCTGGTTCTCCTTTCCCCGCGTGATGGAGCGTTCACGAGTCACCATTGACCAGCAGGTGGAGATGCGGACCCGCTTCTATGCCCGCAATCGAATCGACCTGTTCAGCGGTGTGGCACGCTTCAAGGACGAGCACACGCTGCTGATTCGCGATCGCCAGGAAGCTCTGGAGGAGCTGGTCGCCCAGAAGGTCGTCATCGCTACCGGTTCGCGGCCCTACCGGCCTGCGGATATCGATTTTCGTCACCCGCGTATCTACGAATCCGACACCATCCTCAGCCTGTCGCATACCCCCCGCACGCTGATCATCTTCGGTGCCGGTGTCATCGGCTGCGAATATGCCTCGATCTTCTCCGGCCTGGGCGTCAAGGTCGACCTGATCAATAACCGTGACAGCCTGCTCTCCTTTCTCGACGACGAGATCTCTGACGCGCTCTCTTATCACCTGCGCAAGCACGGGGTGCTGATTCGTCACCAGGAGGAGTACGAGCGCGTCGAGGGCGATGAGTCCGGCGTCACGGTCTACCTCAAGTCGGGCAAGAAGCTGCGTGCCGACGCCTTCCTCTGGGCCAACGGACGAACCGGCAATACCGATGAGCTCGGGCTCGAGAATATCGGCCTGGAGGCCAATAGCCGCGGACAGCTGCAGGTGGATGATCATTACCGCACTGCAATCCACCACATCTATGCCGCCGGTGACGTGATCGGCTGGCCGAGCCTGGCAAGTGCTGCCTACGACCAGGGTCTCAACGCCTGCGACGAGCTGCTCGACAGGGACTATCGCTACGTCAACGAGGTGCCCACGGGGATCTACACCATCCCGGAGATCAGCTCCTTCGGCCGTACCGAGCGTGAGCTGACCGAGGCCCGGGTACCCTATGAAGTGGCGCAGGCCTTCTTCAAGGATACGGCCCGTGCCCAGATCACCGGCGATACCGTCGGGATGCTCAAGATCCTGTTCCACCAGGACACCCTGGAGATCTACGGCATTCACTGCTTCGGTGACCAGGCCTCGGAGATCGTCCACATCGGCCAGGCGATCATGCAGCAGAAGGGTGATGCCAACACCTTGAAGTACTTCGTCAACACCACCTTCAACTACCCCACCATGGCCGAGGCCTACCGGGTGGCGGCGCAGAATGGGCTGAACCGCGTGTTCTGACGCTCCTGCATCTGGGTCACTTGACCGACCGACGGCGCCTTATGGCGCCGTCGGTGTGTTCGGGCTAAGTGTCCGGAAAAAGCGTCTACACTCCTATCAATGCGCTGCGTGGTGCAGCATCGGCCAGGCGGGGTGTATACGGCCATGACTCACTGTGATTTACCGTCGAATGGTTCGAATCCCGAGAAAAAGCAGGAGCGCCGCGGACAGCAATTCCGTAGAACCGCAAGATACCAGTATCGAAGTTACGGTCTGAGCCTGGTGTCGGAGCTGGAACTGCCGGAGCTGACGCCGGCTCCGCCTTGCGCGGAACCTGATATCGAGATTCTCACCCCGGGCCAGTTAGGTCCGCTTGATGATGCGGTGGAAGACTGGCCCTGCCTGGAGCTGGATGGCGAGCGCTGCCAGATACTAGTGCAGGGAATTGGGCGCTATCGCATCGAGCAGGGGCGGCGCATCCTGGTCGACCGGCGGGTGCCAAGAGAACCAGAGCACCAGGTCGTGTCGGGTGACGTACGCCTCTATCTTCTCGGGGCCGCTCTGGGGATCCTGTTGCACCAGCGCCAGTGCCTGCCGCTGCATGTCAGTGCCGTGCATACACCGGCCGGGGTCTGGGCCTTCACCGGGGATTCCGGGGCGGGTAAGTCCACCCTGGCGGCCTGGCTCCACCAGCAACATGGCTGGCCTCTGGTCAGTGACGACGTTGCAGTGATCGAGCCGGATGCGCCGGAACCTATACTGCATCCTGGGCCACCTCGCCTCAAGCTATGGCAGGATGCCCTGGCGGCAATGGCAATCGACACGAGTGGACTGGTGCGTGATCTGACCCGCGCCGACAAGTATCACCTCAATGCGCATGCCGGCTTCCGAGATGAAGCCGGGCCGCTCAAGGTGCTGGTTGAGCTGGAGCGTGCCGAGCCCGGCGAGGTTTCCAGTCTGACGCTCCTGAAAGGGGTGGATGCTTTCCGCGTACTGCTGCGGGCGCTCTACCGTGCGGAACTCGGTCGGTTGTTCAATCCTCCGGCACGCCTATTGGCGACAGTATCGGCGTTGGCGTCGCAGATTCAGGTCTATCGTTTCCGCCGACCCTGGTCACTCGAGCGGATGGATGCGAGCCTGGCACCCTTGATGCAGGAGATCGAAGCGTCGCGATTTGCATCTCCTGACGAGGCGGGACTCAACGAACGTTGATCAGACCCTCCTGTTCGAGTTGGAGAAGAAACGCCTCGACTTCCCGTTCGCAGGTGTTCCTGTCAACCTCATAGGACGCCTGCAGGCGGTCGCAGAGCTCGCTGAACTGGATCTCCGACTCGAGCAGCCCCCAGATTGTCTGACCAATACTCTGGGTGCCGTAGTACATGCCGTTGCGGGCGCTGAAGAGAACCAGGTCGTCATCGATCCGAGAGGCGAGGGGCTCCTGGCTGCGCACTATCCAAGACTGGGCATTCATGATGGTTACTCCTTTGTTTTGAAGGTGGTTACTGACGATGTCAGTAGGTGGCAGCAGCTTGGCTGTCCATCGCGCCGTAGCGCTGCCACAGGTGCCAGGTGCGCAGCGCCGCCTCCAGTGGGACGAACTCCTGTATGGCTCGGCCAGGGTCGCTATCGGGCGGGGCCATCAGGCGCTCGTGGAGCAAGTTCACGTCGAGCCACGGGCAAGGCGCAAGGAAGGCCCCCCGCCTGGCCTGCCTGGCCAGTAGCTGGCGGCATTCCACCAACTGATCGACGCGCTTGCGCTCGTTGGCCTCGTCGTACTTGCCAAGGCGAGCCGGCAGCAGGTCCTGCATGGCCCGGCGATAGACCCAGCGGCTGGTGCCCTCCTGCCAAAGCAGCTCGCGAGGAAGCCCCAGGGAGAATTCCAGGATCCGGCGGTCTGTCAGGGGGTAGCGATAGACCAGCCGGTGCGGCGCCGCCCAGTTCGACCAGGCGCTCATGCGTGCAGCCAGATGGCCATTGTCGAGCAGTGCTTGCTGGATACGTCGCGGATCGGCGTAGACCCGCCAAATGGCGCCGCGGCCGACTTCGACGGAGGAATATTGCGACAGGAAGGACGACCTCGCCGCCTGGGGGAGCCGCTCGGTATTCAGATAGGGAGAGAAGCGGGCGTAGACGGAGTCCGGCATGAACGGCAGGCACCCCTCTTGCCATAGAAACCGGCTCCACCGCCGCCAGCGGCGCAGCCCGCCGGCCTGTCGCCGTGCCATGTCGAGTAGAGTTGCCCAGCGCCCGCTTCGCAACAGGAAGGCGGCCACGCCGCGTGTCGTGAAGGTGAGCGCTTCGTCTCCCCCCCAGCCGGATAGCATCACTCGCGTGCCGCGGCTGGCTGCAGCAGCCATGACCGGGAGCTCCTCGAACAGGTCGCAGTGGCCTTCCACCGCCAGGTCCCGTGCACAGTACGCCGCGTAGTCCGAGCCATCGGCGATGCCATGGTGACAAGAGATATCTTCCCGGCGACACACCTCAAGAATGGTGCGCCGCTCATCCCACTGGCTATCGCTCAAGGGGTAGCGGGCATTGATTGGCGGTGCCCAGGTGTAGCTCATGTCCAGGCTACGGCCTTGCTTCCTGAGCAGGCGGTTAGCCAGTATCGTCACCCCGGTGGAGTCAAGGCCGCCGCTGAAGTGCGTGCCCACAGGATGGTCGGTTCTCAGGCAATCATTTACTGCGCGTTCCAACAGTTCGCGACACTGCTCGACGTACTCTTCCCGCCGATTAAAGCGCACGTCAGGCACATTGCGTGGATCCCACCAGCGTTGGACACTCAGGCCGTCGGGAGTGGCCATGAGACTATAGCCTGGCGCCAAGGGGCTGATTCCCTTGAAGAAGCTCGCTTCCACAGGGTTGAGTGGCCAGATGAGATAGTTGGCGACACGTGACTCATCCAGCGGAAAGGGTGCGTCTGCCAGGGCCTGCAGGCCCCGGACATTGCTGGCAAACGACAGGCATTGGCCTCGATGGGCGTAGAAGAATGGGCGTGCACCCACCGGGTCGCGAGCGGCGAAAAGGCGTTGGGCCTGCCCATCCCAGAGGGCGAAAGCGAAATCGCCATGCAAGCGAGTGACGCACTCCGTCCCCCAGCGGCGGTAGGCGCCGAGCAGAAGCTGGCTGTCTGGTAGGTAAGGTCGCTGATGCGCAGGAATGTCCAACATCTCGCACAGTTCGTCGCGATTGTGGAGGATGGCGTCTGCCACTAGCGCGAGCGAGCCTTGACGCAGGGGTTGGGCTTCGTAGCGGGACTCTGGTGCTACGACAAGGTGTCGATAGCCCAGGCCGAGGTGGCCTTCGACCCAGATGTCGCTCCCTTGCGGTCCGTAATCGGCCAGTGCGGTGCAGGCATGGGCCAGGGTTTCGGGCGACACGGGGGTTCCGCAGAGATGAAGGCGTCCTGCGATGGCGCTCACGGCGTCTTGCCTCGCACGCTCGGGGTAGACCGGCGCAGATAACTCGAGAGGGCAGCAAAGCGGCCATCATGATGACCTAGCACCAGTTCGCCGTCGACTCGCAACCAGGCGTGGGCCTTGATGACTAGCTTGCCGATCTCGTCCCGCTCGGTGAGGGTGCCGAGCACCAGGCTGCTCGATATGCCCCTGCGGCTCAGCATCCGCTGAGCTGCCATCGCAAGCATCAGGCAGGTAAAGTGGTCTCCCGTGGCTCGGTTCACGGCCGTGACAGCCCAGCAGATCTCGCGTGTCGCCTGTTGGTCGGAGTAAAGGGGGTGGAGGTCGACTTCGCCGGCGGCACGCTCCCCAAGCAATGAGCACCAGTACCGGAACGGAAAGCCCCGTACCAGCAGCCAGGCCAGTGCGAGCCCCGTGGCGGCTTCCAGTACAAGGTGTCGGCGGTCAGGCGTGAGACGTCGAAACTGGCGCATGGCGAAGTTCCTCCGATCCGGCGACTTGCACATCAGTATGCAGCCTTGCCTTGGCAGTTGATTCAATATGGTTGCTTTTCGGTAGCGCTGCTAACTTGAAATTACATTAGTAGAGTTCTGGCAGCCTCTCAGGTTCGATGACAGGGTCATTCTCACTCATAGAAGAACGCTATATGTCCCTATCCCAACTCCATATGTCACTGCCGTTGGAGCTCAAGCTGTTACTGTTGCTCTCCCGCCTGGAGCTATCCGAGAATCAGGCTCGGGAAGCTCGTGCTTTGATCGAACGGATCCCGGACTGGTCACTCCTGGCCGATGAAGCGCGGCGGCGTTTCATCCTGCCATTGGCCTATCGCCACCTTCGCTCCCTTGCGACGCAAGGAGAGGTGGCTGAAGCGCAATGGGATGTGATGCGGCGGGGGAGTCTCGACGTGATTCAGCACAATCTGCTAATTGCTGGCGAACAGCGCCGGCTGGTGGAGCATTTCTTGAATCCGAGCCGTGTCCCGCACCTGTTCTTCAAAGGACCGAGTCTCGCGGGTCGCTATTACGATGACCCTGCGGTGCGCTTCTGCCGGGATATCGATCTGCTGGTACCCGCTGCACATGTCGTCGAACTGCTCGATGCCATGCTGGCCGAAGGCTATGTCTCCTGGATGCCACAGGCGCTCAGCCGTGATCGAGCCGCGCTGGCTTTCGCCTGTCGGGTCCACCAAGTCATCTCGCTCATCAGCCCGCTGGGAATTCCGGTGGAAGTGCATCACCAGATCGATAGATCGGGAAACTTCTATGACACACGGAAGCTTATCGAAGAGGCGGACGTGTACCGCCTTAATGGTGTGGATCTTGCCGTAATGCCGATCGCTGAACTGTTTGTCTATCTCTGCCTGCACCATACTCGTCACCATTGGTCGCACCTCCACTGGCTGGTGGACCTCGATGCGTTGCAACGACACCCCGATTTCAATCTGGCTGCCGTGGAGCAGTGCGCCGAGCGGCGCGGGCTGAGCACTACCTTGGCAGCCTGCCTTGAGCTGTACCATGCCGTGGAATCGCCCGAGCCATGGCAGGATGAGCTATCCGCCAATGGGTACGAACTGGTCAACAGTTGCCTGTTGGCGCTGCGGGGAGGGCGTGATACTGAGATCGCCCTTAGCAGGACCCGGGTCTCGCCCGATCTGGCCTACAACTGGCAGGCCGGCCTGCGGCACAGGCTACACGGTCGTCGCTTGCATAACGTGGTGATGTTCTTCCGTCCCACTTATGCCGACTATCGACTGCACCCGTTGCCGTCGCGTTGGCAGTGGATCTATCATCTGACCACTCCCTTCCAGAAGGCATATTCGCGCTTCACTATTAGGCGGACGCGGCAATGAGGCGTAGGGGGGCCGTGTCCCCATGATCCGGCTGACTCGCCTGTTTTCTCCGCTGCTGTCCTTGCGCCGCATCCTGCCGATCCTTTGGCTTAGTAGCCGCCGCTGGACCTTGTGGGGCAGCGGCTTGATGCTGCTTGAAGTCGGCTTCGGCCTGGGCGTGCTCTACTTGCTGAAGCAGTTGGTCGATGTGGTCACCCAGAGGCTGGGGCCAGACGCAATGGAGGGATCGGTAGGCATCGTGTTGGGCTACGTGGCGTTGACGGGGATCGTCAGCCTGGCGTTCTTGATAGCTCGGTCCTTGTCTGCCCTGGCGAGGGAAGCCCATGGGCTGTACGTAGCCGAACACATTGATCGAGAAATACATACTGCCGCGGTAAGGGTGGATCTCTCCTTCTATGAGAGCTCGCGCTATCACGATACCTTGGAGCGAGCCCGTGCGGCGGGCACCCAGCGGCCAGTTCAGGTGGTTGGCAACCTGATGATGCTGACCAAGAACATCTTGATGCTTGCTGCCGTCAGCGGGTTGATCATAACCCTTAGTCCCTTGCTGCTGCCCTTGCTTCTGGTCGCCATTATGCCAGCGCTGGTTGCGCGACTTCGCTTCAATCATGAGCTGTTTGTCTGGCAGCAGAAGCGCACTCAGATGGAGCGCCGTTCGGGTTATCTCGACTGGTTGATGACATCCGAGATAAATGCCAAAGAACTGCGTCTCAACCAACTGGGGGATTTCCTGCGGCAGCAATATGGCCGTCTTCGCACAGAGCTGCGTCGCGAGCGACTCGCCATTACGACCCGCAGAACGCGTATCGAGATGCTGGTAGGTGGAATGGCAACCGTGGCATTCTTCAGTGCCATGGGCCTGCTGGCCTGGCGCACGGCGGAGGGATATAACAGCGTCGGCGACCTGGTGCTGTTCCTGCTCATCTTCCAGCGAGTGCAGACTATGGGCCAGGAGCTTGTGCAACAACTGGCCAAGCTGTATGAGGATCATCTCTATCTGGGGCTACTGTTTGATTTCCTCGATCTGGAACCTGGGCTGTTGGACCCTGACTCGCCCAAGCCGCTTCCCGAGTCCCTGCACGAGGGAGTCCGCTTCGAAGGGGTGAGCTTTCACTATCCTGGCTGCGAGCGTGAGGTACTGAACGATGTGAACCTGGCCATACGTCCCGGCCAGGTAGTTGCCCTGGTGGGAGCCAATGGTTCTGGCAAGACGTCACTGATCAAGCTCCTGTGCCGGCTGTACGACCCGACTCGAGGCCGCATCACCCTGGATGGCGAGGATATTCGGAAGTATGGCCTGGACGATTATCGCGGCTTGTTCAGCGTGATTTTCCAGGATTACTCTCATTATGCCGCTACGGCACGCGACAACATTCGCTATGGGGATATCCACGAGCCCGAAGGATCGCCACGTGTCGAGCAAGTGGCCTCGCTCTCGGGTGCCGCCCCGTTCATCGAGGCGCTGCCGGCAGGCTACGACACGCCATTGACGCGTATATTCGATCAAGGCCAGGAGTTGAGCATCGGCCAGTGGCAGAAGGTTGCCCTGGCGCGTGCCTTCATGCGTCGTTCCAGCATCATTGTCCTCGATGAGCCAACCAGTGCGCTAGATCCGGGTGCCGAGTTCACGTTGTTCGAAAACTTTCGTGAGCGAATCGAACATCGAGCGGCATTGATCATCAGCCATCGGCTGTCCACTGTGCGCATGGCGGATGTCATCTATGTCCTGGAGAATGGAAAGATCAGGGAGGTGGGCGATCATGATGCATTGATGCACCAACGAGGCCATTACTGGAGACTATTCAGCCAGCAGGCTCACCACTATCGGGAATCAAATGACGAAGGTCACGATCCGGAAGGAAAAAGGGTAAAGGAACCCCTGAAATGAGAACTTCACGGCGTATGCTTTTGAACCGCCGAGCGATTTCCTTTAATTGCAGCTGGTTACAGCGCAGTACAGCGGGGCTTAGCTCATCCCAAAGTTGGGATCGCCCGCAGCACTCTCGTTGCCGGAGTGCTCTTCAGATGGGTTGGGCATGATGCCGCCAAGCGTTTCGTCGATGCTCATACGGGTCAGCTCGGGGGTGACCCAACCACGTTTCTGTTCATTACTCATATCCATGAAGTAGCTCTCCTCTCAGGTTGCCTCCTGTTACTTGGGGGAGGGACACCTTCAACATAGCCAGAGACATTGTCATGGGCAATAGCAAGTCGTAATGGTTTCTCTCAGCCTGTTTTCGGCTGACCATGCGCTTCTATCCTGATGAATATCAGACTCCTTGCGAAGAGTCGTGAGGCCCCAAGTGGGCAAAGCAGGGTGGCGAGGCCGGTTCGCAATCGGCGGCATCCTCGTCCTGCAGTGCCTGGAGCAGGGCATCCCGCAGCAGAGGCAGGTGGGAGTCGTCGAGGTGGCGAGCCGCCGAGAGCAGGGTCAGTCGTCCGCGTCGGGCATGGCGCATCAGGGGCGTCAGGCAGGCAGGGTCATCGCGCAGCTCGCCCCGGTAGCGTGCAGCGAAGACGGTTTCGCTGATCTCGGCCTGGTGATACTGGCGCCTGAGCAGCGTGGAGGGCGAGGCGTCCCGATACCACTCCGTGAGGGCCAGGCTCTCGCGGCGCTTGCCGCGAGGCCAGAGGCGATCCACCAGCACCCTGGCGCCATCCCCTGCCTCGGCCGGGCTGTAGATGCGCTTGAGGACTATCTCGTAGCTCATGATCTGATTCTTCCTGTGACCAATGACGATCTAGGCTCTGTCCGAAAACTGGCTGCGCTCGGTCATACGGCGTTAAAAACCAGCTCAAAGTACTCATTTACAGCACGTAAACTCCGTCTTTTTGCTGATTTTTGCCTTGTCTGGCCTGCGCTCGCCGACTTTTCAGACGAAGCCTAGTACGTCTTCAATGCCTCTTGGGCCTGTGCTTGCCACTGGCCGGGTATTTCTGCCGCTCTCGATAATGCCTGATGGGCCTCCTCGTCGTCACCTCGATTCCTCAGCGACAATCCCAGGTTGAGCCAGGCTACGGCCAGTTTACCATCATGGCGCACGGCTGCGCGGAAGGCTTCGATGGCGCCGTCCCGATCGCCTGTTACATGGCGCGCATTGCCCAGTGCGAAGTGGCCCATGGCCGACGTCGGGAAGCGGCTGACCAGGGCTTCCCAGGCGGGCAGCGCCGCCTGCGGCCCCTGTACCTGCTCGAAGGAGGCGATCGCATCGAGGGCACGAAATGCGCCGATAGCCTCCGGTAGCTGCCCCGGTGGCAGTGCGACGAAAGCCCAGCGATCGCTGCGTGCCCAGGTGGCGTCGAAGCGCTTGAAGGATTCGATGCGCTCCGCTTCCTCGCCGCTATGCAGGATCATCTCCCCGGCCTCTCGATCGTAGCCGATGGCCACGGCGTAATGCCACATGGGCCAGGCTGGAAGCGACAGATTCTGCATCACCACCACGGGGTGGCCTGTCGCGATCTCGGTAAGCAGCGCATCAAAGGTATTGTTCAGTACGTAGGGGATGACGCCATGGCGACGGGTGGTTGCCAGCATTTCCGGTTGAACGCTGCCCTCCCGGTCCGGAATGAAGACCTGCGGAATCAGGGTATCCACCGTCACATCGACACCCTGGCTATTGAGTGCCATGGCAAGGGATGCGGGACCACATTGGTACTCCCGCTGGGCATGGAATGGCACGCCATCGATCATGGCCCGCATGGGCAGAGAGGCTTCCGTGGCATCCGCCAGCTGCGGGGTGGTGGCACAGCCGGCGAGCATCATCGAAACAGCCGACAGCAGAACGCCCGCAAAGCGGGCGTTCAGAAGCTGCCGAAATCGGCGGGTTGTCATGAGGTTTCCTGTCACCGCGTGAAAGGGAAGACGTTGGTCAGGCCGAGGATGTCGGTGACCAGCAGCACGACGAAGACGAACAGCAGCGCACCCACGAGACTGGCGCCCGCCGGGAGCTGCTCGAGCTGCTCGGCCATCTGGCGCGCTTCATCATCGGAGAGTGCGGCCACCCGAGCTTCCACTTCATCGAGGTCCACGCCCTGGGCGATGAGCTGTTCCTGGACGTCGGCCCGGGACAGGATCTCGTGGATCCGCTCGCGATCGGCATCGGGGCGCTCGGCGCTCAGGGCCGCCTGGGTGGTCACCAGATCACTGGCAGGCACGGGGGCGGCGGCTGCGGAGACACTCCCCAGCAGCAGGGCGAGGATCAGCAGCGGGCTGAGGTAACGGTAGAGTCTTTTCATGGCGATCTTCCTTCTTCTTGGTTTGGGCTTCCGGCTCTTGAATGATCCGTGTCGCCGTCGCGGCGAGCTGGACACGTCCTGCACTCCAACGATGTCTTCCTAGTATAAGCAGAAAGGCCGTGATATTTCATGCTCTTGCATCATGTAAAATGGCTGGCTCAGGCGATCCGGGTGCAGTTTCGCCCATTGGCCTTGGCTGTGTAGAGTGCCTTGTCGGCGCGTGAGTAGAGCGAGTCGAAGTCAGAACCCTGCTTCTGGCCGGTGGCCAGGCCCAGGCTGACGGTGAGCGTCGTGGGCGCGCCGAGTGTCGGTTCGGTGAGGCCAGCGATGCGGTGGCGAATCCGCTCGGCGACTTCGAAAGCCCCTTCTGACGATGTGTCGGGCATCAGTATGCAAAATTCCTCGCCCCCGATGCGAGTCACGATATCGGCCTGACGCGTCTCCTCCAGCACGGCGTTGGCGAAGGCCTTCAGCACGCCGTCGCCGGTGGGATGGCCCAAGCTGTCATTGAGCTGCTTGAATAAATCGAGGTCGAGCAGCGCGATGCTCAGCGGCTGGCCGTTGCGCAGGCTCTGTTCGTGAAGACGATTGGCGGCTTCCATGAGATAGCGTCGATTCCCGAGCCCGGTCAGCTCGTCGACCAGGCTGATGCGCTTCACGGCTTCACGTTCCCTGTGCAGACGTAGCAGGGCGAGCATGAGCCCGCCGACCACAATCAGTACCAGCAGGACCAGGACGCCGATTGCCCAGGTGAGCCGTTCCATGAGTATGCGCTGCTCGGCGGCTGCGACGTGGATGAGTTCATTGAGCTCGCTATAGGCTCGTGCCAGCTCGTTCTCGATCTCGTAACCGAGTCGCGTCAGCTCGCCCGGTACGACACCGGCTTGCATCTCATCGACCCGGTTCTGCAGCTCGGGCAACTGCGCTGCCGCCTGATGCAGCCTGTCGAGCGGCGGGACATAGTCGGCCGGGTCGAGTTGACTTCTCGTCAGGCCATGACTGACGCCGTTGATATGCTGCGGTATGCGCCACAGCAGATTGCCGAGGCGTTCTTCGTGTGCGACTTCGGGCGACTCGTGCAGTCGATCCAGGGTATGGCGAAGCAGCACGGGGTGCTGCTGGGCACGCACCACATCGGCAACCAGCGTCGTGTAGTTGGCCCCCACGTGCTGACGAGCATTGACCACGTAGAACCCTATCACCAAGGCGCAGACCCCCGCCAACAGGGCGAACCCCAAGGCCAGTTGCCAGCTCAGGGTGCGGTGCTGGCGTTGGCTCATTGGGCCTGAATGTCTCGAATCGACCAGATCCAGTGCGTCGAGCTTGCCGTGCCGGCTTCAACGGCCTGGGCATCGGCGGGTACGATCAGCATGGTGGGGCCGAACTCCGTGAGCGTCAGGGGATCACCATCCAGGCGTGTGGCGAGCAGGTAGCGCGTTTCTTCACGATCCTGGGGGGTGATGAAGACCGTATAGTCATCGTGGGCGATAAGCCGCAGCGTGGCGGAGGCGTCAAGATTCTGGGAGTCGAGAAAGTCGTCCAGCCACACGCCCGCGAAGCTCCCCTGCGGGCCTTCGAAATGCTGAAGCGTTACCTCATGGAGAGGCGATGACTCGATCTCGGCGCGACTGACCGGACGGCGCTCGTCGTCGCTGTGCAGCGTGAGAATGGGTGTCTCATCCTGTGACGGGGTCAGTTCGCTGGGGGCGGCCGCGGTGGCTTGAACGGGCGCCACGAACAAGCAGGTCGTCAGGGCAGCCAGTGAAAGCGTCAGGTGTAAGGGACGGCTCATGCGGGTGGCTCCCAGGCAGGGGTTTTCAGTGGAATGATGGCAGGATTCCAGGCCGAATATACGACGCAGAGTTAACGCTTTAAATCAGAAGCGTTAACCCACGCGGTATGAGGAGGGCAGTTCCGCGAGCAGGCCACGGCCGCCGGCCAGGGTCAGGGCCAGATCATGCAGGCCGTCCCACAGTGGCAGTGGGCTGGCACCCTTGATCGCCAGGTCCAGGCGCTGGGCCAGGAGCAGCAGCTTGTGCAGCCGTTTCATCGGTAGTCGGGCGATGGCCTGCTGATAGGCCGGTCGACGCTTGTCGAAGATGGCGGGCTTCTGGGCCTTGCAGGCATGTTCGAAGCTCTGGCCCTGGTCCAGGTGCTGATGAAGCGAGAGCAGTGTGCGCAGCTCCCGCGTCAGCGCCCAGAGCACGATGGGTGACTCGACGCCTTCACCGCGCAGCCCGCGCATGATGCGCGAGACCCGCTCGCGCTCTCCCTTCAAGCAGGCATCCATCAGTGTGAAGACGTCATAGCGGGCGCTGTTTTCGACACCTCCGGCGATCTCGGCCGGGCCGACCCGAGCCCCTCTGGGCAGCAGCAGGGAGAGCTTCTGCAGCTCCTGGTCGGCGGCCAGCAGGTTGCCTTCGGTACGCTCACCCAGCATACGAGCGGCATCGAGGTCGAGGGTCAGCTGATATCGCTCGGCGCGGTCCCGCAGCCAGTAGCCAAGGCGAGAGGGGTCCACCGGCCATACCGGTACGAACAGGCCGACCTTGTCGAGCGCCTGGAACCAGGCGCTCTTCTGCTGGCGGTAGTCGAGCTTGCCCATGGAGATCAGCAGCACGTCATCGCTGCCCTGGAGCTCCCCGGCATGCTCCTTGAGTGCCTTGGCACCCTCCTGGCCCAGGCTGCTGGCGCCCAGCCTCAGCTCGATCAACTTGCTGGAGGCGAACAGCGACATGCTGGCGGCGGTTTCACGCAGCCGGCCCCAGGCGAAATTGGCTTCCACATGGAGAATGTCGCGCTCTTCGACGCCGCGCGCGCGTGCGGCCGCGCGGACGGCATCGCAGGCTTCCATGTGCTGCAGCGGCTCGTCACCGGCGATGATGACCACCGGGGGCAGCTTCTTGGCCAGCGCATCGGCAAGCTTGTCGGCAAAGACCTTCATCGTCTACTCGTCACTCCAGTGAGCGCAGCCGGTCCAGAAGCCGGCGGGTGGCATCGCGCCGCAGCTCCTGCCGGGCCTCCTCGCGGAGATCCTCTTGAGCCAAGAGATTGTCATCGCTGACCGTGAAGCGGGTGACGACCTCGAGCTGCTGCTGAGGCAGTCGATAGGCACCGTCGGAGCGTCGCTGAACCGAGTAGGGCAGCCGGAGCGCCATTTCCAGCTCGCGGGGCCCCGTTCCCTGGATGCCAAGGGGGCGCTCACGGAACTCCTCGGCACCCAGGTTCAACACCAATGGCGCCTGGGCGTGCACACGGGTGTCGCCGGACTCCAGCCTTTCCCGCACCATGCCGGCAAGATCGCTGTCGCTACCGGCGATGGCAAGCTCGCTGAGGGCCGGGCCAGGCGTATCGAGACCGCGCAGGCGATAGCCGCAGCCTGTGAGGCCGAGACTGGCGCTCCCGGTCAACAATAGCCCGAGGAAGGTGCGTCGCTGCATTGATCGACTCCTTTACGTGTTACGCCACTACGATATTGACCAGCTTGCCGGGCACCACGATCACCTTGCGGACCGTCTTTCCCTCGATGTGGCGCTGCACGTTCTCGGCAGAGAGTGCCTGGGATTCGATGGCGGACTTGTTGGCATCCGCCGGTGACTCGATACGTGCCCGCAGCTTGCCGTTGACCTGCACGACCAGCTCGAGGGTGTCGCGTGCCAGGGCTGCTTCATCCAGCTGTGGCCAGCGAGCGTCGATGGCTGGCTCGTCATGGCCCAGGCTGTGCCACAGGGCGTGGCAGGCGTGCGGCGTGATCGGGGAGAGCAGCAGTACACAGGCCTCGATCGCTTCGCGTGCCACGGCCAGGTCCTGGCCACTGCCGTCATGATCGGCTTGGAAGCGACCCAGGGCGTTGGAAAGCTCCATGACCGCGGCGATGGCCGTATTGAAGGTGGTGCGACGGCCGATGTCGTCGCTGGCCTTCTTGATCGTCTCGTGGGTCTTGCGGCGCAGCTCGCGCTGAGGCTCATTCAACTGGGCCACATCGAGTGTGCCGGGCTGCCCGGCTTCCAGGCGCTCGGACTCGATATGCTCAAAAACAATGCGCCACAAGCGCTTGAGGAACCGACTGGCGCCCTCGACGCCGGAGTCGGACCATTCCAGCGACTGCTCGGGCGGGGCGGCGAACATCATGAACAGGCGCACGGTATCGGCGCCGAAGCGGTCGATCATCGATTGCGGGTCGACGCCGTTGTTCTTCGACTTCGACATCTTCTCGATGCCGCCCATCTCCACCGGCTGGCCATCTTCGATCAGCACTGCGCTGATTGGGCGGCCCTTTTCGTCGCGCTTGACCTCCACGTCGGCGGGGTTGAACCACTCCTTTCCGCCGTTGGGCGTCGAACGATAGAAGGTCTCGGCGATCACCATGCCCTGGGTGAGCAGGCGCTGGAAGGGCTCGTCGACCTTCACCAGGCCCAGGTCGCGCATCAGCTTGGTGAAGAAGCGCGCATAGAGCAGGTGCAGGATGGCGTGCTCGATGCCGCCGATATAGAGATCCACCGGCAGCCAGTAGTCGGCACGCTCGTCGAGCATGGCATCGTGGTTATCGGCACAGCAGAAGCGTGCGAAGTACCAGGAGGACTCCATGAAGGTGTCGAAGGTGTCGGTCTCGCGCACCCAGCCGTCTCCCAGGTCCGAGAACTCGGGCATCTTCTTCAGCGGCGAACCGCTGGCATCGACGGTGACTTCCATGGGCAGGGCAACCGGCAGCTCCGCGTCGGAGAGCGGCACGGTCTGGCCCTCGGGGCCGTACTTGACCGGGATCGGTGCGCCCCAGTAGCGCTGGCGGGCGACACCCCAGTCGCGCAGGCGATAGTTGGTCTTCACCTCGCCACGGCCGAGGGACTCGAGCCTGGCGGCGATGGCATCGAAGGCCTGTGTGAAATCGAGGCCGTCGAATTCACCGGAGTTGATTACCGCGCCGTACTCTTCCAGGGCACCCTCGGAGAGGTCCGGTGCCTGACCATTCTCGTCGGCGATCACCGCTTCGATTGGCAGGCCATACTTGGTGGCGAATTCCCAGTCGCGCTGGTCATGGCCGGGTACCGCCATGACCGCGCCGGTACCGTATTCCATCAGCACGAAGTTCGCCACGTAGACCGGCACTTCTCGCCCGGTCAGCGGATGCACCGCAACATGCCCGGTGGGCATGCCCTTCTTCTCCATGGTGGCCAGCGCCGCTTCGGAGGTGCCGCCACGGGCGCACTCCTCACAGAAGGCAGCGATTTCGGCGTTGCCTGCCGCTGCGTCACGGGCCAGGGGGTGGCCGGACGCCACGGCAACGTAGGTCACGCCCAGCAGGGTATCGGGGCGGGTGGTATAGACGCTGACCGGTTCGACTTCCGCGCCATCAGCGTTCTTGATATCGAAGCTGAGCTCGATACCCCTGGACTTGCCGATCCAGTTGCGCTGCATGGTCTTGACCTGCTCGGGCCATTGGATCTTGTCCAGGTCGGCGAGCAGTTCATCGGCGTAGTCGGTGATCTTGAGAAACCACAGCGGGATCTCCTTGCGCTCGACCAGGGCGCCGGAGCGCCAGCCGCGCCCCTCGATGACCTGTTCGTTGGCCAACACCGTCTGGTCCACCGGGTCCCAGTTGACCGTCGACATCTTCTTGTAGACCAGCCCCTTCTCCACCAGCTTGGTGAAGAACCACTGCTCCCAGCGGTAATAGTCGGTATCGCAGGTGGCGAACTCCCGGCTCCAGTCGTAGGCGAAGCCCAGCGCCTTCAACTGATTGCGCATGTAGTCGATGTTGTCGTAGGTCCACTTGGCCGGCGGCACCCGGTTCTGGATCGCCGCGTTCTCGGCCGGCATGCCGAAGGCGTCCCAGCCCATGGGCTGCATGACGTTCTTGCCCTGCATGCGCTGATAGCGGGAAACCACGTCACCGATGGTGTAGTTGCGCACGTGCCCCATGTGCAGCTTGCCGCTGGGGTAGGGGAACATCGACAGGCAGTAGAACTTCTCGCGGCTGGCATCTTCCACCGCCTTGAAGCACTGGTTCTCGTCCCAGAACTGCTGGGCGTCGCGTTCGATCTCAAAGGGCTTGTACTGTGCGTCCATCGGTTTTCGCGCTTACCTTGAATGTCGGGCACCGTGACAGGGCACGGTGCGGGTCGGCGGAGTCTTGTCCGGCGTCAGGCGTTGATCGCATCTTGGCGATAAAACGTTGAACTGACGGCTAGATGTCGTCTAAATGGTAACCAAGGATACCCCACTAGGGCAGGGCCGGCCATGCCCGACCCCGCCTGCGAGCCGCTTCGAGGAGAAGAGCATGAGCGAACGTCCCGACCTCAATCGCGAACACCGGCTGCGCGAAGCCTACGAGCGCATGCTGGATAGGCTGCGTGATGGCGCCAAGGAGCTGACCTGGGAGAACCTGCAGCAGGAACTCGACGATGCCGTTGAGTTCGAGGCCGAGCTCGAGGAGTTCACCAAGGACGAGTTGGCCTTGCTGCGCGCCTGGGTCGAGCGTGACCTGGTCGACATGCGCCGCTATCTCCATGCCGGTGGTCATAGCGTCGCCACCTGGCTGGGCATCGATCTCGACCAGCTGTCGCGGCGCGTGGTGGAAGCGCTGTTCTCCATCGCCGATCGTAGCAAGGTCGAGCGGTTGCGTTTCGAAGAGGACCTGGAGGCGTCCCGCGCCGACTACTGCGAGGGCGAGATGGCTGCCCCGGGGCGCATGGCCTGCGTCCACTGCGATGCCGTGGTCGAACTGGAAGGTGTGACGCGCATAGAACCTTGCCACCAGTGCGGGCATCGCTATTTCTATCGCGTTTCGGAGTGATCGTGTCCTGGAGTGCGAGGGGGGCGCCGGGGTGGTCTACCAAATTCGATCCAGTAGCAGAAGGGCGGCCACCACCAGACTGCTCATGATCAGCGCGTAGAGTAGGTTGTGTTTCATCATGCGGTAGCCGCTGACGCCGTAGCGCCCCTGCAGCGAGAGGTTGATGCCAGACAGCGGCCCCACCGAGGTGCCGACCGCCCAGGAGGCCAGGGCCGTGAAGGCGAACAGGGTCTGGCGGTCCGCGCCCAGGTCGAGCATCGAAGCCAACACCGAGACGCCGATGATGGGGTGCAGCCCGACGATGGCGCTGGCGACAATGGCCAGAAAGCTGAAGATTGCTTCCCTGGCGCCAAAGTGGTCGAACAGTGTCCATTCACTGCCGGTTGCCGCGGCAATGGCGGTGGAGAGGCCGAGGGTCAGCAGCCCGGCTGACAGGAACAGCGTAATCTCCCCGCGCATGGCGGGTAGTCGCATCAGGGTATGCTGACGAACGCGATACAGCGTCCAGCGGGGGCCGGCGGGCAGGTTGCTGGCCAGTGCCACGGCGGGCAGCAGGAAGGTGATGATGCTGACGATGCCCAACTGAGGTGTCAGGCGATAGTGAAACAGCATCACCAGGGCGGCCATGCTCAGCGGCATCAGCAGGCTGCGGGGTGAAAGCGAGAACCCTGCCACCTCCGCGAGATCGAAGCGACGCGATAGCTCGAAGGTGGTCAGTGCCCCGCTGAGCAGCGCCAGCGGCAGGCCGATGGCCAGTACCCGGGAGTACTCGAGCGCCGGGGCCAGCGTCATCACTACCCCCATGGAGGCGAAGAAGGGCGACCAGAGGGCGGCGCTGGAGAGCCCCCGGTTGAGTGCCAGCAATTGCGGCGTGGTCAAGGGACCGCGTCGAGCTAGCCGATCACCGATCATGAACACGGTCGATAGATTGAGGATGGTGCCGAGCATATGAACGCCCAGCCAGGTACCGGCGGTGCCGCGACTCCCGGTGACAGGTCGGCCCAGCGGTCGCTTCGAACCGCTGCGGTTGCCGATCAGCCCGATGAAACTGACCCCCACCAGCATGGCGACCACGTAGGTGTTGCCATCCAGCACGGCCGGCCAGGCAATGGCGGCATCGTAGCGCAGCCGGGCCAGCACCAGCAGCCCCAGCCCGATGGCGGCGAGGACCCCGGCCTGCCAGCGGGTACGGAGGGGCGTGTCGGGCCACAGCAGTGCCGTTGCCAGCCAGAAGCTGTAGCCAACCAGATGGGGGAGCGGCAGCAGATCGACGAAGCCCAGGATCTGCAGCAGCAGGCCGAGCAGGATCAGGGTTCCGGCCAGGGTGTGGCGTGATGAAGGTGCTGTCGATGAAGGCGAGGTCACGTCGACGAGAGGCTCCGTCTCGAAAGGCTGGTCTACAGTTTGATAAGCAGTCTAACAAGATACGCCCGGGTCAGTCCCGGCTTGCTTCGTCGCGAGCCGCTTCCAGCAGGCCAAGCATGGCCCTGGCCGCATTGGAGAGGGTGCGGCTCTTGTGCATCAGATAGCCCAGGGAGCGGTGGATAGGAGGATGGTCCACCACCAGCTCATGGAGTTCGCCGGCCACCAGTCGCTCAGGCAGCAGGCTCCAGCCCAGGCCGATGGCGGTCATCATCTTCAGCGTTTCCAGATAGTTGGTAGAGAGCGCAACTGGCAGGGAGAGGCCGGCCGAGGCGAAACGGGTCTCGATCAGGGTGCGGGTGAAGGTCATCGGGCCCGGCAGCACGGCATCGAAGGCACAGAGTTCGTGCAACGACAGTCGGGGCTGTCCGGCTAACGGGTGGTCATGGGCGCAGACGAAGCAGAGCCGGTCGTCCCACACTGGCACCACTTCGAGCTGCGGGTCCGGGTGTGGCGCGAGCGTCACCACGGCGAGTTCCAGTTCACCGTCGAGTACCCCCTGGTAGGCCTGCTCGGAGTCGAGGAACTGCAGGTCCAGGCGCACTTCCGGATGGTTGCGGGTATAGGCCTTGAGCAGCGGCGGCAGGCGATGAAGGCCGATATGGTGACTGGTGGCGAGGGTCAGGCTACCGGCGACGCTGCCACCAAGATTGACCAGCGCCCGTCGGCTGTCGTCCACCATGACCAGGATCTGCCGGGCGCGCGGCAGCAGGATTCGACCGGCTTCGGTCAGCGTGACGCGGCGGCCGATGCGATCGAACAGGCGGGCGTCGATCTGGTCTTCCAGCGTGGCGATCCGCTTGGAGACCGCAGGCTGGGTCAGGTGCAACTGCTCGCCCGCCCGGGAGAAACTGCCGCTGTCGGCCACGGCGAGAAAGGCCTGAAGGCTCTGGGTATCCACGGGCTTCCCTTGTCGAAGTGATGTCTTTCAACTGGTATTCCAATATGGAATCCAATGAATAAATAACATGAATTGCTTTTATGGTCGAGTCGCGCAAGACTGACTGTCAATCGGCCAACCTATGTGGCAGGGGCTTTGCCGGCGACAAGGTCTTCGAGGGGGCGCTGTGAATCCATCCCTGGACGCTACATTTGCCATCCATGGCAAATGACCCCCTCTCCGACCTGTCCCCGGCGCCCCTTGGCTAGCGCTGCTGCAATGGCCACCTGAAGCAGAACGTCAATACAAGACCGGACAGGCAAAGGGCCCCAGAGCCCGGGAGAACGATATGGCAGGCCAGACACTCTACGACAAGCTGTGGTCGCAGCACCTGGTGAAGGAGCGCGACGACGGCACCGCACTGATCTACATCGACCGCCAGTTGCTCCACGAAGTGACTTCGCCGCAGGCCTTCGAGGGGCTGCGCCTGGCCGGGCGCAAGCCGTGGCGGCTCGACGCCAACCTGGCAACGCCTGACCACAACGTGCCGACGACGCTCAAGGAGCGTGCCGAAGGCAACGCCGGCATCAAGGATCCGGTGTCGCTGATCCAGGTGCAGACGCTTGATGACAACTGCGTCGAGTTCGGCATCGAGGAGTTCAAGATCAACGACCCGCGCCAGGGCATCGTCCACGTGGTGGGGCCGGAGCAGGGCGCTACCCTGCCGGGGATGACCGTGGTCTGTGGCGACTCTCATACCGCCACCCACGGCGCCTTTGCGGCCCTTGCGCATGGCATCGGCACCTCCGAGGTGGAGCACGTGCTTGCCACCCAGTGCCTGCTGGCGCAGAAAATGAAGAACATGCAGGTTCGGGTCGAGGGCAAGCTCGGCGCGGGTGTCACCGCCAAGGATGTGGTGCTGGCCATCATCGGCAAGATCGGCACCGCCGGAGGCACCGGTTACGCCATCGAGTTCGCCGGCAGCGCGATTCGCGACCTTTCCATGGAAGGCCGCATGACCGTGTGCAACATGGCCATCGAGGCCGGCGCCCGGGTTGGGTTGATCGCAGTGGACGAGACCACTATCGACTACCTCGGCAACCGACCCTTTGCCCCGTCCGGTGAGCTGTGGGGCGCTGCCGTGGCCGACTGGCGCAACCTGGTTTCGGACAGCGACGCCGTCTTCGACAAGGTGGTGGAGCTCGATGCCGCCGAGATCGAACCCCAGGTCAGCTGGGGCACCAGTCCCGAGATGGTCACCGGCATCTCCGGCGAGGTCCCCGACCCGGCCGAGGCCGGTGACGACACCGTGCGCCGCGGCTACACCCGGGCGCTGGAGTACATGGGCCTCAAGCCCAGGCAGAAGATTACTGATATTCGCCTCGATAAGGTCTTCATCGGTTCCTGCACCAATTCGCGCATCGAGGACCTCCGCGAGGCCGCCAAGGTGGCCCGCGGCAAGAAGGTGGCCGACTCCATTCAACTGGCCATGGTCGTGCCGGGCTCGGGCCTGGTGAAGCGTCAGGCCGAGGCCGAGGGCCTGGACAAGATCTTCATCGAGGCCGGTTTCGAATGGCGCGAGCCGGGCTGCTCCATGTGCCTGGCCATGAATGCCGACAAGCTCGGCGCCGGCGAGCACTGCGCCTCTACCTCGAACCGCAACTTCGAAGGTCGCCAGGGCTACGGCGGGCGTACCCACCTGGTCAGCCCGGCCATGGCCGCCGCCGCCGCCATTGCCGGTCATTTTGTCGATGTGCGTCGTTTGGACGACCAGCCCGTAGCAGAGGAGGCCTGAGCCATGAACAAGTTTGAACGCACCGAAGGCCTCGTCGCGCCGCTGGACCGGGCCAATGTCGACACCGACCTGATCATCCCGAAGCAGTTCCTCAAGTCGATCAAGCGTACCGGCTTCGGCGTCAATCTCTTCGACGAGCTGCGCTACCTCGACGAGGGGCAGCCCGGCCAGGACTGCTCGCAGCGTCCGGTGAATCCCGATTTCGTGCTCAACCAGGCGCGCTACCAGGGCGCCAGCATCCTGCTGACGCGGCGCAACTTCGGCTGCGGCAGCTCCCGCGAGCACGCTCCCTGGGCGCTGGAGGACTTCGGCTTTCGTGTGGTGATCGCGCCGAGCTTCGCCGACATCTTCTACAACAACGCCTTCAAGAACGGCCTGTTGCTGGTCACGCTGGGAGAGGAGACGATCGATCGCCTCTTCGCCGAGGTGGAAGCCAGCGAAGGCTATCGCCTCGACGTCGATCTGGAGAACCAGCGGGTGATCACGCCCTCCGGCGAGATCTTCGAGTTCGAGGTCGATGGGTTCCGCAAGCACTGCCTGCTCGAGGGGCTCGATGATATCGGCCTGACTCTCAAGGACGAGGATGCCATCCGCGCTTTCGAACAGCGCCATCGTGCCGCGCGGCCCTGGCTGTTCCGCGATAGCGCTCAGGCCTGACTCTTTACATGCTGAATCCGCTGGAGGCGCGGGGCTGATCCGGTGGCAGGCCTGCGAGGATGCGCTGTGAACCCATCCCTGGGCGCTACTTTTGCCATCCATGGCAAAAGACCTCCTCTCCGGCTTGCCCCCGGCGCCCCGCGGGGCTGATCCGGCGGCAGGCCTCCTCGCAGGCCTGTCGCCGTGCAGCCTGCCGCCATTCGCTAAAGAAAGGCAAGGACAAGGATTGAATAACACATGACACGCAAGATTCTGGTACTGCCGGGCGACGGCATCGGCCCCGAGATCACTGCCCAGGCGAGCCGCATCCTGGCCGCCTGCCAGGCCCGCGGCCTCGACGTCGAGGTGGAAGAAGGCCTGGTCGGTGGCAGCGCCTACGACGAACACGGCGAGCCGCTGCCCGCGGTGACCCTGGACAAGGCCAAGGCCGCCGATGCCATCCTGCTCGGTGCCGTGGGTGGTCCCAAGTGGGACAAGCTCGAGGATCTCACCAAGCGCCCCGAGAAGGGCCTGCTCGGCCTGCGCAAGAACCTCGGCCTGTTCGGTAACCTGCGCCCGGCCATCACCTATCCGCAGCTCGCCTCCGCCTCCAGTCTCAAGCCCGAGCTGGTGGCCGGTCTTGACATCATGATCGTCCGCGAGCTCACCGGCGGCATCTACTTCGGCCAGCCGCGTGGCATCGAGGTGCGCAACGGCGAGCGGGTCGGCTTCAATACCTATATCTATTCCGAGAGCGAGATCGAGCGCATCGGTCGGGTCGCCTTCGAAATGGCACAGAAGCGCGGCAAGCGCCTGTGTAGCGTCGACAAAGCCAATGTGCTCGAGGTTACCATCCTGTGGCGCGAGGTCATGGAGCGCCTGGCGCCGGAGTATCCCGATGTCGAGCTCTCGCACATGTACGTGGACAATGCGGCCATGCAGCTGGTGCGCGCGCCCAAGCAGTTTGACGTGATGGTCACCGGCAACATGTTCGGTGATATCCTGTCGGATGCCGCGGCGATGCTGACCGGCTCCATCGGCATGCTGCCCTCAGCTTCGCTCAACGAGAGCGGCCAGGGCATGTATGAACCTTGCCACGGCAGCGCGCCGGACATCGCCGGCCAGAACGTGGCCAATCCGCTGGCCACCATTCTCTCGGTGGCGATGCTGCTGCGCTATTCCCTAGGCGAGCCTGCGCTGGCCGAGCGTATCGAAGCGGCCGTGGGCAAGGTGCTGGACGACGGCCTGAGAACCGCCGATATTGCCTCCGAGGGGACGCGTACCGTCTCCACCAGTGAAATGGGTGACGCCGTGCTGAGGGCCTTCGACGCAATTTGATACGCAGGCCGGGGGCTATGCCCGCTATCCTCGTAGGGGCGGACGCCCCAGGCAAGCCTGTCTCGCGACAGGTGCGGCTAAAAAGACCCGGCGCAATTCTGTATAATGGCTGGTTCATACTTTTCAGGAGGACTTCACATGTTGAAAGTCGGTTTCGTCGGTTGGCGTGGCATGGTGGGTTCGGTGCTCATGCAGCGCATGCAGGAGGATGGAGACTTCGACGGCATCGAGCCGATCTTCTTCACCACCTCCCAGGTCGGCAAGCCCGGCCCGGACATCGGTGTGGACGTTCCTCCGCTCAAGGATGCCACCGACATCGACGAGCTCAAGGCGCTGGATGTCGTGATCACCTGCCAGGGTGGCGACTACACCAAGCAGGTCTATGGCGATCTGCGCGGTGGCGGCTGGAAGGGTTACTGGATCGATGCCGCCAGCACCCTGCGCATGGAGGACGAGGCCACCATCATCCTCGATCCGGTCAACCGCAAGGTGATCGACGATCAGCTCTCCCGCGGCGCCAGGACCTTCGTCGGCGGCAACTGTACCGTCAGCCTGATGCTGATGAGCCTGGGTGGCCTGTTCGAGGCCGACCTGATCGAGTGGATGACCTCCATGACCTATCAGGCCGCTTCCGGCTCCGGTGCCAAGCACATGCGCGAGCTGCTCAACCAGATGGGTGCACTGCGCGACAGCGTGGCCACTGAGCTGGACGACCCGGCCAGTGCGATTCTCGATATCGACCGCAAGGTCACGGCGGCCATGCGGAGCGATGCGTTCCCGACCGATAATTTCACCGCTCCCCTGGCCGGCAGCCTGCTGCCGTGGATCGACGTCAAGCGCGACAACGGCCAGAGCAAGGAGGAGTGGAAGGGAACCGTCGAGACCAACAAGATCCTCGGCCTGCAGGACAACCCGATCCCCATCGACGGGCTTTGCGTGCGAATCGGCGCCATGCGCTCCCACAGCCAGGCCTTCACCATCAAGTTGAAGAAAGATGTGCCGATAGATGAGATTGAGGACCGCCTGGCCAGGCACAACGACTGGGTCAAGGTGATCCCCAACGACAAGGAAGCCACTATTGCCGGGCTGACCCCTTCGGCTGTCACCGGCACCTTGACCGTTCCGGTGGGCCGTCTGCGCAAGATGCAGATGGGGGGTGAGTACCTCTCCGCCTTCACTGCCGGCGATCAGCTTCTGTGGGGTGCTGCCGAACCACTCAAGCGTATGCTGAAGATTCTGCGCGAACAGTGATTCAACGCTTGGACTAGCGATGGCGGGGCGCTTCTTTCGGGAAGCGCCCCGTTTTCATGTGGGGAGATGGCAATTGGGGAAAACCAGGTAAAGACGAGTCACCATGGGCCTGGGCAAACACAGACTAGGGAGAATGTGATACAAATTTCGTATTGGCTTGGTCATTGCCTGAGAATAAATCAAACGAACTGCTGCACGTCGGTGACGACAGCGGCGCAAGGGAACCTATGAGACGCAAGCTGACAATTGCCATGCTGCTATCGCTTTCGGCCTCGAGCCTTCAGGCGCTGGCACTTGGGGTCGGGGAGGTCGCGGTAAGCTCTCCGCTCAATGCGCCATTGCGTGCCACGATCCCGTTGACCGATACCTCCGGCCTGGAGCCGGAATTGTTGAGAGTGTCGGTGGCCGAACCCCGTGAGTTCGAATCCGCCGGACTGACCCGCTCGCCGTTGGCTGCCAACGTGCGTACTTCCGTACAGGTGCGAGATGGGCAGCTGGTGGTGGATCTCATCACGGAGCGTGCCGTACGCGAACCCTGGCTGGACTTGATGCTGAGCTTCGAGTGGCCGGGAGGCCGGCAGCTTCGAGAGGTCACCCTGCTACTGGATCCGCCCGATTACGACCAATTGCCGGTTTTGGTCGGGCTATCGCCCGCGCAGCCTGCCTCCACGGCCGGGCGCTCCGCCACCGAACCCGTGCGGGAGGCGCCGGCGCAGCCCGTCGTGACCCAGTCGCGAGACACGCAGTCGGGGGATCCGGCCTGGGTGAGCAGCGGCGATACCCTGTGGGCCGTCGCCGGCCGGCTGAGGCCCGACAGCGGTATCAGCATGGACCAGATGATGGTTGCGCTGGTCGAGGCCAATCCAGAGGTCTTTCCCTCCGGCAATATCAACGCCATGCGGGCGGGCCATGCACTGGTCGTGCCTTCCCGCGACGCCATCGCGGCCCGCTCTTCCCAGCAGGCCGGCGATGTGGTGCAGGCCATGAACCAGGCCTGGGCCAGTCGCGGCAGCGGCGCCCCCGCGCGGGTGCCCCTCGGATCTTCCGAGGTTGCCATTGCCGAAGCGGCGGCTGCCGAGCTTGTCGATCCCGTCACCGAGCCTGAGCCTGAACGTGAAGCGGCGGCGGTCGCCGCGACGGATGTGGCGGCTGCCGTCGAGGAGGTCGCAGAGCCTCGCCTGACCCTGCTCAGCGATGCCGAGCTGGCTGCCGAGGCCGCCGGATCCCCGAACCAACCAGCCGAGGACGGGGCAGGCGGCGGGGAAACGGATGCGAGCGGCCTGAGCGAGGCAGGGCAGTCGCCTGAGTCGCGGCTCGACCCGGATGTGCTGGCATCCCTCGATGCAGAGGCGCTCGTTCCCCAAAGCGAAGCGCAACGCCTGGAAAGCCTGGAGCGTCGCTGGCGGGAGAGTCGGAGCGCCCTCGAGGCGGTTCAGGCTGAACGTGATGCACTGCAGGAGGAACTGGGTGGCCTGCGCAGCGAGGTCGATGCCATGCGCGACCAGTTGGCCGCCCTGGTCGCCGGTGGACAGGGTGTGGATGGCCCCGGTGGAGGGGGCATGGTGCCACCTGGCGGGGAGGCAGTTGAGGCGGAGACGCCCTGGTGGGGAGCGGTCTACCAGGACGGGCTGGATCGCCAGCTGATACTGGGCGGAGCGGGGCTGGCAGCCTTGTTGGGCCTATGGCTGCTGATACGCCGTCGGCGCTACCGCGAAACAGCATCGACAAAGGGCTTTACCACCATGCCCAACGTGACCTATGGGGCGCCGGCGGCATCCGCGGCGGTGCCGCCGGCTGCCCCGGTGACGCCGCCGGTTGTGGAGGGCATGTCCGTTGCCAGCGCCGAGCCCGCTGTCGAGCAGCCTGGGCAGATGCCGCAAGCCGAGGCGATCAGCGAGGCTGATATCTTCATGGCCTATGGCCGCTACGACCAGGCCAGGGAGAGTCTCCAGGCCGGGCTTGCCCAGGAGCCAGGGCGAGATGATCTGCGCCTGAAGCTGCTCACCGTCCATGTAAAGCAGGGTGACTGGGCCGCGGCCCAGCGCGAGGCCGAGCGGCTGGCCGAAGGGGGCGATCCCGCCATGGTGGCGGAAGCCAGTCGCCTCATGGCCGCTCATCGTGCGGCAGCGTCCGGCGGCGACGATGGCGACGATGGCGACGATGGCCGGGGCAAGGTGCCGGCCGAGTTTGTCGCCGCCAGAGAATTGCCGCCACAGGAGTTCGACTCCCTGCTCGAGACGCACGGCGATGAGGTCGAGGAGGGTGGTGAGGTCAAGGAGGGCGACGAGGTCGAGAAGGCCGGCGACGCCGAAGCGCAGCCGCCGTACTTCGAAGCGGCGCTGCCTTCGGACGGCGATGATGCGGTGGCGCAGGACGACGAGCCTGAGCCGGCTCCGCCGCTGGACAGCAAAGATGAGCAGGCGACGGTCACGCCTGCTGCCGACAGCAGTCATGCCGGTGAAGGTGCGGCCGTGGAGCGTGACATGATCGACTACCGCCCCCCCACCCTCGACCCGGAACCGGGCCGACGCGAGGAAACACCGATGCAGCCCAGCATCGATTTTCCCACCACCGGGACGGGCATGGGAGAAGAAGTCGAAGCGACCGACGACAACAAGGAGGGCGCGTCGGTGGACGCTGAGCACCTGGGCCAGGCGCCGCGGGCGGAAGATGAGGAGTGGGAAGTGGAGGAGGTGGCCTTTCCGCCTCTGGACCGGGATAATGAGGCCGCAAGCGACTCCCTGGCCGGGTTCGATGAACTGGAAGAGGCGCGGCGACTGCTCGACGTCGGCGCGACCGAGCGGGCACACGCCATGCTGCAGCGTCTGCGGGATAGCGCCGACCCCAGGCTCCAGGCCCAGGCCAAGGAACTGATCACCCACTATCGACTCTGATGGCCGAATGACCCTCTTTCGACGTCTCGATGAACGTAGCCCCCTCAGCGGCCGCCTGGCCCTGGGGGTGGAATACGATGGCAGCGCCTACTGCGGTTGGCAGCGCCTCAAGAACGCACCCTCGGTACAGGCCGAACTGGAGCGGGCGCTGGCGAAGGTCGCCAGCCAGCCGGTGACGGTGCACTGCAGCGGGCGCACCGATTCCGGGGTGCATGCCACCCGCCAGATCGTTCATTTCGATCCTCCGGTGCCGCGTTCGCAGAAAGCGTGGGTATTCGGCGTGAACGCCAACCTGCCGCGGGACATCGCGGTGCGCTGGGTGCATGAAGTGCCGGACGATTTTCATGCGCGCTTCAAGGCGCTGGCGCGGCGCTACCGCTACATCATCCTCAACCAGCCGAGTCGGCCGGTACTCGAGAGAGCCAACGTCACCTGGTGCCGCGACCCGCTGGACGCCGAGGCGATGCATCGGGCCGCCCAGGCGCTGGTGGGTGAGCATGACTTCTCCAGTTTCCGGGCTGCTGGCTGCCAGTCCAAGACACCGTGGCGCAAGGTGCATTTCATCGAGGTGCACCGGCATGGGTCCCTGGTGGTCGTCGACGTCCAGGGCAACGCCTTTCTCCATCATATGATCCGTAACATCGTCGGCGCCCTGGTGACGGTGGGGCGTGGCGGCCGCGGTGACGATTACCTGGCGGAACTGATGGCACTCAAGGACCGTACCCTCTCCGACGTCACGGCCCCGGCCTGTGGCCTGCACTTCGTCGATTCGCTCTATGACGAGGTCTGGGGGCTGCCCCGGGAGCCAGTGGGGCCCAACCTGCTGGCGTTCCTGGGCGAGTGGACCGGTGAGCGGGCGCTTCCCGACTGTCCCATGGTCGAGTTCCGTCGAGGGCGGCCGCTGGCTGAGCCGCTCCCTCCGGCCGGGCTGGAGGAGACGCTGGTCGAGGAGAAGGCGCCATGAGCGAGTCGTACCGGCACTCCATTCGTACACGCATCAAGTTCTGCGGGCTGACCCGTGAGCAGGACGTGGACGCCGCTGTGGCCGCCGGTGCCGATGCCCTGGGCTTCGTATTCTGGCCCGGCAGCAGCCGCTACGTCGACGATGCCCGCCTGGCGGCGCTCGTCGATCGGGTGCCCGCCTTCGTCACTCGCGTCGGGCTCTTCGTCGATCAGTCACCGGAGCTGATCATGCGGGTCAGCCGGTATCTGGACCTGCTGCAGTTCCACGGCAATGAAACCCCTGCCTATTGCGCCGGCTTCGAACGCCCCTGGATCAAGGCGCTGCGCATGCGCGACGGTCTCGACCTGCATGCGGCGGCAGCGGCCTATTCCGGTGCCCAGGCGCTGTTGCTGGACGCCTATCGACCGGGCGTGCCGGGCGGCACCGGGGAGACCTTCGACTGGTCGCGAATCCCCGCAAGCCTGGCAAAACCTGTTATTCTCGCGGGAGGTCTGACGCCTGCCAATGTGGCCCAAGCCATTGCCAGCGTGCATCCTTTTGCGGTGGATGTTTCCGGTGGCGTCGAGGCGGCTCGCGGCTGCAAGGACCCCGAACTGCTGAAGGCCTTTGCGGCGGCGGTGCATGGTGCCGATGGCGGGTGCCGTTGAGCGTCGACCGTATCTTCGTTGTACTTCCCCTGTTCCTACTGGCGACCCTGTGAGGTGTCTTTCGTGAGCAAGTTCAGTGACCTGACCCGACTGCCGGATGCCCGTGGCCATTTCGGCGCCTATGGTGGCCGGTTCGTTTCGGAGACCCTGAGCTTCGCCCTGGACGATCTTGAGAAGGCCTACCTGAGCCTTCGCGACGATCCCCAATTCCAGGCCGAATTCGACTATGACCTGGCCCATTACGTGGGCCGTCCGTCACCGCTCTATCATGCCGAGCGATGGTCGAAGCAGCTTGGCGGGGCACGGATCTGGCTCAAGCGAGAAGACCTCAACCACACCGGCGCCCACAAGGTGAACAACACCATTGGCCAGGCTCTCTTGGCCAAGAAGAGCGGCAAGCCGCGGGTGATCGCCGAGACCGGCGCCGGGCAGCATGGCGTGGCCACGGCCACGGTGGCGGCGCGCCTCGGGCTGAAGTGCGATGTCTACATGGGCGCCGAGGACGTGCAGCGCCAGAAGCTCAATGTCTATCGCATGCACCTGCTGGGTGCCAACGTGATTCCGGTGGAGTCCGGGACCCGCACGCTCAAGGATGCCATGAACGAGGCGCTGCGCGACTGGGTCACCAACGTCGACGACACCTTCTACATCATCGGCACCGTGGCCGGCCCGCACCCCTATCCCATGCTGGTGCGCGACTTCAATGCCGTGGTCGGTCGTGAGGCGCGTCGTCAGTCGCTGGAGGAGTTCGGCAGGCTGCCCGATGCGCTGGTTGCCTGCGTCGGCGGCGGCTCCAACGCCATGGGCCTGTTCTATCCCTTCGTGGAAGACGATGACGTGGTGATGTATGGCGTCGAGGCCGGTGGTGATGGCGTCGAGACCGGCCGCCATGCGGCACCGCTCGCCTCCAATGCGCCCCGTGGCGTGCTGCACGGCAACCGAACCTACCTGATGTCCGACGAGGGTGGCCAGGTTTCCGACACCCACTCGATCTCGGCGGGCCTGGACTATCCCGGCGTCGGCCCCGAGCATGCGCTGTGGAAGGACGTCGGGCGGGTCAACTACGTGGCTGCCAACGATAAAGAAGTGCTCGAGGCGTTTCGCGAGTTGACCCGGGTCGAGGGCATCATGCCCGCGCTGGAGTCCGCCCACGCCCTGGCCTATGCCAAGGTGCTGGCGCCGACCATGCGTCCCGACCAGAACATCGTCGTCAACCTTTCCGGCCGCGGCGACAAGGACATCATGACGGTTGCCAAACTCGACGGCATCGAATTCTAAGGGGCTCAAATGAACCGTATCGACCAACGCTTCGCCGCGCTCAAGGCCGATGGCCGTCGGGCGCTGATTCCCTTCATCACCGCCGGTGACCCGGCCCCGGAGTATACCGTCGGGTTCATGCATGCGCTGGTGGAGGCGGGCGCCGACATCATCGAGCTGGGGGTGCCGTTTTCCGACCCCATGGCCGATGGTCCGGTGATCCAGAAGGCCTGCGAGCGCGCCCTCAAGCACGGCGTGCGCCTGACCCACCTGTTCGAGATGGTGCGTGAGTTCCGCCAGACCGACGCCGACACGCCGGTGGTCCTGATGGGCTACCTGAATCCGGTCGAACGGATCGGACTGGACGCCTTCGCCGACCAGGCAGCCGCTGCGGGTGTCGACGGTGTACTCACCGTCGACATGCCCCCCGAGGAAGCCGATGTGTTGGGCCCTATCCTCAAGGCGCGCGGGCTCGCCTCGATCTTTCTCGTTGCCCCTACCACTTCCCATGAACGGGCCGCTACAATATGCGGCCATGGCGAAGGCTACCTCTACTATGTGGCCCTCAAGGGTGTGACCGGTGCCGCTACGCTCAATGCAGAGGATGTGGCCGCCCATCTGGCCCCGCTGCGTGAACTGACCGACCTTCCGCTCTGTGTGGGCTTCGGTATTCGCGACGGTGCCTCGGCCGCCGAGGTCGGCAAGGTGGCCGACGGCGTGATCGTCGGCAGCGCGCTGGTCAGCCGCATCGCCGCCAATGCCGAGAACCCGGGCGTCATTGCCGGTGAGCTCAAGGCGGTACTGAGTGACATGCGCACGGCGCTGGATGCCCTGAGCGGACGCTGATGTCGCCAACCAATTCGATACACCACGCCCGGCCCTGCCGGGCGCGACAGCATACGGAAGCCTTTCATGAGCTGGCTTGACAAGATCGTACCTTCCATGGGGCGTATACAGCGCAAGGACCGGCGGGCCAGTGTGCCCGATGGCCTGTGGCGCAAGTGCCCCAAATGCGAAGCGGTGCTCTACCTGCCTGAACTGGAGAAGCATCACAACGTCTGCCCCAAGTGTAATCATCACCTGAGGCTGACCGCGCGCAAGCGCATCGACTGGTTTCTCGACAAGGAGGGGCGCGAGGAGATATCGGCGGATCTCGAGCCCACGGATCGCCTCAAGTTCCGTGACTCCAAGAAGTACAAGGATCGCCTCAGCGCCGCCCAGAAGGAGACCGGCGAAAAGGACGCGCTGGTCGCCATGCGTGGCAGTCTCGACGGTCTGCCGGTGGTCGTGGTGGCCTTCGAGTTCACCTTCATGGGTGGCTCCATGGGCGCCGTGGTGGGGGAGAAGTTCGTACGTGCGGCGACCCTGGCACGGGAGGAGCGCATCCCGCTGATCTGCTTCTCTGCCTCGGGCGGTGCGCGCATGCAGGAAGCGCTGTTCTCTCTCATGCAGATGGCCAAGACCTCGGCGGCGCTGGAACGGCTGCGTGAGGCGGGCGTGCCCTATGTCTCGGTGCTCACGGATCCGGTCTTCGGCGGTGTCTCTGCCTCGCTGGCCATGCTTGGCGACCTCAATGTGGCCGAGCCCAATGCCCTGATCGGTTTCGCCGGTCCGCGGGTCATCGAGCAGACCGTGCGCGAGAAACTGCCCGAGGGCTTCCAGCGCAGCGAATTTCTGCTCGAGCACGGCACCGTGGACATGATCGTATCGCGAGGCGATATGCGAACTCGGCTGGGCGGGGTGCTGCGCAAGCTGACCCACCAGCCAGCCAGCGGCCTCGACGCAGAGATGCTGGCCGAACCGGATCTGGTCGATATGGCCGAACAGGTGGAGGAAGTGGAGGTCGAACAGCCCCTCGCTTCCGAGCCGGCCGACTTCGAGGAGGCGTCTGCGGAGCCCGGCGAGCCCGACAGCGAAGCCGACCGCTCCGAGTCGCCGCGTTGATCCGGCCGTGACGCGACCCGCGACATCCCTGCGCCTCGATGCCTGGCTGGCACGGCTTGAGGCAGCACATCCCATGGGTATCGACCTCGGGCTCGACAGGGTGGCCGAGGTCGGCCGTCGTATGGGATTGCTCGATACCACCCTGGCTCGTCGTGTCATCACCGTGGCGGGGACCAACGGCAAGGGCTCCACGGTGGCCATGCTCGAGGCACTGGCCCGTGCGCATGGCCTCTCCACTGCCAGCTACACGTCGCCACACCTGCTCCGCTACAACGAGCGTCTGCGCCTGGATGGGGTGGAGGCCAGCGACGACATGCTGATTGCCGGGTTCGAGGCGGTCGAGGCGGCACGCCTTGACGGTGACCCTGTCAGCCTGAGCTACTTCGAAGTCGGCACCCTGGGAGCCCTATGGGCCATCGTCGGCTGCCAGCCGGACCTGGCGATCCTGGAGGTCGGCCTGGGCGGGCGCCTGGATGCGGTGAATATCATCGATGCCGACGTGGCGGTGATTACCACCATCGCCCGGGACCACTCCGCTTATCTGGGCGACGACCTCGAGGGCATCGGCCGTGAGAAGGCGGGGATCTTTCGCGCCGGCAGGCCAGCGGTCCTGGGCAGTCGGGAGCTGCCCGGCAGCGTTCGCGGGACGGCTGCCGCGCGTGGTACCCCGGTCGTGGCTATTGGCGAAGACTTTCAGTGGCATGAGACCGGGCCATCCCACTGGTGCTGGCAGGGTTGCGGACTCCCCGCTGATAACGTCTCTCTCGATGACTTGCCTGACCCCGGCCTGCCGCTGGACAATGCAGCAACGGCCCTTCAGGCCCTGACCCTGGCCGATGTGGCACTGGATGCTGTCGCCTGCCGGCTGGCGCTGGCCGACGTCAAGCTGCCGGGGCGGATGCAGTGGCTGGGGCAGTGGTGCCTGGACGTCGGACACAACCCACATGCTGCGGCCTACCTGGCGGAGCGACTGAAGGCCATGCCCTGTACTGGCCGAACCTGGATACTGCTGGGCATGTTGGGTGACAAGGATGCCGATGGCGTGATCGGCGCCCTGGCGACAGTGGCGGATGCCTGGGTGACAGTGACGCTGGAGGGGGAGCGAGCCCGCACCGCAGCGGAACTGGCCGGGCACGTGCACGCAAGCGGCGCGCCGGTGGCCTTTCAGGCGGCATCGCCGGAGGCGGGCGCCGAGTGGCTGAGCGGGCGGCTCGCGCCTGAAGACCGAGTACTGGTCTGCGGCTCCTTCTATACCGTGGGCGCCATTCTGGCATGGATGCAGGTGTAGGTGCGGCTTAGCCTGGGCAGGAGATCAAGATGAAGTACGGAATGCGTGAGCGAGTCAGCGGGGCCATAATTCTGATTGCCCTGGCGGTGATCTTCGTGCCGATGCTGTTCGACGACCCGGCGCCTCGCGACGAGCGACCGCAGCCGGTCATGAGCATCGAGCAGCCGGTACCGGTCGAACGGCGCGATGTGCCCGACCCGCAGCCGCCGAGCAGCCTGGGTGAGATACGCGGCCCCGAGTCGGCGGGCGAGGTCGGCTCGCTGCCTGAGCCCGTCGATATCGAGCCTGTCGCCGAATCCGACGTCGAGGCGGCGGAAGAGACGGCTATTGTCGAGGTGCCGCCAGCAGAAGTGGCCCCGCCGGACCCCGCGCAACAGGCCGACGAGCCGCCGGCCGAAGACCCCATCGCCGACCTGGCCCGTGCGGCATCCGAGCGGATGGAAAGCCAACAGGACGATGCTGCGCCGAGCGCCACGCCCACCACCCCTGCAGGTGAGTGGGCGGTACAGGTGGGCAGCTTCGGTGAGCCGGGCAACGCCGAGCGGCTCCAGGCCCAGCTGGAGGAGCAGGGCTTCTCTGTCTATAGCCGTCGCCGGGACAACAACATGACCACGGTGTATGTGGGGCCCTACGATTCATCCGAGTCCGGCGAGCGCGCCATGGCTGAGCTGAAAGAGCAGGCCAACCTTCAGGGGCTGCTGGTGCGGGTGAGGGAGTGACGCAGAGAGTGTGCCCATGTTACTGACCTGGATCGACTGGATATTTCTCGGCGTACTGGCGGTGTCGACCCTGGCCGGGTTCATGCGCGGTCTGATCCGTGAAGGCCTCGGGCTCGCCGCCTGGATCATCGCCTTGCTGGCGGCACGACTGCTGGCCGAGCCGGTGGCCGATCTGCTGTCGGGTTTCATCGACAATCCCGATGGTCGTCTGGTGCTGGCCTTCGTGTTGGTGATCCTCGGGGTGATCCTGCTCTGTGGCATCGTCATCCGCATGGTACATGCGGCAGTGGAGTGGGTGGGCATGGGGTTCTTCAACCGCGTGGCCGGCGCCTGTTTCGGCGTGGCGCGTGGCGCGGCGATACTGATCATCGCCACCATCCTGATCACGCTGACGCCATTGGCCCAGCTTCAGGCCTGGCAGGAAGCCGAGCTGAGACCCGCCTTCGAGCAGCTGCGTGACTGGGCGGTCAGCCAGCTCGAGGCCTGGGAGGATCGGGTGCCCGAGACGCCCGAATCCTGGCGAAACCTGTCGTTTCCGGAAGGCCGCGAAGCCACGGAACCCGAGGTGCCCGAAGAGCGCACGCTCTGAAGGCGCGCTCTGAAGCACCTGTTTAACATCGGCTTTGACCCGCCGATTCTCGATGTTTGACCCTGACGCAGCGTACGACAAGCGAACGATAAGCCGGCCCAGGCCGGCCCCCATGGCAGCGAGGTAAGGTGGAATGTGCGGTATCGTGGGCCTTCTGGCCAAGCAGACCGTCAACCAGGCGATCTATGACGCCCTGACAGTGCTACAGCATCGCGGGCAGGATGCCGCCGGCATGATGACATGGAGCGAAGGCCGCTTCCTGCTCCGCAAGAGCAATGGTCTGGTACGCGATGTCTTCCACACTCGCCACATGGCGCGACTGAAGGGCAACGTGGGTATCGGTCACGTGCGCTACCCCACGGCCGGGTCGTCCAGCGAGGCGGAGTCCCAGCCCTTCTACGTCAACTCCCCCTACGGTATTTCCCTGGCGCACAACGGCAACCTGACCAACTCGGATCAGCTCAAGCAGGAGCTGTTTTCCTCCGATCTGCGCCACATCAATACCAGCTCCGACTCCGAGGTACTGCTCAATGTCTTCGCCCATGAGCTGGGCAAGCAGGGGCCGCACCTGGAGCCGGGCGATATCTTCGATGCCGTGCGTCGTGTCTATCGGCGCTGCCGGGGTGGCTATGCGGCCGTGGCGATCATCAACGGCTTCGGCCTGGTGGCGTTCCGTGACCCCAACGGCATTCGACCGGTGGTGTTCGGTACCCGCGACGAGGGCAGCGGCCAGGAGGTGATGATCGCCTCGGAGTCGGTGGCACTCGACGTGGGTGGCTTCGAACTGCATCGCGACCTGGCGCCCGGCGAGGCGATCTTCGTCGACATGGAGGGCAATATCCACACGCAGTCCTGCGCCGACCGGCCCAGCCTCTCGCCCTGCATCTTCGAACACGTCTACCTGGCCCGCCCGGACTCCATTCTCGACGGGGCCTATGTCTACGGCACCCGCATGCAGATGGGCCGCAAGCTTGGCGACCGCATTCGCAGCGAATGGCCGGAACACGACATCGACGTGGTCATCCCGATTCCCGACACGTCGCGCACCTCGGCCCTCGAGCTGGCCCAGCACCTGGGTGTGACCTACCGTGAAGGCTTCATGAAGAACCGCTATATCGGCCGGACCTTCATCATGCCGGGGCAGACCCAGCGCAAGAAGTCGGTGCGCCAGAAGCTCAATGCCATCGATATCGAGTTCAAGGGCAAGAACGTCCTGCTGGTGGATGACTCCATCGTGCGCGGCACCACCTGCAAGCAGATCATCCAGATGGCTCGGGAGGCCGGCGCCAACAAGGTGTACTTCGCCTCGGCGGCACCGCCGGTGCGCTATCCTAACGTCTACGGGATCGACATGCCGGCCGCCACGGAGCTGATTGCCCATGGGCGCAGCGAAGCGGAGGTGGGTGAGCTGATCGGTGCCGACAGGATCTTCTATCAGGACCTGGACGATCTCAAGGCGGCCTGTCGTGAAGTGAATCCGGAACTGACCAGCTTCGATTGTTCGGTCTTCGACGGCCGCTACATCACCGGCGATATCGATGCCGGCTACCTGTCGGCGCTGGAGGCATCGCGCAACGACGCGGCCAAGCAGCAGCAGAGCACGGGCGGTCATGCGCTGGTGGGAATGCACAACCAGGACGACGACATCGACGATTGATCGCTGTCACTGCCATCGACCACTCTGGCCAACAATTAAGGACCGAGCATGCAAGACGACCCGACACCGGAAGCGGCCTGGGCGCTGGAGACCCAGGCGATTCGCGCCGGTCACCAGCGCACCTTCGAGCAGGAGCACAGCGAGCCGATCTTCCCCACGTCGAGCTTCGTCTATGGCAGCGCGGCGGAAGCCGCGCGGAAGTTTGGCGGTGAGGAGGCCGGCAACGTCTACTCGCGTTTCACCAATCCCACGGTGCATACCTTCGAGCGGCGCCTGGCGGTGATGGAGGGGGGCGAGCGCTGCGTGGCCACCAGTTCCGGCATGTCGGCCATTCTGGCCACGGTCATGGCGCTGCTGTCGGCGGGGGACGAGATCGTCGCCTCACGCTCGCTGTTCGGTTCGACGGTCAGCCTGTTCGACAAGTATTTCGGCAAGCTTGGCATCACCACACGCTATGTGGAGTTGTCGGACCTCGCGGCCTGGGAAGCGGCCATCACGCCGAATACCCGGCTGCTGTTCGCCGAGACGCCCTCCAATCCGCTTTCGGAGGTCGTCGACATCGCGGCGCTGGCTGAGATTGCCCATCGTCATGATGCGCTGCTGGCCATCGACAACTGCTTCCTGACGCCCGCTCTACAGCGGCCGCTGGCGCTGGGGGCCGATCTGGTCATCCACTCGGCCACCAAGTACCTGGATGGCCAGGGCAGGGCGGTAGGGGGGGCGGTGGTCGGGCGCAACCAGGAGCTGGAGGAGGTCTTCGGTGTGGTACGCACCTGTGGCCCCTGCCTGAGCCCCTTCAACGCCTGGATCTTTACCAAGGGGCTCGAAACGTTGAGCCTGCGCATGCGTGCCCATTGCGGCAATGCCCTGGCGCTGGCCCAGTGGCTGGAGAGCCATCCGGCAGTCGAGCGGGTCCACTATAGTGGCCTGGAACACCACCCCCAGCATGCGCTGGCATCACGTCAACAGCAGGGCTTCGGCGCGGTGCTCGGCTTCGAGGTGAAGGGCGGGCGTGACGTCGCCTGGTCGGTCATCGATGCCACGCGAATGCTCTCCATTACCGGCAACCTGGGTGACGTCAAGACCACCATCACCCATCCGGCCACCACGACCCATGGTCGCCTCTCCGATGACCAGAAGGCCGCTGCCGGCATCACAGAGGGCTTGATTCGGGTGGCGGTGGGGCTGGAATCCCTCGACGACATCCGTATCGACCTGGCGCGGGGGCTCGACGCCCTGGCTTGAGGGGTTGGATGCTCGAGGTGGTAATGCGAGGACGTTGCCAAGGGCTTGGGCATCTGCTGTTGCCGGCCGTTTTACCAATCGCGTCATTTTTTTGAACGTTGTATTCGGCTTTTTTCAGCAGATGCTCATACTGCGCTGCGGTAAGCTTCGCCTCGTTGTAGTCCATTCATTCCGCGAGGGCCGATATGTGGCGTAATACCCGCTCAGGCTGGGGCCTGGTCAGCATATTTCTGCACTGGCTCAGTGCCCTGGTCATCGTCGGGCTCTTCGTTCTTGGCTGGTGGATGACGGACCTGGGCTACTTCGACGCCTGGTATAACCTCGCCCCCTGGTGGCACCGCTCCATTGGCATGCTCCTGCTGTTCGCCACGCTGCTGAGACTGTGCTGGCGCTTCATTCAGCCGACGCCTGCCGCTCAAGGCAGCCGGCTTGAGCGTATCGCCGCGCACCTGGGCCATACTGCTCTCTATGTACTGATGCTGCTGGTCATGGTCAGTGGCTACCTGATCTCCACCGCGAGAGGGCGTGGGATCAGTGTCTTTGACTGGTTCGAAGTGCCGGCATTGATCAGCCACCTGCCTAACCAGGCCAGTATCGCGGGTGAGGTCCATTGGTACAGTGCACTGGCCTTGATGCTGCTGGCCGCTGGCCATGCCCTGGCGGCACTCAAGCACCACTACCTCGATCGCCACGATACCCTGACCCGTATGTTGAATCCGGCGCGTTCGCGGCGCCGGTGACCGATGCGCCACTGGCGTACCATCACAAGGAGAACCACCTGATATGCTGACCAACACGTTCAAGAAAACTGCGCTTGTCACCGCCCTGGGCGCCGCTTCCTTCGTCGGCTTCAGCCAGGCTCAGGCCGACGACTACGTGATCGACACCGAAGGCCAGCACGCCTTCGTCCAGTTCAAGATCAACCACCTCGGTTACTCCTACATTCTGGGCAACTTCGAGGAGTTCGAAGGGCAGTTCCACTATGACCCGGAGAACCTCGAGGCCTCGAGTGTCGAAATGGAAGTCCAGGTCAACAGCCTGAACAGCAACCATGCCGAGCGCGACCGTCACTTCCTGAGCGATGACTTCCTGAGTGCCGGCGACTACCCGACGGCCACGTTCGTCTCCACCGGCTTCGAGCCGACAGGCGATAACGAGGGAGTGATCACCGGCGACTTTACCCTCAAGGGGGAGACCCGCGAGATCGAGATGCCGGTCACCCTGGTCGGTGAAGGTGAGGACCCCTGGGGCAGCTACCGCGCCGGCTTCGAGGGCAGCACCATGTTGACGCTGGCCGATTTCGGCATCGACATGAGTGATTTCCCGGAAATGATGGAAGAGCTCGAGCTCTACGTCACCTTCGAGGGCGTGCGTCAGTAATTCCGATCTGGCCCAGGCACGAATGCAACATCCCCGGGGCTCCTTACCCGGGGATGTTGCGTTGTGGTGGGTTATTCACGCGGGCGGTATCTGCCTACCGCCCGACTTGGGACTTCAGCGGGTCTCGTTGAGCACCGCGTCGGGGAAGTGACGACGCAGAATGCGGTTCTGAAAGTCGTCCACGAAGCGACTGTTGATGATGATGATGAAGCGCTCGAAGGGGATGGCGGGGTTTTCCTGGGTGATGCCATCCACGCTATGGTAGAGCCGGTCATCGCGGAGGTGAAGGATGTCCCCGGGCGCGAGGGTAGCATCCGCTAGCGGCTGGGTGCCGGCCTTGTCGGCATAGAGGTGGTTGTCTGCACCACTTACGTTCTCCCGCTTGAGCACCAGGATGCTGAGGGCCTTGCAGCCGTCGGCGTGGATGCCCTGCCCCTGCAGGGGGTCGACCAGCCCCTCCCCGCGCACCCCTGTGATCTGCATCAGGATCGGCTCATGGGCGGCCAGGTTCCATAGCCTGGCCCAGGCCCTTACAAAGGCCTTGACGTCGGGACGAGCCAGGAAGTCGGACGTCAAGGGGTCGTAGTAGCGTAGGCGATCAGCCATGCTCTCGGCGTCGTTGAAGGCACCGCCTTGTGCCATTGGGCAGTGCCCCATGTCCCTGACATCGCCCCTCTCATCAAGGGCCAACCAGGACATGCGTTTCCAGCGGCAATTGACGTAAGGGTCCCGCGGAAGGTCGTCGGCGAAGGTTTGCCAGGCCTCCAGGTCCAGGCGTGAGCGCACATCGGTCAATGCCCAGTCGCGCTGTGCCAGAGAGGTGGTTGTCGATGCCGGCCAGTAGTCGGCCAGGGGGTCGAGGGGCATGCTGGTGAGATCGAAGCCATGCTTGAGGGTCTCGAGTTTCATGAGAGCTATCTCCTGTCAAGAGGGCGGAATTGCCCATGCGTTGTCGAACAAAAAGTCCGACCCACAGGAGAAAAATGAAAATAAATGCAATGAAATGTCAAAGAAATGTACTTATTATTTACAAATATGGTGATGGATCTCGTTCCGCAGTATGGAATAGGTGAGACCACTTCTACCGAGGATGTAGGAGATGAGCGACAGGGAAGTGTAGGATATAAAAACAGGCGCCAGCATGATCAGGCCACTTGGCCATTCAAGGGAACTGGCCCGTTCTCTGACGATGAGGTTATAAATGTTCGGCCACGACTCCCGTCTCAGACAGTGGCTGGGGCACTGGCTGCCGAAAAGGCCGGTGACTCAGCTCGATTCGCCTGCCGTCGCTCAGGAAGGCCAGGGTGACGTGGAGCGGGTTCGGAGCCAATATCTGGAGAGCGAGCAACGCTTCAGGGCGTTGCTGGAGAGCTTACCGAAGGTGGCAGTGCAAGGTTACGATCGCGACCGCCGCGTCATCTACTGGAACGAGGCCAGCACTCGCCTTTACGGCTATTCGCCGGCTGAGGCACAGGGGCAACTGCTCGAGGACCTGATCATTCCCGACGCCATGCGTGAGGGAGTCATCGGAGCTCATCAATTGTGGATACACGAAGGTATCGAAATTCCCGCCGCTGAACTGGAGCTCAGGCACCAGAGTGGTGAGGTGGTGCCCGTCTTCTCCCACCATGTGATGCTCAACGAGCACACCGATGAGCCACTCATGTTCTGCGTTGATGTGGACCTTTCCGACCAGAAGCGAGCCCATCGTGATCTGGAGTTTGCCACGCGCTTCGATCGCCTCACTCACTTGCCCAATCGCGAGACTTTTGAGGCGGATCTCGATGAGGCACTCGATGGCTGTCGCCGTCGCGGCCTTGGTTTGGCACTGTTTTACCTTGATATCGATCGCTTCGTCGATATCAACGATACCCTGGGTTATGAGCAGGGAGATAGCCTGCTGATTGAGCTGGCGCGCCGACTGAGTGGGCAGCTTCGTGCCACGGACCTGATGTCGCGGGTCTCAAGCGACGAGTTCGTGCTGGCGTTTCCTGCTGTGCACCGGGAAGACGATGTGATGCGTGTCCTGCACAAGGTGCAGGAGGTCTTCCGGCAACCCTTCAGCCTGGCAGGGCTCCAGCGCCGCGTCACCGCAAGCCTGGGAGTCTGCCTATTTCCTGACAACGGCTCTGGCGCGCGCGAACTGATCCGTAATGCCGATGTGGCCAAGAACCAGGCCAAGCTGGAAGGGCGGGGTGGGCTGCAATACTTCCATCAGCACCTGCACGACGATCTGATGCGGCAGCACCGCCTGGCCGAGAGCCTCGAGCGTGCCCTGGACAACGATGAACTCTTCCTTCACTACCAGCCCCAGGTGTCGGCAGCCAGTGGCCGGATCGAGAACCTGGAGGCCCTGCTGCGGTGGGAGCCACTCCCCGGGCAGCCGGTATCGCCTCAGGAATTCATCCCCGTTGCCGAGCGTTCCGGGCTCATCCACCGGTTGGGCGATTGGGTCATGGAGGAGGCTTGCCGACAGCGGGCGCAATGGCGGGATGCCGGCTTGAAGCTGGAGCGCATCGATATCAACTTCTCCGGGCGGCAGATGGGGCGGCACGACGTCTTCGAGCGACTTGAGGCCCACCTTCGTCGCTATCGACTCGGGCCGAGGGAGATTGGCATCGAACTCACCGAGAACGTGTTGATCGAAGCCGATACGCGCATCCTCGAGGGGTTGTCCTCACTCCACCATCGCGGCTTTCGCATTGCCATCGATGACTTCGGTACCGGTTACTCTTCGCTGAGCTATCTCAAGCAGTTCCCGGTGACATCACTGAAGATCGACCGCTCTTTCATTCGGGATGCGCCCGGGCAGCCCAAGGATCGTGCCATCATGGAGGCGGCTGTCTTCATTGGCCACCGGCTCGGGCTTGAGGTCGTCGCCGAAGGGGTCGAGACCGATGAGCAGCTTGCCTTGGTCCGCGATATCCACTGCGATCTGGTGCAGGGTTTCTACTTTTACCGTCCCATGTCCGCCGACGCCATCGAGAGACTGCTCGTTGGGGAGGTGCCGAGTCCCGGCAGTCTGTCGCACTGAGCACGGCCAGCGTAGAATACGGCATTTGCTCTAGCACAGGAGCATTGTGACGAAAACTGCAGTTTCCCCCTCCCTGGGCTTGACCCTGTGGCGCCAGACCTGGCCCATGGCCATCGGCGTGCTGGCGCTGCTTGGCTTCCAACTGGTGGACAGTGCCTTTATCGCTCGGCTGGGTACCGCGCCTCTGGCGGCCCAGTCCTTCACCTTTCCGCTATCGTTCCTGGTCATCGGTGTCCAGGTCGGGTTGGGCATCGCGATTGCCGCAATGATCTCCCGTACGCTTGGGGCGGGGGAGCAGGAGCGCGCCCGGCGACTGGGCTCGCTGGTGCTGTTGGCAGGTACCGCCCTTATTGCGTTGCTGGCGCTGCTGCTCTGGTGGGTGCAGGAGCCGGTGTTCGCCCTTCTGGGAGCCGATACCGCGACACGTGGGTTGATACGTGCCTACTGGGCACCACAGCTGCTGGCTGCCTGGTTGGGTGCCGTGCTCTACTTTGGCTACAGCCTGTTTCGCGCCCATGGCGATACACGGTTACCCGGCAAGCTGATGGTCATCACCAGCCTGGTCAACCTGGTGCTCGATCCCCTGTTGATTTTCGGTATCGGGCCCTGGGAAGGGCTGGGCCTGCCAGGCGCCGCCTGGGCAACGACGCTGGCATTCGCCTGTGGCCTGCTGGTATTAGGGCGTCGCCTGTGGCAGACCGACTGGCTGTCGTATCTTGGGTTGGGGGGAGAGCTGGTTCGTTCTGCGCGACCCTTTGCCGGCATTGCTGGCCCCGCCATGGTCAGCCAGTTGATGCCGCCCCTGGCGGCCATGCTGGCGATCTCGGTGGTGGCGGGCCTCGGCGAAGCCGCAGTGGCGGCCTGGGGTTTGGCCAGCCGATTGGAGACGGTCTCCCTGATGGTCGTGCTGGCCATGACCATGTCCCTGCCTCCCTGGCTGGGGCGCTGCTACGGTGCGGGTGACTGGGACCAGGTGCATCGGCTCATGAAGCTCGCACTCAAGGTCGTTGTTCTCTGGCAGCTGGGACTCGGGGCGGTAATGGTGCTGGCGGCACCCTGGGTAGCGCTGGCGCTCTCCGGCAACCCGGAGGTACGCGATGATCTGGCTACCTTGATTCGCTTTCTGTTGCCAAGCTATGCACTGCTCGGCGTCTGCATGCTGGTGGTTTCCGCGGGCAATGCCCTGGGCTGGCCTCTGCGTGCCATGCTGCTCTCCTGTGCGAGACTCTTTCTCTTCTACCTGCCCTGCCTATGGCTGGGGGCGCAGCTGGGGAGCCTGACCGGATTGGCGCTGGGCGCAGCGGCCGGCAACCTGCTGGCAGGATTGGCTGCGTGGCACATGCTCCGGCGGATTCTTGACCGTCCCCAGCGGCGCTCACGTTGCCGGGAAGGTCTCGGGCCACATCGGCCGATCTAGGAGCCTGTCGGACTTAACGCTGATCTACTGCGAGATCCGGTCTTTCGGCCAATTTCATTCGATCTGATTCGTTAAATAGCGGGCTATTCGCCTCATCAGATCGATAAACTTGTCTCGAAATCCAAATCTCTCGCGACGATCGGTCAAATCCGACAGGCTCCTAGGGGGTGAAGTGCAACGGGCCGAACTAGTTGAGTTTTTCCGTGTCAGGGTAGGGTGCGTGGCCATTCAGCCACAGACCTGTCCATGACGAATCGGAGTAATAAATGAAAGTAGTCAAGCTTGTAGCAACGGCCCTTGTGACACTGGGAATGGCATCACCGGCCATGGCTCAGCAGTCCATGCAGGCTCCGCCGCAGCAAGGTGACCAGGTTGATCAGCTCAACGAACTGCTGGACCTGGACGACGGTCAGCAGCAGGAGATTCGGGGACTTCTCGACGACGCCCAGCAGCGCCTGCAGCCCATGGAGCAGGAGGCTCAGGCCCTGCAGACTGCACTGGGCGACCATATCGATCCCAATTTCGATGAATCAGCGATTCGTCAGGATGCAACAAGGCTGGGTGAACTGACCGGCGAACTCGCCGCCGAGACCACCCTGCTGCAGGCCAGGGTGGAAGCCGTCTTCACCGAAGAGCAGCGTACTCAGCTCGAAGAGGTGATGGCGCAGCAGCAGCAACAGATGAATCAGTTGCAGGAGCAGATGCAGCAGCAGCAGGCTCCGCCCGCTCAGTAACAACGCCTGGCCGATGGGCGCAGCTCGCCGATTGGTCTTCAATGGGCCCCGCCGGATGACCGGCAGGGCCCTTTTAGTTCCGGGGCCCCTCATTGGCGGTGACTTTCATCAGTAGCGAACGATATTGTCGCGTAACGCAGACGCCAAGGCCTTCTGTCGTGGCGGCCATGTCCGGCTCGTTTCCCATTTAGTGTCCTCATATCGCGACGGATATCGCTGCATATCCTCCGTGATGGCAGCATAAGAAAACGCTGTTCTTTAATATCTACCTGATTCGACGAGAATTGTTTCTCTTCTGGCACGGTGCTCGCTTGGTAAGAGCAGGAGCGAGACTCGTCACGACGAGCGGCTCAAGGAGGAGCCATCCCACAGGATGATGGATACAGCCCCAGGGAACGCGGGGCACAAGGAGGCGTTATGAAACTCAAGACACTAGCTGCCAGCATGGCACTCATTTTCTCCGGTCTGGCCGGCACGGCTGCCCAGGCGACCAGCCTTGAAGACGACGTTCAAGGCGGCAACTTTTCCGCCATGCCCATCACGGGAGCGGCCAGCGAGCTGTTGTTGGCTGAAGCCAGCGCCAGTGCCAGTGGTGATGCGGCTGCCGGCGCTGGTGTCGATGGCGGCACCGACGGAGACGCCGAGGGCACTGATACCGATGGCGGCATCGACGGAGACGCCGACGGCACTGATACCGGTGGCGGCATCGACGGAGACGCAGATGGCACTGATACCGAGACGGGTGTCGATGCTGAAGCCAGCACCGATACCGAGGCGGGTGTAGAAGCCGAAGCCGAAGCCGAAGCCGAAGCCTACACCGACATGGAGTCAGAGCAGGATGTCGAGGCAGAGGCCGATGTGTATACCGAGGATGAAAAGACCCGTGCACCCGGGCTGGATCGTGCCATTGATCGTGCCGCCGAACCCGCGCAGGATCGCCTCGAATCGAACCGCGATCGCATAAGAGGTGAGATCGAGGAGAGCGAGCCGCAAGCCGAGGAGTACCTTGAGGGTGGCGCCGAGGCCGAGGCTGAGGTAGATGCCGAAGTCGATGCGGATGCCGATACCGAGGTCCAGTAGGAGAGACCTTCCGCGAAGTATTCGTACCCATGAAAGGAGGCCCTCTCGGGTGACCGGGAGGGCCTCGGTAATCAGATGATCAGTCGGTTGATGGAGGCGAGGTCGGTACCGGCTGCGGGGCAGCCAGACGCTCCTGCTGCCAGGCGAAGTAGAGGAAGAGGACGCCCATCCCCAGATAGCCCAGGGTGAAGTCGGAGGCGGCGTTGAAGGCCAGCTCCGGTGCGTGCATCAGGCCCACGAAGGAGAACCCCGCCGCGATGGCGGCAAACACGGCCGCACGGCGGAACTGGTGGTCGATCACCGATACGGTCATTGCACCGATGAAGATGGCCATGAACATGGCGCCCTGGCCCATGGCGACGATGCCTCCCGAAATATCGGCAACCACATCGCCGGCACCGCGATTGAAACGCGTCATGACGTAGTTGGCGAAGTAGGGCAGCATGGCCAGCGCGACGGCAGGGTAGTAGCGCGTATCGTTGCTCTGAAAGGCGGTGGCGATCATCGACATGCCGACGAATACCAGGATCGGCGCCACCACCGACACGGGGATGATGGCGGCCAAGGCCGCGATCAGGCCGAACATGGTGGCAATGGCATAGACGGCACCGTTGAGAATGCTGTAGCCACGGCCCGCCCCCATCCACTTGGCGCCCACTGTGGCGATGTAGACCGTGGTGGGGAAGACACCACCGAACAGTGCGCCGATCATGGTGCCGGCGCCGTCCACTGCCTGGCATTCACGGACGTCGTACTTGTCGCCGGCGGCTTCCATGGCCTCGACGTTGTTCATGGTTTCGATCGCGTTGTAGAGCGTGATCGGCAATACCACCGTCAGCACCGCCAGCATGCCGGTGAACAGCAGTCCCAAGCCTTCGAGCCAGGCCAGGTTGGGCAGCAGCGGATAGAAGCCCAGATGGGTGAAGGCATCGCTGAACCGCTCACCACCGGCATCGCCGATCAGGTAGGCCATGGCGGTACCTATCACGATGGCAAACAGTGACGTCGGAATGCGGAATGGCATCGATACCCTGGCGACCAGGCCTACGATGATGATGGCCAGCACCAGCAGGCCGATGATCGGCATCTCCAGCGTCTTGAACAGCATCTCACCGGCGATGAAGGTGAGTGCGACACCGGCCACCGCCCCGAGCATGGCGGCGCGAGGCAGGTGGTACTGCACCCAGCGACCCACCAGGCTGACCATCGCTTCGATGGCGCCGCTGATGAAACAGGCAGCTACCGCCACCTTCCAGGCCAGCTCGGCGTCCCCGGTCAACTGCTTGGCTGGCAGCAGCACGCCGAAGAGGAAGACGAACATCACCGGGGTCGAGATACCGTAGGAGAGTGCTGTCACATCGGCGCGATTCTCCTTGCGCGCCAAACGGGCCGCCGTCCATGCGTAGTAGAAGTTGCCCACCATGACCGCCACTGCAGCACCCGGGAGCACTTGGCCGAAGACGATCGATGAGGGAAAGCCCATGCCCAGCATGGTGATGGCGATGATGACGAAGTTGGCAATATTGTTCTGGAACAGGGCGAAGAAGGCATCGGTGTCTTCCTTCTTGTACCACGGATAATGCACAGGGGTTGCTGCCATGGTGCGCCTCTTCTGTTATGGGGTTGTATACAAGGCAGGGAGCAGTCTGACGCCAATCTGACTGATTGGTCAACCCCGCTTTAGGCGTAGGCGCAACGCAGAGCCAACGCTGGTTGAAAGAAGGGCGACCTGTCGTGACTCGGGGTATGATAGATGTTACAGAAGCTGCGGTTTACTAAAGAGAAAGTGCATTCATGGTGTGCTGAACCCTCTGTGTGCTCTGGCTGCCGAATGGCTCAGACGGTTCGGTCCCATGAATCAAGGCTCCTTGGGCTTGCAGTTGCCGTCTGCCCATTGTTTTGAAACGAGGGGAGAGTGAAGGTGGAGCACTTGGATAGCTGTATCGTTCGTCATTTCCGCTACTACTACGATCTATCCCGGAACGACGAGGAGCTGTTGCTCGAGCTCGAAAGGCGCCCGACCAAGGTCAAAGCGGGCACCCAGCTCTGGGAGGAGCGGGATAGCGCCAATGAATTCTGTACCCTGAGTCGTGGCTGGGCCTACTCCTATCGCATCATGGAAAACGGCTCCCGTCAGATCCTCGAGCTGTACATGCCAGGTGATATCATCGGTCTTCGGGAATTCGCTTTCTCTCAGCGGCTGGCCGGCGTGAAGATGGCCGAGGATGGTGTGGTCTGCTATTTCCCTCACCAGCATGTCCTTGACCTGTTCCGCCAATCGGTGATACTGACCACCATCATGTTCGCCATTTCCAGCCGCCAACAGGTCTTGATCACGGAGCGCCTGGTCAACCTGGCTCGGCGCAATGCCAAGCAGAAACTGGCGCATTTCCTGCTCGAGACCTACCAGCGCCTGAAGCATACGCATGCCGACGGCCACGACAGCTTTCGTCTACCTCTGTCCCAGGAGCTGCTGGCGGACCTGCTTGGCCTGAGCCCGGTGCATGTCAGCCGTACCCTGACCGCCCTCAGCGATGAAGGGCTGGTTTTTCGTGAGCGACACGTCGTGACGATTCCGGATCTGAAGGCGTTGAAGGAGATGGCCGATTTCGATGACCGCTACCTCATCGACAATATGCGGCCGCTTTTCCACAGTCACAATAGCCAGGGCCGCGGCGGTCACTGAGGTCGAGGCGCGTGGCTCCGCGCTCGAGGCGAGTCGTGGGTGAGGCTGGGCAGTTTTCGGACAAAGCCTAGTCGCGCACCGGGCTCTCATCCCGAATGCGCGACTGACAGGGTGGGGTCTCAGTTGACCGCGGCGATTGCCTTGGCCAGGTAGGGAAGGTTCTCGTGGGAGAAGCCTGCCACATTGGCGCGGCCCGAGCGCACCATGTAGATGCCGAACTCGTCCCGCAGGCGGTCCACCTGCTCCGGGGTCAGGCCGGTATAGGAGAACATGCCTCGCTGTTCCGCCACACAGGCATACTTCTGATCGAGGCCGTAGGGCTTGAGGGCTTCGACGAAGTCACGACGCAGCGTATTGATACGATCGCGCATTTCGGTCAGCTCTTCGCGCCACAGGGCGGTCAGCTCAGCGGAGTGGAGGATTTCGCTGACGATGGCACCGCCATGGGCCGGGGGATTGGAGTAGTTCTCCCGGGCCACGATGGCTACCTGGGAACGCACGTTCTCCATCTGCTCGGCGTTCTTCGCCACCATGATCAGGCAGCCGGTGCGCTCGCAGTAGATACCGAAGTTCTTTGAGCAGGAGCTGGTGATGATCACCTCATCGAGATTCTCGGCCATCAGGCGAACGCCATAGGCATCCTCGTCGAGACCCTCACCGAAGCCCTGGTAGGCGAAGTCGATCAACGGCAGCAGGCTGCGCTCGCGGACGACCTCCAGGACCTGCTGCCACTGTTCGCGGGAGAGATCAAAGCCGGTGGGGTTGTGGCAGCAGGCATGCAGCAGCACCACATCGCCTTCGGGAATCGTCTTCAGGGCTCCGAGCATGCCGTCGAAGTCCAGGCGGTTGTCGGCATCCACGTAGGGATACTTGTGCAGCGTCAGGCCCGCGGCGGGGAAGATGCCCAGGTGATTCGGCCAGGTCGGGTCGCTGACCCAGATATCCTTGCCGGGCAGCTGGTGGGCAATGAAGTCCGCCGCCAGGCGCAGGGCACCGGTGCCACCCGGCGACTGAGTCGCGCTGGCACGCTTTGCCTCCAGTACCGGGGAACCTTCTCCCAGCACCATGGGCAGCACCACTTCACCATAGCTCGGAGCACCGTGGGAGCCAATGTAGGTCTTGGTTGTCTCGTTCTTGAGCAGCAGGGCCTCGGCTTCCTTCACGGCGCGCATCACCGGTGTGTTGCCCTGAGCGTCCTTGTAGACGCCAACGCCGAGATCGACCTTCTGGGGGTTGGTGTCCTTCTTGAAGGCCTCGATCAAGCCGAGGATGGCATCCCCGGGCACCCGCTCAATATGTTCGAACATTTAATTCGCTACCTCGTCGGTTCTGGCGGCAAGTATGAAGTCGTAGCGGTGAAGGTACAGACCCGCTCAAGCTGCATGATGCCATTGCGCTCGAGGATCTGCCACTCGGGAACCTCCGGTTTGAACAACAGGATCTCTGCCTTACTGACGGTCGGGGCGTTGCGGCGGCAGGCTATGCTTGAAAGGCACGATTGAAGGGTATGCCTGAAGGGAGGGCGCTATGTCTCGTCGCGTTCGCCAGTTGCCACTCTGGCTCAAATGGCTCTTTACTGCCTGGATTCTGTTCTGGGCGCCGGCCTATGCCATCATGCTGGGGGCGCAGAACTACTTCTGGCTATGCAATCTTGCCAGCTTTCTCATCCTGATAGGGCTATGGACGGAGAACCGGCTGCTGCTCTCCATGCAGTGGCTCGCCGTGCTGCTGGTCGGGCTATTCTGGGCTCTGGACGTCGGAGTGGCGTGGCTGGCCGGTTTCCATCCAATCGGCGGTACCGAGTATATGTTCGACCCGGATCACCCGCCACTGGCGCGCGTGCTGTCGCTCTATCATCTGGTGCTGCCTTTCGTGGCGGGCTTTGCCATTCTGCGGCTCGGCTATGAAAGCCGCGCCTTGATCTGGCAGACGCTGCTCACCTGGCTGGTGATTCCACTGACCTACCTGTTCACCGAGGCCGAGCGAAACATCAATTGGGTGCATGGCCCCTTCGGGATGCAGCAGGAGACCCTCTCCCCCCTCGTCTATCTGGCGGGACTGATGCTGGGCTGGCCACTGGTGCTGTATCTGCCGGTACATGGCCTGATGCGTTATCTCCAGTGGCGTGGCAAGGCACGGTGAGCTCGGCCTCAGCTCTCGACCCGATTGCGCCCTTGATGCTTGGCCGCATACAGGCTGCGGTCGGCGCGTTCGATGAGGACATCGCGGGGTTCGCCTGGCCGGTATTCGGCCAGGCCAATGCTGACGGTGATCTGTCCGGGTTCGATGCCGAAGGCGTGCTCGGCAATTCGCTGTCGCAGCCGCTCGGCAAGGGGGAGGCTGCGGACAAGGGGGGTGAGCGGCAGGATGACTGCGAACTCCTCGCCGCCGAGCCGGGCGATGGTGTCTTCTTCACGCAGCAGCTTGCGGCACAGCTTGGCAAGCTCGATCAGTACCTGATCCCCCTGGAGGTGCCCCCAGGTGTCATTGACGCGCTTGAAATGGTCGAGATCGATGAGCATCAGCGACAGGGGTGAGCCATGCCGGTTGCATCTGGAGGTCTCTTCGGCGAGTCGAACCATCAGCTTGCGGCGGTTGGCCAGGCCGGTGAGATCGTCGGTATCCGACAGACGCCGTAGGCGTGCTTCCTCCACCATCTGTTCGGTGATATCGATCATCAGGCCATGCCAGAGTACTCCCGTCTGGGCATCCTCCGGCTGTGCGCGTAGCGCAACCCAGCGGCATCGGCCATGGGGCAGGCGGATGCGGAACTTGGTCGCGATAGGCACGCGCCAGCGAGCCGAGCGTTCGATGGCGGCCATCAGCTTCGGATAGTCGTCGCCATCGAGTCGGTCGAGCATGTGCCGTGCATCCTGGCCCAGAGCATCACGGTCGATGCCTGGCAGGCCGGTACCGCTACCGGCCAGGTAGGGGAAATGCATGTGGCCATCCAGGCCGCGATGAAACTGGAAGATGACGCCGGGCAGCCGTTCGGTAAAGTCTCGAACGTTGCCAGGCATATCCAGCCCCCCACCCGTCATGGCGTTCTCTTCGGTCATGCGGGCGTCCTAGTAGTCCCTGCTGCGTGCAGGCCTGTCATTCTTATAGTGTCGGCTCAATGGGTGACAAAAGCCGAGGTGCTGGGAAGCACCGACATCAAGGGCCGAGCCGTTGGTGAACGGCTAATATACGTTGTAACTGAGCGTAAATCATCTGGCTCTTGCTGTAGGAAATTGCCGACAGTGATTGTAAGGGGGGTCCGGAGGGCTGGTAGAGAGCACCGTAAAGATGTTAGGACGGATCCTCTCGCAGTCTGGCTCAGCGCGGGGCGTCATAGCGACTGGCACGTTCGCGTGAGAAGACGATCTGCCAGAGCTGCATGTCCCTGCCACGGAAGGCGCCAGCGCATACCGAAAGATAATAGCGAAACATGCGGTGCGTGCGTTCGCTGTAGCGTTCGGCCAGCTCCGGCCAGTGGTGCTCCAGGTTCTTCAACCAGGCCATCAGGGTCGTGTCGTAGTCGGGCCCAAAGTTCTGCCAATCCTCCATCAGCAGCAGGTCTTCGCTGGCGTCTGCCACCTGCCGGGCAGAGGGCAGGACGCCATTGGGAAAGATATAGCGATCGATCCAGGGGTCGACGGTGATATGCGAATTGTTGGAGCCAATGGTATGGAGCAGGAAGAGTCCACCATCGGCCAGCACACGCTGGACGGTTTCGAAATAGGCACGATAGTTGCGATGTCCCACGTGTTCGAACATGCCAATGGAGACGATACGATCGAAGCATCCTTCGATATCGCGATAATCCTCGAGATGAATCTCCACAGGCAGGCCTGAGCAGCGCTGCTGGGCCAGGGCAGCCTGTTCCCGGGAAATGGTAACCCCGGTGACGGAGACGCCATGGCGTCGGGCTGCGTGCTCGGCAAAGCTCCCCCAGCCACAGCCAATATCGAGCACCCGCATGCCGGGCTGTAGCTCGAGCTTGCGGCAGGCAAGCTCCAGTTTGGCCAGCTGTGCCTCGTGCAGGGAGCCGGCTTCCTTCCAGTAGCCGCAGGAGTAGCACAGGGTGGGATCGAGCATGCGCTCGAAAAGGTCATTGCCCAGGTCGTAGTGGGCTTCTCCAACCATATAGGCGCGCGCCTTGCTCTGAAGGTTCATCAGCCCGGCCTGGAGTCGATATATCAGCCGGTCGGAGGGCGGGCGGGCACGCTCCCCGAGGCCATGCTGCAGCAGGCGGCGGGCCAGCTCATCGAGGCGGTCACACTCCCACCAACCTTCCATGTAGGATTCGCCCAGGCCCAGCGAGCCCTGGCGGAGAATTCTGGCGCAGAAGTCCGGGTTGTATATCTGCGGGTCCCAAGGGGCATTACCGTTCAGGGTGATGCCGGAGCCTTCCAGCAGTGATTCGAGGACTCGCCGAGCGCGGCTATCGGGCAGGGCGATTGGACTGATTCGATGGTCGCTGGTCATGGAATCCTCCCGGCCATCAGGCAAGAGCAAGGCGCTGGAACTGGCTATCGTCTTTTCCTCCTTTGGATTTCAGCATAGCCCAGGCGGCAGGGGAACGGTTAGTCCAAGGGGCTGATATACTCCCTGCATCCAACCAAGATGCCGACTGGAGCCCTCATCGTGTCTAGTGACTCACCGCTGATCATCGCCCTGGATCACCCTTCGCTTGATGCCGCCCTTTGCCTGGCTGACCGGCTCGACCCGTCCCGCTGCCGGGTCAAGGTGGGCAAGGAGCTGTTTACCCGCAGCGGCCCGGACGTGATCGAGGCGCTGCATGGGCGTGGCTTCCAGGTCTTCCTGGATCTCAAGTTCCATGACATCCCCAATACCGTGGCCGGCGCCGTTCAGGCCGCCGCCGAGCAGGGCGTCTGGATGGTCAATGTCCATGCCGGGGGCGGGCGCCGCATGATGGAGGCTGCCCGAGAGCGCATTGAACGACAGGGGCTGGCCACGCATCTGATCGCCGTGACGATATTGACCAGCATGGACACGACGGATCTGCAGGAGGTGGGCATCACGGTGTCGCCCGCGGAGCAGGTCGAGCGCCTGGCGCGTCTGGCCATGGACAGTGGTATGGATGGCGTGGTCTGCTCGGCTCAGGAGTCGACACGGTTACGAGAGCTGTGCGGCGACACCTTCCTCAAGGTCACGCCGGGAATACGCCCGAGCTTTGCCGCAGCGGACGACCAGCGGCGAATCATGACCCCTCTTCAAGCCATGACGGCAGGCAGTACCCACCTGGTCATCGGCCGGCCCGTGACACAGGCCGAGGACCCCATGGCGGCCCTGGAGGCCATCGAGCAGGAGCTGGCCGGCTGAGGCGCGCGGCCTTGTCGCTCACTCCCCCTCGATACCGGTAATGGGGCGGGTCGTGCCCCAGCTGCGGCAGCGTGGGCACTGCCAGTGAAGCGGTTCGCCGGCGAATCCGCAGCGTCCGCAGCGATGGCGGGGTCGTGCCTGGAGCAGGGTATGGGTGTGCTGCTTGAGCAATTGGATACGGCTATCGGGCGTGCCGTGCTCATGCTGCTGGTGTTGATAAAGGTCGAGCAGGTAGTCGAGCGCGCCCAGGCTCGGCGAGCGATTGAGCTGCTCGCTGACCAGGTCGATGGCCGTCTGGATGCCATGGCGTCTTCGCTGCGTCTCGGCCAGCATGATGATCAGGCTGGTGAAGTGGGCGCGATCCAGCAGACCTTCCAGGTGGGCCACCAATCCTTCTTCGTCGCCCAGCAGCTGATAGGCGTGGTGCAGGGGTTCCAGCACCGTGGGGATGAATTCCAGGTCCTGATCGGGGATGCGCATCAACAGGCGAATGGCGTCCCGATAATGGCCGGTATCCTGCGCCATGGCCGCCAGCAGCAGATTGGCACGAACGCACCTTGGATCGACGGAGAGCGCCTGTCGCAAGTGCTTGCGAGCCAGCCCGGGGCTGGCGGAGTGGCGCTCCTGGTCGGCCAGTTCGCAGAGCCAGTGGGCGGCGGCCCGTCGGACATCGTCGTGCTGACGGGTCAGGGTGGGGTGAGCCACGTCGAAGGCGGCCTGCCACTCGCCTTCCCGGTCGAAGAGGTCGGCCAGCAGGCGCTTGGCGGCATGACGGATCTCGTCGCGACTGGATTCACGGATGAGTTGCTGCAACAGACGCTCGGCCCGGTCGAGCAGTCCCAGGTTGAGAAAATCGCGCGAGAGTTCGAGCTGGACCTGGTCGCTCTGTGCGGCCGTGAGGGTCGGCCGGGCCAGCAGGTTCTGGTGAATCTTGACGGCGCGATCAGCCTCGCCCCGGGTGCGGAACAGATTGCCCAGGGTGATGTGGGTGTCGATCGTCTCGCTGTTGACCTCGAGGGCCCCGACAAAGGTCTCGATGGCGCGGTCCGGCTCCTCGTTGAGCAGGTAGTTCAGGCCAACGAAGTAATCCCGCGACAGCGATGTCGAAGACTCGTCACCACGGGAGCCTCGACGTTCACGGCGGCCAAGCCACCAGCCGATGGCAACGGCTGCCACCAACAGGGTCAGCAGCAGAGCGTCGGGCATTTAGGGTAGTTCCTTGAGCTCCTGCACACGCAGCCGGTCGAGCTCCTTGCGCTGTTGCCGATTCTGTCGCTGGGCCCGGGATAGCGCAGCGCGGAGTCTCAGCCATACCCCGGTCATGGCCAGCATGCCCAGCAGCACCCCAGCGACCAGGGCAGCGAGCAGCCAGACCGAGAGCGAAACGGCCGGCAGCTCCGTCCAGATCAAATTGAGCGGCACCGTCTGCTGATTGTTCACGGCAAACAGGATGCCGACCAGCAGTACCGCCAGCAGAATAATGGCCAGGATAAGGCCTTTGAGCCAACGCATGTAGGTATCCCTTGTATAAGATTCGGTTAGTAGCCGAGGGCGCGGCTGGCATTGACCTGCTCGCGAAGCTCCTTGCCCGGTTTGAAGTGTGGCACGAACTTGCCCTCGAGCGCGACCGGGTCGCCTGTCTTGGGATTGCGGCCGACGCGCGGCTCGCGATAGTGCAACGAGAAGCTGCCGAAGCCACGAATTTCCACCCGGCCACCCTCGGCCAGGGTATCGGTGATGTCGTCAAGGATCAGGCGAACCGCAGATTCGACTTCCTTGATCGAAAGCTCCGGCTGATGCATCGCAATCTGCTCGATCAATTCGGATTTGGTCATCGGTGATCTCCAGGCAGCCCCCTGATCCGGTTGGACCTGGGCGAGATTATTGTTCTGTCATCAGCATACTGCGCAAACCGAGATAAAACAACGCACTACGACCAAGGTCAAGCAATCCTTCGAAAGCGGCCGGCTGTGCTGCCCCCTTCGGGTGGCTCCGGTATACTGATGGCTCACTCACCAGCACAGCCGAGGCAGACGTTGAGCGACACGACGAATCCGGATGACCAAGTGACAACCCCCGAAGCGGCGGCCCTGCGCAAGCAGCTCTACTGGCACTCCCGCCGCGGCATGTGGGAGCTGGACCTGCTGCTGATTCCCTTCCTCGAGCACTGTTTTGACCACCTGGACGCCGGGGACCAGAACGCCTACCAGCTGCTGATCGAAGGGGAGGATCAAGATCTGTTCGCCTGGCTGATGCGGCGCGAGCAGCCGGAAGATCCCGCCTTTCATCGAATCGTACGGCTGATTCAGGAACATGCCGAGAACGCCGATAACGATCCGCGTCGTCCCGTCTAGGCTGGCACGCTGGGCCCACGGCCTGTTGTCTCTGGTGCTGTTGGCTCTGCTGGTCCGCTACGGTGCTACCTGGCTGGCAGGTCTGACCATGGCCTGGTTGGTGCTGATGGCGTTGTTGCTGACGGCATGGCGGCGTGAGCATGGCCGTGTCTGCGGTGAGCTGCGAATCGTGCCCCAGGAGAAGACCGGTTGTCGCTGGGACTGGCGGCCCCGTACCGGCCATGAGCGACAGGATGTCGCACTGCGCTGCCGCTATCTGGGGCCCTGGCTGATAGCGCTCGAGATCGATGGCAGCCGTTTATGGCTATGGCCGGACAGCAGTTCCCGGGAGTCGCTGCGCCAGCTGCGTCGTTGGCTGGTTAAGACTGGCTGACGGTTCTCGGCAGCGTTTGCCGCATGTCTCGGCTTTACTCGGTCGAGGTTCTTATTCGAGAGTTTTATTCGAGATCGGTGACATGCAGCCGGGAAGGTTGTGGATGCGCCGCCGGGTGAGGGCAGTCGGGATTGAAGTGCAGGCCGCGGGATTCACGGCGGGTTCTCGCAGCGGTCACGGTCAGCCTTGCCAGCCTCAAGGCATGCCACAGGCTGGCAAGAGGCGCACTTGGGGCGGCCTCGTTCACCGCTTTTTCGACCTCGGCGCTCAATGCGTGAAGCTCGCTCGCCGCGGCTTCCAGGCCGTCGTCCCGCCGCACGATGGCGACACGATGACTCATGATCTCGCGCAGGGTCCGGCGCCAGCCACGAACCTGATCGAGATCCACACTCCCTCCTTCCGCCTGCTTCATCACCAGCGGTGCGGTGAACGGCGGTGGCGCTTCGGCCAGGCGTGACGCACAGCTGCGGGCGAATACCAGGCACTCCAGCAGTGAGTTGCTGGCCATGCGGTTGGCGCCGTGCAGGCCGGTACATGCCGCTTCTCCGATGGCGTAGAGGCGCGGGACGGTGGAGGCGCCGACGAGGTCGGTGGCGACCCCGCCGCAGCTGTAGTGAGCGGCAGGCACCACCGGTATCGGCTGTTGGGCGATATCCATCCCGCGACCAAGGCAGTGCGCGTGAATGGTGGGGAAGTGGTGGCGAATCGCAGTTTCACCCAGATGGCGTACATCGAGCCAGACGTGGGGCGCCCCGGTGCGCTGCATTTCGGCATCGATGGCGCGGGCGACGATATCACGGGGCGCCAATTCCGCCCGCGGGTCCAGCGCCGTCATGAAGCGTTCCCCTTGCGCGTTCAACAGGTGGCCGCCTTCCCCCCTGACCGCCTCGCTGATCAGGAAGGGGGCGCCTTCCGGATCGTAGAGGCAGGTGGGGTGGAACTGCTGGAACTCCAGGTTCATCAGCTCGGCGCCGAGCTCGGCGGCCATCAGCATGCCTTCGCCGCTGGCTGGGTTGGGGCTGGTGGTGTGTCGATAGAGGCCACTGGCGCCGCCCGTGGCCAGGATGGTGTCGGCCGCCAGCAGTTCGGTCGGCTCGCCTTGCTCGCTCAGGCAGCGCGCGCCGCGGCACTGGCCGAGGGCATCGGCCAGCAGGCCGATGGCGGTGAGATCGTTGCGTATCGTGATGGCGGGGTGGGCCAGGGCGTTGGCCATCAGGGTGTCGAGTACGGCGCGCCCGGTGGCGTCTTCGGCATGAATGATGCGTCGTGCCCCATGTCCCCCTTCCCGAGTCAGGTGGAAGGGGTAGGGCGAGGCGGGGTCCGGGTCGCGAGTAAAGGGGACGCCCAGTGAAAGCAGCCATTCGATGGCGGCGGGCCCCTGTTCGACGGTGAAGCGGACGGCGCGTTCGTCGCACAGGCCGGCACCTGCCACCAGGGTGTCGGCCACATGGGCGTCGAAATCGTCTTGCGGAGAGAGAACGGCGGCAATGCCACCTTGTGCCCATCGGCTGGCGCTTTGATCGTCGCTTGCGGGGCGAACCAGGGTCACGCGGCGATGGTCCGCGGCGTGCAGTGCCAGGGTCAGGCCGGCAACGCCACCGCCGACAATCAGTACGTCATGTTCGCTACGGGGCATGCGGGGGTCTCGCTGGATCCTGTCGCCGACTGACTCGGCTCGTTAGCGTCCGATGATACCGGTAGAAGAACGGGATAGCGAAGAGTCTGGTGCCCGGAGCCGGGCTCGAACCGGCACGGTGTTGCCACCGAGAGATTTTAAGTCTCTTGCGTCTACCAATTTCGCCATCCGGGCGGCACGGGATTCGAGCAGACAGCTGAAGGGAATAAGTGGAGGCTGGAGTCGGAATCGAACCGGCGTACACGGAGTTGCAGTCCGCTGCATAACCACTCTGCCATCCAGCCTCAATGAGTCGTATGGAGCGGGAAAGGAGATTCGAACTCCCGACCCTCGCCTTGGCAAGGCGATGCTCTACCACTGAGCTATTCCCGCTCGACTCGAGAGCGAATTATACGGATAAGGTCGTTACTGTCAATCACTTGTTGGCATCGAGTGCTACATGGAACGGCTCAGGTGGGGCCAGGCCGAACGCAGGTAGAGCGCCATGGACCAGAGGGTCAGGATGGCGGCAACGTAGAGCGTGGCGACGCCGACCAGGGCGAGCTGGGTGCCCGGCGAGAAGGCGAGCAGCAGCAGCAGCGCAATCATCTGCAGGCTTGTCTTGACCTTGCCCAGCCAGGAGACGGCGACGCTGCCGCGCTTGCCCATCTCGGCCATCCACTCCCGCAGGGCCGAGATGACGATCTCGCGGCCGATGATCACCAGCGCCGGTAGCGTCAGCCAGACACTGTCGAAGCGTTCGATCAGCAGGGCCAGGGCGACGGCGACCATCAGCTTGTCCGCCACCGGGTCGAGGAAGGCGCCGAAGGGCGTGGCCTGGTCCCAGCGGCGTGCCAGGTAGCCGTCCAGCCAGTCCGTCACCGCTGCCAGGGCGAAAAGGCCGGCGGCAACCGGCATGCTCCAGGCGAAAGGCAGATAGAAGAACACCACCAGCAGCGGGATGAAGGCGATTCTAGCCAGCGTCAGGATGTTGGGGATGTTCATTGACAGGGGGATCCTTGCCTGAGGTCAGGGTTGCCGAGAAGGCCACCATTCTATCCGCAGTGGGCCCTTTCATCCATGCAGCGAGCGATGAATCGTATCGGCCAGGGTGGCGCTGATGCCGGGGACCCTCGCCAGTTCCTCCCGGCTTGCCTGCTTGACGCCCTGCAGTCCGCCGAAGAAGCGCAACAGTTCCCGTCGGCGCTTGGGCCCGATGCCTTCGATGTCTTCCAGCGAGGAGCTGCGCCGGGCCTTGTCGCGCCGGGTACGGTGCCCGGTTATGGCGAAGCGGTGGGCTTCGTCACGCACATGCTGGATGAGATGCAGGGCCGGGGAGGCGCTGTCCAGGTCGAGCGTGCGATCGACGGTTTCCACGAACAGGGTTTCCAGGCCGGCCCGGCGGGTGGTGCCCTTGGCCACGCCCAGCAGCAGGATATGCTCGAGCCCCAGTTCGGCCAGCACGTCACGGGCCTGATTCAGCTGTCCCTTGCCGCCATCCACCAGCAGGATGTCCGGCGCCACGCCTTCTCCTTCGGTGAGGCGGCGGAAGCGGCGGCTCAAGGCCTGGCGCATGGCGGCGTAATCGTCACCCGCCGCCACCCCCTCGATATTGAAACGCCGGTAGTCCGATTTGCGTGGCCCATTCTGGTCGAATACCACGCAGGAGGCCACGGTGGCCTCGCCATGGCTGTGGCTGATGTCGAAGCATTCCAGCCGCTGCGGCGCCTGGGGCAGCGCCAGGGCATCACGCAGCGCATCGAATCGATGGGTGAGCTGCGCCTGGCTGGCCAATTGCCCTGCCAATTGCTGCTCGGCGTTGGTGCGAGCGAGCTCGAGCCACTGCTGGCGATGGCCACGGACGCTGTGTGTCAGGCGAACGCGGCGCTCGGCGCGAGCCGCAAGGGCACTTTCCAGGATATCGGCATCGGCAAGCGCCAGGCTGGTGATCACTTCCCGGGGGATTTCCCGACCCTGGCCGAGGTAGTACTGGCTGACGAATTCAGCCAGCAGGTCGCAGGCCGCCAGGCCCAGGCTGTTGCCGGGCTTGTGATGACGTGCCCCGAGCAGACGCCCCTGGCGCACCGCCAGCACGGAAATGCACAGCGAGTCCTCGCGCTCCGCCAAGGCGAAGACATCGGCGTCGCCGCCCTCGGTGTCGACGAACTGGCGCTGCTGGAGCTGGCGTAGATGCTGTACCTGGTCGCGCAGGCGGGCGGCGTCCTCGAAGGCCAGCGCCCGGCTGGCGGCCTCCATGGCCTCGGTCAGCTCGCCGGTGACCTGTTCGCTGCGTCCTTCTAGGCACATGACGGCATGCTCGAGATCGCGCCGATAGTCGGCCTCGCTGATATAGCCTACGCAGGGGGCGCTGCAGCGCTGGATCTGGTACTGCAGGCAGGGCCGCGTCCGGTGCGCGAAGACGCTGTCCTCGCAGTTGCGGATACGGAAGATCTTCTGCATCAGCGACAGGCTTTCGCGCACCGCACCGCTGCTGGGGTAGGGGCCGAGATAGCGGCCATCCTCGTGACGCCGCCTGGCCCGCTTGTACTCGAGCGCCGGATAGGGGTGGCGATCGGTGACGAAGACGAAGGGGTAGGACTTGTCGTCGCGAAGCAGGATGTTGTAGGGCGGGCGCAGCTCCTTGATCAGGGTCTGCTCGAGCAGCAGCGCTTCGATCTCGCTGCGGGTCACGGTGACCTGAACGTCTGCTATGCGCCCTACCATGGCTTGCGTCTTGGCGTTGAGGGCGCCGCGGAAGTAGCTGGCCAGGCGGGCCTTCAGGCGCTTGGCCTTGCCGACGTAGAGGGTGTCGCCTCGCTCGTCGAGCATGCGGTAGATGCCCGGTGCCTGGGTCAGGTGGGCGAGGAACTGACGGGAGTCGAAGGTCATCTTGGGACTGGCTGAGGCGTGAGCCTCCAGCTTACCAGATCGTTTGCATCAGTTGGTGGTGTCGAATCCATCCACCAGGCCATGTTTCAGGCCCAGATGGGTCAGCTCGACATCGGTCTGCACACCCAGCTTTTCGAAGATTCGGTAGCGGTAGGTGTTGACGGTCTTCGGGCTGAGGAAGAGGCGGTCGGAGATCTCGGCGACACGCTGGCAGTTGACGATCATCATCGCCACCTGAAGCTCACGCTGGGAGAGCTGGTCGAAGGGGTTCTCTTCCGAGTCGAAGCGCGACAGCACCAGGCGTTGAGCGATGTCCGGGCTGATATAGCGATGGCCGGCGAATACGCTGCGGATCGCATCGACCATGTCGGGCACCTGGGTATCCTTGCTGATGAAGCCGCCCGCTCCCGCTTCCAGCAGGCGCTGGGCAAAATTGTCTTCCATGAAGCCGGTCAGGGCCAGGATGCGGATGTCGGCGCTGTTGCGCATGATCTTGCGCGTCGCTTCCAGGCCGCCGATTCCCGGCATGCGCAGATCCATCAGCACGACATCCGGGTCGAGCTTGCGGCTCAGGGTGATGGCTTCCTCTCCGCTGGCCGCCTCCCCGACCACGTCGATGTCCTCCTCCTCATCCAGCAGGCGAGCGAGACTGGTGCGAACCAGGTGATGGTCATCGACAATGAGAACCTTGATCAAGGCTGACGTTCCTCGTCATTGCTGTTGATCACGGAAGTGTCCGTGAAGAGAGCGGATAGTCTAGAAGCCACCAAGCTTGCCATACTCGTCGCCCAAGGGAAATTGGCTAAGTGCCGGTACTAAACGATATCGTCAACGGGGCGTGAAACCTGATTGTCGATATTGACTGCCAGGGTGGTGGTCGGTATCATTCGCCTCGTTCTCGCGAGAGCAACAACGTGGGGCCTTAGCTCAGCTGGGAGAGCGCAACACTGGCAGTGTTGAGGTCAGCGGTTCGATCCCGCTAGGCTCCACCATCGAATTTCACGAAATGCCGCCTGACGCTTTGTGTCAGGCGGCATTTTCGTATACCTGCCGTTCGTCGACGGCTACCCCTGGCGGTTGGTCAGGCGTCGACGCCGCTAACTTGTCAGGTGGCAGACATTTCCCACACTCTATACGGACTCACTGGAAAAATTGGAGGTCCGTGTGAGCGATACCGATCTAGGAACCATGGATGCCAGCCAACTGCGAAGTCTCTTCGAATCGCACAAGGCTTCCCCGCTGGAGGCCACGAGAGCCGCTCTCGACCGAATCGACCGCTTCAACGGCGAGGTCAATGCCTACGTCCACGTCGACCGGGAGGGTGCCGAGGCCGCCGCCCATGCATCGGCGCGGCGCTGGGGGCAGGGGCGGCCGCTCAGCCCGATCGATGGCGTGCCGGTTTCACTGAAGGATCTGACCGAGGTCACGGGCATGCCGGCCAGGAAAGGCTCCTTGACCGCGTCCGATGCCCCCTGTGAGCACGACTCGCCTCCGGCTCGCCTGCTGAGGGAGGCCGGGGCCGTGATACTCGGCAAGACCAATACGCCGGAGTTCGGATGGAAGGCGGTCACTGACAACCGGGTGCATGGCGCAACGGCCAACCCCTGGGATACCCGCCTGACGCCCGGAGGCTCTTCGGGGGGCGCCGCCGTCGCCGCCGCGCTCAATATGGGGGTGCTGCATCAGGGCGGGGATTCGGGTGGGTCGATCCGTATTCCCGCCGCCTTCACCGGTGTGTTCGGCTTCAAGCCGACATTCGGCTGGACGCCTCAGTGGCCGCCTTCGGAGGAGCCGACCCTGTCCCATATCGGCCCCTTGACCCGTAAGGTCACCGATGCGGTGAGCATGCTCAATGTCATCGGACGCTACGATTATCGCGATCCCTATGCCACGCGGGGTCAGCCCGACGACTGGGGCGAAGAGATGGGCCAGGGGCTTCAGGGGCTGCGAATCGCCTATTCGCCGGACCTGGGCTATGCCAGGGTGGATAGCCAGGTGGCGGAGAGGGTGCGTGCGGCTGCCCACAAGCTGGAGGCGCTGGGTGCCGTGGTGGAGGAGGTCGACCCCGGGTTTGAATCGCCGCTGGATATCTTCAACAAGCTCTGGTTCACGGCTTCGCTGGCGGTCTACGCCGAAATGGACGAGCGCAAGCGTGAGCTTCTCGATCCGGGCATGGTGTCCGATGCCAAGCGAGCCGCGCATTGGAGTGCCTTGGACCTGTTTCGCGCGCTGCGTGGTCGAGCCCGCCTGACCCAGCAGCTGGAATATTTCAATCAGCAGTACCACCTGGTGATGACCCCCACGGTGGCCATCTCGCCGTTCGAGCTCCTGCACAACGTACCGCCCGACAGCGACATGCGGGACTGGGAGGAGTGGGCGCCGTTTTCCTACCCATTCAACCTCAGCCAGCAGCCTGCGGTATCGGTGCCCTGTGGCTTCACCGACGAGGGTTTGCCTGTCGGTTTCCAGCTGGCAGGGGGCAAGCATGACGATACCCGAGTGCTTCGGGTCGCCCATGCCTTCATGGAGGCCTATCCGGCTCGCTATCCTGCCGTGCCTAACCCATATCAGAGTGGGTAGTTATATCAGGGCGAGCAGGTATATCAGTGGATAGGGACGAAGCGCGGCTAGTTGCGGGCCGCCTTGCGTTCGGCAAGCCACCGGTCGAGTTCCTCTGCCGGCAGGGCCGGGCAGTAATGATCGCCCTGGACTCGCTTGAGGGAGAGGCCACTTACGGCGGTTACCTGCCACGGATCGTCGATATCCGTGATGACCGGCTCGATATGGAGTGCCTGCAGCAGTCGGCACAGCGCTTCCGCGAGGTTGCGCTCCTCCTGTGGGGGAGTCATGGCCAGGCTGACACTGATTCTGGCCTTGTTGAAGGGCAGGCGTGACAGCCAGGCGAGGTCGACCGGGCCGGCACCCAGATCATCGATGGCGAGCCGAACGCCGAGTCGCTCGAGCCGCTTGAGCATATGGGAGGCGGCGTCCAGGTTGCTGGACAATCCCTGGCCAGGCACCTGCAGGGTCAGCCACGCCAGGGTGTCGAGGCTCTGAAGGCGCAGGAAGTGATCGAGAGGTCGGCGGTCGAGGGTGTCATTGACCAGGTGAGACTCGCAGAGGCGAATCGAGACCGGCAGTTCACCCAGCGGCGAACCGCTCTCCAGCCAGCTCAGATGGCGGGCAATGACGGTCTGGATGGCCCAGCGATCGAGACGAATGCCAAGGCCCAGTCGGGCGATGGTGTCGAGCAAGTCAGCGGGTGGCTCCTGCCACTGCTTGGGCTGTTTCCAGCGCAATACGGCTTCCAGGCCGGTGCAGCGGCCGGTGGCGATATCGATTTCAGGCTGAAAGTGGAGCTGGAAATGGCGCTCGGGGAGATGAATGGCCTCGCTCAGCCGGCTCTCGAGCCGATGTTTTTCCTTCAGCTTTGCCGTCAGGCGGTGATCGACGAAGGCCTGGCGTCCGGGGCCTTTCCTGCGAGCCGTATACATGGCGCTGCGTGCCGTGGTGATCAGGGCCTCCTCATCCTGTGCGTCGGCCGGGTAGAGCGCAATGCCGATGGAGGCGGTCAGCAGCAGGTAGCGGTTCTCGGAGAGGAACGGGGGCTCCAGCGCCTCTTGAAGCCGCTCTGTCACCACCTGCGCGGCTTCCGCGGTACCATCCTTTTCCAGCAGGACGACAAACTGGTCGCCACCCAGCCTGGCCAGGGTGTCTCGGCTGCGTAGCGCCTTCTGCAGTCGCTGGGCCAGCTCGCCCAGCAGTCGGTCGCCTTCCAGATGGCCGGCCGCATCGTTGACCGCCTTGAACCGGTCGATGTCGATGAACAGTACGGCGAGGCCGTTATCGGCACGATCCGCCTGGGCCAGGGCGTGATTGAGGCGATCGCGCAGCAGCAGCCAGTTGGGAAGGCCGGTCATCGGGTCGACGTGGACCCAATGCCTGTCGCCGAACTGCTTGCCATCGGGGGCGGCGAGGCTGACGAAGGTGCGCAGGTAGTGGTGTGGGCGCTCCCGGTCGTCGAGCAGGGCGTCCACGGTCATCAATACCGGCATCGATTCACCGTCGTTGCGACGACACAGCACCTCCTGCTGCCAGGAAGTGGGTTCGTCGACGCTCGTGTCCGGGTCGGTCGCAAGCATCGAGGGTGTCCTCAACGACACGAAAAAGTGTTCGACTGGCCAGCCGGCAACCTCGCTGCGCTCGCAGCCGGCAATTTGGCAGAACGCCTCATTGGCCAGGACGACGAGTCCCGCGGTATCGGTTATCACCATGCCGGTCTGTCCCTGCTCGAACGCGTTCAGGGTGAGCCGTGCGGGGTGCTGGGCCAAGGATTTTACCCTGTCGCCTGGTGGGCGTTTGCCGTGATGACTCATCGATTCGCTTGTTTAGCCCCTGCCGTTTGGAGTGAAGCGCCGAGATAGGGTTCGGCGCTGGCATTGTTAATTATCGTCAGGATCAGCCCAGACTTTAGTCCTGCGCAAGGTAAAATTCGGAATTGTCCCGATAAATCGTTCGACAAGGGGAGATTGACGCCAGGGCAAGCCTCAAGTTCGGAATTCAGGCGCCGATACAAGAGGAGGAAGATATCGTTCCCTGAGGCAGGGTCGCCAGGGGAGGGGTTCAAGGCTTGGCGTCGTTCACGGTGGATGAATCGCTTGGCCCCCTGTTTTCGCCAAAGGGGAACGCGTTGCACACCTCGGTTCGAATAGAAGCATTGACTCGGTTCCTCTGCTCCCTGCAGGGGCGACTGCTTGCCGGTCTTGCTGCGACGTGGTTGGTCATCGTGGGCATTCTGTTGATGCTGGCGTGGCAGTATGGAAAGGCCCTGGTGGATCAGGTCAACCTGGAGCACCTGCGTGACGAGTCGCATTTGATTGCCGATGGCCTGACCGAGAAGGTGAATCGGCGCCTCCATGCCCTTGCACGGCTGGAGGCCGGCCTGCGGGGAGTGAGCCCGGAGCGACTGGGAGCCTCCCTCGAGCATAGCCAGGTTCTCATGGAGTGGTTCGAGGGCATCATGGTGACCGGCCCCGACGGCGTGGTGCTCGCCGATTGGCCGGTGGTGGAGGGCAGGGTCGGTCTCGAGACGGCGGAAACGGAGTATTTCCGCATGCTGAGTCGCTTGCGCCGGCCCTACGTCAGTGAGCCCTTCGTGGGCCGGGCCAGCGGTGACGACCTGGTGCTGATGCTGGTGCCGCGGTTCGACGACCAGGGGGCGTTCGCCGGGGTCGTCGGAGGGATGGTCAACCTGTCCCGGGGCGGATTGTTCCAATGGCTGGAGCGCAGCTGGCTGGGCGAGGAGGGGCGTATCTCGGTGCTGTCGGCATCGGGAGAGCTGCTGTTTCGTCCCCGTCGCCCGTCCCTTGTGGCGAGCAAGGAAGCATACAGAGGACTGCCTGCGCTCGATCTGGCCCTGGGGGGCTGGGAGGGCGAGACCATTGCCCGCGGGGCCGATGGTGAGTCGGCGCTGATGTCGTATCGTCAGATCCGGCCGGCAAACTGGATCGTCAAGGTGGCGCTGCCCCGGGAGCAGGTTCGTGCGCCACTGGGCGATTATCTCGTCACACTGTGGTGGGCCTGGCTGGCGTTGGCTGTGCTGTTGATGTTCAGCATGCGTTGGCTGGTGAGGCGCCTGCTCGAGCCACTGCATCGGCTCGAGCGCCAGATCGCCCAAGTAGGCGCGGGGGAGCGTCGCTACCTGGCGCTTTCGACCAATATGAATGAGTTGAGCCAGGTGGCCAGCAGCTTCAATCGCCTGGAGCATGAACGGCTCTCGGCGCTGGAGCACCTGCGGGATCGCCAGGCGTTTCTCGATGCCGTGCTGGGCTCCACGCCGGTAGGCATGTTCGTCGCCGATCTCAAGGGCCACCTGAACTACATGAATCCTGCGCTGCTGGAGCTGCTGGGGCTGGATGCGTCGTGCAGTGCAAGCGACTGGTGGGAACGGATCCATCCTGACGACCGACAGGGAACCCAGGACATGTGGCGCCACTCCCTGGCGACCGGTAACGACTTCATGCGTCAGCTGCGATTCCACCATTCGGGCGGGGTCACCCTGTGGGTGGAGGTGCATGCCAGCCAGGTGAGGGGGAGCGATGAGCCCCTCGGTTTCGTCGGCATGGTGAAGGACATCACCGAGCGCCGCCAGCAGGAAGCGCTGCAGCGCTGGGAAGCGGAGCACGATCCGTTGACCGGGCTGCTCAATCGTCGCGGTTTCGAGCGGCGCCTCGAAGAGGCGCTGGCGGAATATTCCAAGACCGGCACGCCGTCGGTGCTGATCCTGTTCGACCTCGATCATTTCAAGCCGATCAACGATGAGGGTGGGCATGCCCTGGGCGACGAGATGCTTCGGCGCATCGCCCAGGTGGTGGCATGGGAAGTCCGGCGTAGCGATCATGTGGCTCGGCAGGGCGGGGACGAGTTTGCGGTGCTGCTGCCGAGCTGCACCCTCAAGCAGGCCGGGGACATTGCCGAATCGCTGCGCCGGGTGGTTTCCGAAGTCACGGTGGTCAATGAAAGCAAGGTCTACAACATCACCCTCAGCATGGGGGTGACCGCGTTCCAGGAGGGCGATGATGCCGTCGAAACCGTGCTGGCGCGTGCCGATGCCGCCAGCTACGAGGCGAAGGCCAACGGTCGCAATACCGTGGTCATGGCAGTCCCCGACGATGAGAAGCTTATTGATTCACTGTGGTAGGCGAGTAGTGGTAGGCGAGTATGCGCGGCGATTCAGGGTCTGGCGGATGAGAGATTTCTGGCGGGGACTGGCAGGCTAGCAAGAGGAAAAGACTAGACCGAGGTATTGAAGCGTCCCGGCTGCGCCTTCACCCGCCCGCTGGCGCCATAGGTGGTCTTCTCGGCAGCTTCATGAATGAATTCGAGCAGGCGCTTGTTCTGGCCCATGCGCAGGCTGACCAGTTGGCCGTTCATGGCGTTGAGCCGATGGGCCTTCCGGGTCCGCTCCAGAGTGCTTTCCCACTCATGGAGGCAGCCGGCTTCGTCTGCCGCCTGGCGCGCACCGGCGGCACCCTCGGCATAGCCCAGGCGGTGCTGGACGCTATGGCGCAAGGTCTCGGTGGCTTCCAGCTGCTGCAGACGTTGCTGCTTATGTTCGGCAATCGCGGCCAGCCGACGCCCGTCGATATCGGCGGCGGCCAGCAGTTCGCGCTCCTGCTCAAGCAGTTCGATGACGCCATCGAGGCGCTGCTGCTGCTCGCGTAGAAGCTTCGCCAGGCTCATTCGTCACCTTTGGCCGCAGAGGGCAGCAGCGACTCTATCAACCCATCGGCGATGCGCTCGGCGCGAATTTCCATGCGCCCCTCGCGAATGGCCTCGCGGATCTCGTCGACCCTGGCGGTATCGATGTCGCGGGAGGTGTCGGTGGCATTCTGGCGCAGGTGCGTCGTGGCCGCGGGGCCGGCATCCTGCTGGCTCGACTGACTGGGACCCTTGACCGGCTGCGCTTCCTCGCGGGGCGTCGTCGGTGTGGGGCGAGTCAGGGGGTTCTGGCTATTGATCTTCACTGTATAGGCCTCGTGACCGGTGCTTTTACACGCTATCGGCTGCCCCGGGAAAAACTTTAGGCATGATATGGCGGATGCGTGCGAGGCGCATCCGCTGGAGGGTGTCATTCACCTCAATGCCATTCACCTAAATATATTAGTGTCGGCATGGCGTGTCGAACGCGCCCTCAGAAGTCGACGATCACTATCCCTTCTCCGGCCACTTCCCCGGTGACTACCTCGCGGGAATCGAAGCGTATCCGCACCCGGTCGCCCAGGCCGCCGGGCTCCAGCGCCTGTCCTTCGCGGGAGACCCGAAACCCCGACCCCCTGGCCTCGACCACGACACGCTGATTGCGCTCCACCAGTGGTAGGGAGCGGAACTGGTGGGCCTGAAGCGGCTGGCCGGCACGCAGCGTGCGTGTCGCGACTTGACCGATGATCTGCTCTGGGTCGAGCAGGCTGTTATTGGGCAGCTCTGCCAGGTTGCCCTGCTGCTGCACCAGGTGTTCCTGGCGGACCGTATCGCCGGCGTTGAGTGTCGCTGCCAGCACCGGGTACTCCCCTAGAACGCCGATGTCAGCCTGCATGTAGCGCACCTGGCGCCCATCGCTGCCGCAGCGTACCCCCACCGATACCCGCCCTAGAGGCAGTTCGCCTTCCCGGGTCAGAAAGGGCTGGGGCGATACGCACTCCGGCAACCGGGCCGAAGGGGGGCGTAGTTCGATGACGATCTCTTCGCCCAGGGACTGTGCCTCGCTGTGCAGAAAGCCATGCACGGCCTGAAGCAGGGCGTCGTCGTCGGCCTTGGCGATGCCGGGTAGCAGTACCAGGCTGGCGAGGAGCGGCCAGAGGGTGAGCGGAAGCTTGAAAGGGTGACGCTGCATGGCATTCGGCCGAGGTTGGTGATGGTGCCAGTGAATTCTAGCGTTCGGCGATCTCATGAAACAGTGGAAATGAATGCGGAAAACCGGCCTGTTCTTGCCATTGATGTGACATCACCCTGGCTATTCTTCAGTCTCAACAAGTTCCGCACACTGTTCATATGGGTTTCGACCACGGGGAGCGCCGGCATGATCGATCAGCTCGAGGCCGCCTTTAACTACCACCAGCAGGCGCTGGGCTTGCGCCAGGAGCGCCACAAGGTGCTGGCCAGCAATATCGCCAATGCCGACACGCCGAATTACAAGGCGCGCGACATGGATTTTGCCGGCGAGCTCAAGAAGGCGGTCGAGCATGGTCGCTCATCCGGTGGCGGTTTGTCACTGGCCAGGACGTCCGCGGGGCATCTTGCCGGTCAGGGCTTCGCGCGGCCGAGCCAAGGGCTGCTGTATCGGGTGCCGGATCAGCCGAGCCTGGATGGCAACACGGTGGACATGGATCGCGAGCGTACCCAGTTCGCCGACAATTCGGTGCGCTACCAGGCGGCGTTGACCATTCTCAACAGCCGTATCCAGGGGCTGAAGAGCGCCATGCAGCCGGAGTAAGCAGCCGGAACAACCAGAGAGAGATCGTTCCATGTCGATGTTTTCCGTTTTCGATATCGCCGGCTCGGCCATGAGCGCCCAGTCGCAGCGCATGAATGTCACGGCCAGTAACCTGGCCAATGCCGACAGCGTGGCAGGGCCGGATGGTGAGGCCTATCGCGCCAAGCAGGTGCTGTTCGAGTCGCGCCATCAGGGCGCCCATGGCATCGGTGGCGTGGGCGTGCGAAGTGTGGTGGAGGACCCTTCGCCCATGCGCATGGAGTACCGCCCCGAGCATCCCCTGGCCAACGAAGAGGGCTACGTGACCATGCCCAACGTCGAGCCGGTGCACGAGATGGTCAACATGATCTCGGCCTCTCGCTCCTACCAGGCCAACGTCGAAGTCATGAACACGAGCAAGCAGATGATGCTCAAGACACTCACCCTGGGTGAAGGGTAACCGCCATGTCCACGACCATTGATTCCAATGTCGTCACGCGCATGAACCAGGGTGGCCCGTCCAGTCGCGACGCCAGCCAGTCCGCCGAGCTGCGCAACAACTTCATGACCCTGCTGATCGCCCAGATGCAGCATCAGGACCCGCTCAATCCCATGGACAACCATGAGATGACCACGCAGCTGGCCCAGATCAACACCGTCAGCGGCATCGAGGATCTCAACAAGACCCTGAAGGGCATCACCAGCCAGATGGATGCCGGGCAGACGCTGCAAGCGGCCGGGCTGATCGGCCAGGGCGTGCTGGTGCCGGGCGATCGCGTGCTGATGGAAACCGATGAAGAGGGCAACGCCCACACCACGCCCTTCGGTATCGAACTCGGTCAGTCGGCCGAGAACGTGCGCGTGACGATCACCAACGCCAGCGGCCAGGTGGTCAATCGCTATGACATCGGTTCGGTCAAGGCCGGGGTCGAGTCCTTCACCTGGGACGGCAGGACCACCGAGGGCGAAACGGCAGCGCCGGGTGCCTATCGAGTGCGTGTCGAAGCCACCAGTGGCGACAAGACGCTAAATGCCTCCACGCTCAACTACGCCGTGGTCGGCGGGGTCACGCCGCCGGATGGCAATGGCGGCGTGAAGCTCGACCTCGGTGCCATCTATGGCCAGGTGGGCCTGGGTGACATCAAGCAGATCCTTTGATTCGCAACATTGGTTTCCTAATCAGAACCGCGATAGCGGCATAAAATTCGGCAGGCAGAGGAACGAAACATGAGCTTTTCACAAGCACTGAGTGGTTTGAATTCCCAGGCGCAGAAACTGGGCACCATCGGCAACAACATCGCCAACTCCCAGACTGTGGGCTTCAAGGGCTCCAACGTGCAGTTCTCGGATGTCTTCGCCGGTTCGAAGGTCGGCCTGGGCACCCGGGTGTCGTCCGTGCTGCAGAACTTCAATGAAGGCAACGTCGAGTCCACCAACCGCAACCTGGATCTGGCGATCGCCGGCGACGGCTTCTTCCGTTTCCAGGATCCCAGCGGCGAAGTGGTCTACTCGCGCAACGGCCAGCTGACGATGACGTCGCAGGGCGACCTGGTCAACGCCCAGGGTGCGCAGATCATGGGCTACGGCCTCAATGCCGCTGGCCAGGTGCAGGTGGGTGGCCAGCCGGTGCCGCTGAACGTATCGGCGGAAGAGCTGGATGCGAGCGCCACCACCCGCGTTGGGACCACGTTCAACCTGGATGCCCGCAAGGTGATAGGTGAAGAGCGGAGTACGGTGGAAGCAACCGACTCGACGGGCAACCCAGCCATGATCGACTACCATTATTCCAACAATTTCACTGTCTTTGATTCGCTCGGTAATCCGCGCAACATCACTGTCTACTATGAAAAGACCGCGGCCAACGTGTGGACTGCCAAGATGACTCTCGACGGCACCACGCTGGACGATGGCGCGGGTAACGTGAACGAGTACTCCGTTCAGTTCGATAGTAATGGCAAGCTGGTCAATGGTGGCGGCGACGTCGATGCCAACGGTGCAATCCCGGGCATAACGTTCGATGCGGCCGCTTATTTCGGTGGTGAGCCGGAGGATCTCACCTTCGACCTCAACCTTGCCGGTTCTACACAGTTCGGCAATACCTCCACGGTCAGCAGCCTGAACCAGAACGGCTATACCTCCGGCACCCTGGTAGGCATCACCATCAACGATGACGGCACCATCATGCGCAACTACTCCAACGAGCAGTCGCGCCCGGCCGGTCAGGTCGCCCTGGTCAGCTTCCGCAACCCCGAAGGGCTGACGCCCTCCGGCGACAACGTCTGGACGGCCAGTGCCGCTTCCGGCCAGGAGCTGATCGGCACGCCGGGCACCGGCCTGCTGGGCAGCGTGGTCTCCGGCGCCATCGAGACTTCCAACGTGGATATGGCCCGTGAGCTGGTGGCGATGATCGTGGCGCAGCGGGCCTACCAGGCCAACTCCCAGACGATCAAGACTCAGGACGAGCTCCTGCAGACCGCCATCAACCTGCGCTAAGCGCTAATACCAAGCACTAATACCAAGCGCTAAGGGAGCCGAGCCATGGATCGCATTCTCTACACCGCCATGAGCGGGGCCAAGCAGAGCATGGATCAGCAGGCGGTGGTCAGCCACAACCTGTCGAACGTGTCGACTGCCGGGTTTCGCGCCCAGCTGCATGCCATGCGTGCCGTGCCGGTACAGGGCGAAGGCGTGCTGCCGACCCGGGTGTCGGTGGCGGCATCCACGCCGGGCAGCGACTTCTCGCCGGGCCCCATCAACCACACCGGGCGGCCCATGGACATCGCGCTGGAAGGCGACGCCTGGATCGCCGTGCAGGCCGAGGACGGCACCGAGGCCTATACCCGGCGGGGCGATCTCGAAGTCGACGGCGACGGCCTGGTTACCCTGGTGGGACGGCCGGTGATCGGCGACGGCGGGCCCATCATCGTGCCGCTGGGTGCCAGCGTCTCGGTGGGTGCCGACGGTACCCTCAGCGGCATCGGTGAAGGAGAGAGCCCCGAAGCGCTGGTGGATATGGGGCGTATCAAGCTGGTCACCCCGGAACAGGCGCTGCTGCGTGGCGATGACGGTCTCTTCCGTCCGGCTCCCGATGCGGACGGTGAAGTGGCAGCGCTGCCTGCCGACGAGAATGCCAGGGTCGCCAGCGGTGCGCTGGAGGGCAGCAACGTCAGCGCCATCGAGGCGATGGTTTCGATGATCGACGTGGCGCGGCGCTATGAAATGCAGATGAAAGTGATCAGCACCGCTGATGAAAATGCTCAGCGGGCCAATAACCTGCTTTCTATACAGGGCTGATGGCCTGACAGCTAGGCACTTTATAAAGCGGTGCCCGAGGAAACGAATATGATCAAGTCACTTTGGACGGCCAAGACCGGTCTGGAATCCCAGCAGGTCAAGCTGGATGTCATCTCCAACAACCTGGCCAACGTCAGCACCAACGGCTTCAAGCGCTCGCGTGCGGTGTTCGAGGATCTGCTTTACCAGAACCTGCGTCAGCCCGGTGCCCAGAACGACGTGCAGAACCGCCTGCCTTCGGGCATGCAGGTGGGCTCCGGCGTTCGCCCCGTTGCCACTGAGCGCCTGCACACCCAGGGTGGGCTCGAACAGACCGAGAACTCCCGCGACCTGGCTATCAACGGCAACGGTTTCTTCCAGGTGCTGATGCCGGATGGTTCCACGGCCTACACCCGCGACGGCAGCTTCCAGCTCAATGAGAACGGCCAGATGGTCAACGCCAATGGCTATCCACTGGAGCCAGCCATCATCCTGCCGCCGACCACCCTGTCGGTTTCCATCGGCGAGGACGGCATCGTCTCGGTGACCCAGCCGGGCGACAACCAGTCCATGGAAGTGGGCCAGATAACCATCTCGACCTTCGTCAACGCGACCGGGCTCGAGAGCATCGGCGGTAACCTCTACCGGGAGACCACTTCTTCCGGGCCTCGCAACGAGACCATGCCGGGCATGAACGGGGCCGGCCGCCTGTTCCAGGGCTATGTGGAAACCTCCAACGTCAACGTGGTGGAGGAGATGGTCAACATGATCCAGACCCAGCGCGCCTACGAGATCAATAGCCGCGCCGTTCAGACCAGCGACGAGATGCTGGCCCGTTTGAGCCAGCTCTGACAGACGACGGCATGATGATTTCCACTCCCTGCCATGGGAAGCGAGCAAGCATGAAAGGCGCGGGTTTTTCGATATCGAGGCTGGCCCTGGTCCTCCTCGCCCTGGTGGCGCTGGCCCTGAGCGGTTGCGCACAGGTTCCTCGTGCCTCCGTGGTGGGGGAGCAGGAGCAGATCGCCATCATGGAGCCGCCCCCTCGCCTGGCCAACGGCTCGATCTATCAGGCGCATCGCGGTTCCCAACCGCTGTTCGAGGATCGGCGGCCGCGCATGATCGGCGACATCCTTACCATCGTGCTGGACGAGCAGGTGAGTGCCAACAAGAACTCACAGTCCAACGCGAATCGCAGCGGTTCAGCAGGGCTCGATATTTCAGCGCTCCCCGATGTGCTGGAGCGCCTGGCGGAGCAAGGCATCGACCTGTCCGGCAATCTCTCCGGCAATAGCGACTTTGCCGGCGGCGGTGGTTCCCAGGCCAGCAACAGTATGACCGGTACCATCACCGTGTCGGTACTCGAGGTGATGCATAACGGCAACCTGCGAGTGCGTGGCGAGAAGCAGATCGCCATCAATCAGGGCGTGGAGTTCATCCGTTTCTCCGGCGTCGTGAATCCGCGCACCATCACCGGCCAGAATACCGTGCCCTCCACGGCGGTGGCCGATGCCCGTATCGAATACGTGGGTAGTGGCTATATCCATGAGGCGCAGCATATGGGCTGGCTGCAGCGATTCTTCCTCAATATATCGCCCTTCTAACGATGACCGAATACCGAGGCGCAGGCATGACGCTGTTCAAGACGCTTACCATGACGTTTCCCCGTCCGCATGCACACCGCTTCGTGGCGAAGCTGGCGCTACTGCTGTTGGCCGGCATGTTGGCACTGCCGGTTCAGGCCGAGCGGATTCGCGAGATCGCCAACTTCGCCGGCGTGCGTGACAACGTGTTGGTGGGCTACGGCCTGGTGGTCGGGCTGGACGGTACCGGCGACCAGACCATGCAGGCGCCATTCACCGGTCAGAGCCTCTCCAACATGCTGTCGCAGCTCGGCATTACCGTGCCGCCGGGCACCAACATGCAGCTGCGCAACGTGGCCGCGGTCATGATAACCGCCGACCTGCCGCCGTTTTCTCGCCCCGGCCAGCGGCTTGACATCAATGTCTCCTCCATCGGCAACGCCCGCAGCCTGCGTGGCGGCACCCTGCTGATGACGCCGCTCAAGGGTGCCGATGGCGACACCTACGCCATCGCCCAGGGGAACCTGCTGGTGGGCGGCATGGGTGCCGCCGCCGGCGGGGCCGCCGTTCAGGTCAACCAGCTGGCCGGTGGTCGTATCGCCGGGGGGGCCATGGTGGAGCGGGAAGTGCCGCTCAACCTGGGCGCCGAGGCGGGGCTGCTCGAACTCGAGCTCAAGCAGGCCGACTTCGGCACCGCCCAGCGTGTGGTCAACGCCATCAACAGCGAGTTCGGCCGGCCCGTTGCCGCCGCCCGCAATTCCCGCGTGATCGCCCTGGACGGGCCGATGAACGAGAACTCTCGGGTCAACTTCATGGCCCAGGTGGAGAATATCCAGGTGACGCCCATGGAGGCGCCGGCCAAGGTGGTCTTCAATGCCCGTACCGGCTCGGTGGTGATGAACAGCGCGGTCACCCTGCGCCGGGCCGCCGTGGCCCATGGCAACCTCTCCATCGTCATCGATACCCGCTTCCTGGTCAGCCAGCCGCCGCCCTTCGGCGACGGCGAGACCGTGGTGGTGCCCGACACCGAAATCGAGATCCAGGAACAGGACGCCTACCTGCGTGTGGTCGAGGGCGCCGACCTGGTGGACGTCGTCAACGCGCTGAATGCCCTGGGCGCCACGCCCAGCGACCTGATGTCGATCCTCGAAGCCCTCAAGGCCTCCGGCTCGCTGCGTGCCGACCTGGAGATCATCTGATGAGCATCCAGGATTTCAGCAGCCAGTTCGCCCTCGACGTTCAGGGCCTAGAGCGCCTCAAGCACACGGCACGCAACGATGAAGCCGCCGGCCTCAAGGGGGCCGCCCAGCAGTTCGAGGCGCTCTTCCTGCAGATGATGCTCAAGAGCATGCGTGATGCCACCCCGACCACCGGTCTGCTTGACAGCGAGCAGACCGAGTTCTACCAGTCGATGCTTGATCAGCAGTGGGCACAGACCATGGCCGGGCGCGGCATCGGCCTGGCCGATCATCTCGTCGCCCAACTGCAGAGCCAGGGCGTGGGGGCGGGTCGGCAGGCACAGCAAGCCGACCATGAGCTCAACGAACTCATCGCCGGCATTCCCCGCGGTACGCCACGTGTACTGAAGGATGCCCTGCAGCCTGCCGAAGGCGAGGGGGCAGAGGACGAAAATAAAGATGAGCGTCGTGTCGACAGCGTGGTCGAGGCACCGCCCGCGAGCTTCCTGGACGAGCTGGAGACCGCCCGCGGGGGCTTCATGTCCGCCGTGGACGCCTTGCCGGCAACGGCGGCAGCGGCGGGAACAGAGGTCCAGCGTAACGCCGTGGCCGCTGCTGGCAGTGCAGCCGAATCACGCAGCCGTGGCCAGAGCGGCGAGCACGTCCAGCGGTTCATGGACAAGCTCTCGGCGCCCGCCCAGGCGGCAAGCCGGCGGACCGGCGTTCCTGCGGAATTGATCCTGGCCCAGGCGGCGCTGGAAACCGGCTGGGGGCGTCACGAGATTGCGAAGGCCGATGGCGGCAACAGCCATAACCTCTTCGGCATCAAGGCCGGCAGCAGCTGGCGCGGGCCCACCACGGACGTGACGACCCACGAGTACATCAACGGCAAGCGAACCCGGATCGTCGACTCCTTCCGTGTCTACGGCTCCTTCGAGGAGGCCTTCACCGACTATGCCAACCTGATCGGCAACAACCCGCGCTATGCGGCGGTGACCACGGCGGGCAGTGCCGAACAGGCGGCCAGGGCGCTGCAGGCCGGGGGCTATGCCACCGACCCGGCCTACGCCGACAAGTTGATCGCGATCATGAACACCATGGGGCCGCAGGTCGCCCAGCGTGACAACGACTCGCTGGTCTTCCTGCGCTACTGAGGCGCTGTAGGAGCGCTCGGTTCGGCGCTCCGAGTTCCCATCGCGACTGGCGCCGCTAGGCGCCTTGGCGGAGACCGCACCGCCAGCGATAGACGCCAGCATAGGCAACACTGCCAGGAGGCTTTCAGCCTCCAGTCGCGAGCTAAAGCTGCTCCGACAGTGCGGCCATCACATTCCTTGCCGTTACACGTCAGTCTGCGAGGAGTCTAAAGTTCTGGGTCTACAGGCCGATAACTTGGGTATTGGCGAAAGGAAACAACACCATGAGCATGTTCTCTATCGGTCTCAGCGGCCTGAATGCCGCTCAGAATGCGCTGAATACCACCAGCAACAACATCAGCAACGTCTATACGCCGGGCTACAATCGTGAACTGACGATTCTTGGCCAGCAGGGCGCTACCGCTGGCGGCGTGCAGGTCAACGACATCCAGCGTCAGTTCAGCCAGTTCGTCGCCTCGCAGCTCAATGCCGCGACCAGCTCGTCCAGCGCGCTTGCGACCTACGAGAACCAGATCAGCCAGATCGACAACCTGCTGGCCGATCGGGAGGCGGGCCTGGCCCCGCTGATGCAGAATTTCTTCTCCTCCCTGGAGGACCTGGCCGGCGCCCCGTCCGATCCCGCTGCGCGGCAGGGCGTGCTGGGTACGGCCAATACGCTGACCGCCCAGTTCCGGGCATTCGACGGCTACCTGCAGGACATGCAGGAGGGCATCAACGGTCAGATCAGCGACGAAGTCACCCAGATCAACAACATGACCGAGCAGATGGCGACCCTCAATCGGGAGATCGCCCTGGCCAGGGCGCGCAGCGGCGAGGCCCCCAACAGCCTGCTCAACCAGCGGGACCAGCTGGTACATGAGCTCAGCGAGCGCATGGATATCAGGCTCAATATCCAGGATGGCAAGTCCTACAACATCAGCCTGCCCAACGGCCAGCCGCTGGTGGCCGGTACCAATCACTACCGCCTTGAAGCCATGGATGCACCCAACGACCCGCAGCGCACAGTGCTGGGCTATCGGGACTCCGGCGGCAACCTGGTGGCCATGCCCGAGGACACCATCAAGGGTGGCACACTGGGTGGGCTGATGACCTTCCGCGCCGAGACCCTGGACAAGACCCAGAACCAGATTGGCCAGCTCGCCGTATCGCTGGTGGTCGGTTTCAACGAACAGCATGCCAAGGGCATGGATCTCAACGGCGAGCAGGGCGGTGATTTCTTCAGCATTGGCCAGCCACGGGCTTACTCCAACCCGCGCAACACCGGCGTGGAGGAGGTCGTTGGGGCTAGCTTTGACGCGGCGAATATCGACCAGCTTCGTGCGACTGACTATACGGTGCGCTTTGGCAACGCTGGCGATCCCCCCCAGGTCTTCCGCAAGGACAATGGCCAGCAGTTGGCGGCTGCTCAAGTCGATTGGGACGATGCCACCGGGACGCTAGGATTTGGCGGCATCACGCTGGAATTCAGCGGCACACCGGCGAATGGCGATCGTTTCGAGGTACAGCCGGTTCGTCGCGCTACCGCCGATATGCAGAGCGAGATCATCGACCTGGACAAGATTGCCGCGGCTCAACCGATCAATCCTGATGAGCCTCCCGAAGATTGGATCATTTCCGGCACTGGCGATAACCGCAATGCCCTGGCGCTGCAGAACCTGCAAAGCCAGGCGCTGGTGGCGGGTCGGTCGTCCCTTAGCCAGGCCTACGGCGGCATGGTCAGCGATGTGGGCAACCAGGCGAATATCGTCAAGGTCAACCTCGACGCACGACAGGGCCTGACCGCCCAGCTCAAGGCGGTGCAGCAGTCTGAATCCGGGGTCAACCTGGATGAGGAGGCGGCCAACCTGATCCGCTACCAGCAGTTCTATTCCGCCAACGCCCGGGTGATCGATACCGCGTCAACGGTCTTCGATACCATTCTCGGTCTGCGTAACTGATTCGAAGGGAGTCCAGCGCGATGCGTATCAGCACCGTCACCATGTTCGAGCAGAGCGTCTCGTCCATGAACCGTCAGCAGGGCGACTTCCTCAAGGTCGGTCAGCAGATCGCCAGTGGCCGTCGGGTGGTCAATCCCTCCGACGACCCCCAAGCCTCGTCCCGGGCAGTGGGCGTATCCCAGGCCAAGGCGATTACCCAGCAGTTCGCCGATGCGCGGGTCTCTGCCCGCAACTCGCTGTCACAGGCGGAAAGCGTCCTCAACAGCGTCAGCGATGCGGTGACCAGCGCCAAGACGCTGCTGGTCCAGGCGGCTAGCGACACCCTGAGCGATGTCGACCGCCAGTCGGTGGCAAGCGAACTACGCGGTATCTATGAGACGCTGATCGGCCAGGCCAACGCCTCCGACGGCAATGGCCGCTACCTGTTCGGCGGCTATCGCGACGACTCGCCGCCCTTTGCCCGTACCGCCGGCGAAGGCGTTCAGGGCACCCAGTATATCGGCGACGAGAACACCCGTGAGCAGCGCATTGATGCATCGCGCCTGCTGCCGGTGGCCGATAACGGCAAGTCGATCTTCCAGAGCGTGCCCAGCGGGGCCGGCTATGTCGCCAGGGCTGAGCAGGTGTCGGCTGGCGAGATCAGCATAGGCACCCAGCAGGGCCATGTGCGCAATGAAGGTAGCGTCGCCTTCACCGGGCCCAGTCGAGTGGATCCCGGTAACGAGCATTTCGGCAAGCCGTTCGAGCTCACCTTCGGAGAGGATGTCGATGGCAATCCCGTCTACTCCGTCAACGCGCTCAATGCGGACGGTACGACAACCCCGCTTGTTACCGACGAACCTTATGAGTCCGGTAAGGCGGCCAGCTTCGGCGGTATCAGCATCACCCTCGAAGGCACGCCTGCCGATGGCGACCAGATCCAGCTGCGTCCGGCCAATGCCGAGGGTGCCAACCAGGACCTGTTCAAGTCGATGAAGGACGCCATCGACGTGCTGGAGATGGACCAGGAAGGGACACCGGAAAATCGCGCTCACTTCCGCAATACGATCAACTCCGTGATGCGTGAGCTCGACAACAGCCTCGACAATGTCCTCACGGTGCGTGCCTCCATGGGTGCACGTCTCAACGAGCTGGATGTAGTCGACGCCGTGGGCAGCAATCGCATGATGAACTACGACAAGACGCTATCCGACCTGGTGGACCTGGACTACAGCGAAGCCATCGCCGAATACAGCCTGCGTCAGGTGGGTCTGCAGGCGGCCCAGAAAGCCTTCGTCGACGTGAAGGGGCTGTCGCTGTTCAACTTTCTATAGTCTTAGCGGCTTATAGTTTCCTGATTACGCATAAGGCTCAGCAGGCGCCTGGTGGAGGCCGCCGCGTTGGCGGTGATCGTTGGCGTCGGCAACACCGCCGGGAGGCCTGCGGCCTCCAGTCGTGAGCTGAAGCTACTCCTACAGCGGAATGGCAACGTTGGTGGAGAAAGCCGCTGTTTGACTTCGCTTCCCTGAGGCCGGGCGCTTGCCCGGCCTTTTTCGCCGCCCCGGCCCGCCTGGGCGGTTTTTTTTGCTTGCTCGAAAGGGGGAGAGAGTCAGGCGCCCAGGGGAGCGAGCATATCGATGAGCTGGTACATGAACTGCAGGCCGTTGCTGAACAGGCGCTGCAGGAAGCGGCCCATGTCGGTCATCAGCACCATCAGCAGGATCAGGCCCACGGTGAGGGAGGTGGGGAAGCCGATATTGAACACCGTCAGCTGCGGCGCCGAGCGGTTGAGAATGCCCATGGCCAGGTTGATGATCAACAGTGAACCGACCAGCGGCAGGGCCAGCGACATGCCGGCAATGAAGATGGTGCCGCCGTAGCGCACCATCATCTCGAAGGCCGCGGGATTGAAGGCGCCGATGCCGACCGGCAGGCTATGGAAGCTGGTGGCCAGCGCCTCCAGCACCATCAGGTGGCCGCCCAGGGCCAGGAACATCAGCAGCGTGATCATGAAGAAGATCCGCGACAGGATCATGGTGTTGGTGCCGCTGCCGGTATCGAAGAAGGTGGCGAATGCCAGGCCCATCTGCAGGCCGATGAACTCCCCCGCGGCCTGCACCACGGCGAATACCACGTGCATGACCAGGCCGATGGCGATGCCGATCAGCATCTGCTCCACCATCAGGCCGAAGCCGGCCCAGGAGACGATCGGTATGTCGGGCATGGCGGGCAGTACCGGCGCGATCACGAGCGTCACCAGGAACGCCAGGCCGATCTTGGCCTGGTTGGGCACGCTGGAATGGCCCCAGAGCGGCGAGGCGACCAGGAAGGAAGTGATCCTCACGAAGGGCCAGAACAGTATTACCAGCCAGCCGTGCAGCTGGGCAAAGGTCACCTCGACCATGGCGGTCTCACATCAACATGCTGGGGATGCTGGTGAACAGGTTGCGGGTGAAATCGGTGATCAATTTCAGCAGCCAGGGTCCGGCGAATACCAGTACGGTAAAGACGCCCAGGATCTTGGGAATGAACGATAGGGTCATCTCGTTGATCTGGGTCGCGGCCTGGAAGAGGCTCACGGTCAGGCCGGTCAGCAGTGCGGTGATCAGCAGGGGGCCGGCCAGGAAGAGCGTGACGCGCATGCCCTGGTAGGCGATGCCCATAACCATTTCCGGTGTCATTCTTCGCTCCTTGCCGACATCTGGGTGTCGACCCAAAGGGTTTCAGCGCTAGATATAAAAACTTTCCGCCAGCGAGCCGATGATCAGCTGCCAGCCGTCTACCAGCACGAACAGCATCAGCTTGAAGGGCAGGGAGATCGTGGCCGGCGGTACCATCATCATGCCCAGCGACATCAGGGTGCTGGCCACCACGAGGTCGATGATCAGAAAGGGAATGAAGATGGTGAAGCCGATCTGGAACGCCGTCTTCAGCTCGCTGGTCACGAATGCCGGCACCAGGATCCGCAGCGGCACATCCTCCGGTCCCTGCATGGGGCCGATTTCCGCCAGCCGGGCGAAGAGCGCCAGGTCGGGCTCCCGGGTCTGGGCCAGCATGAATTCGCGGAACGGCTGCTGGGCCAGCAGCAGGAACTCGTCGAAATTGATCTCGTCGCCGGTCAGCGGTACCCAGGCCGTTTCGTAGACGATGGAAAAGACCGGCGCCATCACGAAGAAGGTCAGGAACAAGGCCAGGCCCAGCAGCACCTGGTTGGGCGGCGTGGCCTGGGTGCCCATGGCGGTACGCAGCAGGCTGAGCACGATGATGATTCGGGTGAAGCCGGTCATCATCAGCAGCGCCGCGGGCAGAAAGGCCATGGCGCTGAGCAGCAGCAGGGTCTGCAGCTGGATCGACCACTGCTGGCCGCCATCCTCCAGCGGCTGGCTGACGATGCCCGGCAGCTGCTGTGCCACGGCTGCGACCGGCATTGCCATCAGCAGAAGCGCTCCCAGCAGGGCAAGCAGGGCCCCGCACCGGGTCCTTGGCATCGTCTTGGGCCGGGTCTTGGGAAATGCTGGGTGAATCATGAGGCTCCCCGACCGGGGCCTCCCAGTCCGGCATTGTGCTTGAGGGCACGGGCAAAGCGGGTGGCAAAGCGCTCCCCCTGCAGGTCGGCGATGTCAGGCTCGCGGGGGCGCTCGGGTGCCTCCAGCTCATGCAGCTTGTTGATCTGGCCACCGCCCACGCCGAGCACCAGCCAGGTGCCTTCGACCTCCACGATCACCAGGCGCTCGCGGCTGCCCAGCGCGGTGCTGGCGACGACCTGCAGATGACCTCCGGCGGCGCGGCGCTGCGGCCCCCAGCGCTTGAGCAGCGCCGTGCAGACCAGGATGATGGCGATGACCAGGCCCAGGGCGGCAGCCGTCTTGCCCAGCGTTGCCATGCCGACCAGGGCATCGCCGCCCACAGCCAGCGCCTCTAGCCCTGTTGCCTGAGCCTCGGAGGAGGGGGTGTCTCTCATCGGTTCAGTTTCTGGACCCGTTCGGAGGGCGTGATGATCTCGGTGATGCGGATACCGTACTTGTCATCCACCACGACCACTTCGCCCTGGGCGATCAGGTAGCCGTTGATCAGGATATCCATGGGCTCGCCGGCCAGGCCGTCGAGCTCGATGACCGACCCCTGGGCGAGTTCCAGCAGCTGCTTGATGGTGAGCTTGGTGCGGCCCAGCTCCACGGTCAGCTTGACCGGGATGTCCATGATCATTTCCAGATCGCGGGCCGTACCGCCGTCGCTGCCCTTGTCCAGCGGGCGGAAGATGCGATCGCCGGCAGCCTGGGGGGCCGGCGCGGCGACGCCCCGGTCGGCCGCCGCCGCCTCCTGTTCGCTGGACTCGGCGGCCTCCTGCTCGGCCAGCGCCTCGGCCCAGGGGTCGTCATCGCCAGCGGAGCCGCCGGCCGCCTCCTGCTCGGCCATGGCTTCTGCCCAGGGGTCGTCTTCGGCCTTGGCTTCCGCAGCCTCCTGTTCGGCCATGGCTTCGGCCCAGGGGTCATCGTCGGGAATATTCTGATCGGGCTTCTTGGGATCAGTCATGCTTGGATTCCTTGGCTTGAGGCACAGCGCCCTTCTTGAAGGCATCGGGTGAGTTCTGCGCACCATGATCGATGATGCGGATGACACGCAGCGCGCGCTGTTCGTGCTGGCTGCCGTAGTCGCACTCCATGACCGGAACCCCATCCACACTGGCGGTCACGGTTTCCGGAAGCTCCAACGTCAGTACGTCCCCGACCTTCAGCGCCATCACATGGGCGATGCGGCTGGGAACATCGGCAAAATTGGCAATGAGTTCCACCTCGGAGTGGCGGATCTCGCCGGCCATGCGCTTCGACCAGGTGCCGTCCTGGTCGTGATGGCTGTCATTGAGCGGGTTGGCCAGCAGGTCGCGCACTGGCTCCACCATCGAATAGGGGATGCAGATCTGGAAGTTGCTGGAGAGATTGCCGACCTCGATATTGAAGCTGGTATTCACCACGATCTCGTTGGGCGAGTTGGTGATGTTGGCGAACTTGGACTGCATCTCCGAGCGCAGGTACTGGATTTCCAGCGGATAGACCGACTTCCACGACTCCTCGTAGGCCTCGATGGCCAGCCGCAGCAGGCGCTGGATGATGCGCTGCTCGGTATTGGTGAACTCCCGGCCCTCCGACTTGGTCAGGAAGCGTCCGTCGCCGCCGAACAGGTTGTCCACCACCATGAATACCAGGTTGGGGGGGAACACGATCAGCGCCGACCCGCGCAAGGGCTTCATGGCGATGATGTTGATGTTGGTCGGTACCGGCACGTTGCGCGAGAAGTCGCTGTAGCTCTGGTAGCGTACCGAATCCACCGTGATGTCGGCGCTGCGACGCAACAGGTTGAACAGCCCCATGCGGAAGTGCCGCGCGAAGCGTTCGTTGATGATGTCCAGCGCCTGCAGGCGCTCGCGGATGACGCGATGCTGGGACGCGGGATCATAGGGACGGATGCGAGACGTCTCACCACTGCCTGCGGCAGGTTCGTCGTCTCCGCTGACCCCCTTCAGCAGGGCGTCGATCTCATCCTGTGACAGTAGATCGTCTTGGGACATGGCGGCCAGGGCACCCGGTTATTGCACGATGAACTCGGTGAACAGCACGTCCCGAATATCGAGAGGCGGCTGCGGTTCGGTCAAGGGGTCGGACAGCACGGCAACGACTTCCTCGCTCAGCCGGCGCTTGCCTTCCGGCGAGGTGAGCTGGCTGGCCTGCTTGCCGGAAAACAGCATCAACAGCCGGCTGCGAACCTGGGGCATGTGCTCGTGGAGAATCGCCCGGGTTTCCTCGTCGCCGACCTTCAGCGACAGCCCGGCATAGAGCAGGCGGGAACCGAAGTCGTCGTCGGCGAGGTTCACGGTGAAGGGGTCGATCTTGAGGAAGATCGGCGCCTGCCGCTCGAGCTGCTGCCCCTGGATGTTGCCTGAGCCACCGTTACGGTCGCTCATGACCATATAGATCGCTACCCCGGCTGCCGCCGTGGACATCAGTACCAGCAGTATCATCAGCCACAGCAGCTTGGATGAGCCACCCGTCGATTTCGCCATTGCCTTGCCTATCGTGAAGTGTTGGTCCAGCCGGAAAAGGGCAGTATGCGGAAATCGCGCGGGTCATGATGAAAGGAACAGACCGCGCGAACGGCCCTATCTTGGCAATTTGTCTCAGGCGTAGAGGTTCACCCGTCCATCCAGGCTGACGCCCGTTGCGTTCTCGGCCATGCCGATCTCGGCGGCGGAAGGCAGCTGTCCGTCATCCTCATTGGCGCCGCTGCCTCGCTGGCCCTGCTGGTTGGCGAAGGCCTGCCCCTCCTGCTGGCGCTGTTCGCCCACGGAGGTTTCGCCCAGGGAGATTCCCTGCTCGGCCAGCGCCTCACGCAGCTGCGGAATGGCCTGTTCGAGAACCTGGCGGACCTGGGCATGGGCGGAGAGGAACTGCGCCTGCGCACCCTGTTCGGTCATCTTCAGGGTAACGGAGAGCGGGCCCAGTTCGGCCGGGTTCAGCTTCATCTCGATCTGCTGCTCGCCACCATGGCGGGCGAACTGCACCAACTGCTGGCCAAGCTGGCCTGGCCAGGCCTGGGATTGCACCGGCGAGGGCAGGCTGGCCTGGGCCACCATGGGCTGTGGGGCGGTACCTGCGGGCTGGGTGGCCGCCTGCAGGCTGGGTGAGGTCGGCTCGATCATGGCGGGGCGAAGGGCTTCTGCCGCCATGCCACGCAGTTCGCCCGCATTCGGCTGCGGGGCCATATCGGCCGAGCGAGCGAACTCGGCGGCCCGCAGTGGCCGCTCGGACGTGCCGGTCTCCAGCTGTGCGAGCAGTGCCGCTCGAGGCGTGGATTCCAGGGCGTCGCGACCGGCCGCTTGCTGGGGTTGCGCCAGTGACGCATTCAGGGCGGCCTCGGCGGAGCTCGCCGGGCGTGTTTCCAGTGTCCGCGCCGGGTCGCCGGCGGCCTGACGCAGGGCATCGGCAGCGGCCAAGGCGGTCTCGGCACGTGCGGTGGGCCTGGCGGCCTGTTCCGCTACCGTGGCCTGAGGGGCGGCGAGATCGGCCAGCGGGCGAGTCTCGGCTTGGGCAGGGCCGTCGATCAGTGCCAGGCGCTCCATGATCTCGGTAAGCGACAGCGAGTCGGGCAGGGGAGCCGCCTCCATGTCCGCGACGAGATCCGGGTCATGGGCGCTCAGTGCCTGCAGCATCACCTGCTGGGCCGCCATGGTCGGCGGCAGGGCGGGCCTGACGCCTTCTGTCAGTTGGGCAGACAGCTGGGCGGGCTGTTCGCCCGGGGCACCGGACTGCGAGCGGCCGGCGCCGGCCAGGGCCAGGGCGAAGTGGCCGCCGGAAGCGCTGCCACTCGGCTCGGCCTTGCCCATGGGCTTGCCCGGCAGGGCGGAAAGCATCATCTGGATATCCATTATGATCTCCTGGCTCGGATCACGAATCGCGCTCGGGGCGCTGGCGAAGCAGCCGTCCGGCGGCCATTTCGTCACTGTTGCGTTGCTCGCGCCGCGCTTCGTGCTTCTGCAGCTCGGTGTTGCGGCGAGAGGAAAGGGTGTCGTAGGCCGACAGGCGCTTCTGCTCCTGCTGCCACTGCTGCTGGCTCTGCTGGACGCGTTGCTGCTGCGAGGCCAGTGCCTCCCTGGCGCGCTGGAGGGCGGCATCCAGGGAGGCGAGGAACTGCTGGTAGTTGTGCATGCTGGCGGGGTCGATGCCGTCGCGCATGGCGGTCTGAAGCCGCTCGGCGTACTCCAGCCGATATCGACTGAGGGCATCGAGCTGGGCCGCGACCTGACGTTCGCTCATGCGTTCCCCGGCCAGCAGTTGGCCGGCCTGGTCGCGGGCATCCCGGGCGAGATCGCCGAGCATGGCGAGCTGTGACGATGCACTCATTGCCTGACTCCTAGGGTCTCAGCGAGAACCTGTCGAGAGGCCTCGATCGAGGCATTTTCATGAATGCCCTGCTGGAGGAACTGCTCCAGCAGCGGATAGCGCTGGACGGCTTCGTCCAGCTGCGGGTCATGACCCGGGCTGTAGGCACCGACGCTGATCAGGTCGCGGTTGCGCTGGTAGCGCGAGAAGAGCCGCTTGAAAGCCTGGGTCATGGTCAGCTGTTCGTCGTCGATGATGTGTGTCATGACGCGGCTGATCGAGGCCTCGATATCGATGGCCGGGTAGTGCCCGGCCTCGGCCAGCGTTCGGGACAGCACGATATGGCCGTCGAGAATGGCGCGGGCCGAATCGGCGATCGGGTCCTGCTGATCGTCGCCTTCGGTCAACACGGTATAGAAAGCGGTAATCGAGCCCCGGCCGCGTTCCGCATTGCCGGCACGCTCCACCAGGCTGGGAATCTTGGCGAAAACCGACGGCGGATAGCCCTTGGTCGCGGGGGGCTCGCCGATGGCCAGGGCGATCTCGCGCTGGGCCATGGCATAGCGCGTCAGCGAGTCCATGATCAGCAGGACGTTCTTGCCCTCGTCGCGGAAGCCTTCCGCCAGGCGTGTGGCATAGGCGGCGCCCTGCAGGCGCTGCAGCGGCGAGGTATCGGCCGGAGCCGCTACCACCACGGCGCGGCGACGCCCCTCCTCACCGAGGATATTGTCGATGAAATCCTGCACCTCGCGTCCCCGCTCGCCGATCAGCCCCACCACGATCACATCGGCGCCGGTATAGCGGGCCATCATGCCCAGCAGCACCGACTTGCCCACACCGGAGCCGGCGAACAGCCCCATGCGCTGGCCGCGGCCCACGCTGAGCAGCGCGTTGATGGCGCGGATGCCGACATCGATCTGCTCGTTGATCGGGGCGCGGGCCAGCGGGTTGAGCGGCGGGGTGGAGAGCGGCGCCCGGGGGGCGCTCTCCAGCGGGCCGAAGCCGTCGAGGGGATCGCCGTTGCCGTCCACCACCCGGCCGAGCAGCGATTCGCCCAGGGGAAAGCGGCGCGCGGTATGGTCGGGGCCGTCGCCCAGAGGAAAGACGCGGGCGCCGGGCATCAGGCCGGTGATCTCCGACAGCGGCATCAAGAACAGCCGCTCGCCGGCGAAGCCGACCACTTCGGCTTCGGCGAAGCGCGGCGACTCGTTGCCACCCGGTGAGACCAGCTCGATACGACAGGCGTTGCCCAGGGCCACCCGCAGGCCGATCGCCTCGATCACCATGCCGGTGGCCCGCAATACCCGACCGCTGGTACGAAATCCCGGCACGGTCTCCACGCGCTCGCGCACATGCTGCAGCGTCTGCTGCCAGCGTGCCTGATGCGCATTGCGTGGCTGTGCCAGGGTTTCGGGCATGTCGCTCACTCCTGTTCGTCTGCTGCGGGCGTGGAGGGGCGCCGGCGGCGCACCTGAGCCTTGACCGCTTGCCAGCGGCTCTCCCAGGTGGCATCGAGCTCGCCGCTGGCGCTGGTGACGCGACAGCCGCCGCGGCTGAGCTGGTCGTCGGGCTGAAGTTTCCAGCCGGCGGCCCCCAGCTCCTGGCCGAGATGCTGCTCCACCAGCTTGTGGTCCAGGGGATGCAGCCACAGGCGCTGCTGTCCCGTCAGCGGCGGGTCGGTGTGCAGCAGTGCCCTGACCAGTTCGAGAACTTGCCGGGGACGGGCCTTCAAGGCCTCGCCGGCCAGCTGGCGGCCGGTCGCGAGTGCCAGCTCCACCATGTCATTGGCCACTTCTTCATCGAGCACGGCCAGGGCTTCGGAAAACTGCTCCGCCAGCGGCTTGAGAGGCGCCAGCACCTCGCGGGTGCGCTGCTTCAGCTCCTGCTCGGCCTCCTGGCGTCCTTCCGCCAGGCCCTGGGCTTGGCCCTCGCTGCGGCCCTCCTCGAAGCCGGCCTTGAAGCCCTCTTCGCGGGCTTCGCGCAGGGTCTTCTCGCGCAGGGCCTTGAGTTCGGCCTGGCGGCGAAAGCGCTCCTGGCGAGCGGCATCCTCTGCCGGCTTGGTGGCCCGCTCGGCATCGTGGCGGCGGCTCTCCGCCTGCAGTTCTCCCATCTGCCAGCGGCGCCAGGCCGCCGACTGCTCGGGAGGAGAGGGCGTGCGATCAGACATAGGTGTCGTCTCCGCCGCTCAGCACGATGTCGCCGGAGTCCGCGAGGCGGCGAACCACCTGCAGGATCGACTTCTGCTCCGCTTCCACCTGGGAGACCCGGATTGGCCCGCGAGCCTCCATGTCCTCGCGCATCAGGTCGGCAGCGCGACGGGACATGTTGCGCAGGAACTTCTCCATGAGCCCTTCCGGCGCTCCCTTGAGTGCCACCACCAGGGAGTTGGTGTCGATCTCCTTGAGCACCATCTGGATGCTGCGATCGTCCAGGTCCATGAGGTTCTCGAACAGGAACATCTCGTCGATGATCTTCTGTGCCAGGTCCTCGCTGTGCGCCCGCACCGTCTCGATGGCGGTCTCCTCCTGGGCGGAGTTCATCAGGTTGAGGATCTCGGCCGCGGTTCTCACGCCGCCCATCTTGCTGCGCTTGAGGTTCTGGCCGTCGAGCATGCCCGACAGCACTTCGGTGAGCTCCTGCAGGGCGGCCGGCTGCACGCCGCTGAAGGTGGCGATGCGCAGCACCACATCGTTGCGCAGCTTGTCGTCGAACAGCTCGAGGACATCGGCGGCCTGGTGGCGCTCCAGGTGAACCAGGATGGTGGCGATGATCTGCGGGTGCTCGTCGCGGATCAGCTCCGCCACCATCGGCGCTTCCATCAGGTTGAGCGAATCGATGCCGCTGCTGCTGCCCGAGGACTCGAGGACGTCCTCGATCAGGCTGGTGGCGCGCTCGCTGCCCAGTGCCTTGGTCAATACCGAGCGAATATGCTCGCTGGAGTTGAGATTCAGCGAGATGAACTCTTCGGTCTCGTCGCTGAAGTCCTGCAACACCTTCTGCATGTCTTCGTGAGAGACCTGGTCCATATCGGCCATCTCCATGCTGAGCTGCTGGATCTCCTTGGGCGACAGGTACTTGAACACCTCTGCGGCGCTGTCCTCGTCCAGGGCCAGCATCAGGATGGCGCTGCGGCGTACGCCGCTCATGGCTTTTGCGGTGCTCATTCTTTATTCATCCAGCTGCGAACGATCATGGCAATCATGCGCGGATCCTCCTGGGCCAGTTCACGCAGCTCGGCAAGGTGGTCCTCATAGGCCGACGACTTCCGCTTGCGCTTCGGCTTCTGATAAGTGCGCGAGGTCTCGATGTCCTCTTCCAGCTCGCCGTCGATCCCTTCCGGGGTCTCGTCGTCGACCCGGACTCGCAGGCCGGTGCCCGGCGCCGAGGCCAGTAAGGGCTGCTGTGTGTGGCGCTTGATCAGCGGGCGCAGGATCAGCAGATAGGCCAGCAGGGCGCCCAGTGCCACCAGCAGGTAGCGGCCGAAGGTCAGCGCCAGGTTGTGCACCTCGGGCGACTGCCACCACTCCAGGGTTTCCTCCTCGTCCACGGGGCGGCTGAAGGGGCTGTTGACCACCTCGATGTCATCGCCACGGGCCTGGGAGAAGCCCATGGCCTGACGCACCAGCCGCTCGATCTGGGCGACTTCCACATCGCTCAGCGGGACACGCTGCCACACGCCTTCCTCATCGCGCTGTTCGCGATAGTCCACCACCACCGCGGCGGACAGGCGCTGCACCTGCCCCTGGCGGTGCTGGACATGCTCGATATTGCGGTCGACTTCATAGTTGATCACGCCGTCCTGGCGCAGGTTGCTCAGCGCCAACAGCTCCTGTTCGGCTTCCTCGAGGAGCTCACCATCCTCATCGACCGGCAGGTTGATGGGGGAGGGCGCGGTGCCGGGGGGCGTGTTGCTCAGCGCGCCGGGGATGCCCATGGCCAGGTCGTCGCCGCCGCTGTAGGAGACACTGGACTGGCGGCTGCGCACCGCGGCTTCGTTGGGTGGCTGGTTGGGGCCGAAACGCTCGTTGGTCTCTTCCCGGCGCGAGAAATCGATCTGGGCGGCCACCTGGGCCCGCACGTTCTGCTGACCAAGGATCGGCGCCAGGATGTTCTCGATGCGCTGCTGGAAAGAGCGCTCCACCTCGGCGATATAGTCGAGCTGTGTCGCATCCAGGCCGCGGCGGTTGGCGCCGGGCATGGAGAGCAGGCGGCCGCTCTGGTCGACCACCGTGACGTCTTCGGCGGCCAGCTCGGGAACGCTGCTGGAAACCATATGAATGATGGCATTGACCTGGCCGTCGCCGATCACGCGGCCCGGCTCGAGCGTCACGATGACCGAAGCCTTCGCCGGCTCCTGGTCCCGCACGAAGACCGAGGAGCGGGCCATGGCCAGGTGAACGCGGGCCCGGGACACCGGGCCGAGGGATTCGATGGAGCGGGAGAGTTCCCCTTCGAGGCCGCGCTGGAAGTTGACCTGTTCGGCAAACTGGCTGACGCCGAAGGCCTGGCTGTCCATCAGCTCGAAGCCCACGTTGCCGCCCCTGGGCAGACCCTGCTCGGCCAGCTGCAGGCGCAGGCCGTGCACCGCATCCCCGGGCACCAGCAGCGCCGTGCCGCCCTCGCTGAAGCGATAGGCCACGCCGCGGCTCTCCAGCTCGTTGATGATGCGACCGCCGTCGGCCTCGGTGAGGTTGCTGTAGAGCACACGGTAATCGGGCTCCCGCGCCCACATCAGCAGCACCACCACGATCGCGATCGTGGCGGCGCCGCCAATCAGGATCACGATCAGCGGGTTGCCGCGCATCTGCTCCTGAACGCGCTGAAGCAGCGCGCTCGTTGGCGGGCTGGACGTGGTCTCCTGACGACCCGGCGTCGCGGCGCCATTGCTCATGCGCACCTCCATGGAGAGGCGCCGTTCGTCGCTTGAAAACTCTTACTCGAAGATGGCATTGAGTGCATCCGTCCACCGCATTCTGGCTACCCTTGCGGGCGCAACTGTGATGAACGCTATTATGCGAACCCTCGTCGAGTCCAAAGGCGGGAAAAGCCCGTGTTTTTCATGCCATTTGCCAGTATGGTCGCCGGACCACAGCTGATAGCCTTGGCAGCATTCCCAGGAACGACAGTTCCTTATAACTCTAGAAACGACAGTTCCGATCCAACAGAACGGGGGCCGCGAGCCATGAGTTCACCAGCCATCCAATCCGCGCTAGCCCAGATGCAGACCCTGGCGACTCAGGCCGGCGGACAGGCTGCCAAGGGGCAGCAGGTCTCGACCATGGTGGGGCAGGGCGGTTTCGCCGGTGAGCTGCAAGCCTCCATCCAGCGCATCAACCGCCTGCAGCAAGCGTCCAGCGCCAAGGCGATGGCGTTCCAGGCCGGCGATCCCAACGTGGAGCTGAACGACGTCATGGTCGACATGCAGAAGGCCAGCGTGGCCTTCCAGATGGGGCTGCAGGTGAGGAACCGCCTGGTTTCCGCCTACCGTGACGTCATGAACATGCAGGTCTAGGAGCCTGTCGGACTTAACGCTGATCTACTGCGAGATCCGGTCAAATCCGACAGCCTCCTAGGCTTTGTCTGAAAAGTCGGCGAGCGAAGGCCAGACAAGGCAAAAATCGGCGAAAAGACGGAGTTTACGGGGTGTAAATGAGTACTTTGAGCCGATTTTTAACGCCGTATGGCCGAGCGCAGCCAGTTTTCGGACAGAGCCTAGGCTTCCAGGTGAATCAGGCGGCCCTGCAGCTCATCCAGCCTTTCGGCAATGGCCAGCACTTCCTCGCTGGGAATCTGCCGCAATACGTCGCCGGTCTCCCGGTCCACGATCCGCGTCACCACCCGTGACGGCATCTCGTTGAGCTCGAATTCCACGCCATGCTGGCGAAGCACTTCATTGATACGCTGAATCGGCTCGACCAGGTCCGCCTGGGCGGGTGTATGGCCGTGGCTCTCGGCCTGGCTCAGCATGGTTCCGGCTGTCGGCAGCGAAGCCAGTACGGTTTCCTTGCGCTGCCGCGGAGTCAGGTCGTGCAGCGCCGAAGCGCTCAAGCTGTTGGTGGCATCGGTAAGCGGTGAAGACATGGTCTGTTTTCCTTGTTAGCGCCCTTGGCAGGCACGCCACCATCAACCGCGTCATGGCCCGGCTTTCCAGCCCGGGACGTGATTCATGGTCGGTGCCCCCCCGAAGCCGGGCATCGAGCCGGCTTCTCCCCTTCGTGCGATTTTCTTGCGAACGACTTTCTTACGAGCTCGCACTCCTCCTATCGGCACGATCGGGTCGAAACTTTAGCAACCGTGTTACCGGCTGCTTCACGACGGCATCGGGATCCGGTTCATCGGGGCCTTTCCTTTTCTTGCCTTTGCGGGAGCAGGGTTTTTCGTGAGCAGGGCGATAGGCACTCGTTGCTGCCGTTGGGCTGAAATATCGGCGATGGCGCTGTCGATACGGGTCATGAATTCACTGATCTGTCGCCTTGTTACATTGAAAAACAGGGCCGGGTTGCGGACGAAAAATTGCCCCGTTGACGGCCAGTTAATCGTTGCGACTAGTTATGTAATACGGGATCATTGAATATGGTGAGAAGAATAAAGTGAGAAAAATAATCAGCGGCGCTCTTGAGCCCTGTGCCTCGTCCTTCAGATCAGGGTCCTGCAGGTCAGGGGCCTGTAGGCCAGGGTCATCCAGGCAGGGTCTTTCAAGAGCAGCCCCCTCTGTGAGGCGTCATGAATCACGAGCTTCCCATCGAGCGCATCATGCAGACCGGCCTGCTGACCTGTGAAGCCGATACGCCGCTCTGCACCGCCGCCCAGCGAATGGCTGAACGCCAATGCAGCTCGATCGTGGTAACGAGGGAGGGCAAGGCGAAGGGAATCTGGACCGAGCATGACGCCCTGGCGGTCAATTTTGCCGACCCCGAGGCGGGGCGTACCCGCATTGGCGACGTGATGAGTCAGCCGGTGGCGAGCCTGCATCTCGAGACGCCGATCAGCGAGGCCGCCCTGCGCTTCAGTGCCGAAGGACGACGCCATTTCGTCGTGGTCGATGGCGATGGCCTGCCAAAGGGCATCCTCTCCCAGACCGACATGGCCATGAACCAGGGCATCGAGCCCTACCTGCGCCTGAGGGAAGTTCGCTCCGCGATGCGACAGCGGGCGCTGGTGCTTCAGGGTACGCAGCTACTGGCCGAGGCGGCCCGCTCCATGCGGCTTTCCAGCTGCGATGCCGTCGTGGTGAAGTGCAGCGAACAGGCGCTGGGTATCCTGACCGAGCGCGACATGGTGCGCTTCGTTGCACGCCATCCGGGCAATACCCCGATTACCGAACTGGCCAGCCGGCCACTGCTCACCGTCCACCAGAACGAGCCCCTGATAACCGCCCGGGACAGGCTGCTGGAGCAGCGGGTGCGCCACCTGGCGGTACTGGACGATGACAATAACGTGATCGGCTTGATCGGCTTTCGCGACATGCTGGCCGGTGCCGAGCAGCACTATATGCAGGATCTGCGTGACGCGCTGGAACAGCGCGATCGCGCCCTCGCCAACTCCCGCGAGAACCTGCAGCTGGCCGAGCGGGTCATTGAATCCTCCCTCGAAGGGATCCTCGTCACCGACCCGAACAATCGCATCGAGTTCGTCAACCCTGCCTTTACCCGCATGACCGGGTACACCGCCGAAGAAGCCATCGGCCAGGCCCCCGAGATACTCGCCTCGGGGCGCCACGATGCAACCTTCTACCGCCAGATGTGGGATGCGCTGAAGCAGCACGGTTTCTGGCGCGGCGAGATATGGAACCGCCGCAAGAATGGCGAACTCTACCTCGAGCTGCTGACCATCACCGCGATCACCGGTGATAACGGCGAGGTGACCCATTACGCGGCACTGTTCAACGACATCACCCATGTCCGCGAGAATGAAGATCGGATTCGCAAGCTCGCCTACTACGATCCCCTGACGACGCTTCCCAACCGGCGCCTGCTGGAGGATCGGCTGCAGCTGGCGATACGGCATGCACATCGCAACCAGTCCCGGCTGGCGGTGGTCTTCGTCGACCTGGACCACTTCAAGCAGATCAATGACACCCTGGGCCATGCGGTAGGCGACGAGCTGCTGGTCATGATCGCCGACCGGCTGCAGAGCCGGCTGAGGGAGGACGATACCCTGGCTCGGCTTGGCGGCGACGAGTTCCTGATCCTGCTGCCCGACCTGGAAGAAGTGGAGGAGGTGACCCGTGTTGCCCGCCGGCTGGTCGAGGCGGTAGGCGAGCCCTGTATCATCGACGGCCACGAATTCAGCGTCGGCTGCAGCCTGGGGATCAGCCTCTATCCGGACGACGCCGCCAGCGCCGAGGCCCTGATCCACGATGCCGACGTGGCCATGTATCGAGCCAAGCAGGAAGGGCGCAGCTCCTACCGGCTCTATCGCACCGAAATGAACATGCAGGACGACCGCCAGCGGGCGCTGGAGGCTGCGCTGCGTGATGCCATCGAGAGTGGCGAGGGGCTCGAGGTGCACTTTCAGCCGCTTTTCGAACGGGAGAGCGGCGCCCTGCACAGTGCCGAAGCCTTGATGTGCTGGCACCATCCGGTGCTGGGCAGCATTCCTCCCGGTGAAGTCATTCCGCTGGCCGAGCGTGCCGGACTCATCGTGGCGCTGGGCGAGCGCATGATGCGCATGGTCTGCGCCCAGCTCAGCGAATGGTACCAGGCCTCTGTCGACCCGGTGCCGGTGAGCATCAACCTCTCGCCAAGGCAGTTCTGGCAGCAGGACCTCCCGGGAAAGGTCGCCGCCATGCTGGCCGAGCATGCCTTGCCGCCCGGCCTGGTGGGCTTCGAGCTGTCCGAAAGTACGCTGCTCGACAAGCCGCTGCAGGCCGCCGCCATTCTTCAGCAGCTGCGCGACCTGGGCGGCGAGATCACCATCGACGATTTCGGTACCGGCTACGCCTCCCTGAGCTACCTGGAGGAGCTGCCGATCACCACGCTGAAGATCGACCGCCGCTTCATTCAACGACTCGATGGCGAGCAGCGCGGCAGTGCGGCCATCGTGGCGGCCGTCTGTGGCCTGGCCAGGGAGCTGGGGCTGCGGGTGGTCGCCGTTGGGGTAGAGACCGAGGCGCAGCAGGATGCGTTGCTGCGCCACAACATGGATCTGATCCAGGGGTTTCTCACCGGAAGGCCCGTCTCCGCGCCTCACTTTGCCAGCAATTATCTCGCTTCCCGCTCGGGTGACGTTGCCGAGAAGCCTGAGCGGGCCGGCCCGCCGCAAGTTGCGCCTACCAAATAACGGTCAGCAAGTAACGGCCAGCAAGTAACGGCCACAAGGTGGCGCTTTTCCCCGTTTCATCTCCCCGCCGCTACGGGTAGCCTAGGCGGCTGTTCGTGGCGACCCGGCGGCCCAGATGACCCGATTGATCTCCAGCGGTGGCAGCGACCATCGTGGCGCCATGCGCCATGAGTCGCTGACGGCGACGCATACCGATCCCGACCAGGACAGCACCTGGATGATCGGCTACCTGGACATCATGACGCTGCTGGTGGCCCTGATGGTGCTGCTGTTCACCATCACCTACGCCGGCGATCGCGACGACGACGCGACGGCCGTCAGCGATACACTGCAACCCATGGCGATTCCACTGCCCGACGAACTGCAGCGGGCGATGGCGGCCCACCAACCGCAGGTGCCGCTACCGGCTGGCCGGTTGAGCCCCTTGGCGCTCTCCGCCGCCCTGGGTGTGGCCGGCCTGCCGCGCAGGGCGGCTAGGGTTCCTGTCACGCCCGCGCTGTTGGCGCTTCAGGCTGCCGAGCCCGAGCGGCAGGTTTCCACGGCATACGTTGCGCCGCCGGCTCCGCTGGCGATGCTTTCGCAGCAACCGGAGCTGACACAGGCAAGCTCGGCCGAAGGGCTGCGGTTGCCTCAGCCCCTGCTCCCCGATGACGACGAGCTGCCGGCTGGGCCGGCTGACTTCATGCTGGTACTGACCGACCGCCCCCCGGCGCGGGTGCGTGAAGTGGCGCCCGAGGCCATTGCCGGCTCGCTGGCGCTGCAGCAGGCGCTGGAGGAACGCCTGGAGACATCCCCCTACCTGCCGGACCTGGAGGGTGTGGCGGTCTCCCGGGTGGCCGAAGGCATCAAGCTGCGCGTCGAGGACCAGTGGCTCTTTCCCACCGCCGAGGCCGAGCTGACGGAGGACGGCCAGGCGCTGGTGCAGCGGCTGGTCGACGTGATCCAGCGCCACGACGGCGAAGTGGCGGTGGAAGGGCACACCGACAGCCGTTCCATCCAGACCCCGGAATTTCCCTCCAACTGGGTGCTCTCCAGCGCCCGTGCCATTGCCATCGTGCATGCCCTGGAGCAGGCCGGCGTTAGCGCCCAGCGCCTGCGTGCCGTGGGCCTGGCCGATACGCGCCCGCTGGCGGCCAACGACAGCGCCGAAGGGCGAGCCCAGAACCGGCGCGTCGAGGTGATCATTCATTCGCGGTAGCTCTTGTACAAGTATTTGGCGTGCCTGGCCATAACTGGTCTTTTTTGGGGTTTTTTCCTGACGCATGTCAAGTAAACCTAAAATTCCCTCTTCAAAAGTTATACATTCTGTGCGGATGGTCCTATCATCGCCCTCGGCGGGTACCCTTCGCCATGTCTGAGCCAGCACACGAACCAGGCCATCCCAGAGCCAACACCCGGACGAGGACCCCTTGCATGACGCAGCAACACGAGTTTCCGGCAGGCGACGCCTCGCCGGATGCCTGGGATCAAATCGATGCAAGTGGCTCGCCGGGTACGCTGGTCCAATCGCTCAAGCATTTCTATACCGCCGTGGAACATAGCCCCATGGCCACTGCCATCACCGATCCCAGCGGGCGTCTGCTCTATGTGAATCATCGCTTTGTCGATATCACCGGCTACAGCCGTGATGAGCTCATCGGTCAGACGTCTTCGCTCATCAAGTCCGGCAAGACCTCACCCGAGACCTACCGTCAGCTATGGCAGACGCTGAAGGCGGGCAATATCTGGCGAGGCGAGATGCTCAACCGTCGCAAGTGCGGCGAGGAGTACTGGGAATATGAGGTCATCACGCCGATCAAGGACGAGCACGACAAGGTCATCAGCTTCATTACCGTCAAGGAGGATATTTCCGAACGCAAGCGTCAGGAAGAGGAACTGCGCCTGCTGGCGACTGCCTTCGAAACGGGACAGGCCACGCTGATCGCCAACGCCGAGATGCGCATAGAGCGAGTCAATCAGGCCTTCGTCAATATCACCGGCTATACCGCCGATGAAGTGGTTGGCCACACGCCTCGCATGTTCAAGTCCGGGCGCCACGACGCCAGTTTCTATGCCGGGCTCTGGCAGTCGCTGACAGTCAAGGGGCACTGGCAGGGGGAGATCTGGAATCGTAACAAGCGGGGCGAGATCTATCCCGTGTGGCAATCGATCACGGCGGTCAAGGGTGAGAATGGCGAAGTGCGCCACTATGTGTCGGTCTTTCATAATATCGCCGAGCGCAAGCAGGTGGAGCAGGCGCTGGTTCATGAAGCCAGCCGCGACCACCTGACCGGCGCCGCCAATCGCCGCGCCTTCGACCGCGCCCTGATTACCGCTGTCAGGCTGGCCGAGAAGGAGGGCGGCGAGTTCGCCGTGATGCTGTTCGATATCGACCACTTCAAGGCAGTTAATGATACCCATGGTCATGATGTCGGCGATGCCGTGCTTTTCGCTCTGACCGATTGCGTCCAGCGAAGGCTACGCAAGACCGACCTGTTGGCACGCTGGGGCGGCGAAGAGTTCACGCTGCTGCTGTCGGGAACACCACTCAATGGCGCCCTGCAGCTTGCCGAGCGACTGCGCAGCGACGTGGCCGGTGCCGAGTTGCCCGGTGCCGCGGTCACCATCAGTATCGGCCTGACCCTCTACCAGCCAGGCGATACGGCCCGTGACCTGCTGATGCGGGCCGACAGGGCGCTATACCGTGCCAAGCAGGGTGGCCGCAACCGGGTGGAACTCATCACAGGGGAGAGGTCAACCGCCCTGGTTGCCGTGGCAAATGACAGGGTGGAGGCCTGATGTACGCGTTCGACGGCACGCAGCTATCGATGTTGATGAATGAGGCGCTCGCCAAGGCGATCAAGGACAAGGGGAGCCTTACCGTCTGCGCGCTGGATGTGGACCATTTCAAGTTGATCAACGACCGCCTGGGCCATCAAGGCGCCGACCGGCTGATCGACGCCTTGGCTCGGCGTCTCGCGCAATATGTCGGGGGCGACAGTTTCGTTGTCCGCGCCGGTGGCGACGAATTCGTGCTGCTGACTCATGACGCTGCGGACGATGCCGCCCTGCAGACGATGCTGTCGGTGATCAGCGAACCCTTCACGCTGGAGGGGGAGCAGGTATCGATGACCGCGAGCCTGGGGGTGTCCCGCTATCCCGATGACCATGCAGAGGCCGATGGCCTGCTGCGCCATGCCAGGCAGGCGATGTATCGGGCCAAGCAGAATGGCCGCAATACGGTGAGTCGATTCGACCCGGGGCAGGATCGCCTGGTTCAGCAGCGCCAGGTGAATCGCCGTCGATTTGCGCGGGCGATAGAGAATGGCGAACTGATCCTGTACTACCAACCCCAGATCGACATGGCCACCGCCGAGGTGATTGGCTTCGAGGCGCTGGTTCGCTGGAAGCACCCCAAGGAGGGCTTGAAGGCACCCGATAGCTTCCTGCCGTTGACCGAGGGGACCCGGCTGGAGATATCGCTGGGCGAATGGGTTCTCCGGCAGACGCTGACTCAGTTAGGCTGCTGGCAGCAGCAGGGCATCGTGCTGCCGGTGAGCGTCAATATCAGCCCCTCGCACTTGTTGAGCCCGGATTTCGTGCCTCGGCTGGAAAGCCTGCTGGCGGCCAACCCCTGGCTTACCACCGACCGCCTCAAGCTTGAAGTGGTCGAAACGGCCGCCATGCACGACATCAAGGCGGCGTTGGATACCATCGATCGCTGTCAGGCCATGGGCATCGAGGTGGCCATCGACGACTTTGGTACCGGTTTCTCTTCCCTCACTTACCTGCGCCAGCTGCCGGTGGATATGATCAAGATCGACAAGAGCTTCGTCCGCGACATGCTCACCGACCCCAGCGATCTCGCCATTGTCGAGAGTGTGATCTACATGGCTCGCCGCTTCGACCGCGCGCTGCTGGCCGAAGGGGTGGAAACCCTGGAGCATGCCGACGCACTGCTGGGACGAGGATGCCGGCTGGCGCAAGGCTATGGCATCGCCCGCCCCATGCCCCCGGAAGCGGTGGTCGAATGGCTTCAGCGGTGGCGTGAACGAACCGACTGGCAGGGGCTGGCACGCCAGTCGTGGCCGATGGGTGAAAGGAAATGCGAGTCCATCGAGTAGTCAGCCAGTCAACCGGCTACCAGCGAGGGCTACTGGCTGCGCTTGCAGAACGCCTATGGCCGAGCGCAGCCAGGTTTCGGGCAGAGCCTAAAGTTCTGCTGCTAGCCGCCGACATGCGGTAGATAAGGAAGGTGTCGCGCTAATGCTTCATGCGCGGCACCCGAATTCATCGGCACAAGGCAGTCTCACATGGCCACCATTTCCTCCCTCGGCATCGGCTCCGGCCTGGACCTCAACGGTCTGCTGGAGCAGCTCAACCAGGCCGAGCGCGCCAAGCTCGACCCCATAGCGCAGCAGGTTCAGGCACAGGAAGTACAGATCTCAGCCTATGGTGAAATCCAGAGTTCGCTTGCCACTTTTGACGATAGCGTCAATAGCCTCAATGATCCTTCGCTCTTCCAGAGTGTGACGACGGATGTGACTGGCAGTGCCCTGCAAGCTGCCGCCAGCGCCGATGCCACCCCGGGGAGCTACAGTGTCGAAGTGCGACAGATCGCCACTGCCGGCAACCTGGCTACCGAGCGGGTCGCTGATCTGGATACTGTCGTCACCGAATCTGGCGGCGAACTCGAGCTGACCTTTACCGACGATGCCCTCAACCATGGGGTGGCCATTGCCGCAGACAGCACGCTGGAAGACGTGCGCGACGCCATCAACGCCGATCCCGATGCAGCGGTGAATGCCTCCATTGTGTTTGACGGGGAAGGCCACCGCCTGGCGCTGATGTCGGCGGAGACAGGTGAACAGGCCTCGATTACCGGCACCAACTTCGATCAGCTGGCGGCCGGAAATCTTGCTGCCGACCCGGGTGGCACGGTGGCCCAGGTTGGGCAGGATGCAGATTTCTCGGTCAACGGCATCGACATCGTCAGTGCTACCAACCAGATAGAAGATGCTATTCAGGGCGTGACCCTGGACCTGCAGGAGCCGGGCAGCAGTACCGTGGTGGTTCAGCGCGATAACGACACCATTCGTGAGGGTATCATCGGTTTCGTGAATGCCTACAACGAGCTGAAAGGCACCGCGGGGCAGCTTACCGCGTTCAATGGCGAGGAGAACGAGCCAGGGCCGCTGATTGGTGATAGCGCTGTGCGTGGCATTGAGTCCAACCTGCGTGGCGACCTGGCTGCCGGCGTGACCCAGGATGGCGAACTTGCGCTGCTCTCCGATATGGGGCTCTCGCTCAGCGTCGATGGCACCCTGCAACTGGATGAACAGCAGCTGGATGTCGCACTGGCAGACAACCCGGACGGCGTAGCCAGCTTTTTCGCGGGCGATGGCGACACCGCCGGCCTGGCTGGTCGACTGGCGGGCACTACCGAGCAGCTTCTGAGCAGCAACGGTGCCCTGGAAGGCTCAATCAATAGCACCGAGGACCGTATCGCCAGTCTTGGGGATCGCTTCGAGCGCACTGAGCGGACCATTGAGCAGACTATCGATCGCTACCGTACTCAATTTGCACAGCTCGATGGCATGATCGCCAGCATGAACCAGACAAGCCAATATCTTACCCAGCAACTGGGCATGCTGGAGACCCAGATGGGAAATAATTCCTGAGTTTTATGGGGTTGCCGAGTAGCAGGTGCTACCGTTCTCGAAAGTGCTAAAGTTTTTGGCGGTGAGGTCGATATCGCTATCAATACCGTTATTGTCACTCAGGGAAGTGAACCAAGATGGCAACGATAACCTCTCTCGGCGTGGGCTCAGGCCTTGATCTTTCAGGACTGCTGAATCAGCTGAATGCGGCCGAACGCCAGAAGCTTCAGCCGATCACGGCCCAGAAGACACAAGAGCAGGCCAAGATTTCAGCGTTTGGCAGGCTGCAGTCGGCCCTGACCAAGTTTCAGGATGCCGTGACCAAGCTCAATGATCCCAAGCTCCATCAGAGCCTGACCACTAGCGTGCTGGGTCAAGGGGTCTCCGCGACAGCGGGAGCAGAAGCGACCCCTGGGCGTTACGAAGTCACTGTAAACCACATCGCCAAGGCGGGCAGCATCGCCAGCCAGGGGAAGACAAGCACGACCGATGCGTTGGTGGGAGCGGGCGGCGATACGCTGACGCTCACTTTCGCGGGCAAGGCCAACGTTACGGTCGCTCTCGTTGAGGGAGACAGCCTCGAGAATATCCGCGATGCCATCAATGCACATCCGGATGCGGGGGTTACCGCGTCGATCATCAACGACGGCACCCAGAACGGTTATCGGTTGGTGTTGAATTCGAAAGAGACCGGCGCGGATCAGTCGATCACGGGTATGACGTTCGGCGTCCCCACCACCAACACCACGCTGGCTGAGGATACCGAAGCCCGAGTGCCTGGCAGCAATGCCGAACTCGTGATCAACAATATCACCATCACCAGCAGCTCCAACCGGGTAGAGGGCGCCATCCAGGGAGTAACGCTGGATTTGGACGCGGCAGCAGTGGGCAAGACGTCTACTATTGTGGTGGAACGTGACACCGAAGCGCTGCGCGAGGCCGTAACCGGCTTCGTTTCCGCCTACAACGAAATGAAATCGACCATCGGTCGCATGACGAACGTCACCGGCGATGCGGAAACGGCAGGTGAGCTGGTCGGTAACCGGGCGGTGAGAACCATCGAATCGCGCCTCAGTCGTGACCTGGGCAGTCTCGTGCAGGGGGGGGAGCTGACGATGATGTCGCAGCTCGGTATTTCCCTGCGCCCCAATGGCCGGCTTGAGCTGGACGAGGCCAAGCTCGACGATGTGATTGCGAACAATCCCCAGGCGCTTGCCGACTTCTTTGCCGGTGATGCCAAGGAAGCCGGCATGGCAGGTCGCCTCAGTGGAACCCTCGGCCAAATTCTGGGCGACGATGGTCTTGTAAAAAGCTCGATCAAGGGCTCGGAAGCGCGTGTCAGTAACCTCGACGACCGCTTCGAGCGTATGGAGCGCACCATCGAGCAGACTATCGAGCGCTATCGGAAGCAATTCGGCCAGCTCGACAGCCTGATTGCCCAGATGAATGCCACCAGTTCCTACCTAACGCAGCAGCTCGATATGTTGAGTATGCAGATGGCACCGAAGAAAAAGTAATCACCGGCTAGTGTAGAGAATGTTGCTGATCCGGCATGACAGTCCGGTATCTGGATAGGGCGCGGGCCCGGCATATCGCCGGGCCCGCGGCGTTTCAAGCCTTTCTCCTGTAGGAGCGGTACGGCGGGGTAGCTGGCTGCCCAAGATACCAGCCATAAATTTTTTTCTCCGGCTCCCTAAAGTTCTTCCCCAGAGAGCCGTTAATTAGGGTAACGGCCAACGGCGCCGTTGAGACAGGCCCGAGATGCTGGGCCGCAGGAAAGGTTCAGTGGGCCCGTCAATGGAGCCCCCAACATAGAGAAGGAATGACACCATGTCCGTGATCAATACCAACATCACCGCCCTGATCGGCCAGAACAACCTGAACAAGTCGCAGTCCAGCCTGCAGACTTCCATGGAGCGTCTCTCCTCCGGCCTGCGCATCAACAGCGCCAAGGATGATGCAGCCGGTCAGGCTATCGCCAACCGCATGACCGCTACGGTCAACGGCCTGAATCAAGCAGCGCGTAACGCCAACGACGGTATTTCTTTGGCGCAGACAGCAGAAGGCGCGCTGAACCAGGTTAACGATAACCTTCAGCGTATTCGTGAGCTGGCCGTTCAGGCAGCGAATGATACCAACACCGATGAAGATATTGCTTCTATCCAGGAAGAAGTTGATCAGCGTATCGCAGAGATTGACCGTATTCGTGATGAGGTGAAGTTTAACGGTAAAGATCTTTTTACTGCTGGTGCAGCAACAGAGTTTAGCATTCAAGTTGGCTCAGAAGATGGTCAAACCATCGATATCTCCATTGCTGACTCAGCAGGTTGGGATAGTGCTTCACTTGTAATTGCTGGAGCAACTATCGACGGTGATGACGTACTTGCTGAAATCGATGCTGCAATTGCGGCAGTTGATGAGACTCGCGGTGAGCTGGGTGCTAAGCAGAACCGCCTCGAGTCAGCTATTGACAATATTACCACTACCTCTACTAACCTTGCGGCTGCCCGTTCGCGCATTGAAGACGCTGACTACGCTGTTGAAGTGTCCAACATGACTCGCGCCAATATCTTGCAGCAGGCTGGTACTTCCATTCTGGCGCAGGCCAACCAGACTCCGCAGAACGTGCTGTCTCTGCTGGGTTAATCTGGCATTTGATCAGGTGGGGCAGCTCTGTCCCACCCTTCAAGACCCTACAGGCGCCCTTGTGGCGCCTGTTTTTTTAGGTGTTGGCGATTGGTGACTGACGCTGACCAGCAATTCCCTGATATGAATAGTAAAGCCGACAACGTTCAGCTTTCCTATACGATGGCGGCGTTAGATTTTCTGGCGAATTGTGAAGCAATAGGGAGGTGGAATGAATGAACCGCAGCGGATCACCTTGCATGAAGTGCTTTACGAGATTCTGCCGAAGCTGAAGGCGGCGGAGGAGATGGTCCAGAACACTCTGCTGGCGATACTCGAAGTGACCGAGGAGCCATTGGAGCAGGCGCGGCGCCAGGAGCAGCAGGATGCGATGGAACTCGAGTTGTTTACCATTCGCTTGAATATCAAGCACCTGCTGACCCGATATTCGCAAGACGTACAGGCGATGCGGGACAGCGAGGAGAGCGGCGGGGCCATCGGTGATGGGCCGGTGCTGACGCTGGATGACGGCGAGGCGCAGGCCATCGAGAAAGCGAGCCTGCTGCACGAGCGGTTACTCAGAGGCTCCAAGCCGGACGGAAACGTTTCGGAGGCGTGATCGAAGGTTGATCATGAGCTGTGCCGGAACAACTTTTCCTTAAGAAATTGCTAAAGCTCAGCATCCTTTGGCCGATAAACGGAGCAATGACCCAAGGAACGGTGAGCTCCCCGCATGGCAAGCATCAATACCAACCTTCTTTCCCTCACTGGCCAGGCCAACCTTGGCCGCTCGCAGTTGTTGCTGGCAACCGCCATGGAGCGGCTCTCATCGGGGTTGCGCGTCAATAGCGCCAAGGATGATGCCGCAGGCCAGGCCATCGGCAACCGTTTGACGAGCCAGATCACCGGACGGGCGATGGCACAGCGCAATGCCAACGATGGTGTATCGATGGCGCAGACGGCTCATGGCGCGCTGGACCAGATTAACGATAAGCTGCAGCGCATTCGTGAACTGACCGTACAGGGACTGAACGGCTCCCTGACATTGCGTGACACCGATACCATTCAGGCCGAGATCAACATGAACCTGCGTGAGATCGATCGCCTTGCCGCTACCGTGGATTACAACGGCATTCCCTTGCTGTCAGGCAAGGCTGGCACGGTCAATCTCCAGGTAGGGGCCAATGACAGGGAAACGCTGGGCATTGACCTCAACCCGCCAGGTTTCAGTGTCGATTCGCTTGGTCTCACTGACTTCACGATCGCGGGCATAGAAGGGGAGGTGACTCCAAGGAATACACTCCTGGGGCCCGCTCACCATATCCATCTTTATGCAGAGACGAACGCACAAACGACCATCACCTACCATGGGGTGACCGGCACGTCGCGAGCCTTTATGCAGCAGCCGAGTGTAGATGGTTCTTACGGCTGGTATGTCAGCGCCATGCTGGGTGACGATCCTGTTTTCTACAACACGGGCTACCCCTTGGCTACCCATTACACCGCCACGGACACCAGTGTCGTCAGCATTACCAGTACGGGTAGAATCTACGAAATCGTTGACAACATTCCTGCGCAACTTGCCACCGCTTCGTTTACTGATGCGTTTTATGACCCCTTCGCAGACGGAGCAACTAGGCAGTTGCAGCAACATGATGGCAACTATGTGGTACGAGAGACGCAAAATGGAGTCGTGCGCTACTATGAGGCAGCCATAAGCTTCGTAGCGGGTGGGAGTGGCGTGCAGGTGCGCCAGCTAGGTGCCGAGCTAGCCGGCCCGGTTTACTCCACGACCAGTGAAATTGTGGATCATCCCAACGGTGGTGATTATCACGACCTTGACAGTTTCGATGATATTCGGTTCCTGCGCAGCAACGGCGCCACCTTGCCCGACGGAGAGTTGGTACAATCCAGCAATGGCGGCTATTACTTGCAGGCCGAAGTAAACGGTGAAACGGCCTACCATCGGTTGGGAAGTGTGACGACAGAGGATTATACTGAGTCCGAAAGCTATTGGGACGAGGACTTGGAAGACTGGTCGACACGGCTTGTCGATAAAGAGCGCCTTGTCCTGCATGCGGAATGCGCGACGGCATTTACGGGGCTGGATTTGACAGGCCAGGCAACAAACGTCAATTCCACGCCGTCGGTCGCAACGCCACAGGAAGATTTACGCTTCCTCAATCCAGATGGCGAACTGTTTGACGAGCCAGCACGTCTGATGCAGCGGTCAGACGGCCAATACGTGATCGAGGCCAAGATGGCAGAAGGGGTCTATCACTACTTTGATGCTTCAGTCAGCGTTGGCCTGGAAAGCAATGGTGATACGCATTCGATCTGGGCTGTAACGACCAATTCGACCCCGACCATTTTCGATATCGAGGCCCACCGTGTCCCGACGGTACATGGGACTTCAGTGGTGACAATCGATCCGCGGAATGTGACGGTAAACTACACTGACAGCAACGGTGATACTTTTTCGGATGTGCTTCGGCAAGGGGCGGATGGAAATTATTATTTTAATCTGCCTAACAGTCTGTCAAGTTATGGAAGCTTCAAGATCGCCAGTCTTGTTGATACTGAAGATAATCAAGTCCTGATCAAGACAATCAATGGCACCAATGAGGTCATTATTTACCACCCTTCCAACTTGACCGCTGCACTTAATCTGGTTTCGGTCGAAACCGATGCCAACGGCTTCGACAATGGCGAGCAGGTTGCCGATGGCGCGCCACATACCATCATCAACATCACTGAATCTGAACAGGAAATTCGCCTCAAAACACCGTCCAATCCTCTGGCTGCTCTCGACCAAGCCATCAGTTTTGTCGACAGTAAACGCAGCCATCTCGGTGCCATGGAGAATCGCCTAGGGTCGGTGATTGAGTCTCATGAAACAACTAATATCAACCTGTCGGCCGCACGCTCACGCATCATGGGTACCGACTATGCGGTAGAGGTTGCCAACATGACCAAGGCCCAGATCCTGCAGCAGGCCGGCACGAGCATGCTGGCCCAGGCCAACCAGGTGCCGCAAAGCGTGCTATCACTGCTTGGTTAAACTCACGCCTCTGGCGATACTCGATGCGACCGAGGAGCCGCTGGAGCTATTGGTGATGGTCCGGTGCTGACGCTGGATGACGGCGAGGCGCAGGCCATCGAGAAGGCGAGGATGCTGCATGAGCGCCTTATGGCGATGTCTCAAGGCGCATGACGCGATTTACCTGATACCCATCCCGCTGTAGCCCGTTCCCGGCTTCAGTTTGTGCAGCAGCGGGCATGTCCGACCGTAAATTACGAAAGTGCTAAAGCCCCACGCTTGTTGGTCGATAAGAATAATTAGGCTGCCAGCCTCCGCCGATGCCTGGAGACTGTGCTGAAAACGCCTGCCTCACACGAGAAGGTCGGTAGGATGCCGGCGCGGAAGCTGGCGTTTAGCTTCGACCTAAGCAGGGTATCGTATAGCAGGGGGTTTTATCATGTCTGAAGAACACGTTTATAGCCTGGAGTCTTGGTGTTCCTGGTGTGGAGAGTTTAGTCGTCATACCCTATTTCAGGAAAATAATATTGGCCGTTCCACCTTCAAATGTTCAGCCTGTGAATTTCTGACGGTCAAGTGTCGGCATTGCGAGAATATGGCTCGAGCAGCACTTGGCGAAAGCAGAAAAGTGGAGGGTGATGATGAAGGGCAGGGCAACAGCTTGTTTGGTGACTCTATCAAGCGTGTTTCTCAACTCTTTACAGAGAATTGGCATAATGAGCTTTGTGCCGAGCATGATGGAACAATGCCTGATTTTACCAAAGCAAAAGCCACCATACTTGAACTTGGAGAATTCAAGCATTTGATGCGGCCACGCAAGGCAAACCTGTATGGCCTTACCAAACAGGTAGGTGTGGTTGCTGGAGGTATCGTGGCTGTGGGCACGGGTGCCTATCTGGCTGCGCCGGGCATTGCTGCTGCGCTGGGGTCGACAGGAGCGCTTGGTGCGGCATCCACTGGCACTGCTATCGGGACACTCAAAGGAGCAACACTCGCTTCGGCATCGCTGGCCAAGGTGGGAAGTGGCGGCCTTGCAATCATTGCGGCGACGGGGGCCGGTCTTGGTGGAAAAACAGGTTATGGTCTGGCGAATGCCTATTTCAAGGATATTCCCGATTATCATTTCACCTTAAAAAGGGCTACCTCCAGTGATTGTGGACATAGAGTCGTTGTGGTCAACGGCTTTCTCTCCGAGGAAGACATGGAGGCGCATGACTGGTGCGATGGATTGGCAGATCACTACCAAGATGCCCCACTCTGGTATCTTAACTGGGAGGCCAAGACGTTGCGAAAGCTGGGTGGTATGTTGAGTGGCACCAGTCGTAGCATGTTCTCCAGCAGTATATTGTCAAGTGGAGTCGGCCTGGCATCGAAAGCGTTGGCTAAAGGAGTATCTCACGGGGGTATGGCAATGACAGCAGTAGGGCTTGCTTCCAACCCTTGGCATTCCGCCATGTTGAATGCTGAAAAGGCGGGGCTGCTACTGGCCGAGGCGATTAGTCGCACCGAGGGAAAGACATTCACTCTGATGGGGCATTCGTTGGGGGCGAGAGTGGTTTTCTTTGCACTGCTGGCTCTGGCCAGCAAGGGTGGAGAAAAGTACGTCAGGAACGCTGTCCTGATGGGTGGTGCTGTGGGCAATGAGAGTGAGGTGGACTGGACGACTGCGGCCAGTGCCACTTCGGGTGGAGTATACAATTGCTATTCGGAGCGAGATGGAGTGCTCAAGTGGCTCTATCGTATGGCTAATGCCGGCCTCTCCACACCGGCGGGTCTTGTGCCGGTATCTCATGGCGTGGAAGGCGTCGTCAATAGTGATTTCAGCAACTTGATCGGTGGGCACAATGAGTGGAAAGCCAATCTTGGTGCCGTGCTCGACCGCCTTGAACTGGGCCGTGATACGTTGCGGGAAGCGTCGAATACATCGCCTGTAGTGGAAGCTGAGTAAAATATACTGGCTGAATACACCTCAAACTGAGGCCCGCATTAATCTAGGCAGGGCCTCAGTAAACTTCAGAATGACTCGATGCCTTATGGCCGAAGGTAGCCAGTTTTCGGATAGCGCATAAAGCTGCACACGTGTTTTCTTTGCCCTGTCCTTCTTACATCCGAAACATCTGATAAAGAAGTTTGACATTTGTCAAATTTCTTACTCCCTTGCTCTCAATCTTCACCTGCCCAGGCCGATAACGGGGGGAGGCAGGCAACATCTGCTTGCGTTGACAACAACGATAACCATGCCCTCACCGCTGGCCTGGTGCGCCAGAGTGGCTGATGGCAGGAGAGCAACGATGAATTCCATTACGCTGGCCCGTTTACCCGACGATGCCGAGGCTGAGCGTCCGGCTTCACAAGCTGTCGATTCGCCACAGCAGCAACGCTCACGGCTGGGCTTCAGCAGCCGCTTGACGCTGATGATCGTCTCGCTGGTACTGATCTCGGTGATGCTGGTGGCGGGGCTTGTCTATGCCCAGTATCGCCAGTCCTTCACGCAGGCGACGGTGGACCAGCTGCAGGGCACTGGCGAGATGATGGCCGGGTCCTTTACCCAGTGGCTGGGGGCGCGCCAGGACGAGGTCGGCTACGTGGCGGGTCTCGACCCGGTGCGCCAGGTGGAGATAGAGCCGATTCAGCACCTGCTGACGCGTCTGGCCGAGCAGAGCGGCTACTACGATACGCTGTTCTTCGTTGGCCAGGATGGCATCGGCGTGGCTGGCGTGAGCTATGACGGAGGAGCGGCGGTGTTGTCGAGCGACGATGCGCGTGCCTTCAACGTGGCCGACCGCGCCTGGTTCCGCGAGGCGATTCAGGGGCAGCCGATCTTCTCCCAGCCGCTGGTGTCGCGCGCTACGGGCAATCAGGTGAGCAACGTGGTGGCACCGGTCTTCGCCGACAACGACGATGTCGTGGGGGTGGTGCGTGCGGCGGTTCGTCTCGATGTATTGTTCGAGCGGATGGCCGAGATGTCCCTGGACGGCAGCTCTGACACCTACCTGCTGGGGGGCGACGGCATGCCGGTCACACCGGTGGCGGCGTTGGCGGGGGAGAGCCGTGAGCTTGCCACCCAGGCGGCAGTAGCCATCGGCACCGGCGAAAGCGGCGTGGGGCGCTATGCGGATGCCGCCGGAACCCCGGTGATCGGCAGCTATACCTATCTGCCCATGCTCGACTGGGGCCTCGTGGTGGAGGTCCCAGAGGCGGAGGCGCTGGCAGGGGTAACACGCCTGTTCTGGATACTAGTGGGCATCACAGCGCTCATCACCTCGATTGCCGTGCTGGTGAGCCTTGGCATGGTGCGCTCGGTGCTGAAGACGCTGGGCGGCGACCCGCAGCGGGCGGCGGAAGTGGTCAGAAGGGTGGTACAGGGCGATCTGACCATGCGGGTGCCGGTGAAGCGCGGCGATACCACCAGCCTGCTAGCCCACATGCACGAGATGCAACAGAACCTGCAGGCGATGATGGGCGATATCAGGCAGACGGCCGAGTCGGTCAGCGTGGCCAGCAGCGAGATCGCCCAGGGCAACGAGGACCTGGCCAGCCGTACCGAGCAGCAGTCCTCCTCGCTGGTCGAGACCGCATCCAGCCTCGAAGAGATGACCGCCACCGTCCGGCAGACGGCGGAATCGGCTACCCAGGCCCGCGAGTTGACCACCGAGCTGGATGACCAGACCCGCAATGCGAGTGGAGTGGGTCTGCAGGCGGCCGAGTCCATGGGCAGCATCAAGCAGGCCAACCGGCGCGTGGAAAGCATCGTCGAGGCCATCGATGGCATCGCCTTCCAGACCAATCTGCTGGCGCTGAATGCCTCGGTAGAGGCGGCCCGGGCAGGCGAGCACGGCCGCGGTTTCGCCGTGGTGGCCACCGAGGTGCGTCAGCTGGCCGGCCGCTGCTCGGCCGAGGCCAACAAGATCCGTGAGCTGGTCGATTCCAGCGTGGCCAGCGTGGACGAGGGCGAGCGCCTGGTGAATTCCGCTAGCCAGCAGCTATCCACCATTGCCGAAGGCGTGAAGCGGGTATCGAGTTTTATCAGCGAGATTGCCACGGCGGCCACCGAGCAGTCGTCGGGCATCGAGCAGATCAACATGGCGGTGAGCCAGCTCGACGAGGTGACCCAGCAGAACGCGGTGCTGGTTCAAGAAGGGACCGCTGCCAGCCACTCCCTGAACGACCAGGCACGCGAATTGGCCAGGCTGGTGCAGCGTTTCAAGATTGATGAGGACCAACGTCAAGCGGGCACTCGGAGCTAGTAAAAAGATCCTGATTACGCATAAGACTCAGCAGGCGCCTGATGGAGGCCTGCGCGTTGGCGGTGATCGTTGGTGTCGGCAACACCGCCGGGAGGCCTGCGGCCTCCAGTCGTGAGCTGAAGCTACTCCGACAGCGGCGTGGCAACGTTGGTGGAGAAAGCAGCTGTTGGAGCGCTCGGTTCGGTGCTCCGAGTCTGCATCGCGACTGGCGCCGTCAGGCGCCTCGGCGGAGGCTGAAAGGTTGGTTGTTGTCGCGAATACCGGCAACAGTGTTGGTGCTTATCGTGCTAGAAAATTGACACTGGCAGGGGCAGCGCTGCGAAGCGACAATACACTCCTTTGTCGCGCCATGGGCCCCGAAACGAATGACCACAAGCATGCAGCATCAGCAGCAAGCGTTATCGACCCGCGCTCATGCCCCGGAAGAGCAGGCTTGCTTTCAGGCATGGATGGTCAGGCTGGCCGGGGTCAGCGTATTCGCCTTCATCGCGCTGCTCTTGGTGGTGCCCTGGGCCTATGCGCTCTTTCCACTACTGGCCGCCGTCACGCTGCTTCCCGCAGCACTACTCTTCGCGTTGCGTTTTCGGGGTGCTGGCGCTATCGACCGTGACGATATCGTCATGCTGCTTGCACTACTCGGCTATGGCGGGCTGTGGTGCCTCGACGTGTGGCGCAGCGGCCAATGGCCCATCGGAGAGGGCAACCAGGGCATTCTGTTGCCCCTGTGGCCGGTGCTTGCTGCGGCACTTCTGCTGGCGCTCAGGGTTTTCTCGCCGGGGCCGCGTCTCCTGTGGCTGGCTGTCTCCTGTGGTGCCCTGGGGGCAGGAGGTATCGCAATCTTCGAACGGTTGGTGCTGGGCAAGTCGCGTGCCAGCAATGGTATGAACGCCATTCCCTTCGGCAACCTCTCCCTGCTGCTGGGCGGGCTCTCGCTGCTCGGCGCGGTATGGTGCTTGCGTACCGGCACCGTTCGGCGTCCCGCCATTCTTGCGCTGACCTTGCTGGCGGCCATGGCCGGCATGCTGGGGTCGCTGCTATCCGGCACCCGCGGCGGCTGGTTGGCCGCGCCGCTGCTGCTGCTGTTGGCGTATCGTGCGGCGCGCGATGTGCTGCCGGCTCGCCCCCTGCGCCTGGCGTCAGCCGCGCTCGTGCTGCTGCTGTTGGCGGTGGCGATGGCACCGCAGAGTGGAGTGAAGGACCGGGTAGCGCTCGCCTACAGCAACCTGGAGCAGTACTGGACGGGGGAGTCGCGGGGCACTTCGGTCGGGCTGCGCCTCGAAATGTGGCGGGCCGGCGGCATGATGTTTCTTGAGAAGCCACTGCTTGGTTGGGGAGAAGGCCAGGTTCAGGCGCAGCGCGATGTGCTGGTTGCCGAGGCCGGCCTCCACCGGGGCATCAGCCGACATGACCAGCTGCATAGCGACATGATCGATACCGCGGCCCGCCGCGGCCTGGTGGGGCTTGCGTTGTTGCTAGCCCTTTATGCTGTACCACTGGGCCTGTTCTGGCGCCGTTTTCACCACCCCCGGGTAGACCCTGGCATCCGGTTGCTCGCCGCTGCGGGCATCATGGTGCCGGTGGCTTTCATCGACTTCGGGCTGACCCAGTCGATGCTGCGCGACGTACGCGGCCTGAGCGGGTACCTGGGGCTTTGCGTGGTGTGCTGGGTGGTGCTGCGAAGGTGCGAAAAGCAACATTGAGCCTCACTCCCACACCCCATCGAACTGCTGCCAGTAATTCCCCAGGTTGCGCTCCTTGGTCAGGTCAAACAGCGAGTAGCGGCGGTTCAGGCGTGCGCCACCATCACGGGTGAGCGGTTGCCACGCGATGTCGGTCCGTTCGCGGCTCGAGCGCACGAAGAAGGCATCGAGGGGGATCGAGAGATACAGCGCCTTGTCGAAGCTGCCTTCGCCGAAGTCGTTGCCGGCGTCGGTGAAGGTCGCCCAGCCGCCCATGCGTACGCCGTTGTCGAACTCCCGTGAGACGTCGAAGGTGACCCCGTGATCCCCGGCCAGGTAGCGGCCCACGCTGACCTTGGCCAGCAGGTCTTCGAAGCCGGTGTCGACATAGGCGGTGAGGTGGCCGGTCCAGGCCTGGTAATCGCGTAGCTCGAAACGCTGGTCGAACTCGCGCTGGCGCACGCGGTTCACATCCAGGCCCAGTGCCCAGCGGCTGTTGAAGGGGTGGTAGAGCACTTCGCCACCCACCCCGGCGTACATCATTTCCAGCAGCCCACCGTAGCCCAGCAGGAACCAGTCGGGAGCCAACTGGGCTGTGCGGCTGTACTGCAGCTGGGTAATGCCCACATCGGTGCTTGAGAGGTAGTCGCCGATATAGGTTCTCACCCGCGGCAGCTCGGACCCGGCGATGTACTCATACTTGTCGAGGTTGTCGGCGAGGGTGGCGTCACCCCGCAGTGACAGCCAGCCGTTGGCATCCGTGTGCCAGTCCATATCGGCAAAGGCCGAGAGTCGAAAGAGGTAGCCATCCGGGCCGCCGAAGTTCTGCTCCAGGGCCGGGCCGAGATGGTAGTCGAAGCGCCGCGGCGCACCGCGATAGAGGGTCTCGCCCGCGGCGGTGTCCAGTTGGGCATGCACGTACACGCCCTGCAGGTGTTCGCTTGTCGCATCCGTCGAGGCCACTCCGGCCACGAAGGTGTCCCGCGGGTGCACGCTTTCGCGCAGCTCCAACCCCTGGGACTGCCAGCGATAGCGGAACTGGCTCACTTCCGGCGGCAGCTCGGCGTGCAGGATCCGCCCGGCGCGGCCCTCGCTGGTGGCCAGGTTGCGGTAGCGCAGCGGCTCGGCCGTTACCCTGATGGTGTCGCCACGGCGCTCGATGTCGGCGACCCGTATGCCGGCATTGGCTTCCATTGTGTTGGCCACGGCGTGCCAGTCGCCCTGCGCCGGGGCATCCAGCGGCATGGGTCGCGGGTCCTGCTTGACCTGGGAGAGCCCCGCCAGATTGGTGGAAACCGAGACCCCGGCCATGAAGGCATCGCCACGCTGCCAGCCGGCATGCAGGGAGAGGTTCTCGCCGAGCTGCAGCCGCGAGCCTAGGTTGATGCGCGACTCTTGCCGGATCGGCGCCCCGGCCGGCTCGTCACTGTAATCGTTGCCTTCATACTCCAACTGAAGCACCAGCGGCTGCCACGGGGTCTGGTACTCCAGGCCACCGAACAGGGCCGCCGGGCCGCGAAACAGCTGAGAGATCTCGAACTGGCCGCCGCCTTCGCCGAAATCGTCGGGACGCTCATCGAAGCGGCTGTCGAGCCAGCCCAGCGGGGAGCCGGCGTCGCCACTGGCACCCAGGTAGCCCCAACCGAGGCCCAGGGAGAGATCCACATCGCCGAAGCGCTTGCTGGCCACCAGGTACTCTGCGCCGAACAGGGTGGTGCCGCCGGCATCGCGCAGGCCCAGTGCCAGCTCGGGCAGGTAGGGGCCTTCCTGCATCAGGCGAAACTTGGCATCCAGCCCCTTGTCGAGATAGTTGCGCTCGCCGGCGATACGCTCGCCGAAGAGCCTGTCCTCGATTTCGACGTAGCGAAAGCCTGTCTCCAGCCACTGCGTGGGCTGAATGAACACCCCATAGCGCCGGTAGGGCGCGGTACGGCTGAAGCTGGCGGAAAAATGGCCCAGCGGCGCCATGCGCGCCGTGGGGGTCTGCATCAGGCCGACCCCGCCGAAATCGCTCTGGCCGCTGCCCAGCGCCATCGCCGAGGGGCTGCCCAGCAGCAGTACGGGAACAAGGCCGACGGCAAGCAGGTGCAGGCGGAAGCGGCGGCTAGTCAGTTGCCGGCCGGCGCAAGACATCATCGGGTAGGCCATAGAGTACAAGCGTCACCGGGTAGGCGGGTGGCAAGAAAACGCACCAGCAGCTGGTTGACCAGGCTGCCTTCCAGACTGCCGCCCAGGCCGTGGCGGGGTAGCAGCAGGACCAGCCGAGCGCCGGGGGGCAGCGGCAGCGATTCGCGATTCCAGCGAGCCACGCCCAGCGTGGTGGTGTCCCCCAGGGGCGAAAGCAGGGCGGCCTGGTCCAGCTCGTTTCGGCTGCCCGCAGGCAGCTGGGCGATGGCATCCGCCGTGGTCATGCCGGGCTGCCACGCCAGCCGGGTAACCCCGGAGGTACTCCACAGCTCGACCCAGTCGGGGGCCTCGCAGGTGCCCAGGTGCACCAGCCGCTGGGTGGGCAGGTTTCGCCGCAGCGAAGCGGCGAGCCAGGGCAGGTCGAGCCGCTCCGGTGAACGCGCCGCTGCGGTGGCCAACGGCTGAAGCGCCTGGTGCCACGCCTGCAACTGGTCCGCCTGGCGCTGTTGACCCACCAGCGTGAGGGTATCGCGCAGCGTGGTGATTTCGGCGAGCAGTTCGCGGTGAAGGGCATCCAGCGTGGCGGCATCGCTTGAGCGCAGGGCGAAGCTATAGGCCCAGTCGAGCGGTTCGGGCTGCTCGGCCTGCCACGTCAGCCACGCCTCGAGCAGGGTGCCCGGCATGGCGGCGGCGACCGGCGCTTCTCGCTGTGCGCTGGCCCCCGTGGGCCATAGCAAGAGCGTCAGCATCAGGGCGAGAACAGGGCGGCGAAGCCGCATGGCGCCCACTTTCACGGTCATCTTCACGGACATCATTCCCACCAGTGCCGGGCCACCTGCCAGCGAACGCGTGGCGCCCCGGGCCAGGGGTGTTCATCGACGGCCCACAGCGTGCGGTCGTGGGGATCGCGCCACAGCCTGGCGCGCTGGCTCGGGCCATGTTCCCACTGCAGGTGCTGCTGACACGGCTGCAGCAGGCGTTCCCCCAGCGGCAGCGCGGTCATCTCGGCCTCTTCGCACTCCAGCGTGCCCTGGGCCACGCCGCGCACCAGCTGGCCCTCGGCATTCTGCCAATGGCGTACCAGCTGGAAGCGGGCCGGAGTATCGAGTTGCCAGGGCGGCGCCGACTCGGGGTAATGGGTCGCCAGCAGGTCCTGTTCCAGCCCGCTGGTGGCGTACAGGCCCCCGGCATGCAGGGCGAGCATCGCGCCATCCGTCAGTGGCCAGTAGCTCTGTTCATTGGCCTGGGCGCCCATCACGGCCAACCCCTGCAGATTGCCCATACGCAGCGACAGCGAGGCATAGGGAACCTCGGCTGCCTGCGCGGCTACGTCGCCCTGCTGGGGCAGCACCGTTTGCAGGGAAGCACCAAGCGGGGTCAGGCCATCGCTGGCGCAGGCGGTCAGGCCGAAGGCGGCGCCACACAGCAGCAAGACCGCCCGAAGGCGGCCTTGCAACGGCTTTCGATATTGCACTAGCCCCATCAGAAGGTGCCGGTGGTTCCCGTGGTGCCAGAGCCACCATTACTGGAGCCGGAAGAAGCCACGGCAGCGCCAACGGCCACTGCACCGGCAATGGCGATACCCGTCAGCGCCGCGGCGGAAAGACCGGTTGCCGCTGCAATGCCCGCCAAGCCACCGCCTGCGGCGGCACCACCGGCGGCAGCGCCACCTGCCGCGGCCGGAGCGGCAGCCACAGAGGTCGAAGTGGAAGAACCGACTGCAGCGCCCGTTTGCTGAGCCGACGCCAGCGGAGAAAGTAGCATGCCGGCGATAGCCGCAACCGCAAGACCCTTGAACATCATCATTTTCTGAAACTCCCTGTGCACAGAAGTGTCGCCATCCGGCGACGCGTTACCTTTTGTATCATTCGAAAGACTGAGTCACGGAATATTACCGACGTAAGACAGCTAATGTATAGTATTCTTTGACAGATACGACTTTAGTCGTAAGCAATAAGCTATATATCTTGTAATCCATTCATCCAAAAGCAGAAAAAATGATGAGGGACATAGTTAAAGTGTAATTAGGTGTGTAGTATCGCCACGTTTCTTTACGCCTAAGTATTCCTGTCACCGCAAGGCGACGGCGCGTACCGGTCATCATTCATCGTCATGAGTCCCCTCGCCAGCAACGCCTTGCCGGCTGGGGGATTGTTTTTTTCCGGCCTCGGGGATGCGCCTGCAACCACCCCGGGGCGGTAGCGTGTCCGAACGAAACTCAAGGGGCTGGCTGAATGCATCACACCCGACTCACACGGTTTGTCCTGCTGGCCTGCGCTGGCCTGTTGGCCGGCTGTGCCTACGCCCCCGGCGGGCATATCGACTCCCGGGCCGAAAGCGCCCCGCTGGATGACCTGGTGGACATCCGCCCGATCACGCCCGGCCTGGTGCGGGCCCAGCAACCGGCACCGAGCAATGCCGACATGCGCCGCCTCAGCGATTCCCTGCTGGCCGAGGTGGAAGGCTACGACTACCGCATCGGCAAGGGTGACGTGCTCAGCATCATCGTCTACGACCACCCGCAACTGACCATTCCCGCCGGCGGCGAGCGCAGCGCGGCGGAAACCGGCAACGTGGTGCACAGCGACGGCACCCTCTACTACCCCTACGTGGGCCAACTCGAGGTCGTCGGCATGACGGTGAGGGAGGTGCGCGACATTATCGCGCGCCGCCTGGCAACCTATATCGCAGAGCCACAGGTGGAAGTTCGGCTGGCCTCTTTCCAGTCGCAGCAGGTGCTGGTCACCGGCGAGGTCAACCAGCCGGGGCACCAGGCGATTACCAACATACCGCTGACCATACTCGACGCCATCAGCCAGGCCGGTGGCCTCAACGATGAGGCCAGCTGGCACGAGGTGACGCTGAATCGCGATGGGGAGGAGTACCGTATCTCCCTGTACGACATGCTCTACCGGGGCGAGCTGCAGCAGAATCGCGTACTGCGCAGTGGCGATGTGCTGCACGTGCCAGACAACCTGGCGCAGCACGTATTCGTGATGGGGGAGGTGGGCGATACTCGCAGCCTGCCCATGGGCCGCTCGCGCCTCTCGCTGACCGACGCCCTGACCCGGGCCGGCGGCTTCAATGAAGGCAGCGCCGACGCCAGCGGCATCTTCGTGATACGCGAGGCACCGGCCGAAAGCGGCCAGCTGGCCACGGTGTACCAGCTCGATGCACGCAACGCCACGGCGATGATGCTGGGCACGCGCTTCCTGCTGGAACCCAATGACGTGGTCTATGTCACCACCACCCCGCTGGGCCGCTGGAACCGGGTCATCACTCAGATCCTGCCCAGCGTGACCGCGGTGTATCAGGTCACCCGCGCCACGCGCGACGTCCGCGACCTGCGAGACGACTTCTGATGTTTCAGCGCATTCTGTTGGTCTGTATCGGCAACATCTGCCGCAGCCCGGTGGCCGAGGCCATGCTGCGCACCCGGCTGCCCGAACGTGAATTCAGCTCCGCCGGCCTTGGTGCCCTGGTGGGGCGGGGAGCAGACCCCACCGCTCGCGCTCTGGCCGAAACCGAAGGCTTCGATGTCTCGCAGCACCAGGCCCGCCAGCTCACCCCGGCAATACTGCAGGGCGCCGACCTGATACTGGTCATGAGCGATGGCCAGCGCCGCGCCGTGGCCGACATCGAACCCGCGGCCATGGGCAAGACCATGCTGCTGGGGCGCTGGCTCGATGGCGGCAAGGGCCGCGAGATACCCGACCCCTACGGCAAGAGCCGCGAAGCCTTCGAACACGCCCACCAGCTGATCAAGGATGCCACCGAGGCCTGGACTGCCAAGCTATAAGTGCCCGCCCTACGAACCCGCGGCACCTACTCTTCACTTCTCGGAAACGCCACACACCATGTCTGAAGTTGCCCAGCCCACCGCACCGGCCCCCCAGGCGCCGGCCGACGACGAGATCGACCTGGGTCGCCTGTTCGGCCTGCTGCTCGATCACAAATGGTGGATCGTCGCGATCACCGCCCTGTTTACCGTGCTCGGCGTGGCCTACGCCTTGCTGGCCACGCCGATCTACCGCGCCGATGCGCTGGTACAGGTAGAGAACAAGGCCGGCTTCAGCAATCCCATGCAGGACGTGCGTGCCATGCTCGGTGAAGAAACCAAGCCCGATGCCGAGCTTGGTATTCTGCGCTCGCGCCTTGTGCTGGGCCGCGCCGTGGAACAGGAGCGCCTGGACGTTACCGTGACGCCGCGCCGCCTGCCGCTGGTGGGGGACTTTCTCGCCCGCCGTGGCGTGGAGCGCCCGGCCTTCGTCGATCAATACGCCTTCACCCGGCGCACCGCCTGGGCCGGGGAAACCCTGAACCTGGGCGAGCTGCACGTGGGCCCGAGCTTCCAGGGCCAGCCCTTTACCCTGCAGGTGCTGGACAGCCAGCGCTACCGCCTGAGCCTTGACGGTGAAGTGCTCGGCGAGAGCCGGGCAGGGGAGAACGCCAGTTTCCTTGATGGCCAGGTAACCCTGCGCGTGGCCGAACTGCTGGCCGCCCCCGGCGCCGAGTTCGTTCTGGTGCAGAGACCGCTGCTCGACGTGATCAACGACCTGCGCTCGCGCTTCAGCGTTAGCCAGCAGGGCCGCGACAGCGGCCTGTTCGATCTCTCGGTGAGCGACGCCGATCCCCAGCGTGCCCAGCGTACCCTTAACGCCATCAGCCAGGTGTACCTGACCCAGAACATCCAGCGCCAGAGCGCCGAGGCCGAGCAGAGCCTGGAATTCCTGGAGCAGCAGGCACCGGAACTGCGCGCCCAACTGCGCCAGGCCGAGGACAGCCTTAACGCCTTCCGCATGCAGCAGGACAGCGTCGATCTCTCGCTGGAAACCAAGGCGATACTCGACCGCATCGTCACCCTGGAAGGCCAGCTCAACGAGCTGGAGTTCTCCGAAGCCGAGGTGTCGCGACGCTTCACCCCGAGCCACCCCACCTACGCCGCGCTGAACGAGAAGAAGCAGCAGGTGCAGCGCGAGCGCGCGCAGCTCAATAGCCAGATCAACAACCTGCCGGAAACCCAGCAGCAGATGCTGCGGCTGACCCGCGACGTGGAGGTCACCCAGGAGATCTACGTTCAGCTGCTCAACAAGATGCAGGAGATGAACATCGCCCGGGCCAGCACCGTGGGTAACGTGCGCATACTCGACGGCGCCATGGTGCAGCGCCTGCCGGTGGAGCCCAAGAAGTCGCTGATCGTGATACTCGCCACCCTGCTGGGCGGCATGGTGGCCGTGGGCTTCGTGCTGGTGCGCGGCCTGCTCAACCGCGGCGTGGAATCGCCCGCGCAGATCGAAGAAATAGGCCTGCCGGTGTACGCCACCGTGCCGCTCTCCGAAGGGCAGCACAAGCTGACCGAGCGAGTGCGGCGGCGCAAGGAGCGCCAGGGCAAGGCCGTGGCCATGGCGCTGCTGGCCGAGCGCGCCCCGGCCGATACATCTATAGAAGCACTGCGCGGCCTGCGCACCAGCCTGCACTTCGCCATGATGGAGAGCAGCGACAACCGCATGGTGATTACCGGCCCCAGCCCCGGCATCGGCAAGAGCTTCGTTTCCATCAACCTGGCGGCCGTGTGCGCCCAGGCCGGCCAGCGCGTGCTGGTGATCGATGCCGACATGCGCAAGGGCCACATTCACTTCGCCTTCCAGGGCAGAAGCGAAGGCGGGCTCTCCGAACTGCTTTCCGGCAAGTCCAGCCTGGACGAGGTGCTGCGCTCCACCAGCCAGGAAGGGCTGAGCTACCTCTCGCGTGGCAGCGTACCCCCCAATCCCTCTGAGCTGCTGCTCACTCAGCGCTTCAGCCAGCTGATGGAAGAAGCCAGCCAGCGCTTCGACCTGGTCATCGTCGACACCCCACCGGTGCTCGCCGTGACCGACGCCGCCGTGGTCGCCAAGCAGTGCGGTACCACCCTGATGGTGGTGCGCTTCCAGAAAAACCCCATCAAGGAAATCGAGATCGCCCGCCGCCGGCTGGAAACCGCCGGGGTAGAGGTGCGGGGCTGCATCCTCAACGCCATAGAGCGCAAGGCCGCTACGGCGTATGGGTATGGCTATTACAACTATGCCTATAAGTGATGTCTTCCATAGGCCTTAAAAATTGAAAGCTCTTGCTGCTATAAAGAAGCGCTTACTATCTCCAAGCGCCGGCCATGATGTGTTTCGGAATATGGCTGTGCTGGCGTTGGGCACGGGCTCGGCCAAGCTGATCGGCCTGGCGGCCATCCCCATCCTCACGCGCCTCTACACGCCGGAACATTTCGGCGTGCTCTCTGTGTTCACTGCGCTAGTGATGATCCTGGCCCCGGTCGTAACCCTGCGCTATGTGATGGCGATCCCCTTGCCCAATAGTGACCGCCTGGCGATGAATCTGCTGTCGCTGTGCTTGGTATTGATCGTTGTAGGCACGGCCGGTCTGACGCTGCTGATCTGGGCGCTGGGGCCCTGGCTGTTGCCCCTCGTCTCGATGGAGGCACTGGAGCCGTACTGGTGGCTGATCGCTCTGGGAATACTGGGTACCAGCCTTTATGAGCTGCTGACGCTGTGGGCCACCCGCAAGAAGGCCTTCAAGCCCATGGCGCGTACCCAAGTCTGGCAGGTGACGTTGGGTTCTGTGGTGAAGATCGGACTGGGTCTTCTGGCGGTCAAGCCGCTGGGGCTTCTGATTGGGCAAGTGGTACAGCAGGGCGGTGGCGTGGTCTCGCTGACCCGGTACTTTCTCGACAGCTTCCGCCAGCACTCGCGAGCCGTCAGCTGGCCGCGCATGCGTTTCCTGTCCCTGCGCTATCTCGATCTGCCCAAGTATCGGTTGCCCTCTCAGTTTCTGATGGTGTTCGCCACCCAGGCGCCTCTGCTATTCTCAGCGGCACTTTTCGGTGCCGAGACGACCGGGCAGTTGGGGCTGGCGTTGATGGCTCTGGGTTTGCCTATCCAACTATTTGGTCATACCACCGGCAAGGCCTACTTCGCGGAAATCTCTCAACTCGGCAAGCAGCAACCGGAAAAGATTCGCCGGTTGACGGTTACCGTAATCAAGCGACTGTTTCTGCTCAGCCTCGCACCCTGCGTGGTGCTGTTGATGGGCGGGCCTCTGCTATTCACCCTGGCATTCGGCGAGCAGTGGCAGCAGGCGGGGGTATTCGCCAGCATCTTGTCGGTCTACTTGCTGTTCCAGTTCATTTCCTCACCGCTGGTCAATGCCCTGACGGTCTTCGATAAACAGAAGCTGTTTCTGTCGATCAACCTGATCAGAACCGTGATCATTGCCGCTGTCTTTGCCGCGGCGTACCACATGAGCCTTTCGGCTTCCGTGACCATCGCGGCGTATAGCATCTGTCTGGCGCTGCATTACCTGTTCACGCTCTACGTCGTCTATTCCAACATTCGCTGATCGTGCCTCTCAATCAGATTGCTGACCATCCAGACAATTGCCTCAAAGGGACTTCACATGCCTCAAGACATGCTGGTCAAAGGAAAACAGGTGCCCAAGGGCAAGGTCGTGGTAAGCGGCGCCAAGAACTCCGCTACTCGCTTGCTGGCCGCCGCGCTGCTCACTGAAGAGCCGGTGAGGCTGCGCAACTTCCCCACCCAGCTGGTCGATGCCAGGGCGAAGATACGCTTCATCCAGGAGCTGGGGGCCCAGGTCGCTATCGATGATGTTGAAAGCACCGTCGAGATTGTGACCGCCTCACTCGATCATCACGCCATCCGCAGCTACGAACTGGGCATTCGCACTACCTACTTGCTGGCTGCCGGACAGTTGATCCGTAACGGCATCGCTCATGTGCCCTATCCAGGAGGGTGCAAGATCGGCTCCCGCGGTTATGACCTGCACATGATGGTGTGGCGCCAGCTCGGCTGTGCGGTCAAGGAGACCCAAGACTACCTAATCGTCGAGGGAAAGTTAGCGGGTGGGCAAATCGATTTTCCGATCTCGACCGTTGGCGGCACTGAAAACGCACTGATCTGCGCGGCGGTGGCCGAAGGTGATACCGAGATCCGCAATGCCTACGTCACCCCTGAAGTCGAAGACTTGATCGGAATGCTGCGCCAGATGGGGGCGCAGATCGAGTGCTACGGGAATAGCTTGATTCGTATACATGGCCGGGGTTCGCTGCTGCGCGGGGCTTCCTACCAGGTAATGCTCGATCGCATCGAGGCGTTAACCTGGATCGTCTACGGTGTGATGTCCGGCGGCGAGATTCTGGTGGAAGGCGTGCCTTTCGAGCATATGGACGTGCCCCTGCTGCACCTTCAAGAGGCAGGTATTGACCTTTACCGAAACTCCAGCGCCATCTATGTGACGCCCGACTGCGTTCACGGCCAAGGAATACAACCTTTCGAACTGGCCTGCGGTACCCACCCGGGGGTGATCTCCGACATGCAGTCCTTCTATACCCTGCTGGGTATGGAGGCCAACGGCAAGTCGCGGATCTTCGACTATCGCTACCCCGAGCGCATCGCCTACGCGGAGCAGTTGAACCGCTTCAGCCCCGGTGTGATCGAGGTGGAGCACGGCCGCATCACTACCCAGGGCGTTGCCCGCCTGCAAGGGTGCGAGGTTCAGTCTACCGACCTACGGGGCAGCATGGCGCTGGTGATGGCAGCCCTCTGCTCGGAAGGGGAAAGTGTGATCCGCGATGTGCAGATGGCACTACGCGGCTACAACGATCTGGTGGATAAGTTGCAGCAGCTTGGGGTCGAGGTCACGGTCACCGATAGAGTGGCGTAATAACGATGCGAGACTCAGCAAGGCTTTATCCACTCAGGCCGGTAACCCCTGCATTAATCGAGTACTTGGAGGCAATCTGCCCAAGTGGAGTGCACCTGAATGTCGACCTTTCCAAGCTGAGCCGCTGGAAGATCGGTGGGATCGCGGATTGCATCGTCAGACCGGCCAATACGGAGCAGCTTGCATCAACGATACGGCTGTTCAAAGCCCAAGACGTTCCCTATGTGGTTATCGGTGCGACCAGCAACCTGTTGTTTGCCGATGAGGGGTTGCGCGTACCCTGTATCCAGATCGGCTCTCGAATGTCCGACCTGTCGATCCAGGGAGACACTGTTTACGCAGAAGCTGGCGTCTGGGTACCCGGCCTAGCACGACGTATTATGCAAGCCGGCCTTACCGGTGCAGAGCATATCTGCGGCATCCCCGGCACGCTGGGTGGTTTGCTTTGTATGAACGGCGGGAGTCAGCGGAAGGGCATAGGTAGCTCGGTGGTTAGCATTGAAAGCGTTGATGCCATGGGCAAGATTCACTATCGCGATGCTGAGCAGTGCGAGTTTGCCTATCGTAGCTCTGTCTATCAGGCCAATCGCGAGATTATCACGGCAGCCAAGCTGCGTTTTCTACCTGATGAAAAAAAACTAATTCGCCAAAGTATGCTCAATATCTTGGCCGAGCGGAATAAAAAGTTTCCACGCAAGCTTCCCAATTGTGGTTCTGTTTTCAAAAGCAATCCGGCAATGTATGACGATATTGGCCCACCAGGCGCTGCCATTGAGCGCTTGGGTTTCAAAGGGCATCGCGTGGGAGGGGCGCTCGTTTCACCTATGCATGCGAATTTTATTGTTAATTCTGGGGAAGCCAGCGCAACGGATGTGCTGAAATTAATTAAACACATCAGTGCAGCCGTCGCTGGACATACCGGTCACTACATGCAAGCCGAGGCTCGCTTTGTTTCTCTTGAAGGTAATATCTTGCCCGTTGACCAGGTCTTGAATGGAGCTATGTTATGAGCCAATCAACTCCCCAAGTGGTTGTTGCCTGCGCCTGGTACAATCGTGCCGACTATATATGCGATACCGTAGATAGCCTATTGGCACAAGATTTTGATAATTTTGAAGTGGTTATCGTTAACGACGGTAGTACAGATCCAAGTGTACGAGAAGTCCTAGATAGCTATGATGACACCCGCTTACGTGTGATACATCAAGATAACACAGGTTTCGTAGGAGCAATTAGGCGTGCTATTTCGGAATCGTCTGCTCCCTATGTTGCTATTCAAGGTGCCGGCGATATATCGTACTCCTCAAGACTCCGAGTTCAGTACAATGCACTAAGGAAGGATGATAGCTTGGTTGCGGTAGCATGTTGTGTTTCCCAGAAAATTTATGGCGGACACAATCATGGTAAAATTGAGGAGAGGGGGGTTAAGAAAAATAGATTGGATCATGCAGATTTCTTGGATAAAACCCCTGTAACGCACGGGGAAGTGATGTTCAAAAGGAAAGTGTATGATCACGTGGGAGAGTACAGGCATTTTTTTAAGTTCGCACAAGATAAAGATCTATGGCTGAGAATGACCGAACATGGTTCGGTACTGATATTAGATGAGGTGTTATACGAGCGTCGTAGGTTTGTCGTAGATGGTGTGTCAACAGATATAGAGAAAAAAATATTGCAGCATCGCTTGGCTGATTTTGCAAGGCAGGCTGCAGTGCAGCGCAGTGCGTATGGAGTTGATATTGTTGATAAATATGGTTCTCAAAGTGGTTTGTTTTTCTCTCCTTCGAAGAATAGCGCTAAAGCATTAGCCAGAGCCTCAATAAAATATTTTCTCTCGCATGATATTAGGAGTGCTAATGTCTTGGTCAACTTGTCAATGGCTGACCAAGTTACTGCTATTGGCTTGGTTGCTTATGCAGCCATTAAGCTTTCTGAAAAGCATCCTTTCTTAATCGAAGTTGTTGCTAGGGTATTAAAACTTAGAGGGATAGAGATAAAAGATCATCTTTCTTCGCGCCCATTCATAGAATGAGGATGTCTTATATTTCTGTAGTGCATCGGTATGCCATCGTCATTCATGTGACGTATTTTTTAAACTAATGGGTGGGTATAGAAGATGGTTTATAGGTGTAGAGTTTTCCTTTTGCGATTGTTGGTTGCTAAAGCTTAATGCTGTTCATAAAATTAAACTTCAGGTTGTACAGTGATGGTATTCGCCTGACACATGCCCCCGTGGGCTCCCTATAGTTAAGCAGTGTTTTCTGCCGTTTTCCTGGGTTCCTTCTTCGTCGCCTTGGGGAGCCCTTTCTTGAAGACGGCATAGGGTGTCATCCCATTCATGTTGCGCCCTTGGTGCGGGCGTTTTGTGTTGTAGGTGGCCAGATAGTCGTCCAGGTCCTGCTGCATCTCTTCCAGGGCCTCGTACCACTTGGTGCGCCCCTGGATGCGGAAGTGCTCGTCCAGCAGGGTGCGGTGCAGCCGCTCGACGAATCCGTTGCTCTGAGGCCGTCGAACCTTAGTGGTGCGATGCTCAATTTCTTCGAGCTGAAGGAACAGCTCATACGGATGCTGGTCCTTACGGCCACAGAATTCTCGGCCATTGTCGCTGAGTACCGTGCTGACCTTGGTGTTATGAGCCTCGAAGAAGGGCAGGACGTCATTGTTGAGTACATGCACCGCCGTGATGGGAAGTTTGCTGGTATAGAGGCGGCCCCAGGCATAGCGGCTGAAGCAGTCGATCACGGACTGGGGGTGCGGCGCTGACAACCGACCTTGCCAGGCCCAGCAATCGGCAGGCACCTCGCTGGCTGAGCCAGCCGCCTGCCACCAGGTGCTTCACCGCACGCCGCTTCGCTTCGGGCGTCACCATTTTCCCGAGACAATCTCCTTGAGCGCAGCATTGTCGAGGGCGCTTTCCGCCAGGAGCTTCTTCAGCCGGGCGTTCTCGGTCTCCAGCTCGCGCAGGCGCTTGGCCTCCGAGACTTCCATGCCGCTGTACTTGGCCTTCCAGCGGTAGATGGTCTGCTCGGTCACGCCGTTCTACCGAGCCAGCTCGGCGATCGAGACGCCGCGCTCGTTGGCCTTGAGGATGCTGATGATCTGCTCTTCGGTATGTCGGTTACGCTTCATCGTGAGATCTCCTGCTATCAGAGTAAACGTAGCGGAAATCTCACATCGACGGTGGACCGGTTTCTGGGGGGAAGGTCA
>NZ_JAKCMI010000036.1 GCF_021412585.1 Halomonas alkalisoli | reverse complement strand
GAAGAACGAAGCCAAAGTGCTTTGAAAACAGTCTTTAAAACAGGGCTTTAACAGGAGCTGATTTCATGAGCATTCTGGTACTTGCAGAACATCACAACGGCCAGCTCGCTGGCGCCACTGCCCACGTGGTCGCCGCAGCTAAAGCCATCGGCGGCGATATCGACATCCTGGTTGCCGGCGAGAACGTCGCTGCCATCGCCGAGGCCGCCGCCCAGCTCGACGGCGTGGCCAAGGTGCGCGTGGCCGACCACGCCGCCTACGCCCACCTGCTGGCCGAGCCCACCGCGGCGCTGATCGCGGAACTCGCCGGCGACTACGGCCACGTGCTGGCGGCGGCCTCCACCACCGGCAAGAACGTGCTGCCCCGCGTCGCCGCGCTCAAGGACGTGGCGCAGATCTCCGAGATCATCGCCGTCGACGCCCCGGACACCTTCAAGCGGCCGATCTACGCCGGCAACGCCATCGCCACCGTGCAGAGCGAGGACGCCCTCAAGGTGATCACCGTGCGCAGCACCGGTTTCGATGCGGTGGCTGAAGTTGAAACAGGAAGTGGCGGCAGCGCCCCGGTGGAAGCGGTGGACTTCGTGGCCGACAACGCCCAGTCCAGCTTCGTCAAGGAGACGCTGGCCCAGTCCGACCGCCCCGAGCTGGGGGCCGCCAAGGTGGTGATCTCCGGCGGCCGCGGCATGGGCAGCGGCGAGAACTTCCAGTTGCTCGAGGGCATCGCCGACAAGCTGGGCGCGGCCATCGGCGCGTCGCGCGCCGCGGTGGACGCCGGCTTCGTGCCCAACGACATGCAGGTGGGCCAGACCGGCAAGATCGTCGCGCCGGAGCTCTACATCGCCGTGGGCATCTCGGGGGCCATCCAGCACCTGGCGGGCATGAAGGACTCCAAGGTGATCGTGGCGATCAACAAGGACGAGGAGGCGCCGATCTTCCAGGTGGCTGACTATGGATTGGTCGCCGATCTCTTCGAGGCCCTGCCGGAGCTCGAGCAGAAGCTGTAAAACGACAGTCTGGACCCTAATCGGTACTCGGGAGGAGCAGGTGGCAGAACACGATTCGATGGAGTTCGATGTGGTGATTGTCGGCGCAGGGCCCTCCGGCCTGGCGGCGGCCTGCCGCCTGATGCAGCAGGCCAATGAGGCGGAACAGGAACTGACGGTATGTGTGGTGGAGAAAGGCTCCGAGGTGGGGGCTCACATCCTCTCGGGCGCCGTCTTCGAACCCCGTGCCCTGGCCGAACTCTTTCCCGACTGGGAAGAGCGCGGCGCCCCGCTCACCACGCCGGCCATTCGTGACGAGCTCTACCTGCTCAAGGATGCCGAGAAGGCCCAGAAGCTGCCCAACGCCCTGGTGCCCAAGAGCATGCACAATACCGGCGGCCAGAACCACGGTGGAGAGTCAGCCCGCTACGTGATCAGCGCCGGCAACCTCTGCCGCTGGCTGGCCGAGCAGGCGGAAGGACTCGGCGTGGAGGTCTTCCCCGGCTTCGCCGCCCAGGACGTGATCCAGGACGAAGATGGCACGGTCCGGGGCATCCTGATCGGCGACATGGGCGTTGCGGCCGATGGCACGCCAAAGGATAGCCATATGCCGGGCATGGAGCTGCGGGCCAAGTACACCCTGTTTGCCGAAGGCTCCCGTGGCCATCTGGGCAAGCGGCTGATCGAACAGTTCAAGCTGGACGAGGGGCGTGACCCGCAGCACTACGGTATCGGCCTCAAGGAGCTGTGGGATATCCCCGCCGAGAAGCACGAGCCGGGCCTGGTGCTGCACGGCTCCGGCTGGCCGCTGGCAAAGGACACCCACGGCGGCTGGTTCCTCTATCACGCCGAGAACCAGCAGGTGGTGGTCGGCCTGATCATGGACCTTTCCTACCAGAACCCCTGGCTGTCGCCCTTCGACGAATTCCAGCGCATGAAGCATCACCCGGTGCTCAAGCAGCACCTGGAAGGCGGCAAGCGGGTCGCCTACGGCGCTCGCGCCATCACCAAGGGTGGCCTGAACTGCCTGCCGAAGATGACCTTCCCCGGTGGCCTGCTGATCGGTTGCGACGCCGGCACCCTGAACTTCGCCAAGATCAAGGGCCTGCATACCGCCATGAAGTCGGGCCTGGTGGCGGCCGAGGCGATCTTCGAGGCCATCGCGTCTGGCGATGAGGGCGGCCAGGAACTCACCGCCTTCACCGAGAAGTGGGAGCAGAGCTGGGCCTACGCCGAACTCAAGGAGAGCGCCAGCTTCGGCCCCGCGATCCACAAGTACGGCACCGTGGGCGGCGGCGCCTACAATTTCGTCAATCAGCTGCTGGGCGGCAAGCTGCCCAACCTCCACGACACGACGCCGGATCATGCGGCGCTCAAGCCCGCCAGTGAGTTCGAGAAGATCGACTACCCCAAGCCGGACGGCAAGCTCTCCTTCGACAAGCTCTCTTCGGTGTTCCTGTCGAACACCAACCACGAGGAAGACCAGCCCTGTCATCTGAAGCTCAAGGATCCGGAGCTACCGATCCGCGAGAACCTGCCCAAGTATGCCGAGCCGGCCCAGCGCTACTGTCCGGCGGGTGTCTATGAGGT
>NZ_JAKCMI010000035.1 GCF_021412585.1 Halomonas alkalisoli | reverse complement strand
CAGTCGCTGCGTGACGCCACGGTCATCGCCCTGGACAAGACCGGGACCCTGACCAAGGGCCGGCCAGAGCTCACCGACCTGGTGGTGGCCGGTGACTTCGCCGAGGCCGAGGTGCTGCAGCTGGTGGCCTCCGTGGAGCGCCAGTCGGAACACCCCATCGCCGAGGCCATCGTCAACGCGGCCAGGGCACGCGGGATGGAGCCCGATACCGTTCAGCATTTCGAGGCCGACCCCGGCTACGGCGTCGCGGCAGAGGTCAACGGCCGCCGTGTAGAGGTAGGTGCCGACCGCTACATGCGCAAGCTGGGTCTGGACGTGGACGTCTTCGCCAAGGCCGCGCATCGTCTCGCCGACGAGGGCAAGAGCCCGCTCTATGCCGCCATCGACGGTCGCCTGGCAGCGATCATCGCCGTCGCCGACCCGATCAAGGAATCCACGCCGGCCGCCATCCGCGCCCTGCACGCCGAGGGCCTGCAGGTGGCGATGATCACCGGCGACAACCGACGCACCGCCGAGGCCATCGCCCGCCGTCTCGGCATCGACAAGGTGGTGGCCGAAGTGCTCCCCGACGGCAAGGTGGATGCGGTGAAGGGCCTGCAGGCCGAAGGCGGCCTGGTGGCCTTCGTGGGCGACGGCATCAATGACGCACCGGCCCTGGCCCAGGCCGATGTGGGCATCGCCATCGGCACCGGCACCGATATCGCCATCGAGTCCGCCGAGGTGGTGCTGATGTCCGGCGACCTGCGCAACGTGCCCAATGCCATCGCACTGTCCCGGGCCACCATTCGCAATATCAAGCAGAACCTGTTCTGGGCCTTCGCCTACAACACGCTGCTGATCCCGGTGGCTGCCGGCGTGCTGTTTCCCGCCTTCGGCATCCTGCTCTCGCCGGTCTTTGCCGCCGTGGCCATGGCCGCCTCGAGCATCTGCGTACTCACCAATGCCTTGCGGCTCAAGGGATTCCGGCCACCGATAGTGATCGAAGCGGATGAGGCCACAGCACCGGAGCAGCAAGTGCCGCAGGCTGCCTGAATGCCCAGGCGCCCCCAGCATGGCGGGGGTGCATGGGCCGGATGCGTGCGCATCAAATACCTCTGCGTCGGTGGCCTTGGCTGACCTGGGGTGCCCCACCTCTACCTGATCGTCAACCGCCTCGCCTCATTCGACACCCCCACAGGGGTTTGCTAACGTCAATTCATGTATCCGGGCCCGTGCAGACTCATTGTGCCTCTTACTGGAGCCGCCGCGGATGACCACTCCTCCCTCGGAAGCCAGCGATAACGCCGGTGCGATACCGCCCCTGCTGGAGGTCAGCCACCTCGTCATGGACTTCGGCGGTCTACGGGCGCTGGATGGGGCTTCGCTGTCTGTCGAGCAGGGCACCATCACCGGATTGATCGGGCCGAACGGGGCGGGCAAGACCACGCTGTTCAATGTCGTGGCCGGTTATTATGAACCCCGGGCCGGTCGCGTTTACCTCAATGGCAACGACATTACCGGCCTGCCGCCGCACCGGATCTTCGCCCGTGGGCTCTGCCGTACCTTCCAGATCCCCCGCGAGCATGCCAGCATGTCAGTGCTCGAGAACCTGATGCTTGTGCCTCGCGGGCAGGCCGGCGAGCGCTTCTTCACCAGCCTGCTGCGCCCCGGCCGGGTGGGTGCGCAGGAGGCGGCGCTTCGCCAGCACGCCGAAGAGGTGCTGGCGTTCCTCGACCTGTCACACCTGGCCAATGAGTACGCCCGCAATCTCTCTGGCGGCCAAAAAAAGCTGCTCGAACTGGCCCGAACCCTGATGGCGGACCCCAAGCTGGTACTGCTCGACGAGCCCGGTGCGGGGGTCAACCCGACCCTGATGGGTCGCCTCAAGGAGAACATCGCACGCCTCAACCGTGAGCGCGGTATCACCTTTCTGATCATCGAACATGACATGGACCTGGTGATGAGTCTGTGCAATCCGGTGATCGTGATGAGCGAAGGGCGCTACCTGATGGAGGGTCCCCCCGAGGCGGTGCGCCATGATCCTCAGGTTCTGGAAGCCTATCTCGGAGGCCAGTATGCCGCTGCTGAAGGCTGAGGGGGTCTCAGCGGGGTATGGCGACATGGAGATTCTCCATGATGTCCATCTGAGCGTGGAGGCGGGGGAGATCGTCTCGCTGATTGGCCCTAATGGCGCCGGCAAGTCGACGTTGATGAAGACCATCTTCGGCCTTCTGCACCCCAAATCAGGCACCATCACCTACCGTGATCAACCGATACATGGACGCAAGCCCCATGAAATCGTCGGCCTGGGCATGTGCTATGTGCCCCAGGTGGCCAATGTCTTCGTCACCCTGACGGTGGAGGAGAATCTCGATATGGGGGGCTATCTGCTCAATGAGCGTGAGATTCCCAAGCGCCGCGAACGGGTCTATGCGCTTTTCCCCAAACTCTACGAGCGACGGCGACAACGTACGGGAAAGATGTCAGGCGGTGAGCGTCAGATGGTGGCCATGGGCAGCGCACTGATGCTGGACCCGGATCTGCTGCTGCTCGACGAGCCGTCGGCCGGGTTGTCGCCCAAACTGGTTGACGAGATATTCGACAACATCCGCCGCATCAATGCCGCGGGATTGGCGGTACTGATGGTCGAACAGAATGCCCGGAAATCGCTGCAGATGGCGAGCCGGGGCTATGTGTTGGCCAACGGTGAGAACCGTTACGACGGAACCGGGCAGGAACTGCTCGATGACCCCGACGTGGCGCGCCTCTACCTGGGGGGATGAACCATGCCCGACAATCAGCCTCACCAGTCCCAGCCGCAGCTGCCTGCCGATGAGCGGCGGCTCGGTGAACGGGTGCGCGGCGTCATCCGCACCCGGGGGTTTCTGATGGCCACCCTGGTGGCGATCCTGGTCGCGATGTACCTTGCCGGCCTGGCGACCGGCGCCAGTGCCCAGCGGCTGTTGGCGCTGACGGCCTGGGGGCTGATGCTCGGTGGCATCATCGCGCTTGGCAGCATCGGCCTGACGCTGATCTACGGGGTCATGAAGTTTCCCAATTTCTCCCACGGTGCCCTGGTCACGCTGGGAGCCTACGTGGCCTACACGCTGATTCCGTTGCTGCCAACGGGGGAAGTGCTGCGCCCGCTGTCCTTCGGTTATGAATTCCTCATCGCCCTGGTCCTGGCCATGCCGGTGGTCGGCGTGGTGGCAATGGCCATCGACCGTGTCGTGTACCGGCGTTTGCGCAACACCGGGGCCCATCTGGTCCTCTTCGCCATGGCCTCGCTGGCGATGGCCTTCTTCGTTCAGAGCATGATCTATCTTATCTGGGGGCCGGACTTCCATTTCTACTATCCGGGACGACCCAATCCGGCGCTCTACCTGCCGTTCGGCATTCGGGTGCGAGCCGACCAGTTGTTCATACTGCTGCTGGCGCTGGTGCTGGTCGCCATGATGTATGTGCTACTCGAATGGACCCGAATGGGCAAGGCGATGCGGGCCACCGCCGACAACCCGCATCTGGCCCAGATCCGTGGCATCAACACCGAGCGCGTCATCGCCTGGACCTGGGTGCTCGGCGGCGGCCTCGCCGCCGCCGGCGGCATCATGTATGGCCTGAGTTCGCAGCTGCGCCCGGAGATGGGTTTCTGGCTGCTGCTGCCGATGTTTGCCGCCACCATCATGGGGGGGATCGGCAATCCATACGGGGCGCTGAGTGCTGCGCTGATGATCGGCATTGCCCATCAGGTGTCGACCTCTTTCCTCGACCCGACCTATGGCCCGGCGGTGGCGTTCGTGCTCATGGTCGTGACGCTGCTTATCCGCCCGCAGGGATTACTTGGCCGCACAGAGAGGTAATGTGCCATGTCTCAAGTGATATTTCTCAAGGGGCTGATGCTGGGCGTTGCGCTGGCCTTCATCCTGCCGATTCTGCTGCCGCCCGGCCGGCGGTGGCGGGTGCCGGGCGGCATCGTCCTGGGACTTGGGCTCGGTCTGGGCATCGCCGCCCTGGTGCCTTCGGGCTACCTGTCCTACTTTATCGGCTTCATGACCATGGCGAGCATCTACGCCATCCTCAGCCTGGGGCTCAATACCCAATGGGGGTACACCGGTCATCTCAATTTCGGTGTGGCGGGTTTCTTCGCGGTGGGCGCCTTCACCTCGGCACTGTTCACCATCGAGGCGCCGACGGGGCTGGCGGCTCAATATACCCAGGTGCTGTTCGGGTTGAAGATGCCGTTCGTGGTGGGGGTAATGGCGGCTGCGGTGGTGTCGGGAGCCGTGGCATTCCTGGTGGCCGTTCCGGTGCTGCGCCTGCGCCTGGACTTCCTTGCCATCGCCACCATTGGCGTGGCGGAGATCATTCGCCTGATCTTTCAGAACGAGCGCTGGCTTGCCAACGGCCCCCAACCCCTGCGCGGCATCCCGCAGCCCGGGCGCTGCCTGTTCGAAACCCGCCACTGCGAGTGGGTGCCCGACTCCCTGGCCTGGATCATCGAGCCCTTGAGCACCCGGGACTACACCGCTTTCTACCTGATGATCGTGGCCGGCTGCCTCGCGCTGGTCTATGTGGTGCTCGAGCGCGCCTGCCGCTCGCCGTGGGGTCGCATGCTGCGCGCGGTGCGTGACGAGGAGACCTCGGCGGCCATGAGCGGCAAGAATGTCCCCTTCGCCCGTGTCCAGGCGTTCGTGGTGGGGGCCGTGATCATGGGGATCGCCGGTGCGCTGTATGCCCACTACACGGTGGCCATCGACTACAGCCACTTCCATGCGCTGTTTGCCACCTTCCTGGTCTGGATCATGCTTATGCTCGGCGGCAGCGGCAACCACCGTGGCGCCATTGTCGGTGCGATTCTGGTGTGGGGCGTCTGGGCGGGCACGGCATTTCTGGCCAACGCCCTCGAGCCGCTACTGGCGGCCATCCATCAGGACCTGCCCGGGCGGGCACAGTATATCCGCTGGTTGCTGGTCTCGCTGCTGTTGGCCGCCGTGGTGCTGTTCCGGCCCAAGGGGCTGCTGCCGGAGGAGATGCGGGTATCCCGCTATGTGCCCGACCCGAAGCGGCGCTGAGGCCCGAGAGGGTCGGTCGGGTGGCGGCACGACAGCCCCTGCGGAGCCCGCGCTGAGGGCGCCGCAGGGGGTGGCACCGCGTCATTCTTCTGGGATGTCTTCCGGCGAGCGGATCTCGATGGTTTCGCTGACGCCGTCGCGGAACTGCCAGATGGCGATGGGGGTCAGTACATCGCCGTTCTCGTCGAAGTCCACCGGTCCGGCGGCGCCGCTGTACTGGACCTCCTCACCGGCCATGATGGCCTCGATGCCGGCCACGATACTGTCGTAGTCGCCGGCCATGATGGTCAACCCCGGGGGATTGGCGACGTCGCGCAGGCGGTCGCGAAGCACCGGCCCGGTGATGTCGTCTACGTTCTCGTAGCCGTCTGCATAGGCCTTGACCGCGGCCAGGCCGATGACGATGGCGGCATCGTAGGCCGACTCGGTGAAGGGCGGGATGCGGTCGCGTCCAAACTCGGCTGTGAACTGCTCCGAGAAGTTCTGGAAGCCCGGAATGTTGGGGTCCTGGCCGGGTGCCGTCCCGATCACCCCTTCGACGGTGTCGGCGCCGAGGGCCTGGATGACGTCATCGGAGCGGTTGCCGTCAACAAACTGCCATGCCACCGCGTCGAAGAGGTCGCGCGCTTCGGAAAGGAAGGTCGCGGTATGCGCGGGATAGCTCGCTGCAAAAAGCAGCGCCGGCTCGTCCTGCAGGGCCGAGGCGAGCTGCGAGGTGTAGGTTGGCTGGACTTCTTCGGGGTGTGGCACCTGAGCGTGCACTACGCCGCCGCGAAGCTGGAACGAGCGGGCAAAGGCGTTCGACAGGCCCTGGCCGTACGGGTTGTTGATGAAGATCGTCGAGGCACTGTCGAACTGATAGTCGTCAAGGATCTCGCCCGCGACAAGCTGTGCGGCGACCACGCCCTGCAGGGCATCGGACGCCGTGGTGCGGAACAGCAGGTCGGCGTCACGGTCTTCCGGAAGCACCGAGATCAGCGGCGATGTCGACCCGTTGGAGACCTGCAGGACCTCCGAGGGGATGGTCACGGAGGTTGCCACAGCGACGGTCACGCCGCTGGACCAGCCACCGATGATGGCCGGCACCCCGTGGACCTCGACCAGCCCGCGGGCCGCCTCGATGGCGGGGCTTGGCAGGGTGGCACTGTCTTCGGTGATATGGTTGCCAATGATGGGGCCGCCGAGCACTGCTTCTGAAGCGGCGTTCAGGTGCTGGACCCCGAGTGCCGCGCCGTCGCGATAGTACTCGCCGAACTCGGCGCCCGACCCCGTGAACGGGGCGATCTGTCCCAGGGGGATGGCGGGCGGTTGCGCGACGGCGGCACTGGAAGCCACTGCAATGGCCAATGCCGTCAAGCCGGCCATCCCGATGCCGGCGGTCGATGAGGTGATGCGTACAGGTGCCGTCATGATTGCTGCCCTCCTCGTGGGAAGCTCTCCGGGAGTGAGGTGGTCCTGCTTCCGTGATGGCTACTGCTCCGCAACGACAGTCAGGCGAGTTGGCCCCGGGAGCTCCCGCAATGTCTGCATTTTTTGCCCGACGTCCAAATGTTAAGCATAGCTCGCTGCTGGAATCGTGAAGGATTGAGCTGGGTCATACCCCGCCCTGGAGCCGGATGCCATGGCCACTAGCGGATACGCATGCCCGTGCGGTGGACTCGGTTGGTGTCCCTAGCTTGTCGGGATGCCGCTTATGGGGCCGGGTTCTCCCGGGTGAACGGCGCCGCCAGGCGTCCCGGCGGTGTTGCCGGTATTCACGACAACAACCAACCTTTCAGCCTCCGCCGAGGCGCCTATCGGCGCCAGTCGCGATGGGAACCAGCGCTCCAACAGCGGTTTTTTCCACCAAGGGTGCCACGCCGCTGTAGGAGTAGCTTCAGCTCACGACTGGAGGCCGCAGGCCTCCCGGCAGTGTTGCCGGTATTCACGACAACAACCAACCTTTCAGCCTCCGCCGAGGCGCCTATCGGCGCCAGTCGCGATGGGGACTCGGAGCGCCGAACCGAGCGCTCCAACAGCTGCTTTCTCCACCAACGTTGCCACGCCGCTGTAGGAGTAGCTTCAGCTCACGACTGGAGGCCGCAGGCCTCCCGGCGGTGTTGCCGACGCCAACGATCACCGCCAACGCGGCGGCCTCCACCAGACGCCTGCTGAATCTTATGCGTAATCAGGATTTAATTTCGCGCTGACTGGCGAAAACCAATTGTTAGCGATCGAAGACCACGGTGCGGCGGGCGTGGAGGAAGACGCGCCGCTCCACGTGCAGGGCTACCGCACGAGCGAGGGTCAGGCACTCGATGTCACGCCCCTTGGCCACCAGGTCTTCCGGGTAGTCGGCATGGCCGACCGGCTCCACGCCCTGAGTGATGATCGGCCCCTCGTCCAGGTCGTCGTTGATGTAGTGGGCGGTGGCACCGACCAGCTTCACCCCCTTGTCATAGGCCTGGTGGTAGGGCTTGGCGCCCTTGAAGCCGGGCAGCAGGGAGTGGTGGATATTGATCGCCCGGCCGCTGAGCTTGGTGCACAGGTCGCTGGAGAGCACCTGCATGTAGCGTGCCAGGATCACCAGTTCGACGCCGCTGGATTCGATCACCTCCCACACCTGGGCCTCCTGCTCGGCCTTGGTCTCGGGGGTGATGGGGAAGTGGTGATAGGGAATATCGTGCCACTCCGCCAGGGGCGCCAGGTCCGGGTGGTTGGAAACGATGGCGCGAATCTCGATGGGCAGCTGCCCGGTGCGGTAGCGGTAAAGCAGGTCGTTAAGGCAGTGGTCGGCCTTGGAGACCATGATCACCACCGGCATGCGCCGCCCCGGCGGGGTCAGCTCGAACGCCATGGCGAACTCGTCGGCGCGCTCGGCGAAGGCGGCCTGGAAGGTCTCGGCGGAGAAGTCGTCGTCCAGGGGACGGAACTCGGTGCGAATAAAGAACCGTTCGCTGAGCCGGTCATCGAAGGATTGCTGCTCGGTGATATAGCAGCGGTTTTCCTTGAGGAAGCGGGTGACCACGTCCACGGTGCCCAGTCGGCTGGGGCACTGGGCGGCCAGGATCCAGGTGGAAGATGCTTGGCTCATAATTGGCGCCTCACTCGAAAAAACAGGGGGCCACAATGGGCCCCCGGATGGTGCCGGGGAGGGTAGTCCCCGACTTATCGCGCGGTACGCCGGAGCGCCGCGCTCCCACAAGGGCAAGTTTCGCCGACGTGGAGCAAGCCTGGTTTCAGCGTACCACGCCGATGGCGTACTCCTCGCCGGCGTCAAGCAGCCAGCGATAGCAATAGTCGGCGAAGCTGCGGCGCACCACCAGTTCCCAGCGCTCCTCGGAGGGGCGGCGGAGGATGGTGGTGGCCTTGGCGAAGACCGTGGTCACGCCCCTGCCCACCGGGAAGTGGCTGGGATGGACGTCATAGATCACCGTCTTCATCAGCAGCTCACGGGCCGCCTCGCCGGAAAGCTCCAGCAGGGTCTGGCCGCCGCTGACGTCGCTGATGGCGTAGTGGGCGTCCCCCAGGCGCTCGCGCAGCCGGGTCTCCAGCTCGAACTCCTCGCCGCCGGGGACGATCACCAGCCACTCGTCCGGGGAGAGCCACTGGATCGAGCGCTCGCCGCGCTCATCCTGGACCAGCCCCTGGGGCTCGCCGGGCAGGTTGAGGCCCAGCACCTCGCGCACCGCCTCGTCGAGGACGATGGCGCCGCCGCGCAGGACCAGGTGGCCCAGCAGGGCGCGCTCGCGCAGGATGACGCGGCTCTCGGGGCCGGCCGCCGGTGCACCGCTGCGGCGGTAGCTGTAGGCCAGCGGCGACTCCACCGGGATGGCGCTATCGGTACGGGTATCGAAGGTAGCCGCGTTAGACATGCTGGCGCTCTCCCTTGGGGTCGTAGAAGATCGGGCTGACGATTTCGGCCTCATGGGTCTGGCCGTCCGCCATGGGCAGGTAGACGGTCTCACCCAGCTTGTTGTGGCCACCCTTGACCACCGCCAGGGCGAAGCCGGAGTCCAGGGTCGGGCTGTAGTAGCTGGAGGTCACGTGCCCGGCCATCGGCATGGGAATGGCGTGCTTGGGATCGAAGACGATCTGCGCACCCTCCTCCAGCACCACCTTGGGGTCCTTGGGCTTGAGGCCCACCAGCTGCTTGCGGTTCTCGCGCTTGGTGTCGGAACGGGTCAGGGCCCGCTTGCCGATCCACGAGAAGGGCTTGTCGTAGCCCACGCACCACTGCATGCCCAGGTCTTCCGGGGTCACCGAGCCATCGGTGTCCTGGCCGACGATGATGAAGCCCTTCTCGGCACGCAGGACGTGCATGGTCTCGGTGCCGTACGGGGTCAGGCCGTACTTCTCGCCGTGCTTGAAGAGGGTCTGCCACACGTGCATGGCGTAGTTGGCCTGGACGTTGATCTCGTAGGTCAGCTCGCCGGTGAAGGAGATGCGATAGACCCGCGCCGGCACGCCCGCTACCTTGCCGGCACGCCAGTCCATGAACTTGAAGCTGTCCTTGTCGAGATCGATATCGGTGATCTCGGCCAGCAGCTTGCGCGCCTCGGGGCCAGTGATGGTCATGGTGGCCCAGTGGTCGGTCACCGAGCTGAAGTAGACGTCCAGCTCCGGCCACTCGGTCTGGTGCCACAGCTCCAGCCACTCGAGGATCGCCGCGGCACCGCCGGTGGTGGTGGTCATCAGGAAGTGGTTTTCGGCCAGGCAGCTGGTCACGCCGTCGTCGGTGACCATGCCGTCGTCCTTGCACATCAGGCCGTAGCGGCACTTGCCGACCGCCAGCTTCTCCCACTTGTTGGTGTAGATCCGCGCCAGGAATTCCCGGGCGTCGGGGCCCTGGATGTCGATCTTGCCCAGGGTCGAGGCGTCGAGGATGCCGATCTTCTCGCGCACCGCGCTGCACTCCCGAGCCACCGCCTCGTGCATGGTCTCGACCTTGCCGTTGACGCGCTGCGGGTAGTACCAGGGACGCTTCCACTGGCCCACGTCCTCGAACTCGGCGCCGTTTTCCACATGCCACTGGTGCAGGGCGGTGTAGCGCTCGGGATCGAACAGATCGCGGCAGTGACGGCCGACGATGGCGCCGAAGGTCACCGGGGTGTAGTTGGGGCGGAACACCGTGGTGCCCACCTCGGGGATCGACTTGTTCAGGCAGCGGGCGGCGATGGCCATGCCGTTGATATTGCCCAGCTTGCCCTGGTCGGTGCCGAAGCCCATGGCGGTGTAGCGCTTGACGTGCTCGATGGACTCGAAGCCCTCGCGGGTGGCCAGCTCGATGCCCGCTGCGGTGACGTCGTTCTGCAGGTCGACGAACTGCTTGGGCGCGCGCAGGGTCGGCTTCTCGTGGGGCACCTGGAAGAGCGGTGCCGCCGGGCCCTGCTCGAGTTGCTTGGCCTGGGGCAGGCTGACCGCCGTGGCGGCATGGCCGGTAGCGGCGGCGGCCTTGATGCCGGCCTCCACGCCGTCGGCGAGCACCTCGCCCAGGGCATAGGTGCCGTTGGCACCGCCGCAGGCCTGCACGCCCTTCACCAGGCTCGGCACGAAGCCGAGGAGATCGTCGCGCCAGGTGGGCCGGGCGCCGGTGTGGGAGGCCAGGTGGATCACCGGGCTGTAGCCGCCGGAGCTGGCGATGGTGTCGCAGGTCAGCGTCTCGGCCTGGCCGGTAACCTTGAAGGCGTCGATATCGATCTTGGCGACCCGCGCCGCGCTGACGCGGCTGGAGCCTTTGGCCTCGATCACGGCGCTACCGGTGATGATCTTGATGCCCTGGGCGCGGGCGGCTTCCACCCATTCGCCGGCGGGGGCCTGGCGGGCGTCGACGATGGCCACCACCTCGCGACCCGCCTCCTTCCAGTCGAGGGCGGCGCGATAGCCGTAGTCGTTGCTGGTGGAGAGCACCAGCTTGTTGCCCGGCGCCACGCCGTAGCGGCGGATATAGGTGGAAACGGCACCAGCCAGCAGGTTGCCCGGCACGTCGTTGCCGGCGTAGACCAGCGGACGCTCGTGGGCACCGGTGGCCAGGATCACCTGGCCGGCGCGCACCCGGTGCATGCGTGAGCGCACCTGACGACGGCCACTGGCCAGGGGCGCGGTCTCGCCGAGGTGCTCGGTGCGCCGCTCGTGCAGAGTGACGAAGTGGTGGTCGTGGTAGCCGTTGGCGGTGGTGCGCGCCAGCAGGGTGACGTTCTCGCACCCGGCCAGTTCCTCGAGCACCTGGGTCGCCCACTGGTCCGCCGGCTTGTCGTCCAGGGTCTCGCGGCTATCCAGCAGCGAGCCGCCCATCTCCTCCTGCTCGTCGGCGACGATCACCCGGGCACCGCTGCGCGCGGCGGCCAGGGCCGCGGCCAGGCCGGCAGGGCCAGCGCCCACCACCAGCACATCGCAGTGCTGGTGCAGGTGGTCGTAGGTGTCCGGATCGGCTTCCATGGGGCTGCGCCCCAGGCCGGCGCTCTTGCGGATGTACTTCTCGTAGGTCATCCACATCGAGGCCGGGGCCATGAAAGTCTTGTAGTAGAAGCCCGGGGGCATGAACTTGCCGCCCAGCTTGCCGACCAGGCCCATCATGTCGCGCTGCACATTGGGCCAGCCGTTGGTGCTGCGGGCGGTGAGGCCGGCGAACAGCGCCTGCTGGGTGGCGCGCACGTTGGGCACCTGGGCCGCCTCGGTGCTGCCCAGCTGGACGACCGCATTCGGCTCCTCGGCGCCGGCGGCGACGATGCCCCGGGGACGGGAGTACTTGAAGCTGCGGTTGACGATATCCACGCCGTTGGCCAGCAGCGCCGAGGCCAGGGTATCCCCCGGATGTCCCTGGTAGCTCTGGCCATTGAAGGTGAAGCTCAGGGTGCGGGAGCGATCGATCCGACCGCCCTTGGCCAGGCGGTGCACTTGCTTGTTGGACTGGCTCATGCGCGCACTCCTTCTTGACGGCTGGCCGCGGCGACCTGGTTCTGGCTGTCGGCGGTGATCGAGGGCTGATCGCCCATCTTGTAGGTCTCGAGGATCTCGTAGGTCACGGTGTGACGCGTGACGTTGAAGAACTTGCGGCAACCCACCGCGTGCACCCACAGCTCGTGATGCACGCCCCGGGGGTTGTCACGGAAGAAGAGGTAGTCGCCCCACTCCTCGTCGCTGCACGCCTCGGGGTTCTTGGGTCGCTCGATATGCGCCTGGCCCTTGGGGTGAAACTCCTCTTCCTCACGGTGTTCGCCGCAGTAGGGGCAATAGATATAGAACATGGCGAATTCTCCTTAGTGGGCCACGCCGGCGGCGCCGTGCTCGTCGATCAGGGCCCCGCTATGGAAACGGAACATGGAGAAGGGCTCGGCGATGGGGTGCATCTCGCCCTTGGCCAGGCTGGCGGCGAACACATGACCCGAGCCCGGCGTGGCCTTGAAGCCACCGGTGCCCCAGCCACAGTTGAAGAACAGGCCCTTCACCGGGGTCTTGGAGAGGATCGGACAGGCATCCGGGCAGGTGTCGACGATGCCGCCCCACTGGCGGTTCATGCGCACCCGGGAGAAGATCGGGAACATCTCGACGATGGCCTGCAGGGTGTGCTCCACGGTGGGGTAGCTGCCGCGCTGGCCATAGCCGTTGTAGCCATCGATACCGGCGCCGATCACCAGGTCGCCCTTGTCGGACTGGCTGATATAGCCGTGCACATGGTTGGACATCACCACGGTATCGAGGATGGGCTTGAGGGGCTCGGAGACCAGGGCCTGCAGCGGATGCGACTCCAGCGGCAGATTGAAACCGGCCATCTTGGCCAGCACACTGGAGTTACCGGCGGCCACGCAGCCCACGGTCTTGGCCTCGATATCGCCGCGGTTGGTGTGCACGCCATAGACCTGGCCGTCGCGGATCTTGAAGCCGGTGACCTCGGTCTGCTGGAGGATATCCACCCCGTGGGCATCGGCACCGCGGGCATAGCCCCAGGCCACGGCGTCGTGGCGGGCCACGCCGGCGCGCGGCTGCCAGGAGGCGCCCATCACCGGATAGCGGGCGCGCGAAGAGCAGTCCATGATCGGCACCAGCTCCTGCACGCCCTTGGCGTCCAGCACCTCGCCGTCGATACCGTTCAGGCGGTTGGCATTGACCCGGCGCTGGATATCGCGCATGTCCTGCAGGGTGTGGCCCAGGTTGAGCACGCCCCGCTGGGAGAACATCACGTTGTAGTTCAGGTCCTGGGAGAGCCCTTCCCACAGCTTCATGGCATGCTCGTAGAGGGCTGCCGCCTCGTCCCACAGGTAGTTGGAACGCACGATGGTGGTATTACGCGCCGTGTTACCGCCGCCCAGCCAGCCCTTCTCGATCACCGCCACGTTCTTGACGCCGAACTCCTTGGCCAGGTAGTAGGCGGTGGCCAGGCCGTGGCCGCCGCCGCCGACGATGATTACGTCGTACTGCTTCTTCGGCGTGGGATTGCGCCACTGGCGCTCCCAGTTCTCGTGGTGGCTAAGGGCGTGCTTGGCCAGCCCGAATCCTGAATAGCGTTGCATACTCTCTCTCCTCGACCGGTCCCGCTGGGCGGGACCGGACCATACGGGTTCAGGCGGTGGCGGTGTCTTGCGCAGCTGCCGGGGCGACGGCACCGTAGACCGGGTGGCGTTCGCAGAGCTCGGCGACCTTTTCACGCACCTCGGCTTCCACGGCGTCGGTGTTGCCGCGCTCGGCCAGCACGTCGAGGATGTCGCAGATCCAGCCGGCCAGTTCGCCACACTCCTGGGCATCGAAGCCGCGGGCGGTGGCCGCCGGGGTGCCGAGACGCAGGCCGGAGGTGACGAAGGGGCTCTGGGGATCGTTGGGCACCGAGTTCTTGTTGACCGTGATATGGGCGCGGCCCAGGGCGGCGTCCGCGTCCTTGCCGGTCACACCCTGACGAATCAGCGAAACCAGGAACAGATGGTCGTCGGTGCCGCCGGAGACCACGTCATAGCCGCGATCGATGAAGACCCCTGCCATGGCCCGGGCGTTGTCGATCACCTGTTGCTGGTAGCGTACGAAGTCCTGGTTCATGGCCTCCTTGAACGCCACCGCCTTGGCCGCGATCACATGCATCAGCGGGCCGCCCTGCTGGCCCGGGAAGACCGCACCGTTGAGCTTCTTGTAGAGATCCGCATCGCCATGGGCGGAGAGGATCAGGCCACCGCGCGGGCCGCGCAGCGTCTTGTGGGTGGTGGTAGTCACCACGTGGGCATGGGGCAGCGGGCTCGGGTAGAGGCCGGCGGCGACCAGGCCGGCGACGTGGGCCATGTCCACCATCAGCCAGGCGCCCACCTCATCGGCGATGGCGCGGAAACGACGCCAGTCCACCACCCGGGAATAGGCGGAGAAACCGGCGATGATCATCTTCGGCTTGTGGCTGCGCGCCAGGCGCTCGACTTCTTCGTAGTCGATTTCGCCGGTTTCCGCATTGAGGCCGTACTGCACGGCATTGTAGTGCTTGCCGGAGAAGTTCGGCGCGGCGCCGTGGGTCAGGTGGCCGCCGTGGGCCAGGCTCATGCCCAGCACGGTGTCACCCGGGGAGACCAGCGCCATGAAGACGGCGGCATTGGCCTGGGCCCCGGAGTGGGGCTGGACGTTGGCATAGTCGGCGCCGAAGAGGTCGCAGGCGCGCTCGATGGCCAGCGCCTCGACCTTGTCGACGAACTCGCAGCCACCGTAGTAGCGCTTGCCCGGGTAGCCCTCGGCATACTTGTTGGTGAGCTGGGAGCCCTGGGCTTCCATCACCGCGCGGCTGGTGTAGTTCTCCGACGCGATCAGCTCGATATGGGCCTCCTGACGGGCCACTTCCTCGGCGATGGCTGCAGCAATCTGGGGATCGAAGGTGGTGAGACCAACCTGGTTCATGACTGACTCCTGTTGTTATCGGTACTGAGCAGGATGTGTCTTCGAATCTATCGGCAACCTGCCTGCATGAAAAATTTGAAATCCTTATGCGCAGATAATCGGCGCGCAGGGTATTCGGCTCATGCTGCGATTAAAGGCCTGCGGGAGAGAGAAAGATTGAATAAATGCGACAGACTCCCTGAACGTGCGTGCCGGCCCACAACGCGGGCATCGCCGGATCGTCGGACTGGGCACCGCTTGGGGAAATCGGCTTGATGCCGCGTGAGCCGGGCGAAAGGGCAAGGCGGCCTAGAGCGCCGGGCGGCCCTCGACATGCAGGAAAAAGGGGTCGACCTTGTCGCCGCCCGGCTCGCTGGCACGCTTGCGCATCTCCGATGGTGTCATGCCGAAGGCGCTACGGAAGTGGCGGGAAAAGTGCGGTGTATCGGCGAAGCCGCAGCGCTCGCCGATCTCGGTGATGCTCTTGCTGGTGTAGTGCAGCAGCCAGAGCCCGTAGCGCAGACGCAGGTCGCGGGCGAACTTCTGGGGGCCGACGCCCAGCACCTCGCGGAAACGACGCTCCAGGTTTCGACGCGACGTACCGACGCGTTCGGCGAGCACCTCCATGGAAATGGCCTCACCCAGATGCTGCTCGAGCAGGGCGATGGAGCGACGCACCAGGCGATCCTCGACCTTGCCGAACACCACCGGCTGCGGCTGCGGATGAACCCCGGTGCGCCCTTCGTCGAGCTGCATGATATGCAGGCTCTTCATGGCCCACGCTTTCCCCAGGTGCCGCTCGACCAGGTAGGCGGCCAGATCCGCCCCCGCCGCGCCCCCCGCGCAGGTGATGCGATCACCATCATCGATAAAAAGCCGGTCGGCCACCGGCTCGATGGTGGGAAAGCGCTGAACCATGTCGTGGTGGTGATACCAGCTGACACAGCAGCGCCGCTCCTTCATCAGCCCCGCCTGGATAAGGGCGAAGACCCCGGTGCACAGCCCGACCAGCGGCACCTGGGCAGCAGCCGCCTGGCGCAGGTAGGCCAGCGCCGTGGTATCGACCCGGTCCTGCTGGTCCTGGACGCCACCGATCACCACGATGTAGTCGAATTCATCGGGAGGCTGGAACGTCCGGCAGGGCGAGACCGCGGCACCGCAGCTGGAAACGGCCTCCTGGCCGGCGCTGGTCATGAAGGTCCAGTGACAGCGCAGCTGGCGGCTGCGATCACCCTCGTCGGCCGCCAGTCGCAGGCAGTCGACAAAGGCCGCAAAGGGGAACAGGGTGAAGCGGTGCAGCAAGACGAAACCGACGGAGAGCGACGCCTCTGTTGCCATATCGATCAAGGAGGCGCTCTTATGGGCTCGGTCTGCAGCACGGGTAGTGCCTTTGATGTCGTTCATGGCTCGACTCTAACGCATTCTCCACGGCGGGCAACCAATATGCGCTCACAGGGAGCCTCCGGCTTGCTTGGCCCTCTCCCAACACATAAAAAACTCCCACTCAAGAGGTTGGTAAAGTGGTGTGACATTCCTGAACTCAAGCGAGATCGCACCCGAAGCCAGAGGCCACGCTCCGTTATTCCTTCGAGCGTGGCCCCTATCAAGACAGTGGCTACCCTAGGTCACCTGCCGATAGCTATGTCTTCCTGTCATCAGGGAAATGACAATGTAGAAGGTCGATGAAACGACACACCCGGTCAGCGGTCCGATCAGCCATCCCACATCGGCGAATAGCATCATATAGCCACTGGTGAAGAAGCCCGCCAGCATGGCGGTGAGGGCTCCCCAGGCGCTGCCCTGCCAAAAGGTGGAGATGAATACAGGTCCAATCATGCTGGCCAGTAGGGTGCCTGAGCCCAGGATACCAAGCCAGGAAAGCATGAAGGGTGGCGCATAGAGCATCATCATCAGGGCCACTACTCCAAGCACCACCACCGCTGCACGGTTGATCAACAGAGCCAGACTCTCGCTGGAGACCGAGCCGAACAGTGACAGGCGCAGGTCATGGGATGTCGCCGAGGCCACCGTGTGAAGCAGTGAGTTGGCGGTGGACTTCATCGCGAAGATGATGAACAGTGTAATAATTCCTTGAATGGCTGGATGCATGAACTGCTCCAGATAAACGGGCATAGCCATGTCGGGATCCGCCAGGTCCGGCACGTGCATGCGCACGTATAGCCCCACGATGGGGATCAGGCTCAGCAGGGCCCCTAGGATGGCTACGTAGACCCCCACCTTGTGTAATTTTACGTCGGGCTTCATGGCCAGGAAGCGAATGGCCATGTAGGGCAGTACGGCGGCAAACAGGAAGGCATACGGAAGCACCAGGAAAACAGTGCCAATGGAGTCGCCAAAGTGAGCCCCGGTCGTAGGGTTGAGCAACTCAGGATCAATAGCATTGAGCGAGGCCTCCCAGGTACCCAGATCCACCGAGGTCAGAATCTGCAGCAAAATGATAACTGCAGCCAGGGCCATGCCGCAGACCATGACGGTATCGGTCCAGGCCACTGCCGCTAAGCCACCGAGCATGGTATAGACGATGATCACAGAGACCATCAGGAAGGCGCTCTGGTTGAGCTCGATTCCCAGCCAGCTGGCGCCGAGCAGGCCGACGGCCTTGATCTGGCTGACCAAGAAGACCATCAACAGCAAAATAGTGATAAATGCGGCCAAGCCCTGCAGCACCCGCCCCATGACACCGCTGCCATGGATCTGTGCGATATACTCGGGAATAGTGTTGCTGCCCATCTCGATGGCCCGGCGCTGCAGGAAGCGTGCGAAGTACAGGACAGCGATCATCATCGCCGGCGCGAAGAAAAAATTGCCCAGCACTTCGATGGCGCCGAACTGATAGGTCACACCGGGAGATCCCATGAAGCCCCACCCACTGAAGCCTGTAGCCACGATGGTGCCTGCAGCCACAAAGGCCCCAAGCGATCTCCCCGCCACCAGGAATCCCCCTTCATCACTCTTGTTCATGTAGCGTGACGAGAGATAGCCGAGGTAGATCAGCAAGCCGAAGGTCAGAATCAATAGGCCCCAATTGAAAAACTTGTAGGCATCCATAACTATCTCCTCATTGAGTCGTTAGTGGATTTTCTTTTAAGCTCCCTTCGAAGATAGGCTGCTCCAGCATGGACTAGCATGTAGCAAGTAAGAACGATAAAAGTACTCAATACCCAGGAATTCATTCACGCACCCTCTTGTTCTTTATTAAATGAATTGGCTTCCCCATTTTGTTTCCCTTCCTAGCAAATCCAAGGTATTTTATACTCATGAAATCAGCCAATTTGTATCTCAAATCCCCCCATAAATTCTAATGATAGTGCCACGATATGAAGAATATACCGACAGACTTGCTCCGCACTTTCGTCACCATCAAGGACTTGGGTGGCTTCACCAGTGCAGGTGAACTCCTTGGCCGCTCTCAACCGGCTATCAGCCTACAGATCAAGAAGCTGGAATCGCTGCTCGACACCCAGATATTCGTTAGAGGAACGAGTCTGGAACTGACGGAGGATGGAGAATACCTTTACCACGCTGCCAGGCAGATTCTTGAGGTCAATGACATGGTCGTTTCGCGCTTGGGAGGAGCCAATGTCTCGGGGAAAGTTCGCCTAGGGATACCCAATGATTTCGAGCTAGCCTTTTTGCCAAAAGCATTGCGCAACCTGGCACGAACCTATCCCGAAATCATGGTCGAAGTGGACTGTGATATCAGCAAGGTCATTTATCAAAAATACCAAAAGCACGTCTATGACATATGCCTTGTCATGGAACCTGAGAGAGTTCAGGAAGACCGCGATAAACGAGACTATCGCCTAGACCAACTGACCTGGGTGATGAGCCCTGGAAATCTTGCTGAATTAGACCTGATTCCGTTGGTCACCTACCCGCAGGGCTGTATCTACCGGGCAATGCTGGAGAGCTCCTTGGAGAGGGCAGATAGAAAATATCGCATTGCTTATACCACTCCCAGCCTGCTAGGGATAATGTCGGCCGTAGAGGAGGGCCTTGGTCTGACCGCTATGGCTTCATCAGTGGTACCGTCCCACCTGTCCACAGCAATCGAGACAAAGCAACTGCCAAGCCTCGGCTCGGTCAGTATTGGCCTCTACTATCGGGAGCGTGAGTTAAGCGTGGCAACCCGGCACGTACTCGACTTCTTACGCGCCGGGCTCGCCAATCTTGCTCCTCACCCCATGCTCGGATCACGCGGACATATAACGCCTACTTGACGATGTTGTGCTCCGGCCCATACGGGAACCCGGTGATGTTTTCGGCACCGTGCTCGTTGACCACAAGGATGTCGTGCTCTCGATAGCCACCGGCACCTGGTGTGCCTTCCGGAATCGTGATCATCGGCTCCATGGAGACAACCATGTTGGGCTCGAGCACCGTCTCGATGTCTTCGCGCAGCTCCAGGCCAGCCTCGCGACCGTAGTAGTGGCTCAAGGTACCGAAGGAGTGCCCGTAGCCGAAGGTGCGATACTTGAGCAGGTCATGCTTGGCGAAGATATCGTTGAGCTCGTGCGCGATATCGCAGCAGCGTACCCCGGGCTTGATCAGCTCCTGGCCACGCCGGTGGACCTCGCAGTTCGCCTCCCACAGCCGCAGGTGCTCGTCGGAGGCGTGCTCGCAGAACAGGGTCCTCTCCAGGGCAGTGTAGTAGCCAGAGATCATCGGGAAGGTATTCAGGCTCAGGATATCGCCGGGCTGGACGCGACGGCTGGTCACCGGGTTGTGGGCGCCGTCGGTATTGATGCCCGACTGGAACCAGACCCAGGTATCCATCAGCTCGCTGTTGGGATAGGTCTTGGCGATCTCGCGCACCATGGCACGCTGGCCCGCCAGGGCGACCTCATATTCCGGCACCCCGGCCGCAATGGCATCGCGCACGGCCACCCCGCCCACGTCGGCAATCCGCGCACCCTGGCGAATCAGCGCGATCTCCTCGGAGGACTTGATCATGCGCATCTGCATGCTCGGCACGCCGATATCCACCAGCTCCACGTCACCCAGGGCCGTCAACAGCTTCTGCTGGTTCTGCAGCGTCAGGTGATCGAACTCGACGCCAACCCGGCGGCGACCTTCGCAGAGCTGCTTGACCGCCTTGAAGAAGTTGTCCTTCTGCCAGTCGGTATAGACGATATTGTCGCCCAGGCGATTGCGCCGCCAAGGCTGACCGCCGTCGATATTGGCGGTCACGGTCGTGAATCGGTCTTGAGTGACGACAAGGCCATAGTCACGCCCAAACTTGCAATAGACGAAATCGCTGAAGTAGTTGATGTTGTGATATGACGTCATCACCACGGCGTCAATATCATTGGCTGCCATGGTCTTCCTGAGGCGTGCCAGCCTTCCTTGCATCTCGGCGTCCGAGAAAGTGGGAACAACCTTTTCCCCGTTGGGAATCTCGATCATCGATGGAAGTTGCATCTTGTTGTCTCCTTCGTCCTCAAGCGGCTTGCGCCGCGGGGTTTTTACCCAACCTGAAATGCTTCATTGCGTGGGGTTCTGCTGTACGGACGAATATGGCCAGCGGAAGGAAGCAACACCAATGACTAGTGCAAATCGGCCCATTGGCCACGGCAATGCCCAGGTATTTCATAGAGTTGGAGGTAAGCTGGTGGCATTTACGGTCGCCGAAGCGCCACCTGAGGAGGGTATTCCACGGTGGAAGAGGCTCCGTTTCCGGGGCCGTGTCGAGGCGGTATCAGCAGGAAGGTGCTAGATAGCAGAAAGGGCCTACAACGATGTCGTAGGCCCTTGAATTCATGGCGCGCCCAGTAGGATTCGAACCTACGACCCCTGCCTTCGGAGGGCAGTACTCTATCCAGCTGAGCTATGGGCGCTTGCTTGCTATGAAGCGGCAACATCGTAACCGTCAGCGCCCGGACTGTCCAGCCTGGTCGTCCCGCAGCCGTCGTTATCCGTCGCCCCCGAAGATACGGTACCGCTCGCTCACCCCGCCGGACTCCTCGGCGCGGCGCGTTGCCCCTTCCAGCCGCTGCGCGAGAACGACAGCGCTGCCCGCGGTGCCGCTCTCGAGCATCCCCTTCACCTCGGCCCGGGCCCGGGCCACCTCGGCTTCGAGCTCTGCCGCCATGTCGGCGCGATACAGCCCCTCTTCGGCCTTGAGCAGGGCGTACTCCGTACCGGCGAAGCCGGCCAGTGCCACCGCCGTCGTCGCCGCGCCTGCCAGCAGCGCGCCCGGCCCGGTGGGTGCGGTGGCGGCAGTCGCGGTGCCGCCGGTGGCCAAGGAGCGGGCGCCATGAACGCCCAGCCGCGCCACGATCCTGCCGGCCACCACGCGCGCGCCCCTCGCGGCGGCACCGGAGGCGAGCCGCTGGACAAGGACGCGACTGGTGACGAAGCCCACCACCGCACCGGCCCCGGCCGTGCCCCAGCGGGCCGTATCCCACTGCCCCTGGAAGGCCTGGCTCAGCGACAGGTCGAGATCGATGGTGTGGATCGCATCGGCGCTGTCCGAGGTTTCCGCTGCCTGGCGGTCGGCGAAGCGGGCATGCAGCGTCCGGCCGATATCCTGCGCCAGAGCCTGGTGGGTCAGCGCCAGTTGCGCCGGGAAATCCTCCTGCAGCTCAGCCAATGCCGATGCGAAGCCGCTCTCTTCGATGAGTCGCTCGGAGAGCTGCGCTTCGAGCCATTCGTCCAGGTCGCCGACAATGGCGACCCCCAACCGGTGATAGCTGCCCCGCAGCGAGAAGTACCAGTCGAGATAAGCCGGCACGGCCGCTTCCAGGGGGGCAAAGCTGGCATCGACCCGGTCATCGATCCAGGGCTGCATCTCCTGCAGCAGCCGGGGGTGTGCAGCCTGAGTGAGCTCGGCAAGCTCCCGGCCGAAGGCGGCATGGGTCTCTGCATCCAGGATCAGGGTTTCACCGCTGACCACGACCCGGAACAGCGGGGCGTCACTCCGGTTCTGCAGGGCTTTGTACCCCTGGGCCAGCGCCACCATCAGCAGCACGACCAGCAGCAGGGAGAGGCCCCATGGCTGCCAGCCATGCGCCCCCCACCGCCGAGACTCAGGTGGGCTGACCGGAGCTCCCAGGCCGGCGCTTTCCCCCGGTGTGGTCATTCGCGCTCCTTCCCTCTCTTCATCGACAGGGCCTCCAAGGTGGCCTCGCGCAGGGTTTCGGCCCCCAATAGCAAACGCACGTAGGCCCAGGCGAAGGCGCTCTGCACCAGAAACAGCAGCAGCCAGCCCACCAGCGCCAGGCCCTCGCTGAGCTCGCCTCGCTCGGTGGCATTCTGCATCGCCCAGTACTGGGTGACCTCAAGCACCCTGGCCAACCGCTCGAAGAACCCCAGCAGGGAGTCGTGGCCATCGGCGGGCACATGGCGCATCAACGCCTCCTCCCAGCCCAGCCCCACCAGGTAGGGCTGGGGCAGCCACAGTGCCATCAACACCAGCGACACCGTCAGCAGGAGGCCCAGTGGCCATACCAGCAGTCGCCGAGTCACCGCCGGCACGTACTCGGCGATGACGTGACGCGCCAGGCGGCGACGCATAACGCATCGCAGCAAGGCCAGGCCCGCTATGCCAACCAGCAGCAATGGCCAGTAGACCGGCGAGAGCAGGCGTAGTTTCACCAATAGCAGCAGTGCCAGCAGGATGCCCAGCAGCTGATGCCAGGCGATCATCACCAGCCCGCCACGCAGCCAGCGATGCCAGGGTGAGCCTATCCGAAGGTACTGGCCCAGCCAGGCCCGTCGCCGTAGCCGCGCGGCCTCCAGGCCGCCGGCAAAGATCAGCTGAGCCGTGATGACCCAGGCCGGTAGCAGCAGCAGGCTGGCGAGGCCGGAGCCGACCAGCGACCAGAGCAGCAGGATGGCCACGACCAGGGCCAGGTGACCATCGCGACGAACCCGGGGGAGCCAGCGTGCAACTGCGTCCCTGGTCATGTGATTCCCCCGTGTCGCCATCCTGCCGAGCCGGCCCCGGCGTCGCTCACGACGTCAGCAGGGCCGGCCTGAACTCAAGTGGACTGCACCATCTCGCTGACCTTTTCCAGTATATGGCGGCCGATGGGGATGGCAGAGGTGGCCGCTGGCGAAGGGGCGTTGCAGACATTCACCGTACGCCGGGTGTTCACGAACAGAAAGTCGTCGATCAGCCGGCCGTCCCGCGAGACGGCCTGGGCACGCACCCCGGCGGGCCAGGGCTCGAGGTCGTCCAGGGTCAGGCTGGGGCAGTACTTGCGCACCTCCGCAAGATAGCCCTTCTTGAACAGGGAGTTCTTCATCTCCACCAGGCCCGGCTTCAGGTTGCGGCCCAGAACCTTGAGCACTCCCGGATTGGTGAACATGCGTGCCATGTCGGGCAGCGAGAAATCGCTCTTGCGATAGCCTTCCCGCTTCAATGCCAGCACCGCATTGGGCCCCACCGTCACCGAACCATCGATCATCCGGGTGAGATGTACGCCCAGGAAGGGCATGGAGGGGTCGGGGATGGGATAGATGAGATGGTTGACGATACCGCTGTGCCGGTCGGGCAGCCGATAGTACTCGCCGCGAAACGGGCAGATGATGAAACCCGGGTTGCGGCCCAGCAGGCGCACGACCCTGTCGGCCATCAATCCCGAACAGCTCACCAGGTAGCGGCTGTTGAACTCTCCTTGGGAGGTGGTGACGATCACCTCGCCGGTACGCTCGGCAAGCCCGGTCACGGCATGGCCGTAGCGGATCTGACCGCCATGGCGCTCGAATTCGGCCGCCATCGCCTCCGCTACCCGCGCGTAGTTGACGATGCCGCTGGAGGGCACGAAGAGCCCGCCAATGCCGGTGATATTGGGCTCGCGCTCCTTGAGCGCCTCGGCCGAGAGCCATTCCCGCTCCAGCCCATTGGCCGCGGTCCGCTCCCACAGCGCTTCCATGCGCTGCATCTCCTGAGCATTGGTCGCCACCAGCACCTTGCCGCAGATCTCGTAGTCGATGGCGTGACGCTCGCAGAATTCGCGAGTGGCGCGGTTGCCCTCCAGGCAGAAGCGCGCCTTGAGACTGCCAGGGGCGTAGTAGACGCCCGCGTGGATCACGCCGCTGTTATGGCCGGTCTGGTGGTGGGCGGGCCCCTCCTCCTTTTCCAGCAGGGCAATCTTCTTTTCAGGAAAGCGTTCGATCAGCTGCATGGCGGTGGAAAGCCCGAGGATGCCGCCGCCAATGATAATGAAGTCGTACACGCGCGCCCCTGTCGTCATCGAGTCATCTCAGGATAGGATGTCCACGATACCCTGTTGCAGGCCACAGCGGCCATAGAACTGTGCCAGGAAACGCCCGGACGCCCCCTGCGACAGCCGCAGCCGGGTCGTGGCTTGCCTCTCATGCCAAAGACATGGGCAACGGCGTTTTCCAGCGGTTTGGGTTATCGGTATACTACGCTCCATTGTGTGCTTCATGGTGTCCGCGGCTTTCGTGTGCCGACGCGCCACGAGCTGATAACGATTACAGGACCGTCGGGAGGTGGTGAGAGTGAAATCCAGCAAGTTGATCATGGGGTGTCTGGCCACCCTGGGCCTGACCGCGGGCGCCTCGTCCGTCCACGCCGAAGTGGACCGGGATGCCATTGCCGAACGCCTGAAGCCGGCCGGCAACCTCTGCCTGCAGGGTGAGGATTGCGGCACCGCTGCCGCCCGTGAAGCGGAAGGGGATGCACCCGCGAACGGTATCGATGGTGGTGCTATCTACGACCGTGTCTGCATGGCGTGTCATGAGACCGGCGCTGCCGGCGCGCCGATCCGCGGCGATGAGGACAGCTGGGCCGACCGCATCGACCAGGGTTGGGATACCCTGCTGGAGCACGCCATCGTCGGCATCGGCGCCATGCCGGCCCGCGGCGGCAACCCGAACCTCTCCGACGAGGAAGTCGCCGCCTCGACGGCTTACCTGCTCGAACCGGTCATGGATGTGCCGGAGATCGCCGGAGATGAGGAAGCCGCTGCCGACGAAGAAGCCGCTGCCGACGAAGCCGTGACCGAAGAGGGTGCGGTGGAAGAAGAAGCCGAAGCTTCGGCCGTGGCGACCGAAGAAGCGCCCGCCGACGAGGAAGTGGTCGAGGAAGCCACTGAAGAGGCAGCACCTGCCGATGACGAGCCCGCCCATGCCGGCATCGATGGCGAAGCCATCTACAACCAGGCCTGCATGGCATGTCACATGACCGGTGCCGCCGGTGCGCCGATTCGTGGAGACGAGGGTGCCTGGGGCGAGCGCATGGAGCAGGGCATGGACACCCTCTATGACCACGCCATCAACGGCATCGGCGCCATGCCGCCCAAGGGAGGCCATGCCAGCCTCTCCGACGACGAGGTGCGCGCGGCTACCGACTATCTGGTCGAGCCGACTCGCTGATTCGAGTGTTGCGTTAATACAAACGGGGCGCCATTGGCGCCCCGTTTGCGTTGGTGGCAAGAGCCTTCAGCCAAGCAAAGAGCGCAGCCCCGCAATGGCGTCCTTGCCCCGCGCCTGCTTCTTCTCCGGGTCTTCCCGGTCAGGCTGGCCTTCCCACTCCAGGTCCTCCTGCGGCAGTTCGTCGAGAAACCGGCTGGGAGCGCAGTCCATCAGCTCGCCGAAGGCCTTGCGCTGGCGGGCCAGGGTCAGGGTCAGGGTGCGCCGCGCCCGGGTGATGCCCACATAGGCCAGGCGTCGCTCCTCTTCCACGGTGCCCGCCTCGATGGCGTTGCGGTGGGGCAGCAGCTCCTCCTCGAGCCCCATCAGGTAGACGTGGGGAAACTCCAGCCCCTTGGAGGCGTGCATGGTCAGCAGCTGTACCTTGTCGGTGTCGTCCTCCTCGGCCTGCTGCTCGAGGATATCGCGCAGCACCAGGCGGGAGATGGCGGCTTCCACCGTATCCGTCTCGGTTTCCTCGCTGGCGGTGCTCTCTTCCGGGCTGATGTCCTCAGGATCGGTCCGCATCGACTTCTCGAGCTGGTCGATGAGGATCCAGACATTGCCCATGCGCTTTTCGGCGATGGTCGGCGCGCTGGCGTTCTGGTAGAGCCACGCCTCGTAGTCCATCTCGTGCAGCATGCCGCGGATGGCGGCAATCGCGTCCCCGCCGTCCATCCGGCGGCGTACCCCGTCGATGAAGTGGGTGAAGCGCCCCAGGCGCTCCACGGCCCGGGCCGGCAGCTGCTGCTCCAGGCCCAGCTCGTGACAGGCGGCGAACAGCGAAGCGCCGCGCTCGGTGGCGTAGTTGGCCAGCTTCTCCAGGGTGCCGGGGCCGATCTCGCGGCGCGGCACGTTGACGATACGCAGGAAGGCGTTGTCGTCGGCCGGATTGATCAGCAACCGCAGGTAGGCCATGGCGTCCTTGATCTCGTTTCGCGAGAAGAAGGAGGTGCCGCCGGAGAGCTTGTAGGGAATCTGGTAGTGCTGCAGCTTGAGCTCGAGCAGCCGCGCCTGGAAGTTGCCCCGATAGAGCACCGCGAAGTCGCGCCACTCCGCCCGCTCCTTGATGCGCCGGGTGAGGATCTCGCTGGCCACCCGCTCGGACTCGGCCTCCTCGTGGCGGTTGACCACCACGCGAATCGCCGCCCCCTGGCCCATCTCCGACCACAGGGTCTTCTCGTAGACGTGGGGATTGTTGGCGATCAGGGTGTTGGCCGCCCGCAGGATGGTGCCGGTGGAGCGGTAGTTCTGCTCCAGCTTGATGACGTTGAGGCGCGGGAAGTCCTCGCCCAGGGTAACCAGGTTCTCCGGCCGGGCGCCGCGCCAGGCGTAGATCGACTGGTCGTCGTCGCCCACCACGGTGAAGGTCTTGCGCTCCTCCATCAGCAGCTTGACCAGCAGGTACTGCGAGACATTAGTGTCCTGGTACTCGTCCACCAGCATGTAGTGGATCTTGCGACGCCAGCGTGCCAGCACCTCGGGGTTATCGCGCAGCAGCACCACCGGCAGCAGGATCAGGTCATCGAAGTCCACGGCGTTATAGGCCTTGAGGTGACGCACATAGGCTTCGTAGACCCTGGCGGCATACTGCTCGTTCTCGTCGGCGGCATGGGAGAGCGCTTGGCCGGGCAGGATCAGGTCGTTCTTCCACTCGGAAATCTGATGCTGGACCTGGTTGATCTGATCGGCGTCGACCTGGGCGTCCTTGTTCATCAGGTCGCGCAGCAGCGCCTTGGCATCCTCGGGGTCGAACAGCGAGAAGCCCGGCTTGTAGCCCAGCGCCTTGAGCTCACCGCGAATGATGTTGAGCCCCAGGGTGTGGAAGGTCGAGACCGTCAGGCCATGGCCCTCCTTGCCCTTGAGCATCGTCCCCACGCGCTCCTTCATCTCCCGGGCGGCCTTGTTGGTGAAGGTCACCGCGGCGATGCGGCGGGCGCTCATGCCGCACTCCTGGATCAGGTAGGCGATCTTGGTGGTGATCACGCTGGTCTTGCCGGAGCCGGCGCCGGCCAGCACCAGGCAGGGGCCGTCGATATAGCGCACCGCTTCCTGCTGGCGAGGGTTGAGCTTGGCCAGGCGCTGCTTGATCGACATGATTCACTCCTTGCCGGCGAGATCGAGCGCGCCCCGATAGCCCAGCTGACGCCAGGCCTCGAAGACGATCACCGCACAGGCGTTGGAAAGATTGAGGCTGCGACTGTCGGGCAGCATGGGAATTCGCAGGCGCTGGGCCTCGGGCAGCGCATCGAGCATTGCCTGGGGCAGGCCGCGGGTCTCCGGGCCGAAGAGCAGGGCATCGCCCTCGCGGTAGGCCGGCTCATGATAGCCCGTGCGGCCCCGGGTCGAGACGGCGAACACCCGCTCGGGTGCCACCGCCTCGAGAAAGGACGGCCAGTCGCGGTGCACCCGCACCGCGGCCCACTCATGGTAGTCGAGCCCGGCACGCCGCAGGCGCTTGTCGTCGAGCACGAAGCCCAGCGGCTCGATGAGATGCAACCGGAAGCCGGTATTGGCACACAGCCGGATCAGATTGCCGGTGTTGGGCGGTATTTCGGGTTCGTACAGCACGACATCGAGCATGGCGACCTGCCAGTGAGAACGCATGCGGGCCCCCGCAGGGGCCCGCCGACACAGTGGGGATTTTGCCGGTATCAGAAACTCAGGCGCACGCCCACCTGCGCGCCCCGGTCCAGGGTGCGGTTGCCGCGACCATTGTCGAAATCGGCCGCCGCCTGGCGCAGGCCCACGTAGCCATCCACGTTGGGGGTAAAGGAGTAACGGGCACGAACACCCACCTCGTAGCCGTCGTCCAGGTCACTGCTGGTCACCACGCTGGGCGTATAGAAGCCATAGCCACCCACCGAGACATCGGGCATCTGGGGCAGGAAGACATAGCCATAACCCCCCAGGCCCAGGCCGCCGCCGTTGCCATGATCGGTATCGTATTGGGTCCAGCGGGCCCCTACGCCGATATCCCGGTCGCGATTGCGCTGAACGCCAAGCAGCTGGGCATGATAGATCGTGGCATCGTCACGATAGTCGCTGTGGAGCACGCCACCCCCCAGAGCGACGCCCTGTGTCAGCTCGCCGTTGGCCTCGAACTGCACCGCATCCGGGCCCAGGTTCAAGTCCAGGCTGCCGGAAGCCGCGTGTGCCCCGGTCGTTGCCAGAAGGGCGCCAGCGAAGGTGGCAAGGGCAAACTGTCTCGTGAGGGTCTTCATCGAATGCTCCTTATTGGTGACATCTCATCGACAACGACTAATCGACAGCGATACCGTAGCGGGCACGGTAGTCGCGGATGGCCTCGGCATGGCCGCTGAACGCCTCGCCGCCCTGCTCTTCCAGGTAGGCGAGTACCATATCCAGCGTCACGATACTGATGACCGGCATGCCATAACGCGCCTCGACCTCCTGAATGGCGCTCTGGCCCTTTCCTTCGTCGGCGCCTCGCTCCTGACGATCCAGGGCGATCACCACACCCACCGCCTCCGCGCCAGCGGCCTCGATCAGGGTCATGACTTCACGGATGGCGGTGCCGGCGGTGATGACATCATCGATGATCAGGATACGTCCCGCCAGCTCGGCACCGACGATATTACCACCCTCGCCGTGCGCCTTGGCCTCCTTGCGATTAAAGGCGAAGGGCAGGTCGCGGTCATGATGATCGGCCAGGGCCACCGCGGTCGTGGCAGCGAGGGGAATACCCTTGTAGGCGGGGCCGAACAGCACGTCCACCGGCAGTTGGCTGGCCTCGATGGCACTGGCGTAGAAGCGGCCCAGGCGGGCCAGGGCGCGGCCGCTGCGAAACAGGCCGGCATTGAAGAAATAGGGGCTGACACGGCCCGACTTGAGCGTGAATTCACCGAACTTCAGGACGCCCTGTTCGATGGCAAATTCGATAAAATTTCGCTGGTAGGCTTGCATGCTGGCCGACACGGCGCTTCCCTCACTCTCTACAGGCCCGAAATTCACTGGAATCTGCGCCTTATCACGATTATCGCTGCGGGCCATTTACCCAAACGTCGAAACGTCGGGTATCATACACGCGCGACGTCAAAGGGACCATGTATGAAAATTGCCACCATCAATGTCAACGGAATCCGAGAAGCCGTCGGTCGAGGCTTCCTCGACTGGCTGGCCGAACAGGATGCCGATGTCATCTGCGTCCAGAACCTCAAGGCCAAGAGCTTCGAGCTGGACGACAGTATTCTCTATCCGGAAGGCTACGAAGGCTACTTCCTGGATGCCGAGCAGGACGGTTTCTCCGGCGTGGGTATCTACTGCCGCAAGATTCCCAAGGCGATCATGTACGGACTGGGCTTTCCCCAGTGCGACCATGAAGCCCGCTTCCTGCAGGCCGACTACGACCGCTTCAGCATCGTCAGCTTCCTGATGCCCGACGGCAGCGACTACGCCGCCAAGCAGGCCTTCATGGCGCAGTATCAGGAATACCTGTCGAAGATGGCCCGCAAGCGCCGCGAGTACATCATCTGCGGCACCTGGCACATCGCCCACAAGACCATCGATCTGGAAAACTGGGCGGATAACCAGGCGACCCCGGGCTTCAAGCCCGAGGAGCGCGCCTGGATGGACCAGGTGTTCGGTCCCACCGGCTTCATCGATACCTTCCGCGAGATCAACCGCGACGCCGGCGAATACACCTGGTGGCCCAAGCTCGACCAGGACGAGCCGCGCTCGCGTCAGGAAGGCTGGCGCATCGACTACCAGATCGTCGGCCCCAACCTGCGTCGACACGTGACCGACGCCTGGATCGACTACGACGCCACCTTCAGCGAGTTCGCCCCGCTATTCGTCGAGTACGACCTGACGCTCTGACGCTCCCTTACGTCGCGGCCGGGCCTGCCCGGAACGCATTGCGCCGGCCTATCAAGGCCGGCGCAATGCGTATGAAGCTTCCTGAACCTGCAGAGTCGCAGGGATGAGCTTTACCGGCGACAAGGCTGCGCGAGGGCGCTGTGAACCCATCCATGGGCGCTACTTTTGCCATCCATGGCAAAAGACCCTCGCTCCGCCTCGCCCCCGGCGCTCATCTTATCCGGTGCAGGACAGGCGTTCTCAGCGTCGAATACCCAGCGCTTCCTGCTGGTGGGCGAATAGATCGGCGCCGGCCTTCTCGGCCAGGTCGAGCATGGCGTTGAGCTCGGCACGGGAGAAGGTGCCCGCCTCGGCGGTGCCCTGCACTTCGATCAAGCCGCCCTTCTGGGCCATTACCACGTTCATGTCGGTATCGGCGCCGCTGTCTTCGGGGTAGTCCAGATCGACCACCGGCACACCCTTGACGATACCCACCGACACCGAGCTGACCAGCTGCTCGAAGGGGTCGCCCTTGATCTTCTTCTCGCGCTGCAGGTAGCGGATCGCATCGATCAACGCCACGCAGCCGCCGGTGATCGAGGCGGTGCGGGTGCCGCCATCGGCCTGAATGACATCGCAATCCACGGTAATGGTGAATTCGCCCAGCTTCTTCAGGTTCACCGAGGCGCGCAGCGAGCGTCCGATCAGGCGCTGGATCTCCAGCGTCCGGCCCCCCTGCTTGCCCCGCGTCGCCTCACGCCCGCTGCGGGTATGGGTCGCACGTGGCAGCATGCCGTATTCGGCGGTCACCCATCCCTGCCCCTTGCCACGCAGCCAGCGGGGGACCCCGGCTTCCACGCTGGCGTTGCACAGCACCTTGGTGTCGCCGAACTCCACCAGCACGGAACCCTCGGCATGGCGCGTATAGTCACGGGTGAGCCGAATCTCGCGAGGCTGGTCGGGCCGTCGTCCACTGGAGCGCTTGAGGTCAGAAGCCATGTTACCTCTCAATACTTGGGTTGGGAGTGAGGTCGGAAAAGCGGCCATTCTACACGGTCGGCGCCCCGAATCGGGTACACTCCTTGCCAGACATTTCACCCGCTGCGGCTGAATGGCCGCAGCTCGCTGTATCGGGGAGTCGCTATGGCTGACAGCCGCAACAGAGTTCACAGCATGACCGCTTTCGCCCGCCAGAGCCGGGAAGACGAGTGGGGCAGCCTGCAGCTGGAGCTGCGCTCGGTAAACCAGCGCTACCTGGAGCCCCATTTCCGGCTGCCCGAAGCCCTGCGCGATCTGGAGCCCGCCTTCCGCGAAACCCTGCGCACCCGGCTGGCCCGCGGCAAGGTGGAGTGCAACCTGCGCTTCGACCCTACCAGCGTCAGTGAAACCCTGGCGGTCAACCGCCCACGCCTCAGCGCCCTTGCCGACGCCATCGGCGAAGTGCGTGAAGCCCTGCCCGAGGCGCCAATGCCCGACGCCCTGGCGCTACTCGAGCACCCCGGGGTGCTCGATGCCCAGGGCGTGGACCTGGATGCGGTAAAGGCCGAGGCCAATGCGCTCTTCCAGGCGGCTCTCGACGAACTGATCGAGGCTCGGGCCCGGGAGGGCGAGAAACTCGCCGCCCTTATCCGCGACCGGCTGGTCGGCGTGCGCGAGCAGGTGACCGAGGTGCGCCGCCTGATGCCGACGATACTGGAGCGCCAGCGTACCCAGCTGCTGGAACGCCTCGATTCGGTCAAGGCGGAACTCGACCCCCAGCGCCTCGAGGCCGAGCTGGTCCTGCTGGCCCAGAAGGCCGACGTCGACGAGGAGCTCGACCGCCTGGCGACACACGTCACCGAAGTGGAGCGCCAGCTGGGACAGAAGGGTCCCATGGGCCGCCGACTGGACTTCCTGATGCAGGAACTCAACCGCGAAGCCAACACCCTGTCGTCGAAGTCCGTGGTCGCCAACACCACCCGCTGTGCGGTGGAACTGAAAGTGCTGATCGAACAGATGCGCGAACAGATCCAGAATATCGAGTGATGTCCACGCCGATCCACCTGGTTCCGCAAATCATTATTTTTACAGCAAAATAAAGCATCCATTGTCTACGGTTGTCTACGAAGATCTAGCTTAAGCCCGCGCCAGATGGGGAGTACAATGGGGAGTACACCGGCGTACTCCCCACCAAAAAGGCGAAATTTCCCCATGGGTACTCCCCACTTCAAACGCTCCCACCCGGGCATGGCCATGCTTTCCAGTGACCGCCCTCCCCTGCAAGCCAGGCGCCAGAGGCTGGCTAATCATGTAGTTGATGAGCGACACCCGACCTTGGCCACCAAGAAATCAAACATTCGTTTCAAATTTTTGATGGCACTTGCCAGGAGGGGATGATGGGGAGCTTTACCGCCAAGAAGGTCCAGTCCCTGATCAAGGACGGTGCACCTGGCCGCTACAGCGATGGAAGCGGCCTGTACCTGATGATCCCCAAAAAGGGCGCTCCCTACTGGATGCATCGGTACACGCTCGCTGGAAAGCGCCGTGAGCTGACGCTGGACAAGTGCGCGAACCTATCCTTGGCTGAGGCCCGTGAGCAAGCTGTCGAGGCTCAGAGGGCCATCCGGAGCGGCATCGACCCCGTCGAGGAGCGCAAGCGGGAAGAGCAGATCGTTATCCACACCGTCAGGGAGCTGTTCGACGACTGGTACCACGATCTGGAGAAGCGTCTCAAGCACCCACGCATCCCGAAGCGCATCTTCGAGAAGGAGGTCGCCCCATCCATCGGGTACCAGGCCCTGGAGAAGGTCACCCCCATGGACGTGCGAGACCTCATCCGCAAGGTTGCCAGCAGCGGGCGGCCGGCCATCGCCAACGACACCCTGATGTACCTGAAGCAGCTGTTCAATCACGCCATCAAGCTGGGGCTGCTCACCTACAACCCGGCGGCTGCCTTTAGCGTCAACGACGCCGGCGGTATCGAGAAAAGCCGTGACCGCGCCCTCACCATCGAGGAGATTCACCAAGTCTTTCAAATCTTCAGGAACAACCGAGAAAGCTTCACCCGAGACAACTACCTCGCGTGCGCGCTGCTGCTCGTCCTGGGGGTACGCAAGACCGAGCTGACCGAGGCCCAGTGGTCAGAATTTGATCTGAAGGGTAAGCGGTGGAATCTGTCCGGTGAGCGAAGCAAGACAGGCGCGGGGATCGTTATCCCCCTGCCTCCTCAGGCCGTGCGCTGGCTGGAAGAGCTCAAGATCCGCGCATGCGGCTCGCCCTACGTCTTCCCTAGCCGTCGGAGCGGTAAGCGGCCACACATGGGCAAGGACACCCTGAATCGCGCCATTGCCAAGCTGTTCGGCAAGGAACCCGGAAAGAAACTGCAGCCGAAGAACAAAATGGGCGACATCGCCGAGTTCACGGTACATGATCTTCGCCGTACCTGCCGCAGCTTGCTGGCTGCCGTGGGCGTACCAGGGCATGTCGCTGAACGTTGCCTGAACCACAAGCCCAAGGGTATAGAAGGCGTGTATGATCGGTATGACTATTTTGAAGAACGGAAGCAGGCCCTGACCAAGGTGGCCGACCTTGTTGAGCCTGCCATCAACGCAGTTTCTGATGCATGTTCAAAGAACCCTGTGCGTATTCCGGCAATCGTAACCGCTCATTCCGGCGATCGCGACCGAGTTGTTCCCCGCTCTCTCGCTGGTTCAGGTTTTGTAAGCTGAAGAGTTTGGATGGATCAACTTCTATTGTTCCTGCAGCTGTGTTCTTGCACATCAGTTCGCCTTTGAATGTCAGGCGGTGGGCGCTATGCAGCAGCCGGTCCAGGATGGCGTCGGCCACCGTCGCAGCGCCGATGTAGTCATGCCAGTGCTCGATGGGCAGCTGGCTGGCGATCAGAGTCGAGGATCGGCAGGTCAGTCTTCTGCAACTGCCCCATCAGACAGGCGCCGGAGCCATCTCCCTGGGCGATGCGCAACTGCTCGAACAGGCGTGGCACCCGCAGGTAGTGCCTGCGGGGCCTGGTTGCCAAGGACGCAGGCCCGTAATGTCTTGCCGCGCTCGGTGGGTCGGTAAGGCATAGCTTCAGTCCCTGGCTAAACCACTCGCCGGTCGCAAGCGGCGCCATGCGGCCCCGCTCCAGGCCATGGGGGTTGCAGTAATCAATGTCCTCAACGCTGGCCGTGACGCGCAGCTCTGCGGCCTTGAGCAGCCGGTCGAGGCGGTGCTTGTTGATGTCGAGGTGGTAGTCTATGCCGGGCTTGGCCTTGGGCCACTCGGCGTACTCGTAAGGCGTCTCCGGTAGGGCGCGCAGCGCCCGTCGATCGATGGCCTCGAGCAGGTCGCGCCAGCTGAGGTCTTTCAGCAACTCGCGAATGGTCTGGCTCAGTGAGGCCAGCGTGGAGACGGTGTAGTGTCGTAGGCGGGCCAGGATCCAGCGCTCCACCAGCCGCACACCGGCTTATGCCTTGGCCTTGTCTTTGTTATGGACTTGAATCCATAATAAGGACAAGACAAATTAATTATGTGAACTTGAGAACCACCACACTAGAACAGCAACATGTCATAATAAAAGCTACATATTCGGGTAATTGGGCCCACCTCCCCCTTCCGGTGCCACCCAGGTGATGTTTTGGGCCGGGTCCTTGATATCGCAGGTCTTGCAGTGCACACAGTTCTGGAAGTTGATCTGGAACTGCGGCTTGCCGTCGTCACCCTCGATTACCTCATAGACACCCGCCGGACAGTAGCGCTGGGCCGGCTCGGCATACTTGGGCAGGTTCTCGCGGATCGGTAGCTCCGGATCCTTGAGCTTCAGATGACAGGGCTGGTCTTCCTCGTGGTTGGTGTTCGACAGGAACACCGAAGAGAGCTTGTCGAAGGAGAGCTTGCCGTCCGGCTTGGGGTAGTCGATCTTCTCGAACTCACTGGCGGGCTTGAGCGCCGCATGATCCGGCGTCGTGTCGTGGAGGTTGGGCAGCTTGCCGCCCAGCAGCTGATTGACGAAATTGTAGGCGCCGCCGCCCACGGTGCCGTACTTGTGGATCGCGGGGCCGAAGCTGGCGCTCTCCTTGAGTTCGGCGTAGGCCCAGCTCTGCTCCCACTTCTCGGTGAAGGCGGTGAGTTCCTGGCCGCCCTCATCGCCAGACGCGATGGCCTCGAAGATCGCCTCGGCCGCCACCAGGCCCGACTTCATGGCGGTATGCAGGCCCTTGATCTTGGCGAAGTTCAGGGTGCCGGCGTCGCAACCGATCAGCAGGCCACCGGGGAAGGTCATCTTCGGCAGGCAGTTCAGGCCACCCTTGGTGATGGCGCGAGCGCCGTAGGCGACCCGCTTGCCGCCTTCCAGGTGCTGCTTGAGCACCGGGTGATGCTTCATGCGCTGGAATTCGTCGAAGGGCGACAGCCAGGGGTTCTGGTAGGAAAGGTCCATGATCAGGCCGACCACCACCTGCTGGTTCTCGGCGTGATAGAGGAACCAGCCGCCGTGGGTGTCCTTTGCCAGCGGCCAGCCGGAGCCGTGCAGCACCAGGCCCGGCTCGTGCTTCTCGGCGGGGATATCCCACAGCTCCTTGAGGCCGATACCGTAGTGCTGCGGGTCACGCCCCTCGTCCAGCTTGAACTGTTCGATCAGCCGCTTGCCCAGATGGCCACGGGAGCCTTCGGCAAACAGGGTGTACTTGGCCCGCAGCTCCATGCCCGGCATATGGCTATCCTTTGGCGTGCCATCGGCCGCAACGCCCATGTCGCCGATCAGGATGCCCCGGACCGTGCCATCTTCGTCCTGGATCACGTCCTGGGCGGCGAAGCCGGGGAAGACCTCCACGCCGAGTCCTTCCGCCTGCTCGGCCAGCCAGCGGCAGAGGTTGCCGGCGCTGATCACGTAGCGGGCTGACTCTCCACCGTGGTTCTGGCCGCCGGTATTGTGCATGCTCTTGGGCACCAGGGCGTTGGGCAGCTTCTGGGCCTTCTCGGCATCCTTGAGCAGGTAGAGCTCGTCACGAATGGCCGGCGTGGTGAGCGGGGCGCCGCGCTCTTCCCAGTCGGGAAAGAGTTCGGCCAGGGCACGGGGTTCGAAGACGGCGCCCGAGAGGATGTGAGCCCCCACCTCGGAGCCTTTCTCCACCACACATACCGTCAGTTCCTGTTCCGCCTCATTGGCCTGCTGCATCAGG
>NZ_JAKCMI010000034.1 GCF_021412585.1 Halomonas alkalisoli | reverse complement strand
GGCTGCTCGGGCTTGGCTTCCGCCTTGGGCGCGTCGGCGGGCTTCTCTGCCGGCTTGGGTGCCTCTGGCTTGGGCTGCTCGGCTTTCGGCTGCTCAGGCTTGGCTTCCGCCTTGGGCGCGTCGGCGGGCTTCTCTGCCGGCTTGGGCGCCTCTGGCTTGGGCTGCTCGGCTTTCGGCTGCTCGGGCTTGGCTTCCGCCTTGGGCGCGTCGGCGGGCTTCTCGGCCGGCTTGGGCGCCTCTGGCTTGGGCTGCTCGGCTTTCGGCTGCTCAGGCTTGGCTTCCGCCTTGGGCGCGTCGGCGGGCTTCTCGGCCGGCTTGGGCTGCTCGGCCTTCGGCTGCTCGGGCTTGGCCTCTGCCTGGGGCGCGTCGGCGGGCTTCTCGGCCGGCTTGGGCGCCTCTGGCTTGGGCTGCTCGGCCTTCGGCTGCTCGGGCTTGGCTTCCGCCTTGGGCGCGTCGGCGGGCTTCTCGGCCGGCTTGGGCGCCTCTGGCTTGGGCTGCTCGGCCTTCGGCTGCTCGGGCTTAGCCTCTGCCTTGGGCGCGGCGGTGGGCTTCTCAGCCGGCTTGGGCGCCTCGGGCTTGGGCTTATCGGCCGCTTTCTCTACCGGCTCGGGCGACTCGGGCTGGGCCTGGGCGGTATCCGCGGCTTCGGCCTGCAGGCGCTTCTGTTCGGCTTCTGCCTGGGGGTTGATGGCATGCTTGCGTGTGCGATTGCGCGGGTTGTTACGTGTCCGCTTCGGCTTGCCATCATCCACCTTGGCGGCTTCGGCCGGCTTGGCGCTTTCGGCAGGCTTCTCCGCTGCCTTTTCCAGCGGCTTGTCGGCGCTATCCGGTTTCTGACGACGGGCCGAGTCGTCACGGCCGCGCGAGGGTTGCCGGCTTTCCTGACGATTCTCCTCCTGCTGCTGAGGCCTCTCTTGCCGACCTTGGCCGCGGCCGCCCCGATTGCCCCGGGCGTCACCACGGCCGGAGCCGGCTGAGCTTTCTTGACGATCACTGGCTTGACGATCACTGGCTTGACGATCACTGGCCTGGCGATCACTGGCTTGGCGATCGCCGCGTCCGCCTTCCTGTTGGCGGCCCTGGCCGCGCTGGCCGCGAGCATCGTCACGCCCCTCGCCACGCTGCCGGCGCTGGCGACCGCGGCCATTGCGCTCGTCACGGTCGTCACCGCGGGATTGCGGTTCGGCCGCGGCGGCAGGCTTGCGAGGCGTTTTGCTTTCGGTCTCGGTGGTATCAGGGGTGCCCAGCCACTTGGCCATGCCCTTCACCAGGCGACCGAGCACACCGGGGCTGCTCGGCAGCGCAGGCGGCGGGGTCGCCTCGGTGGCACTCTCCTGCGGCTCTGGCTGCTGCTGTTGCTGCAGCGACGGGGGAGCGGGCTCGTTATGGATGACCGTCTTCACCGCCGCTTCAGTACGCAATACCGGCTTGGCGATGCTGGCGTCCGGCTCCTTGCCCACTTCGGTGTCGACCGAGAGCTCGAAGCTGGACTTCTCATGCTCGCCATCCTCCTCGACATGATCATCGCGCAGGCGCTGGACATCGTAATGGGGCGTGTCCATGTCGGGGTTGGGCAGCACCAGCACACGCACGTCCTGGCGGCTCTCGATATCGGCCAGCACGGCGCGCTTCTCGTTGAGCAGGTAGGTCGCGACAGGTACCGGCAGGATGGCGCGGATCTGTGCGCTGCGCTCCTTCATGGCCTCTTCTTCGATCAGGCGCATGATGGAGAGCGACAGGGAGCGCACGTCACGGATGGTGCCCTGGCCGTTGCAGCGCGGGCAGACCACGCCGCTGGTTTCGCCCAGGGATGGGCGCAGGCGCTGGCGTGACATCTCCATCAGGCCGAAGCGGGAGATGCGGCCGATCTGCACCCGGGCGCGGTCCAGCTTGAGGGCGTCGCGCATGCGGTTCTCGACTTCCCGCTGGTTGCGCGCGGGGCTCATGTCGATGAAGTCGATCACCACCAGGCCGCCGATGTCGCGTAGACGCAGCTGGCGGGCGATCTCGTCGGCGGCCTCGGAGTTGGTCTGCAGGGCGGTCTCTTCGATATCGCTGCCGCGGGTGGCGCGGGCCGAGTTGATATCGATGGAGACCAGCGCCTCGGTATGGTCGATGACGATGGAGCCGCCGGAGGGCAGCTTCACTTCACGCTCGTAGGCGGTCTCGATCTGCGATTCGATCTGGAAACGCGAGAACAGGGGGACCTCATCGGCGTAGAGCTTGATCTTCTGCTGGTAGGAGGGCATCACCTGGCGAATGAAGGTCAACGCTTCCTGATGCACGACCGGGCTGTCGATCAGCACCTCGCCGATATCCTGGCGCAGGTAGTCGCGCATGGCGCGAATGATGACATTGGATTCGCGATAGATCAGGAAGGGGGCCGGACGCTTGACGGCCTCCTCGGTGATCGACTCCCACACCTGTACCAGGTAATCGAGGTCCCACTGGAGCTCTTCGGTGCTGCGGCCGATGCCGGCGGTGCGCACGATCACGCCCATCTTGTCCGGCACGGTGAGTTCGCCCATGGCCTCCTTGAGCTGGCTGCGCTCGTCACCCTCGATTCGGCGCGAGATGCCGCCGGCACGGGGGTTGTTGGGCATCAGTACCAGGAAGCGGCCGGCGAGGCTGATGAAGGTGGTGAGTGCCGCCCCCTTGTTGCCGCGCTCCTCCTTGTCGACCTGGACGATGACTTCCTGGCCCTCCTTGAGCACCTCCTTGATGCTGGGGCGCCCCGAGGTCTCCTTGAGGAAGTACTCGCGGGAAATCTCCTTGAGGGGGAGGAAGCCGTGTCGATCGGCACCGAAGTCGACGAAGGCGGCTTCGAGGGAAGGCTCTACCCGGGTAATCTTGCCGCGGTAGATATTGGCTTTTTTCTGTTCCCTGGCACCGGATTCGATGTCCAGGTCGTAAAGGCGCTGTCCATCGACCAGAGCAACCCGCAGTTCTTCAGGCTGGGTCGCATTGATGAGCATCCGTTTCATAGTGTCTCGCAAACTGGACGCACCGGTGGGCATCGAAGAAGGCGAACCTCTGGGTGCTGCGTGCTCGTGCTCAGCGCATGTCGCGGATGCACAGTGGCGCCCGATCGTACCGGTACCCAGGATGGGTCCAGCACGACATGATCATGTTGAGTACTCGGCGGAGGCAGGACATGTCTCGGTGGGCTGTTCCCATCCGGCCCTGCGGTCACCGCCAGACACCTGGCATTCATCGATTCGCCAACGCCGGCCACCGGCACGATGTTGAACGATTCCCGTGGCCACCGCCCGCCAATCTGGCGGGCCGGGATCCGGGCGTGGCGTAACTGCTTGTTTGTCGCTATCCATCGGTAGCGGTGTATCCGTAGCGATCAGCCGTGTGACTCTCGTCGCTTGTCACTTCCGCTCATGACGGGGGCTTTCGCTACGTCTTGCTTGCTACTGTTCTGGTGACTGCTTTTCGATATCAATCAGGTTACTGCTTCGATACCAATTTTTCGCTACCAGTCTTTCGTCACTGCGGTCTTCATTACGTTCTTCAGGGTCTTGCTGTCGTATCGGTAACACTGGGTCACTCGTCGGCGGCGGGACCGAGTCAGCGGGTCGTCGCGGCCTGATTTCGTCGCTCCGGCCTGCGTGTCTGTCGGGCAGGCGCTTATGGGACCGAAGGGATCCATCCGAGCGAGCTGGCAATATAGCAGCAATGGTAATATGCGGCAATTGGCGCAGCGAGTGGCCGAGTAGGCTAGAATGCCCGCTCACAACAGGTTTCGAGCGGGAGTGTCATGACCGAAGGGCGCGACGTACAGTGGGTGGAAGTGGGCGAGGGCCAGGTCGGCCAGCGAATCGACAACTTCCTGATGACGCGCCTCAAGGGCGTGCCGCGTCCCCTTGTCTATCGCATCGTGCGCAAGGGCGAGGTGCGGGTCAACAAGAAGCGGGTCAAGGTCGATTACCGACTGGTGATGGGCGATCTGGTGCGTATCCCGCCGCTGCGGATGACGCCCCGTGAGGCGGTGAGGGAGGTCAGCGACAGCCTGCGCAATCTGCTGGCGGGAAGCGTGCTGGTGGAGGGGCGTGACTGGCTGGTGATCAACAAGCCGGCTGGGCTGGCCGTGCACGGCGGCAGTGGCGTCAAGATCGGCCTGATCGAGGCGCTGCGCCAGGTGCGCGAGGATCTCGACTTTCTGGAGCTCGTGCACCGGCTGGACCGCGATACCTCCGGCTGCCTGCTGCTGGCCAAGTCGCGGCCGGCGCTGCTGGCCCTCAACGATGCGCTCAAGCAGCACAAGATGGACAAGCAGTATCTCGCCCTGGTGGCAGGGCGCTGGCCGGAGAAGCGTGAGTTCATCAGCGCCCGCCTGGAGCGCTTCGATGCCGGCAACGGCGAGCGGCGGGTGAGGGTCGATGCCGCCGGCAAGGTGTCGCGCACGCGCTTCGGCGTGCGCGAGGCCTTCCCCAGGGCGACCCTGATCGAGGCGGAGCCGGTAACCGGTCGTACCCATCAGATTCGCGTGCATGCGGCCCATGCCGGCTTCCCGCTGCTGGGCGACGACAAGTATGGCACCCGGGAGGGTGAGGTGCTGTCACGCAAGCTGGGCTTGTCGCGCCTGTTCCTGCATGCGGCGTCGTTGACCTTTCCCGAGCCGACCAGCGGCAGGCCGGTGCAGATAAGGGCGCCGCTCCCCGACGACCTGGAAGCCGTGTTGCAGCGTGCCCGCAAGTTGACCTGACCCCTGCTGTCTTCCACCTCCTGAACCGGAGCCTCGATGCGTTATCGACTGGTGATATTCGACTGGGACGGTACCCTGATGGATTCTGCCGCCCGTATCGTCGCCTGCATGCAGGCGGCATCCCGGGATGCGGGCTGGGGCGAACTGACCGACGATGCGATACGCGACATCATCGGCCTGGGTTTGCCCGAGGCCATCGACAAGCTTTGTCCCGGGATCGATCCCGAGCGCTCGGAGCTGCTGCGCAGTCGCTACTCCTTCCATTTCGTCCAGGGCGATACCACGCCAATGCGCTTCTTTCCCGGGGTCGAGGCGGGTGTCGCGGGCCTGCGTGGCATCAGCGAGCGTCGCCTGGCGGTAGCGACCGGCAAGAGCCGGCGCGGCCTGGATCGCATCTTCCGCGAGAGCGGAAGCGGCGACTGGTTCCATGCCAGCCGTACCGCCGACGAGACGCGCTCCAAGCCGCACCCTCAGATGCTGGAGGAACTCCTGATCGAGCTGGGCGTCGATGTCGAGGAGGCGGTGATGATTGGCGACACTGAATATGATCTGGAGATGGCTCGGGCGCTGGGCATGGACCGGATCGCCGTGACCTGGGGGGTGCATGCTCCCGAGCGACTGGCGGCCAGCCGCCCCGTGTTCACTGCTGAAGCGGTGCCGGAGCTGTTTGACTGGTTGAATCGATAACCGGCGGTAAGGGACGCGATCCATGAGTGATGACAAGCGGGACGACAAGCGGGAAGCGGGGCAGGAGGACCGCTGGACCCAGGGGCCCGAGTTGAGCCCCGAGGAGGCGCGGCGGGCGAGGGAGGCACAGGCCGCCACGTCGCCCCCGCCACCGGAGAGTGCCGAGGTCCTGCGTGAGCGTCAGCGGCTGGCTCAGCAGGAGATGCTGGATCGGTGGATCGGTGGCGTGCTGGTGGAGCAGCGTCGTACCCGGCGCTGGAAGCTCTTCTTTCGCTTCTTTTTCGCCGCGCTGATACTGGCGTCGCTGTCGGCTACGCTCTACGGCCTCTTCATTGACCCGGGGGCGCGTGAGCCCGAGCGGCAGCACCTGGGCGTGGTCAAGGTTCACGGTGTCATCGACAGCGAGTCGCCGGCCAGCGCCGAGCGCATCATCAGGGGGCTCAATCGGGCCTGGGAGGCGGAGAGCGCCGCTGCGGTCGTGCTGCACATCGATAGCCCCGGCGGCAGTCCCGTTCAGTCTCAGCGCGTCTTCAACGAGATCCTCCGGCTGCGCGAGCAAGGCGACAAGCCGATCATCGCCGTGATCGAGGATATCGGCGCCAGCGGCGCCTACTATATTGCCGCCGCGGCCGACGAGATCGTGGCGGCGCCGGCCAGCCTGGTGGGGTCGATCGGAGTGATATTCGCCAGCTTCGGCTTCGAGGAGGCCATCGAGCATCTGGGTATCGAGCGCCGCATCTATGTCAGTGGCGAGAACAAGGGCTTCCTCGATCCCTTCTCGCCGGTGGCACCCGAAGAGCGAGACTTCTGGCAGACGGTCATGGATACCACGCACCGGCAGTTCATCGATGCCGTCCAGGCCGGGCGCGGTGACCGACTGGCCGACGACAACAGGCTCTTCAGCGGGCTGATCTGGAACGGGGAGCAGGCGCTGGAGCTGGGGCTCGTCGATGGCATCAGCAGCCTGGACGCCCTGTCCCATGAGCTGTTCGACGAGCTGCGCATCCATGACTATACGCCTCGTCTCGACCCGTTCGAGCGCCTGTCCCGCCAGTTCGGTCGCGTCGCCGCCGAGTGGGCCGGCGTGCCGTCTAGCCAGTCGCCGGTACGCTACCAGCTGCCGTAGTTCGAAGCTGGAGGCCCCCGCTTTGCATGTCGGTGCCGGGTATCGACAGGTGCCTCGGTGACGGGGAGAGGCGCCGGGGGCAGGGCGGAGCGGAGGTCATTCTTCAAGGATGAAGAATGTAGCGCCCAGGGATGGGTTCACAGCGCCTCCGCGCAGGCCTGTCGCCGGGGAAGCCGCGGCTTTAGGCAATCAAGGGCTAGGCTAAGGGATCCAGCCCCGCCTCGCGCAGCAGGGCACAGAGGCGGATCAGCGGTAGGCCGACCAGGGTGTTGGGGTCATCGCCCTCGAGTTTCTCGAACAGGGCGATGCCCAGCCCCTCCATGCGGAAGCTGCCGGCGCTGTCCAGCGGCTGCTCCCGCTCCACGTAGCGGGAAATCTCGGCGGCGCTGAGCTGGCGAAACACGACGTCGTAGCGCTCGTGGCAGACCCAATGGCGTCCTGCGCGGCTGTCGATCAGCGCCAGGCCGGTGAGAAAGCGCACGCGATGCCCGGAGAACCGCGCCAGCTGCGCGCGCGCCGTGGCGGCGTCGCCGGGCTTGCCGAGAATGCCCCCGTCGAAGACCGCCACCTGGTCCGAGCCGATGACCAGGTGGTCGGGGTATGCCTGGGCCACGCTGGCGGCCTTGGCCAGGGACAGGCGGTGTACCAGCGCTTCGGGGGGCTCGCCGGGGCGCGGCGTTTCGTCGATATCGGGGCTCGCCCAGTCGAACGGCAGCCCCAGGCGCTTGAGCAGTTGGCGGCGCCAGGGTGAGCTTGAGGCGAGTACGAGTCGTGGCATTGACGTCTCCTGAAAGAGTGGGGCCGCATGCGGTGCATCGACGGCCTGGGGAAACGCCGCACAAATGCCTGCGCGAGCGAATCGCTGCGTTGCGCGGTGCTCAGAATCCTCACATATACCGCATATGCTCCGGTTCTTGTGCTCCGTGCGCCTTGCGCTTCAACTCGCTCGGCGATTTGTTCAGCGCCTCCCTGGAACGACACTATTGTAACCCGACGCGAAGGCGTCTTTGACAGGGGGCGGGGGAGTGCCTATCATTGCGCGCCTATGTTGACCTCACGACTTCCCAATAGGGTCGAGCCCTACAAGCTCGCCGCCCGCGCCGAACGCCTCGAAGGCCTGGTGGCGCTCGACCAGTTCGAGCGTCTCGCCGAGCAGGTGGGTGCGCAGGCGGGCGACTGCCAGGTATGGCTCGACTTTGCCATCGACCCCCAGGGGCGCCGCGTGATTCACGGCCGCCTGGAGGCCGGGTTGCAGCTGCCTTGCCGTCGCTGCCTCGAGCCGCTGTCACAGCATGTCGAAAGCGAATTCCTGCTGGGCATGGTCACGAGCGACGCGCTGGCGGCGGAGCTGCCGAGCACCCACGAACCGGTGCTGGTGGAAAACGAACAGCTGAACCTGCTGGAGATGGTCGAGGATGAACTCATTCTCAGCCTGCCCCAGGTGGTTTACCACGACGAGGCCCTGTGTCGGGTCTCGCGCGACCAGCTGAGTAGCGGGGAGGAGGCCGAATCGCCCGAGCCGACTCCCGCGAGTCCCTTTGAGGTGCTGCGTCGTCTCAAGGACAAACCCTGATTCATTTGTCGATTCACTCTGGAGTGATTTCCCATGGCAGTTCAACAGAACCGTAAGACCCGTTCCAAGCGCGGCATGCGTCGTAGCCACGATGCGCTGACCGGCCCGAACCTGTCCCAGGACAAGGAGACCGGCACCACTCACCTGCGTCACCACATTGCTCCCGACGGTTTCTACCGTGGTCGCAAGATCGTCGACGCCTGAGTCGACACCTTGTCAGTGATGCTCGGCCGTTGAGTGTGCGGGTCGCTGTCGATGCGATGGGAGGAGATTCGGGCCCAACTGCTGCCGTTCAGGGATCGGCAGCGGCGGTGCTGGCCCGGCCAGGCCTGTCGATCGACCTGTTTGGCCCTCGCGACCTGCTGGAATCCGAGCTAGAGAGCCTGCCGCGGCACCTCGCCGCGGCTGGTTCGCATTTGTCTATCCAGCATGCCCCCGAGGTGATCCGCCAGGACCAGCGTCCCACCGATGCACTGCGTCGGGGTGGCGATACCAGCATGGCTTTCATGCTGGCGCATCTGTCACGTGGCGGTGCGATGGCCGGCGTCAGTTCGGGCAACACCGGTGCGTTGATGGCGCTGGCACGGCGCGAGCTGGGGACGGTGGCGAACATTCCGCGTCCGGCCATCAGTACGGCCATCCCCACGCGAGGCGAGGGGCGCTGCTACCTGCTGGACCTGGGGGCCAATGTCGATGTCACCGCCGAGCGGCTGGTCGACTTCGCCCGCATGGGCAGTGTCATGGCGCGACACATCGACGGTCTGGCATCGCCGCGGGTGGCGCTGCTGAACGTGGGTAGTGAAGGTACCAAGGGCAGCGCCAGCGTACGCGAGGCGGATGCCTGCCTGAGCGGCATGGCGTCGCTGAACTATTGCGGCTTCGTCGAGGGCGACGGTATTTTCGCCGGCGCTGCCGATGTGGTGGTCTGCGATGGCTTCGTCGGCAATGCGGTGCTCAAGGCAAGCGAAGGTCTGGCGCGGATGCTCATCGAGCGCGTGCAGGCGACTTTCGAGGCGCATTGGGGGAGTCGTCTGGTGGGGATGCTCGCCCGGCCGGCGCTGCGGCGATTGAAGAATGATCTGGACCCGGTGCGCTACAACGGCGCCAGCCTGCTTGGGCTCGACGGAATCGTGATCAAGAGCCATGGCGGCGCCGATGCCACTGGCTTCTCCTATGCCGTGTTGCGCGCGGTGCAAGAAGTCAGTCGAGGCCTCCCGTCTCAGCTGGCTCTTGAACTGGGTAGCCGGCATGAACGGACTCAATAAGAGCAAAGGTGAAACGACATGACCCAACCTCTTGCCCTCGTATTTCCCGGGCAGGGCTCCCAGCAGATTGGCATGCTGCGCGAGTTGGCCGAACGCTATAGCGTCGTCCGCACGACCTTCGAGGAAGCAGCCGACGCGTTAGGCTACGACCTGTGGAAGGTAGTACAGGAGGGCCCCGAGGAGGCGCTCAACGCTACGGCGTGCACCCAGCCGGCTCTGTTGACCGCCAGTGTCGCCATTTGGCGGGTCTGGCAGGAGCTGGAAGGGCCGCGGCCGGGTGCCATGGCGGGGCACAGCCTGGGCGAGTACAGCGCCATGGTCTGTGCCGGTGTCATCGGTTTTGCCGATGGTGTTCGCCTGGTCAAGCTGCGCGGTGAGGCGATGCAGCAGGCCGTGCCGGTTGGCCAGGGAGGCATGGCGGCGATTCTTGGCCTCGACGATGCTACCGTTGAAAAGGCCTGTGCCGAAGCCGAGCAGAATGATGTGGTCGCGGCGGTCAACTACAATGCGCCGGGACAGGTCGTGATTGCCGGCAGCAAGGCGGCGGTCGAGCGGGCCATCGTGCTGTGCCAGGGGGCGGGTGCCAAGCGCGCCATGCCGCTGCCGGTATCGGTGCCGTCGCATTGCGCACTGATGCAGCCGGCGGCCGAGGAGCTCAAGGCCGCCATGGCTGGGCTCGACATGCGTCCGCCGCGCTATACCGTCTATCAGAACGTCGATGCCCAGGCGCATGCGGATGTCGAGACGCTGCGCACGCGCCTGATCGAACAGCTCTATCAGCCGGTGCGCTGGACTTCCTGCGTCGAGGCCATGGTGGAGGGTGGCGCCGAGGTGTTCATCGAGTGCGGCCCGGGCAAGGTCTTGACCGGACTTGGCAAGCGCATTGCCAAGGGTAGCAAGGGCTTGGCGGTCAACGACCCTGACAGCCTGGGAGCCGCTCTGGAGCTGGCTCGCGAGGCCGCTGCGCAATGACGGCCTGAGCCGTTGGGCGAGGCAAGCCATAGGGGTGGGAGTACCCCTCGGATTCAACAGCATTCAAATCGGGAACCGCTATGACGAGCGAACGCAGAATCGCCCTGGTGACAGGAGCCAGCCGCGGCATTGGGCGGGCCATCGCCCACGAGCTGGGTCGACAGGGACGGATCGTGATCGGCACGGCCACGACCGACGCCGGTGCGGCGAAGATCGACGAGGACCTTCGCGCCAACGGCATCGAAGGAGCTGGGCGCGCACTCGACGTAACCGACCAGGCCAGCGTCGACGCCCTGGTCAAATCGATCACCGATGAGTTCGGTGCCCCCACCATACTGGTCAACAACGCCGGCATCACCCGTGACAATCTGCTGATGCGGATGAAGGAAGACGAGTGGGATTCGGTGCTCGACACCAATCTCAAGTCCGTCTATCGGGTCACCAAGGCCTGCCTGCGCGGCATGACCCGGGCTCGCTTCGGCAGGATCGTCAGTATCAGCTCCGTGGTGGCGACCATGGGCAATCTGGGACAGACCAACTATGCTGCCGCCAAGGCTGGCATGGAAGGCTTCACCCGTGCGCTGGCGCGCGAAGTGGCGTCGCGGGCGATCACCGTCAATGCAGTGGCGCCCGGTTTCATCGCCACCGACATGACCCAGAGCCTGCCCGAGGAGCAGCACAAGGCGCTGCTCAACCAGATTCCTCTGTCACGGCTCGGTGAGCCCGCAGAGATTGCCGCAGCCGTCGGCTTCCTGACCGGCGAGAGTGCTGGCTATATCACCGGCGAGACCCTGCAGGTCAACGGTGGCATGAACATGCGTTGAGGCTCCCGCTGGTCGGCGGTTGCGCCGACGGGGGGGCGTCTATAAACTACCCCGCAGCTTGAGGTTGCGGACCAAACGGCTGGTCATCTGAACGGCTAACTTGAACGATTGGAGTACGTCATAATGAGCACCATTGAAGAGCGCGTGAAGAAGGTTGTGGCCGAGCGCCTGAACGTCAAGGAAGAGGACATCCAGAATAGCTCCTCCTTCACCGAAGATCTGGGCGCTGATTCCCTGGACACCGTCGAGCTGGTCATGGCGCTCGAAGAGGAATTCGATACCGAAATTCCCGATGAGGAAGCCGAGAAGATCACCACCGTTCAGGAAGCTATCGATTACGTCAACGCCCACCAGTAAGGGCGCGGTCGTAACCGCTTGCTGAGGTGTATGGGTCCGTTTGAGCGACCCTCGAAAGCCGTCCTGTTGGCCAGGGCGGCTTTCGCTATATTGGGGCGGGTTGTTTGCTGCCCAAGGAGGGGGCATCTTCGGTATAATGCGCCCATTGACGGCCCTGTGGACGGGCCGTGTCATCAAGGTTGTCGGGAGGAATACTGATGGCTCGTAGAGTTGTGGTGACCGGACTGGGTCTGGTGACACCGGTGGGCAACACCGTTGACGAGAGCTGGGGAAACATCCTGGCCGGCAAGAGCGGCATCGCCCCTATCGAACATTTCGATGCCACCAGCTTCAACACCCGGTTCGGTGGGTCGGTCAAGGACTTCGATATCAGTCCTTACCTCAACCCCAAGGATGCCCGCAAGATGGACCTGTTCATCCAGTACGGGATTGCAGCAGGTGCCCAGGCCATTGCCGATGCCGGCATCGAGTGCACCGAAGAGAACGCCGAGCGTATCGGCGTGGCGGTGGGCTCCGGCATTGGTGGGCTGCCGATGATCGAGCATAACCACAATGCGTTGAACAAGGGTGGCGCGCGCCGTATCTCGCCGTTCTTCGTGCCGGGCTCCATCATCAACATGATCTCCGGCAATCTGGCGATCCAGCACGGCTTTCGCGGCCCCAACATCGCCATCACCACCGCCTGTACCACCGGGACCCACAATATCGGCTACAGTGCCCGAACCATCGCCTATGGCGATGCCGACGTGATGATCTGCGGCGGCGCCGAGATGGCGACCACGCCGCTTGGCCTCGGTGGCTTCTCTGCCGCCCGGGCGCTGTCGAACCGCAACGACGACCCCACGGCAGCCAGTCGCCCCTGGGACCGCGACCGCGACGGGTTCGTCCTTTCCGATGGCGCCGGCATCCTGGTGCTCGAGGAGTACGAGCACGCCAAGGCACGCGGCGCGAAGATCTATGCCGAGCTGACCGGGTTCGGCATGAGCGACGATGCCTTCCACATGACGGCTCCGCCGGAAGATGGCAGTGGCGCGGCGCTCTCCATGCGCAATGCCATTCGCGATGCGGGCATCGAGCCTGCCGAGGTCGACTACATCAATGCCCACGGCACCTCGACCCCGGCCGGCGATCTGGCCGAGACCCGGGCCGTGAAGAAGGTCATGGGCAGTGCGGCGAATTCGGTGGCGGTCAGTTCCACCAAGTCGATGATCGGCCACCTTCTGGGTGCCGCCGGCGCCGTCGAGGCGGTGTTCTGCATACTGGCCATCCGCGACCAGGTGGCACCGCCGACCATCAACCTGGACAATCCCCAGGAGGGATGCGACCTGGACTACGTGCCGCATACCGCCCGCGAGATGAAGATCGATGTGGCGCTGTCCAACTCCTTCGGCTTCGGCGGCACCAACGGTACCCTTGTCTTTGCCAAGGTGTGATGAGCATGCCCCAGGCGCCTGAACATCCGTGGGTGCCAATGGATGATCGCGGCCTGGCCTATGGTGACGGCCTGTTCGAAACGGTGCTGGTTCGCGATGGCACACCGTTGCTATGGGGCCAGCACATGACTCGCCTGGCCCGCGGTTGCCAGGTGCTGGGCATACCGCTGCCGCCGCGAGACGAGCTGGATCGCCTGCCAGGCCAGGCCGGGCCGGGACTCCGGGTGCTCAAGCTGATCCTCACCCGGGGTAGCGGTGGGCGGGGCTACCTGCCGCCGGCCTCCTCCTTGCCTCGCCTGCGTTGGCAGGCGATGGCCTTTTCCCCGCAGCCATCGCGCTGGCGGGATGGGGTGCGAGTCCGGCATTGCCGGCTCAGGCTTGGCATTCAGCCGCTACTGGCCGGACTGAAGCATCTCAATCGGCTGGAGAACGTGCTGGCCCGAGACGAATGGGCGGATCCCGATCTGGCGGAAGGCGTGCTGTGCAACAGCGACGGCTGGCTGGTGGAGGCGACGTGCATGAACCTGTTCTGGCAGCGGGAGGGGCGCCTGGAGACACCGCGGCTGGACGACAGTGGCGTGGCGGGCACCCTGCGGGCGGCCTTGCTGGAGCATCTCCCTGTCAGCGAGGTCAAGGCGACACCGGACGTTCTGGCCGGGGCCGAGGCGGTCTGGCTGGTCAACTCGGTACAGGGGGCCTGGCCGGTAGCTAGGCTCGATGACGCCGAGGGTGCCAGGCTGGCGAGCTGGACGATAGGCCGTCCCCATCGGCACCTTCAGGCCGTGGCCCACGACCTGCTGGAGTATCCGATGGGCTTTGCAGAGTGAACGAGGAATTCGGATGTTGCGTCTAGTCAAGTTTCTGGTGGTGCTGGTGGTTGTGGCCGGCCTGGCGGCCTTTGCCGGCTATCGCTATTGGGAGAGCCGGCTCGAGGCACCCATCGCGGTGGAGGAGGAGACCCTCTACGAAGTGCCGCGGGGGGCGGGTTTCAATCGCGCGGTGTTGGATCTGGCGGAACGTGGCGTGATCGAGGACGTCTGGGCCTTTCGTCTGTTGACCCGCCTCGAGCCCGAGGCGATTCCGCGGCTGCGTGCCGGGGAGTATATGCTCGAGCCGGGCATGAGCGGCCGTGACCTGATCGAGCTGCTGGGCAGCGACCGGGTGGTGACCTATCCGCTGACGATCCCCGAGGGCTGGACCTTCCGCCAGATGCGCGCTCATCTCGATGCGGCACCCAAGCTGGAGAATCGCACCGAAGGGCTCTCCGACGACGAGGTGATGGCCCTGCTCGAGCGCGAAGATCGCTTTCCCGAGGGCTGGTTCTTCCCCGATACCTATCGTTACCACAAGGGCATGAGCGACCTGGATATCCTGCGCCAGGCGATGCTGCGCATGGAGCGCGTCCTCGATGAGGTGTGGGAAGGGCGCAGCGACGACCTGACCATCGAGACGCCCTATGAGGCATTGATCATGGCCTCGCTGATCGAGCGTGAAACCGGCGCCCCGGAGGAGCGGCGCGAGATTGCCGGCGTCTTCAAGCGGCGCATGGAGACCGGGATGCGCCTGCAGACCGACCCCACGGTGATCTACGGCATGGGTGAGCGCTACGAGGGGCGCATCACCCGGGCGGACCTGCGCGAGGCCACCCCCTACAATACCTATGTCATCGATGGCATGCCGCCCACGCCCATCGCCATGCCGGGGCGTGCCTCGCTGGAGGCGGCGGTGGATCCGCTGCCGGGCGAGACGCTCTACTTCGTTTCCCGGGGCGATGGGACGCATCATTTCTCGCGCACCCTGCGCGAACACAATAATGCCGTGAATCGGTATATCCGCAATCGCTGACGGGAGCAGGCATGTACCATAGAGATCCCGAGCAGCCAGCGAGAGACGCCGGGGACAGGCCGGAGAGGAGGTCCTACGCCAGGGATGGCGTCGGTAGCGTACAGGGAGGTATTCACAGCGCCTCCTCGAAGGCCTGTCCCCGGGAAAGTTCCGAGCGGAATGGCAATCAAGGAAAAGGTCGCTTTATCACCCTTGAAGGCGGTGAAGGAGTCGGCAAGTCGACCAACCTCGCCTGGGTGGCCCAGTGGCTGACGGCACGGGGCGTCGAGGTGGTCCGTACCCGCGAGCCGGGCGGCACCCCGCGTGCCGAGGCCATACGTGAACTGCTGCTGGACCCTTCCGGCGACGAACCCCTCGATGCGGATGCCGAACTGCTGCTGGTCTTCGCCGCTCGCGCCCAGCACCTGGCGCAGCAGATTCGCCCGGCGCTCGAGCGGGGCGCCTGGGTCCTGTGCGACCGTTTCACCGATGCCACCTTTGCCTACCAGGGCGGTGGGCGCGGCATCCCGGCGGCGCGTATTGCCGAGCTCGAGCGGTTCGTCCAGCGCGACCTTCAGCCCGACCTGACGCTGCTGCTCGACATGCCGGTGACCTCGGCCCAGCGACGCCTGCAGGGGCGCCTGAGTGCCAGCGGCGAGGTGCGCGACCGCTTCGAGCAGGAGCGCAGCGCCTTTTTCGAAGCGGTGCGCAGCGTCTACCTGGAACGCGCGTCCGGCTCACCACAGCGCATGGCGGTCATCGATGTCGATGCGCCCCTGGAGGTCGTGCAGGCGCGCCTCGCCGCCTGCCTGGAAGCCCGGGTGACACCATGGCTATAGACAACGCGGCGGAGCAAGCCGCGGGTATTGCCCAGCCGCTGCCCTGGCAGAACGAGCGGTGGGGGCAGTTCCTGTCGCAGTACCAGAGCGGGCGCCTGCCCCATGCGCTGCTGCTGTCCGGCCCCCGCGGGGTCGGCAAGCAGCAGTTTGCCGAGGCGCTGATCGCCCGCCTGCTCTGCGTTACGCCGGGAGAGGCCGCCTGTGGCCATTGCCACGGCTGTCATATGCTGGCCGCCGGCTATCACCCCGACCTGCTGCGGGTCTCACCGGAGGAGGGCAAGCGACAGATTCGCATCGACCCCATTCGCGAGGTCAACGCCTTCGTCGCCCAGACGGCCCAGCAGGGCGGCCATCGCGTCATCGTGCTCAGCCCGGCCGAGGCGATGAACGTGGCGGCCTCCAACGCCCTGCTCAAGAGCCTGGAGGAGCCGGGGCAGCGGACCCAGTTCATTTTGCTCGCCGACGTCCCCTCGCGGCTGCTCGCCACCATCCGCTCGCGCTGTCAGCACTGGAGCCTGCCGGTGCCCGAGCCGGAACAGAGCCAGGCATGGCTGGCCGAACAGCTGGGCGGCACGGAGGAGGCGGCGTTCTGGTGGCAGGTGTCCGGTGGGCTGCCGCTGCTGGCATTCGAGCTGGCGGCACCCTCGGCGCGTGCCTTGCGCCAGCAGCTTCACGAAACCTTCGATGCACTGGTACGGGGAGCGGAGCCGGTGGCCGAGGCCGCCCGCCTGGACCGGCAATCCACGGAGTCGATCCTGTGGTACGGTATCGCCTGGCTCGAGGATCTGATCCGGCTGGGGCTTTCCGGGGATGCGGCCCGGGTCCGCAACCCCGACCTGCTGCCGCTCTACCGGCAGGCCGTCAAGAACGCCCGGGTTCGCGACTGGTTCCGACTGCTGGACTATGCTCGAGAGCAGCGCCGCCTGCTGGCTGCCGGCGGCAACCCCAACCCCCAGCTGGTTCTCGAGGCCTGGCTGGTTCGATGGTCGGCCCTGTTGCGTTCCTGATACAGGGGTAAAGGGAGGAGATCGCATGTCACCACAGAAAGCCCTGTCGCTGACCATTCAGGACACGCAGACCCTGCTTTCCGCCTACATGCCGCTGCTGGAGCGGGGCGGAATCTTCGTGCCCACCCGCGAGCGCTACGAGCTGGGCCAGGAGGTCTACCTGCTGTTGACCCTGCCTGGCGACAGTGAGCGGATGCCGGTGACCGGCCAGGTGGTCTGGGTCTCGCCGGATGGCGTGGCCGGACGCCGCGTGCCCGGTATCGGCATCCACTTCAGCCCCGAAGACCAGCCGGTGCGGGACCGGATCGAAACCCTGCTCGCCGGCCAGCTGGACAAGGGCGCGCCGACCTACACCCTCTGAGCGGCAGCGCCTGCCGCTGACTTGCCGCCCCTCACCTGATGAGTCGTTTTTCGCATGTTCGTCGATTCCCATTGTCATCTTGACCGCCTCGACCCTCGGACACACGGGGGCGATATCGCCGCAACCCTGGATGCCGCCCGTGCCTGCCAGGTTCGCCAGTTCCTGGCCATCGCGGTGACGCTGGATGCGGTGCCCGAACTGGCCAGGATCAGCCGCGAGCACGCCGACGTGGTGATCTCCGCCGGCGTCCATCCGCTGCATCGGGTGGATGACGAGCCCGACGTCGAGGCGATCAAGGCCTGTGCCGACCGGTATGGCGCCGTGGCCATCGGTGAGTGCGGGCTCGATTATCACTATCTCGACAAGGCCCCCGATAGCGTGCCGCCGCGGGAGGTGCAGCTGGAGCGCTTTCGTCGCCACCTGATTGCCGCCACTGAACTCGAGCTGCCGGTCATCGTGCATACCCGGGAAGCCCGGGAGGAGACCCTGGCGCTGATTCGCGAGCATACCGACCCGGCTGTCGGTGGCGTGCTGCACTGCTTCACCGAAGACCTGGACATGGCCAGGGAGGCCGTGCGTCACGGCTTTTCGATCTCGCTTTCGGGTATCGTCACCTTCCGCAACGCCGAGTCGATTCGCGACGTGGCTCGTCGGGTGCCGCTGGACCGGCTGCTGATCGAGACGGATAGCCCCTACCTGGCGCCGGTGCCTCACCGGGGCAAGCCCAACGAGCCGGCCTGGGTGGTCGAGGTGGCCGAGTGCATCGCGCGGGAGCGGGGCATCAGCATCGAGGAGGTCGCCATGCAGACCACCGCGAATTTCTACCGGCTGTTTCGAGCGGCCGCGCCGGAGGCGCCCGCAGAGATTCGAGAAGCCCTGGCCACTGCCGGCCTGGTATAGACTGGTGTCAGTGACTTCCGTTGCAGCAGCCAGGACCAGAGAGACCCGCTCAGCCACTCATGCCGGAGGCAGTCGATGAACCTGGAGCCGCTACTCGAGCATGTGGAGCCGGTTGGACAGATACCTCCCGTGGATCGCTGGCATCCACAGCAGGTCGGTGAGATGGACCTGAAAATCGTTACCGACGGGCGCTGGATTCATGAAGGCACGGTCATTGGGCGCCCGCGCCTGGTCAGGCTGTTGTCGACCCTGCTGCGCCGTGAGCAGGATGGCCACCATTACCTGGTGACCCCGGTCGAGAAGCAGCGCATTCAGGTGGAGGACCGCCCCTTCGTGATCGTCGATGCCGAGCAGGACGGGAAGGACTGGTGGCTGACCACCAACGTCGGCGACCGGCTGTGCCTGGGTGAGGCGCACCGCCTGACGGTAAGCGATACCCCCGATGGGGTGGCTGTGCCCGAAGTCGCCATACGCTTCGGCCTCTCGGCCAGGCTGGGGCGTAACGTGTTCTATCGCCTGGTGGAGGGCGCCGAGCAGCGCACCACCGATACCGGCCGGATCGAGCTGGGGCTCTCCAGCGGCGGTGTCTGGCAATCGCTGGGCGAACTGCCGGACGATGCTTCGTGAGACTCACCGCGGAGCAGCAGGCCGTGGTCGTGCATGGCGCCGGACATGCCCGGGTCGCCGCGGTGGCCGGTGCCGGCAAGACCACCACGCTGGTGGCCCGGGTGCTGCATCTGCTGGCCAGTGGCGTGCCCGCGAACCGTATCCTGGTGCTGATGTTCAATCGCTCGGCCCGGGAGGACTTCCAGCAGCGCCTGGTGGCCATGGCCCCACAGGGCCAGCGGCTGCCCGATGTGCGCACCTTTCATGCGCTTGGCCATCGGCTGACCGGTAGCCTGACCCGCTGGGGCGTGCTGCCTGAGCGTCGCCTGCTTTCCGCCGACTGGCAGGTGGAACGCCTGCTGCGCCAGGCGACCCTGGAAGTGCTGGAGGACCCTACGCAGCGCGAGACGGCCCTTGAGGCGGATACCCTCGAGGCGCTTGCCCATTTCTGTGGCCTGGTGAAGGCCGAGATGTTGGCGCCGGCGGCCCTCTATGAGCGCCTCGACTTCGGTGACGAGACGCGACACTTCGTGGAGGCCTTCCAGCGCCTCGAGCAGCTACTGGCCGAACACGGATTGATGACATTTTCCGACCTGCTCTACCGGCCGCTGCGCGCACTGGAGGCCGACCCGCTGTTGGCAAAGCGTGTCCAGGGCTACCTCGACCACGTCATCATCGATGAGTATCAGGACATCAACCAGGCGCAGCTGCGCCTGCTGGCCACCCTGGCCGGAGCTGAAGCCGACGTCATGGCCGTGGGCGATGCCAACCAGTGCATCTACGAGTGGCGTGGCGCCCATCCCGACGCCATGCGTGAACACTTCACCGCCACCTTCGGCGCGGCCATCGACTACCCCCTTTCCACCACCTTCCGCCACGGCCATGCACTGGCGCTGACGGCCAACCACGCCATCGCCGCCAACCGTCGCAGGCCCGACCAGCTCTGCCTTGCCGCACCGGAGAACCCGCGCACTACCCTGGCCGTCGATCAGGGCAGGGAGGCGTTGCCCCAGGCGCTCGCCGCCTGGCAGGGTGAGGGGCGTCGTCTCGACGAGGCCTGCCTGCTGGTGCGCAGCTGGGCGCTGTCGGTGCCTTTCCAGCTGCGGCTGCTCCAGGCGGGCATTCCCTTTCGGCTCTCCCGCGAGGATCGCTTCGTGTTCCGGCTGCCGCTGGTGCAGGCCCTGTCCGGCTACCTGCGGGTGGCGAGGAATGCCGCCTTGCTGCAGGACCCCGAACTGGTGCGGCGGCTATTGGAGCAGCCGACCCCTTTCGTGGCCCGGGAACGGCTGTCGGCGTTGGCCAGCCGACTGGCGGAGACGCAGACCTTTCCCGACCGACACGACCCGCTGCTGGCCAGTCTCAAGCCGATACAGCGGCGTAACCTCAAGCGGCGCTGGGCCCTGCTCTGCGAACTGCCGCGCCTGGGCCTCTGGTCCCCCGCCCGCCTGCTGGCTCATGTGGTGGAGAGCCTCGACGCCGAGAAGGTGCTCAAGCGCGCCGCCGCACGCCGCGAGAAGGGCGAGGAGGATGTCCGGCTACTCGATGTGCTGGTGGAACAGGCCGGTGAGGTGAAGGAGATCGATGCCTTCATCGAACTGCTGGAGCGGCCGGTGGAGAACCACGCCGACGGCGTCTTGATCACCACGGTGCATGGCGCCAAGGGGCTGGAGTGGCCGCTCGTGGTCCTGGCCGGGGCCAATGAGGAGGACTTTCCCCATTACAGCCGCGACAACCCGCTGACCCCGGAGCGGCTGGAGGAGGAGCGGCGGCTCTTCTATGTGGCCATCACCCGCGCCCGGGAACGGCTGCTCATGCTGCATGATGGGGGAGCGCATCGCCCGAGTCGGTTCCTCGCCGAGATGGCCTGGCAGGATTGTACGCGGGTGGCTGCTCGCCTGGAGGGCGCCGACAGCGACGTCTCTCCGCTGGCCGTCACCTCGCCGGCGCTGGTGACCCGCTATCTCGAGACGCTGGGCCATGAGGTACCGCTTCGGACGCTGGCCGACCCGACCCTGGCCGAACCGCAGGCCGGCTATGCGACGGGTGAGTTCCTGCCCGGGCAATGGCTGCGGCACGCGGTTTTCGGCGAGGGCGAAATTGCCGTGGTGGAGGGCGATCCGGCGGATCCGGTCATCGAGGTGCGCTTTGCCCAGGCGGGACGCCGCCGCTTGCTGGCGCGGCGTGCTCCCATCGAGATGCTGCCCGCGCATCTGGCGGCATCGCCCCCCTGATATCGTCTCTCGAGATCGAACTACGTGAGATACCCTCAAGAGAGATCCTCAAGACAAGGAGCCGAACATGAGCCGTGTGCTGATATCCGCTGCGGAGCTTGCCGAATCACTCGAGGCGGGGAAGCCGCCACTCGTGCTCGACTGTCGTGTCCGCCTGGGGGAGCCGGGCGCTGGGCGGCGCCTATGGGAGGCGGGACATATTCCCACCAGCCAACATCTCGACCTGGATCGCGATCTCGCCGGGCCGCCGGGGGAGGGTGGGCGCCACCCCTTGCCGCCCCCCGATGCCTTCACCGCCGTGGTGCAGCGCCTTGGCATCACGCCCGGCACGCCGGTGGTCGTGGTCGATGACATGGGCGGGCAGTTGGCGGCGGCACGGGCCTGGTGGATGCTGTCCTGCTGGGCCGGCCATCCCGATGTTCGGCTCCTGGATGGTGGCTTGAGGGCATGGCAGGATGCGGGGGGGCCGCTGGTGCTTGGCCAGGAGCCTGCTCCTGAGCCCGCCACGTGGCAGCCATGCTTCGACGATGAGGCCTGGGTCGATGCCGATGCGGTGCTGGCTGGGGGTGACTTGAAGGTCGATGCGCGCAGCCTGGAGCGCTTTCGCGGCGAGGTCGAGCCCATCGACCCCGTGGCAGGCCATATCCCGGGTGCTCAATGTCGGCCCAGCGCGGCAAACCTGAACGACGACGGCCGTTTCAAGCCGGCCGGGCAGCTCGACGAAGAGCTGCCTGGTGCCGATTCGGTCATTGCCTACTGCGGCTCCGGCGTCACCGCCTGCCATAACATCCTGGCCTACGCGATTGCCGGCCGCCCCTTGCCCCGGCTCTATGCGGGGTCATGGAGCGAATGGATTTGCGATCCGGCAAGACCGGTGGCAAGGGACTGACTGAGCTAGGCTTGTAGTACTTCTTGAGCGACCCGTAGCCTCAGCCGCTGGGGCTTGAAGGAATCGACACGGAAGGGAATCCAGGGGATGACAACATGAATTTTGCGCTTATTGGTGCGGCCGGCTATATCGCGCCTCGACATATGCAGGCCATCAAGGACATGGGGCACACGCTGGTGGCGGCCTACGATATCAACGATTCGGTAGGCATCATCGATTCCATCTCGACCGATTGCGCCTTCTTCACCGAGTTTGAATATTTCATGGAGCATGCGTGGCGCCTCAGGCGCCAGCAGACCCAGGCGATCGACTACTGGGTGGTCTGCTCCCCCAACCATCTTCACAGCGCCCATATCACGGCCGGCCTCCAACTGGGGTGCGACGTGATCTGCGAGAAACCGCTGGTATCGACACCCGCCCAGCTCGACGAGCTTCACAGCGTGGAGGAGGAGACCCGTCGTCGCGTATACAGCATCATGCAGCTGCGCCACCATCCGGCCATTCATGAACTGCGTGACAAGGTGTTGGCAGAACAGATCGAGGGGCAGTACGACGTCGAACTGACCTACATCACGGCGCGGGGTCCCTGGTACCTGGCCAGTTGGAAGGGCGATCCGCGCAAGTCGTTCGGGGTGATGTCAGAGATCGGGATCCACTTCTTCGACATGCTGCATGTGATCTTCGGTGAGCTGAAGGCGCAGGTGCTGCACTACCACGACGAGCACAAGGCGGCCGGCTATCTTGAGTACGAGAAGGCCCGGGTGCGCTGGTTCCTCTCCATCGATGCCGAGGATCTACCCGAGCGAGTGCGTGGCCAGCATTCGACCTATCGCAGCATTACCTGCGACGGTGAGGAGTTCGAGTTCTCCAGCGGTTTCACCGACCTGCATACCGTCAGCTATCGCGAGATCCTCGCTGGCAGGGGCTTCGGCATCGAGACCGTGCGGCACTGTCTGGAGACCGTCTATGGCCTTGGCCAGGCGACTCCGGAATCACCGCGAGAAGACGAGGCGCATCCGCAACTGGGCAAGCTTTCAGCGGCACGCTCCGTGTCCGCTGCGCCGACGCCAGTGGTAGCGCTGAGGGGGGCTGAGGAGAGCTGAGGAGAGTTCATGCACTTCATCGATCTTGCTGCCCAGCAGGCACGGATCCGTCCGCAGCTCGATGCGGCGATGCGGACCGTACTGGAACATGGCCGCTATGTGATGGGGCCCGAGGTGGCCGAGCTGGAGCATCGCCTGGCCGACTATGTGGGCGTTGCCCACTGCATCGGTTGCGCCAATGGCACCGACGCGCTGCAGATCGCACTGATGGCCCTCGATATCGGCCCGGGCGATGAGGTGATCGTTCCCGGCTTCACCTTCATCGCCAGTGCCGAAAGCGTGGTCCTGGCCGGTGCCAGGCCGGTCTATGTGGACATCGACCCGCATACCTACCTGCTCGATCCCGCTCGGGTCGAGGCGGCCATCACACCGCGAACCCGTGCCATCATGCCGGTCTCGATGTTCGGCCAGTGCGCCGACATGGAAGCGATCGATACGCTGGCGCGCAAGCACGACCTGGCCGTGGTGGAGGATGCCGCCCAGAGCTTCGGTGCCACGCGGCATGGGCGCCGTTCCTGCGGCCTGTCACGCATCGCGTGCACCAGCTTCTTCCCCAGCAAGCCGCTCGGTGCCTACGGGGATGGCGGTGCCCTGTTCACCGACGACGATGCCCTGGCGGAGGCAGTTCGTCTCGTGGCACGCCACGGCGAGGCGCGGCGTTATCACCATACTCGGGTCGGCATGAACAGCCGGTTGGATACGCTGCAGGCCGCGATCCTGCTGACCAAGCTCACCATCTTTGACGAAGAGGTGGCGTTGAGGCAGCAGGCGGCCGAGCGCTATGATCGGCTGCTGGGCGAGTCCGGTGTCGTCACGGTGCCGTCCGTGGCGACAGGCAATACCAGCGTTCACGCTCAGTACAGCATCTGCATACCGCGTCGGGACGAGGTGCAGGCGAAACTGGCCGATGCCGGCATACCCACGGCGGTACACTATCCTGTGCCGCTCAATCACCAGCCCGCCGTTGCCGATCCTGGCTGCCAGTTGCCTGCCACCGAGGCGGTATGCCGGGAGATACTCAGCCTGCCGATGCATCCCTACCTCGAGCCCGAGCAGCAGCGGCGCGTGGTCGAGGTGCTGTTAAAGGCGTTGGGCTGAGGCCTTTCGGCGTCAACGAAAAGGGCGTGCCACCTGGCACGCCCTGTTCGTCCGATGCGACTACATGTTGGGATAGTTGGGGCCGCCGCCGCCCTCCGGTGCCACCCAGGTGATGTTCTGGGCCGGGTCCTTGATATCGCAGGTCTTGCAGTGCACACAGTTCTGGAAGTTGATCTGGAACTGCGGCTTGCCGTCGTCACCCTCGATCACCTCATAGACACCCGCCGGACAGTAGCGCTGGGCCGGCTCGGCATACTTGGGCAGGTTCTCGCGGATCGGTAGCTCCGGATCCTTGAGCTTCAGATGACAGGGCTGGTCTTCCTCGTGGTTGGTGTTCGACAGGAACACCGAAGAGAGCTTGTCGAAGGAGAGCTTGCCGTCCGGCTTGGGGTAGTCGATCTTCTCGAACTCACTGGCGGGCTTGAGCGCCGCATGATCCGGCGTCGTGTCGTGGAGGTTGGGCAGCTTGCCGCCCAGCAGCTGATTGACGAAATTGTAGGCGCCGCCGCCCACGGTGCCGTACTTGTGGATCGCGGGGCCGAAGCTGGCGCTCTCCTTGAGTTCGGCGTAGGCCCAGCTCTGCTCCCACTTCTCGGTGAAGGCGGTGAGTTCCTGGCCGCCCTCATCGCCAGACGCGATGGCCTCGAAGATCGCCTCGGCCGCCACCAGGCCCGACTTCATGGCGGTATGCAGGCCCTTGATCTTGGCGAAGTTCAGGGTGCCGGCGTCGCAACCGATCAGCAGGCCACCGGGGAAGGTCATCTTCGGCAGGCAGTTCAGGCCACCCTTGGTGATGGCGCGAGCGCCGTAGGCGACCCGCTTGCCGCCTTCCAGGTGCTGCTTGAGCACCGGGTGATGCTTCATGCGCTGGAATTCGTCGAAGGGCGACAGCCAGGGGTTCTGGTAGGAAAGGTCCATGATCAGGCCGACCACCACCTGCTGGTTCTCGGCGTGATAGAGGAACCAGCCGCCGTGGGTGTCCTTTGCCAGCGGCCAGCCGGAGCCGTGCAGCACCAGGCCCGGCTCGTGCTTCTCGGCGGGGATATCCCACAGCTCCTTGAGGCCGATACCGTAGTGCTGCGGGTCACGCCCCTCGTCCAGCTTGAACTGTTCGATCAGCCGCTTGCCCAGATGGCCACGGGAGCCTTCGGCAAACAGGGTGTACTTGGCCCGCAGCTCCATGCCCGGCATATGGCTATCCTTTGGCGTGCCATCGGCCGCAACGCCCATGTCGCCGATCAGGATGCCCCGGACCGTGCCATCTTCGTCCTGGATCACGTCCTGGGCGGCGAAGCCGGGGAAGACCTCCACGCCGAGTCCTTCCGCCTGCTCGGCCAGCCAGCGGCAGAGGTTGCCGGCGCTGATCACGTAGCGGGCTGACTCTCCACCGTGGTTCTGGCCGCCGGTATTGTGCATGCTCTTGGGCACCAGGGCGTTGGGCAGCTTCTGGGCCTTCTCGGCATCCTTGAGCAGGTAGAGCTCGTCACGAATGGCCGGCGTGGTGAGCGGGGCGCCGCGCTCTTCCCAGTCGGGAAAGAGTTCGGCCAGGGCACGGGGTTCGAAGACGGCGCCCGAGAGGATGTGAGCCCCCACCTCGGAGCCTTTCTCCACCACACATACCGTCAGTTCCTGTTCCGCCTCATTGGCCTGCTGCATCAGG
>NZ_JAKCMI010000033.1 GCF_021412585.1 Halomonas alkalisoli | reverse complement strand
GCCCGCGGCCAGGCCGGCGAGTCGGCCCACCCCTGCCAGGCGGGGCTTTACGTCACCGCCGCCGAGGACTTCCTCGTTGATCCCGAGCTGCAGGAGGAGGTGTTCGGCGCCACCTCGCTGGTGATCGCGTGCCGGGACGAGCAGGAGATGCAGCGCGTGGCGGCCCAGCTCGAAGGCCAGCTCACCGCCACCCTGCAGATGGACGACGGCGATCTCGCCGTGGCGAAGGGCCTGCTGCCGATCCTCGAGCGCAAGGCGGGACGGATCCTGGCCAACGGCTGGCCGACGGGCGTGGAGGTGTGCCACGCCATGGTTCACGGCGGGCCCTACCCGGCGACGTCGGATTCCCGCACCACCTCGGTGGGCAGCGCGGCGATCTTCCGCTTCCTGCGCCCGGTGTGCTACCAGGCGCTGCCGGAAGGCCTGCTGCCGGCACCGCTCAAGGACGGCAACCCCTGGGGCGTGTCGCGGCTGGTGGATGGCAAGCGCGAGTCTTAGGCCGTGCTACCGCAGGAATGCGTTACATTAAGGCAGCCTCCGGGCTGCCTATTTTGTCGTAACTCAGACTTGTGCAGCGGTGGTATTCAGTTTGCTTTTGGTCGTGCGATAGACGCTATCCAGATGGGCCAGCATGGCGCGTTCGGCTGCATCGGGGTCGCCACGCTTTAGAGCTTCGACAATATGGCTATGCTCATTATAGCTGCGCTCAATTGAGCCTTCCTCTACCATGACCTGGCGTCGAATGTTCAAGCCATAGGCGTACAGCTCCTCAGCATAGCGCAGCAAAAGTTCGTTACCGGCGTACACTGAAATCAGCTTGTGGAATGCCTGATCAGAAAGCTGGAAATGCACCGGTGAATCGAATAGCTTGCTTTGGGCCTCTAGCAGCCGTTCCAGCTTGGCGACTCCCTCTACATCGATCTTCATGGCTGCACGTCGAGCGATGGCGGCCTCAACCACTATGCGGCTTTCGAAGACGCTATCGATGTCGAAACGATTTACCTCCTGCACCGCCTCATCGGGGTGAGCGGCACGAAAGCGGTCCAAGGAGGTGTCGCTGGCGCGGATACGAGTCTTGGCGCCATGGGAGACGCTGATCAAGCCATAACCGGTTAGCTGGGAGAGGGCACCTCGAACCGTCTCTCGACTAACCCCAAACAGATGAGCCAGCTCCCGCTCGCTCGGCAGCACATCTCCATCACGCAGCAAGCCTGTGAGGATCATTTCGATCAGCTTTCCGGCCAGGATGTCCTTCTTGGTCTTGTTCTGAAGAGTCTTCTCGAAAGCGAAAGCCAGGTTCTCCATGGGTGTTCCTCCATTAACTGGTATTGATGCTAGACCACAATGCACGTGATTGGCAACGAATTGCCTCAATCGCGTGCTTGAATAGCCAATGGAAGCGAAAATTGGCTTGACAATGCGATGGCGTGCTATCTAGATTACACCACAACTGGTATGGAAAGCCAACCAGCAGACCAGTTGTAACTTCCTCCTCCGACAACAATTAGGGGTTCATGCCATGTTCATGAAAATTATCGGACTGTCAGCACTCTCCTTCGCTATCGCAGCCTCTCACGCGCATGCTCAGGACAAGATCGTCTTCGGCATTGGCGGCTCTCCCCAGAGCCTGCAGGGCCAAACCGCCGAGGAGTTCACCCGTCGCCTGCAGGAACGCCTGGGTGACGACATCCAGGTTGAACTCTATGTGAGTGGTCAGCTCGGAGATGAGCGCCAGCTGATTCAGCGGCTGCGCATGGGGACCGTCGATCTCGCCGCCATCTCCTCGATCATGTCCTCGGTCTCTTCTGACTTTGCCCTCTTCGACCTGCCCTACCTGGTTAAGGACCGCGACCACCTTAAGCGGATCGACCAAGAGATCGTTATGACCGATCTGTCGAAGAGCGCTGAGGATAACGGGCTTAAGATCCTCTCCACTTGGGAGAACGGTTTCCGGCACATCACCAATAGTCGCCGTGCAGTGAACACACCCGAGGACCTGAGCGGTCTGCGCATCCGCACGCCTCAGAGTGATTGGCGTACTCGCATGTTTTCCACATGGGGTGCCAACCCCACGCCGATGGCCTTCTCAGAGGTTTTCGTCGGCTTGCAGACTGGCGTTGTCGACGGTCAGGAAAATCCCCTCAGCAATATCTACGGTGCCCGACTGCATGAGGTTCAGGAGTACCTGTCGCTCTCCAGCCATGTCTACACCCCGATCTGGCTAACCGCTGGACAGGGTGGCTGGAACCAGTTCTCCGAGGAGGTTCAGGAGGCCATCGCCGAGGCTGCTGCCGAAACCCAGGAGTGGGCTCTCAATCGTGGGGCAGAACTCGATCAGGAGCTGCTCGAGACGATGCGCACGGCGGGGGTGCAAGTGAACGAAGTGGACCGTGATGCCTTCGTTGCCGCCAGTAACCCCGTCTATGAGGTCTTCGCCGAGCGCGTGCCAAATGGCCAGGAGTTGATCGATCGTGCCATGGCACTAGCTGACGACTGATCCCATAACGATCGGGCGTCTTACGGGCGCCCTTTACCCTTTCTAAGAGAGTCGCACGCCATGGTCTCCAACATCGACCGCACTCGTTTTTTCGTCGAGAAGCTATTGGAAGTCTTCACCGTCTTCCTGCTGCTGTCCCTGACCACAATCGTGCTGGCCGCCGTGGCCTTTCGTGCCTTCGGCAGCTCGCTCATCTGGTACGACGAGGTCGCTTCAATCGGGCTGGCCTGGTTGACCTTTTATGGCGCCTGTCTGGCCGCACTGAAGCGGGCGCATATGGGCTTTCCGGGCATTGTTGCGAGTGCGCCATCGGCCCTGCGCAGCTTGTTATTCATCGTTTCTGAGCTGATCGTCATTGGCTTTTTTCTGGTTATTGCCTACTACGGTTATCTCGTTCTCGACATCCTTGCTTGGGACCGCTTGGTCTCGATCCCATCAGTAAGCCTGACCGTCACCCAGTCAGCGATTCCGATTGGTGCTGCCCTGTTCATCGTCTGTGAACTGCTTAGTCTGCCGGGGGCCTGGAAGAAGATGCGTGCCGGCGTGGACAGCGAGCACGAGGCGATCGAAGAGGCTATTCGCCAGGCCGAAGAAGATCTCAAGGAGCATCGCGCATGATTCTGCTGATCGTCATTGCCGCCCTGTTCGCCCTGGTTCTGATCAATGTACCCATCGCCGTTGCCATTGGCGTGGTCGGGGTGGCGGGTGTCTATTTGAACATGGGCCCACAGTTCCTGATGAACGTGCCCCTGACCCTGTTCAACGGAGCTACCAACTTCCCGCTGATCGCCATTCCGTTGTTCATCTTTGCTGGTGCGCTGATGAACACCTCTGGCATCTCCACCCGGCTGATCAACCTGGTAACTGCCCTTGTCGGCTTCGTGCGTGGTGGCCTAGCCATGGTCAACGTCGGGGTATCGATGTTCTTTGCCGAGATATCCGGCTCTGCTGTTGCCGACGTGGCCGCCACTGGCTCGGTGTTGATTCCGGAGATGAAGCGCAAGAAGTATAACCCGGAGTTCTCTGCCGCCATTACTTCGTCTTCGGCGTCGCTGGCGGTGATCATCCCGCCCTCGCTGTCGATGATTTTGTATGGTGCCATCGCCGAGGTCTCCATCGTTCAACTATTTGTAGCGGGTATTATCCCCGGCATTCTGGGTGGCTTCGGCCTGGCTTGCTTCTGCTACTACTACGCGGTGAAGTACGACCTGCCGAGGGAAGAGGCCTTCTCATTGGGTCGGCTCGGCAAGGCCTTTAAGGAAGCTGCCTGGGCATTGCTGCTGCCGGTGATCATCCTCGGTGGCATCTTCGGCGGCTTTGTTACTGCCACTGAGGGCGCAGGCATCGCTGTGTTCGCCGCCCTCGTGATCGGCGGGCTGATCTACCGTGAGTTCAACCTCAAGCTCCTCTACCGCGCGGTCAACGAGGGCGTCATCCAGACCGCTGTGGTGATGCTGCTGGTGGCCACCTCGGCCGTGCTAGGTCTGTTCCTCACGGAGATGCAACTGCCACAGCAGCTCGCGCGACAGATCACCGCCCTGACCGAGAACCCCATCGCAGTACTCGCGCTGCTTAATATCCTGCTGCTACTGCTTGGCATGTTCCTGCACGGTGCCGCGGCAATCATTCTAGTAGTGCCCATCGTGATGCCCCTGGTGAATCAGATAGGTATCGATCCAATCCATTTTGGCCTGATCCTCACGCTGAACCTGGCCATCGGCCAGCAGACTCCCCCGGTCGCCTCGGTCCTCGCCACCTCCTGCTCCATCGCCAAAACAGACATGTGGAACACTACCCGCGTCAATATGCCGATGATCGGGGTGCTGTTCATCGTGCTGATGCTGGTGACTTATATCCCGGCCATCCCCTTATATCTCGTCGATCTCTTCTACTGAGCTGGAGACCTTCTCATGAGCGATTCACGCCCCGTCATTGCCGTTATTCTTGGTGACCCCGCCGGCATAGGCCCGGAACTGGTGGCCAAATTATTCAACGAAGCCGGACTTTTCGACGATGTCCATACCGTTCTCCTCGGCGACCGCTGGCTGTGGCAGGAGGGACAGCGAGTGGCTGGCATCAGCCATTCGCTGCCCGAGGTGAGCGAGTTCACCGAGGCGCGTCGGCATCCCGGCCCGGTATTCCTGGCGATGGACACGATCTCCGAGGGAGAGGTCGACTACGCGGAGGAGACCGCCGCCGGCGGCGCCTCGGTGCTGGCGCTGTTGACCCGCTGCATGGACGCTGCGCTGACTGGCGAGGTGGATGCCATCTGCTTCGCACCGCTCAACAAGTTCTCGATGAAGAAGGGAGGCCTGAAGTACGAAGACGAGCTGCACTTCTTTGCCGATCATCTCGGTGTCAACGAGTATTTTTGCGAATTCAACACCTTGGGCAACCTCTGGACCGCCCGCATCTCGTCGCATATCCCGCTCAAGGATGCCGCCGACTATATCACCGAAGAGCGTATCGTCGCTGCCAGCCGGTTGATCTACGACTCGCTGCAGCTGGCCGGCAATGCCGCGCCGCGAGTTGCTGTGGCGGCCTTCAACCCCCACGGTGGCGAGGGAGGCACCTGCGGACGTGAGGAGATCGATGTAATCGCTCCCGCCGTCGAGGCTTGCCGCTCCCAGGGCTATCCGGTCAGCGGCCCGTTTCCCGCCGATACGCTGTTCATCAAGGCTCGCGACGGTGCGTTCGATGCGGTGGTCACCATGTACCACGATCAGGGCCAGATCGCCATCAAGCTGCTGGGGTTCATGGAGGGGGTAACCGTCCAGGGTGGCTTGCCCATCCCTATCACCACACCCGCCCATGGCACCGCGTTCGATATCGCCGGACAGGGCAAGGCCAATGTCGGCCCGATCCGCAACGCCTTCGTCATTGCCAGCCGCATGGGCAAGAACCTTCGCCAGCAACGCCTTGCCGCCCACGCGTGAGCGCCATCTCTCTAGATAGGAAAGTCACAATGAAAATTACTCGCGTCCGTACCCGTGTCTTCGAATGGAAGGGTCATACCGTGCCGGCCCAGCCGCACTTCTGCTCCAACGCCATGGATGAGCTTTGGGATCGTGGCGACTCCATGGGTACCTTCCGTTTCCACGGCTGGACCACGGTGGAGATCGAAACCGACAGCGGCATCGTCGGCCTCGGTAACGTTGCTCTGGCACCGCGTATCGCCAAGGCGATCATCGATCAGTACCTGGCACCGCTGGTGATCGGGCAGGACCCCTTCGATTACGAGTACCTGTGGCAGCGCATGTACCGCTCGACCCATGCCTGGGGACGCAAGGGTATCGGCATGGCGGCGATCTCCGGCGTCGACATTGCCATCTGGGACCTCATGGGCAAGGCCGTCGGCAAGCCGGTCTTCAAGCTGCTCGGCGGCCGTACCAAGGAGAAGATCCCTTGCTATGCCTCCAAGCTCTACCGTACTGACCTCAAAAGCATGCAGGAAGAGGCCCAGTCCTATCTCGACCAGGGCTTCACTGCGATGAAGATGCGCTTCGGCTATGGCCCCAAGGATGGCCCCGTTGGCATGCGCGAGAACCTCAACAGCGTGGCTGCGGTGCGTGAGGTAATCGGCGAGGACATCGACCTGATGCTCGAGTGCTACATGGGCTGGAACCTGGAGTACACCAAGCGCATGCTGCCCAAGCTCGAGCGCTTCCAGCCACGCTGGCTAGAGGAGCCGGTGCTTGCCGACGACATCGATGGCTACGCCGAGCTCAACCGGCTCACCAGCATCCCGATCTCCGGGGGCGAGCATGAATTCACCTCCTACGGCTTCCGCCAGTTGCTGGAGAAACGTGCGGTATCAGTGATCCAGTACGACACCAACCGTGTCGGCGGCATCACCGCCGCGCACAAGATCAATGCCATTGCCGAGTCGTTCAGCGTGCCGGTCATCCCGCATGCCGGCCAGATGCACAACTATCATCTGACCATGTCGACGCTGGCCTCACCGATGTCCGAATTCTTCCCGGTCCACGACGTGGAGATAGGCAACGAGCTGTTCTATTACCTGTTCGAGGGCGACCCCGAGCCGGTCAACGGTTTCCTCGATCTCGATGACGACAAGCCGGGTCTGGGCCTGACGCTCAACGAAAAGTACTTCGACCAGTTCCATATCATTGAGTGAGGCTGAACATGCGACTGATCCAGTATCTCGAGGAGGGACAGCCACGCGCTGCCCTGGTGGAGAGCGATGAGGCCGTCAGGCCGATTCGTCTTGATGGAGGCACCTACGCCCTGGCGCGCTTGGCCATCGCCAGCGGGCAGTCTCTTCAGGCGGTGATCGACGTTCGGCTTGACGACGACCTGGTCGACTACCAGCAACTGATCGACGAGAAACGCCTGCTGCCGCCGCTGACCCACCCCGATCCGGCCCACTGCCTGGTCACCGGCACCGGCCTCACTCACCTGGGCAGTGCCGATACGCGCTCGGCCATGCACGCCAAGACACAGGTCTCCGAAACGGAACTGACCGACTCCATGCGCATGTTCAAGCTTGGCGTAGATGGCGGCAAGCCCGCCCCCGGTGAGACCGGCGCCCAGCCGGAGTGGTTCTACAAGGGTGACGGCGCCTGCGTGGTCCCCCCCGAAGCGGAGATTCCGGTACCCCCCTTTGCCGAGGATGCCGGCGAGGAGCCGGAGCTGGCCGGGCTCTATGTGATCGGCGACGACGGCCGCCCGTGGCGGGTCGGCTACGCTATCGGCAACGAGTTTTCCGACCACGTCACCGAGCGCTTCAACTACCTGTGGCTGGCCCACTCCAAGCTGCGCGCCTGCAGCTTCGGCCCCGAGCTGCTGGTGGGCGAACTGCCCGACCACCTGGAGGGCGTCAGCCGCATCGTGCGAGGCGGCGAGACCGTATGGGAGAAGCCCTTCCTCACCGGCGAGGCCAACATGGCCCATAGCCTGGCCAACCTGGAGCATCACCACTTCAAGTATTCGGGCTTTCGCCGCTCCGGCGATGTCCACGTGCATTTCTTCGGCACCGCCACCCTGAGCTTCGCCGATGGCATTCAGACCCGGGACGGCGACCGTTTCGAGATCAGCCTGCCCACATTCGGCCGGGCCCTCCGTAATCCACTACGCTTCGAGACGGAGACGCCTCCTATCGATGTGAAATCGCTCTAGGGGCTGCATGACACAAGGAGTTTATTTATGACCCTGCAAGGCAAGATGCTGGTCGGCCAGGAGGCCGTCAGCGGCAGTTCCACGCCCATCCATGCCGTCAATCCCGCCACCGGCGAAACGCTTGAGCCCACCTACGGCGGCGGCGGCAAGGCCGAGGTCGAGCGCGCCTGTGAACTGGCCGAGGCGGCCTTCGGCGCCTACCGTGAGACCACCCTCGAGCAGCGCGCCACGTTTCTGGAAACCATCGCCGCCGAGATCGAGGCCATCGGTGACGGCCTCATCGAGCGTGGCATGGCCGAGACCGGCCTGCCCCGGGCGCGCCTGGAAGGCGAGCGCGGCCGCACCTGCGGCCAGCTGCGCCTGTTCGCCAGCGTGGTGCGCGCCG
>NZ_JAKCMI010000032.1 GCF_021412585.1 Halomonas alkalisoli | reverse complement strand
GGGCTGTGGGCCAGGCCGACGATGGGCAGGCCCGAGCGGATGCGCGAGGCGATCAGCGGCGTGTAGCCGGTGGAGGTCATGCAGGCGATGGCCGCCACGCCCTGCAGGTGGTTGGCGGCGTACATCGCCGACAGGGCGATGGTCTCGTCGATCCGCGAGAAGCCCTCGTGGATACGATGCCCCGACTCCTGGGCGATCCTCTCGCGCTCGGCGCCGAGGCAGACGCGGTTGATCGCCGCGATGGTCTCCACCGGGAAGTCCCCGGCGGCGGTCTCGGCGGAGAGCATCACCGCGTCGGTGCCGTCGAGCACCGCGTTGGCCACGTCGAACACCTCGGCCCGGGTGGGCAGCGGCGAGGTGATCATCGACTCCATCATCTGGGTTGCCGTGATCACCGCCCGGTTCAGGGTGCGGGCGCGCTTGATGATGCGCTTCTGCATGCCGATCAGCTCGGCGTCGCCGATCTCCACCCCCAGGTCGCCGCGGGCCACCATCACCGCCTCGGAGGCCTCGATGATCCCGTCGAGCGTCGCCGCGTCGGCCACCGCCTCGGCGCGCTCGAGCTTGGCCACCAGGCCGATCTCCTTGCCCGCCTCGCCCAACAGCTCCCGCGCTTCCTGCATGTCGGCGGCGCTGCGCGGGAACGAGACCGCCAGGTAGTCGACGCCGATGTCGATGGCGGTCTTGAGGTCGGCGCGGTCCTTGTCGGTGAGCGCCGGGGCCGAGAGGCCACCGCCCTCCTTGTTGATGCCCTTGTTGTTGGAGAGCTTGCCGCCCACCACCACGCTGGTGTGGATCAGGTGGTCGGCCACCCGGTTCACATGCAGCACCAGTCGACCGTCGTCGAGCAGCAGCCGATCGCCGGGGGCGACGTCGTCGGCCAGGGTCTTGTAGTCGCAGCCAACCCGGGTCACGTCACCGGCATCGGAGTCCAGCGCCATGTCGAGCAGGAAGGACTGCCCCTCCTCCAGCGTCACCGGCCCATCCTTGAAGCGGGCGATGCGGATCTTGGGGCCCTGCAGGTCGCCCAGGGCGGCCACCGCCCTACCCAGGCGGGCGGCGATCTCGCGCACCCGCTCGAGGCGGCGGCGGTGGTCGTCCGGCGAACCGTGGGAGAAGTTGAGGCGCACCACGTCGACGCCGGCCTCGATCATCGCTTCCAGCACGCCGTCGCGGTCGCTGGCCGGCCCCAGGGTGGCGACGATCTTGGTGCGGCGAAGGGGGGAGCGAGGTTGGCTGTGGGGCATGGAAGAGTCCTCCTGATGGCGGCGGCCGGGTGATTGCCTGGAATGTCACTACCTTAGCGGCGAGGACGTAATATTACTACAGATTTCTGCTTCATCTCAGCTCCCCTATGGTCGATGAATCACCAGGTAGGCACCAGTGAAATATGCATATGCTGTGGCAGGATGAGATCGGACCGATAGGAAGAAGCGCAAAAAATGTTGTAATATTACCAAAAAAACTTGAGACTCAGCGATAATTGCACCACATTGAAAAATTACTACCCACTCCCGGGAGGAGGATGCCATGACACTCAAGATCGCTATCAACGGTTTCGGTCGCATTGGCCGGAACGTGCTGCGCGCGCTCTACGAAAACGGCTACCGCAATCGTGTTCAGGTGGTCGCCATCAACGACCTGGGGGCGCCGGCCCTCAACGCCCACCTGCTGCGCCACGACACCGTGCATGGTCATTTTCCGTTTTCCGTGGAGCACGACGAGGAGAGCCTCACCGTGGACGGGGATCGCATCGCGATCCTGTCTGAGCGTGATCCGTCGGCCCTGCCCTGGAAGGCTCTTGGGGTCGACCTGGTGATGGAGTGCACCGGCCTGTTTACCAAGCGCGAGGCCGCCGGCAAGCACCTGGAAGCCGGCGCCGAGCGGGTGCTGATCTCGGCGCCGAGCCCGGATGCCGATGCCACCATCGTCTTCGGCGTCAACGAGGGCGTGCTCAAGCCCGAGCACAAGGTGGTCTCCAACGCCTCCTGCACCACCAACTGCCTGGCGCCGATCGCCCAGGCGCTCAACGAGTCGGTGGGCATCGAGAACGGGCTGATGACCACGGTGCACGCCTACACCAACGACCAGAACCTCTCCGACGTCTATCACAGCGACCCTTACCGGGCCCGCAGCGCCACCCACTCGATGATCCCCACCAAGACCGGGGCCGCCGCCGCCGTGGGCCTGGTGCTGCCGGAGCTGGCCGGCAAGTTCGACGGCCTGGCGGTGCGCGTGCCGGTGATCAACGTCTCGCTGGTGGACCTGGTGTTCACCGCCGGCCGTGACACCACCAAGGAAGAGATCAACGCCATCGTCGCCAAGGCGGCGGAGGCCTCACCGGTGCTGGCGGTCAACGCCCAGCCGCTGGTCTCCATCGACTTCAACCACGACCCTAACTCCTCGACCTTCGACGCCAACCACACCCGGGTGAACGGTCGCCTGGTCAAGGTAATGGCCTGGTATGACAACGAATGGGGCTTCTCCAACCGCATGCTGGATACCGCCCTGGCGATGCAGGCGGCGAGTGACGCCAAGCGCGAAGCGGCCTGATCGCCTGACTTGACCGGCGGGCCGAAATGGCCTGAGATCGAACGCCGGAACGGGAGACCGTTCCGGCGTTCGCGCGTCCTGGGTCCGCCCGTACCGAGTGTCGCTCCGATCACTTCTTCCGCAAGGACGCGTCATGCTGCCCGACTACTCCTGGCTCGCCTGGACCCTGATCGCCGCCTCCACCTACCTCACCGGCGTCTCCAAGGGTGGCTTCGCCGGCGGTTTTGGTACCCTCTCGGTGCCGCTGATGGCGCTGGCCATCGGCCCTATCGAGGCGGCTGGCCAAGCAGACCTTCATTGCCACCAGCGCCATCGCCTTCGCCGCGGTGAACCTGATGAAACTCGGTCCCTACCTGTGGCTCGGCGAGATCAATATCACCAGCGCCTGGGCGTCGCTCTTGCTGGTGCCGGTGGCCTGGGCCGGGGTACGCAGCGGCCTGTGGCTACAGCACCGGGTCAGCGAGGTGTTCTTCTACCGGCTGGTGATCTTCGCCATGGTCATCGTCGGGGTGCAGCTGGTGGTCAAGGCGCTGGGGTGAGACGACATCGCCACGCCCATGGGCGTGGCGATGTCGGTGGGTGGTGGAGCCCGGGTTCAGGTAGTCTTGTTGCGCTTGCGCTGGCGGTACTGGTCGATCACCACGGCGGCGACGATGATGGCGCCCTTGACGATGTCCTGATAGTAGGCATCGACGCCGAGGAAGGTGAAGCCGCTGAGCATCACGCCGAGGATCATGGCGCCGATCACAGTGCCCGCAATGCGTCCTACGCCACCTGCCAAGCTGGTGCCACCGATGACGGCGGCGGCAATCGCATCGAGTTCGTACATCAGGCCCATGCCGGCCTGGCCGGTACCGGCGCGTGCCGAGGCGACAACGCCCGCGAGGCCGGCGAGCAGCCCGGCAATGGTGTAGACCATCACCAGGTGGCGCCTCACGTTGATGCCCGAGACGCGGGCGGCCTGGGGGTTGGCGCCGATGGCGTAGGTGTACTTGCCGTAACGGGTGTACTTGAGAGCGATATGGAAGAAAACGGCCACAGCGAGAAAGATGATCACCGGATTGGCCCCGGAGCCGATCCAGGTGAACTGGTCGCTGAGCATGCTGACGGGTTGCCCATCGGTGTAGGCACGGGCCATGCCGCGGGCGCTGACCATCATGCCTAAGGTGGCGATGAAGGGGGGGATGACGGCGAAGGCGATCAGGGCGCCATTGACCAGGCCTGCCAAGGCGCCGACCAAGAGGCCGACGATCAAGGGAATGAACCAGGGAAGGTCGGTGAGGGCAGGGTAGACGGCACGCAGATAGTCAGACTGCTGAGCGAAACTGGCAGTGACAATGGCAGTCAGGGCCAGGACCGAGCCCGAGGAGAGGTCGATGCCACCGGTGATGATCACCTGGGTGACCCCGATGGCGATGATGCCGATGATCGAGACCTGCAGGATCATGATCAGCAGGCGGCGGGGGTTCATCAGGAAGGAGTCGCCGCGTATTGCCCAGCCAAGGATCTCGAACAGCAGGGCGATACCGATCAATACCAGAAAGATGCTGACTTCGGTCGGTACCTTTTTCTTGCGCTTCTTGGGCACCTCGAGGTGCTGGGTGTTTTCGGTGGTCGTAGCCATAGTCGTTCTACCTTTGTGTTGTTCGTGTCGGGCAGCGCTCAGTCATGCGCGACCGGGGGCTGTACCGGGGCAGAGGCGAGCTCCATGATGTTCACCTGGTTGGCCTCTCCTCGATCCAGGAAGCCGGTGGCCTTACCCTCGTGCATCACCATGATGCGGTCGCTCATGCCCAGGACCTCGGGGAGCTCCGAGGAGATCATGATGACGGCCACGCCCTGGCCGGCGAGCTTGCTGATCAGCTTGTGGATCTCTGCCTTGGCGCCCACGTCGATGCCGCGAGTCGGTTCGTCGAGGATCAGGATGCGAGGCTGGGTCATCAGCCAGCGGCCGATCAGCACCTTCTGCTGATTGCCACCGGAGAGGTTGCCGATACGCTCGTCGAGGCTGGGGGTCTTGACTCGCAGCAACTCGTTCATGGTGTCGCATTCGTGATCGAGGCGGCCCTGCTCGACGAAGGGGCCTTTGGTGTAGCCGTCACGCAGAACGGCCATCTCCATGTTCTCGATGACGGAAAGGCCCAGGAACAGGCCGGTCTCCTTGCGATCCTCGGTGAGCAGCGCCAAGCCGCGCAGCATCGCCTGATGAGGGGAAGTGATGATGGTTTCCTGCCCGTCGATGGCGATGGTGCCGCTGGTAGCCGGGGTGACGCCGAACAGGGTCTCGGCCACGTTGGTGCGGCCCGAGCCGACCAGCCCGGCGATGCCAAGGATCTCGCCAGCACGCACTTCGAAGTTGACCTGCTGGAAGACCCCATCCAGTGCCAGGTCCTTGACGGAAAGTACCACCTCCCCGATGGGGACCTCCTCCTTGGGGAACATCTGCGTCACTTCACGACCCACCATCAGCTGGATGATTTTGTCTGAGGTCAGTTCGCTGGCGGGGGCGGCGTGAATGAACTGGCCGTCTCGGAACACCGAGATGTCGTCGGCGATCTCAAAGACCTCGTCCATCTTGTGGGTGATATAGATGATGCCCTTACCCTGGGCGCGCAGGTCGTTGATGATGCGGAAGAGGTGTTCCACCTCTCGGTCGGTCAGTGCCGATGTGGGCTCATCCATGATCAGCACATCTGACTCGTAGGAGACCGCCTTGGCGATCTCGACCATCTGGCGCCCGGCCACGGTGAGATGGCGTACCTCCATGTCCGGGTCCATGTCGATGCCCAGTCGTTCAAACAGGGTCTCGGTCATCTGGTGCATTTTGCCGTGATTGACCATGCCGAAGACATTGAGTGGCTCACGGCGTATCCAGATGTTCTCGGCGATGGTCATGTACGGCATCAGGTTGAGTTCCTGATGGATCATGGCGATGCCGGCCTCCAGGGCGTCCAGCGGGCCATTGAGTGTCAACGGGCGACCATGTAGCCGCACTTCGCCCTGATCGGGGATATAGACCCCCGCAATGATTTTCATCAGAGTTGACTTGCCCGCTCCATTCTCGCCCATCAGGGCGTGGACACTCCCGGGGCGAATCTTGAGCTGGACGTTGTCGAGTGCCACGACCCCGGGAAATGTCTTGCGGGCCTCGACGACCTCAAGCAGGTATTCCACGTCGCAGCTTTCTGAGGTCAGGGTTTCGGCGGTCATCGTAGCCATGGGAAAGCTCCTGATGGGAGTGCTCGACCCACCCGCAGGAGTGGGCCGATGGCCTCAGTTGGTGAGAAAGTCATCGAGATTGTCACGAGTCACGAGCTGGAAGGGCACCAGGTTGATACTCTCGACGGCTTCTCCGTTGGCCAGGTCGATGGCCACCTTGACGGCGCCGCCACCCTGACCGACTGGGTCTTGGAATACGGTGACCGACAGTTCGCCTCGCTGCAGGGAATCCAGGGCGTCACGGGTCGCGTCGATACCGCCGACTAGAATCTCGTCGGCGCCGATCCCGGACTGGCGCATGGCAATCAGGGCTCCCAGCGCCATCTCGTCGTTGTTGGCGGCGATGGCATCGATCTGCTGGCCACCGACGATCCAGTTGTTCATCAGGTCGATGGCTTCGGTGCGCTGGTAGTCGGCGGGCTGTTTCTCGATGATCTCGATACCCGGGTACTTGGCAGCGACCTCCTCGACGCCTTCGGTGCGCTGATGCGTTGCGCTGGAGGAGAGTTCCCCCAACATGATGGAGATGCGGCCCTCGCCGCCGAGCATCTCGGCCAGCGCTTCCATCTGCAGTTCACCGGCAACCTTCTGCTCGGAGCCTACGAAGGCCACGGTGTCATGGTCGAGGTCGTTGCCCTCAGGCTCACGGTTCACGTAGACGAGGGGAACTCCACGCTCGACGGCAACTCGAGTCATCATGCCGGTAGCCGCAGTATCCACCGGGTTGATGATGATGGCGTCGACACCTTGAGCGGCCAGACTCTCGGTATGGCTAAGCTGCCGGCCGATATCTCCCTGGGCATCCAGGAACTGCACGTTCCAGCCCTGGGCTTCTGCCTCGGCCTGCATGGCGTTACGCATGCTGGTCAGGAAGTTGTCGTCGAAATAGGCCACCGAGACACCGATGGACTGGGCCATGGCCGTGGTGGTGCAGGCGGTGAAGAGAGCGGCGCCGAGCAGTAGACGTTTCATGAGGCAGACTCCATTGAGTGTCATTGTGGTTGTTACCAGCAGACGCTGGTGGAAGGCATCTTAATTCTACGAGAAGCCTTTGTTGGAATGTAGATTCCATGGCGGCCAATTGCAAAAGAATTATTCTATACTTTGGTATATGTGGAATTTTTATTCCCTTTCTTGCGGCCCTGAGGTGCTCGCCCGGCACAAAAAAACCCCGCCATAAGCGGGGCAAAGAGACGTCAGGGCTGCAGAGAGTCTGGAGTTGCAGTGCCCCCTTACTGCTTGACGATCCACTCGTGGGCCGGATCGTTCTGGAACTTCCAGGCACGCTTGGGGCCGGCCATCACATTGAGATAGTAGAGGTCGTAGCCGTGGGCGGCACCCACCGGATGGTAGCCACGGGGTACCATCACGCAACAGCCGTTCTCCACCGCCATGGTCTCGTCCAGGGTGCGATCATCCGTGTAGACCCGCTGAAAAGCGAAGCCCTGAGAGGGGTTGATCCGGTGGTAGTAAGTTTCCTCGAGAACCGACTCCTCGGGGAGGTTGTCCACGTCATGCTTGTGCGGCGGGTAGCTCGACCAGTTCCCGGCAGGCGTATACACCTCCACCACCAGCAGGCTGTCCGCCGGCTCGGCTTCCGGCAGGATGTCCTGAATATGGCGAGTATTGGTGCCGCTGCCTCGAGTGTTGCACTTGACCTGCTCGGGCGTGATCAAGCGAGGCGCATGGTTCCCATGGCCGGGTGCACTGCAGACCGCCAGTTCGAGGTCGGTGCTGGCCTCCACGGTAAAGCTCACACCCTTGGGCAGGTAGACGGAATAGGGTGGGATTTTCTCGAAGATGTCCATCCGCTCACCGATCTCCTCCCAGCAATGCTCACCGCTGGTCACGGTAGCGCGCCCCGAGAGCAGCACCAGGCAATGTTCTCGGTCCCCGGTGTTGGCCTCGAGGCGCTGGCCACTGGCCAGCTTGTGGACCCGGAAGCCGACATGCTCCCAGCCGGCGGATTCCGGGGTGACTTCCAGGACTTTGCCTTGAGCATCGGGCTCGTGGGGGCGAACGAGAAGTGAGTTCATGGGCATGCCCTCCTGAAGAGGTTGTCAGTTAACGATGGGGTGTTGTTCGGTGGCCATAGGGCTGACTCAATGCGCCGCAGGGGAGTCTACCTGGCCGACCTCGTCCCGGGCCTTGTCCTGGCGGACACCCAGGGCGATGGCCAGGGTCTGGGTCAGACAGAGCGAGGCGGTCAGGCCACGGAAGCTCTTGACCTCCGCCTCATGCACCACCATTGCGACATCGGCCAGGCGGGCCAGCGGGCTCAGGCTGGAGTCGGTGATGACCACCAGGGGTATGTCTCGCCTGGACGCCTCTTCCGCGGCGTCACGGGATTCCTGGGCATAGGGTGAGAAGCTCACCACCATCAGGGCATCCCGGGCGCCCATGGACTTGAGCTGCTCGAGGTGCATGCCGCCGAGTCCACTGACCAGGTGCGTGCGTTTGTCGACGTGCTGCAGGGCGTAAGCCATGTAGCTGGCGACCACGAAGCTGCGTCGGGCGCCCATGACATGCACGATTTCCGCCTTCTCGAAGATATCCAGCGCGCGTTCCAGGCTGTGCAGGTCGGTGCGCCCCGGCAGCTGTTCCAGCACCTCCCGGTTGGCCTCGGCGAACTCCCAGAGAAGCTGGCTGCTGTCGGGTGTCTCGCCGGTGGCGGTGCGTACGGCGCGAATCCGCTCGGTGTAGTTGGGCAACTCGTCCACCAGACGAGCACGGAACAGCTGTTGCATTTCCGAGAAGCCCTTGAAGCCGAAGCTGTTGGCGAAGCGGATCAGGGTCGAGGGAGTGACCCCGGCCTGATCGGCCAGCTTGGCCACCGTGGCGAAGGCTACCTCCTGAGGGTGGTCGAGGAGGTAACGTGCCGTCTGCTGCAGTCGACGGCTCAGCGACGGATAGTCGGTTGTGATGCGCGCTTCCAGCGCGGTGAAGTCCTGGGGTGTCTCATTCATGGTGTCCGCCTTGCTGAAGACTGGCCAGCGTTCGGGTGTCGCGTCTTGTCGACCTCCTGGCACCCTAGCATTATGAGAATAAAAATTCCATTAGAACGATAGTATAGAACGTCGGCTCTGGCAATTGTCTCATCGTGTTCTGGCGACGTGCCCCGGCAGCGCCCTGCATCTTTGGTCGTAGGAGCAGGGGACCTCTCTTCCGGATGGCAACGCTAACACCTTGATGTCACATGCTGTGAGGCGAGGCGAGGTGTGGTGCCTGTTTGAAATGGAATGTTCAGTTTGTTGATTTAATGGAATGGTTATTCTAGCCTTCAGGCGGACGACAAGAATCAATTAGCTGGAGGCCGCCATGGCTCAACATGACATCAAGTTTGCCCTCAACCATATGGTCTGCCCCCGCTGGACACCGCAGCAGCTGATCGAGATCGCTGCCGAGATGGGGCTGGGTGCCGTGGAACTGCGCAACGACGTGGGTGAAAACAGCATCCTCGACCTCGCTACCGCGAGGGCTGCCGGGCAGCGTGCCCGGGAGCTGGGCATCGAAGTGCTCAGTATCAATGCGCTCTATCCCTTCAATATCTGGAACGCTGAGCGTGCGGCCAAGGCACAAGAGCTGGCTCAGATGGTGGATGCCGCGGGTGGGTGTGGCCTGGTGCTCTGCCCGCTGGTGGATGCCGATCATACTGCCAGTGACGAAGAGAAGCGCGCGGGCCTGGAACAGGCGCTGACCGAGCTGGATGTCATCCTGGGGCGCTACGACCTGCAGGGCTTCGTCGAGCCCCTGGGTTTTCCGATTTCCTCACTGCGCACCAAGGCCGAGGCGGTGTCAGCGGTCGAGGCGCTAGGCCTGGAGCGGCGCTTCGGCCTGGTCCACGACACCTTCCACCATCAGGGTGCCGGCGAGACCGCCTTCTTCGCTGAGCGCACCGGGCTGGTGCATATCTCCGGCATGGAGGATCCCGAACTCGTTTTCGAGGACATGCTCGACCCTCATCGCTTGCTGGTCGGCGAGCGCGATCGACTCGACAACGTTGGTCAGCTCCGTCGCCTGCTGAAGGACGGCTACGAGGGTTACGTTTCCTTCGAGCCATTTGCCGAGGAAGTCCACGCTCTCGAGGATCCTGTCGCGGCACTGAGAGCCAGCATGGACTTCGTCAGCAAGAGGCTGGCCTGAGCCGGCCGATCGGAGGACGACCCATGAAGATCGCTCTCGACCCGCATATGCACCGCCATCTGTCGCTGCCAGAGATTTGTCGCCTGACCAAGGAGCTGGGCTACGACTATATCGAGCTGTCGCCGCGCCCGGACTTCATGGTCTGGTGGACCCGTCCGCGCACCTATCCGGCCGCCGTACAATCCTTCAAGCGTGCCATGCGCGAGCACGATGTGGGTCTGGCCACCATGCAGCCCATGTATCGCTGGTCCAGCCCCTACCGGGACGAATGGGAAATGGCCATGGACAACTGGAAGCGCATCATCGAGGTGGCCGTGGAGCTGGAGTGTGACACGCTGATCTCCGAGTTCGGCCGCGGCGGCTCCGTGGAGCGTTCCATGGCCGACCGGGAAGGTCGCCACACGCCTGAGGCCTGCGAGAACGCCTTCTGGCGCTCCATGGATGTGCTGGTGCCGATGCTCGAGCGCGAGGGCCTGACCCTGAGCGTCGAGCCGCATCCGGAGGACTGGATCGAGACCATGGCGCCGGCGGTGGAGATCATCAAGACCATCAACTCGTCGGCGGTGAAGTGCTCCTATATTGCCCCGCACAGCTTCTATTACGGAGATGACTTGGCCGAGACCATTCGCGCCACCCAGGGCGAGCTGGTGCATACCCGGGTCGCCGATACCTTCAACCACAAGGCCTCATCCGAGCTGCGCTACATCGTCAACCCGCCGGGCTCCACCGCCCGGGTCCATCAGCACCTGGACATCGGTCAGGGCGAGATCGACTGGGAGGTCTTCTTCAAGACCCTCCACGAGATCGGTTTCGATGGGGTGCTTTCCAGCTGCGTCTTCGGCTGGGAAGAGCGGGCCGTGGACTCCTCGCGCTTCATGCGCCAGGAGATCCAGCGTTATGTCGACAAGTACTGGAACCAGTAAAAGGACCACATCATGATCGTTAGAATCGGAGTTATCGGCACCGGGATGATCGGCGAGGAGCACGCCCGCCGCATCACCCAGCAACTCACCGGCGGCGAGATCGTCGCCGTCACCGACGTCAACCTGGACCAGGCGCGCGCCGTGGTCGACCGCTTGGGGCTCGACGCCCATGTCTATGAGGATGGCCATCAACTGATCCAGGCCGACGACGTGGATGCCGTGCTGGTTACCTCCTGGGGGCCGACCCACGAGGAGTATGTGCTGGCGGCCATCGCTGCTGGTAAGTATGTGTTCTGCGAGAAGCCCCTGGCGACTACGGCCGAAGGCTGCCGCAATATCATCGATGCAGAGGTCGAGGCCGGCAAGCGCCGGGTACAGGTAGGCTTCATGCGCCGATACGACAGCGGCTATCGAATGATGAAGGACGCCATCGAAGGCAAGCGGTTGGGCGAGCCGCTGATGATCCATGCCGCCCACCGCAACCCCGAGGTGCCGGAGCGCTACATCACCCCCATGGCGATCCACGACACTCTGATCCACGAGCTGGATACCTTCCGCTGGCTGCTCGATGACGACTACCGGAGCGCCCAGGTGGTCTTCCCGCGCAAGACCCGCCATGCCCACAGCCAGGTCGCCGATCCGCAGATCGTGATGCTGGAGACGGTCAAGGGGGTGCGTATCGATGTCGAGGTGTTCGTCAACTGCCGCTACGGCTATGACATTCAGTGCGACGTGGTTGGAGAGGAGGGTATCGCGCGCCTGCCCGAGCCACAGAGCCTGCAGTTCCGCCAGGCTGGCCAGCTAAGCAACGAGATCCTTCAGGATTGGAAGAAGCGGTTCAGCGAGGCCTTCGATGTGGAGCTTCAGGCCTTCATCGACAGTGTGGCGAACGGTGAGATCGGCGGGCCCTCATCCTGGGACGGCTATGCGGCGGCCATCGCTGGTGATATCTGCGTGAGAGCTCAGGAAAGCGGCAGCATCGAACCTATCGAGATGCCTGAGCGGCCAGCTTTTTACGACTGATCGCCCCTGCCAATGCGAGAGGGTTAGCAGCCCCGGGCCCACCAGGGCTTGGGGCTGTGCTATTTCCAGTTCGACGGGACGGTCGCCTGCCTCTATCCGCCATGCCAATCGTTGGGGTTTTGGCCACAGGGCTGCGACTAAAGAAGAACGAATCATCTTTTCCAATTATTGATTGAATGGAATTTTCGTTCTAAACTTGGTGTATGTGGAATACATAGACCGGTTTCGACACCGACCCACCATCAATCGACCGGCCGAGCCATATACACCAACGACAAGCTCGGAACTGGCCAAGCGTAGGATGCGAGCCCATGAAAGATACCAAGACACTGGATCTGATCTGCCTGGGGCGTGCCGCCGTCGACTTCTACGGCGAGCAGATCGGAAGTCGCCTGGAGGATATGAGCGGCTTCGCCAAGTACCTCGGCGGTTCGTCTGCCAACATCGCCTATGGCGCCGCGCGAATGGGGCTGAAATCCGCCATGTTGACCCGGGTAGGCGATGAGCACATGGGACGCTTCGTACGCGAGGAGTTGGCCCGTGCAGGCGTCGACACCAGCCATGTGCGTACCGATTCCGAGCGTCTCACTGGCCTGGTGATCCTGGGCATCAAGGATCGGGACACCTTCCCGTTGATCTTCTACCGTCAGGATTGCGCTGACATGGCGATTGATGCAGCCGACTTCGCCCCCGAGTTCATCGCTTCCAGCCGGGCGCTGCTGATCACTGGCACCCACTTCTCAACCGAGCAGACCTACCAGGCGAGCAAGACCGCCATCGAATACGCCAAGGCCGCCGGCACCAAGGTGATTCTAGATATCGATTACCGGCCGGTACTGTGGGGCCTGACTACCTTGGGCGATGGTGAGACCCGCTTTATCTCCGACGAGGGCGTCAGCCGTCACCTGCAGACCATCCTGCCCGACCTGGATCTGGTGGTGGGTACCGAGGAGGAGGTGCATATTGCCGGTGGTAGTACCGATACCATTACGGCCCTGAAGACGATCCGCAGGCTCACCGATGCCACTATCGTGCTCAAGCTCGGCGCCCAAGGCTGTACCGTGCTCGATGGAGCGATCCCCGGCAGTGAGGACGACTTCGAGGTGCATACCGGCGTACGGGTTGACGTGCTCAACGTGCTGGGGGCCGGCGACGCTTTCATGAGCGGCTTCCTGCGTGGCTGGCTACAGGGCGAGCCCCATGCCCAGAGCTGCGCCTACGCAAACGCCTGTGGTGCCCTGGTAGTGTCTCGCCACGGCTGCGCGCCGGCGATCCCCAGCGCCGAGGAGCTTGACGACTACCTGTCCCGCGCCGAGTCGATCCCGCGTCCGGACCTGGACGAGCGGCTCAACTACCTACATCGGGTCACTACCCAGCGCACCGCCACCGAATGGAAGGACTTGTGCATCCTGGCCTTTGATCACCGCAAGCAGCTCTTCGACATGGCCCGCGAGGCTGGCGCCGACCCGGCGCGCATCAATATCCTCAAGCAGCTGCTGGTCCAGGCCACCGAGCGTGGCAGCCAGCAGCTAGGCGCGAGCCAGGTGGGGGTGCTGATCGACGACACCTACGGTCAGGATGCCCTCAATGACGTCACAGGCCGAGGCTGGTGGATCGGTCGCCCGGTGGAGCTGCCGAGCTCCAGGCCCATCGAGTTGGAGGGCGGCCGCAGCATCGGGTCACGCCTCAAGAACTGGCCGCGCGAGCATATCGTCAAGTGCCTGGTGTTCTACCATCCAGAGGACCAGGTTGAGCTGCGCCGCGCTCAGGAGCGTCAGGTGCTCGAGCTCTATCGGGCCTGCTGTGCCTCGGGTCACGAGCTGTTGCTGGAGATCATTCCACCGCGCGACATGGTCAGCGATGACGACACCTACCTCAACACCATGCAGCGCATCTACAACTTGGGGGTGCAGCCCGACTGGTGGAAGCTGCCGCCCCAAACACCGGCAGCCTGGCAGCGGATCGGCAACCTGCTGACTGTACGCTCCCCCCACTGTCGCGGCGTCGTCATGCTGGGCCTGGATGCGCCGGCTGAGGAACTCAAGCAGGGCATCCTGGACAGCGCCGGCGCGGAGGTCTGCAGGGGCTTTGCGGTGGGACGGACCATCTTCGGCGAACCGAGCCGCAAGTGGCTGCGCGGCGACTATGACGACGAGCAGCTGATCGAGGCCGTGAAGGCCAACTATCTTGGGCTGGTGGAAACCTGGCAGGCGCGGCAGTGTGCCGCTGCCTGACCCTCTGGACATCTATCAAGGGTAAAAGACCATGAAGACCATTCGACTCACCATGGCCCAGGCCGTCGTCCGCTACATGTTGGCCCAGAAGGTCGAACTCGACGGGGAGATCAAGCCGCTGTTCCCTGGGGTCTGGGCGATCTTCGGCCACGGCAACGTGGCCGGCCTCGGCGAGGCTCTGTACCAGGCCCGCGAGACGTTGCCCACCTATCGGGCCCACAACGAGCAGGGCATGGCCCATGCTGCCATCGCCTACGCCAAGACGCTGAACCGCCGCCAGGTGATGGCCTGCACCGCCTCGGCGGGGCCGGGCTCCACCAACATGGTCACTGCCGCGGCGGTGGCTCACGTCAACCGCCTGCCAGTGCTGTTCCTGCCGGGGGATATCTTCGCCACTCGCATGCCTGACCCGGTGCTGCAGCAGGTGGAGAACTTTCACGACCACACCCTGACCTCCAACGACTGCTTCAAGCCGGTAAGCCGTTTCTTCGACCGCATCACCCGCCCCGAGCAGCTGCTCACCTCGCTGCCCCAGGCGGTGCGGGTGCTCATCGACCCGGTGGAGTGTGGCCCGGTCACCCTGGCGCTGCCCCAGGACATCCAAACCTTCGCCTACGATTACCCGGCGCACTTCTTCGCTGACAAGGTTCACCGGCCGCGTCGCCAGGCCGCCGACCGCCATGAGCTCGAGGATGCCATTGCCTTGATCCGTCAGGCGAAGAAGCCGCTGGTGATCGCCGGGGGCGGCGCCCACTACGCGGGCGCCCTCGCCGAGTTCGACGCCTTCGTCTCCGCCTACCACCTGCCGGTGGGCGAGACCCAGGCCGGCAAGGGGGCGCTGCCCTGGGACCACGAGCAGAACCTGGGCACCATCGGCGTCACCGGCGGCGCCGCGGCCAACGCCCTGGCTGCCGAGGCCGACCTGATCATCGCTGTGGGTACCCGCCTGGGCGACTTCGCTTCGGGCTCCCGGGCCCTGATCAATCCCGAGGCCAAGCTCCTGAGCGTCAACGTGGCCGCCTTCGATGCGATCAAGCACAAGGGCCAGGCACTGGTGGGGGATGCCAAGCTGACCCTGCCGGAGCTCACCGTCGGCCTCGACGGCTGGCGGCCCGAGGGTGCCTGGATCGAGCAGGCCGCCGAGCTGCGCTCCGACTGGAACCAGATCGTGGAGCGGGTCACCGCCGACCGCGGCACCAACCTGCCCTGCGACGCCGAGGTGGTGGGGGCGGTGAACCGCGCCGCAGGCGAGCGCGACATCGTGGTGTGTGCCGCCGGCGGCTTGCCCGGCGAGCTGCAGAAGCTGTGGCGCACCCGCTTCGATCGCGGCTACCACATGGAGTACGGCTACTCCTGTATGGGCTACGAGCTGGCCGGCGGCCTGGGAGCCAAGATGGCGATGCCTGACTCCGAGGTCTTCGTCATGGTCGGCGATGGCTCCTACCTGATGCTCAACTCGGAGCTCGCCACCTCGGTGATGCTGGGCCACAAGATCATCGCCGTGGTACTCGACAACCGCGGCTACGGCTGCATCCACCGCCTGCAGCAGTTCTGCGGCGGCCCCGGTTTCAACAACCTGCTCGACGACTGCCTTACCGTAGAGGGCGGCGCGCCTAAGACCGACTTCGCCGCCCACGCCGCATCGCTTGGGGCCCGCAGCGAGCAGGTGGGCAATATCCAGGAGCTGGAAGCCGCCCTCGAGCGTGCCAAGGCCTCTGACATCAGCTATGTGATCGCCATCGACACCGATGCTCTTGCCGATACCCAGGACGGCGGCGCCTGGTGGGACGTGGCCGTGCCCGAGGTCTCGGAGCGCCCCGAGGTCAAGGAGGCCCGCAAACGCTATGTGGCCTACAAGGCTCGCCAATTAAAAAACCTCTAAATCTCGATCACAACGACCCATATCAGGAGTCCACCATGACCGTAAGACTGGGCATCAACCCTCTGACCTGGACCAACGACGATATGCCGTCGCTGGGCGGTGATACCCCGCTGGAGACCTGCCTCTCCGAGGGCAAGCAGGCCGGCTTCTCCGGCTTTGAGCTGGGCCATAAGTTCCCCCGCGACCCGGCGATTTTAGGGCCCATCCTGGACAACCACGGCCTCTCCCTGGTCTCCGGCTGGTACAGCGGCGAGCTCTTGACCCGCAGTGCCGAGGAGGAGATCGAGGCGCTCAAGCCCCACCTCCACCTGCTCAAGTCGCTGGGCGCCAAGGCCATGGTGTTCTGCGAAGTGACCCACTGCATTCATGGCGAGCGTGAGACTCCGCTTTCCCACTCGCCGCGCCTGAGCGAGGAGGGGTGGCAGACCTTGATCCCGCGCCTGAACCAGGTGGCCGACTACTGCCTCGAGCAAGGTGTGCAGATCGCCTATCACCACCACCTGGGCACGGTGATCGAGACGCCGGGCGAGATCGAGCGGCTGATGGAGGAAACCCGTTCCTCCGTTGGCCTGCTGCTCGACACGGGGCACCTCGTTGGCGCCGGCGGCGACCCCGTCGTCGCTCAGCGCAAGTACGCCGACCGCATCGTGCATGTGCATTGCAAGGATATTCGCGAGGAGGTGCTGGCGGATGTCCGCAACCGCGATCTCAGCTTCCTGGACGGCGTGCTGAACGGCATGTTCACCGTGCCGGGTGATGGCTATATCGACTATGTACCGCTCTTCCAGGGCCTCAAGGCGAGCGACTACACGGGCTGGGTGGTGGTCGAGGCCGAGCAGGACCCCGCCGTGGCCCATCCGCTGACCTATGCGCGCCTGGGCTGCGATAACCTCAAGCGCTTCTGTGCCGAGGCCGGCCTGACGGTCGTCGAGTAATCCACGAACACGATAGGAACTTTCTTCATGAGCATTCTGGGCAACTATATCAATGGCCAGGCCGTGGCCAGCCGTAGCGACCGCACCGCGCCGGTCTACAACCCTGCCACCGGCGAGCAGAGCGCTGATGTGGCCCTGGCATCGGCCGACGAAACCCGTGAAGCGGTGCGTATCGCCCACGAGGCGTTTGCCGGCTGGGCGAAGGTCAGCCCGCTCAAGCGCGCGCGCATCCTGTTCAAGTTCAAGGCGCTGGTCGAGGAGCACGCCGACGAGCTTGCGCGACTGATCTCCCAGGAGCATGGCAAGGTGTTCTCCGACGCCAAGGGCGAGGTGACCCGTGGCCTGGAAGTGGTCGAGTTCGCCTGCGGTATTCCGCACCTGCAGAAGGGTGAGCACTCCCTGAACGTGGGTACCGGGGTGGACAGCTACTCGATGATGCAGCCGCTGGGTGTCTGCGCCGGTATCTCGCCGTTCAACTTCCCGGCCATGGTACCGATGTGGATGTTCCCCATCGCGCTGGCCTGCGGCAACACCTTCGTCATGAAGCCCTCCGAGAAGGATCCCTCCACGACCATGCGCCTGGCCGAGCTGCTCACCGAGGCTGGCCTGCCGGACGGCGTCCTCAACGTAGTCAACGGCGACAAGGAGTCGGTGGACGTGCTGCTAACCGACGAGCGCGTTCAGGCGGTGAGCTTCGTCGGCTCCACGCCCATCGCCGAGTACATCTATGCTACTGCGTCCGCCCATGGCAAGCGGGTTCAGGCCTTGGGCGGGGCCAAGAATCACATGGTGATCATGCCCGATGCCGACCTGGACCAGGCCGTCGGCGCGCTGATGGGGGCCGCCTATGGCTCCGCTGGCGAGCGCTGCATGGCGATCTCTGTGGCCGTGCCGGTGGGTGAGGAGACCGCGAGTCGACTGCGCGAGAAGCTGGTGGCTGAGCTGGCCAAGCTGCGCGTCGGCCCTGGGCTGGTAGATGGCCCGGACAACGACATGGGCCCGCTGGTCACCCGTGAGCACCTGGAAAAGGTTCGCGGTTATATCCAGACCGGTGTGGATGAGGGTGCCGAGCTGGTGGTGGACGGTCGTGAAGCGCGCATCGAAGATGCCGGTGACGGTTATTTCCTTGGTGGCAGCCTGTTCGATCACGTGAAGCCGGGCATGCGCATCCACCGCGAGGAGATCTTTGGTCCGGTACTGGCCATCGCTCGGGCGGCGAGCTTCGATGAGGCGGTGGCCATGATCAACGGTCACGAGTATGGCAACGGCACCGCCATCTTCACCCGCGACGGCGACGCCGCCCGCCAGTTCTGCGAGCAGATCCAGGTGGGCATGGTCGGCGTCAACGTGCCGATCCCGGTGCCCATGGCCTTCCACAGCTTCGGTGGCTGGAAGCGCTCGCTGTTCGGCCCGCTGCACATGCACGGCCCCGACGGTGTGCGCTTCAACACCCGCATGAAGACCATCACCCAGCGCTGGCCCAGCGGTATTCGCGAAGAGACCAATCACTTCACCATGCCGACCCATTAACGTCATCCAATGCGTTATTCCTCATGCGCCGGGCTCTTGGGCCCGGCGCAGTTGGATCAGCACGAGGACCATCAGGATGCAGACTCTCAAGATTGGCTTGATCGGCACCGGCTATATGGGCAAGGCTCATGCCATTGCCCTGCGGGCCGCCCCCATCGTCTTCTCTCTCCCTGCCCAGCCAGTCTGCGAGCTGCTGGCTGAGGTGAATGACGAGTTGGCCGCGCGCAAGGCCCGCGAGCTAGGCTTCGCGCGTGCCACCGGTGACTGGCGGGTGCTGGTGGACGATCCCGATATCGATGTCGTCGATATCTGCGCACCCAACTTCCTGCACAAGGAGATGGCGCTGGCCGCCATCGCCGCAGGAAAGCACGTCTATACCGAGAAACCGCTGGCGCTCTCTGCCACCGATGCCCAGGAGATGGTCGAAGCGGCAGAAAAAGCCGGGGTGAAGACCCTGGTGGGTTTCAACTACATTCGCAATCCGGCATCCCAACTGGCGAGGGAGATCGTCGCCAGCGGCGAAATCGGCGAACTCATCCACTTCCGCGGTCGCCACAACGAGGACTACATGACTGATCCCAGCAAGCCGCTGGACTGGCATGCCCAGCGGGCCACCGCCGGTGCTGGGGCCTTGGGTGACGTGGGCTCGCATATCCTCAACATGGCGGAGTACCTGGCCGGCCAGCGCGTCAGCGAGGTGTTCGGCCAGTTGCAGACGGTGATTCCTCTGCGCCCCCTACCCGACGGCGGCGGTGTGGGGGAGGTGGAGAATGATGACCAGGCTCAGGCGCTGCTGCGTTTCGACAGAGGCCTGATCGGCAACATCGAGACTTCCCGAGTAGCAACCGGGCGCAAGATGGGGCTGGCCTACACCCTTACCGGCACCAAGGGCTCGATCCTCTTCGACCAGGAGCGCATGAGCGAGCTGCAGCTCTACAAGCACGAGGGGTCCAAGGCGCGGCGCGGTTTCAGCACTCTGTTGATGGGACCCGAGCACACCGACTACGGTGCCTTCAGCCCCGCTCCTGGCCATGGGCTGGGCTACAACGACCAGAAGATCATCGAGATCCGCGACCTGGTGGAGGGAATCGTGGGGGGCAAGCCGCTCTATCCCGATTTCCGTGAAGCCTGGCGGGTCAACCGTATGATCGAGGCCATTGAGCGTTCCCATGCTGAAGGGCGGTGGGTACGGGTCGAGGGGATATGAGGGCGGGTCGCTTCCTTTGTGGTGTGGACTTTTCCACCCTCCGTCTCCCCTCGAGACAATCGACTCTTCCGAGCCTCGCTCAGCCGGGAAGATGCCAGGTCTCCGGGCACTCGTCGGTGCGGAACAGCCGCTGGGTGGTCGTGGCGTTTCGCCGCTCGGCAAGGATTTCGCGCCCTTCGCTGAGCCGCTCCAGCAGTGATTCGCTGGGGTGCCGCACGGTGAGCAGCGTCAGGCCTTCCTGTCGCTCGAGCGCATAGTCGGCGTTCAGCGAGTCGATCAGCGGCTCCAGTCGCTCGGGCTTGTTGTCGCAGCAGAGCGTGAGCTGCATGGCGCTACCGTCGATCAGATTGGCATGAGCGCCGGCCTCCACCAGTCGGCCGAGGATGTCGTGCTGGCGCGGCTCGTCCATGAAGGAGAAGTCCTTCGGCTTCACCTCGAGCAAAACCTGGTCGTCGCGCAGGATGCAGGAGGGGTGCTCGGCATCGTGCCGGGTATCCGCGTCGATGACGCTGGGGGGCGCCTCCGGTGTCTCGAAGGAGCGTACCGTCAGCGGAATGCTCTTTTGCTTCAGCGGCCCCAGGGTCTTGGGGTGGATGACCTTGGCCCCGTGCCAGGCGAGTTCGATGGTCTCGGCGTAGGAGAGCCGTTTCAGCTGCACGGCGTTGTCGAAGCGCCGGGGGTCGGCGTTGAACAGCCCCGGCACGTCCTTCCAGATCACCACCTCCGCGGCATCGAGGCAGTGGGCGAAGATGGCCGCGCTGAAATCCGAGCCTTCCCGGCCGAGGGTAGTGGAGGCGCCACCAGGGGTGCCGCCGATGAAGCCCTGGGTCAGCAGCACTCGACCGTCACCCCCCGCTCGTTTGCGGATGGCATCCGTGGTGGCTGACCAGTCCAGATTGGCGTCCTGGTGCTGGCCGTCGGTGATGATCAGCTCGCGGGCATCGAGCCACTCCGTTTTCACGCCCTGGCGGTTCAGCCACTCGGCAACCAGGGTGGTGGATAGCAGCTCCCCATAGCAGACCGTCTGGTCGTAGTGCTCCGGGTAGGGGCTGTCGCGATGGCGCCGGTGCTGTTCGTCCAGCTCGTCGAACAGGGTGTCGAGGCGCGCCTTCAGCGGGTCGGCTTCGCCACCGAAGAGCGCGTCTGCCACCTCCCGATGGCTGGCCTTGAGCGACGCGAGCCGCTCCTGATAGCCATCGCCGCCGCTGTCGTCACGGGCGTCGGCCAGCAGTGCCTCGAGGGCATTGGTCGTCTTGCCCATGGCGGAGATCACTACCACCAGTGGCCGCTCCCTGTGGGCCTCGATGAGGGGCGTCAGGTGGCGTATGGCATCGGCATCCTTGATCGAGGCGCCGCCGAACTTGAAAACGGTGGTCATCGCTGGCTCTCCCTGGCTGGTGATATCGGGCTCCTTACCATGCGTGAAAGCGTAGCAGGGGAAAAGAGGGGTGGGGCGAGGAGGAAAGCGGCGGTGCAGAAACGCAACAGGCACCCGAAGGTGCCTGCTACGCGGTGAGTGGAACCCATGAAGGGGCCTAGCTCAGGCGCTGCTTGTAGTCCTCATAACCGAAGGTCTTGACCGTGCGTATCTCGCGGCTTGTTTCGTCAATGCGGCAGATCGAGGGCAGGCGCATGCCGTTGAAGGTGGTGGTCTTCACCATGGTGTAGTGGGCCATGTCGGTGAACACCAGACGGTCGCCGATGGCCAGCGGCGCATCGAAGCTGTAGTCGCCGATGACATCGCCGGCGAGACACGTCAGGCCGCCCAGGCGATAGGTGTGGGCCTTCTCGCCGGACTCGCCGGCACCGATGATCTGCGGCCGGTAGGGCATCTCCAGCACGTCTGGCATGTGTGCGGTGGCGGAGGTGTCGAGGATAGCGATGGGGCCGTCATTCTCGACGATATCCAGTACCGAGCAGACCAGGTAGCCGGTGTTGAGCGCGATGGCCTCGCCGGGTTCCAGGTAGACCGTCAGGTGCGGATGGCGTGCCTTGAAGTCGCGGATCACCCGCACCAGCCGTTCGACGTCGTAGTCCTCGCGGGTGATATGGTGTCCGCCGCCGAAGTTGACCCACGCAAGGCTTGCCAGGTGCTGGCCGAACTTGGCCTCGAAGGCGGCCAGGGTCTCCTCCAGGGCGTCGCTGTTCTGCTCGCAAAGGGTGTGGAAGTGCAACCCCTCGAGGCCTTGGAGATCCGCAGGCGACAGGTCCGCGGCCCGGGTGCCGAGGCGTGAGCCCGGGGCGCAGGGATCGTAGAGCGGTACCGCGCCGGTGGAGTGCTCCGGGTTGACGCGCATGCCGCAGGAGATCCGGCGTGGTGCGGCCGCGACGGTGTCGCGGAAGCGCCGCCACTGGGTGGGGGAGTTGAAGCTGATGTGGTCGGCATAGCGCAGCACCACCTCCATCTCCTCCTCGGTAAAGGCCGGCGAGTAGCAGTGCACCTCGCCGCCGAAGGTCTCCGCACCCAGCCGTGCTTCGTCCTGGCCGCTGGCGGTGGTGCCCACCAGGTACTCCCGGGCCATGGCGAAGGTATCCCACATGGCGAAGCCCTTCAGGGCCAGCAGGATACGCGCACCGCTCGCCTCCTGGACCTGCTTGAGCAGGACCAGGTTCTTGCGTAGCAGGGCGTCGTCGACCACGTAGGCGGGCGACGGGCAGGCCTGAACGTCAAAGGGATAGACCGGCGTTTCCATGTTCTGCGATGCCATGCGCGATCAGGCCAGCGGGTCGGCTTCGGGGTCGAGCTCGACCACCTGCCACGGCAGGCCCATCTCGCCGATGCGCTCCATGAAGGGATCCGGGTCCAGCTGCTCGACGTTGAACACGCCAGCACCCTTCCAGATGCCTTCCAGCATCAGCATGGCGCCGGTGACGGCGGGCACGCCGGTGGTATAGGAGATCGCCTGGGACTGAACCTCCCGGTAGCAGGCCTCGTGGTCGCAGATGTTGTAGATATGCACCTTGCGCCGCTTGCCGTCCTTGATGCCGTCGGCAATGATGCCGATGTTGGTCTTGCCCTTGGTGCGTGGGCCGAGCGAGGCTGGGTCGGGCAGCACCGCCTTGAGGAACTGCAGCGGTGAGATCTCGCAGCCGTTTACCTCGATCGGCTCGATGCTGGTCATGCCGACGTTCTCGAGCACCTTGAGGTGGGTGATGTATTTCTCTGAGAAGGTCATCCAGAAGCGAATCCGCTCCAGCCCCTTGATGTTCTGGCTGAGCGACTCGAGCTCCTCGTGGTAAAGCAGGTAGATGTCCTTCTCACCGATGCCGTCGAAGTCGAACGTGCGCTTCTCGGCCAGCGGCGGGGTCTCCACCCACTCACCCTTTTCCCAGTAGCGGCCATTCGCGGTGATCTCGCGAATGTTGATCTCGGGATTGAAGTTGGTAGCGAACGGGTAGCCGTGATCGCCGCCGTTGGCGTCCAGGATGTCGATCTGGTGGATCTCGTCGAACAGGTTCTTCTGGGCGTAGGCGCAGTAGATGTTGGTCATGCCCGGGTCGAAGCCGCAGCCCAGGGTGGCCATGACGCCGGCCTTGGCGTAGCGCTCCTGGAAGGCCCACTGCTCCTTGTACTCGAACTTGGCCTCGTCCGGGTGCTCGTAGTTGGCGGTGTCCAGGTAGGGCACGCCGGTCTTGAGGCACGCCTCCATGATGGTCAGGTCCTGATAGGGCAACGCCACATGGATCAGCAAGTCGGGCTTGAACGACTCGATCAGGGCAACCAGTGCCTCGACGTTGTCGGCGTCCACCTGGGCGGTCTGGATCTGGCGATCCAGCTGGGCCGCTATGGCGCGACACTTGTCTTCATTGCGACTGGCCAGGCAGATCTCCGAGAAGACCTCGGGATGCTGTGCACACTTGTGGGTAACCACGCCACCGACGCCACCGGCGCCGATAATCAGGACTTTGCTCATTGGCTCTCGAATCCAGGTCAGGAAATGTCTTTCAAATATAGGGTCTTATCGGAACGGGGGCCAACCTGATTTGCCCGGACCCGATGCCACCCCGGTCTCGCTCACGCGCTGGGCGCGATGATGGCGCGCCGGGCCCTCGGTATCAAGCAATTTTCATGGCGAATACTCGACCAAAGCAGGGGGGAGTTCGCTTCATTCGGCAGGGCGAGAGCGGCCCATAACCTATGTTATGAAGTGCTACTTAAGCTCTTGGTTAGAATGCTATCCATCTAACTGAGCCCGCCGGAGTGGCTGTGACCCTACTTAATAGCGTTGTAATTCAGCAGCTTAAGCGGCACGGTGCGCTTTCGGAAGCCGATGAGGCGCTTCTGATCGAGCTGGAGCATAGTTCCAGGCGAGTGGTTGCCGGGGAAATCCTCTGGCAAGAGGGTTCGGATGTGGCGCTGTTCTGTGTTCTCAAAGAGGGGTGGGCCTACTCCTTCCGCTATCTCGACAACGGCTCCATGCAGATCCTCAAGGTCTACCTGCCCGGTGACATCATCGGCATGCGCGATTTCGGCTTCTCCAAGCGGCTGGCCGGGGTGGCGATGATCAACGCGGGGGTGGTCTGCCCGTTCTCCCCTCAGCACCTGAGCCAGCTGATTCGCGCGTCGCCGACCCTGGCGACCGGGGTGGTCGCCATTGCCGTTCGCCAGCAGGCCATGCTCACCGAGCGGCTGGTCTACATCGGCCGCCACACCGCTCAACAGCGCCTGGGGCACTTTCTCTATGAAATCTACCTCCGCCTGCGCAGGATCGGCGCGGTCGAGGAGGGGAGGTTTCAGCTGCCGCTGTCCCAGGAGCAGCTGGGCGATGTGCTGGGCCTGAGCGCCGTCCACGTGAGCCGGACCTTCTCCATGCTTCGCGAAGAGGGCCTGGTGTTGAAGGAGCGGCAAGAGGTGTTCTTTCCCGACCCCGAGGCCCTGGCGAAGATGGCCGAGTTCAACGCCACCTACCTCGACGAATCCCTGCCTCCCGCCTTTCTGGGGATTGATTGACTCTCCAGGCCCTCAGGGCCAAGGCCTTCCCAAGGCAAAGGCACTCACTCAACTCAGTGTTTGGAAACGAAAAAAGCACCCGTAGGTGCTTGATTCGTTTAGCTAATTGGTGGAGGCGTCTAATGAAAAGTCGGAATAATCGTTTGATATTTAAGTGAAATTATTATTTTTTTGTTACGTGGTGCCCCCAAATGTGCCCCCTTGGGGAGCCTCTACTCTCCCCAAGGGCTTGATCAGAGGCTATCCAATACCACCCCGGCTGGGCGCCAGGGATTACCGGTGCGCTCGAGCTTCTTCGCCCACGGAACGATGCCGCTTCAACGCCACCCCAGCTAGGCGCTGGGGATCACGGCGTATTCCTGACCGAAGTCGGCACCGACAACGCGCTTCGATGCCACCTCGGCAGAACGCCGGGGATCATCGCCTGTACATCGACCTGGACAACAACCGCACCCCGCTCCAATACTACCCCGGCTAAGCGCCGGGGATCACAAGAGAAGTACGTCTCCAACCTGGTCGGCACCGGCATGCTTCAATGCCACCCCGGCCGAACGCCGGGGATCACAGCCCCGCTGAATGGTGGTGCGGTTCCAGGCCGCCTTGCTTCAATGTCACCCCGGCTGAATGCCGGGGATCACACGAGGCTCCCAAGAAGTCGGTCACTGACGCCATGAAGCTTCAATCCCACCCCGGCCGAGCGCCTAGGAGCACTTCGCCACAGCCGGTACCTTCGAGATCGACAACATCCCGCTTCAATGCCACTCCAGCTTAACGCCGGGGATCGAGGGCCTAAGCCGCCATCATCATGCTGACCGGCATCCGGCTTCAATGCCATCCCGGCTGAACGCCGGGGAACACCTGGGGTAGCGCGGCTGACTGATCGGCGTCGGGTTGGTGCTTCAATGCCACCCCAGCTGATCGCCGGGGATCACCTGGGTCAAGATCACACCCAACGGGGAATTCCAGCTGCTTCAATGCCACCCCGGCGGAACGCCGGGGATCACAACGTCATCCGTGTGGCTGGCATCACCATCGTCAAGACGCTTCAATACCACCCCGGCCTAACGCCGGGGATCACAGCGACTTCCAGTTCCGCCTGCAGGTGCGCGGCAACGTGCTTCAACGGTACCCCGACTGAATGCCAGGGATCACAGGATATAAAGCGCCAGAACCCGGCGCGGCCTCACGAGCTTGAATGCCACCCCGGCCTAACGCCAGGGATCACGGCTCAGATTAATCGCTTGGAAGAGGCCTACAACTGGCTTCAATGCCACCCCAGCTGAATGGTCGCCGGGGAGCACTTTACGTCGCCAAGGAGCTCTACGGCCTGATCCCGCTGCTTCAATGCCGCCCCAACTGAATGCCGGGGATTACGACTGGATTGCACCTAAGTGAGCGTGGGTCGATCCGCTGCTTCAATGCCACCCCGGCTGAGCACCGGGGATCACCCTTGGGCGAGTCTTCGGTCAGCAACATCGCCATCAAGCTTCAATGCCACCCCAGCTCAACGCCGGGGATCACTGCGTCGCGAAATTTCTTGGTCATCCGCATCTCTTTTCTTCAATGCCACCCCAGCAGAACGCCGGGGATCACCTCGTGCCAGCGGCGGCGCTGGTCTAGGTACAGGCCGCTTCAATGCCACCCCGGCTGGGCGCCGGGGATCACGCCACCTGAAAAAAGCCACTCGGGAGCGAACGTTACTGGGGCTTGTGCGAGTGCTCCTGTCATCTCGCGATTCAGAGACTTCAGCTCCGATCGGTGCAGAGCCAGAGCCAGAGCCAGGCATAACTCCCCCATTTAGCGCGCCTTCTCATCATGCGAGCGCTCCACAGGCTGCGTGTCACCACCCAAGCGCTCGCGATGGATTAGCAGCCCAAAGCCAAGCCCGGCCCCGGCCCCCAGAACCAAGGGCCCATTAACCGGCCGGTGGAACTCCAAGGTCACGAAGACACGCGGATAATCACGGAGATGCCTCGGCACCTGTATCGATTGTGCAGTGCAGACAGCCGCCAGCTCCGGCGCTGGATGCAGCTCAATATGCCGCACCGCCTCCAAGGGGATTCCCGCATGCCGGAGCAGCCGTTTTGCCGCCTTGGCCGGACGCGTACGACCACGGCGGGTATCGAAGCCTGGCAGGATGACCGGCGAGGCGGACGTCCAGCGAGTTGCCGGTCGAAGGAAGTTCGCGAAGACGGCATCCAGTTTCACACTCACGGCAGGAATCAGCATTGCCTCCACTTCACCTGAAGGCTCACTGATCAACTCCATGGCACCAAGCCGCAGGGTGACCGCCTCCCAGGTCTCTTGGTCCACCGCGGTACCGGCGCTGATCAATACCCGCCGGACACGCCCGTCAGCCCACCTGTGGCCGACATTTGGAACCGGCAACACGTTGATCCTGCCTTCGCCGCCATGCCCCATCAATTCGGTGATGACCTGCTGATCTAGCCCGGCCAGCTTGGCTGCTCGGTGTATAGCGTGTCGCACCATGCCAGCCACTTGAACTGCCTCGGTGCCCGTTTTCGACCAGGGTAAGGCAGCATCTGGTGACCGAAGCGAAAGCGCCTGCCACCGCTGCGGTGGCGGCCCCAGGGGGTCAAGGTACTCAGCGATATGCAGAGGTGGTTCTATGGCAGACCGAACCGTCTCGCCCTGGATGCGAAGGCGATCGTCGGCATGGGCCTGGGTCAAGCGCTCCAGCTCTCCCGGGGAAGGCACCGGCATGCCTTCGATCCCCCCGGTGGTAGGGATCCAGGCATAGCCCCAGCGTGCTGGCTCGCTGTCATGCCAGTCGGCATGTGCCGCTACCAGATCCGTCCCTTGGCCCAGCAGGGTGAGGCCCTGCGCAAGCAGATCATACGCCTGGGGGTCCGGGTCGGGCTCCGGAAACTGCCAGCGATACTGGACCGCAGTGGGCACCTGCCAGCCCTGCCGGCGCCGCATCGTCTTCAGCTGGCTGGTCCGTCGTCTCGCCTTGTCGTGGCGCCCCGCCTGGTACTCCACCAACACCCGGTCACCGTCATTGTTGGGAACGGCGGTGGTCACCGGCTCCAGCCTATGCGCCAAAGGCCCGATGATCACCGGGGGGGGCATCTGCTCCAGCCTCTCGAGCGCTTGAAGGCCGCGAGCGCCTGCGCCGCCGGGACGATGCACACCGGCCAGCAGAGCGCGAAACACCCGCACCGGAGAAGGCGGCCACTCCGCGCCGTGGAAGGCGCTCAGGCCCTCACCGGCAAGCCACCTCACCGTCAGTTGTAGGACGGGCATATCAGTCCTCTTTCGCTTTCTTGAGAAGCTTCTTGCCGGCCGCCGGATCGTATTGTGCGGCGCGAGCCTGTTCGGCACCGAGGGGCACCTCCAGGGTCTTGGCCGCATCGAGAGCCTGACTGTCGAGGAATTCCAGGACCGCTTCGGAGGTGAGCTCGACGGGCTCGCGTACACCTTGGCGGCTGACTGCCTCCACTCTGGCGGGGCCCTTCGGGATAAGCCAACAACCGGTACGCAGGGTGTAATCTCGACCGCCCGTCCACATCGCGCCCAGCGCCAGCCCCAGGGCGTAGACGCCCAGCCCAGGCGCTGCGGTCTCCAGTTGACGCACCGCCCCCAGGTGCAAGGTGGCCGTCTGGCGGATACTGCCGCGGACCAGGACCCCGCCGTGCTGATCCACCGACGGCGTCGGGGCAAAGCCCATTTCCGCCCCTTCTTTCCACTCCTTATCGGTAAACCCTAGGTCTTCGCGGCTGAAAGACCCGGAGAACTGAGCCGAGCGGGTGAAGACGTCCACGTCCCAGGCATGGATCTCGCTGCGCAGCAGGCGCGGGATCTTCACTCGTGTGTCACGGGAATCCCAGGCGCCGAAGATCAGCGCTGTCGGGCCGAGCTTGGCGATCGGCAGCGGATCGCTGGCCGCGTAGGCTTCGAAGGCGGTGCGAATCTCCTCACGAAGATCGCTCGCGCGGATAGCGGCATCCGCCAGCCGATGCGGCAGCTCGGTCAACTGGAGGGTGCGCTCCCCGGCCGTGATGCTGACTTGGGGAACGGCACGCTGGAGCTCACCATGAAAGACGGCCTCCAGGCGATTGGCTTGCGACTGTACCGAGTCCAGCGTCGCCACCAGCGTGCCATCCTTGAGCTCGTTGACGTTGTACGGTGTGTCATGGCGGTGACCGCGCCCCTTGTCCGAGGCCGGATAGGTGGCCGGAAACAGCGGCACTTCCCAGCCCTCCATCGGCTCAAGCTCCTGCGTCAGTGCCAGGGCGACGATGTCCTTATCATCAAGCAGGTCCCGTATCTGGGTCATGGTTCACTCCTGAAGGGTTGGCCGGATTTGAGGTAGGTATTGCTGCCAGACTTGCCGGCACCAGCGGTGTAGCCGGCAATGGCATGACGCCCAGCACCCGCGAAGGCCAGCACCGCAATCGTCAGAGGGGCTGGCCGCCAGAGGTGGTAATGCAGGCCGTTAGTGCGATCACCCTGGACGGGAAATGCCTGAAGACCGAGAAATGCCAGCCACTCCACGTAGGGGCGACAGAGATTCTTGATCTTGTTGTGCTCATTGATGGACCAGCCCAGGGAGAGGCTGTCCCAGTTACCGCGAGGGTCTACCCCCAACCGGCCGGTCGTCGGTGCCATGAAGCTCAGCCAGTCCGCTGGAGCGCCCGGCCTCGCTGCGTGCAGCAGGTTGGTCAGTACTGACTGTGCGGTTTGCTGGCCGGCCCAGAACTTGAAGGCCGGATTGAGGCCCCAGTCACGTTGCCACCAGTCCAGCCGCAGCGGTCCCACCGCCAGGTGATCATCGTGTGCTTGAGGGTCATTGGCCGTCAGCTCCATCAGAGGCTCGGGTGCAAACGGGACCTCAAAATACCAGCGCCCGCCATGCTCAATGAAACCGCTCTGTGCGCCCGGCTCGGCTCGATCGGCCAGCCAGGCAAGGCCAGCGCAGGCGAGCACCTCGCCGGGGTTGGCCGGGTCGATCATGAAGCGCTCAGCCATTCGCACTACCCTCCGTTTCAAGGCCGCTGGAGACACGGGCGTCGGCACACTTCAGCAACGCCTCCAGCCACGCCAGGCCCCAAGGGCCGAAGTGCTGCTGGAGCATCGCGTAGCGCCGCTCCACCGCTCGCGCCAGTGCTTCCGATTGTGCCTGCGGCAGTTCGGGGTCCCACTGCCGCCTGAGGCCAAATCCAGGGCGCGCATGGCCGTGGTGCGCAGCGATGAGGTGAAGGGTCAGCTCTCGGCCAAGCCTCGTCTGCTCATCCTCAGACTCAGCAGAGAGTCGGCGCTCCGCCTCGACCAGCGATCCGAATTCGTGGCGATAGCCTCCCAGCAGACCTGGCTGGAACTGCCCGCGAGGTGTTTTGGCGACCGGCTCGGGGTGGCGGTTGCCTGCCGCCCGCTGCCAGACCCGTCTTGCCTTGCCCTCGTCGTGAAGCGTGCCGGCGGTTTCCAGAGCCTCGACCACGTAATTGGGCAGGCCGAGAGCCTGGCCAATGCGGGCAGCGGCCTTTCCGACCCTCCGGTTATGTTCACCCAGGGGCTCCAGCTGCCGTGAGAGACGGCTGAGATCGGAATCGACATTGAGCGCCAGCTCGCCCGGACGGCGCTTGGCATAAACCCACCAGGCTGGTGCCGCCTCTTCGTCTTCGGGATCGTAAAGCGGCAGGCGCCATTGCACCGCCTTGTCTATCCAGGGCGGCAGATCGGTTGACGCCCCCTCCCGCAACTCGAACCGCAGGCCGTCTTCATCGTCGGCTAGATCGACAACCGCTCTGCCGGCTCGCCTGGGGTCCAGGAAGCCAGCTTCGGAGAGGCCACCGATCACCGAGGGTAGAACGAGCGTGGCATGTCTGAGCAGCCTGACGAGCTGGGACTTGTCGGCGGTGACTTCCAACGACTCCAAGGCGCCGTCAGCCGCGAGGCGAAGGCACTGAAATGGCCCCTGAGCCTCGGCCAGCTTGGCCAGGTCGGCCGCCGCGACCTGTGAAGGCACCTTCAATAGTTCCCGTGGGCGAGGCGGCAGCATGGCCAGCGCATCCCGAGCCGCGGCAAGGCCACTGCGCAAGAGCAGGTCTACATCATCGCGCCAGAGAAGCTGGGTCTCGGGAGGCTCGGGGTCGTCGGTCACCCCGCGCAGAAACGGCGCCACCGGCGGGAGCTCGATGCCAGCTGCAGTAGCTGCAAGCAGCGTGAGCCGGCCCATTTCCAGCGGCACACAGTTTGGTGAAGGACTGGCGGCCAGCTGCGCCTCCTCCTCGGGAATGGCGAGCAGTGCCATCGGAGACAGGACTGGGTTGCGCCGAAGTAGATCCAGCGTGTGGTATCGAGCCTGCACCAGGCGGTTTCGAGCGTCTTTCTTGTTCGTCTTGAGCTCGGTGTCCTTTGGACAGTGCACCAGATGTACCTGAGAGTTCTTGCATCGCCCCGAGCGGTTCACCCGACCCAGGCGCTGGATCACCGAGTCCAGCGGTGCAAGGTCCATGACTAGGTGATCGGCATCCAGGTCGACACCGACTTCCCCGGCGGCGGTGGCGATCAGAATGACTGACTGGCGTTTCTCATCCTCCGGTTCTGGCCGGGCGAAGCGGCGCCACAGTTCGGTGTCGATCAACGTCTGACGCTCATGGCCCCTCAGGGTGCCGGTGAGCAGCGCGACATCCGCCGTCCGCTCCTTGCCCAGCTGCTTCACCAGCTCGGTGAGCAACTGCTGTGCCTCCTGCGCCGAGGCCACGAAGGCGATGATCGCGCCGCGTTGGAAGTCAGCCATGATCTCTGCCATCTGCGTTCGCCGATCTCGCGGCGTATCGACCTCATGTTCTGTCAGCCGCTTGACCGCCTGCAGGCGCCGCCCCAAGGCCGGGTGTTCCAGGTCTTCTTCCTCGAATGTCACCCGCTCCCCTTCACGGGGAGTGGCCGACATGGTCAGGGTATGAAAGGCCTTGCCAAGGTAGGGCTGATGGAGGTGGCGAACATCACCCAGCGTGGCGGTGAATGCAGGGCTGAGGTGTGACTCATCGAGCACAAGGGTGGTGTCCATGCCGAGCAAACCGGCATGAAGAGAGCGGCGGTTACGCCCATCCCCATAGCCGCAGAACAACAGCCGAGAGCCCAGCATGTCGACAGTGCCGACGATTACCGTCGGCTGCGCCGGGTCAAGTCGCCACTCACCGGTGTCCGCCAGCCCGCCTCTCAGGGTTCCAACTTGGATCGGCCAGTCATCGTCATCCAGTGGAAAGGCAGCTAGGGAGCGAAAGCACTCTGTCAGCTCGGGGATGCGAGAGATTGCCTCGATCCAGCGCTCGATCTCCGTGGTCGTCTGATCCACAATGCTCCGTCGATCAACCACGTAGGCTAGTCGGCGTGGCAGCGGGGCGCCTTGGGCGAGGGCCAGGAGATAGAGCAGGATGACTGAGGTCTTGCCGCTGGCAGTCGGCAAGCTCAATGTGGAAGGTGGACGATTAGCTAGCAGTTCGGCATAGCAGCGCTGCTGCCACGGATACGGCGAAAAACCAGTAACAGCCTCAAAGTATGGGATTTCCGTGACGGGGGAGAAGTATTCCGGCTGCGTCAAAGTAGCTACCTCCCTGATCTTCTTGTAAGCGACCGTGCGGCGTCCTTCCATATTACTTGGTGGTAACTCTAGGTGGTGCCGGGACTTCAGAGACGGTAGCACACTGTCTGATGATGACGTATGACGGTCATCATACACAGCGGAGTGAAGAGCAGGGCTGGCTGGATTCTGTATCTGAACCAGATATCGCCGACCCGAGGGCGTCGGAGGGAAACGGCACCGGCGGAGGTGGGCTGCTTGTCAGTCAGATGGGCAATCGTTCTCACTTTTCTCAGGCGGTTACCGCATCGGCCGGTTCATGGCCCGGGCAAACCTATACAACTACGCCAGCTAGGCCATTTCGTTCTTTTCTTGAGATCCTGCATTAGCCCCCTGCAGGTCTTCAGGCTGGGTGGCGTCATAACCTTACCGCTTTCCACTGTCCGGTTTGTACGATTTGTCTTCAGGTGCGGATTCAGCCGTCCACTGCGAACAAGCCGCTCTCTCCGAGCTCTCTAGGGGCTCCTCCAGATCGTTGCCACTGCCAGGCGCCATGTGGCCATGCGCTCGTCCTCTGCTAGCTGGGTCAGGGACTCGGGAGATAAACGACGCAGCCAGGCGGCCTGCTATTCGTGCCGGATGCCCCAGGGGCAGGCGATCTGTCAGCCAGGCCATGGCTGACTCGGGGTCTAACGATTTTGGGGGCATCAGTGTATAGGCTCGACGCTATTCCCCCTTAGATGGGGTATATCGGGGGGCAGTGAAATGTCCAGACACAAGAAAGGGGCCCGAAGGCCCCTGTTCATGCGGTTTCTGGTGTTTCCTGGGAAGTCCTGAAACCTTGTATTGGTGGAGGCGGCGGGGATCGAACCCGCGTCCGCCGGCACTCGCTCTTCGGCTCTACATGCTTAGGTCCGTTTTTTGATTTAACGCGGCTGGCTCCAACGGGCAGGATCCAGCAACGCGATTCCTCAAAGGTTTAGCGATTGACGTGAGGACGCCGTCAACCGCGATCCCATCATTTTTAGCTCATATCCCGTCCGCAATGAATGGGCACATCGCTTCGGGGCCGGGCTAGAAGCTAACAGCTATTAAGCTGCCAGCGCGCCCTGAGCGTAGTTGTCGTCGTTTGCGACTATTTAGTCGTGATGTTGGATTTACGAGATACATCACGCTCTCGGCATGCACCTAGGAGGTTGTCACCAGCGTCGAAGCCATGTCGCCCCCGTAGCAGGCCCATCATATCAGCATGGGCAGTAGTGTGACACCTGTTTGCTGGCTGGGTTCAATCGGTTCACGCAGCCTGCGAACCCGTCAGGCCTTGGTCTGTTCCCGCATGATGCGGCCCTTCTGGCGCTGCCAGTCCCGATCCTTCTCGGTGGCGCGCTTGTCGTGGAGCTTCTTGCCGGTCACCAGGGCCAGCTCGCACTTCACCTTGTTACCCTTCCAGTAGAGCTTCAGCGGCACACAGGTGTGCCCCTTCTCCTGGGAGCGCGAGAAGATCTTGGCGATCTCCTTGCGGTGCAGCAGCAACTTGCGGGTGCGCGTGGGGTCGGCAAGCACATGGGTGCTGGTGGTGTTGAGCGGCATGATGTGACAGCCCAGCAGCCACGCTTCGGCATCCTTGATCAGGATGTAGGTGTCCGTCAGCTGTGCCTTGCCGGCGCGCAGGCTCTTCACTTCCCAGCCGGCCAGCACCAGGCCGGCCTCGAAGGTCTCGTCGATGTGATACTCGAAACGCGCCTTCTTGTTCTGGGCGATGGTGCTGCTGCCTGGGCCCTTGCCCGCGGCTTTCTTGTTGGCCATGGTACCTCGTATCGTGTTCGGCCTTTGGCGACCTCCCCTTCGATATGGGGGGAAGCGTGATACCATTCAAGGCGTGAAATAACCGCTCATGATACGCCTTGGGCACTGTGAAGTCAGCGGAGAGCTCCATGCCATCGGTCAATCGTTCCGCCCTGGTGCGGCACACCCCTCAGGACATGTTCGACCTGGTCAACGATTTCGAGCGTTACCCGGAGTTTCTGCCCGGGTGCCGGCGGGCACGGCTGGTCGAGCGAGACGAGTCGCACCTGATCGGCGAGATGACCCTGGGGCGGGCCGGCATCGAGCAGAGCATCATGACCCGCAACGACCTGATCGAGCCGGAGCGCATCGAGATGTCGCTGGTGAGCGGCCCCTTCAAGCGCCTGCGCGGCCGCTGGTTGTTCATTCCCATGGGTGAGGACACCTGCAAGGTCTGCCTGGAGATGGAGTTCGAATTCGCCAACCGCCTGCTCGGCATGGCGTTCGGCAAGCTGTTCCAGCAGGTGGCCGGGCAGCTGGTGGACTCCTTCACGCGTCGGGCCGATGACGTCTATGGCCGCTAGTGATGGGCGTCTCGAAGGGGGGCTCCACGTCGAAGTGGCCTTTGCGCTGCCCGATAGGCAGCGCATCGTCGCCCTGACGGTGGCGGAGGGGACCACGGTGCGTCAGGCCGTGGCCCAGGCCGAGCTGGCCAAGCATTTCCCGGAGGTGGCGCCCGAAACCTTCGAGCGGGCCGACCTGGGCATCTTCGGCAAGCCGGTACGCGATCCCGACACGCAGCTTCTGCGGGAAGGGGATCGGGTCGAGGTCTACCGCCCGCTCACGATCGACCCCAAGGCGGCGCGTGCCGAGCGCGCCCGCACTAAACGCTGATGTTCCGGGTAGGTCGACAGCTCAGTTGAAGGAGAGCTGCATCTTGATGGTCTGCTGGCGATCGCCCGCCAGCTCGAAAGCCTGCACCGCTTGATCGACCGGCAGGCTCTGGGAAATCAGCGGCTTCACGTCGATCAGGCCCTTCTGCATCAGTTCAACGCCGGTCGCGAACTCCTCGTGGAAACGGAAGGAGCCGCGCAACTCCAGCTCCTTGGCCGTCAGCGCCATCATCGGCAGGCTCATGTCGCCTCCCAGCCCCACCTGAGCGATCAGGCCGCGTGGTCGCAAGGCCTGTATGCCGGCCTTGACGGCCGGTTCGGCACCCGAGCACTCGTAGAGCACATCGAAATAGCCCTTGTCGGCGAAGTAGCCAGTCAGCGCGTCGGGTGTGTCGGCCATGTTGATGATGCGGTCGGCCCCCATTTGTCGTGCCACGTTCAGCGTGAAGTCGGACAGGTCGGTGGCGACGATCTCGGCGGCACCCGCTCGCCGGGCGGACAGGATGGAGAGAATGCCGATCGGGCCACAGCCGGTGACCAGCACCCGCTTGCCGAGCAGGCTGCCGAGACGGCGGGTGGCATGCAGGGTCACCGCCAGGGGTTCGGCCATGGCGGCCTCCCCGGTGGTCAACCCATCGGCCGGCACGCATTGGCGGGCATCGGCGACGAGCACTTCACTGAAGGCGCCCTGAATGTGCGGGAAGGGCATGGCGCTTCCGTAGAACCGCATGTTCAGGCACTGGTTGTGAAGCCCTTCCTGGCAATATTGGCAGGTACCACAGGGGCGTGACGGGGAGACGGCCACCAGCTGTCCTTCGCGGAGCCCCTCTACGCCGGCGCCCAGCTGCGTGATGTATCCCGAGACTTCATGCCCCAGGATCATGGGTTCCTTGAGGCGCACGGTGCTGAAGCCACCGTGCTGGTAGTAGTGCAGGTCACTGCCGCAGATACCGCCGCTGGCCAGCTTGATCTGGACTTCGCCGGGCCCCGGCTCGGCAACGGCTCGCTCCTCTACACGGAGATCCTTGGGGGCATGAATGACGATGGCTTTCATGGATGGGCTCCGTTCACAGGACCGGGGTAAGTAACGGCGCGCCGGAAAAGTGGGCCGTCAGGTTGTCGCGCATGAGCTTGCCCATGTCCTGGCGTGTCTCCACGGTTCCCGAGGCTTGATGGGGTTGCAGCAGGACGTTGCCGAGCTCGAGAAATCTCGGGTTGAGCTCAGGCTCACCTTCGAAGACATCCAGGGCGGCCGCGCCGAGCGCGCCGCTTTCCAGGGCGTCCAGCAACGCCTCTTCATCGATGTTGGCGGCACGCGATACGTTGATGATCATGCCCTCCGGTCCCATCGCCTCGATCACTTCCCGATTAACGATATGGCGCGTCTCCGCCGACGCCAGCAGGGTGACGAACAGGAAGTCCGATTGCTTCGCCAGGGCGACGGGATCCGACACGAATGCCCAGTCAGCGGCATAGGGTTTGCTGGCGACATCGCAATAGCTGATGCTCATGCCGAAGCCTGCGAGACGGAGCGCGACCTCGTAGCCGATGCGCCCCAGCCCCAGCACACCGACTCTCTTGCCCCAGACCCGCCTCTGGAGGGGGTACATGCCCTGGGCTTTCCAGCTGCCGTCACGCACCCAGGTCTCTGCCCCGATCATGCCACGGGAGTGGCAGAGCATCATGGCAATGCCAAGGTCTGCGACGTCGTTGGTCAGTACGTCGGGCGTATTGGTGACCCGAATGCCCCGCTCCTTGCAGAGCTCGAGGTCCACGCCGTCGTAGCCGACGCCGTATACCGAGATGACCTCCAGCCTTGGGCACGCCTCGATCATGGCGCGATTCGCCCCCAGGTCACCGCGGGTGGCAATGCCGCGAACATTGCCGCCGACTTCCTGGAGAAACCGGGGCTTGTCTTTCGCCTCGAAATAGCGGTGAACGGTGAAGGCGGTATCCAGTGGGCCCTGATCCCAATCCGGTAGCTCACCCACCTGCAGGATTTCTGGCTTGTTCATCTCGATCCTCGTTTACATGCCGGAATGTTATCGATACCATAGCAGTTGTCGGAATTGAATGTCGAGACAAAAACAAAGGGGTTAGCCATGTCGAATCATGCAGCACGCTTCAGCCTCGCCGGACGCCGGGCGCTGGTTACCGGCTCCTCGCAGGGCATCGGGTTCGCCCTGGCACACGGCTTGCTCGAGGCCGGCGCCGAGGTGGTCCTGAACGGTCGTGATGCCACCAAGCTGACCAAGGCCGCAGAGTCCCTCGGGGAGGTCGGCAAGGTTCACCAGCTGGTATTCGATGTCACCGACCATGCGGCGGTGAAGGTGGCGGTTCAGGAGTTCGAGGAGCAGGTGGGTGCCATCGATATCCTCGTCAACAATGCCGGGATGCAGCATCGAGCCCCGCTCGAGGAGTTTCCCGCGGAAGCGTTCGAGAGACTGATGCGGACCAACGTCAGCAGCGTGTTCAACGTCGGCCAGGCGTGCGCCGTGCACATGATCGCGCGGGGGAAGGGCAAGATCATCAATATCGCGTCGGCCCAGACGCAGCTGGCCCGGCCGGGGATTGCGCCCTATACCGCCACCAAGGGGGCGGTGGGCAATCTCACCCGGGGCATGGCGACCGATTGGGCCAGGCACGGCCTGAACTGCAATGCCCTGGCACCCGGCTATTTCGAAACCCCACTCAACGCGGCGCTCGTGGCCGACCCGGAGTTCACCGCCTGGCTCGAGAAGCGTACGCCGGCAGGGCGGTGGGGCAAGGTCGAAGAACTGGTGGGCGCCTGTGTGTTCCTGGCGTCCGATGCGTCCTCCTTCGTGAATGGGCATACCCTCTATGTCGACGGCGGCATCACTATCTCACTCTGAGGCCAGGCAGCGGGTCGTGCTGATGGGAGTTTCCGGCTGCGGCAAGACCTCGGTGGGTGCGGCGCTCGCCCTGTCGCTGGGGGGTATCTATATCGACGGTGACGACCTGCACCCCGCCGCGAACGTCGCCAAGATGTCGAGAGGCCAGCCCCTGACGGACGACGACCGCTGGCCCTGGCTGAGCGTTGTGGGGGAGCGGTTACGCACCGCCTCCGACGCCACCCTCATTGGCTGCTCGGCGCTCAAGCGCAGCTATCGCGATCACATCACCCGAGTGGCGCAGGCGCCCGTGCTGTTTCTGCATCTGGATGGCAGCCCGGAGTTGATCGCCGAACGCATGGCTGCGCGCAGCGGACACTTCATGCCCCCGGCACTGCTGCAAAGCCAGTTCGAGGCGCTGGAGCCCCCCGCGGTGGACGAATTCGCGGTGACGATCTCCATCGGCCAGCCGCTCGAGCGGATTGTCCGGGAAATCACCACCCTTCTCGAAGGAGACAAGTCATGACCCATAACGTCGCGCTGATCGGCGCAGGAGTGATGGGAGGAGCGATCGGCACTCGCCTCCTGGAAACCGGCAACACCCTGCATGTCTTCGATCTGGACCAGGAGCGGGTCGCCGAACTGGTCGCCAAGGGGGCCGCTTCGGCCAGCACGGCGGCCGATGCGGCCGCCGGCGCGGATTACGTGGTGCTCAGCCTGAATTCGCCACGGATCATACGGATGGCGGTGTTCGGAGAGGCCGGTGTCGCCATGGGCGCGCGCGCCGGCACCCTGCTGATCGACATGTCCTCCATCGACCCGGGGGCTACTCGTGAGCTCGCCGCCGAGGCTGCCGAGAAACAGTTGCGCTGGGTGGATTCCCCCCTGTCGGGTGGGGCCCCCAAGGCACTCATCGGCGAACTGACCCTGATGGCCGGCGGCAGCGAGCAGGACGTGACGGATGCCCACCGGCTGCTGCAACATGTCGCCACCAACTTCACCCACATGGGGCCCGTCGGCACGGGGCAGACCACCAAGCTGGTCAACCAGGTGCTGTGCGGCCTGGGCTTCCTGGCCGTGGCGGAGGCGACCCAGCTGGCGCTGAATGCCGGAGTAGATGCCGAAAAGATTCCCATGGCACTCAAGGGGGGCCGAGCCGACAGCGCGATACTCCAGGAGTACATGCCGCGTTTCGCTACCCGGGATTACCGTCGCACCGGCCGGATCGACAACATGGTCAAGGATCTCGACGCGGTGATGGACCTGGCGCGGGCCACCCAGACCGCCATGCCCCTGACGTCGCTGTGTGACGAGATTCACCGGCTGCTGACTGCCCAGGGGCTGGGTGGCGAGGATCAGGCAGCCCTGATGGAGCTGTTCAAGCGAACGCTGCCTTGACGGCCAGGCGCGAGCTGGAATCACACCTATGATGTCTCAGCCCAGATCAATACGGAGAGCGTACCCATGCAACAACGACAACAGATAGTGCTGGTGACGGGTGCCAGCCAGGGGATCGGCAAGGCAACGGCCGAGACCTTCCTGGCCGGTGGGGCCAGCGTCGTGCTGGCGGCGCGCCGGCTCGACAAGCTGGAAGCGCTGGCCGCGCGCTACCCGGACACGGCACTGGCCGTGGCCTGTGATGTGTGCGACCCGGACAGCGTGGATGCCTTGTTTTCTCGAATTTCCGAGACCTTCGGGCGTCTGGACGTGGTCTTCAACAATGCCGGTACCAGCCTGCCGGCCACTGAAATCGGCGATATCGACTGGCAGGACTGGCGCAACGTGCTGTCGGTCAACCTGGATGGCGCCTTCCTGATCGCCCGGGGCGCCTTCCGTATGATGCGCTCGCAGCAGCCGAAAGGCGGAAGGATCATCAACAACGGCTCGATCTCGGCCTATGTGCCAAGGATCGGTTCGGCCGCCTATACGGCATCCAAGCATGCGATCACCGGCTTGACGAAGACGATCTCCCTGGATGGTCGCAAGCATGGCATCGCCTGCGGCCAGATCGACATCGGCAACGCGGCCTCCGACATGACCGAGGCCATGAAGAAGGGCGTGCCCCAGGCGGATGGCCGCCTCACGGTCGAGCCGGTGATGGATGTCCAGCACGTGGCGGATGCGGTGTACCACATGGCCTCCCTGCCGCGGGAGGCCAATGTGCAATTCATGACCGTGATGGCCACCAACATGCCGTATATCGGCCGTGGCTGAACGGGTAGGACCCGGCCAGGCAGGCCCAATGAGAAACGAGGCATGGAATCCCTTCCATGCCTCGCTTGCATTCCGCACGGGCTGCTGGGCTCATCCCCCGGCAGGCAGGGGGAACTGGTCCGCCGAAAAGACCGTGTGGAAGACATCGCCGTCGAAGAGTTCGAACAGGCGCTTCGATGCCTCACGGCTCTCGTAGCGGGTGGCCGAGTCGAGTGCCTCGGCGATCGCTTCCCGTGAGGGGAAACGCATGGCCAGGACCATCTCCAGATGCGTGTCGGCACTGTCGCTCTCGACCTCGTGCAGCACACGGACTTCCTGCACATGGGGGAAGCGTGTCCAGAGCGGGACCAGATGCTCCTGGATGTGAGAGTCAAAGGTTGCCTGGCAACCGGGTTTCACATGGCCCCGGAAAAAAGCACAGCGGATATACATGATCGGTTCCTTGTTCTATGGGCTGTTTGTCGGGGTGGGTGGAGAGGCGGCCAATATTGTTTATGTTAACGATAACTTTCGTGGGTAAAAAACATCTCCATGAGGATGGTTGTCACCATGGCGCGATGGTCAGGTCGTTTCTCTGGGAAGTAGTGTCGGTGTCAGTTGAATGATCCGTTGAGGGAACTCAAAGGGCTTCTTGCCGGCCATGGCGTGACGATGCTCCAGCAACACCTTGGCGGTTTGCCTGCCGATCTCGGCGGCGTTCGCATCGATGGTGGTCAAGGCCGGTACACAGTGCTCGGCGATATCGTAGGCACCAAAGCCACCGATCGCGATCTGACCGGGAACATCGATTCCTCTGCGCTGACATTCGGTCAGTGCCCCAAAGGCGGACAGGTCCGACACACACATCACCGCCTCGGTATCCGGCCACTTCTCCAGAAGCTCGCGCATGGACATGGCCCCTTCATGCATGGAGATGGGCGGGGGGCCAGAGGCGACCAGGCGTGTGGTGTCCAGGCCATGCTCGGCAAGAGCGCGGATGAAGCCATAACGGCGCTCGAGACCGCGGGAGTCGCGTGATTCATCGCCTCCGATGAAGCCTATGCGGCGATACCCTCTGGCCACGAAGTGCTCGAGCATCAACCGGCCCGCCGCGGCATTGGAGAAGCCGACGGCATGACCGATGGGGTCCGGGGGAAGATCCCAGGTCTCGACGACCGGGATGCCGGCATTGAGGAGCAGCCGACGTGCCCGTGGCGTATGCTTTCCTCCGGTCAGGGTAATGGCTTCCGGGCGGCGCTGCAGGAGCTGCTCGATGAGCCGCTCCTCTTCCTGTATGTCGTAATCGGTATAGCCGAGAAGGATCTGCAGGTCCTGGGTGCGTAACCCCTCCGACATGGCCCGAACGGTATCGGCGAAGTTGGCATTGTTGATGGTCGGGACGATGACCGCGATGAAGCCGGTCTTCTGTGAGCGCAGGTTGGATGCCGTGCTGTCAAAGACATAACCCATCTCTTCGGCGATCTTCATGATTCTTTCGCGCGTGGCATCGCTCACGGTGGCGGATTGCTTGAAGGCGCGCGATACCGTCATGGGAGAGACATTCGCCGCTCGAGCCACGTCCTTCATGTTTGGCTTGGCCAATCTCGGCTCCTCCTGCACAAAAGGCTATCCTGCCAGACTCGACACGTTCCGGATGATAGACAGGTCAAACGGCTGGAGCTGGAAACTCGACAATACGGCATGTTAACGATAGCATGCCCGCCTGGCAATGCTCCATCATCAACAGGGGTAACCAACGATGTTTACCAGAAGTGCCATCTTCAAGGGGCGAGTCAAGCCGGGCCATGAGGCGGAGTTCTACTCGGCGGTGAAGGAGCGGCTGGTGCCTGCCTGGACACAGATGCTGCATGCCGTGGAGGTTCGCGTCTATCGTCCGTGCGAGGCCGAGCCACCGGGCGCCGATGTGTTCCTGGTCCAAGAGATCGACTACCCGTCGCTTGCCCATCTCGAGGAGGCCCTGGTGTCGTCCCGCCGTGAGGCGGCGGTGGAAGCACTCGAGTCGGTTCAGCACCTGTACGAAGGTCAGCACCATCACATCATCTATGAGCGTCTCTGAAATCGAGGTTGGCTTACTCACCACCGGTCCTGACGCCGCGGTATTACGTTACGGCATCAGGACCGATTGCCCTTGGAAACTTCCTCGTTTTTCTCTTGGCCTGGTAGGCTTCGCCCCTTTGCTTGACCGTAAAGCCGGACTAGGGTTGGGGCATCACTTGGCTGACGCCGTTACTGCGATGCCTCGAGAATGGCGTTCACGACCGCATCACCGTTCGCATCCGTGAAGTTGGTCCAGACGCTCTTGGTCGCCTCCTGGAAAGCCGCTCCGTCGACGTTGTCGTTCACTTCCATGCCTGATGCCCTGAGAGTAGAGATCATCTCGTCTTCTTTCGTGATAGAAAGCTCACGCTGCATGTCCACGGCGTCCTTCGCCGTTGCCAGCAGGATCTCCTGATGCTCAGGCGAGAGACCGTTGAATTTGTTGAGGTTCATGAAGAAGGCCAGCGCCGAATAGGCGTGCTGAGTCAGACTCAGATAATCTTGAACCTCGTAGAACTTGAACGATAATGTCACTGCAATCGGGTGGTCTTGGCTATCGACGACGCCGGTTTCCAGCGCCGTGTAAAGCTCTGCTACTGGGAGCTGCTGGGGCGCCGCACCGAGGGACGCAAACATGTCGTTCAGCGCCCTGGAGTTGTTGACCCGCATTTGCAGGCCCTTGACATCTTCCGGCGTCATGATCGGTCCACGGTTGTTCGTCATGTTTCGATAACCGTTCTCGGGAAAGCCGAGGGACTTCAGCCCGTGCTGCTCGAACTGGCCGCTGATCATTTCCCCGACTTCGCCGTCCAGAACTCTGTAAGCGGTCTCGCGGGTGGGAAACATGAAGGGCAGTTCGAAGGCACCGACATCCGGAATGAGGCCGGTGAGGTTGTTTGTACCCACCATCGTCATATCGATGATCCCCGAGCGCGCACCGTCGATCATCTGAGCGTCGTTGCCCAGCTGTCCGTTCGGGAAGATCTGAACGATCAGCGCGCCATCGGTGCGCTTTTCAAGCTCTTCGGCAAAGTACAGGGCCATGACGTGCTGCGGATCGCTCTCCGGGACGGGGTGTGCGAACCTGAGCGTGGTCTGGGCATAAGCGGTGGTGGCCATGCCAGTCGCGAGAATGGCTGCCAGGCTGAAGCTACGGAACGATAAGGACATGGAATTTCTCCTTCAGGTTATCCGATGAACCAGTTCATCGGGACGGTAATAAGCTCCGGCACCAGGATGAAAACGAGCAGAAGTGCAAGGTAGGCGGAGATGAAGGGCAACACGCCCTTCACGGCTACTGACATTGGCACGCGGCTGACGCCGCAGACCACGTTCAGGACATTGCCAACGGGAGGGGTGAGCAGACCGATGGAAGTATTGATGACGAACATCAGGCCGAAGTAGACCGGGTCGATACCTGCCAGCTGGACGACCGGCATCAGCAGTGGAACCAGGATCAACACCGTCGGTGCGAGGTCCATCACCATGCCGACGGCAAGCACGATCAGCATGATGACCAGCATGAGAAGCCGCGGGTTTTCCACGAGCGGCCCAAGAAGGAGGGCCAGCTGTTGTGGAAGTTGCGCCACCGTGATCAGCCAGGCTGCAACCATGGCGCAGCCCACCAGGAACATCACCATCGCCGTGGATCGGCTCGCATTGATGAGGATTTTTGCGAATAGTCGCCAGCTCATCTCGCGATAGATGACCACTGATACCAAGATTGCATAGACCGCTGCGACTACTGCGGCCTCGGTTGGAGTGAAAATGCCGAAGCGGATGCCACCGATAATGATGACAGGCAGCAAGAGAGCCCAGATTCCATCGCGGAGGGCGGTAAGACGCTCGGCCCCGCTGGCCTTCTCCATGACATCGAGATTTTCTTTTCGCATCAGCCAGCCCCAGACCAGCATCAGCGTCGCACCCATCATGATGCCGGGTGCGATACCACCCAAAAACAGATTCTTGATCGAGATATTCCCGGCAACGCCGATCAAGATCAATGGCAGTGATGGTGGGATCACTGGTGCAATGATGCCGCCCGAGGCGAGGAGCCCCATGGACGAGCCCTCGGGGTAGCCCGCCTTTTTCATCATGGGATAGAGAATGGCCACCAGTGCTGCAGCATCCGCCACGGCAGAACCCGATAGGCCGGCAATCAGGATCGCGGTGAGGACGGCCACGTAACCAAGGCCCCCCTTCCGATGCCCAACCATCACCGTTGCCATTCGGACGATCCGCTGCGACAGTCCGCCGACTGACATGACCTCACCTGCGACTAGAAAGAAGGGGATCGCCAATAGCGGGAAACTGTCGACTCCGTTGATGAGCGATTGCGCGAGTATGTCCGCACTGAAAAGCCCCATTTGCAGCATCAGCGCGATGGCGGCAAAGAGCAGTGCGAAAGCGACCGGCAGCCCGAGAAGAATTGACCCGATCAGAACACCGAGAAAGAGAACGAGAGTCATAGATGCGTTCCCTCATGCTCGTCATCCCTATCGCAAAGGGCATCCGGGTTCCAGATGCGGACGGCCGCGATAAACACCATTATTGCCCCGGATATTACGCCAGCGAGATAGAAGAGTGCGGAGGGCAACCCGGTAAGCTGTGAAGTATTGGCCCAGTTTGCATTCATCTGCTTGAATGAGCCCCAGAACAGCATGAGCATGGTAATTGTAATGATTACATAACTGAGGCGTTTCAGGATGGGGACCGCGCGTGGGAACAGCGCTACGCTGAATTCAGTTACGGCCAGGTGCTCGTTACGGCGAAGTACAACGGCGGCTCCAAGCATCACGAGCCAGACCAAGCCAAGGCGTGACAGTTCTACCGAAGGCCGAAGTCCCGAGGAAAATCCATATCGCAACACGACATTCGTGAATACCAGCAGGATCATGCCGAAGAGCAGCGCCGCCATCACGACATCGATGATTCGCCAGAGTAATCGCAGCACGCCCATCTCCTACCTCCCGATCAAGTAGACGCTTGCCGTCTATTGATGACATTCATCGATGTAAACGCACCCGTAAATCTGGCAGATGCAGGGGCATACCTTTTGCTGCGGTGCAGAGCTTGGCCTAGTCCGTGTGTTATCGTTAACATTACGCCAAATCGATAGCCTGTCAATTCATGCCGACTAAGACTTTTGGCTAAGATTCGTGTATCTGATGGAAGGGAAAGTGGCCGAGCGGGCGCGCAGCAAACAATGACGCCCCGGACTTGGCCGGGGCGTGCTAGGGGGGCGTGCTGGCTGGTTTAGAGCGCGAGCGGCTCGGTCGAAGCCGGCTCGCCACCCTGCGGCAGGGTGCCGCCTGCATCCGGCTCGGAGCGGGGAGCGGTTTGTGGCTGGGTCTCCGGCAAATCGTCCATGGGGCTGGCGCCTTCGACGGGGGGGCCGACATCATCCTGGGTACGGAGCTGGATATCCTCGGAGAAGTCGCCTTCCTGCTGGACGTTGACCAGCCGATCGCCGTCGAAGGTCAGCGTCACTCGACGCTGCTGGACGCCGCCATAGGCCTCGTCGAGCCGGAAGATGTAGTCCCACTGGTTGGCGTCGAAGGGCGCTTCCAGCAGCGGGCGCCCCAGGACTCCCACGACCTGGTCGCGGTTCATGCCGGGCTGCAGCTGTTCGACCATGCCCTCGGTAATGTAATTACCCTGGGCCAGGTCGCGCTTGTACACACAGCCGCTGACCAGGGTCAGGGCGAGGATAAGAGTGGCGGTCTTGATCAGCTTTTGCATTTGGGTCCGTTCTTCACTATCGTGGATTCGGTCGATCATACCCGACCCTACCTGATACTGCGAAGAGCGAACATGGCCGACCAGAACCATGAACTGCGCAAGGCGGGCCTCAAGGTCACCTTGCCCCGCGTGAAGATCCTGCAGATCCTCGAGAATGCCACGGGTCAGCACCACCTGAGCGCCGAGGATGTGTACAAGTCACTGCTGGATGCCGGCGAAGACGTGGGCCTGGCCACCGTCTATCGTGTGCTGACCCAGTTCGAGTCGGCGGGCTTGGTGACTCGCCACAATTTCGATGGCGGCCACGCCGTGTTCGAGATCTCCCAGGAAGAGCACCATGACCATATGGTGTGCCTGGACAGCGGTGAAATCATCGAGTTCTTCGACGAGACCATCGAGCGGCGCCAGCAGGAGATCGCCGAGGAGCATGGCTTTGAGCTCGTCGATCACGCCCTGGTGCTCTACGTGCGCCCTCGCGGTTCCGCCTGATACGCCGCTAGGGCCCGCCGATTCCAGACCCGACAGCGACCCCGCTCCGCAAGGTGCGGGGTCGCTGTCGTCTGTGGCGGAGGGTGGCCATTAGAGGGGGTGCTTGAGTGGTGTGCGCTTAGTGGTGTGCGCTCTGCTGGCTGGCGTCGAGCATCTCCCTGGCGTGGGCCAGGGTGCGGTCGGATAGGTTCACCCCGCCCAGCATGCGAGCCAGCTCGCTGACCCGCCCGGCCTCGTCGAGTAGCGCCATGCGAGTCTGCGTGGTGTTGCGCCGGGCCTGCTTCTCGATATGCAGGTGGTGGTGGGCCTGGGCGGCCACCTGGGGCAGGTGGGTCACGGTCATTACCTGTCCGTCGGTGCCGAGCCGCCGCAGCAACTGGCCGACGATCTCGGCGGTGGCGCCGGAGACGCCGACATCCACCTCGTCGAATATCAGGCTGGGAATGGTCGAGTGGCGAGCCGCCACCACCTGGATCGCCAGGCTGATGCGCGACAGCTCGCCGCCGGAGGCCACCTTGGAGAGCGGGCGAGGCGGCTGGCCGGGGTTGGCGCTGATCAGGAAGCGGATGCCCTCCAGGCCATCGGCGGCCGGCACCTCGCGGGCTTCCACTTCAACCTCGAAGCGTGCCTTGCCCATGGCCAGGAAGGCCAACTGCTCCTGGACCGCCTTGCCGAACCGGGTGGCCGCCCGCTGTCTCGCCTCGCTGACGCTGCGGGCCTGCTGGCGCCAGGAATCGCGCAGGGCCTCCACCTCGGCGCGCAGCGCCTCCAGGTCGTGTTCGCCTCCCTCCAGGCCTTCCAGCTCCGCCTGCTGTCGCCGGTGCAGGCTGGGCAGCTCTTCCGGCATGACGTGATGCTTGCGGGCGATGCGGTGGACTTCGCTCAGCCGCGACTCGACCCAGGCCAGCTGCTCCGGGTCCAGCTCGGTGGTATCGACGAAGCGGTGGAGCTCCCGCGCCGCCTCCTCGATCTGGATACGTGCCTCGCCCAGCATGCTCAGCGCCTCGGCCAGGCCGCCCTGGGCGTGGCCAGGCAGCACGCCGAGGCGGCTGCTCGCCTGGTGCAATAGCGATAGCGCGCCGCCCTCGTCGCTGTCACAGCAGTCGGCGGCGAACTGGGCCTCGCGAATGGTCTCCTCGGCATGGGCGAGCTGCTCCTGCTCGCGCTCCAGGGTCGCCAGCTCGTCGTCCCCCAGGGCCAGGGCGTCCAGCTCTTCGACCTGATAGCGCAGCAGCTGCCGCCGGGCCTGCACTTCGTCGCCGCTCTCGGCCAGCCGCTTGAGCCGGCGGCGGGCGGCCTGCCAGCTGCGGAAGGTCTCGGCCAGCTCGGTCACCGCCGTGCGCTGGCCGGCGAAGTCGTCGAGCAGGCGCAGGTGAGTCTCCTCCCGCAACAGCGCCTGATGGGCGTGCTGGCCGTGAATCTCCACCAGGTGCTCGCCCAGGGCCTTGAGGTCGACGATGGTCGCCGGCTGACCGTTGATCCATGCCTTGGAGCGGCCGGCCGCGGTCACCACGCGGCGCAGCAGGCAATCGTCGGCGGGCAGTTCGCGTTCCGTGAGCCAGGCGCGGGCGGCCGGCAGTGCGGCGATATCGAAGCGGGCGCTGAGGTCGGCACGCTCGCAACCGTGGCGAATGCTGCCGGCATCGGCGCGTTCGCCCAGGCACAGCCCCAGGGCGCCGAGCAGGATCGACTTGCCGGCCCCGGTCTCGCCGGTAATGGCGGTCATGCCGCCGGCAAGCTCCAGGTCGAGGCGTTCGACGATGGCATAGTCTCGAATGGCAAGCTGAGTCAGCATCTTTCCCTCCCGGCGCCTTGGCTCTCGACTGCTCGTTGAGACAGTTCATTGCAGACAGTTCATTGCAGATGGCTCGTCACGACAGCTGGTCTGAGCAGCAGGCTGGATATTCATACACCTTTAGTGAGTTTTTATACAGTAGACCACCGGCTCTCTCAATGCACATGTCAATTCCTTGGGTGTTTTTTCTTGAGATTTTCGTCGTGGCCCCCATATAGGCGGCAGATTGCGATGCTATCGCCAACCCGAATCATGTTCGGCCCGCGGGGCCGATTCACCGTTTCAGGAGATGTTCATGGCTAAAGAACCCCAGACCCCGCTGGACGACGAGCTGGCAAGGCGCGAGGAAGAGGCCGAACCGCAGCCCGTGGAGGGTGAGCTCGAAGGCGAGGCCATCGAGGCGGCCGACGAGGCCGAGGCGCTGGCCGAGCAGGCCGAAGCGGGCGACAACCCCGAGGCCGAGATGCTGGCCGCCCAGGTCGCGGAGCTCGAGGAGAGCCTGGCCGAGGCCAAGGACCAGGTGTTGCGCACGGCAGCCGAGGCGCAGAACGTGCGTCGTCGCGCCGAGCAGGAGGCCGAGAAGGCGCGCAAGTTCGCCCTCGAGCGCTTCGTCAAGGAGCTGCTGCCGGTGGTCGACAGCCTGGAGAAGGCGCTGGAGGCCATGGGCGAGGACGCCAGCGAGGCCCACCGCGAGGGCGTGGCCATGACCCTGAAGATGCAGCACGACGTGCTGGGCAAGTTCGGCGTAGAGGCGGTCGACCCGCAGGGCGAGCCCTTCGACCCCCAGTACCACGAGGCCATGGCCATGGTGCCCAACCCCGAGCTCGAGCCCAACAGCGTGATGGAAGTGATGCAGAAGGGCTACGTGCTCAACGGACGCCTGGTGCGCCCGGCCATGGTGGTGGTCAGCCAGGCTGCCGGTTGAGTTAGCACATCGGAAACGGGGGCAGGACTTGAAAAAGCAGACACTGCCCCCCAGATAGACGACAACCCCGCGGCAAGCGCCGCAGAGACGAATTCAAGCAACGACTTTTCGAGGATTTCCTATGGGACGCATCATCGGTATTGACCTGGGGACCACCAACTCCTGTGTGGCCGTGCTCGACGGCGACAGCGCCAAGGTGATCGAGAACGCCGAAGGTACTCGCACCACGCCTTCCATCATCGCCTACACCGATGATGGCGAGATCCTGGTGGGGCAGTCGGCCAAGCGCCAGGCGGTCACCAACCCCGAGAATACCCTGTACGCCATCAAGCGCCTGATCGGCCGTCGCTTCAAGGACGACGTCGTCCAGAAGGACATCAAGATGGTGCCCTACGGCATCGTCGAGGCCGACAACGGCGACGCCTGGGTGGAAGTGAAGGGCAAGAAGCTGGCACCGCCGCAGGTCAGCGCCGAAGTGCTGAAGAAGATGAAGAAGACCGCGGAAGACTACCTGGGTGAGGAAGTCACCGAGGCGGTCATCACCGTGCCGGCCTACTTCAACGACAGCCAGCGCCAGGCCACCAAGGATGCCGGCCGCATCGCCGGCCTCGAGGTCAAGCGCATCATCAACGAGCCCACGGCGGCGGCGCTGGCCTACGGCATGGACAAGTCGCGTGGCGACAAGACCATCGCGGTCTACGACCTGGGCGGCGGTACCTTCGATATCTCCATCATCGAAGTGGCCGACGTCGACGGCGAGACCCAGTTCGAGGTGCTGGCCACCAACGGCGACACCTTCCTGGGTGGCGAAGACTTCGACATGCACCTGATCAACTACCTGGTGGATCAGTTCAAGTCCGACAGCGGTATCGACCTCTCCGGTGACAACCTGGCCATGCAGCGCCTCAAGGAAGCCGCCGAGAAGGCCAAGATCGAGCTCTCCAGCGCCCAGCAGACCGACGTCAACCTGCCCTACATCACCGCTGACAACACCGGTCCCAAGCACCTCAACGTCAAGGTGACCCGGGCCAAGCTCGAGTCGCTGGTAGAAGATCTGGTGCAGCGCTCCATGGGCCCGTGCAAGACCGCCCTGGCCGATGCCGGCCTGTCCGCTTCCGAGATCGACGACGTGATCCTGGTCGGCGGTCAGACCCGCATGCCCATGGTGCAGAAGAAGGTCGCCGACTTCTTCGGCAAGGAAGCCCGCAAGGACGTCAACCCGGACGAGGCCGTGGCTGTTGGCGCGGCGATCCAGGGCGGCGTACTGGGCGGCGACGTCAAGGACGTGCTGCTGCTCGACGTCACCCCGCTGACGCTCGGCATCGAGACCCTGGGCGGCGTGATGACCCCGCTGATCGAGAAGAACACCACCATCCCGACCAAGAAGACCCAGACCTTCTCGACCGCGGATGACAACCAGACCGCCGTGACCATCCACGTGCTGCAGGGTGAGCGCAAGCAGGCGGGCGGCAACAAGTCGCTGGGCCGCTTCGACCTGGCCGATATTCCGCCGGCGCCGCGTGGCGTGCCGCAGATCGAGGTCGCCTTCGACCTGGACGCCAACGGCATCCTCAACGTGTCCGCCAAGGACAAGGCCACCGGCAAGGAGCAGTCGATCGTGATCAAGGCCTCCAGCGGCTTGACCGACGACGAGATCGAGCAGATGGTGCGCGACGCCGAGGCCCATGCCGACGAGGACAAGAAGTTCGAGGAGCTGGTGGCGCTGCGCAACCAGGCCGACGGCATGGTCCACGCCTCGCGCAAGACCCTGGAAGAGGCCGGCGACAAGGCCAGCGACGAAGAGAAGCAGGCCATCGAGACCGCCATCGGCGACCTGGAAGAGGCGCTGAAGGGCGACGACAAGGACGACATCCAGGCCAAGCTGGACAAGCTGACCGAAGCCTCCGGCAACCTGGCCCAGAAGATGTACGCCGAGCAGGCCGAGGCAGCCCAGCAGGGCGGTGGTGACGGCGGCGAAGATGCCGGCAAGCCGGACGAGGACGTGGTCGACGCCGAGTACGAAGAAGTCAACGACGACCAGAAGAAGCCGTAATCGTCGAAGGTATGCCACGGCCGACGGCAGCGCGGGGGGATGACTCCCGCGTTGCCGTTTCCGCGGATCAGGCGATAACTGCCTAGACCAGGAGGCGCATGGACCCATGTCCAAACGCGATTATTACGAAGTGCTCGGCGTCGAGCGCGGGGCCGACACGAAAGATATCAAGAAGGCCTACCGACGCCTGGCACAGAAATACCATCCGGACCGCAATCCGGATGACGAAAGCTCGGCCGAGCGGTTTCGGGAAGTCTCCGAAGCCTACGAGATCCTGAGCGACGGCGAGAAGCGTGCCGCCTACGACCAGTTCGGCCATGCCGGCGTCGACGGCCAGGCCGGCGGCTTCGGTGCCGGTGGTTTCGGCGGCGGCGCGGGAGCCGGCGGCTTCAGCGATATCTTCGGCGACGTGTTCGGCGACATCTTCGGCGGTGGCGGCGGCCGGCGCAGCCCCCATGCGCCGCAGCGGGGCAGCGACCTGCGCTACAACCTGGAGCTGGACCTGGAGAGCGCGGTTTCCGGCACCACCGTCGATATCCGCGTGCCGCGCCACGTGGAGTGCGACCGCTGCGACGGCCAAGGTGCCGAGCCGGGCTCCAGCAAGGAGACCTGCCCCACCTGTAACGGCCACGGCCAGGTGCGCATGCAGCAGGGCTTCTTCGCCGTGCAGCAGACCTGCCCCACCTGCCACGGCAGCGGCGTGCACATCAAGGTGCCCTGCCACAAGTGCCACGGCGAAGGCCGCGTGCGCGAGACCCGCACCCTGTCGGTGAAGATCCCGGCCGGCGTGGATACCGGCGATCGCATCCGGCTCAACGGCGAGGGTGAGTCCGGCGTCAACGGCGGGCCCCCGGGCGATCTCTACGTGCAGGTGGCGATCAAGCCGCACCATATCTTCCAGCGCGACGGCAAGCACCTGCACTGCGACGTGCCGATCAACTTCATCGACGCCGCCCTCGGCGGCGAGCTGGAAGTGCCGACGCTGGACGGCCGGGTGAAGCTCAAGATCCCCGCCGAGACCCAGACCGGCCGGCTGTTCCGCCTGCGCGGCAAGGGCGTCAAGCCGGTACGCGGCGGCCCTCCCGGCGACCTGCTGTGCAAGGTGGTGGTCGAGACACCGGTCAACCTCAACGATGAGCAGAAGGACCTGCTGCGCCAGCTCCAGGAGAGCCTGGGGGGCACCAACAGCGCCCACCACTCGCCCAAGAAGAGCGGCTTCTTCGACGGCGTGAAGAAGTTCTTCGAGGACATGAAGCCGTAAGGCTTCCGGCTACAGCTCGGCAGACCAGGCCCCGGCCTCCGCAAGGAGCCGGGGTCTTGTTTTTCCAGCAGGCTCATCGAGTGGGGGCGTCGAGTCGATGCTCCATTTTGTGGAACACTGCGTTCGCCAGGCTCGGGGCTGGCATTGCCTACCCGGATCGTCCTAGTCTAGGCGTTCAATCGAAAACGAATGGAGGTCGTCATGCCGATGTCGCGAACGGAGATCGCTACCGAGTCAGCTGCGAAGCTGATGAACCGGCTGTGCAAGCACTGGGCGCACAAGCTGGAGGTGGAGCAGGGCGAGACCGAGAGCCGGGTGGTCTTCGAGGAGGGCTCCTGCCTGATGCAGGCCGAGCCGGGCAAGCTGGTGGTGGCCCTCGAGGCGCTGGAAGAGGAGAGCCTCGATCGCCTGGAGGGCGTGCTGGATGCCCACCTTCAGCGCATGGCGGGTGATGAGGAGCTGGTCATCGTCTGGGAAAATTGAACGTCCCGGTGTCGCCCCGGGCCGCCCACCTGGGCATGCTGCTGTGGGCGGTGCTGGTGGGGCTGTCGTTTCCCGCCGTCGAGCTGATGAGCCAGCTACCGCCGCTGTCGCTGACCGCGCTGCGCTTCGCCATCGCCTGCGCGGGGCTCTGGTGGCTGGCGCGTCGTGCGGCCGATTTCCTGCCCTCCTGGCGGCTACTGCCCCTCTACAGCCTGATGGGCCTCTGCCTGGCCGGCTTCTTCGGCGCCATGTTCTGGGCGGCGCATCATGCCACGGCGCTCTCCATGTCGACGCTCTACGTCACCGTGCCGCTGCTGGCCTTCCTGCTGGGGCTGGGCTTTCGCGTCGAACGGCTGACCTGGCAGCTGCCGGCGATCCTTGCGCTGGGCGCCATGGGGGCGCTGGGGCTGGCCGTTGCCGAGTCGATGGGGCATGGCGAAGGGCTCCAGTTCGGCATCGGCGAGGCGGTGTTCTTCCTCGGCTGTGTCTCCTCGGCACTCTACCCGGTGCTGAGCAAGTGGGGGCTCGGCCATGGCTGGCTGCCGGAAGCGGCCTCGGTGCGCACCTTCTGGAGCCTGGGAATGGGCGGGGTATGGATCGGCCTGCTGGGGCTGGTCATCGAGCCCGCCGCCGAGCTCATGTCGATGCGCTGGCAGGATCTGCTGCTGGTGACCTACCTGGGGCTCTTCTCCAGTGCCCTGACCTTCTGGCTGATGCAGCGCGCCACCTCGGCGTTGACCCCCGGTGCCGTCACCGCCTACGGCTACCTGGTGCCCTTCGTCTCCATGTTGCTGCTGTTCGTCACCGTACCCGAGCAGATCGGCTGGCAGTGGCTGCCGGGCAGTGCCCTGGTGCTTGCCGCCATCGGCATGCTGTTGCGCCAGAATGGCCCGCGCGACACTGGCTAGTCGCCGTCTTCCTCGCCTTCGTCCCACGGCCCAGGCTCGCTGCCGGGAGTGGCGGCCAGGCGCGGGAAGTGCCGGCGAATCTCTTTGTAGAGCTCGCCCACGTCGTCGACGTGACGGCGCGAAAAGTGAAATGGCACCAACTGGCCAACCTCGGCTGCGGCGGCGATCTCGCCGCAGGCGCGGGCGGTCAGGTGGCCGGTGCGTTGGGCCTGTTCTCGCTGCTCCTCACGGAACGAGGCCTCGCAGAACAGTACCCCGGCGCCGCGGGCAAGGCGCAGCAGGCGCTCGCGATTATCGGGCGTGTCGCCGAAGTCGGTGGCATAGACCAGGCGCTGGCCCGGCTGCGAGAACAATAGCTGTTCGGCAAGCTCGGGGGCCGGGCGGCGGCTACCATCGGGCAGGACGATTTCGCTCTCATCGTCGCTGGTCAGTACGCGCTGCTTGAGTTCGCCGAGCCACGGGCCGGGCGACCAGCCGTGCGCTTCCAGGCGCTCCTTGCGTACCTTGACCTGCACGTCCGGCTCGTAAGCGAAGGCCAGCACCGGCGTGCCGTGGTCCAGCGTGACGGCGCGCACGCGAAACCCTGGCTCCGCGTGGAGCACGCCATCTTCGACGTCCCTGGGGGAGAGCGCCTTCATCGACTGGCCGGCTGCCAGGCGATAGTGGGCCAGGCGCTCGCCGTGCAGCTCGTAGACCTCGAAGCGGGGCGCCTTTTCCTCGACCCGATCCCACAGTATGCCTCGCATCAACCCGTCCAGGTGGCCGGCGAGCCCGGGTGGCCCATACATCCGGCACGGTGGATAGTCGCCAATGCGCGAGCGCAGCAGCCACAGGAAGCCGCCGATGTGGTCGAAGTGGGCGTGGCTGATGAAGACATCGCTGACCTGGTGGGCCAGCCGTGCCGGCAGCCGGCCGGGGTCGCCCAGGTCGAACAGCAGACTGCGCTTGCGATGACGCAGGCGCAGATGCAGTAGCGGGTCGCCGAACACGCCGTTGACCAGGGTCGCGCGTACCCCATCGAGGCGCAGAGTCGGCCGCGGGCCGTCGACGGCTTCCTGTAAAGGCAGCCTCAAGGATGGCTCGTCGGGTGTTGCTGGGTAAGAGGCACGATAGGGGCGCGCCGTGCCGAGATGGCCCTCGGGGTAGCGCATGGCGTCACGTATCACCAGGGTGCGCGGGGTGTCGCCCAGTGGCGGAGTCAGCAACTTGAGCCGTTTACCTTCCAGCGCAAGCAATTCACCCATGGCCAGGGTGCGGCCGGTAGCGTCGAGCAGGCCGACCTGGCGCCTGTGCCAGGCGGCGGCGACGTCGTGCGGTGGCGGTGTGCCGACGATGGCCAGGCCGACAAGATCGATTTCCTGAGCAGTGGCAGCGGCCAAATAGGTGTCCCATGCCTCGGTACGCCGCTGGGTGCGAAGCTGGCGCCCCGGATGGCGCGCCAGCGGGGCGGCAGACAACCCCAGCGTTTCCAGGCCCAGCGCCATGCGTTCCGGCGCGTAAGGATCGGGCTCGTTTCCCGGCGCCAGCCGCACCAAGGCACTGGCGTGGCTGGCGCTGACGAGTGCTGCAAGCAGCTCGGCGCCGCCGATGCCGCGTTCCACACCCGGCGTATCGACGATCAGCAGGCCGGTCTCGACGCGCCCGGCCAGCCGGCGTACCGCCTCGGCCAGCGGCAGGCGGAAGCGCGCGCTGTCCAGGGAGGCCAGTGCCTCGATGGCCTCCAGGTGCCAGTCGCCGCCTACGCCAAGCTGCGGGTCCCAGCGCCCAAGGCACACGGCGCCGGGTGGGCCGAAGCCGGGTAGTCCGGGGTCGGCGCTGAGGCAATGACACACCTCGCCGCGCTCGACCAGGCGGGCGGCCACGGACCGGGCAAGGGTCGTCTTGCCGCTGCCGGACGGGCCGGTCAGCAGTATGCAGGGGTGGCGGCGCAGCAGGTCGAGCAGGGCGGTTTCATTGGCGGAGCCGGGCGGTATCGGGGTCGGCATGGTGTTCCTTGCATCGTATCGTCATGTCCAGTGTGGGCGATCCTGCCGCCGCTACCCAAGCATCGGTCCAGGCGGGGCATGCTCTGGTATACTCCCTGTCATCTTCAACTTACCGATTTCGCAGGAGTCCGCATGACCCGTATCGCCATCGTCGGCGTCGCCGGCCGCATGGGCCGCACCCTGGTCAACGCCGTGCAGCAGGATGCCGGAGCCACCCTGGCCGGCGGTATCGTCGAGCCGGGCAGTTCGCTGGCCGGTGCCGATATCGGCGAGCTGGCGGGCGTCGGCAGGCTGGGGGTGACGGCGGTGGACTCCCTCGAGGCCATCGTCGATGAATTCGACGTGCTGATCGACTTCACCAGCCCGCAGGTGACGCTGGCCAACCTGGCGTTCTGCGCCAAGCACGGCAAGCGGATCGTCATCGGCACCACCGGGCTCTCCGACGAGGAGCTGGCCGCGCTCGACGCCTACCGTGACAGGCTCCCGCTGGTCTTCGCGCCCAACATGAGCGTCGGGGTCAACCTGACGCTGAAGCTGCTGGAAACTGCGGCCCGGGCACTGGGCGACGAGGGCTACGACATCGAGGTGATCGAGGCGCACCATCGCCACAAGGTGGATTCCCCCTCGGGCACCGCGCTGAAGATGGGCGAGGTGGTGGCCGAGAGCCTCGGCCGCACGCTCAAGGAGCACGGCGTCTTCGCCCGCGAGGGCCAGTGCGGGCCGCGCACGGACAAGGAAATCGGCTTCGCCACGGTGCGTGCCGGGGATATCGTCGGCGAGCACACGGTGATGTTCGCCACCGAGGGCGAGCGCATCGAGATCACCCACAAGGCGTCGAGCCGCATGACCTTCGCCAAGGGTGCGGTACGCGCGGCGCGCTGGGTGGCCGACCGGCCCAATGGGCGGTATGACATGCAGGATGTGTTGGGGCTCTGAGTTGCCTCGGGGCTTTCCCGAGGGCAGGCCTGCGAGGAGGCGCTGTGAACCCATCCTTGGGCGCTACCGATGCCATCCATGGCATCGGACCTCCTCTCCAGCCTGCCCTCGGCGACCCTGAGGTGCGGCGGCATACAACACTTTTGGGGCAGTAAGGGGTGGTCGAAGTGAGGAGAATCCTGTAATATCCCCAAAATTTTGGCCGGGCGCCTGAAAATAGCAGTCACCACTGCGCGCTTGTTGCGTTTGCCAGCCCCCGAAGAATATGACAACAAGCGGGATGAAACCGGTTCTTTTATCGGCTTCGTCCCGCTTTTTTACGAGCCGAATCTGTCGCAGCGACGATAGCCGCGGAGCCTGCGCCCCTCAGGCTCCCACAGCATGGGAGGACCTTGTCTTGAACAGCCCCGCATTGAACAAACCCGCGATACTGGCCCTGGAAGATGGCAGTCTCTTTCACGGCACGGCCATCGGTGCCGATGGACAGACCAGCGGTGAGGTGGTGTTCAATACGGCCATGACCGGCTATCAGGAAATCCTCACCGATCCCTCCTATACCCGGCAGATCGTCACCCTCACCTATCCCCACATCGGCAATACCGGCGTCAACGCCGAGGATGTGGAGTCCGGCGCCATCGCCGCGGCGGGCCTGGTGATCCGCGACCTGCCGCTGATCGCCAGCAATTTCCGCTCCGAACAGTCGCTCTCCGACTACCTGAAGAGCCAGAACGTGCTGGGCATCGCCGATATCGATACCCGGCGGTTGACCCGCATCCTGCGCGACAAGGGCGCCCAGAACGGGGCGATCCTGGCCGGCGACCTGGCCTCCGGCGAAGACGCCGTCGAGCGCGCCCTGGCGGCGGCCCGGGAGTTTCCCGGCCTCAAGGGCATGGACCTGGCCAAGGTGGTTTCCTGCCAGGCTCCCTACGAGTGGACCGAGGGCGAATGGACCCTGGGCGAAGGCTATGCCGATACCGCCGCCTCCGAGGGAAGAGCCGAGCGGCCCTTCCACGTGGTCGCCTACGACTACGGGGTGAAGCGCAACATCCTGCGCATGCTGGCCAGCCGCGGCTGCCGCCTGACCGTGGTGCCGGCCCAGACCCCCGCCGCCGAGGTGCTGGCCATGAACCCGGACGGTGTCTTCCTGGCCAACGGCCCCGGTGACCCCGAGCCCTGCGACTACGCCATCAAGGCGATCGGCGAGATCCTCGAGACCGATATCCCGGTATTCGGCATCTGCCTGGGCCATCAGCTGCTGGCGCTGGCCAGCGGAGCGAAGACGGTGAAGATGGGGCTCGGCCACCATGGCGCCAACCATCCGGTGCAGGACCTCGACACCGGCCATGTGATGATCACCAGCCAGAACCACGGCTTCGCCGCCGAGGAGTCGACCCTGCCGGCCAACCTGCGTGCCACCCACCGTTCGCTGTTCGACGGTTCGCTGCAGGGCATCGAGCGCACCGACCGCCCGGCCTTCAGCTTCCAGGGCCACCCCGAGGCGAGCCCCGGCCCCAAGGACGTGTCGCCGCTGTTCGACCGTTTCGTCGCCATGATGAAGGAGCGCCTCGCCACGCGCTGAATGAATCTGCCCGGTCAGGCCCCAGGGCCCCGCCGGGCATCGAACGCTTCAGCGGACTCTGCGAGAGCCGCCTCACTCGTTAGCCATCAATTTTCGCGGGAACCGTCATGCCCAAACGTACCGACATACAGAGCATCCTCATCATCGGCGCCGGCCCCATCGTCATCGGCCAGGCGTGCGAGTTCGACTATTCCGGCGCCCAGGCCTGCAAGGCGCTGCGCGAGGAGGGCTACCGGGTCATCCTGGTCAACTCCAACCCGGCCACCATCATGACCGACCCGGCCATGGCCGATGCCACCTATATCGAGCCGATCACCTGGCAGACGGTGGAGAAGATCATCGCCGCCGAGCGCCCCGATGCCCTGCTGCCGACCATGGGTGGCCAGACGGCGCTCAACTGTGCGCTGCAGCTCGACGAGCACGGTGTGCTCGAGAAGTATGGCGTGGAGATGATCGGTGCCAACGCCGACGCCATCAACAAGGCCGAGGACCGCGACCTCTTCGACAAGGCGATGAAGAACATCGGCCTGGCGTGCCCCAAGGCCAAGGTGGCGCACTCCATGGCAGAGGCCTGGGAGATCCAGGCCGAGCTGGGCTTTCCCACCATCATCCGCCCCTCCTACACCATGGGCGGCTCCGGCGGTGGCGTGGCCTACAACAAGGAGGAGTTCGAGGAGATCTGCACCCGCGGCTTCGAGCTCTCCAACAACCATGAGCTGCTGATCGACGAGTCGTTGCTGGGGTGGAAGGAGTACGAGATGGAGGTCGTTCGGGACAAGAACGACAACTGCATCATCGTCTGCGCCATCGAGAACTTCGACCCCATGGGCGTGCACACCGGTGACTCCATCACCGTGGCCCCGGCCCAGACGCTGACCGACAAGGAATACCAGATCATGCGCGACGCATCGCTTGCGGTGCTGCGCGAGATCGGCGTCGAGACCGGCGGCTCCAACGTGCAGTTCGGCGTCGACCCCAGGACCGGGCGCATGGTGATCATCGAGATGAACCCGCGGGTGTCGCGCTCCTCGGCGCTGGCCTCCAAGGCCACCGGCTTCCCGATCGCCAAGATCGCCGCCAAGCTGGCCGTCGGCTATACTCTGGACGAGCTGCAGAACGACATCACCGGCGGGCGCACCCCGGCCTCCTTCGAGCCGGCCATCGATTATGTCGTCACCAAGATTCCGCGCTTCACCTTCGAGAAGTTCCCCCAGGCCAACGACCGCCTGACCACGCAGATGAAGTCGGTGGGCGAGGTCATGGCCATCGGTCGCACCTTCCAGGAGTCGCTGCAGAAGGCACTGCGTGGCCTGGAGACCGGCAATGACGGGCTCGATCCCAAGTTTCCTGAGTGCAAGGCCGGCGAGTTCACCGACGATGCCATGGCGCATATCAAGGGCGAGCTGCAGGCCGCCGGCGCCGAGCGCATCTTCTTCATCGCCGACGCCATGCGCGCCGGCATGAGTGTCGACGAGATCTTCACCCTGACCAATATCGATCCCTGGTTCCTGGTGCAGATCGAGGAGCTGGTTCGCATCGAGCAGGAGGTGAGCAAGCGTTCACTGTCCGACTTCACCCCCCGCGAGCTGTTCGGCCTCAAGCGCAAGGGCTTCAGTGATGCCCGCCTGGCGAGCCTGCTGGGCGTCGCCGAGAAGGAGTTCCGCAAGACCCGCCAGAAGGCCGGCATCCGCCCGGTCTACAAGCGGGTGGACACCTGTTCGGCGGAGTTCGTCTCGGACACCGCCTACATGTACTCCACCTACGAGGAGGAGTGCGAGGCCGAGGTTTCGGATCGCCAGAAGATCATGGTGCTGGGCGGCGGGCCCAACCGTATCGGCCAGGGCATCGAGTTCGACTACTGCTGCGTCCACGCCGCCTTCGCCATGCATGACGACGGCTATGAGACCATCATGGTCAACTGCAACCCGGAGACCGTCTCCACCGACTACGACACCTCCGACCGCCTCTACTTCGAGCCGGTGACCCTGGAGGACGTGCTGGAGATCGCCGACAAGGAGAAGCCGGTCGGGGTGATCGTGCAGTTCGGCGGCCAGACACCGCTCAAGCTGGCCCGTGAGCTCGAGGCCGCCGGGGTGCCGATCATCGGCACCACGCCTGACGCCATCGACCGTGCCGAGGACCGCGAGCGCTTCCAGCAGATGATCGAGAAGCTGGGCCTCAAGCAGCCGCCCAACGCCACCGCGCGCAGCTTCGACGAGGCCTTCGCCAAGGCCGAGGCGATCGGCTACCCGCTGGTGGTGCGCCCCAGCTACGTGCTGGGCGGCCGGGCCATGGAGATCGTCTACGACGCCTCCGAGCTCGAGAACTACATGACCCACGCGGTGAAGGTCTCCAACGACTCGCCGGTGCTGCTCGATCACTTCCTCAATGCCGCCATCGAGATCGATATCGACGCCGTCTCCGACGGCCACCAGGTGGTGATCGGCGGCATCATGCAGCACATCGAGCAGGCCGGCGTGCACTCCGGCGACTCCGCCTGCGCGCTGCCCCCCTACTCGCTGCCCGCCGAGGTGCAGGACGAGATGCGCGAGCAGGTCAAGAAGATGGCCGTGGAGCTCGGCGTGGTGGGCCTGATGAACGTGCAGCTTGCCTGGCAGGACGGCGAGATCTACGTCATCGAGGTCAACCCCCGCGCCTCGCGTACCGTGCCCTTCGTCTCCAAGTGCATCGGCATCTCCCTGGCGCAGATCGCCGCCCGCTGCATGGCCGGCAAGACCCTGGCCGAACAGGGCTTCGAGCGCGAGATCGTGCCGCACTTCTATAGCGTCAAGGAGGCGGTGTTCCCGTTCAACAAGTTCCCCGGTGTCGACCCCATCCTGTCGCCGGAGATGAAGTCCACCGGCGAGGTGATGGGCAGTGGCGATACCTTCGCCGAGGCCTTCTACAAGGCGCAGCTGGGCGCCGGCGAAGCGATTCCCGCCCTCACGGGGGAGCGCAAGGCGTTCCTCTCGGTGCGCGATCCGGACAAGTCGGGTGTTATCGAGGTGGCGCGTTCTCTGCTAGCATTAGGGTTCGGCCTGGTCGCCACTCGTGGCACCGCTGCGGCACTCGAAGCGGCAGGCCTCCCGTTCGACATCGTCAACAAGGTCTATGAAGGCCGGCCGCATATCGTCGATCTGCTCAAGAACGACGAAATCGCCTATATCGTCAATACCACCGAGGGCCGTCAGGCGATCAATGACTCCTCGGTGATCCGTCGTACCGCGCTCGCTCGCAAGGTGCCCTATGCCACGACCCTGGCAGGGGCCAGTGCCGTTTGCATGGCGCTCGAATATGGCGATGGCATTACGGTACGTCGGTTACAGGAACTGCATGCAGGAGCTACGCAATGAACAAGGTCCCCATGACCGTTGCCGGCGAGGCACGCCTGCGCAAGGAGCTGGAGTATCTCAAGGGCGAGGCGCGTCCCAAGGTGATCGCCGATATCGCCGATGCCCGCGAGCATGGCGATCTCAAGGAAAATGCCGAATACCACGCCGCCCGCGAGCAGCAGGGCTTCATCGAGGGACGCATCAAGGAGATCGAGAGCAAGCTCTCGGCGGCCCAGGTGATCGATGTCATGAAGCTGCCGCAGACCGGCAAGGTGATCTTCGGCGTCACCGTCGAGCTGATCAACCTCAACAATGACGAGACGGTGACCTACCAGATCGTTGGCGAGGACGAGGCCGAGATCAAGGCCGGCAAGATCTCGGTGACCTCACCCATTGCCCGTGCCCTGATCGGCAAGGAGGAGGGCGACGTGGTGGTGGTGAACACCCCGGGTGGCGAAGTGGAATACGAGATTGCCGGCGTCGAGCACCGCTGAGCCGGCGAAAAGCGAACAACCCCCGGCGACGCGGGTCGCGGGGGTTGTCAAGGGCTGCTGGTTGCAGCCCTGCATGCGGCTCGGCTTCAGTGACGGCCGTGGTGGCCCTCGAAGCGCTTGACGTTGGAGAGCTTGGGGTTGCCCTTGGGGTTGGCCCGATAGAGCAGCGCCATCTTGCCGATGGTCTGGACCCGCTCGGCACGACTCGCCGCGAGCAGCGCCTCCAGCGCGGCGGCGCGATCGTCGCGTTCGGCCAGGGCCAGCTTGACCTTGATCAGCTCGTGGTCGCTGAGCGCGCGATCGAGTTCGGCCAGCAGCCCCTCGGATACGCCGTTCTCGGATACCGTTACCACCGGGGTGAGGTGGTGGCCGATACTGCGAAATGCTTTCTTTTGTGCCTGTGACAAGCTCATGGTATGTTGCGTCTTCCCGGTTGCGCTCAGCGCACCATGGTACGGTGAAACGCGCCTCGACGAAAGCAATCAAGCGCTTCTCGGCGGCCCACCGACTCGCTTCGCACCTTGCCGATTCAGGCATGGGCCTGCTGGCTTTACAGATTCCTACTTCAAACGATGTCTCAAGGTGATGCCGTGGCTCGTTCCACTTCCTCCTCGCGTGGCAACGCGCCCAGCGCCAATGGCGGCGACAAGCGTGCTCCGGGCAAGACCGGTGGTGCCAGCAGGACCAGCAAGGGCTGGCTGAAGGAGCACTTCGACGATCGTTTCGTCCAGCAGAGCTGGCAGGATGGCTACCGCAGCCGGGCCAGCTACAAGTTGCTGGCGCTGAACGAGAAGGATCGTCTGTTCAGGCCGGGCATGGCGGTGATCGACCTGGGTGCGGCACCGGGCGGTTGGAGCCAGGTGGCCGCCGAGAAGGTGGGCCCCGAAGGCGTGGTGATCGCCTCGGACATCCTGGAGATGGACGCCCTTGCCGGCGTCGACTTCATTCAGGGCGATTTCACCGAGGAATCGGTGCTCGAGGCGATACTCGCGACCCTGGGCGATCGTCCGGTGGACCTTGTGATGTCCGACATGGCCCCCAATATGAGTGGTATGGCGGCCATCGATCAGCCCCAGGCCATGTACCTGGTCGAGCTGGCGCTCGACCTGGCTCGGCAGACGCTGAAGCCCCAGGGGCGTTTCCTGGCCAAGGTGTTCCAGGGCGAAGGCTTCGACGCCTATCTCAAGGAGCTGCGCAGCAGCTTCGGCCGGGTGGTGACACGCAAGCCAGAGGCCTCGCGCGCTCGTTCGCGGGAGGTGTACCTGCTGGCGGAAGGATTTCGCGGCTGAGCCCCGGCTCGGTCACAATGATAGTCAAAGACTAACGGCGCAATGGCCGGACAGGGCTGCTCAACTATGTCACAGTATGGGCAGACATAGCCCCCACGGCTGGGCGGAACACGCCCCGCAGTGCGTGGTCTTACAAACAGGCGTTTCGGCCGACAGATGCTTGCAACGAGGGTAGGCCCTTGAACGATATGGCAAAGAACCTGATTCTGTGGTTGGTTATCGCCGCAGTATTACTGACGGTATTCAACAACTTCACCGTCGATACCGCACCACAGACGATGAACTACTCTCAGTTCGTCCAACAGGTGCAGAACCAGCAGGTCCGTAGCGTGACCATCGATGGTCACACGATCACCGGTGAGCGCCAGGATGGTTCTGAATTCCAGACCATTCGCCCCTCGGCGGAAGACCCGCGGCTGATGGACGACCTGTTGTCCAACAACGTCACCGTGGTGGGCAAGGAGCCGCAGCAGCAGAGCCTGTGGACGCGGCTGCTGATCGCCAGCTTCCCGATTCTGCTGATACTCGCCATCTTCATGTTCTTCATGCGTCAGATGCAGGGTGGCGGCGGCGGCAAGGGCGGGCCGATGAGCTTCGGCAAGTCCAAGGCCAAGCTGCTTTCCCAGGATCAGATCAAGACCACCTTCGCCGATGTGGCCGGGTGCGACGAGGCCAAGGAGGAGGTCGAGGAGCTGGTCGACTTCCTGCGCGACCCCTCCAAGTTCCAGCGCCTGGGCGGCACCATTCCCCGTGGCGTGCTGATGGTCGGCCCACCGGGTACCGGTAAGACGCTGCTCGCCAAGTCCATCGCCGGCGAGGCCAAGGTGCCGTTCTTCTCCATCTCCGGCTCCGACTTCGTCGAGATGTTCGTCGGCGTGGGTGCGTCCCGCGTACGCGACATGTTCGAGCAGGCCAAGAAGCAGGCGCCCTGCATCATCTTCATCGACGAGATCGATGCCGTGGGTCGTTCGCGCGGCGCCGGCATGGGCGGTGGTAACGACGAGCGCGAGCAGACCCTGAACCAGCTGCTGGTGGAAATGGACGGCTTCGAGGCCAACGAGGGCGTCATCGTCATCGCCGCCACCAACCGCCCCGACGTGCTCGACCCGGCGCTGCTGCGCCCGGGGCGCTTCGACCGCCAGGTGGTGGTGGGGCTGCCGGACATTCGCGGCCGCGAGCATATCCTCAACGTACACCTGCGCAAGGTGCCGCTGGGCGACGACGTCAAGCCGTCGCTGATCGCCCGTGGCACGCCCGGCTTCTCCGGCGCCGACCTGGCCAACCTGGTCAACGAGGCGGCACTGTTCGCCGCGCGCCGCAACAAGCGCCTGGTGAGCATGGAAGAGCTGGAGCTGGCGAAGGACAAGATCATGATGGGCGCCGAGCGCAAGTCCATGGTCATGACCGACAAGGAGAAGCTCAACACCGCCTATCACGAGTCGGGCCACGCCATCATCGGCCTGGTGATGCCGGAGCACGACCCGGTCTACAAGGTCACCATCATCCCCCGCGGCCGAGCGCTTGGCGTGACCATGTTCCTGCCCGAGGCGGATCGCTACAGCCTGTCGCGCCAGCAGATCCTCAGCCAGATCTGCTCGCTGTTCGGCGGCCGTATCGCCGAGGAGATGACGCTGGGCCCCAACGGCGTGACCACCGGGGCGTCCAACGACATCAAGCGCGCCACCGAGCTGGCCCACAACATGGTGGCCAAGTGGGGTCTCTCCGAGGAGATGGGCCCGATCATGTACGACGAGGACGAGTCCCACCAGTTCCTCGGCGGCCCCGGCCAGGGCGGCAAGCTCAAGTCCGGCGAGACCACCTCGCGCCTCGACAAGGAGGTGCGCAAGATCATCGACGAGTGCTACGCCAAGGCGCAGCAGATCCTCGAGGAGAATCGCGACAAGCTCGACGCCATGGCCGATGCGCTGATGCTCTACGAGACCATCGATGCCGACCAGCTCCGCGATATCATGGAAGGCCGCGCGCCGAGGCCGCCCAAGGACTGGGAGGATGGCGATTCCGGTACCGGTGCGCCGGTAACCGGCGAGACGCCGCCCCGCAGCGAAGAGCCGGAGTCCGAGGCGGTCGGGCCCACCGATGGTGGCAGCGGTGGCGACAGCAGTGGTGATGGTGGCGACAGTGGCGATGAGGATGAGGACGACGAGCCGCGTCGTCGCCCCTCCGACCCGCTGGGTGGCCCGGCCGGGTCCTGATATCGACCCATCGCAGGCAGGCGCCCCTCCGGGGCGCCTTTGCCATGCGGGGCAACCGTTTTGTCAGCATGCCGCCACAGGACCGACTGCATGATGGAAACCGTTTCACCGACCTGGCTGCCCTGCGGGCGTCATCGTCTCGACCTCTCCTACCCCCGCGTCATGGGGATTCTCAATGTCACTCCCGACTCCTTCTCCGACGGCGGCCAGCACACCGTCATCGACGATGCCGTGCGGCATGCCGAGCGTATGCTGGCGGAGGGGGCGGCGATCATCGACGTGGGCGGCGAGTCCACCCGCCCGGGCTCCCAGGCGGTCTCCACCCAGCAGGAACTGGACCGGGTAATGCCGGTGGTCGAGCGGCTGGTCCGCGAACTCGACGCCCTGGTGTCGGTGGATACCAGCAGCCCCGAGGTGATGCGCGAGACCGCCGCCCTGGGTGCCGGCATGATCAACGATGTGCGCGCCCTGCAGCGTGAGGGCGCCATCGAGGCGGCCCTGGGCACCGGCCTGCCGGTCTGTCTCATGCACATGCAGGGCGAGCCGCGGGACATGCAGCACTCCCCTCGCTATGATGTGGCGGTGGAGGCGTCGGTCGGCGATTTCCTGGCGTCGCGCATCGCCGCCTGCGAAGCGGCCGGGCTGCGCCGTGAGCGCCTGCTGCTCGACCCGGGATTCGGCTTCGGCAAGAGCGTCGAGCACAACCTGCGCCTGCTCAACCGCTTGGAGACGCTGACGAAGCAGGGGCTCCCGCTGATGGTGGGGATGTCGCGCAAGAGCATGATTGGCAAGGTGCTTGGCCGGCCGGTGGAGGAGCGCCTGTCGGGCGGCCTGGCGCTGGCGTCAATGGCCGTCGAGCGCGGCGCAAGTATTCTGCGTGTCCATGACGTTGGCCCAGTCCTGGATGCGGTAAACATGACATGGGCCGTGCTTAGGGAAGGCTGCGAGCATGACTAGACGCTATTTTGGTACCGACGGGATTCGGGGCACGGTGGGTGAATATCCGATAACCGCCGACTTCATGCTGAAACTGGGATGGGCCATGGGGCGCGTGCTGGCCCGGGACAACGGGCGCGCTCGCGTGCTGATCGGCAAGGACACCCGTATCTCGGGTTACATGTTCGAGTCGGCGCTGGAGGCGGGGCTTTCGGCGGCGGGTGTCGACGTGGCCCTGCTCGGTCCGATGCCCACGCCGGGGATCGCCTATCTGACACGGACCTTCCGGGCCGATGCCGGTATCGTGATTTCGGCGTCGCACAATCCCTTTGCCGACAACGGCATCAAGTTCTTCTCCACCGAAGGCACCAAGCTGGCCGACGACATCGAGGAGCGCATCGAGGCGATGCTCGACGAGCCGCTCACCACCGTGGCAGCCGACCGCCTGGGCAAGGCCGTGCGCATCGACGATGCCGCCGGCCGCTATATCGAGTTCTGCAAGTCCACGATTCCCCACCGGGTCAGCCTGCATGGGCTGAAGATCGTGCTGGACTGCGCCCATGGGGCGACCTATCACATTGCCCCCAGCGTCTTCCGTGAGCTGGGTGCCGAGATCAGCCTGGTGGGGGCGAGCCCCGACGGGCTCAATATCAACCGCGACGTGGGTTCCACTTACCCGGCCACGCTGCGTGCCGCGGTGATCCAGCAGGGCGCCGACCTGGGCATCGCCTTCGATGGCGACGGCGACCGGGTGTTGATGGTCGATGCCGACGGGCGCGAGATCGATGGCGACGACATCCTCTACCTGATCGCCCGGGACCGGCATGAGCGCGGGCAGCTCAACGGGGGCGTGGTGGGTACCCTGATGACCAACTTCGGGCTGGCCATGTCGCTGGAGGCGATGGGCGTTCCCTTCGAGCGCGCCAAGGTGGGCGACCGCTACGTGGTGGAGCGTCTGGTTGCCAACGGCTGGCATCTGGGCGGGGAGTCGTCCGGCCATATCGTCTGTGCCGACGTGCAGAGCACCGGTGACGGCATCGTGTCGGCGTTGCAGGTGCTGGCGATCATGGTCTGCGAGGACAAGCCGCTCAAGAGCCTGCTGTCGGGGCTGGAGAAGGTGCCCCAGGTGCTGGTCAATGTGCGCCTGACGCCGGGCAGCGATGCCAAGGCGCTGATGGCGAGTTCGGCGGTCAAGGATGCGGTGGCCGCCATGGAGGCGGAGCTGGGCGACGAGGGGCGTGTATTGCTGCGTCCGTCGGGCACCGAGCCGCTGATTCGCGTGATGGTCGAAGGCCGAGCGCATCTCGATGTAGAGGGCATGGCTCGGCGCCTGGCCGCCGACGTCGAGCAGCAGCTGGGTTGACCAGTGCGCCTGGTGGTTGTCTTGGCTCGACGCCTCCTATACCATTTCGCACCACTTTGAAAGAGGACGCAGCATGCGAACGCCGCTGATCGCCGGGAACTGGAAGATGAACGGTTCGGCCTCTCTGGTCGAGGATTTCGGCCGGGCCTTTCCCCGTACCGTGCTCCCGGCGTCGCTGGATGTGGTCATACTGCCGCCCTTCCCCTATCTGGACATGGCGCAGCGGGCCTTTGCCGATACCTCGCTCGAGCTGGGTGCACAGACCCTCAACCCCCTGCATTCCGGTGCTCGTACGGGCGAGGTGAGTGGTCAGATGCTGCGGGAGTTCGGCGTGAAGTACGCGCTGGTGGGGCACTCCGAGCGTCGCCAGCTCTATCGCGAGAACGACGAGGCCGTGCATGACCGGTTGCTGGCGGCGCTGAGCGTCGACATTACCCCGATCCTCTGCGTGGGCGAGAGCCTCGAGGAGCGGGACGCGGGTCGCACCATGGATGTGGTGCTGGGCCAGGTGGGCTACGTGATGGCGCGCCTCGAGCCCGAGCAGCGTCCTCGGGTGGTCATCGCCTATGAGCCCGTCTGGGCGATCGGCACCGGACGCACGGCGACGCCCGGGCAGGCCCAGGAGGTGATGGCCGGGATTCGCCAGTATCAGGCCAGCTTCGATCGCGAGCTGGCGACAGGTATGCGATTGCTCTACGGCGGCAGCATGAACGCAAGCAACGCGGCTGAGCTGCTGGCCCAGCCCGACATCGACGGCGGCCTGGTGGGCGGTGCTTCGCTCAAGGTCGACGATTTTCTAGCCATTTGTCAGTCAGCAGGTTGAATCCATGCAAGTTGCCATTCTCATGATCCATGTGGTGATCGCCATCGCCCTGGTCGTCCTCATCCTGCTACAGCAGGGCAAGGGCGCCGAAGCCGGTGCCGCCTTCGGTGGCGGTGCCTCCCAGACCGTATTCGGCTCGCGGGGCAGCGGCGGCTTCCTGTCGCGTGCCACGGCCGTGCTGGCGTTCACCTTCTTCGCCACCTCGCTGGCCCTGGCCTGGTACGCGACACAGGCCCAGGCGCCGGAAGTCGGCATTCCCGATTCTCGCCTGATCGAGCAGCAGAACGGCGTGCCGACCCTTGACGACGACGCCCGTGACGTGGATAATACCGCGCCAGTGCTGGAAGAAAGCAACGACTAAGGTTGAGGCTCCAGTCATCAAGAAAGCCGAAGTGGTGGAATTGGTAGACACGCTATCTTGAGGGGGTAGTGACCGTAAGGTCGTGCGGGTTCAAGTCCCGCCTTCGGCACCATCTGAAACGCCGTGATCCAAGTAAGCAGCAGGGGATTGCGAAACGACAGAAGCAGGATTGGCACCAGGAAGGTTGTAAGAAGGAGGGTTGTAAGCGCCATTGCAGCTTGACTCAAGCGCATCAGGCACCTACAATCGCCGACCTGGAATGTTGCGGGGTGGAGCAGTCTGGTAGCTCGTCGGGCTCATAACCCGAAGGTCATCGGTTCAAATCCGGTCCCCGCTACCATCTTCCGGTCAGCTGTCTTGCGAGGCAGTCATGAGCGCCGAAGTGGTACTACAGGTTTCTTGTGAAAGGCCCCTTCCTGTGAAGGGGCTTTTTGTTAGCAGCTTACTGTCGGTCCAGGCCGACCGCGCTTATCCGAGCAACGCCAATCAGCCACCTAGCTTTCCTGTTTACTCCCGGCCAGGTGCCTGATGCAACGGCTGTAGGAGCTTTCTCTGTGGCACTCAAGGACGCTGCGCTGTATGCGCTGATCGAGCCGGTGGTCACCGCCATGGGATTCGAGCTCTGGGGTATCGACTATCGCCCCCAGGGCAAGCATTCCCGTCTTGTGATCTACATTGATCATGCCGAGGGTGTGAGCGTGGGCAACTGCGCTGATATCAGTCGCCAGATCAGCGCCGTACTCGACGTGGAAGATCCCATACCGGGTGAATATAGCCTGGAGGTGTCGTCGCCGGGAATGGACCGGCCGCTCTTCACCCTCGACCACTTCGCTCGCTATGCGGGGCACCAGGTGGCGCTGAAGCTGCGGATACCCTTCGATGGGCGACGCAAGTTCCAGGGGCTGCTGGCCGGCATCGAGGAGGATGAGGTGCTGTTGCAGCAGGACGGCGAAGAGTATTGCTTTCCCATCGAAAGCATCGACCAGGCACGAGTGGTGCCCCGGTTCGAAGACTGAGGTCGATGCATATGGACAGGTTTTCTGGCGAGGCAAAGGCATGAGTAAAGAAATTCTGACGGTCGTCGATGCGATCTCCAATGAAAAAGGCGTGCCCCGCGACGTGATCTTCGAGGCCGTCGAGGCGGCCCTGGCCAGTGCATCCCGCAAGCGCTTCGAGGGCCGGGAAGTCAACGTGCGCGTTCATATCGACCGCTACACTGGCGAGTACGAGACGTTTCGACGCTGGGAAGTGGTGGAAGACGACGAGTTCGAGAATCCCGACGCCGAGATCAAGGAGTCCTTCGCCGAGCGTCGCGACCCGCCGCTCAAGCGGGGTGACGTGGTCGAGGAGCAGATCGAGAATGCCGCCTTCGGTCGTATCGCCGCCCAGACCGCCAAGCAGGTCATCGTGCAGAAGGTGCGCGAGGCCGAGCGTGCCGAAGTGGTGCGCCAATACGCCGAGCGCGAGGGCGAGCTGGTCGCCGGCATCGTCAAGAAGACCACCCGCGACGGCCTGATCATCGACCTGGGCGACAACGCCGAGGCGTTCCTGCCGCGTGGCGAGATGATCCCCGGCGAGCGCTACCGCATGAACGATCGGGTGCGGGCACTGCTGACCAAGGTCGATGCCGATGCGCGTGGCGCCCAGCTGATCCTGTCGCGGACCTGCCCCGAGCTGATCATCGAACTGTTCAAGATCGAGGTGCCGGAGATCGCCGAGCAGCTCATCGAGATCAAGGGTGCTGCCCGCGATCCCGGCTCCCGGGCCAAGATCGCGGTCAAGACCAACGACCGGCGCATCGACCCGGTGGGTGCCTGCGTCGGCATGCGCGGCTCGAGGGTGCAGGCGGTGTCCAGCGAGCTGCAGAACGAGCGGGTCGACATCATCCTGTGGGATGACAACCCCGCTCAGCTGGTCATCAACGCCATGGCGCCGGCGGATGTCGGCTCGATCCTGGTCGACGAAGACGCCCACGCCATGGACGTGGCGGTCGCCGAGGACAACCTGGCCCAGGCCATCGGCCGTAGCGGCCAGAACGTGCGCCTGGCCTCGGAGCTCACCGGATGGCGAATCAACGTCATGACCGAGGGCGAGGCCGAAGATAAGCGAGAGCAGGAGATCGATAGCCTGGTCGAGCATTTCATTCAGCATCTGGATATCGAGGATGACCTCGCCCGGCTGCTGGTGGAGGAAGGTTTCACCACGCTGGAAGAGATCGCCTACGTGCCCCTCGAGGAAATTCTCGAGATCGAGGAGCTCGATGAGGAATTGGTGGAAGATCTGCGCGCGCGTGCCAAGGATGAACTGCTGAACCTGGCCATCGCCTCCGAAGAGGAGCTGGACGGTGCTCAGCCGGCCGACGACCTGCTGGAAATGGAGGGCATGGAGCGTCATCTGGCCTTCATTCTGGCTAGCCGCGGCATTGTCACCATGGAGGACCTCGCCGAGCAGTCCGTCGACGATTTGATGGACATCGAGGGCATGGACGAGGAGCGCGCTGCATCACTGATCATGACTGCCCGTGCGCCCTGGTTCGAGAACGAACAGTAAACGGGTCACGGGCTGAGGAGGGTCAACATGTCAGAAATGACCGTTAAAGATTTTGCAGTGAAGGTAGGGCGCGACGTCCCCCGCCTGCTGGAACAGATGAAAGAAGCCGGGCTCGAGCACAAGGCCGAGTCTGATGCGGTGTCCGAGGAGGACAAGCGTCAGCTGCTCGACTATCTCACCAAGAGCCATGGTGGCGAGGGTGCTGCGGGGGCCAAGAATCGCATTACCTTGACCCGCAAGACCAGGAGCCGCATCAAGACCGGTGAGCGGGGCAAGACCATCGAGGTGCAGGTGCGCAAGAAGCGGACCTACGTCAAGCGTGCCGAGGATGAGGCGCCGCCCCCCGAGCCGGCGGAAGATGCCGGTCCGCGGCAGCTGGTAGGCGACATGGCGGATTCACGGGCCAAGCGCGAAGCGCAGGACGCCGAGGACGCCAGGGAGCGTGCCGTCGAGCGGCAAGCCCGCGAGGAGGCCGCCAAGGCCGAGGCGGCTGCACCGGCTCCCGCCGAGCAGCCAGCCCCAGCCAAGGTTGCCGAGGTGCCGCAGATTCCGGTCCCCGAGCTGGATCAGTCGGAGCCCTCGGCAGAGCCACCGGCTCCGCCCAAGGAGGGCCGCAGCGACCGCCGCACGGCGCCGCCGAAGAAGACGGCTGCCAAGAAGGGGCGTGGTCGTGACGACGAGGATCGCGGCGATCGCGAGGAGCGTCGTCGCGGTGGCGCCGCCAAGAAGGCCAAGCGCTCCGAGCGTCGCGGCAGCCGCCGCGGTGGTTCCCAGGGCGGCGGCCAGCACGGCTTCCAGAAGCCGACGCAGCCGATCGTGCGCGAAGTCTCCATTCCCGAGTCGATCAGCGTCGCTGAGCTTGCCGACAAGATGTCGATCAAGGCCAACGAGGTCATCAAGGCGATGTTCACCATGGGTGCGGCGGTGACCATCAACCAGACCATCGACCAGGACACCGCGGCCATCGTGGTCGAGGAGATGGGCCACAAGCCCAAGCTGGTCAAGGACGATGCGCTGGAAACCGAAGTGCTGTCCGGCATCTCCTACGAGGGCGACGAGATCACCCGTTCGCCGGTGGTCACGGTCATGGGTCACGTCGACCACGGCAAGACCTCGCTGCTCGACTATATCCGCAAGGCCAAGGTGGCCACCGGTGAGGCTGGCGGTATCACCCAGCACATCGGCGCCTACCACGTGGAAGACAAGCACGGCGGCGTGACCTTCCTCGATACCCCGGGTCACGCGGCGTTCACCGCCATGCGTGCTCGTGGTGCCAAGGCCACCGACGTGGTCATCCTGGTGGTGGCCGCCGACGACGGCGTCATGCCCCAGACGATCGAGGCGATCGAGCACTCCAAGGCAGCGGAAGTGCCGATGGTGGTGGCGGTCAACAAGATCGACAAGGAAGGCGCGGACTTCGACCGTATCCGCAACGAGCTTTCCCAGCACGGCGTCATTTCCGAGGAGTGGGGCGGCGATACGCAGTTCGTCCACGTCTCGGCCAAGACAGGCGAAGGCATCGATGCGCTGCTCGAGGCGATACTGCTCGTCTCCGAAGTGCTCGAGCTCAAGGCGGTACCCGAGGCACCCGGCAAGGGTGTGGTGGTCGAGTCGCGCCTCGACAAGGGACGCGGCCCGGTGGCCACCGTACTGGTTCAGAACGGCACCCTGCGCAAGGGCGACATCGTCCTGGCCGGCCTGCACTACGGCCGCGTACGTGCGCTGACCAACGAGCTCGGCCAGCAGGTCGACGCCGTGGGCCCGGCGATGCCGGTGGAGATCCAGGGCCTCGACGGTACCCCGGATGCCGGTGACGACTTCATGGTGGTGGCCGACGAGAAGAAGGCACGCGAAGTCGCCAACTTCCGCCAGGGCAAGTACCGCGAGGTGCGTCTGGCGCGTCAGCAGAAGGCCAAGCTGGAGAACATGTTCAGCCAGATGGGCCAGGACGAGGTGGCCAAGGTCAACATCGTGCTGAAGGCCGATGTGCAGGGCTCGCTGGAAGCCATCAAGGGCGCCCTGGAAGAGCTCTCCACCGGCGAAGTCGAAGTGGCCGTGGTCTCCTCCGGCGTGGGCGGCATCACCGGTACCGATGCCAACCTGGCGCTGGCCTCCGAAGCCATCGTGGTCGGCTTCAACGTCCGTGCCGATGCGGCCGCGCGTGAGATCATCGAGCGTGAAGGTCTGGATCTGCGCTACTACAGCGTGATCTATCAGCTGATCGACGAGGTCAAGCAGGCCATGAGCGGCATGCTGGCACCGGAGTGGAAGGAAGAGATCGTCGGCGTGGCCGAGGTTCGTGACGTCTTCCGCGCACCGAAGATCGGCGCCGTGGCGGGCTGCATGGTTGTCGAGGGCAGCGTGCATCGCAACAAGAAGATCCGCGTGCTGCGCGACAACGTGGTCATCTACGAAGGCGAGCTCGAGTCCCTGCGCCGCTTCAAGGACGACGTCAACGAAGTGCGTAACGGCATGGAGTGTGGCATCGGCGTGAAGAACTACAATGACGTCCAGGTTGGCGACAAGATCGAAGTCTTCGATCAGGTCAAGGTCGAGCGGACGCTCTAACCGGCCGAGGAGTCGAGCATGCGCGAATTCAAGCGTACCGACCGTGTCGGCGATCAGCTGCAGAAGGAGCTGGCGGTACTGATCCAGCGCGAGGTCAAGGACCCGCGCCTGGGGATGGTCACCGTCAGCGGCGTCGAGGTCAGTCGTGACCTCGGCTATGCGGACGTCCACGTGACCCTGCTGGGCGAGGAGGATCCCGAACGCATCCGGGAGAATCTCAAGGTGCTCAAGCAGGCCGCGGGTTTCCTGCGCAGCCAGGTCGCCCGGCGCATCAAGCTTCGCCACGTGCCGGAGCTGCGCTTTCATTACGATGAGAGCGTGGTGCGTGGTCAGCGGCTATCGTCGCTGATCGACGAGGCGGTCTCACGCGATCGTGCCCGTAACGAGGCGGAGGACGGCGAGGCTGCTGGCAATCAAGACGGCGACGTCGCTGACGGCCAGGCGCGTAGCGGCAACGAGGACGAGAGGGACTGATGGCGCGTCGCCGCCGCGGTCTGCCGGTGAACGGGGTGCTGCTGCTCGACAAGCCCCAGGGTGCGTCGAGCAACCATGCCCTGCAGCGTGCCCGGCGCCTGTTCCAGGCGCAGAAGGCGGGCCATACCGGTACGCTCGATCCCATGGCGACCGGGCTGTTGCCGGTCTGCTTCGGCGAGGCGACCAAGTTTTCCTCGTTCCTGCTGGAGGCCGACAAGGTCTATCGTACCCGCATCCAGTTGGGTGTGGTGACCGATACCGGTGACGCCGAGGGCGAGGTGATCGAGCGCCATGGAGTCCCGGTGCTGGCCGAGACGGACCTGGAGAGGGTGCTGGCGCGGTTTCGCGGCGAGATCGAACAGGTTCCACCGATGTACTCGGCGCTCAAGCATCAGGGGCGCAAGCTCTACGAGCTGGCCCGCGAGGGCAAGACGGTGGAGCGTGCAGCCCGTCGCGTGACGGTGTATGATGCGCGCCTTCTGGCCCATGATGGCGATGCCTTCACGCTGGAAGTGCGCTGCAGCAAGGGTACCTACATTCGCACCCTGGCCGAGGACATCGGCCGGGCGCTCGGATGCGGCGCCCATATCACGGCGCTGCGGCGGCTCAAGACCGGGCCCTTCGACGCCAGCGACATGGTCGCCTTCGAGGGGCTGGAGGCCCAGCCGGGCCAGGCCGACCTCGAGGCAAGGCTGCTGCCGGTGGATGTGCTGGTCGCGCATCTGCCGGCGCTCGACCTCGACGCCGAGGCCGCCGCGCGATTGCAGCACGGGCAGCCGGCGGTCGTCGCGTCCAGGGCCCTGGCGCCGGAAGCGACGACAAGACTCTATCACGACGGGATCTTTATCGGTCTCGGCGTGGTCAGGGTGGCAGGGGAAATCGTTCCCCGCCGCCTGCTGAGTACCGTCACGGCGGACTCGGCGTAAGACCAGCGCCTTCGGGCGCAGGCGTGGAGACTGCAAATATGCGTGGTCTCCGACATTCATTACTCAGGCATATTGCTTACTGGAGAGAAAGATGGCACTTACCGCCGAAAAGAAGGCTGAAATCGTTAGTGAATTCAGTCGTGGTGACAACGACACCGGTTCCCCCGAAGTGCAGGTAGCCCTGCTCAGCGCCAACATCGACGGCCTGCAGGATCACTTCAAGACCAACAAGCAGGATCACCACTCACGTCGTGGCCTGATCCGCATGGTCAACCAGCGCCGCAAGCTGCTTGACTACCTGAAGCGCAAGGATTTCGAGCGTTATCAGGCACTGATCCAGCGTCTGGGCCTGCGTCGTTAATCGACGTTTTCCAGCGCCATAATGAACGGGCAGCCCTTGGGCTGCCCGTTTCGCGTTTATGGGGCGGAAATGTCGCTAACCGGTGGCCCTGACGCGCGTCAACCCCTAAAATAGTCGCCGAGTCAAAACGACCCAAACACAGAAAAGTAACGTTGAAGGAAGTCGCCGTGAATCCGGTCAAGAAAACATTTCAGTACGGTCGCAGCACCGTCACCCTGGAAACCGGGCGCATCGCCCGCCAGGCCAGCGGTGCCGTGTTGGTCACCATGGACGACACCGTGGTGCTGTGCACCGTTGTCGCCAAGAAAGAGCTCAAGCCAGGGCAGGACTTCTTCCCCCTGGCGGTGTTCTATCAAGAGAAAACCTACGCGGTCGGCAAGATCCCCGGCGGCTTCTTCAAGCGCGAGGGGCGTCCCACCGAGAAGGAGACCCTCACCTCTCGCCTGATCGATCGCCCGATCCGCCCGCTGTTCCCCAAGGGCTTCATGAACGAGGTACAGGTGATCTGTACCGTGCTCTCCACCGACCGCAACCATGACCCGGACATCGCCGCCATGCTCGGTACCTCAGCGGCGCTGTGCATCGCCGGTGTGCCGTTCAACGGTCCCCTGGGTGCCGCGCGGGTGGGCTTCGACGAGGAGAAGGGCTACTTCCTCAACCCCACCGTGGAAGAGCTTGCCAACTCCGAGCTGAACATGGTCGTCGCCGGTACCGAGAAAGCGGTGCTGATGGTGGAGTCCGAGGCCAAGGAGCTGCTCGAGGACGAAATGCTGGGCGCCGTGCTCTATGGCCACCAGGAGATGCAGGTCGCCATCGAGGCTATCAAGGAGCTGACCGCCGAGGCCGGCAAGCCGAAGTGGGACTGGCAGCCGCCCGCCGAGAACACGCCCCTCAAGGAGGCCATTGCCCAGGGTTTCGAAGCCAAGGTGGGCGAGGCCTATCGTGTCACCGACAAGATGGCTCGGCAGGACGCCCTGTCGGCACTCAAGGCCGAGGCCGTCGAGCAGCTGGCCGGTGAAGAGGAAGGCAAGTTCGATGCCGACGAGGTCAAGGGCGCCTTCGCCGCGCTGGAGAAGCGTGTGGTGCGCTCTCGCGTCGTCAAGGGCGAGCCGCGTATCGACGGCCGCGACCAGAAGACCGTGCGTCCGTTGAATATCGAAGTGGGTAGCCTGCCCAAGACCCACGGCTCGTCGATCTTCACCCGCGGCGAGACCCAGGCCATCGTCATCGCCACCCTGGGCACCCTGCGCGATGCCCAGCTGATCGAGTCGCTGGAAGGGGAGCGCAAGGATCGCTTCATGCTGCACTACAACTTCCCTCCCTATTGCGTCGGTGAGGCCGGCTTCATGGGCGGGCCCAAGCGTCGCGAAATCGGCCACGGTCGCCTGGCGCGTCGCAGTATCGAGGCGATGCTACCCACGTCCGAGGACTTCCCCTATACCATCCGGGTGGTATCGGAGATCACCGAGTCCAACGGCTCGAGCTCAATGGCGTCCGTGTGTGGCTCCTCGCTGGCGCTGATGGACGCCGGCGTGCCGATGAAGGCACCGGTGGCGGGTATCGCCATGGGCCTGGTCAAGGATGCCGACGGCTTCGCTGTGCTGACCGATATCCTGGGCGATGAGGATCACCTCGGCGACATGGACTTCAAGGTGGCCGGTAGCGCCGAGGGTGTGACCGCCCTGCAGATGGACATCAAGATCGAGGGCATCAACGAGGAGATCATGGAGGTGGCCCTGCAGCAGGCCAACCAGGCTCGCCTGCATATCCTCCAGCAGATGAACGACGTGATCGCCCAGAGCCGTGCCGAGGTGTCCGAGAACGCCCCCTCCATGGCGACCATCAAGATCGATCCGGACAAGATCCGCGACGTCATCGGCAAGGGCGGTGCCACCATTCGCAAGATCTGCGAAGACACCGGTGCCTCCATCGATCTCGACGACGACGGTACCGTGCGCATCTACGCCGAGGACAAGGCGGCGGCCAAGAAGGCCATCGATACCGTACTGGCGATCACCGCCGAAGCGGAAATCGGCAGGCTCTACCGCGGCAAGGTGGTGCGCATCGCCGACTTCGGTGCCTTCGTCAACATCATGCCCGGTACCGACGGCCTGGTGCACATCTCGCAGATCGTGCCCGAGCGGGTCAACGACGTGCGCGACTTCCTCAACGAGGGCGACGAGGTCATCGTCAAGGTGCTCGACATCGACAACCGCAACCGGGTGAAGCTCTCCATCAAGGAGATCACCCCGGAAGAGAAGGCCGCCTTCGAAGCGGCGGAAGCCGAACCTGTCGCCTGAGACAGCCAGGGTTCCAACGAAAACCGCCCCCATGGCCTGGCCATGGGGGCGGTTTCGTTTAGTTGCTGCGGCTTGCCAGGTGACAGATCATCGCGGAGGCGCTGTGAACCCCTCCCTGGGCGCTACCGATGCCATCCATGGCATCCGATCTCCGCTGAGGCCTGTCCCCGAGCCGTGCCCTTATCTTTCAATCGCAAGTGCCACGCCTTGCCCGCCGCCGATACATAGGGTCGCCAGGCCCTTCTTGGCGTCGCGGGCGATCATCTCGTGCAGCAGGGTCACAAACACGCGGCAGCCGGAGGCGCCAATCGGGTGGCCAAGGGCAATGGCGCCGCCGTTGACGTTGACCTTGGAGACATCCCAGCCCAGCTCCTTGTTGACCGAGAGGGCCTGGGCGGCGAAGGCTTCGTTGGCCTCGACCAGGTCGAGGTCATCCAGCGACCAGCCGGCCTTCTCCAGGCAGCGGCGGGTGGCCGGTGCCGGGCCGATGCCCATGATGGCCGGGTCGACGCCGGCGTTGGCGTAGGCGGCGATGCGGGCGAGCGGCTCCAGGCCCAGCTGCTTGGCTTTCTCGGCGGAGCAGATCATCACCACGGCGGCACCGTCGTTGAGCGAGGAGGCGTTGCCGGCGGTGATGGTGCCATCCTTCTTGAAGGCCGGGCGCATGCCGCCGAGCTTGTCGGCGCTCACTTCGCGCGGATTCTCGTCGGTGTCGAAGACCACCGGATCGCCCTTGCGCTGGGGAATTTCCACCGGCACGATCTGGCTCTTGAACTTGCCCTCACGAATGGCGGCAGCGGCCTTCTGCTGGGAAGCCGCGGCGAACTCGTCCATCTGCTCGCGGGTGATCTCGTACTTCTCGGCCAGGTTCTCGGCGGTGATACCCATGTGATAGTTGTTGAAGGCATCCCACAGGCCGTCGTGAACCATGGTGTCGATGGCCTTCCAGTCGCCCATGCGCTGGCCGTTGCGCGAATTGGGCAGCACGTGCGGGGATGCCGACATGTTCTCCTGGCCGCCGGCGAGGATCAGCTCGGCGTCGCCGCAGCGGATCGCCTGGGTGGCGAGGTGCAGGGCCTTGAGTCCCGAGCCGCAGACCTTGTTGATGGTCATGGCGGGTACGGTGTCGGGCAGGCCGGCCTTGATGGCGGCCTGACGGGCGGGGTTCTGGCCCACGCCGGCGGTCAGGACCTGACCCAGGAGCACTTCATCGACCTGGTCGCCGGAAACGCCGGTGCTGGCGAGGATGTCCTTGATCACCAGGGCGCCCAGGTCACTGGCGGGAATGCCGGCCAGAGAGCCACCGAAGGCCCCCACGGCGGTACGGCGGGCGGCAACGATCACCACATCTTGCATAGTAAACTCTCCTGAAGTCAGTCGCGGACGATAGCTCTGTCAGCATAGGCGACGCTTGTGCGCTGCGGCAATGCCTCAATGGGGTGAAATTCGTCAGCGATCACCCCCTGGCCCGTGCCGATCCCCACGGAAGCGTGGCCGATGGGCAGGCCGCGGAGGGCACGGGGGCCCCTCAGGCGAGCTGAACGGGTATGGCGTTGCTGGTGTGGCTGACGTCGTTGCCTTCCTTCAGATAGACCAGAGCTGGCTGGTGATTGTCCAGCTCGGCATCGCTGTAGTGGGCGTAGCTGCAGATGATCACCCGGTCGCCGGGGCCGGCCAGGTGGGCGGCGGCACCGTTGATGGAGATCACCTGGGAGCCTTCCTCGGCGCGAATGGCGTAGGTGGTGAAGCGCTGGCCGTTCTCCACGTTGTAGATCTGGATCTGCTCGTTCTCGCGTATGCCGGACAGGTCCAGCAGGTCGCCGTCGATGGCACAGGAGCCTTCATAGTTGAGCACGGCATGGGTGACGCGGGCCATGTGGAGCTTGGCCTTGAGCATGATGGTGTACATGGAAGCAGCTTCCTCCGGAATACGATAGGCACAGGGTGCGCGTGGAGTGCCGCGTCAGCGCGGCAGGGTCAGGGTCAGGTTGTCGATCAAGCGGGTCGGGCCCAGCCGGGCGGCGGCCAGCAGCACGGCGTCGCGGGTGGTGGCGGTGACCGGTGTCAGGTCGAGGGCGCGCAGCTCCAGGTAGTCCGGCTCGAAGCCGCCCTCCCGCAGCCGGGCCGGCCCCGTCTCCAGGGCTGCGGCGATCGGTTCGCCGGCCTCCAGGGCGTCGCGCAGCTCGCAGAGCGTCCGGTATAGCCGGGGTGCGGCGGCGCGCTGGTCGGGATCCAGGTAGCCGTTGCGCGAGGAGAGCGCCAAACCATCCTCGGCGCGCACGATGGGCACGCCGAGGATCTCGATGGGGAAATGCAGGTCTTCCACCAGCTTGCGAATCACCGCCAGCTGCTGGAAGTCCTTTTCACCGAAGCAGGCCGTGTCGGGCTGCACCAGGTTGAACAGGATGCTCACCACGGTGGAGACGCCGTCGAAGTGACCGGGCCTTGTGCCGCCACAGAGTCCCTCGCTGACGATAGGCACGCAGACCCGGGTCTGCTCGTCCAGGCCGCGGGGATAGAGCATTGCCGTATCGGGGGCAAAAAGCAGGTCGCAGCCTGCCTCCTCGAGCCTGGCCTGGTCGTCGACCAGGGTGCGAGGGTAGGCATCCAGGTCCTCGCTGGGCCCGAACTGAAGCGGGTTGACGAAGATCGTCGCCACCACCACGTCCGCGTGGCGGCGCGCGGTCTCCACCAGGGCAAGGTGCCCGGCGTGAAGGTTGCCCATGGTCGGTACCAGGGCGATACGCTGGCCGCGTCGGCGGTACGCACCGAGGGTCTCGCGCAGCGCAGGGATGTCTCTCAGGGTACGCATCAGGGGCTCCAGGGTGTCACGAGGGAACCAGGCTTTGTACGAAAACTGCCTGCGCTCGGCCATGCGGCGTTAAAAATTGGCTCAAAATGCTCATTTACACCCCGTAAACTCCACTTTTTCGCCGATTTTTGCCTTGCCTGACCTTCGCTCGCCGACTTTTCGAACATAGCCTAGAAACCATGTTCCTCGGCCGGGAAGCGTCGCGCCTTGACGTCTTCGTGATAACGACGGAAGGCGCCCGGGATGTCGTCGGCCTCCGCCATGAAGTTCTTGACGAAGCGTGGCACACGGCCGTGGGTCACGCCCAGCACGTCATGCATCACCAGTATCTGGCCGTCGGTGTCGGGACCGGCACCGATACCGATCACCGGGACGTCCAGTGCCTCGGTAATGGCACGGCCGAGGCTGGCCGGAACGCATTCCAGCAGTATCACCGAGGCGCCGGCTGCCACGAGGGTGCGGGCATCCTCGAGAATCTGGGTGGCGCGCTCGGCGTCGCGGCCCTGCACCTTGTAGCCGCCGAGCTGATAGACGGTCTGTGGCGTCAGCCCCAGGTGGGCGCAGACGGGCACCCCCCGTCGTGTCAGCTCGCGAATGCCGTCGGCCATCCACGCCTCGCCTTCCACCTTGACCAGCTCGGCACCGGCACGCATCAGCGCACCGGCGTCCTGCAGCAGGCGCTCCTGGCTGGAGTTGCTCATGAAAGGCAGGTCGACCATCAGCAGGCTTCTACCCTTGCCACGTGCCACGCAGCGGGTGTGGTAGCAGATGTCGTCCAGGGTGACCGGGAGGGTGCTGGCATGGCCCTGCAGGACCATGCCCAGGGAATCACCGACCAGCAGCACCTCGATGCCGGCCTCGGACGCGCTCCGGGCAAAGGAGGCGTCATAGGCCGTCAGGCAACTGAAGGTTTCGCCTGCGCGCTTGTGGGCCTGCAGCGTGCTCAGGGTGACGGTTTTCATGGCGTGCTCTCGTGTTGTTCTCGGGTCGGCCGGCAATCGCCGCGCCGCCTTACACTGCGCGTGATTGTTACCAGAATACGACGGTGGTGTCGATAGGTAACACCTACCTGGGGCGTTCGGGTAACACTCTGATCAGGTCCGGTGACGCCAGCGTCTCGGCCAAGGCGCTGACGCCGCGGCCATCGGGCAGGCTCAGCGCTGGTGCCAGCTCGGCGAGGGGAGCCATGACGAAGGCCCGCGCGCTCATCTCGGGGTGGGGCACGCGCAGCCGCGGTGTCGCGATGACCTGTTTTCCGAACAATAGCAGGTCCAGGTCCAGGGTGCGGGGGCCCCAGTGGCGTTGGCGAACGCGGCGATGGCGCTGTTCCAGCGCCTGCAACTGATCGAGCAGCGCCAGCGGCGAGAGCCGGGTTGCCAGGTGGGCCACGGCATTGACGAAATCGGGCTGGTCCTGAGGACCAAGGGGGCGGCTGACATAGAGGCTCGATGCGCCGAGTCGGCGGGTCAGCGGCAGTTCGCCGAGTGCTACCAGGGCCTGGGCAACTTGCGCTTCGGGGTCGTCGAGGTTGCTGCCGAGCCCCACGTAGACGTCGACCGGCGGTATCACGGGGTATCGGGAGGCGAGCTGCGCCGACGGCGCTTGCGGGGTCTGCGGCGCTTGGGGCGGTCGCCCGGTGTGGCGTTGCCGCCGGCCTTCTCCAGCAACCGCTGTTGCTCGTGCTCGTCGCCTTCCTGATAGGCGGTCCACCAGGCGCCGAGCCCGGGCTCGAGCTCGCCAGCCTCTTCCCGCAGCAGCAGGAAGTCGTAGGCGGCGCGAAAGCGCGGGTGCTCTCGGGTCTGCAGTGCGCGCTTGCCGCGACGCTGGGGCAGGCGTTGCTGCAGGTCCCAGATGTCGCGCATCGGCATGCTGAAGCGCTTGGGGATCGAGATGTGCTTCAGCTGGCGCGAGAGCACCTGCTGAGACGCCAGCTGCAGTGCGGGGATGGGTGGCATCCCATCCTCCTCCAGCGTCGCCTGGCGCAGCTGTACGGGCCCCCACAGCAGTGCCGCGAACAGGAAGGCCGGCGTCACCGGGCGCTCCTCACGGATACGCTTGTCGGTGCTGGCCAGGGCTGCCTCGATCAGGCCTTCGGTCCAGGGCAGCGTGGCCATGGCTTCGTCCGTCTCGGGGAACAGCATGGGAAACAGGCCGTAGTGGCGCAGCATGCGGAAGGTTTCGACGCCATGGCCGGCCATGAACAGCTTGAGTATCTCGTCGAACAGCCGGGCGGGGGGGATCTGCAGCAGCAGGTGGGCCTGCTCGTGGATCGGCGCCTCGGAGCCTGGTGCGATATGGAAATCCAGCTTGGCGGCGAAGCGGATGGCGCGCAGCATGCGCACCGGGTCCTCGCGGTAGCGTGTCGCCGGGTCGCCGATCATGCGCAGGGTGCGGGACTCGATGTCGCGGGCACCGTTGGCGAAGTCGTGAATCGAGAAGTCGGCGATGCTGTAGTAGAGCGCATTGATGGTGAAATCGCGGCGCACGGCATCTTCCTGGATATTGCCCCAGACATTGTCGCGCAGCAGCAGGCCGTGCTCGGACTGCTGGGCGAGATGATCGCCATGGTCGTCGTTGGGTCTGCCCCGGAAGGTGGTGACCTCGATCACTTCACGGCCGAAGCGCACGTGGACGATGCGAAAGCGGCGGCCGATGATCCGCGAGTTGCGGAACAGCTCGCGGACCTGCTCCGGCGTGGCATCGGTGGCGACGTCGAAGTCCTTGGGCATCCTGCCGAGGAGGGAGTCACGAATGCAGCCGCCGACCAGGTAGGCTTCATAGCCGGCATTGTGCAGGCGGTAGAGTACCTTGAGCGCCGATTCACTGAAGTGCTGGCGCGATACGGGGTGCTCGCTACGGGGAATGATCCGCGGGCCGGCCAGTTCGCCGGCGGCGGTATCCTCGGGGCCGAAGAGTGACCTGAGGTGCTCGCCAGGGCTCTGCAGAAAGCGGGTAAATCCTTTGAACATGCGGCGATATCGACTCGCAGTTTGCGAAAGTTGTTGAGTGTAGTCGACCAGCGACACCTTGCAAAGCGCTGCGCTGATTCGCTGTACAGCCCAAACAGCAAAAGAGGAGGCCGATTGGCCTCCTCTGACAAGCTGAAAATGCTGCGTCCATGCGGCTGTTTCTTCTTCGTGATGGCACATCGCCTTGAATACGCACCACAGTCACCAAGAGTTCACAGGCAAGCAATGTTGTTGTGATTGTTGACGTTCCTGGTTGCGACCGCCTCGTATTCAAAACAATAATCCAACCACGACGGCATCGTGGATATGCCTACCTTCGGCTTGTTGCTGTTGTTGCCGAAGGTGCGCTTCTCTGGCCCTTGTTCTTGTTGGCAGCCGTGTGAGCGCGTCGCGTCCTGGGATCCGGTGCTTCGAGCACATATTGTTGCTGTTGTTGATGGCATCGAAGGGCGGAGCATGTCGGGTCAGGTTATTTTTGTTGCACCCGCTTCCGCATCTTTCCACAGCCCGCCTTGTTGTTCTTGTTGTTGGTGGTGCGGGCTCTGTCTCGCCTGGCCGCCTTGTTGTTGTTGTTGTTGTTGGCGCGGGTGACAGCCGGATGTTGTTTTTCTTACCGGAGGATGTTGCACGCCACATGCCATGACGTTTATCGGCGTTGAAAAACAACAGTTTACGCAGGGTCGGAATGAGAGGGGCGCCAAGTGGGCTCCAGGGTGTTACCCATCTTGGGCCATGTCGGGGCAGATTCTGGGTGGGAAGGTAACACCTGGTGCAAAACCCCGGCAAAATCATGAAAAAAGCGTCGTTGGCCCGTGCCAACGACGCTTGGACAATAGTCGTAGACGCCCCTCGAGCATCCATCGGTGACGGGCGGCCTGATCTCAGGGGCTGGCTCAGGCGCTGTTGCGCCTGGCCTGCTTCTTGCGCGGGATACCCAGGCGCTGGCGGCGCTCCCACAGGCACTTGCGGCTGATGCCCAGCTTCTGGGCAAGCTCCGTCTCGCTCATCTGATCCTGGTGTTCGAGCACGAAGTGCTGGAAGTAATCCTCCAGGGAAAGATCGTCGACGCTCTCGTCCTGTTCGCTTTCGACCGGCTCGATGGCTCGTTGCATCGCTTCGGGGGGAAGGCGGGATGAGACCGGCCGGACCGGATTGAGACCCAGGTCATCGGGGTGGATCAGGTGGCCCTCGGCAAGGATCACGCCGCGCTCCAGGGCGTTCTCCAGTTCGCGGACATTACCCGGCCAGGGGTAGTCGCTGATTTCCCGCAGTGCCGCACGGGAAAGACGGAGGCCGCCACGCTGATGCCGGCGACACGCCTTCTCCAGCAGGACATCGGCGATGGTCAGGACGTCCTCGTCCCGATCGCGCAGCGGCGGCAGGTCGATCTGCATCACGTTGAGGCGATAGTAGAGGTCGAGGCGGAATTCGCCGGTCTTCGACAGGGCCCGCAGGTCGCGATGGGTGGCGGCGATCAGGCGCACATCGACATGGCGGGTCTCCACCGAGCCGATACGGCGGATCTCGCCTTCCTGCAGCACGCGCAGCAGGCGTGCCTGGGCATCCAGGGGCAGTTCGCCGATCTCGTCGAGAAACAGGGTGCCGCCGTCGGCGGCCTCCACCAGCCCGGTGCGGGCGGCGCTGGCGCCGGTGAAAGCCCCTTTCTCATGGCCGAACAGCTCGGATTCGATCAGCGTCTCGGGAATGGCGGCGCAGTTGACGCAGATCAGCGCCGCCGCGGCGCGCTTGCTCTGCTGGTGAATGGCCCGGGCCACCAGCTCCTTGCCGGTCCCCGACTCACCCTGGATCAGCACGGTGACGTCTGCCGGGGCCGTCTTGCGGATGCGGGTGTAGACGGCCTGCATCGCCTGGCATTCGCCGATCATCTGCTGGCGGGAGCCGCCTGCATCGGTGATGTCGGGTGGCGGGGAGCGGTGCGAGGACTGCTGGTGCAGCACCCGGGAGACGGTCTCGAGCAGTTCGTCATGATCGAAGGGCTTGGCCACGTAGTCGATGGCGCCTTCCTTCAGGGCCTCGACCGCCGAGCGCATGCTGGCGTAGCTGGTCATGATCAGCACGGGAACCGGTGCGGCGCTGGCGATGAGGGCGGTTCCGGGCTCGCCGGGCAGCCGCAGGTCGCTGATCACCAGGTCGAAGTGCCGGGGCTCCAGGGCGAGCGCCTCATCGACCGAACCGGCTTCGCTGACACGGTAGTCATGGCGCTCCAGCAGCCGGCGCAGTGCGGTGCGAATGATGGCCTCGTCTTCAACGATCAGAATCCTGCTCATTCGTCTCTTCACCATCCTGTCGTTCGGTGGGCAGCCACAGGCAGATGCGGGTGCCGCGTTCATGCCCGGGGGGCGGTGACTCGATCTCGATTCTGCCATGATGCTCGGCAATGATGCTGTAGACCAGCGGTAGCCCCAGGCCGGTCCCTTCTCCGGGCGGCTTGGTGGTCGTGAAGGGCTCGAACAGGTGATCGCGGACCCTGGCATCGAGCCCTTCGCCCTCGTCGGTGACGGTCACCTTCAGCAGGCTGCCTTCCGGCTCCGCGGCGATGATGATGTTGCCGCCCGGCTCGCTGGCGTCGCGGGCATTGCTCAACAGGTTGATCATCACCTGCTGTAGCCGCTGGGCATCGCCGATCGTCTCCAGCTCGGCAGGGCAGAGGTTATGGTACCTCACATCCTCACCCGAGCGTGCCAGCTGTAGCAAGTGCAAGGCCTCGTCGGTAACGGCCGCGATGGAGACCGGCGCGAAGCCGCTGCCGCCGATATGCCGGCCGCCATGGGCAAAGCCCACCAGCGAGCCGACGATACGGGAGACGCGGTCGGTCAGCTGCTGTATCTGGGCGGCGGTTTCCAGTACCTGGGGGTCGCTGGTGTCGTAGCGCAGGTTCTGGGCCAGCGACGAGATGCCGGTGATGGGGTTGCCGATCTCATGGGCCACTCCGGCGGCAAGCTGCCCGATGGAGGCGAGGCGCGCCGCATGGACCAGCTCGTCCTCTAGCCACTTCATCTCGCTGTGGTCCTCGATCAGGATGACGGTGCCGCCGCGGACGTCGTCGTCCGCCTTGAGTTCGGCCCGGTGCAGGGTCAGATACCGGGTGTGGCCATCCAGTGTCACCGCCTGCTTATAGAGCTGGTCTTCCTGCTCGGCTCGGCTCAGGAGGTCTCCCCAGGGAGCGGGGAGACCATCACGGCGGGCACCTATCACGCTATTGCCGTCGATGCCGGAGAGCTCGGCCAGGGCGTCGTTCCACATCAGCAGCTCGTCGTCGACGCCGAAGGCGCACAGCCCCACCGGTAGCCGGGTCAGGATGCGGCGGTGGTAGCGGCGCAGCCCATCCAGCTCCCTGGCCAGCCCGGTCAGTCGCGAACGATAGGCCTCCAGGCGGCTCTCGACGAAGTGAATGTCGTCGGTGGGCTCCTCGCCGCCACGCCGGTAGGGCAAGTAGCGGTCGACGATATCCTGGGCCACCGAGGGTCCCATGAGGCCGGAGAGATTGGCCTGGATCCGGTCGCGTAGCCGGCGCAGTGCATAGGGACGGCCGTCCAGGGGGGAAAGGCCCAGGTCGGTCAGGGCTCGCTCCACTTCCCGTTCGGCGGCTTCGTCACCGAGCGCCCGAGCGAGCGGCTGCTTGAACTCCTCGCCCGTGGCGGCCAGCAGGGGAAGGCGCTTGGGGCGGATCACGGCGTCCACCGAGCAGGCCTCGGCGGCGGCACGCTCGCCGGGAGAGGTGCGGGTGGCCAGTGACACGATGATGAAGGTCAGGATGTTGACGGCCAGCGAGACCAGGGTCACGACGTACCAGTCCGGCTCGCCGGCGAGCATCTCCAGCCCTGGAGGTATCAGCACCAGGGCGGGCAGGTCGGTGAGCAGCGGTAGCCATAGCCCGACCAGCCAGATCAGGGTGCCCATGGCCAGCCCCGATACCATGCCCTTGCGATTGGCCCCCGGCCAGTAGAGCAGGGCGAGCAGCCCCGGCAGGCACTGTGCCATGCCGGCAAAGGCGGCGAGCCCCAGGGTGGTCAGGTCATGGTTGACCCCGACGGTACGGTAGAAGAGCCATCCGCTCAGGATCACCGTGGCGATCAGCCCGCGGCGCAGCCAGCTCAGCCAGCGATAGAGGTTGGGCTGGGCTTCGGGGGGGTGAGCGACCAGCAGCACATGGTTGAGGATCATCCCCGACAGCGCCAGGGCGATGATCACCATGGTCGCGCTGGTGGCGGCCAGGCCGGCGATGAAGGCCAGCGCCTGCACCCAGAACGCATCCGATAGCCCGAAGGCCAGATAGGCGGAGCCGATCAGCTGGTCGCTCCCCAGCCGCTGGCCGGCCCATAGAATCAGCGGCACCGGTAGCGCCATCAGCAGCAGAAACAGCGGCAGGGACCAGCTGGCCTGGAGCAGGGTATGGCGCGAGAGCGTCTCGGCAAAGGTGATGTGGAAGATATGCGGCATCAGCAGCGCGGCGGCGAAGAACAGCAGCAGCAGGGTGCGCCAGTGGGCCGGGTCGGGCTGCGCCACGCCCGCCTGGTAGGCCTGGCCGGGGCCATCCAGCCAGAGCTGCAGGTCGGCAGGACCATCGAAGACCACGAACAGGGCAATGCCGCCCAGTGCCAGCATGGCGCCGAGCTTGATGACCGAGGTGAAGGCGATGACGGTGAGCAGCGTGTCGTGGCGTGCGTGCTTGTGCCTATGGCGTGTGCCGAAGAGCATGGCGAACAGGGCGATCAGGGCACTGAAGGCCAGCGCCAGCAGGGCAGGCGAGGCGGCGCCGGTCATCAGGTAGATGGCATCGCCCAGGGTCTGGACCTGCAGTGCCAGCAGGGGAAGTACCGCCAGCAGGCTGATGACCGTTACCAGGGTACCAACCCAGCGCGAGCGAAAGCGAAAGGCAAAGAGGTCGGCCAGGGAGGAGAGCTGGTAGGTGTGGGTCATGCGCTGGATGGGTACCAGCAGGACCGGTGCCAGCAGGAAGGCGCCGGCCACGCCCAGGTAGTAGGCGAGATAGCCATACCCTTCGCTGGCGGCGAACTCCAGGCTGCCGTAGATCGCCCAGGCGCTGGCATACACCCCCAGCGCCAGGGTATAGACGGCGGGGTGGCGGGTAATGCGTGGGCCGATCCAGCCGCGTTCCACGGCCAGGGCACACAGGAACATCAGCAGCAGATAGCTGGTGCCCAGGGCGAAGACGCTGGCCAGGCTACTGTTCATCCAGCTTCCTCTTCTGCTCCAGCCACAGCGTCAGCGCGATCAGGATTCCCCAGATGACGAAGGGGCGGTACCAGGCCACCCCCGGGCTGGACCAGCCACTCATCAGCAGCGGTGACAGCAGGTAGCCCCCGAACACCAGCAGCAGCATGATGCGATAGACGTACACGGCGTGCTCCTCGCTCAGGGTGGGTGGGTGGCGGCCATGTCGGCATCAGACGCTTGCCGGGTGGCCTCGGGTCGGATGCGCTTCACGTCCCAGTGGGCAATGGCCCAGGCGAGCTGTTCGGTAGCCGGTGCCAGGGCCAGTGCATCGGGCGGTGCCTGGTCCAGGGCTGCCAGGGCACGATGCAGCAGCGGCCGTATCGCCTGCTCCTCCACGGGGAGCGCCGGCGCCAGGTTCTGCTTGGAGAGCTTCTGGCCGTCGCGGTTCATGATCAGTGGCAGATGCAGGTAGCGTGGCTCGGCCAGGCCCAGGGCGTGCTGCAGCTGGCGCTGCCAGGGCGTATTGTCGAGCAGGTCGAAACCACGGACCACATCGGTGATGCCCTGGTCGGCATCATCGACCACCACGGCGAGCTGGTAGGCCCAAAGGTCATCCTTGCGCTTGAGCACCACGTCACCGAGCTCGACCGGATCGAAGCGCTGGGTCCCGAACAGCCTATCCTGCCACGTGACCGGACGCAGCCCCTTGTCACTGCGCAGCCGCCATGCCAGCGGCTTGCCGGGCTCCCTCACGCCGTGGCGACACCAGCCGGGGTAGATCGTGAAGTCGCGCCACTGCTTGCGTGAGCAGCTGCAGGGGTAGGCGAGGCCCTGTGACGTCAGGTTCTCCAGGGCGGCGGCGTAGGCCTCGTTGCGGTCGCTCTGCCAGCGGATCGGGCCGTCCCAGTGCAGGCCGAAGGCCTCGAGCTGACGCAGGATGGTATCGGCGGCCCCGGGGGGGCAGCGTGGCGGATCGATGTCTTCGATGCGCAGCAACCACAGGCCGCCCGCCCGGCGGGCATCGAGAAAGCTGGCCAGGGCGGCGATCAGTGAGCCGAAGTGCAGCGCGCCGGATGGGGTGGGGGCGAAGCGGCCGCGATAAGGGGTCATGGGTGACTCCCGATGAGGGCGGTCGTCAAGCAAACGGGCACCCTGGGGTGCCCGTCGCGACAGCTGGAGCAGCCCGGCGATTCAGCCGCCGAGCTGTTTTTCCTTGAGTTCGGCAAGGGTCTTGCAATCCACGCACAGTGTTGCGGTGGGGCGAGCTTCAAGGCGGCGGATACCGATCTCGACACCGCAGGCCTCACAGAAGCCATAGTCGTCCTCGTCGATCTTGTCGAGGGTCTCATTGATCTTCTTGAGCAGCTTGCGCTCCCGGTCCCGCGTGCGCAGTTCGAGACTGAAGCCCTCTTCCTGAGTGGCACGATCGGCCGGATCGGCGTAGTTGTTCGCCTCTTCCTGTAGATGGCGCACGGTGCGATCCACCTCTTCCATGAGCTCCTGTTTCCAGCCCAGCAGGATCTGTCGGAAGTGCTCCAGCTGTTGCTCGTTCATATACTCTTCACCCGATGCCGGCTCGTACGGGGTGAATTTCTTGGGCGCTTCCGTTCTCTTGTCTGCTACTGGCATGGGATTGCCTCTTTAACTTTAGTGACTGCTGATCAATACCCGCTCCGATGCATTGCAAGGTATCTCACGCCAAAGGCATGCTTGTTTAGCGGAAAAACGCCGCCTTTGCAATAGCGACCTTCGCAACGCCGGCGAGGGAGCGGCCTGCGCGACGGTCATGAAAAAAGATAGAATCTACCTTGGAAAGCCTGGCGGCGAAAGGTTCCCCGCCCAGGCCCGATAATGTCATTGGGAGTCTGCCATGCCGTGGAATGCGCGGGTCGATCGTGTTGCCCCTTTTCGTGTGATGAGCCTGTTGGAAATCGCTCAGGCTCGCGAGGCAGCCGGGCACGATGTCATTCACCTGGAGGTGGGTGAGCCCGACTTTGCCACGCCGGAGCCGGTGCTCGCCGCCGGGCAGCAGGCGCTGGCGGCGGGGCATACCCGCTATACCCCGGCAGCGGGTCTGCCGGCGCTGCGCGAAGCGATCGCCGGGCACTACGCCGAGCACTTCGGGGCCTCGGTCGACCCGTCTCGAATTCTGGTCACGCCGGGAGCGTCGGGGGCGCTCCTGCTGGCCAGCCAGTTGCTGGCAGGGCCCGGCGACCGGGTGCTGATGGCCGACCCCAACTATCCCTGCAATCGCCACTTCATGGCCCTGGCCGGCGCCGAGGTGGACGCCGTGCCGGTGGGGCCCGAAAGCGGCTGGCAGCTGGATGCGGCGCTGGTCGATCGGCACTGGCGCGACGACACCCGCCTGGCGATGCTGGCCACGCCTTCCAACCCCACCGGCCACATGCTCGATGGGGCACAGCTTTCTTCGGTTGCCGATAGCGTGGCGGCCCGGGGTGGCGAACTGCTGGTGGACGAGATCTACCAGGGGCTCTGCTACGACATCGCGCCGCTGTCGGTGGCCGCGATCACCCCCGATGCCTTCGTGGTCAACAGCTTCTCCAAGTACTTCGGCATGACCGGCTGGCGCCTGGGCTGGCTGCTGGCGCCCGAAGCGGCAGTGGAGCCGCTCACCCGGCTGGCCCAGAACGTGTTCCTGGCGGCTTCCACCCCGGCCCAGCACGCGGCGCTGGCCGCCTTCACCCCCGAGTGTCGCGATATCCTCGAGACGCGCCGGGCCGAGCTGGGGCAGCGCCGCGATGCGCTGCTGGCAGGGCTTGCCCGGCTGGGGCTGGCGCCCTCGCTGCCGCCCCAGGGTGCCTTCTACCTGTGGCTGGATATCTCCCGCTATAGTCGCGACAGCCAGGCCTTCTGCCGACAGCTGCTCGAGGAGGAGAACGTGGCGATCACGCCGGGCATCGATTTCGCGCTGACGGGGGGCGAGCATCACGTGCGCATCGCCTTCACCACCGGCATCGCACGCCTCGAGGAGGCCGTGGCCCGGCTCGAGCGCTTCCTGGCGCGCCAAGCGTAGCGGGCGCAGCAATGAATCGGAGGTTTTTCCATGGAGTATCCTCGGCTGGTGCCCGGCACCCTGCTGCGCCGCTATAAACGTTTCCTGGCCGATGTGCGCCTCGCCGACGGGCGCGACGTGGTCGCGCACTGTCCCAATACCGGCTCCATGCGGGCGGTGAACGTGCCGGGCTGCCGCGTCTGGCTGGCACCCAGCGACAACCCGGCGCGCAAGCTGGCCTGGACCTGGGAGCTGATCGAGCTGCCCCAGCCTGACGGTAGCCTGGCGTTCGCGTCGGTGCATACCGGGCGGACCAACCGTATCGTCGAAGAGGCGTTGCGCGGGGGGCAGGTGGCGTCCCTGGCGGGCTATGCCACGCTGAAGCGAGAGGCGAAGGTGGCGGCGGAAACGGGGACAGGCGCCAGCCGGCTCGATTTCCGCCTGGACGATCCGCTGCGGGGAACCGCCTATGTCGAGGTCAAGCAGGTCACCCTCAAGGAGAGCGATGGCCATGGCTACTTCCCCGATGCGGTGAGCGAGCGAGGGCGGCGCCATCTGGGCGTGCTGGGCGACCTGGCGGCGCAGGGCCATCGGGCGGTGCTGCTGTTCTGTGTGGCCCATAGCGGCATCGTTGACGTGGCTGCGGCCGCACACCTCGACCCCGCCTATGCGATGGCACTGGGCGAGGCGTCGGAGCGCGGGGTCGAGATACTGGCCCATGGCTGCCGGGTGGACTGCCACGAGGGGGTGCCGCAGGCGATTCGGCTCACCGAGGCGCTGCCCGTTTCACTCACCCGCCAGCTGGATATTGCCCTCGGCGTCGACTGATACCGCTACCGGCTCCAGGTGGCGCCCCTGGCAGGGGCCGAAGACGCACTCGCCGGTGTCGGGCAGGAACAGGGCGCCGTGCATGGCGCACTGGATCAGCTCCCCACCCGCTTCGAGAAAGACGTTCGGTTCCGCCTGCAGCATGACCCCCTGATGGGGGCAGCGATTGACGAAGGCGCTGATGCACCCGTGGACCTTTACCAGCAGCACGTCGCGGCCATCGGGCAGGCGTAAACCCAGTGCCGAGGTGGCGTCGAGTTCGGTCCGGTGGGCCAGCCGGAGGCGGCTCATCGATCGATGGTGAAGCGCTGGATGAAGCCGACCTCGGCGGGTGCCTGGTTGCGGTCGTGGCGGACCTCGAGGTCGAAGCGCATGGGTTCGTCTTCGATGATCCGGAAGAGCGCAATCTGCGACACGCTGTCGCCGGTGCGCAGCGAGCGGAAGGAGAGGGACGCAGGCGAGCTGCCGCCGACCGTGCCGACCTTGCCGCTGACCGGGGCGTTTACCGCCCGCATGGTGCCATCCTCGAGCTCTTGGAGCACGCTGACATTGACCAGCGCCATGGCCGGGCTGCGCTGGATGCCATGCTCGGCGGCCACGTCCGCGCTGAGGAAGCTGGTGCTGACGGCGCTGTAGTGCACTTGATAGTCGCCCACCTGCTCGTACTGCTGGGCCTGCAAGGGGAGCGCCAGGCAGAGAAGCAGCAGCACAGGCAGGTGTGTCAGAGCGGTTCGATATGTCATCGTGATTCCCTCTTGTCTTAACCTTGCCGCCGGCTGATGCGGAAGATGGCGATCTCGCCGAACAGGTTGGGCCAAAGCCGCGAGGCCCAGTGGCCCTCATGGTCGCGTATTCCCACGGCCCGGTCGGTGATCGTCAGGTCCTTCTCGCGACACAGGTGCTCGAAGTCGTTGAAGGTCGACAGATGAATGTTGGGCGTATCGTACCAGGCGTGGGGCAGTGTCTTGGAGACCGGCATGTAGCCGCGAATGCCCAGGTGCACCCGGTGCCGCCAGTAGGCGAAGTTGGGGAAGGTGATGATGCACTCGTCGGCGACCCGCAGCATCTCGTCGAGCATCCGGTCGGGGCGGCGCAGCGCCTGCAGCGCCTGGGTCATGACCACCAGATCGTAGGTGTCATCCTCGAAGTTGACCAGGCCCTCGTCGAGATTCTGCTCGATGACGTTGACGCCTTTCTCGATGCAGGCGGTAATGCCCTCCGGATCGATCTCCAGGCCATAGCCGCTGACGCCCTTGTCCCGGGCCAGCGCCTCGAGCAGGGTGCCGTCGCCGCAGGCCAGGTCGAGGATGTGCGCTCCCTGGGGAATCCAGCGGTGAATCAGTTCCAGGTCGGCTCGCATCATGAGCGCTCCTCCAGGCCCAGTTCCCGGGCCGCACGGGACATGAAGGCGGCGAAGACGGCCTGATAGCGTGGCTCCGGCAGGAGAAAGGCATCATGGCCGTGGGGGGAGTCGATGTTCACGTAGCTCACCGACTTGCCGGCGCGGATCAGGGCGTTGGCCAGCTCCTGGGAGCGGGAGGGGGGGAAGCGCCAGTCACTGGTGAAGCTGACCACCAGGAAGGGGCACTGCGCCGGTTTCACCGCCTTGGCCAGGACGCCGCCGTGCACCGCCGCCGGGTCGAAATAGTCGAGGGCCTTGGTCATCAGCAGATAGGTGTTGGCATCGAAGGAGCTCGAGAAGGTATCGCCTTGATGGCGCAGGTAAGACTCCACCTGGAACTCCACGCCGTAGCCGAAGTTGAGATCCTCGCTGCGCAGGTCGCGGCCGAACTTGCTGCCCATGGCGTCTTCCGACAGGTAGGTGATATGCCCCACCATGCGCGCCAGCTTGAGGCCGCGGCGCGGGACCTTGCCGTGCTCGTTGTACCAGCCGTCGTGGAAGTCGGGGTCGGAACGGATGGCCTGGCGCGCCACTTCGTTGAAGGCGATGTTCTGGGCCGACAGTTTCGGCGTGGCGGCAATGACGACGCCATTGGCGATGCGTTCGGGGTAGGCCAGGCTCCATTGCAGCACCTGCATCCCACCCAGGCTGCCGCCGATCACGGCGGCGAAGCGCTCGATGCCCAGGCGATCGGCCAGGCGGGCCTGGCTGTGGACCCAGTCGCCCACCGTCATCATCGGGAAGTCCGGCCCCCACTGGCGGCCGGTCTGCGGATTGACGCTGACGGGGCCGGTGCTGCCGTGGCAGCCTCCCAGGTTGTTCAGTGATACCACGAAGAAACGATCGGTATCGATGGATTTCCCGGGCCCGATGTGGGCATCCCACCAGCCCGGCTTGCGCTCATCGGCAGCGTGGAATCCCGCGGCATGGTGGTGGCCCGAGAGCGCATGGCAGATCAGCACGGCATTGGTTCGCTCGGCGTTGAGCGTGCCGTAGGTTTCATAGACGAGATCATAGGCCGGCAGCGTCTTGCCGCAGGCCAGGTCCAGGGGATCGTCGAAGTGCGCCGTCTGTGGCGTCACCAGGCCGACCGAGTCGGCGGGAAGCTCGGGCATTGGTGGTTCGGCGTCCTGTCGTTGAGATCCGGTACGAGTCGACATGGGCTTACAGGCCTACCAGGGCTCCGGCGATGCCGGCGGCACGGGTCAGGGCGCCAACCACGATACCATCGATGATGCTGATGGCGATGAATACCACGATGGGCGACAGGTCGATCATGCCCAGCGGCGGGATGACCTTGCGCACCGGTGCCATGATCGGCTCCACCAGCTGCATGACCAGCAGCGCGCCGGGGTGGCTGGCGTTGGGGGCCACCCAGCTGAGGATGATCATCACGATCAGGGCGAAGAAGTAGATCTTGAGGATCGCATTGGCGATGGCGGCCGCCGCGCCGATGGCGACGTTGGCTATCGGCGGCATGCCGAAGCCGGCGATCTGCAGGATCACCACGATGCTGATCGCCTTGAGCACGAAGGCGGCGGCCAGGGTCGCCAGGTCGAAGCGGCCCATTACCGGGCCCAGGAAGCTCTGGAAGGGGCGCACCACCGGCTGGGTGATCTTCACCACCGACTGGCTGATGGGGTTGTAGTAGTCGGCCTGTGATGCCTGCAGCAGAAAGCGCAGCATCATCAGAAACAGGTAGATATTGATCAGGGTGTTGACCAGCAACAGGCCAGCATTTCCCATGTTCGGCTCCTTTCTCTCGTGTCGGGGGAGGCCGCCGCGAGTTGCGGTCGGCCTCTAAGCGCTAGCGCTGTGCGAATTCGTCGCCCATGTCGCGGGCGCGCTTGGCGCAGGCGTCCATGGCGTCGATCATCATGGTGCGCAGGCCTGCCTGCTCGAGGTGCTCCACGGCACGCTCGGTGGTGCCGCCGGGCGACATGACGTTGCGCTTGAGCCGGGCCGGAGTGAGTTCGCTCTCCTGGGCCATACGGGCGGCACCCAGTGCGGTCTGGATCGCCAGGCGGCGAGCGGTCTCGGCGGGCAGCCCCAGTTTCACGCCGGCCTCCTCCATGGCCTCGAACATCAGGAAGAAATAGGCGGGGCCACTGCCGGAAACGGCCGTGACCGCATCCAGCAGCGACTCTTCCTCCACCCACTCGACCAGCCCGACGGCGCCCAGCAGCTCACTGGCCTGGGTACGCTGTTCGGCGGTGACTTCGGGCGTGGCGTACAGCCCGGCGGCACCGACACCGACAAGGGAGGGCGTGTTGGGCATGCAGCGGACAAGCGCCGTGCCGCCACCCATCCAGGCCTGCAGGGTAGCGGCGTCGATGCCGGCGGCCACCGAGACGATCAACGGGCGCTGCCGCTGCAGGGTGTCGCGCAACCCCTCGCAGACTTCCCGCATGACCTGGGGTTTGACGGCCAGCACCACCACGTCAGCGTCGCGTACCGCAGCGGCATTATCGGTATTGGTACGGATGCCGTAGCGCTCATGGATCGGCGCCAGGAAGGCATCGCTGGGTGAGGTGGCGGTAATGCCGGTGGCCGGGTGCCCACTGTCGATCATCCCGCCAATGATGGCGCTGGCCATGTTGCCGGCGCCGATGAAGGTGACTCTGCTGGCCATTGCGATCTGTCCTTTTTTCGTCATGAAGCGACCGGCTCAAGGCCGGTACGCACTAGTCTCGTGTTCAGGATGCGCGGTCCCGCTCGCCAAAGATGGCGGTTCCCAATCGTACCAGGGTGGCGCCTTCCGCCACGGCGGCTTCCAGGTCGGCGCTCATGCCCATCGACAGGGTATCCAGCGGTGCATCGGGGAAGCGTTTGCGCAGCCTGTCCAGTGCCTGACGTAGTCGAGCGTAGGGCTCACGCTGGGCCGACGACTCCTCTGCCGGGGCGGGAATGGCCATCAGCCCGCGTAGCCTTAGGGCTGGCATCGCCAGTACCGCTGCGGCCAGGTCCGGAAGCTCCTCTAGCATGACCCCGGATTTGCTCGGCTCGGCACTGATATTGACCTGCAGGCAGATATCCAGCGGCCCGAGCTCGGCGGGGCGTTGATCGTTCAGGCGCCGGGCAATCTTCTCACGGTCCACGCTGTGTACCCAGGCAAAGTGCTCGGCCACCTCTCGGGTCTTGTTGGATTGCAGGGGCCCGATGAAATGCCAGACGATACCCTCCAGATCCTTGAGTTCGCCCTGCTTGGCGAGTGCTTCCTGGACGTAATTCTCGCCGAAGTCTCGCTGCCCCTGCTGCCAGGCTTCCCGGATCATGGCGGCCGGCTTGGTCTTGCTGACCGCCAGCAGGCGCGCGTCTTCGGCCGGGCGCCCGGCTGCTGCCAGGGCATCGGCCAGCCGTGCTCGGGCTGCGGCCAGGGACTCACCGAGAATGAGATTCGTGGTATTACTCACCTGAAGTCCTTCATGTCAAAAGGTCTGGCATACTGAAGAGAACCTTACCTGGGAGCAGGGGAACCGCATGGATATTACCGAACTGCTGGCGTTCTCGGCAAAGCAGAACGCTTCCGATCTGCATCTGTCGGCCGGTCTGCCGCCCATGATCCGTGTCGATGGCGACATTCGCCGGCTCAATGTGCCGGCGATGGAGGACCGGGAAGTCCGCAAGTTGATCTATGACATCATGGGCGACCGCCAGCGCCGCGACTACGAGGAATTCTTCGAGACCGACTTCTCCTTCGAAGTGCCGGGCGTGGCTCGCTTTCGTGTCAACGCCTTCAACCAGGCGCGGGGCGCCGGCGCGGTCTTCCGCACCATTCCCAGTGAAGTGCTGACCATGGACGACCTGGGGCTGGGGGACGTCTTCCGCCGCCTGGCGCTGCTTCCCCGCGGCCTGGTGCTGGTGACCGGCCCCACCGGCTCGGGCAAGAGCACGACGCTTGCGGCGATGATCGACTATATCAACGATAACCGCTATGACCACATTCTCACGATCGAAGACCCGGTGGAATTCGTGCACCGGAGCAAGCGCTGCCTGATCAATCAGCGCGAGGTGCATCGCGATACCCACGGCTTCACCCAGGCCTTGCGCAGCGCCCTGCGCGAGGATCCCGACGTGATCCTGGTCGGCGAGCTGCGCGACCTGGAAACCATCCGGCTGGCGCTGACCGCCGCCGAGACCGGTCACCTGGTGTTCGGCACCCTGCATACCACCTCCGCCGCCAAGACCATCGACCGTATCATCGACGTCTTCCCCGGCGAGGAGAAATCGATGGTGCGCTCGATGCTCTCGGAGTCACTCCAGGCGGTGATATCCCAGACCCTGCTCAAGCGGCAGAGCGGCGGGCGTGTGGCTGCCCACGAGATCCTCATCGCCAACGCGGCGGTACGCAACCTGATTCGCGAGGACAAGGTGGCCCAGATCTACTCGGCGATCCAGACCAGTGGCAACCTGGGCATGCAGACCCTGGATGCGTCCCTGGCCAAGCTCATCACCGACAATGTCGTGACCCGCGAAGAGGCTCAGGCCCGGGCCAAGGGTATGCTGACGTAGTACCCGCTGGCGCAGGGGCAGGCGTTGCTGGCTCAGGGCCATTGATTGAAAGTGCGAAAAAAGACACAGGCAAGGGAGCAGGGACATGACAGCACAAGAATGGTTGGAGCAGCTGCTGGGCATCATGGCCCAGAAGGAAGCATCGGACCTGTTGATCTCGGTACAGGCTCCCCCCACCATCAAGATCGCCGGCAAGTTGACCGCGCTGGGCGACCAGCGCCTCTCATTGGCCCAGGTCCGTGAGCTGGTCAATACGGCGGTGCCCGAAGGTCTGAGGGAGCGCTTCCGGATCGACCGGGAAGCCAACTTCGCCCTGAGCCTGTCCGGGCTCGGCCGCTTCCGGGTCAGTGCTTTCCAGCAGCGCAGTCAGTTGGCCATGGTGATCCGGCGGATCGCCTTCGACATCCCCCATCTCGAGGAGCTCTCCCTGCCGCCACAGCTGGGTGAGCTGGCCAATCTCAAGCGTGGCCTGGTGTTCGTGGTCGGGGGGACCGGTACCGGCAAGTCGACCACCCTGGCGTCGATGATCCAGCAGCGCAACGAGACGGTGGGCGGCCATATCATCAGCGTCGAGGATCCCATCGAGTACGTTCATCCCCACAAGAAGGCGATTATCAACCAGCGCGAGGTGGGGATCGATACCGAGTCCTTCGAGGTGGCACTGAAGAATACGCTGCGCCAGGCGCCGGATGTGGTCCTGATCGGCGAGGTGCGCACCCGCGAAACCATGGAGCATGCGCTGACCTTCGCCGAGACCGGGCACCTGTGCCTGGCCACGCTGCACGCCAATAACGCCAACCAGGCGCTGGATCGCATCATTCACTTCTTTCCCCATGAGCGGCACGAACAGATCTGGCTCGACCTGTCGCTCAACCTGCACGCCATCGTCGCCCAGCAACTGCTGCCGACCCGTGACGGCGGGCGCTGCCCGGCCATCGAGATACTGCTGCGTTCGCCACTGATTGCCGACCTGATCCGCAAGGGCGACGTCGGCGAGATCAAGAACGTCATGGCCCGTTCCCGGGATCTCGGCATGCAGACCTTCGACCAGGCGCTCTACGAGCTCTACACGGCTGGGCAGATCACCGAGGAAGTGGCGCTGGTGCACGCCGACTCGGCCAACAACCTGCGCATGATGATCAAGTACGAGGATGAAGGCAGCGACGTGCTGGCCAAGGCGCAGGATTCGGCGCAGCGGCTCTCCCTGCGTGACGAGGATGACTTTTAAGGAAGCACTCAATCATTGCCTGCACGGCTGAATCGCTGTGTCGCTTCAGCGCTGCCTTGCTATGGAGCGTAGACGCCGCCGAGTACCCGTGGGCCGGCGGCGCCGGTGACGCTGGGCAGGTTGCCGGGCAGGCCCTGCAGGCGTCGCCAGGCGAGCCAGGCGAAGGCGCCCGCCTCCAGCCAATCGGCCGGCCAGCCCCAGTCGCTGCTGGGTACCAGGGGAGTCTCCGGCAGATGCCGGGCCAGGCGAGTTAGCAGGTCCGGGTTGTGGGCGCCGCCGCCGCAGGGAATCAGGGCCGCTGCCGGCGGTGCCTGGAGCCGCTCCCGGGCCATCTCTATTCCGAGGGCGACACTGGTGGCGGTGAGCTCCGACAAGGTGGCCTGCACATCTTCAGGTGCTTCCCTTCCCGTCAAATGACCTTCCAGCCAGTCGAGATGAAAGACTTCTCGGCCGGTGCTGCGCGGCGGCGGTCGATGGAAGAAGGGCTCGGCCAGCAAGCGTTCCAGCAGGGCTTCGTCGACGCGTCCCGAGGCGGCCCAGGCACCATCCGGGTCGAAGCGGCCACCGCGGTGTCGTCCATGCCAGCCATCCATCAGGGCATTGGCGGGGCCGGTGTCGAAGCCGATGACCTCGGCATCGCTTTCGGCCGGCGGCAGCAGCGTCAGGTTGGCGAAGCCGCCCAGGTTGAGCACCAACAGCCACGCTCCCGGCCGACGAAACAGGGCCTCATGAAAGGCGGGGGCCAGCGGCGCCGCCTGCCCGCCGGCGGCCAGGTCGCGGCGGCGGAAGTCCGCCACTACCGTGCAACCGCTCAGCTCGGCCAGCAAGCTGGGGTTGTCCAGCTGCAGGGTATAGGCAGGCGCCTCCTCATGCCCCCTGCCATGCCCCCAGGGGGCATGCTCGATGGTCTGGCCGTGGCTGCCGATGGCGGCGATAGCCTCGGGCGGCGTGTCGTTGGCAGCCAGCAGCCGTTTCACGGCTGTCGCTTGCAGGTGGCAGAACGCGTGCTCGGCCGAGGCCAGCTCGGCAAACGCCACGCGTTCGGCCTGGCAGAGTGCCAGCAACGATTCGCGCAGGCTGTTTGGCATGGGCTCGGCGTGGGTGGCGAGCAGGTGCGCCTTGCCGTGGTCGTCGATTTCGACCAGGGCGGCATCGACGCCGTCGAGACTGGTGCCGGACATCAGGCCGATGAACAGTGTCATTCCTCTACTCCAGTTGCTGAGCCCCCTCCGCGAGGCGCCAAGTCATGCTAACATTCTGCCCCATTCAATGGACCCTGCGGGCAGGGCCTGGCAACCGTATTGTGTGGAGTCGGAGACGATGACCGATGTCGCGAGCGCGCTGGCGCTTCTGAAGCGTGGCACCCACGAGATCCTGATCGAGGACGAGCTGGTCAAGAAGCTCGAGTCCGGTCGCAAGCTGCGTATCAAGGCGGGTTTCGATCCAACCGCCCCTGACCTGCACCTCGGCCATAGCGTGCTTTTGACCAAGATGCGACTGTTTCAGGAACTCGGGCATGAGGTCATCTTCCTCATCGGTGACTTCACCGGGCGCATCGGCGATCCCACCGGCAAGAATGTCACGCGCAAGCCGCTTACCGAGGAGGAGGTCCGCGCCAACGCCCAGACCTACAAGGAGCAGGTGTTCAAGATCCTCGATCCCGAGAAGACCGAGGTGCGCTTCAACTCGGAGTGGTTCTCCGCCATGACCGCTGCCGACATGATCGAGCTGGCCGGCCAGAGTACCGTGGCACGCATGCTCGAGCGAGACGACTTCGACAAGCGCTACAAGTCCAGCCAGCCGATCTCCATTCATGAGTTTCTCTATCCGCTGGTGCAGGGCTATGACTCCGTGGCGCTGAAGGCCGACGTGGAGATGGGCGGTACGGACCAGACGTTCAACTTGCTGATGGGGCGAGAGATCCAGAAACACTTCGGTATGGAGCCCCAGGTCGTCATCACCATGCCGCTGCTCGAGGGCCTCGACGGCGTGCAGAAGATGTCCAAGTCGCTGGGCAACTATGTCGGCGTGGATGAGGCGCCCGGCTCCATGTTCAACAAGCTGGTTTCCATGCCCGACAGCCTGATGTGGCGTTACTTCGAGCTGCTCTCGCTGAAGAGCAACGAAGAGATCGAAAGCCTCAAGCGCGATGCCGAGCAGGGTGCCAACCCGCGTGATATCAAGATGATCCTGGCTCGTGAACTGATCGCTCGCTATCACGGCGAAGAGGCCGCGGCCAATGCGCACCGGTCTGCCGGCAACCAGTTGGCCGAGGGAGAGCTGCCCGAGGACCTGCCTGAGATCGAGGTCGACTTCGAAGGCAGTGCCCAGGCGCCCATCGCCGCGGTGCTCAATCGCTCGGGTCTGGCCAACAACAGTGCCCAGGCCAAGGACATGCTGGGCAACGGTCGGGTCAAGGTCGATGGCGAGGTGGTCGCCAAGGACCATATGCTCGATACCGGCAAGAGCTACGTCATCCAGGCAGGCAAGAAGCGCTATGCGCGGGTAACGCTCTGCTAAGGAGCTTATCCTTTCCCTGGAGCGACTGATTACAAGTCAGTGGCTCTACCAGCGCCCGCCATGTGCGGGCGTTGTCGTCTCTGGGCTGGGCATTCCATCCACAGGCACTTGGCCCAACGGCCTGTGGAAAGCACCTGTAAAAACGCCTGTGGATAGTGTGGCTGCTCATCGTTCTGTCATTGACCGGTCATCTTCCTGAAATTTTTTTACAAGGCCCCTTGCAGGGGGGCAGGGAAAGCCGTAAAGTACGCATCCGCTGCCGGCAACGGGCAAACGTTACCGGCGGTGGAAGTGGAGAAAGTGCTTGTTTCTGTTTGGTTTTTTTTGAATCGGCTAGAGCGATTCGCGATTGACAGAAGCGCCGGAGACGGTAGAATGCACGCCACACTGAAGGCAGCCGGCACGAGCGGCGCTTCGCGGCAGGATCACCCCGGTGACGGCAGCGAAGGGAGTTGACAAACTCAGCCACTTCAGTAGAATACGCCTTCCTCGCAGGGCGCTGGCGAGGCCGCCGACAGAGTCGGTCGCCACGACAGCAAGCGAGACGCTCCGCTCTTCATGTTGTGTTTTGAAGAGAGTTTGGAGCCGCTCTTTAACAATCGATCAGGTAATTCATGTGGGCGCTTGTCGATGAGGTGGTGAGAAGTCACACCATTTCAAGGCAAGCGACTCGTCGAAGACCTTCGGGTCTTTTTGAGAAGCTTTGACCTTGAGCCAAGATTGGTTCGCTTTCAGCTGTTGTCTTCGGGTGGTGGCTGAGCAAGAACCGCAATGATTTGAAACTGAAGAGTTTGATCATGGCTCAGATTGAACGCTGGCGGCAGGCTTAACACATGCAAGTCGAGCGGTAACAGGTCCAGCTTGCTGGATGCTGACGAGCGGCGGACGGGTGAGTAATGCATAGGAATCTGCCCGGTAGTGGGGGATAACCTGGGGAAACCCAGGCTAATACCGCATACGCCCTACGGGGGAAAGCAGGGGCTCTTCGGACCTTGCGCTATCGGATGAGCCTATGTCGGATTAGCTAGTTGGTAGGGTAAAGGCCTACCAAGGCGACGATCCGTAGCTGGTCTGAGAGGATGATCAGCCACATCGGGACTGAGACACGGCCCGAACTCCTACGGGAGGCAGCAGTGGGGAATATTGGACAATGGGGGCAACCCTGATCCAGCCATGCCGCGTGTGTGAAGAAGGCCTTCGGGTTGTAAAGCACTTTCAGCGAGGAAGAAGGCCTGGTGGCCAATACCCACCAGGAAGGACATCACTCGCAGAAGAAGCACCGGCTAACTCCGTGCCAGCAGCCGCGGTAATACGGAGGGTGCGAGCGTTAATCGGAATTACTGGGCGTAAAGCGCGCGTAGGTGGCTTGATAAGCCGGTTGTGAAAGCCCTGGGCTCAACCTGGGAACGGCATCCGGAACTGTCAGGCTAGAGTGCAGGAGAGGAAGGTAGAATTCCCGGTGTAGCGGTGAAATGCGTAGAGATCGGGAGGAATACCAGTGGCGAAGGCGGCCTTCTGGACTGACACTGACACTGAGGTGCGAAAGCGTGGGTAGCAAACAGGATTAGATACCCTGGTAGTCCACGCCGTAAACGATGTCGACTAGCCGTTGGGTCCCTCGCGGACTTTGTGGCGCAGTTAACGCGATAAGTCGACCGCCTGGGGAGTACGGCCGCAAGGTTAAAACTCAAATGAATTGACGGGGGCCCGCACAAGCGGTGGAGCATGTGGTTTAATTCGATGCAACGCGAAGAACCTTACCTACCCTTGACATCCTGCGAACTTGGTAGAGATACCTTGGTGCCTTCGGGAGCGCAGAGACAGGTGCTGCATGGCTGTCGTCAGCTCGTGTTGTGAAATGTTGGGTTAAGTCCCGTAACGAGCGCAACCCTTGTCCTTATTTGCCAGCGAGTAATGTCGGGAACTCTAAGGAGACTGCCGGTGACAAACCGGAGGAAGGTGGGGACGACGTCAAGTCATCATGGCCCTTACGGGTAGGGCTACACACGTGCTACAATGGTCAGTACAAAGGGTTGCCAACTCGCGAGAGTGCGCTAATCCCATAAAGCTGATCTCAGTCCGGATCGGAGTCTGCAACTCGACTCCGTGAAGTCGGAATCGCTAGTAATCGTGAATCAGAATGTCACGGTGAATACGTTCCCGGGCCTTGTACACACCGCCCGTCACACCATGGGAGTGGACTGCACCAGAAGTGGTTAGCCTAACCTTCGGGAGGGCGATCACCACGGTGTGGTTCATGACTGGGGTGAAGTCGTAACAAGGTAGCCGTAGGGGAACCTGCGGCTGGATCACCTCCTTAAACGACGTATCACGCCTCGCGGCAAGTGCTCACAATGAATTACCTGATCGACCAGAGCAA
>NZ_JAKCMI010000031.1 GCF_021412585.1 Halomonas alkalisoli | reverse complement strand
CCGCTTTGACTTTGAACTCGGTGCTATAGCGTTGCGTTTTCTTCCCCGTGATCATCTCGGGCATCGGTTCTCTCCTGCTGGGGAGTTATCGATGCTTGTCCACTGGGGTGGGGGAAGTCCAACGCCGGCTCGATGCAGTTGTTAGGCGGCGGCACGATGCGCTTCATGCTGATCTTCTCCTGTTGCAGTCCGAAGCGGAAGTCGACCGTCTCAGTTGCACTTCCCGAGAAACGTGACTGTAGTACTCAGAGCTGAGAATCGTTGACTATTCTCCTGCCCCGTAACGCTCAACGCGATTTTCCAACCCTCCTCAAGCATAGTTTGGTTAGCGAGATAGACGACCACTACTGCGTTCGACAATCTCTCACCAGTTTCTGCATACGTGCTTGTATACCGGTTAGTATCGACCTCGATCACGTCCGCCTCGTACCGAGTGCGGTACTCGTCAAGTGCATCCGCAAATGTCATCAGAGACTGGCCGCTTGGAGAAAACCACATATCCTTGAGCACTCCATTAGTTTCGCAGAACCGAAACGACAGAAACTCAACATTGCCGCCGCGCCGCCGCGTGACGGAGCATGCATTCGTTACAACGCAGTTCTGAGTATATTCGTACCCAAGCTGATCTAGACGCGAAACCACTTGTGATGCTGACATACCCTGACTGTAGCCAAGGTGCTGCCATCCGCCCTGCGCTTGGGCCGAAGATGTCAGCAACAACAGAATCAACAAAAGCATTAGCCTTCTCATCAGACTATCACTCCTATTGGTTTGTGAAGGCTTCTTCAGTCGGTGACTCCCGCAAGTTCTTCTGGTTCAGCAACCGTCGGATCTGGTCGAAAGCGGCTACTCGGCCCAAAACCTAGCATGAGCCTCCGGTGCCGCCTAACGCCGCAAATAACCGGACGCGAAAAGCGCATAGTGATTTTTAAGGTCCGAGTTAATTTGCATTGTTAGAGGCCATCACTTGTTGAAGTGTATTTCTGTCAGTGAACTCTCTGACAATCACCGCACCTACAGAGTGCGCAAGTGAGTAACCCTCCCAAAGCCTTTGGAAGGTGATATCTTGCTCTTTGTAGCGCTCATGTACTTCCGGAAATACTGATAGAAGTTGCCTTATCCTTTCCCAGTCATCCAGCCCTGATACTTCGATAAACCTGTCTAGCCCTTTATTCAGGTTGTGACCAATAGCCCTTGCCTCACTTTGTGTAAGACCGTTTTTCAACGCAATGTATGTCTTAAAGAATATTTCAAGTGCCATTCTGCAGTTAAGAATTGCACGAGGATCTGGACGATGTTGGGAAAGTATAGATGTGGCAGCTCTTAGTTCTTGATCCGCTGACATGAGAAACTGATAGCCAAACTCATCTAGACCTTGCGTTTTTCGTAGATCATCTATGCCCATTCCGTAATCTAAACAGTCAGCCCAATAGATAGTGTACTCCCAAGCCTCCCTATGATCTGCCATCATCTCTTGCTTGATGACATCTGGCATTTCATGAAGACAATCGAGGGCATTCAACTGCACCGTGCCATACATGATTGGGATTGATACAACCCAAAATTGGCAATCATAGAAATATACGGCTTCATACTGGTTACCGACTTGGTGCACACCTGGTTTTGAATGGTCCTCAAACCATTTAAAAATCGTCTTGGCGACGTCAGAGGAAATATCTACTGCAGTATTGAACTCATCGGAATAACGACGAATTGCCTCCCACGGGCGACGACGTTGATCTATGCCTGCATCGCGGAACTCTTTGTTTAGGTTCGCAATCCAATCTTCAGACACCATTTCTGCTTCTTTTCCCCTCTAACGATCAAGCTGTGCGGCGCAAACGAAACACAGCGTAGTTTGTGTCCAAACGAGCGCCTTGTTAGCCATTTGCCTAGCCCATGAATAGATCAATGTGTTCACCAAATGCTTCAGCCTCGTAGAATTTGAAATCCTCATCCTTTCGCGCAAGCTGTTTTGGCTCGAGGTTTTCGAATAGTGCATACTTTTCCGCGAGAGGTTTTAATTTATCTCCCCTCACGGTAATTCCGTTATAGAATAACAACGCCAGCTCTGGATTGGATAACTGAGCACGAAGAATCCCTGAGTATTCCGATTTTCTTGGGACGTCACTTTCCTCTATAAACTTCAGTATCCGATAAATATTCCTAAAATAGTGACCTAATTCATGCGCGTGCTTTTCATAAAAGTTTGCATATCCAGAAAGAAGGCCATCTTTGTAATTTAAATTATCGCCCCTCAACGCTGGCGCGAATTCTTTTACTAATCTTTCGTAGAAAACTCTTAAGCAGTCTCGGCCAGACGATTTTACTTCGCCTTTAACTCTAAGATCTATTCCATTGACTATTTCGTGGTGCAGAGAAATCATATTGAAAAATCTGTTCTCGAAACTTTGCAACTTAATGGATTTATTCTGCTCTGATAGCGCTTCTGCCGATCTTCGCAATTCTGCAGACGATACTCGCAACTCCCTGCTTTGAATCCATAAGGTTAATAACAAAGCAATAAGACCAAAGAAGGCGAATATAGAACCAACCACACCGCCGACATAATCCCCGAACTCGGCCCACTGCGCGTGCTCTCCCGAGAGTGAGCCGCCGAACTGTTGCCTGTACAAAATTACTGTTATGCCCCCAACTATAAGAGCAATGACGCCAATGCCGAGGAGAACTGCTCCTAAATTCCTCAGGATCGGCGAATCATTTTGTGACATGTCATCATCCATTGGCTAACAGTGGTTGAACTGCATGCACTGATATGGGATGAACGCGCTAGCACTTCCAACAATATTATCTAGCGCCCCATTCTATCTATAATTTATTGATTTTTCTGACTTCTAAATTTAGCTCGGCCACCTTTGCAGAATTCGCACGCATGCGCGTTTTGCCGGAACCAATATACTGTATGCGTATTTACTAACATATTGGGGTGCAGAATAAGGTCATAATGCGCCACAGCCCTGGTTACTGTTAACCGAACCCCAAACTAACCAAAATTCTTGCTTTCTCTCCTTCACCAACAAGCCACCCAAGCACCCCACAATTCACCAGCACCCCACACCAAAAAATGGCCTGAAACGGGTGCTTTCTGGTTTTGTGCCGAAATAGCTGCTGCGCCACCAGTGCGCCTGGCCAGCCGCCGATCAAGCCTGCTAAGAGCAGCGTGGCTTCCGGTGTGCGCCTTCTGCCCTTCCCTGCTGCGGCTTTGTCGATGCCGTACATGGCGAAGGTGATCACGCTCAGCAGCGCATATGCTGCCAGGAGCAGCATTGGCACGTGCCCGGCAGCGCTCAGGGCTGCCAGGAGTGCGAAGAAGGCAGCGGCTAGGCCGCATGCCAGTATCAGCCCTCTGGAGCGCGGGGATGCATGGAGTGCCGCTTTCAGGTAGCCCACCTTCTGTGCCTTCGGTCTGTTCTGGCTATCTCGGGTCAGGAGGTAGCTGATCGGTTCGTTGACTTTTGGCCGGCGCCCACCGCGGGGAAAGGCGCTGATATGGACGAATACGCGCGGGCCGCCTTCGGCTGGCGTGATGAATCCGAAGCCCTTGTCGTCGTTCCACTGTGTGAGCTTGCCGTCATGCCGCATCTGGTTCTCTCAGGTCAAGCAATGGATTAACTGACCGTCTACGCGGCCAAGTCAACTTCCGGTTAAATATATCGCTGGGTTGTAGGTATGACTGGTTTTGTCAGGCGGGGAGATTGGGAATCGGGGCACGCTACCGCCCCTGCTGGCAGAATTGATGATAATTCGCATCATCATTAGTGCGGCAGTCCCTGCGAATTTTTGGTTATCTAAGCCGTCTACTGCAGCTTTTTACCTACCGTAACCAAGCATTACGCTGAGGGCAACGCCAACGAAAGCATGAGTAGAAATAAAAAGTCTCATCGCAGACTGGCGTGAAATGACAAGGGAAGTCATGGCCGCGCTGTCGGAGCATCTTCAGTCCGGTCCGACTCATCGGCGACTGGAGGCTGCAAGCCTCCCGGCGGAGTTGGAAATATTGCGGTTATCGCCGTGACGGCGGCCTCCGCCGAGGCGCCTATCGGCGCCAGTCGCGATGGAAACCAGCGCTCCAACAGCTGCTCTCTCCACCAACGGTGCCACGCCGCTGTCGTCGAGCCCCCTTCCGCAATGCAGCCTATGCAGAGCAGGTCCACGCCAAAATGTGAAGAACCAATAAAAAACCCGGAGACTGATCGCTCAGCCTCCGGGGTTCGTTTTCACGCCAGGTCCGCATTACCGCCGCGGACCTGTCATTCAGCGGTGCAGGTCGAAGCGGTCGTTCTCCATGACCTTGACCCACCCTTTCACGAAGCGGTCGATCATGCGCTCCTCGCCGCCGTTGGCGGCGTACTCCTCGGCAATGGCGCGTAGCTGCGAATTGGAGCCGTAGACGAGGTCGACGCGGGTGGCGGTCCACTTCTTCTCGCCCGTCTTGCGGTGGCGGCCTTCGAAGCGTTCCTCTTCCTCGTCGAGCGGCTCCCAGACGGTGCCCATGTCGACGAGGTTGACGAAGAAGTCGTTCGTCAGCTGACCGGGGCGGTCGGTGAAGATGCCATCATTGCTGTTGTCACCGACGTTGACGCCGATGGCCCGCATGCCGCCGAGCAGCGCCGTCATCTGCGGTACGCTGAGGTTCAGCATGAAGGCGCGGTCGATCATCAGGTGCTCGGCCGGGATGGAGGTCGCCTGGGGCTGCATGTAGTTGCGGAAGGCATCGTGCCTTGGTTCGAGGTAGGCATGTGCATCGATCTCGGTCATCTCCTGGCTCGCGTCGGTGCGGCCCGGGGAGAACGGAACCGTGATGTGGTGCCCGGCCGCCTTCGCCGCCATCTCGACACCCACGTTACCGCCCAGCACGATCATGTCCGCCAGCGAGATGTTAGTGCCGGAGGCATCCTTGATCTGCTGGAGCCGGTCGAGCACCTCGGGCACGCCGGAACGTACGTTGACGTCCCAACCAATCTGCGGCTGGAGACGGATGCGCGCGCCGTTGACGCCGCCGCGGTGGTCGGTCTGGCGATAGGTGCAGGCCGCGGCCCAGGCGGTTCCCACCAGCTGCTTGGCGGTCAGGCCGGAGTCGGCGATCTGCTGCTTGAGCGTGGCGATCTGCTGCTCGTTGACCAGCGGCCCCTGGTGCTTGGGTACCGGGTCCTGCCAGACGAGGTCTTCGTTGGGCACCTGCGGGCCGAGGTAGCGGGCTTGCGGGCCCATGTCACGGTGCAGCAGCTTGTACCAGGCACGGGCGAACTCGTCGGCGAGCACGTCCGGGTTCTGGTGAAACTCCTTGGCGATCTCGAGGTAGGCAGGATCGGTGATCATCGCCATGTCGGCGGTATTCATCACCGGTGGGTTCTTCTTGCCTTCGACGTGGGCATCGGGAACCCAGAACCCCTCCTTCACCTCGACCGGCTCCCACTGATTCGCACCCGCGGGCGACTTCTTGACCTCCCACTGGTGGGCGAAGATGGTGTTGAGGTAGGCGTTGTCCCACTTGGTCGGCGTCGGGGTCCAGGCGCCTTCGAGGCCGGAGGTGACCGTGTACTCACCAAGGCCGGTCTCGTTCTTGTTGGCCCAGCCGATCCCCTGCTGGTGGATCTTCGCGGCCTCTGGCGCGTCGCCGACGGCGTCGGGCGAGCCGTTGCCGTGCATCTTGCCGAAGGTGTGGCCGCCCACGGTCAGCGCGACGGTCTCGCGGTCGTTCATCCCCATGCGGGCGAAGGTTTCGCGTACGTCCTGGGCGGACTTCATCGCGTCCGGCACGCCGTTGGGGCCCTCCGGGTTGACGTAGATCAGCCCCATCTGGACCGCGGCGAGCGGGTTATCCAGGGTGCGGCTGCCGTCTTCCCAGGTGCCGGTGTAGCGATCGTCGTTGGTCGAGAGCCACTCGGTCTCGGGGCCCCAGTAGATGTCGTCCTCCGGTGCCCAGATGTCGGAGCGACCGAAGCCGAAGCCGAAGGTGCGAAAGCCCATCGTCTCCAGCGCACGGTTGCCGGCGAGAACCAGCAGGTCGGCCCAGGAGATCTTCTCGCCGTACTTCTGCTTGATCGGCCACAGCAGCCGGCGTGCCTTGTCCAGGTTGCCGTTGTCGGGCCAGCTGTTGAGCGGTGCGAAGCGCTGGGCGCCGGTGCCGCCGCCACCGCGGCCGTCGACCGCGCGGTAGGTGCCGGCGGCGTGCCACGACATGCGAATGAAGAACGGCCCGTAGTGGCCCCAGTCGGCGGGCCACCACTCCTGCGAGTCGGTCATCAAGGCATCGAGATCGGCGCACAGTTCGTCGACGTCGAGCTGCGAAAACGCCTCGGCATAACTGAAGTCGGCACCGAACGGGCTGGCATCGGGGTGTTTCTGGTGCAATACATTGAGGTTGAGCTGGTCGGGCCACCAGTGCTCGTTGCCCTGCAGACTGGGCGTGGTGCGTGCCCCCCACTCCCGGCGTGTAGACTTTTGTTCAGACACGGTCTTCTCCTCGACTGGATGGTGGCCTACAGGAGATTTGAGCCGACGTCGTCGCATCGCCTCATTTTTTGTAAACACCTACCGGCCCTGTGCCGAAGGCATTGAGAGTTCCTATAAGCCGTCAGTATCAGTGAAGGATTCAGGACCGAAGCCGTCAAGGCGAAGGGAGGCTTTCGCCTCGATAGGGGCAGGCTATGAGAGCGGCTCAGGCCGGAGGCTGCTCCTACCCCGTGGCATCCAGCATGCTTTCCAGCTCGCTCTCGTTGACGCCGAGCATCTGCAGGATGTTGCGCTGGGCGGCGTTGAGGATGTGCTGGCGCTCCTGCTCGCCGGGCAGGCTCTTGGCGATGGCCACGGCGCCCACCAGGGAGGCGAGAATGGCGCGGGACTTGTCGGCGATGACCTCGCGGTCAGGTTCGAAGGGCAGTTTCTTCAGGCGGCTCAGGGCGATGAGCCGGTTTTCCAGCATCTTCTTCACGCTCAGGTAGGAGGCTTCGAACAGGGTGCGGACCTCGGCGTTCTCGTTGCCGATCTCATTGAACAACACCGACTCGGGCCCCGGCTTGTGCTTGCGTTCCAGTTCCTGGAGGTTCCAGCAGTTGGCGACCAGGTCCGTCAGGTGCTTAACCGAGAGCGGTCCCTTGACCAGCCTGGCCGCGCGGCTGCCCTCCAGGGTTTCCCGCACCGAGGCATGGTAGAGCGCTTCCTTCGAGGAGAAGTGCGCGTAGAAGGCGCCATGGGTCATCTTGGCCAGCTTCATGATCTGGCCAATGGAGACCTTCTCGAAGCCTTTGCGGCTGAACAGCTCGATAGCGGATTTAAGGATGCGTTCCCGCGATTTGGCCTTGTGGTTCGTCGAGTAGGGCATGGCAACCTCACACTCCGCTGAATATTACCTTGATCATATCAAGCCCAGTGTTAGCGTGGCACAACCCCCAGCTGTTCAGGACATAACCATGCAATCACCGCTCGTCATCACCGGCATGGGCATGATCAGCCCCCTCGGTTCCGGCGTCAAGGCAGGCTGGGAGCGCCTTCTTGCCGGCCGCTCCGGTATCTCTCCGATCAATCGCTTCGATACCGGCGAGCTGCCGATCAAGGTCGCGGGTTCGGTGCCCGACATCGCCGACGACCCGGAAGCCGGCTTCGATCCGGACCGCGTAGCCGACGCCAAGGAGCGTCGCAAGATCGAGCTGTTCAGCCTCTACGCCATGGCCGCCGCCGAAGAGGCCCTGACCCAGGCCAACTGGTTCCCCTCGAGCGAGGCGGACCAACTGGCCACGGCCACCATCGTGGGCTCCGGCATCGGCGGCTTCCCCACCATCACCCAGGCGCAGAACACCCTGTCGACGCGCGGCCACCGCCGGCTCTCCCCGTTCACCGTGCCGGCCTTCCTGGCCAACCTGGCGGCGGGCAATGTGTCGATTCGCTATGGCTTCCGCGGGCCGCTGGGCTGCCCGGTAACGGCCTGTGCAGCCGGCGTACAGGCCATCGGCGACGGCATGCGCATGATCCGCAGCGGCGAAGCCGACGTGGCCCTGGTGGGCGGTGCCGAGGCCTGTATCGACCCGCTGTCGCTGGCCAGCTTCCACGCCATGAAGGCACTCTCCACCGAGCAGGACGATCCCGCCAGGGCGTCGCGGCCCTTCGACCAGGCCCGCAACGGCTTCGTCATGGGCGAAGGCGCGGGGCTGCTGGTGATCGAAACCCTGGCCCACGCCGAGGCCCGCGGGGCAACACCGCTTGCCATCCTCAGCGGCTATGGCACCAGTGCCGACGCCCACCACATCACCGCCGGCCCGGAAGACGGCGCGGGTGCTGCGGCGGCCATCCGGTCAGCACTGAGAATGGCGGGGCTTTCACCCGAGGCGATCGACCACATCAATGCCCACGCCACCTCGACGCCGGTCGGCGACCGGGCCGAGATCGCATCGCTGCGCAACGCCTTCGGCGACGCCCTCGCCGGCATCCCGATCTCCGCCACCAAGTCGGCCACCGGCCACCTGCTCGGCGCCGCCGGCGGCGTGGAGAGCATCTTTTCCGCCCTGTCTGTCATGCACGACCGCCTGCCCCCGACCCTGAACCTGGAGAACCGCGACGAGGACCTGCAGGACCTGGACATCGTCACGGGCTCGGCACGTGAGCATCGCACGCAGCACGTGCTGTGCAACGGCTTCGGTTTTGGCGGGGTGAATGCGGCGCTGATCGTGAGCAAGGTGTAGAGACTGGCCCGATGACTCGAGAATGTTCGCATCACTAAACAGGTCAGTCATCACTTGATCTCCTTGGCGCGATACCGGCCCCGGCCAGGCTGTCGACCTGGCAACGCAGGTTCCAGTTCAGCGTGCCGTGGCCTGCCTCGAGTGGCGCCGGAGCGATCTGACCTTCCCAAGCGCCCAGATCTCCGGCTGAGGGTGGTGCTGATAACAGCTGGCGCCGTGATCGTTGATCGGCAATATGGACATGAGGAATCCTGGATAGATGGCCCTATTCCGCCGCTTTGGGGGCGCTTAACGCTTTACTGTAATAGCCAGATGGATCGAAACAGCAGACTCGCCGCTTACCAGAAGCCAGCATGTCGCATGCATCACTGATTCGTTTCGCTCGCGTTTTCGCCTGTTTGGCTGACGTGATCCAATGGATCCAGTCCAGACGCGCGATGGTGGTTGTCTCGTCCCAGACGACACGCGCCTGAGGGGCCGCTGCCAGGGCCTCTTCCAGGTCAGAAGGGACCTCAGGCTCTGGCTCCTCCGCCACCGACATGATCTTAAACGTGGCAGTGTCACCGATGTTTGCGTCTATGGCGTCGAGTAGTTCCTGGGTTACCCGCAGCCAATGGCTGAGTTGACCGTCCGGCTCAAGGGTGGCTCGGAAGTCATGATCGTTGATAGTGCCCTCTACCGTCGTTCTTCCTCGCCTTGGAAGCTTTTCGCTCGCGCTTTTGGGCAGAATCACGAAAGCCCATGGTGTATCGCTGGCCGGCTTGGCCGGGCGAAGCAACTCAGCCTTGAACTCTGAGCTTGTATCGTTTGTTGCCATTACGAATCGCCCCAAAAATGTGGGTTAATTGAGGCGAGATGGGAAACATCTTGGCCACTAGGTAGCATAGCTCAGGCCGGACATGTGTCGGCATGATCGGACGGGTTGAAAAAGCACACCCGGTTCGTCTCGGATTTTTTGGCTTTATACATTGCCCGATCCGCAGCTTCCAGCAGAGCGACAGGAGCGGATGCGTCCTGGGGGTAGAACGTTATTCCAATGCTGACGGAAATCTGAACAAGGTGTTGGCCAATGTTGAAGGGCATCGAGATGGCATTAATAATATTCTGAGCCACAATCCCAGCACCATTCCGCTGTCCAGCACCGGTGAGAATGACGGTGAATTCATCGCCACCCAGACGGGCAACCGTATCGGCCTCACGGACACAATCAGTGATACGGTCTGCCACCTCGGACAGCAAGCGATCCCCTACTTCATGACCAAACGAATCGTTGACCGCCTTGAAACCATCAAGATCCATGAACAGTACGGCAAGAGAAAGAGTACTGCGCTTTGCATGCTTGACCTCCTGTTCCAGGCGATCCAGAAAAAGACGTCGATTCGGTAGCCCGGTCAGAAGGTCATGGTGGGCGTTGTACCAGATTTTATCCTCGGCAATCGCTCGTTCAGTAATATCCCGAGATATGCACACAGCCGCTTCGGTTCTTAGATTTTCGTCCAGCACTGGCGCAAGCAGATATTCGAACTGCTCACCCTGTTCAGAAGAAAAAACGTGGGCGAACTTTCCACGAAAAGTCGACTGATCAGAAATTACCTTATCCAGATTTCGCTGAAAGTCCGTGGCGAACGAAAACCCGAGATCAAAGGCTGTTTTTCCGATGATAGTCTCGTATTTCATAGCAAAAAGATCGGCAGTAGCCTTGTTTGCGTAAACAATTCTGCCGTCGAGATCGAGCACGTAAATAGGGTCTGGAGACGCAACCAAAATAGCCCCGAACAGCCGGGTTTCCATTTCTTTTACGGTCGCATACTGTTCCAGCGATTCAGCGACCGCCTGGTCTATTGCTTCATGGAACCTGGTGAGGCTTTCAAGCTGTTTCTCAGCCGTGGTTGGATGGGCTTTGGTCCAATGAGACACCACGCTCGCACGCAGGGCCCGAAACTCGGATACCGTCTCAATGACGCTGAAGCCACTGGTCTGTCGATCGCCACCGTGCACTTCCGCCCAGGACTCCGCACCATCTGTCGGCTCATCCGCCTGCCGACGGCCTTTCGAGCTGGCAGCCAGCTCGGATTCACTTTGGTGTGAATCGAGATCATCGGCAATCTCCAGAAGCATGTCCCTGGCGTGGTTGCGCAGCCCAGCCTTGTCCATATGCCTGGCACTAAATATACCTTTGGCAAATTCCTCCCAGTCCTGAAGAATGTGCTCTATTTCCGCCCGAATAAAATCCGACAATTGCATATCCATCTGCATGACGCTCCTTACAACAAGGGCAGAAATAACCAAAACAGGGATCTATTTTACACGACTTTTGCTCACCACCTCAGTCATAACCTTGTCCCTGGTGTAAATCTTACTTCGGATATTTGAACTTGTTAGCCCCCGAATAATTATTCGGCGTCTGACTTTTCTTATAAACCAAGCATCTTCATATCATCAACATTACTTCACAGTGGGGCACACTACAGTACAAGCCCAGAGAAACCGAAGGCCTTGTCAGAAAAGTATCTGCGCCTGGCCATGCGGCGTCTAACATCAGCCGCCTTGGCTTCATGACTGTTCTCAAGCAGATTGGTCTGCCGCAGCGAAATGCGCAATCTGGTCCGCATGCGCCTTCACGAAACACGGCCGAGCCGTGGCGCGCATGACATAGCCACGACAGGCCGGGTAGCCCGCCAAGCCATCGAGCCGGTCGACAAGGCGCAGCACATCCGCCATGGCGATGTCGGCGATGGAAAAGCTGCCGGCCAGCCATTCTTTTTCCGCCAAGACTGTCTCCATGTGCTGAAGCCGGGATGCCAGGAAACTGTTCAGGCTTTTCCGAGCAGGTGTCTCTTCGGTATCGCCTGTGAACTTGAAGACGGACCAGGGCAGGGTCGCCATCTCGACGGAGTTGAGCGCCGCGAAAAGCCATACGATAGGGTAATCCGGCCTCTTCCATCGCCCAGCTCAGGCGTAAATCGCGGACAAACCCCGTGGCGTTTCGGGAACCCAATCGAAGGTGGTCAGGATCATTTCAGTCATTCAGCTTCCCCTCTTGAGGACGACATGGGTAACCCGATCGCTAGTCACCCTCTCCACACATTGATAGCCGAGGGCGCGCATGTCGATGCCGGTGAACAAGTGCTCCCCAGCACCGAGCAGCACCGGCGTGATGGCAAGATGGAGTTCATCCACCAGCTGCGCTTGAAGGTACTGTTGAATCGTAGCCACGCCGCCGCCGAGGCGCACATCCTTGCCGTTGGCGGCTTCACGGGCGCGCCCCAGGGCCACATGGATGCCTTCCGTGACGAAGTGGAATGTGGTACCGCCTGCCATCTCGATGGGATCGCGAGCATGCTGCGTCAGCACGAAGACAGGCGTGTGAAACGGAGGGTTATCCCCCCACCACCCTTTCCAGCTGTCGTCCCGCCAGGGGCCGCGAACCGGACCGAACATGTTACGGCCCATGACCCACGCCCCGATGTTCTCGAAGCCGCGGGCCACGAAGGCGTCGTCTACACCGGTTTCGCCGCCTCCCTCGCCCAGAACGCTTCGCCGGAACGTCTCGGTCCGGAACATCCAGTCATGGATCTCCAGGCCACCGATGCCAGTCGGGTTCTCCAGGCTCCGCTCAGGGCCGGCGGCAAACCCATCGAGCGACAGGCTGAAGCAGGATACGTGCAGCTGACTCATCGTGACCTCCAGGAAGCGCGCAACACATGATCAGTCGTCGAACGACCCTTGAGGGTTTCGACATATCGGCTACGCCGCTCCCCTGTCAGTCCGCAACGATCTGGTCTCGCCCATTCTGCTTGGCAAGGTAGAGCAGCTGATCCGCCTTCTCGATCAGCCGCTTTCCGATGCAGGCGACATCGTGAGCATAGCGGTTCTGCATCTGGTTTTTCATGCGTCGGCGCGCTTCTCTGTCGTTAAGCGCCCCCGAGCCGTCTCTTGGGCTCCGGTAGCAGGCAAGAGCCTGCCGGCACTGCCTAGGCCAAACAGGGGCATGCCGCTGTAGACGGCCTCGTATTCACCGGCCCTCACCTGATACGTCTCGTGCCAGATTCCTACGTCGCCGCGGCTTTTTCCCACTGAATCATTGAAAGCCTTCCATGCCGGAAGATGCATGCTGTCTTTACTGCGCGCATAGGCTTCAAGATGGTCGAATGATTTCCAATACTGAACCATGAGCTTCGTACCCGAAATATAACCCAGCATCCCGAGCTCTGGATTTTGTTCAAGCTCCTTTATCATTCTTGACATGGCAGAGAATACTGGCCACCACTTATGTATCTTCCATGGCTTGTTTATTTTCATGCCAATCAAGAATACGACGAAATCCCCCTCAATTTTCGCCATCATCCGCTCACTGTATAGCTTGTTCATTCTGGCACTCCACGCAACCTGGTGGATTCGTTTTCTGGAGGGACTTTGTAGATTAGTCTGCCGCAGCGAAATGCGCTATCTGGTGGGCGTGCGCCTAGATAAAGGGTGGAAACGCCCCGAGCCAATGAACTGGCCCGGGGCGTATGCGTATTACCAACGTGGCGCCTATCAGGCTTACAGCGCTACCCCCGCCCTTGCGGCGCGGTGAGCGTGCAGCTTCTTGTAGCTTTCGATCAGGCGCTGGTGCTTCTCCAGGCCTTCCAGCGCCATGCTGGTGGGTGTGAGGCCGTGGAAGCGAACCTCGCCCATCACCGAGCCGACCACGGTCGCCATGGTCTCTTCGCCGAACATACGCTGAAGGTTGTGGAGGAAGTCGCCCAGTTCCAGCTCGTCGTCGAGGAGAATCTCCAGCACCGCATTCACCGCACGGTAGAAGAGCCCGCGCTCCACGGTGTTGTCGTTGTACTGCAGGAACATCTCGACCCGCTCCAGCGCTTCTTCATGCTGCTGCAGGGCCAGGTTGATCAACAGTTTCAGCTCGAGGACGGTGAGCTGCCCCCAGTCGGTGTTCTCGTCGAACTCGATGCCGATCAGGGTGATGATGTCCATGTGGTCGTCGAGCTGGCTCTCTTCCAGCCGTTCCAGCAGGTCGGCCAGCTGCTCGTCCTTCAAGGCGTGGAGGTTGAGGATGTCCTCGCGGTAGTCCAGGGCCATGTTGGTGTTGTCCCAGATCAGGTCGTCCACCGGGTACACCTCGGAGTAGCCCGGCACCAGGATCCGGCACACCGGCGCGCCCAGGTCCTCGTGCACGGCCATGTACACTTCCTTGCCCATCTCTTCCAGGATACCGAACAGGGTGGCCGCTTCCTCCTCGTTGCTGCCGGAGAAGCCCCAATCGCAGAACTCGTACTCCGACCTGGCACTGAAGAAGCGCCAGGAAAGCAGCCCCGAGGAGTCGATGAAGTGCTCGACGAAGTTGTTCGGCTCGGTCACGGCCATGGTATTGAAAGTCGGCGGCATGAAATCGTTCAGGCCCTCGAAGCTACGGCCTTGCAGCAGCTCGGTGAGGCTGCGCTCCAGCGCCACCTCGAAGCTGGGGTGCGCACCGAAGGAGGCGAAGACGCCGCCGGTGCGCGGGTTCATCAGGGTCACGCACATGACAGGGAACTGGCCGCCCAGGGAGGCGTCCTTGACCAGCACCGGGAAGCCCTGTGCCTCCAGTGCCTGGATGCCTTCGAGTATGGCGGGATACCTGGCCAGCACCTGCTGGGGGACGTCGGGCAGGGCGATCTCCTCCTCGATGATCTGCTTCTTCACCGCCCGCTCGAAGATCTCCGAGAGGCACTGCACCTGCGCCTCCTGCAGCGTGTTGCCGGCACTCATGCCGTTGCTGAGGTAGAGATTCTCGATCAGGTTCGAGGGGAAGTAGACCGTCTCGCCATCCGATCGACGCACGAAGGGCAAGGCGACGATGCCGCGCTCTACCTTGCCGGAGTTGGTGTCGATCAGGTTAGAGCCGCCCAGCTCGCCCTCCGGATTGTAGATCGCGAGGCAATAGTCATCGAGGATGCCTTCGGGCAGCTCGTCGTTCGGCCCGGGCTGGAACCACTTCTCGTTCGGGTAGTGAACGAACTCGCTGTTCGCGATCTCTTCACCGAAGAACTGGTCGTTGTAGAAGAAGTTGCAGCTCAGGCGTTCGATGAACTCGCCAAGCGCCGAACAGAGTGCGCTCTCCTTGGTGGCGCCCTTGCCGTTGGTGAAGCACATGGGGGATGCGGCATCGCGGATGTGCAGCGACCACACGTGGGGCACGATGTTGCGCCAGGAGGCGATCTCGATCTTCATGCCCAGGTCCGCCAGCATGGCCGACATGTTGGCGATGGTCTGCTCCAGCGGCAGGTCCTTGCCCTCGATCCAGGTGTAGGCAGCCTCGTCGGGCTTGGCCATCAACAGGGCCTGGGCGTCCTCGTCCAGGTTCTCCACCGTCTCGATCTGGAACTCGGGGCCGGTCTGCACCACCTTCTTGACGGTGCAGCGGTCGATGGAGCGCAGGATGCCTTCGCGGTCCTTCTCGGAGATGTCTTCCGGCAGCTCGACCTGGATCTTGAAGATCTGGTTGTAGCGGTTCTCGGGGTCGACGATGTTGTTCTGCGAGAGCCGGATGTTCTCGGTGGGGATGTCGCGCGCCAGGCAGTAGACCCGAACGAAGTAGGCCGCGCACAGCGCCGAGGACGCCAGGAAGTAATCAAAGGGGCTTGGCGCCGAGCCGTCGCCCTTGTAGCGAATGGGCTGGTCGGTGATGACGGTGAAATCGTCAAACTTGGCTTCAAGCCTGAGATTTTCGAGAAAATTGACTTTGATTTCCATGACTGGCTACCGGTGTGAAAGTGTCGCTGGCGCAGGCCGAGGCGCGCAGTCTACCACACGGGCCCGGCCCTTTCGGCAACCGACCGCGCGTCAAGGTGACACTCCGTTTTGGCCCGAACACGCCATGTCACGGCTACCCCTCCTGCATGACCGATTCAAAGGCCTTGGTATCCTTATCGCTGAAGAAGCACAGGGTCACGTCCAGCTCGTGGCGTGGCAACTCTTCGGCCAGCACGTCGAGCACCACCCGCGCCGCTTCGTCGAACGGATAGCCATAAACGCCGGTGGAAATCGCAGGGAAGGCAATGCTGCGACAGCCGTGCTTGTCGGCCAGCGCCAGGGCGTTACGGTAGCAGTTGGCCAGCAGGTGCGACTTGTCCTTGGTCTTGGCGTAGACCGGGCCCACGGTGTGGATCACGTAGCGTGCCGGCAGATTGAAGCCGTCGGTCAGTGCGACCTCGCCGTCCGGCAGCCCGTCGGGCCAGTCGGTGTCGCGCAGGCGCTGGCAGGCCTGCTTGAGCTCGGGGCCGGCGGCGCGGTGAATGGCGCCGTCTACGCCCCCGCCGCCCATCAGCGAGTGGTTGGCGGCGTTAACGATGGCATCCACCTCAAGCTGGGTGATGTCACCGGTGATCACGCTGACCCGGCGTGCGAACAGGTCCTTGGCCATCGTTCCTCCTGGGCGTTGCCTGAAGAATGCCTGAACTCATCCCTGAGCGTAGCAGCCGCGAAATGGCCGGGACCGGGTCTTTTGACACTCTCGCTTATGGCCCGCCGACACGGGTGATCTCTTCGACCACCGCCATTGCAGCGGCTTCGTTGTGATGATACTTGACGCATACGGCGTAGCCGCTGGCGGCACCCAGGCGCGCGGTGGCCGCACCGATGCCACGGCTGCCGCCGGTAATCACCAGAACCTTTTTCAATGTGCCCCCTATAACCTACCCATCAAAACCAGAATGAGCAGGATTACCAACACCAGCCCGAGCCCCCCGCTGGGGCCGTATCCCCATCCCCTGCTGTGGGGCCAGGCAGGTATCACGCCAATCAGAAGCAGAATCACAATTATCAGTAGAATTGTTCCTATTGACATGTCATCTCTCCCAGCAGTGAGTGGGGACCGTATTTCTTCCGGCATGTTTGGCCGAGTCCTTTATTGACACTAGACCATAGGAAGACGGTCGTCTTTACGCCTGTGCCGTAAATGACCCATGGACCCCAACTTTTGAGATAATTGTCCTTGGCGCGACTGGAAGCGGTGTAGTACTGGGTCTTCATGTGCATTCAGGTACTGATCGCGTTGGTGAAGGTTAGCCGGTTGCCGAACGGATCGGCTATCGTCATGTCCTGGCTCCCCCACGGCATCCCCTGCAGCCTCGGCTTGGCGTACATGTAACCAGCGGCATGCAGTTGGCGATGAAACGCCTCGAGCTCATCGGTCTCGATCCGCAGCGCCGCACCCGGGCAGCAGTCGCCGTGATGCTCGGAGAGATGCAGCATGCAGCCATCCTTGGAGACCTGCATGTACAGGGGCATGCCTTCTGCGAAGCGATGTTCCCAATCCACCTGGAAGCCCAGGAAGCCTATATAGAACTCCCGGGCCTTCGCTTCATCGAAGATCCGCAGTATCGGTGTTGTCTTGCCGAAGCCCATCTTAGTGATTCCTATTCAACGACAATGCCGCCATCATTCAACTTTAGATCAGCCTGAGGCTGGCTACCTCCTCAGGTTTCGCATGGGGGCTGCTGGACGCCTTGATTAGAACCAATTCACCACCATCAGGATGAAGACGGCCGGATACCCCACGATGGCGGGCATCATGGTCAGGACCATGCCAAGCGCACGACCCTCGGCACCCCGCCGATAGCCGCGCAGGAACAGTACGCGTCCGACCACGAAGAATGCCACGCTGACGGGAATCAGCGAGAGCCACGCCCCCGCAACCAGAGTGGCGAAGGCAAAGTAGAACCCAACGGCCAATACCGCTTGCTCCAGGGTGTTCTGGAGGAAGGCCACGTAAATGGCGAGCCTTTCGCTCGGTGGGCCAGCGGCAGAACCACCGATATCCTCCGGTGAGAACCGGCGGAAGGAAGACACCATACCGACGGCAACGAGCACGCAGAACAGCACCACGGCGCTGGCACGGGCGGCAAAGGCCAGGCGCTCGGCAAGATCGACGGGAAAGCCAATGAACGCAGGTAACGACAGGTAGGCCACGCCCGCCGCTGCAACAAAAAGCACAAAGCCGAGCGTTCCCGCAAAGCGGATCTTGCGCTCGGCTCGCTGCATATCGACCTGATCCGGTGGTGTCTTGTAGCCTTGGGTCATCCTTGGTCTCCCATGACACGGGTCTCGTGGCAATGTGGCCATCCACCAGGAAATGGTAACTCTGCCTGGCCACGGCCCCCTGCAGTCGTCATGCTGGCATTGACTGTTGCCAGAGAACACGCCACACGCACTCAGGGAATGCGACGACATGCCCAATGACACGGCCTCCTCAGGCCGCCAGCTTCGCCTGGTCTATGACGGCGAATGCCCGATGTGCCGCCATTACGTGCGCAGGCAACGCATTCGCCAGGAAGTCGGCGAACTCGAGCTGATCGATGCCAGGCAGGACAAAGAAGCACGCCAGGAACTCAGCGCCATGGGCATCGACCTGGATCAGGGCTTCGCCCTCCAGATCGGCGAGCGCTGGTACCACGGCAGCGAAGCCCTGCATCGCCTTACCCTGCTCGGCACCCGTAGCGGCGTGTTCAACCGGCTGACGTACCGGCTGTTTGCCAGCCAAAGGCGCACGGCAAGGCTCTATCCGCTTCTGAAAGCGTGCCGGAATAGGATGCTGAGGGCGCTGGGGAAAACGCCTATCGGAAACCACTATCAGGATTAACCGGTATGTCAAAGTGCAGGACATCTTCGCGCGTGCCTAGCTTGGTGTATAAGGCAATTGCCGGCTCATCCTCAACGTTCGTGTCAGCCTGAACGAATATCGTATAGGCGCCACGTTGAGCGGCTATCTCTTTCAACTTCCCGATCAATGCTGTAGCGATGCCTTCTCGACGATGCCCGGAACGAACAGCGAGATCGTATATATAAATCTCGCTGCGCTCTTGCTCAAATTTTTTCAGCTCGTAGGCGGCGAGCCCCCCGACGACATCGCCATTTTTCAATGCAGCTAGCGCAATAAAAGTATCGCCGGACAATAGATCCTGCAAGTATGCCGCACCAGGTCGATTCCCGGTGTAGGTCTCCGGCTCATCGAAAACTTCCCCAAACATTGTCAACAGGGCATCGAGAAGCGGAATATCATCTGGGGCAAGGTGGTGAATATTTCCATGCATCTTTCACTTCCTCCCTACTTCATCCTATAGCATGCCATATCATCAATCCGGCTTCCGCGGACGAGCCATCGGCTTATCTCAGCCTCTCCAACCGGCCTTTACGCCGAGTTATATTCTTGTAGTCCCACTGAATTTCCTTTGCCTTTTCCAGCCACCGCTGCAGCTCAGCCTTGTTGATCTCTGAGACGTCATTATAGAAAACGGATGCATCCTTGAATTTCTTTCCTACTACATTCAGCCCGGGCTCCTCAAAATCTGCCCCACTCCAGAACATCAATCGTATGCCTGGTTTTTGCTTGCTATATCCGACCGTGGGGTTGCCTTCCAAAAACCAGACTGGATGGGCATGCCATATCTTGTTTTCAGCGTCAGGCAGGCATCGGTCGATTTCCTGGGCAAGCATATCGCAAACTTCCTTGTGACGATGCTCTTGCTGCGCATTGTACTTCAGCGTCTCGGGATTCATAGTCTGTCTCCGGCTGCCTAACCACTCTGTCACGAAAGCCATACTCAGCTTGCAACAGCGCCGCTTGCAACCCGTGTCAGTCATCCTGCGCCTTGTCCAGCGAGCACCTTGCTCTTGCCGTCGGCGAGCTGTGCCGGCATTCCCTGTGGTTGCGATGGGCGGGTTCTGCACCGTGCTTACCGCCGCCGAGGCGCTACGCTTCTCATAGAGCAGATGACAAGAACGTATCGAGAATCACTGGTTCTCAAATACTAGTCGCTCCACTAGGCTGATGACCAACGCCATTCACTCCCTGCCACAGGCAGCGACACAGGAGAGCTCCATGAGCCAACGTATTCTAATGGTCCTTACCTCCCACGACCGCCTCGGCGATACCGGCGAGCCCACCGGCTTCTGGCTGGAAGAGCTGGCGGCACCCTACTATGCCTGTCTGGACGCCGGCGCCGAGGTGGTGCTTGCCTCCCCCAAGGGCGGCCAACCGCCGCTGGACCCCAAGAGCGATGCCGAGGAGAGCCAGACCGACGCAACCCTTCGTTTCAAGAAGGATACAAAGGCGCAGCAAGCACTGGCCAACACCCACCGCTTGAGCGAGGTCAGTGCCGATGATTTCGACGCCATCTTCTACCCCGGCGGCCATGGCCCGCTATGGGATCTGGTTGACGATGCGGACTCCATCCGCCTGATCGAAACCTTCTGGGCGCAGAAGAAGCCGGTGGCTGCCGTTTGCCACGCCCCTATCGTGCTCATCCATGCCCGCGACACCGAGGGGCAACCGATCATTCGCGGCCGCCAGGTCACCGGCTTCACCAACGAAGAAGAGGACGCAGTGGGCCTCACAGAGGTCGTGCCGCATCTGGTGGAGAACGCGCTCAAGGAAGGTGGAGCCCACTACTCTAAGGCCGACGTCTTCACTCCGTACACCCGTCGAGACGGCCAGTTGATCACCGGCCAGAACCCACCCTCCTCCGAGCCGGTCGCAAAGGTACTGCTGGAGGCACTCGGCCAGTAGGTGTCAGCGATCTACGAACTAAAGGACTACCGGCCTCCAGCAGGCCGGTAGTGAGAGTCTCACCCGAGAGAGTTGTTCTGGTATTTATCCAGTTCTTGTCTTTCTACAAGACACTCATACGAGCCCACTTCGAACTCTCGGCAAATCCAGGGACGTTGTTCGTAAATCGTGCACATGAAGGTCTCGCGATCCAGGGCCGAGCACCAGCCATCCTCCAGGCGTCGCATGGTTTCACCGCCCCACTCATCGTAGGCAATATGCTTTTCGGGCACCCCCGTATCTGTAATTATCATGACTTCCAACCGACAGCAGCAAGCCTGACAATTTGAGCAACTGACCTCTGGTGCGGATGTTTCTTTAAAAAATACAGTCATCTATCGGCACTACCCGCTAAATTTCGCAACGATACCCCAATTCGACAAGCCCGGCCACGGTACCGACAACTGCTACGCACACGCCACATCAATTTCATTCAATACCGCCTCCATGTCTCCGCGGCACACTTCGGCCATTGCCAGCCAGGAGAATGACGATGAGCCTAGCCATGATTCTGCCGATGTCGGCGTTTGCCCTTGCGGCGTCCATTTCACCGGGGCCGGTGAATCTGGTATGCCTGAGCAGCGGCACGCGCTACCCCCTCTCTCAGGGCCTGGTGTTCGTGACCGGGGCGACGCTGGGGTTTATCGTGCTGTTCATCGCCGTGGGGCTGGGGCTCTATTCGCTGCTGGCGGTGGTGCCGGGCTTGACCGAGGCGCTACGCTGGGCCGGTGTGGGGTTTCTACTCTACCTGAGCTGGCGGCTGTTTCGTGACGATGGCCGCCTGCCGGATGGGGATGCCCACCGGGCGCCGGGCTTCATGGCAGGAGCGCTGATGCAATGGCTCAACCCCAAGGCGTGGCTGGCATCCGCGTCGGGCATCGGCGCCTATACCAGCGGCGACCTTCACCAGGTGATGCTCTTCGCCGCGCTCTACTTGCCGATCTGCTGGCTATCGCTGGGCAGTTGGGTCTATGCCGGGGCCTTCCTGCGCCGCCACGTTCACCGGCCGGCCGTGCTGGTGGCGGTGAACCGCACGCTGGCGATGCTGCTGGCCGGCAGTTGCCTGTTCCTACTTTTCGAGTGAGAGCTGCTTTTCGAGTGAGGGTTGCCGGTACTGGTTGGGCGTGGCGGCCACCAGACGCTTGAAGGTGCGCTGGAAGTGCGGTTGGTCGGAGAAGCCGGCGTTCAGGGCCGCTTCGGCAATCGGTGTACCGCTCTTCAGTTCGCGCTGGCCCAGTTGGATACGGCGATTGATCAGATAGGCATGGGGCGTGAAGCCGAAGTGCTGCTTGAAGGCGCGAATCAGATGGCCGGCGCTGTAACCGCTACGCTCGCACAGATCGTCCAGCGATATTTCCTCGGCCGCGTGCTCGTCCAGGTAGGTTGCCAACGTCCTGAGAGTGGCCGGCGCCTGGGCAGCCGTCTGAGTGGGCTGGCCGTCAAGTTCGTGCATCAAGGCGGAGAGGTATTCGACCACGACCGTCTGCTTGTCGAGCAGGTCGCGGTTCGGGTCCAGCAGGCAAGCCGCCATTTGACAGTAGCCGGCATACCACTGGTGCTCGCGAATTACGGCGGTGGCAATATCCTGCCAGCGCCGTGCCTCCAATAGCCCCGCCTGATGGCGCAGATCGCTCAGCCAAGCGGTATCCACGTACAGCATCAGGTAGCCCCAGGGCCGGTCATCGATGGCGCTGCAGGCATGCACCCAGTTGGGGTTCATCATCACCAGGGTGCCGGCACTCACGTGATAGCGCTCCTCCCGATAGCGAAAGGTGCTCTCCCCCACGGTTATGGCGCCCAGCGACCAATGAACGTGACTGTGCGGTGCGTAGCAGACCTTGCGCCCGTCATCGACCTTGCGCAGCTCCACGTGGGGCATGCGCGCATCGCGCCAGAACAGGGGCTTGGTATGAGACGTCATGGTCGATTCGCTCCGAGAAAGGCAGTCGCTGCGATCAGCAGATGGACTAGGCTTGGTGTAATGATGGCAGCATCAGCCTGATTTTACATGGCAATGGCTCACTGCTACGCCAAGGCAAGGGAGTGTATTTTTCCTCGATAGGCGAAACGCGTAAGCTGACCCGACTAATGACCGAGAACCAACGTAGCCTTGCCTGCATAGGCATAGACAGGAGATTCTGGCAGGCATGCTAGAGACCAAGTCACCTCCACCTCGGGCGCAGCCTTCCCTGAAGCGCCCTCACCGTCTCGCCCTGGCGACGCTGGCCCCGCGCACCTTCGCCTTCTGTCATACCTTCGGGCTCACTGTATGGATCGCTCTAGCTGAGGGCAGCGGCTGGTCGCTGATGCTGCCGGGCCTGATCCTGCTCTTGTGGCCGGCGGTGGCGTACGGCCATGCTTCTTTGGCGCAGGACTCGAAGCGCGCCGAGTTCAGGAACCTCTATTTCGACAGCCTGCTGTTTGGCGTCTGGTGCGGCGTGCTGGATTATTACCTCTGGGCCACGCTGTTCATCGCCCTTGCCTGCTTCATGAATAACATGGTCGTTGGCGGCCCACGCCGGATGGCCATCTCGGCTGCCCTGTTCACCGCCGGCGCCCTGGGCTGGGGTGCTTTGACGGGATTTCATTTTCGGCCGTATGTCAGCATCGGACTGGACATCTACCAGGTTGCCGGTGCCGTGGTCTACTTCCTCGCGATTGCCCACGTGATGTATGGCCAGAACCGCAAGATCGGACGCAGCATCATTGAAATCAAATACAAGAACCGGGTCTTTCACGCCCTGCTCGACCTCGGTGTCGTCGCCAACCGCGCCTCCAACATCAATACCCTGCTGGATGACTCCTTGAAGCATCTGCATGCCGATTTCCCGGAATATGGCTTTGCCGTATTCCTCCAGGAGCGGCAGCGCCCCGAGGTGACACGCTATGCGGCGGTTGCCGGGCTTCGTCTTGGACCCGAGGATGAACGCCGCTTGGGCAGCCTGCTGGGCGCGGTGCATGAGCATCATGAAGGCGCCATCAGGCTCAGCGAAACATCCGATGTGGAGCAGTTGTACGCCACTTCCATGGCGGGGCGCCTCAGCCTTTACGACGGCTGGCTGGTGGTACGTGCGCCCAAGCTGGACGGTGCCCTGGAACGAATGCTGACCCTGTTCGTCGACCAGCTGGCGGCTGCCACTGAAAACAAGCTGCTTCACCTGGCACTGCAGAAAACGGCGGAGCGAGACGGGCTGACCGGGCTTTACAACCGCGGCTTCTTCGAGTCGGCACTGCAGCAAAGTATCCAGGGCAAGGCACAGCCACCGGGCCTGGATTTTGCCGTGCTGATGATGGATGTCGACGGACTCAAGGAAGTGAACGACCGGCACGGGCACGTGGTGGGCGACCAGCTCATCTTCACGGTCGCCGAGCGCCTGATGATGCAGTGCCGGGAAGACGACATCCTTGCGCGCTATGGCGGTGACGAATTCGTCATTCTCTTTCCTTCCGCCGACCTGTCGGCACCGACACGCATGGCCGAACTGATAAGGACACATCTGGAAGGACAGCGCTGCGCTCTCACTTCCGCCCACGGCGAGCGAGTGGAGGTGACGCTTCGCTTGAGCCTGGGATGCGCCAGCTCGAGCGAAACGCCCGCCCAGGAGGTGCTGACCCTGGCGGATAACCGCATGTACGACGACAAGACTCAGCGCCGCAAGAGCAGGGTTCCTGGCTGAGACGATGGCGTCGGGTACCTTTTACCTAGACGATCAGCGCCCAGGCATTCGCCGCAAGACTCTTCAAACGCGTGATATGTGGGTTTGGCGTGCGTGAGCCGGCAATGCCGAAAGCTCTGGAAATTGCAGAAGCCGCGCAGCCCTCAGGCGCGCACGCCAACGGTCAGGTAGTAGGTATTCTCGACAATGGCCGTGCCGTCGGAAGCGCGGTTGTAGCGCTCGAATACCTGGTTCAGGTCCTGCCGCAGGGCCTCCTTGTCGCTCTTCTCGGAAGCACGAATAGCCGGGCCGAAATAGGCCAGGAACAGGCCCACGGCATGGTCCACGGAGCGGTAGTACTGCCAGGCTGTACGCTTCTCACTCTGGATTGAGCGCGTGTCTTGCCCGAGCAATTCCTCCAGCCCATTATCGGTCCCCCAGCGCAACGGCGGATTGAGCCCCGGGGGCGGTGGCATGTGCTTGGCGTTGGTGGCAAAAAAATCGCCGCTCCAGCCTTCTGGGATGGGCGTCGCCAGACCGATCCTGCCGCCCGGCCGCAACACGCGCAGCATCTCCTGTGCCGCCCTCTCCTGGTCGGGTGCGAACTGCACGCCGTAGATCGAAAGCACCACGTCGAAGCTATCATCGGGGTACGGCAGGGCCTGTGCATCCCCCACGTCGAACTCGACCTCGAGATCGTCGGCCTTGGCACGCTGTCTGGCGCGTTCGATCAACTCAGGTACGTAGTCGATCCCGGTCACCTCGCAGTATCGCCGCGCGGCCACCAGCGCCGCCGTGCCGCTACCGCAAGCGATGTCCAGCACCCGTTCGCCAGGGTGAGGGTCCACGACGTCGCAAAGGGCTTCGGCCATGCAGACGTTCTGTCGGGCGATCTGGTGAAAATCGCCAGTCGCCCACGTGCCCTGCTGTACCGCGGTTATGGTCTCGTAATCAATCGAGTCGCTCATCTCGCTCCACCCCGGGGGCCTTCACCCTGTGCCTTTAATGCCGGTGCCCCCTAGTCTAGCAGTCAGTGTTGGCGTCGGCTTTCCGGGGGTTGTGGAGAGCGTCAGAACTCGCTCCATTCCTCTTCCACCGTTGATTGCTGGCGGGAACCCGACGGCTTGGGGTCAGCCAGCCGAGCGAGCTGAGGTTGGCCAGGTTTTTCCTTCGCCTTGCCGCCTTGCTGTTCCCCCAGGGCGTTGGCCTGGTGTGCGAACCGCGCCGCTGTTGGAGCGGCTTTCTCGTCAACGCGGAAGGTGGCAATCAGGCCGGTCAGCCTCTTGGCCTGCTCTTCAAGAGAGGCGGCGGCGGCACTGGTCTGCTGCACCAGGGAGGCATTCTGCTGAGTCACCGAGTCCATCTCGGTCAGTGCGCTATTGATCTGTTCGATGCCGCTGTTCTGTTCCTGCGTGGCGGTGGAGATTTCGCCCATCAAGGTGGTGACCTGGCGTATGGAGTCAACGGTCTCGTTGATCGTCTGGCCACTGCGCTCGGCCTGCTCGGCGCCGCTGGCGATCCGCGTCGTGGTCTCCTCGATCAAGGCGCGGATCTCCTTGGCCGATTCCGCACTGCGGCTGGCCAGCGAGCGAACTTCGCTGGCCACCACGGCGAAGCCGCGGCCCTGCTCTCCTGCCCGGGCCGCCTCGACCGAGGCGTTGAGTGCCAGGATGTTGGTCTGGAAGGCGATGGAATCGATGACCCCGATGATGTCGTCGATGCGCCGCGCACTCTCGGCGATCTCGCGCATCAGTGTCACGGTGCGCTCCACCTCCTGGCCCCCGGCCTCGGCCGTCTTGGAGGCCGTGGCGGAAAGTCGGTCGGCCTCGAGGGAGGTCTCGGTGTTCTTGCTGACGGTGGCGGCCATCTCCTCCATGCTGGAGGCGGTTTCCTGCAGCGCCGCGGCCTGCTCTTCGGTCCGCGACGAGAGATCCTGGCTGCCCGAGGCGATTTCGCCTGCGCCGATGAACACGCTGTCGCTGCTGCTGCGCAGAGAGAACACCAGCGTCTTGAGCTTCTCCTGCATGCGCCCCAGGGCACTGTAGAGCTGACCGATTTCATTGCGGCCGCGATCCTCGATACGCGCGGTCAGATCGCCGTCGGCAATCCGTTCGAAGTGGTCGATGGCTTTCCGCAGTGGCGTCACCACCACACGCATCATCGCGAAACGAATGAGGATCGCCGCGCCGAGTGCCAGCACCAGCAGGCCAATGGCAATCATCATCACGCTCTGGTCCAGTCTTTCGACACGGGCGATGGCGGCATCGCCACGCTGCTCGCTGTAGGCGATGAAGCGTTCCATGGCGGCATCGAGCTCCGCCCCCAGTTCGGCCAGGTCGTCCTGCCGACGCTGCACCAGGAAGGGTGCGGCGTCCAGCAAGGGGACCAGACCTTCGGTGACGAACGCTTCGTAGGCTTCGGTGATGGCCTCGACATAGGGTGCCCGGGGATCTGCCGCGTGGATCGGCACCTGCTGGAACTCGGCAAAGCGCTGCTGTGCATCTCCCACGGCTACCACCGCCATCTCCTGGTTTTCACGCCCCTTGTCGGGGTTGCCCTGGGCGCTGTGGCTGGCAAAGCGATCAAGAAAGGTCTGCGCTCGCAGCACGTTCACCTGGGTGCGGTTGGCCAGGTTCGAGAGCTTGACGTTGGTCTCCGCCAGGTCATGCAGCGCCGCTTCGCTCGTGGCGTTGGAGTAGAACCCCAGGCCGCTGATCAGGCCGATCATCAGTACCAGTGCCGCCAGTGCTGCCGTCAGGCTCCACTTGATGGATAGATGTTTCATTGACTGCCCCCATGCGCTAGCAGCGCCCCGCCAGGACGCCTGTTACTTTTCTATCGGCACGGATGGCAAATAATTGAGGGGGCGAGAACACGCGAGGCGCCGTTTTGTATCATCGCCGGGATGATATCGGGCACCCCCTCCTGGGTGATGTTTACCTCCGTACCCACAGAGACCGCCTTGCCATCCTGCGTTAGAATGGACGGTTTTCCGTATCAGAGAACCATCATGCAAGCCTCCCTCGAGCAACGCGCGCTCAAGATTTCCATTTTCATGACCCTGCTGGTTTCAGCCATGGGGGTGACCTTCGGCCTGCTGGCCGGGTCGCAGTCGATCCTGTTTGATGGCGTCTTCTCGACTATCGATGCGGCGATGTCGGCACTGGCCCTGGTGGTCGCCCGACTGGCCATGCGCGAGGCCAGCCAGCGCTTCCAGCACGGCTACTGGCACCTGGAGCCGCTGGTCGCCGCACTCAACGGCAGCATCCTGATGCTGCTGTGCTTCTATGCCTTTCTCAACGCCGCTCAGGGCGTAATGGAGGGAGGCCGCGAACTCGCCTTCGACGTCGCCATCGTCTATGCCGTGGTGGTGGCCATCGCCTGTTTCGTGATGTACGGCTATCAGCGACGCATCAACCGCCGTGCGGATTCGGAGTTCGTGAGAATCGACATGCAGGGTTGGCTGATGGCGGCACTGATCACCACCTCGCTGCTGGTGGCCTTCACCATCGCGCTGGGGCTAGAGCGAACGGCGTACGCCCACCTCACGCCCTACGTGGACTCGATGCTGCTGATGGTACTCACCGTCTGCTTCATACCGGTGCCCATCGGCATCGTGCGTCGCGCCTTCAAGGAGATCTTCCTGATCGCCCCCAGCCATATCGATCGTGAAGTGCACGCGGCCATGGAGCCGGTCATGCAGCGCGAGGGCCTACTGCAGTATTTCAGCCATGTGGCCAAGGCCGGCCGCGGCCACTACATCGAGATCCATATCGTCACCGCTCCCGATTTCGCCAGCGACCGCGGCGTTGCCATGCTCGACGACATTCGCGAACAGATCGCCGCCGGGCTCAGCATTCCCCCCGAGCGGCGCTGGTTCACCGTGGCGTTCACCGCCGACCCGCGCTGGGCGTAGGCTGTCTCTGCGCGTCGGCGCTACAGACACAGCCAGGCTGGGGATTCCGCCCATAGCCCTGGAATGGCTATGCTGAACCTAGAATCGGTCCTGACAGGAGTCATAATGGAAAAAGAAAAGGAAGAGGAAAAGGAAGAGGAAGAGGAAGAGGAATTCAGGGAGCCCCGCAATCTGGCCGAGCTGATCGAAGTGATCGAGGCGATCGAGTCGCCTTCGGGTCGAATCAGCTTCGACGAAGTGCTGGAGGCCGCTGGGCGACGCTCCTTCGGCCCCCTGCTGCTGCTGGCAGGCGTGGTGACCTTGATGCCCATCATCAGTGGCATTCCGGGTGTGCCTTCGCTGATGGGCCTTTTCACTCTGCTGGTCTGCGTACAACTGCTCATCGGGCGTCGCACCTTCTGGCTGCCAGGCTGGCTGCGCAACCGGACATTAGCTAGCGACAAGGTCCGCAAGGGGCTGAAATGGATGCACAAGCCGGCACGCCTCGTCGACCGCATGCTGTATCGTCGCCTCTCCTTCATGGTGGGCAAGTCGAGCATGCAGTTGATCGCGGTGGTCTGTTTGCTGCTCGCCCTGGCCATGCCGCCGATGGAATTCGTGCCCTTCACCGTAAACATAGCGGGGGTGGCGCTCACGCTTTTCGGGCTCGCACTGATTGCCCGAGATGGCCTGTTGGCACTCATTGCCTTCCTGATCTCCGGAACGACCCTGGCAGGAATCATTCATTATCTGATGTAGCTTTCTTTGTCCAACGACCTTCCTTTGTCCAACGACCTTTCTCTGTCTGACTGCCGATCTCTATCTGACTCACTTTCACTGCCTGGCGGAACCTCATATTTCTGGCGAAACTTGAGTTATCCAGCCCAGCTTTCTTTATCAGCATAGGGGTAGGCGCTCGATATGATTCACTTGAAGCAAGTCCAGCAGGCAAGGGCCTCCATTGCTCCGATGCTATCTCCCACGCCCTTGCTGCTCGACCACGCCCTGTCCGACCGCTTCGGTCGACGCGTCTTGCTCAAGGGTGAACTCTTCCAGCGCACCGGCTCCTTCAAGGCGCGTGGCGGGCTCTACTGGGTGCGCACGGCATCTCGGGCCGAGCTAGCTGGTGGCCTGGGTGCCGTCTCCGCCGGCAACCACGCGCTGGGCCTGGCCTGGGCAGCCCGCAAGGCGGGTGTCCCGGTCACCATCGTGATGCCCGAGAACGCCAGTCGCTTCAAGGTAACGGGCAGCCGCGAGCTGGGGGCCGAGGTGATCCTGCATGGCGACATCAACGCGGCCTGGACGCTGATGCATCAGCTGGTCGAGGAGCGCGGGCTGACGCTTGTGCACCCCTACGACAACGAGCGCATCATCGCCGGTCAGGGCACGGTCGGGTTGGAGATTCTCGAACAGGCGCCCAAGGCATCGGTCATAGTCTGCCCCGTTGGCGGCGGCGGACTGATTTCGGGAATCGGGGTCGTCACGGCGGCAATGCGCCCTGAACTCGCGCTGGTCGGGGTCGAGCCGAGCGGGGCTGCCAGCATGGCCCATGCCTGGGCGAGCGGCGCACCGGCCCCGCTGTCACAGGTGGCCACCTGCGCCAAGAGCCTGGCCGCCGCCGTGGTCGGCGATTACACCTACCCGCTGTGCCTGGCCAATACCCAGGAGCTGGCAAGCGTAGGGGAACGTGCCATCCGCCGCGCCATGACACACCTGATCTATCAGACCAAGCTGCTGGCCGAGCCCGGCGCCGCGGTGGGTGTTGCCGCCCTACTCGAGAACGCAGTGGAACTGCCGCCCCGCGGGGATATCGTGGTGGTGATCACCGGAGGCAATATGAGCGGCGAGGAGCTGAGCGAGTTTCTTTAAGCTCAGCCCAGGATGAAGTAGACGCAGGCGGCGGTAAGCCCACCCATCACGCCATTGAATATGCGCCACGCCCGCGGCGTGTGCAGCCAGCGGCCGATGGCCGTGCCGAACCCTGCCCACAGCGCGATGCAGGGAAGCGCCACCAGCTCGGCGAAGCCCGCCAGCATCAAGGCGTTCATGACCGTATCGCCGCCCTGGGGAAGGAAGCCCGCCATCAGTGCCAGACCCATGACCCAGGCCTTGGGGTTGGCGAACTGGAAGGCCGCCGCCTGCCAGAAGCTCAGTGGCCGCCCTTCTCCACGGCGGCGCAGGTCGGGTGGCGGCGCCGTGGCGATCTTCCAGGCCAGATAGAGCAGGTAGCCGCTGCCCACGATACGCAGGATCGTCTGGACCAGCGGGTAGCGCTCGAAGACCAGCCCCAGCCCCAGGGCGATACCGGCGAAGAGCAGGAAACAGCCCCCCAGAATGCCGAAGATATGCGGCAGGGTGCGCATGAAGCCGTAGTTGGCCCCCGAGGCCGTCAGCATGACGTTGTTCGGCCCAGGGGTGATGGTCATGGAAATCATGTAGAGGGCCGCCGGCCCCAGTAACGCCAAAGCTTCCATTATTGTATCCCTACAATTTTGCCTCGATTGGTTGGATTTGCGCGCACTTCCCAGCATAATGGGCACAATTTTGGCGTCAAAGGTTTTATTGTCACCATGACAATATGGCACCCCACCATCACGACCCAGGGGCCCCGCTACCGTGGCATCGCCGATGCCATTGCCCGGGCGATACAGGCCGGTGAACTGGCGCCGGGCCAGCGCCTGCCACCCCAGCGGCGGCTGGCCGACTCGCTCGGCGTCACCGTGGGAACGGTGACCCGCGGCTATGCCGAGGCCGAACGCCAGGGCTGGGTCACCGCTCGGATAGGCAGTGGCACCTATGTGCGCAATGGCGACACCTCGCCAATGACACCCTTGCGGCACAGCCACCCCATGGATGCCGGCACGATCGACCTCAGCCTCAGCCTGCCGCCGCCGCACCCGCTGCGTGCCGCCGCCCTGGGCAGGGCGCTGGAAGGCATCGCCATGGACGACGACGTGCTTCAGCGCGCCGTGGCGTTCCAGTCCGAGCGCGGCATCCCTGCCCACCGCGAGCAGCTGGCAGCCTGGATGACAAACCTGGGCATGCCTGTCGAAGCCGAACAGCTGCTGATCACCCAGGGCGGGCAGCACGGCATCAGCCTGGCACTGCAGGCCCTGACGCGACCGGGCGAACGCATCGCCGCCGATGTGCTTACCTACCCGGGACTCATCGATGCCGCCCAGCAGTCGCACCTCAAGGTGATGGGGGTACCCATGGACGACGAAGGCATGGACATGGACGCCCTGGCCCGGCTCTGCGCCCAACAGCCGCCCCGACTGATCTATCTGACGCCGGACCAGAACAATCCCACCGGCACGGTACTCAGCCAGAATCGCCGCGAGCGCCTGGTCGAGCTGGCCCGCCGGCATGATGTCCTGATCCTGGAGGACGGCGTTCAATACCTGCCGGAGCAGGAGCGCGGTACGCCGCTGCATCGGCTGGCACCGGAACGAACCCTGTTCATCTTCAGTACCGCCAAGGTGCTGGCCGGCGGGCTACGCATCGGGACCCTGCTGGCCCCGCCCGCACTACGCGAGCGCCTCGCCGCGGCACTGCGTGCCCAGAGCTGGATGGTGCCCTCGTTGATGGTCGAGGCCGTGTGTCGCTGGGTGGCGAGCGAGGATGACAGAACACTGCTTGCCTGGCAGACGCGGGAACTGGGAGAGCGTCAGCGCCTGGCCCGGGAGAAACTGGCCGGCTTCGCCCTCGGCGGCCGCCCGCATGGCGCCAACCTGTGGCTACCGCTGCCGGAAGGGCTGCGCAGCGCAGTGCTCCAGGAGGCACTGGCACGACGCGACGTGCTGGTCACCAGCGCCGAACCCTTCTGCGTCGGCAGCGAGCCCGCTCCCCAGGCGCTGCGCCTGTGTCTCAGTGCCGCCCCATCACGGGAGGCACTGGCCAAGGCGCTGGATATCCTGGTGGAACTGCTGCACGAGCCCCCTGCCGCGCCTTGGCGCACGGTATGACGTCCCTCAATGCGCGTGCATCGGCGCCGCCGTGGGCACCAGGCTCGGCAGCCAGGCCGGATCCATCATCACCAACAGGCCAAGCAGCATCAGCACGGCTCCGATGGGCCTGACGATACGCTTGCCGTGGCGCGCAACCTTCTCGACGAGCATCAGCGCGGCAAGAGGAGCCATCCAGGCCAGGTTGGCGATGCCCACCACGAACATCACCAACATCAGCGCCCAGCAGCAGCCAAGACAGAACAGACCATGGCGCACCCCCAGGGCAAAGCCACCGGCCATGCCCTGCCGATAGTGGTTGAGCAGGAAGGCACGCGGCTGACGGCACTTGTCCAGGCAGCGCTCCTTGAGTGAGGAGAACTGGAAGCCGCCGGCGAGGATCAGCACGGCACCGGCCAACCACGCTGGCAACAGCCAGTGCCAGTACAGCATGGCCTGAGTCAGCAGCGCATCGCCGAGCAGCGCCGCGATGCCGAACAGGGTCCACACCGCCAGGTAGCCACCCAGGAATCCGATCCGGGCCAGCCCCGGATGACGCTGACCTGCGGAGGCACGATTGAAGAGGCCAACCATGGGTAGCGTCGACGGCAGCATCATGGCAGCGATATGCACCTGCCAGGCCACCAGGAAGAGGGCCAGGCTGGCCCAGACGGCGACGTCGTCGACCAGCAGCCGATGATGATGGACCCAAGACACCTGGCCGGTCAGCTCGGCCGCGATGGCCAGCAACCAGGCAAGGCCGATCACCACCATCAGGACGGGAGCGCCCCGCCAGGCGGAGCCCCCCGTCACTACGACCACGTTCACGGCTGATGCTCCATCTTCCAGGCGGTCTGGATGGCGTTGCGCCCGTTGAAGGACCAGCTCATGTCGTATTGCGGCAGGTCGACCCGGTAGCGCCGCGACTTGCCGAGATAGGCCGGGGCCCCTTTCACCGTGGTGAAGGCGCTGTCATGCAGCGTCGCCGTGGTGCCATCCGGAGAGGACTGGATCGGTGCGAACTCCGCCTCAAGCATGCCCTGGGCCTGTAAGCGCCCCTCTGCCTGCTGCGCCTCGTGCACGATGGGGACCCGCTCGACGGCCACCAGCTCACCCACCAGGCTGGCCAGGTCGGCCAGCGGCCCCCCAAGCTTGCCACCAAAGGCATCCAGCAGGGCTTCGTACTGCGCGTCGCTGGCCTCGCTATCGATCAGCAGGACCGAACGCCACTCCCCGGCCAGGGCGTTGCCGGGAATATGGGCGACATTCACCAGGGTCAGGCCGGAGACGTCTACGCCGCGGGCCTCTCCATGCTCCAGGTTGAAGGCGATGACCCCGAAGCATTCGTTGCCATCCGGGTCCTCGCCGATAAAACAGGGGCAGGAAACGGCACAGGAGCAGATCTCCAGCATGGTGCCTTCCAGGCGATAGCCCGGCTCCGTTGCGATATTCATCTTCCACCTCCGTTAGCGTCAGGATGGGTTGTCCCTGCGTCGCGGCATGAACGACATCGATGCCGCCCGCGCGCCATGGGACTCTCGCTCCACAGGCCGCCTTCGGCGGCCACATCCCTGGCAACCCGGCTGTGTCGGTCAGCGTCAGCCTCGGGTCGCCGCCAAGAAATAGAAATCCAGCATCTGGTCCAGGGGGGTCGGGTCGCGCCACAGCCGACTTCGCAACGCCGCCCCCTCCCAGCAGTTGAGCAGCAGGTTGGCCAGTTCCCTGGGGTCGGAATCCAGTGGAATGTCACCCCGCTGGCGCGCTTCCTCCAGGCAGGCGGAGAGGCGCTGTGTCAGCTCGCCGAAGCAGCCCTCGATCTTCTCCGCAAAGGTCGGGTTGATGCCGGACAGCTCCTGGCCCAGCCCACCCAGCATGCAGCCCAGGTAGCCGTCGCGACGGTATTTCTCCCGCGACAGCTCGAAAAAGCGTCGCGCTCGGTCCAGCGGCGGCAGCGACTGGTCGCCCAGCGCGGCATCGAGCCCCTGGTGCACCTCGTCCATGTAGCGGTCGATCACCTGCAAGGCAAAATCCTCCTTGCTGCGGAAGTAGTGATAGAAAGAGCCCTTCGGCGTTCCGGTGGCCTGCAGCAACGCCTGGATACCCAGGTCGTTGTAGCCGTGCTGAAGCAGCATCTCGAGTCCCGCATCGAGCAGACGTTCGCGTGTCGTATGTGCCATCCAAACCTCACTAGACTGACCGGTCTATTCTTAACATAGGCCAAGAAATGCCCTCGTCAAGGAGCGCCCTTTCCGAAGGCATTCGACTTTAGGATTATGATGAAGAGGTGGATGGTGGAGTCTGGCTCGTTACAGCGTTCTGGCGGTATGCCAGGCGATCATGCGCTCCTCGTCGGTGGGAATCACCCACAGGCCCACCCGGCTGTTCACCGCCGCGATGTCGGTGGCATCGGCCTGATTGGAAGCCGGATCGAGGGCTGCCCCCAGCCATTGGCAACCTTCCACCACCGCAGCACGTACCGGGGCGGCCCGTTCGCCGATCCCGGCGGTGAACACCAGGTGGTCGAGCCCACCGAGGGCGGCGGCGAGGCTGCCGATCTCGCTGACGATACGGTAGACGAACAGCTCGATAGCCTCGGCGGCGGCTGGTGCATCGCTCTGCAACAGTTCCCGCATGTCGCCGCTGATGCCGGAGACACCCAGCAGGCCGGACTCCTTGTAGAGCAGCCGCTCGACGGCTTCCGGCGACATGCCCTCCTGCCTGATCAGGTGCAGTACCAGACCCGGGTCCAGGCTGCCGCTGCGGGTACCCATCATCAGCCCTTCCACGGCGGTGAAACCCATGGTGGAGGCGATACTCTTGCCGCCGCGGATGGCGCAGAGGCTGGCGCCATTGCCCAGGTGCGCGACGATCACCCTACCCGCCTTTGCTTCGCCGCCATGCGTCGGCTGTATCCGGTCGTTCAGCGTACGGTTGATGTAGTCGTAGGAGAGCCCATGGAAGCCGTAGCGGATCACCCCGGCGTCGCGATACCGCCGCGGCAAGGGAAAGGTCCGAGCCACGCTGGGCTGTTCGGCATGAAAGGCGGTGTCGAAGCAGGCCACCTGGGGCAGGTCGGGCCGAAGTGCCGCCAGGGCACGAATCGGCGCCAGGCCGTAGGGCTGGTGCAGGGGGGCCAGCGGCACCAGGGCCTCGAGAGCATCCAGCGCGTCGGCATCGAGGCGAATTGGTTCGACGTGGTCGCGGCCGCCATGCACGATGCGATGCCCCACCGCGCCGATATTGCCAAGATCCGGGTGCGCCTCGATCCAGGCCAACAGCTTGGACAGCGCCCCATCGTGGTCGAGATCGGCCGGCACCTCACTCAGTGCAGGGCCGGCCAAGCCAGGGTCCAGCGAGCGGCCCTCCCCATCCTTGAGGCTCAGCCGGGCCTGGCTGCCGAGCCCGGCAAAGTGGCCGCGATAGCGCAACTGCAGGTCCTTCGGTTCGCCCCCCGGCGAGGCGCCGAACAGGGCGAACTTGATGCTGGAGGAGCCACTGTTGATGACCAGAATCTCGCGCATCAAACACGCTCCCGCTTCTGGTGCTCGGCCACCAGCAGCGCCAGGGCGCAGGAGGCCATGCGAGTGATGGCGTCGTCGGCGCGGCTGGTGAGCACGATGGGCACCCGCGCTCCCACCACCAGGCCGGCGCCGGTGGCATCGGCCAGGTAGGTCAGCTGCTTCATCAGCATGTTGGCCGACTCCAGGTCGGGCGCCACCAGGATATCCGCCCGACCCGCCACCGGCGAGACGATCCCCTTGGCGGCGGCCGCAGCCTCGGAAACGGCATTGTCGAAGGCCAGCGGACCGTCGATCGTGCCGCCACGTATCTGCCCCCGCTCGGCCATCTTGCACAGCGCCGCGGCCTCGAGGGTCGAGGCGATCTTGGGATTGACGGTTTCCACCGCCGAGAGGATCGCCACATTGGGGTTGGCGTTACCCAGGGCGTGGGCCAGGTCGATGGCGTTCTGCACGATATCCATCTTGTTGGCCAGCGTAGGGTAGATATTGATCGCGGCATCGGTGATGAACAGTGGCCGCGGATAGGTCGGCACGTCGAAGGCCATCACATGGCTCAAGCAGCGCTCGGTCCGCAGCCCCGTGTCGCGCTTGACCACCTCGTGCAGCAGTTCCTCGGTATGCAGCGCTCCCTTCATGAGCGCCCCTACCCTGCCGGAACGGGTCATGGCGACCGCTTCGGCGGCTGCCGCATGACTGTGGGGGACGTCGACCAGCTCGAACTCGGCGATGTCGATGCCGGCCGCTTCGGCGGCGGCACGGACCTTTCTCTCGGGCCCCACCAGCACCGGCCGGATCAGCCCTTGGCGAGCCGATTCGGCGGCGCCCAGGATCGAGACCTCATCCACCGGATGCACCACCGCCATATCGACCGGCTCGGGGTGCTCCGCCGCCGCCAGCATCTCATGCAGTCGCGCCCGCTCGGCCATGCGAATCCGCGGCAACACGGTGCGAGTGCGACGAATCTTCTCGGTGGGCGCCTGTACCTCTGCCTCGCCTTCGATCACCGTATCGCCATTCTGGTTGGTGCAGAGACAGTCGAAGACGATACGCTTGCGCTGCTCATCCTTGCTGCGCGCCCGGACACTGACCCGGAGCACGTCGCCGAGCCTGACAGGCTTGAGAAAGCGCAGGGTCTGGCCCAGGTAGATCGTGCCTGGCCCCGGCAGCTCGGTGCCGAGCACGGTGGAGATCAAGGCTCCACCCCACATGCCGTGGGCGACCACTTCCTGAAACCGGGTGCTCTTGGCGAAGTCGTCGTCGAGGTGGGCCGGGTTGATATCCCCCGACATGACGGCAAACAGCTTGATGTCATCCAGCGTGAGCCGTTTCTCGATCGAGGCACTGTCGCCTGCCTGGATCTCGTCGAACGTCCGATTCTCGATCTGGTCACTGCTGTCCATTGGCCCATCATCCTCCGTAAGTCCCGTCAGCCCAGCATACTGCGACGCAACAAAGGCTGTCAGTGTTTATCCATCAATACCTGATCGGTATCAAGGGTGTCATGGTCGGCTTGCGCGGGGCCGCGACCGGCCAACTATAGTGAGACAGGTACGCAAACCATGGGGGAGCGCTACATGCATCAGTATCTCAACGACCCCACTCTCGCCGTACCCGTGTTTCCCGGCAGCCATATCGTCATCGACGGCGACTACATCTTCCTCTCGGGACTGACGGTCACCGATATTCAGGGGGGCGAATCCGTGGTCGGCGACATTGCCGAAGAGACCCGCTGGGTCATGCGCCGCCTGGCACGCATGCTGGAGTTCGCCGGTGCGAGCCTGGTCGACACCGTACGGGTGGACGTGCACCTGACCAACCTGGATACGATACATACCATGGACGCGGCCTATGCCGAGTTCTTCGACGACCACCGCTACCCGGCCCGGACCTGCACCGAGTCACCACGGCTCAGCGGTTCCTCGAACGTGGAGATCACCCTCGTCGCCCGCCGGCCTGCAGCTGCGAATGCCAATGCCGGCACCGAGGCATGACGCAAACGTCACCGCTTACCCATCTCGACAAACGCAGGGCGGTGTACCATACTGGCCTCGAATTACGAATGCGAGTCATGATCATTAGCGATTTTATTAACCTTCCATGGCGAGCCTCTACGCCAAATGCCGGGCAAAGCCCATGCTGCCTTCGGCATTGCGCGCTCGCCTCTCACAGAGTGATGAATCCCAGAACATGGACAGTTACCTTCCGAAGGTTTTCTGCTGCACGGCGCTGGCTTTCAGCTGCGTCATGGCACAAGCCGAAGAAATCACGATTACCGATATTGCCGGCCGTCAGGTCACCGTGGACGTTCCCGTGGAGCGCGCCATCCTCGGCGAGGGGAGACAGATCTATCTGCTCGGCGCACTGCAGCCGAATACCCCCTTTGCCAGCGTAGTAGGTTGGCGCGACGATTTCTCACAAGCCGACCCGGACAGTTACGCGCGCTACGCCGCCGAGTTTCCGGAGCTCGAGGCATTGCCCACGTTCGGTGGCTTCAAGGACGGCACCTTCGATGTGGAACTCGCCGCCTCTCTCCAGCCGGATGTCGTGCTGATGAACCTCGAGGCCCGGGCAGCCACCGAGGATGCCGCCTATGACGACAAGCTGGCGGAGCTCGGCATTCCCGTGGTCTACGTGGACTTCCGCGAGGACCCGCTGGAGAACACCACCCCTTCCATGCGCCTCCTCGGTCAACTGCTGGGCAAGGAAGAAGCCGCCGAAGCTTTCATCGAATTCTCCGAGAGCCAGATGGCCAGGGTCACTCGGGTCATAGAAGCCGAGGTCGAGGACCACGAGCGACCCCGCGTATTCGTCGACCGTGCCGGTGGCTACTCGGAGGAGTGCTGCATGAGTTTCGGCCCCGGCAATTTTGGCGAGTACGTCGAGATCGCCGGCGGTAGCAACATCGCAAGGGATATCATTCCTGCCACTTTCGGTACGCTGAGCCCCGAACAGATCATCACTGCCAATCCCGAACAGGTGGTCGTCACCGGTGGCAACTGGGATGCCTATGTACCCAATGGCGCCTGGGTCGGCGTCGGGCCGGGAGCCGACCTGGACCGCGCCCGAGCGAAGCTCGAGGCGCTGACCGGGCGCACGGCCATGACCGGTATCGAAGCCGTCGAGACGGGCAACTTCCACGCCATCTGGCATCAGTTCTACAACAATCCCTACTATTTCGTCGCCATCCAGCAGTTGGCCAAGTGGTTCCACCCGGTGCTGTTCACCGACCTTGACCCCGAAGCAACGATGCAGGAGTTGCATGAGCGCTTCCTGCCCGTGGCCTATGAGCCCGGTTATTGGGTGACACTCGATGAACGGTGAGCTGGCTCAGCACACCGCCAAGGCCGAGGGGCGCAGCTATTACAGCACCCTCGTACTACGGCGTCAGCTCATCCTGTTGGCGCTATTGCTTGGGCTGGCGCTGAGCTTCTGTGTCGACCTGGCGCTGGGCCCTGCCCGCTTCAGCCTCGGTGAGGTCGTGGCCGCGCTGGCGACACCGGATGCCGTGAGCCAGCAGGCCCGGGTCATCCTGTGGGAGATACGCATGCCGGTGGCGCTGATGGCGCTGGTCGTCGGCGCCAGCCTGTCGATTGCCGGCGCCCAGATGCAGACCATCCTCAGCAACCCCTTGGCCAGCCCCTTCACCCTGGGCATCTCGGCGGGCGCCAGTTTCGGTGCAGCCCTGGCACTGGCCTTTGGCGTGGTGATCATCCCGGCGGCGGTGGAATACGTGGTACCGATCAATGCCTTCATCATGGCCATGGTGACCGCGTTGCTCATCCATGCGATGAGCCTGCGGCGCGGCGTCACGATCGAGACCATCGTGCTGCTGGGCATTGCCATGGTGTTCATCTTCAATTCGCTGATGGCGCTGATCCAGTTCTTTTCCAGCCAGCAGGCCGTGGCGGCGGTGGTCTTCTGGACCATGGGCAGCCTGACCAAGGCCACCTGGCCCAAGTTCTGGATTTCGTTCGGCGTCCTCGTTGCGGTGCTGCCACTGCTGGCCCGTCACGGCTGGGCACTGACCGCCATGCGCCTGGGTGACACCAAGGCCGAGAGCATGGGGGTGAACCCGCGCGCACTGCGCCTGGAGGTAATGGTGCTGGTCTCACTGCTGGCCGCCATTGCCGTGGCCTTCGTCGGCACCATCGGTTTCATCGGCCTGGTCGGGCCGCATATCGCGCGCATGCTGGTGGGCGAGGATCAGCGCTTCTTTCTTCCCGGCTCGGCGCTGTGTGGCGCCCTGATACTCTCCATCGGCTCCGTACTGTCGAAGGTCATCCTGCCCGGCACCATCATCCCCATCGGGATCATTACCTCGCTGGTGGGCATCCCCTTCTTCCTGTTCCTCATCCTCAACCACAAGAAGACCTCATGGTAACGCTCCAACTCGATCGCCTGTCGGCCAGCTATGGCCGCCGCCAGATCCTGGCGGAAGTCACCACACCCCGCTTCGAAGGTGGTCAGGTGGTGGCACTGCTGGGGCCCAACGCCGCCGGTAAATCCACCCTCTTTCGGCGCATCTTCGGCCTGCTCAAGGGCGGTGGAGAGGTGCGGATCAGCGGCGCCACCTCGAAGCGGCCCGTGGCCTACATGCCTCAAGACAGCGGCGTGAATGCCGTGCTGACGGTCTATGAATCGGTGCTGCTGGCGCGGATGCAGGGTCGCAGCCTGAAGGTGCAGGAGGAAGACCTGGCACGGGTCGAACGCGCCCTGGAAGCGCTGGACATCATCAACCTTGGCAAACGGCATATCGGCGATATCAGCGGCGGCCAGCGACAGCTGGTGAGCGCTGCCCAGGCACTGGTACAGGAGCCCGAGATCCTGCTGCTCGACGAACCCACCTCGGCGCTGGACCTCAACCGCCAGATTGGCCTGCTGACCATCCTGCGGCGGCTTGCCCGAGAGCGTGGGATGCTGATCCTGGTGGCGCTTCACGACCTGGGGCACGCCCTGCGCTTCACCGACCAAGCGATGGTGCTCGAGAACGGCCGCATGATCGCCTGCGGACCGACGGCCGAGGTGGTCACACCCGAGCTGCTACGCCGCGTCTATCGCGTCGCTGCACGCATCGAACCCTGCTCCAGGGGCCAACCACAGCTTATCGTCGAAGCGGACGTTTGAGGCCAGGTTGAGGGACCGAGCGGGTCTTCTATAGCGTTCCCCCGGGCTCGATTCGATAGTTCAGATCGATGATACGCTCCTCCATGGCCTCTCCCTGAATGCGTTGCAGCAATTCAGTGGCGGCCCTGCGTCCGATAGCCTGGCGTGGGGTGATGACACTGGCCAGCCGGGGTGACATCACCTGCCCCACGTCGTGGCCATGGAAGCCGGCGATGGCCATCTGCTCCGGCACCCGAATGCCGCGGCGCAGGCATTCGAAATAGGCGCCGACGGCCACGTCGTCATTGGTACAGAAGAGCGCATCGGTCCGTGGATACTGGTCGAGCACCTCGCCGAGCAGCGCCGCCCCCACGCTATATGACGAGCGCTGGCTCCGCTGCAGGGTGATGGGTTGCAGGCCATGCTCCTCCACTGCCTGACGGTAGCCCTGCTCACGCTGTCGGGTCCGCTCGTCCAGCCGCACGGCAAGGTAGACGATATGTCGCCGACCACGTCGCACCATCTCGCTGACCATGTCATAGCCGGCCCGAACGTTGTCGAAGCCCACCGCCTGGTGCAGCGGCGGTGTCAGCGAATCCATGATCTCCACGATGGGTATGCCGGCGGTCTCCAGCATGCGGCAGGTACGGGTGGTATGCAGGCTGTCGGAGAGGATCACCCCGTCGACATTGTAGGAGAGCAGCGATGCCAGGCTGCGCTCCTCGAGCTCCTGACTGTAGCCGTAGTGGGAAAGCATCAGATGGTAGCCGAGGGGCTCGGTGACCTCCTCGATGCCCACCAGCACATCGGCAAACACCTGGTTGGTCAACGACGGCACCAGCACGCCAATGGAGTGGCTCGTCGCCCGGGAGAGCAGGTCGGGAGCACGATTGGGGATATAGCCGACCTGCTCCGCCGCGGCGAAGATGCGCTCGCACAGCCCTTCCGAGACGGTGGTCGGGTCGCGCAGGGCGCGGCTGACGGTCATCTTCGTGGCGCCGACTCGGTCGGCGATATCCTGAAGTGTTGGGCGTTTTTTCTTCACGGCGTCCCGGCCTGCTGGTGAGAATCCTGAGCAAGGGGTCGGCTCAGGGCCGAATACCTTAAACCATTCATGCCCCGACAGCATTGCCCGGCCTGGCGTCACGGCATTTCATGCTGCCTCAGCCAGAGCGCGAACTCACCGGCAATCGTCTCCGGCGGCAGCGAGATGTCCAACCCCAGAGCCTCGTCATCATCGGGCGGCTCCAGGTCGGCCAGCTGGCTATCCAGCATGCTGTCGCCCTTGAAGAAGTGGCCCCGCCGCGTAGACAGACGCTCAAGCAGCAGATCGCGGCCACCCCGCAGGTAGAGAATGGCCAGCGCCGGGTCCCCCTGGCGCAACATGTCCCGATATCGGGCCTTCAGCGCGGAACAAGCGATCACCACCGATTCGTCACGCCGTCGATGCTCGTCCAACAGGCCGGCCAGGGTATCGAGCCACACCTGACGATCGGCATCGGTGAGGGGCACGCCACGGCCCATCTTGTCGATGTTCCCGGGCGAGTGATAGCCGTCACCGTCGATGAAATCGACCCCCAGACTCTCGGCCAGCAGTCGCCCGATGTGCGACTTGCCAGAGCCGGAGACACCCATGACCAGGATGCGATACGAAGTTGCCATCACGGAAGCCTCCCGGTCAGTTGCCGCGCACGGCGGTGATGTCGGGCAGCCAGGTGACGATGCCGGGGAAGGCGATCAGGATCACCAGCACCACCAGCAGCGCCGCGTAATACGGCAGCATGGCCTTGACCAGCGACTCCATCGAGACCTTGCCCACCCCGCAGCCCACATAGAGGCAGGTGCCCACCGGCGGCGTCAGCAGCCCGATGCCGAGGATGAAGGCCATCAGCACCCCGAAGTAGGCCGGATCGACGCCCACCGTGGTGACGATCGGCGTCAGCATCGGCGCCATGATCACCATGGCCGGGGTCAGGTCCATCACGAAGCCCACCAGCAGCAGCAGCGCGGCCACGATCATCAGCAGCCAGAACGGGTCCTGGGTGATCGCCTGCACCTGGCGCACCAGGGTCTGGGGCACCATGTTGATGGTCAGGAACCAGGCGATCACCGTGGCGAAGGCCAGCAGCAGCAGGACCATGCCGGTCAGGCGAGCGGTGCGGATCAGCATGCCCCACAGGGCGCGCGGGTGGAACTCGCGATAGAAGACCAGCGAGATGAACAGCGAGTAGAGCAGCGCGGCTACCGCCGCCTCGGTGGCGGTGAACACCCCGCCGATGATGCCGCCGATCACGATCACCGGAAGCACCAGGGCCAGCCAGGCGGCCTTGAAGGCCTGCCACAGCAGGTCGAGGCGGAACTTGCGGGTCTTCCCGGCGTGTTCCAGGGTCGCCATGATGAAGGTGGTGACCATCAGCCCGAAGCCGATCAGCAGGCCCGGCACGATGCCGGCGATGAACAGACGGCTGATCGAGGTCTCGGTGACGATGCCGAACAGGATCAGCGGAATCGAGGGGGGGATGATGATGCCGATGACGGAGGAGACCGTGTTGATCGCCGTGGCATGCGGGGCGGAGTAACCCTGCTGCTTCATCGAGGGGATCATCATCGAGCCGGTGGCGGCGGTGTCCGCCACCGCCGAGCCGCTGATGCCGCCGAAGAACATCGAGCCGGTGATCGCCACCTGGCCCAGGCCGCCGCGCACGAAACCGACCAGCGCACCGGCCAGCTCCATCAGCCGCCGGGCGATGCCGCCGGCGCTCATCACTTCACCCACCAGGATGAAGAAGGGAATCGCCAGCAGCGGGAAGTTGTTGACCCCGCGCACCGACTGCTCGATCAGGATCGACAGGGGAATGTCGGACATCACCGCCAGCACCACCGCGGCCACGCCGAGGCCGAAGGCGATCGGCAGGCCCAGGGCGATGGAGGCGAACAGGATGCCAAGAAAGATCCACAGCATGGGCTACGCCTCCTGGCCGGTGCGAATGAGGGTGATACTGCGCCAGGCGCGCCAGATGGCCACGGCGCCGATAAAGGTCGCGCAGAGCACCAGCGAGACATTGATCAGGTTCCAGGGCACGCCGAGGATGGCGGTACGCCCGGTGGAACGGGAGATCACGACGTAGCCGCCCCAGATCAGCACGCCCATCAGGCCGGTGATGATCAGGTGCTGGATCAGGTAGAGCACATGGGCGGCGCGGGGCTTGAGGCGGCGCACCAGGAAGTCCACGGCGATGTGTTCATAGCGGGCGAAGGCCGCCGCGGCGCCGATGAAGATCAGCCAGATGAACAGCATGCGGGCCAG
>NZ_JAKCMI010000030.1 GCF_021412585.1 Halomonas alkalisoli | reverse complement strand
CAGGTGGCGCAGCGGCGGCGTGCCGCCGGCGCGGCCGTGATAGGTGCGCTCGCCCAGGCTGGCCAGCACCTGGGGGTCGTCGGCGAAGACCAGGCGGTGGACGCCGTTCGGGGCGTCTTCAAACTCGTGGAAGTAAAACAGCCCCTCTTCGGCGGCCAGGCGCTGGATAAAGGCCAGGTCGGTCTCGCGGTACTGCACGCAGTATTCGCGCTCCGCGGGCTCGCGGGTGGCGGCGAAGGCCACGTCGGTGATGCCGCGCTCGTCGCACAGGGTATTGATGATGGTCAGCGGCGAGACGTTCTGGAAGATGCGCGAGTTGTGGCGCAGCGAGAGGCGCCACAGTGCCGGCTGGATGGTCAGCGAATAGAAGGTGCGGCGGTGGCCGCGGTCGCCGCGGCCGAAGGCGGTGGCGATGCCGTGGACCCGGCGCAGGACCTCGCCGTCCTGCCAGACCGTCAGGCTCAGCTCGCGGTCGAGGAAGGCCTCCGGGACGAGGTCCGGGTCGCGGCTGGCGAGGTTGACCGCCAGATGGAAGGGCTGGGAGAGCGCCTCGGTCAGCGTGAAGTCGACCACGGCCAGGTCGAGATCGTCGGCCCCGGCGAGGGCAAGTGTGAACTGAAGACCGGTCTGATTGGCCATGTCAGCTGCCCTCACCGGTTGCGCTGCCGATCACCACCCCGCCGCAGCTCACGGCATGGCCGGTGAGCGCTGCCGGCTTGCCGTCCACCAGGATGGTGCCCGAGCCCTCGGCAATGGCCCGCGGGTGCGAGGAGTGCTTGGGCTTGTCGTGGGGTGCCAGGGGGTCGCCCAGGCGCGCCACCGGCTTGCCGTCCACCATCACGGTCGGGCTGCCGGCGATGACCGGCGTCGGCGGGAAGCCATCGTGATCGGTACCGATGTCTCCCACGAGTACGAGCTTGCGTCCCATCTGTCGTTCTCCTCTATTGGGTTCGCGGGACTTAATCCCACTCGGCCGGCGCCTCGAAGCTGGCCACCTTCGATGCATCCACGTGCATGCGCTTGAAGCCGGCGTTTTCCAGGCTGCGAATCGCCGCCTCGCAGGCCACCGGCAGGCGTGATTGCAGCGGGGTACCGCTGAGGGTGCGCCGCGCCGCCAGCAGCAGGCGGGCACCGTGGCCGCTGCCCTGCCACTCCGGCTCGATGAAGAAGAAGCGCAGCTGCCAGGCGGCTTCGTCATCCGGCCGGCAGGCCAGCAGCATGCCCAGCGGCGGCCCTTCGCCGTGGCGCAATACCAGCAGCCGGCCCTGCCAGTGGGCCACGTGGCTGCCGTCGCGCTGCAGCCACAGCCCCCGGTGCGCGGTGAATTCCAGCGCGCGCCGCAGGGTATCCAGGCGTGCCTCGTCGCGCAGCACCCAGGGGGAGTGCCCCTGGGCATCGGCGCGGCGTGCCGCTTCCAGAAAGCGTTCGATGTCCTCTACCTGGGCCGTTTCCAGCCCGGCCATGGCGCTGTCCGTCGGCGCGGGGTCGGCCTTGGCCGCCTCGCGTCCTCCGGAAAACAGCCGCTTAAACATCGTCAGCATTCAGGCCTCCCTCGGCATAGAGTGCGGTGGGCAGCTGGAAGCCGGCGGCCAGCGGGCGGGTGAAGGGATTGCGCGAGCCGTTGGCGCTGAGGCGATAGCGGATGGTGCCGCCGTCGACGCTGAAGCGCAGCTCCAGGTCGCGTTCGCCGGCACTGGTGATCTCGGCCTCATCGAGCAGCCGGAACCAGGCCCAGGCACCGTCGCGGGACATGCTCCGCGGCGAGCGGTTGACCTGACTCGGCACCAGGGTGACCCGGCTCTCGGTGCCGCCCCGCAGGGTGTTGGGCCAGATCATCGAGACCCGGTGGCTGGCGCTGTGGGCGTATTCGATCAGCTGACCGTCGACGCTGATCACGCCGCGCCGCTTGTCGGGGCTGAGGCTGACCGGTTCGAGGGAGAATTCCACGTCGAGCACGCCGTCGCGGCCGAAATAGGCCTCGCGAATCTGCTCGGCGCGCTGGAACGCCGTGAACACGCTTCCCCGTAGCAGCGAGTTGCCGTCGGCGTCGAGCAGCTGTTCCGGGGCTTCCTCGATGAAGGGCCGCAGATTGTCCTGATAGAAGCTGTCGAGGGTGCCGCCCGGGCCGAAGAAGGCCTCGAAGTCGGTCAGAGCCACGTCCCGCGAGGCACTGGCCACCAGCGGGTAGCGCCCGGCCAGACGGTTCTGATAGGGCGTGACCACATCGTCGAGCCACTGGTGCTCGAGATGGCGGATGGCGCTGGCCATCAGCAGCTGCCAGCTCTGGTCGGCCAGGCTCTCGAGCATGCGGTCCACCGGCGCCGGGGTGTTCTCGGCGATACGCTTCAGGTTGTGGATGGGGTCGCCACCGCGCAGGGCCAGGCGGTCACGGGCACTGACGAAGGCGGCACGCCCCGGGTCGCTGGCGCCCTGCACATGACGCAGGTAGTCGCGCAGCTCGGCAATGGCGGTCTTGATCTCGGCGATATCCGAGGGGTTGTCGCCTCGCGCATCCAGCAGCCCATTGAGTTCGGTGAAGTTACGCTCGATGTCACCGGCCAGGCGATAACGGGGCGAGCGCTCCAGCGCCTGGCGGGCCGCTTCGTCATCGACCGGCAGCTCGGGATAGAGGCGGGTGTGGTTGGCGACCTCGCCCAGCAGGCGGTCCAGCGGCCGGCTGGCCCCCAGCAGGGTATCCGCCACCACGACGGCCTGGTCGATATCGGGGATCGGCACCAGGAAGACGTCATCCAGCACTTGCCGCCAGGTCACGTGGTAGTCGCTGACATAGCGCTCGTGAAGGGCGTCGCGCAGCTGACGCTGGTCGGCCTCGCTGAAGGTGATGTCGTCACGCCGGCCCAGCACCCAGAGATCGATCAGCGCCAGCTCGGTGGCCTGCTCGACTTCCTTGAGGAAGTAGCCCTCGAAGCCGTCGCGGGTCACCAGGGTGGGCAGGCGCAGCCTCTCGTCCTCGTCGTCGCGGGCCATGAACACGGCGCTGAAGGCGGGACCCACGCCCTGGCGCAGGTCCAGCACCGCCCCACTGCGGCGATCGCTGCCCGCCTTGAGGGTGGCATAGACCCGCTCGTCCATGGGCTGGCGTGAGAGTTCCTCCTGGGCGGCCTGCAGGCTGCCGCGCAGCGGCGTCATGGCCAGCTCGGCATTACGGTCGCCGGCGGTCACACGGCCTTCCAGGTCGGTGTGGGTCATGGCGTAGTCGAGATGATCGAGCAAGCGCTCCTGGACGCTGCCGCGCTGGGCGAATTCACGCTGCCAGCGCCGGGCCATGAAGTCGTGGACCCGCTCGGGCTGGCGGCCGCTGGCATCCGACATCATGCGCAACACGCGCAGCAGCGCCAGCTTCTCGTTGCTGCCCTCCTCGGCACGGTTCATGTCATCCATGATCCCGACCATCAGCGAGGGCAGGAAATGATAGGAGAGCATCGCCAGGTAGGCGCTTTCCACCTCGCGACCCACGGACTGGCCCTGATAGAGGCCCATGTCGGCCAGCCACGGCAGCTGGTCGCGGTAGTCGCCGAAGGCCAGGGTGGCGCCACGCAGCCGATCCAGCGGATCGAGGAAGGCATAGCCGGTGGGGTCGTCGCCCTGCAGCTCATCGGGCTTGGACGCCAGGAATTCCTGGGCCTTCTCCTCCACGGCGGCCAGTGCGGTGCTGTTCTTCTGATAGAAGTGGCTCCAGCCGCCGACCAGGACGGCGGTCCCCAGCAGGCAGGCGACGACGCTGGCACGACGCGCGCGACGCCGGCGACGCGCGGCCCGGGCGTTGTCGCCGGCCAGGCCCGCCTCGGGATAGATCACCTTGTCGAACAGCTCCTCGGTGAAGTAGAGCGCGCTGCGGGCCGCCCGGTGGGCCGGCTGGATGCTCTCGGCCATGCCGTAGCGGCGGGCGGCGGCATCGACGAAGGGGTCTTCGGGCACCCCCTGCTGGTAGACCGAGGTGAAATAGGTGCCGCGCACCATGGCAGCGGTGGAGAAGCGGTCGCTGGAGAGCGCCTCGCAGAGGAAGCCGAGCAGCACGTCGCGCAGGCCGGCAAGCTGGCGCACGAAGCGGAATACCGACTCGCGCTCTTCCCGGTCGCGGCATTCGGCGAGCAGCGAGGGCAGGCTGCGGTTGAGCCGCTCGAGCATCTCATCGTAGGCGGAGGCGAACTCCGCCTCCCACTGGCCGGGCCTCTCGAGGCTATCGGCACTGAAGGTGAAACCCAGCGGCGCACGACGCGCCGCCCGGGAGTAGTGGCGGAAGAAGTCGTCGAAGCCGTGGAGCAGATCCATCTTGCTGAAGGTGACATAGACCGGCAGCCGGGCGCCGTGGCGCTCCATCAGTTCGCGCAGGCGGGCGCGCAGCAGCGAGGCATAGGCCTTGCGCACCGCCACCTTGGCGTCGCTCAGCCGGGCCAGGTCGAGCACCAGCACGACACCATCGAGGGGACGCTGAGAGCGGTTGCGCTCCAGCCAGCCGGTGAAGTGATCCCACAGGCGGCTCTCCAGCTCCTGGGGTTCGCCGCCCTCCATGGCGCCCTGGGTCAGCAGCTCGCCGTCCGGGTCGATCAGCACCGCCTTGTCGCCGATCCACCAGTCGAAGCCGAACTGCCCCTTCTTGCCCTGGCCGGAGGCCTTCATCACATGGGTGAGCGCGAAGTTCTGGCCGGAACGGTTGATCAGGCTGGTCTTGCCGGCGTTCTCGACCCCCATCACCAGGTACCAGGGCAGCTTGTAGCGCGCCCCCGGGCCGGCGCCCAGGTTATCGATCAGCTCGTTCAGGGTGGCGTTGAGGGTCTCCTCCTGCTGCTCGACCTGCAGCTGGGCCGGATCGAGCTGCAGGCGCTCGGCATGGCGGCGCTCCTCGTCCATCTCCCGCAGCCGCCGGGCCAGGCGGATGCCCCACACCAGCGCCACCAGGGTGGCCAGCGCCAGGGTGGCCAGCAGGCGATTGAGCCAGGGCCCCAGTGGGTAGCTGCCACGCACCTCCCACATCGGCCCGAGCCACCAGATCGCCGCGACCAGCGCCGCCAGCACCAGGCACCAGAGCACCGCGGTCAGCTTGCTCGCCTTCTTGCCGATGCCCTGGGCCTTGTTGCCATGCCCCTTGGCGCGATTGAGATTGCTTTGGGCGCGTGAGGCGCCGGGTACCCAGCGGCTCAGCCCTGACTTCAAATCTTTCCACATGAGCCTTGGCCCTCGTCCCTGTCGGTGATGTTGTGTCGTGTGTCGTCGTTGTTCATTTGCCGGATACCGGTCATTTCAAGCTGCAGGATCATGGTGATGAGCATGAATAGCGTCATGGTGCCGCCTCGAGCCGCTTGAGCAGGCCTGGCTCCCACTGATCAAGGCCGATGCCGCCGACCGACTGCTGCACCGCCCGGTAGTGGTGGGCGGCCAGCGATGCCAGGCCGGCCTCGCGCAGCAGGTCGGCGCTGGCCAGCCGCCAGTAGGCGGTCTCGCGCGGGGAGTGCGCCTGGGCCAGGCCCTGGTCGAGAATCGTCAGGGCCGCTTCCAGCCCCTCCGCAGCCAGGCACTCACGGGCCTGCTCCAGCCCGGCCTGCCAGGGGTCGCCGCCGCCATCGCCTTGGGCAGGTGCCCCCCCACCGCCGGGCACGCTCTGCAGCCAGCGCAGCGTCTCTTCATCGACGAAGGGGGTGCCGTCGTTGAAGCTCAGTGCTTCCAGGCCGGGCAGGCGCGCGACGAAGCGCGCCGCCTCGTCGCGGATCGCCTCGCCGCAGCGCGAATGGCCCAGCCGCTCGGCCAGGGTGGCGCTCATGCGGTGCCCCTCCAGCCAGTAGGGGCTGACCGCCAGGCTGTTCTCGATGCGCTGCCACAGGGCGTTGTCGCCGCCGCGGGAGAGCGCCTCTCGATAGTCCGCCGCGCGGTCGGCGGCCACCGGCGCCAGCTCGGTGCGGCCGCCGTTGCGGGAGGCCGGCAGCGCCTGGATGCCCCCCCAGACCGCATGGCGGCGAAGCCGATAGATCAGCGCCTCCCCCGGCGACTGCTCGTTGAGGAAGTCCGCCATCTTCAGCAGCGCCTGGCGATTGACCCGCTCGTTGCCGGCTTCCAGGCGCATCTCCGGCATCTTCGCCGCCGGGGCCGAGCCACCGTTACCGCCGTTGCCGGTCGACGCAGCCGCGGAACCACCGCCAGGGCTGGCACTGGCCTGTGACGCGGCCTGGCGAGGCTGCGCCTGCTGCAGCTGGCGGCGCAGCTCCACCAGGGCGTCATCCGGCAGCTCCCGGTCCCGCGCCACGGCCAGCAGGGCATCGAGGGCGGCCTGGCAGGCCTGATGCTCGTCTTCCGCGTTGCTGAAATCGAGGGTTTCGGCCAGCTTGGCGGCCCGCTGGGTGAACTGGGCAAACAGCCTCGGCCGCAGCTTCGCCCCCCTCGGCCCCTGGTAGGGATAGGCCTTGTCCCACCACTGCTCCAGGCTGCCGGCCAAGAGGTGCAGCGACAGGGCGAAGCGGACGCCATTCCCGCCACGCTGCAGGCAGTGCAGCAGGTGCCCGAGCACCTTGAGGTCCTTGCCGGACCGGCCGAGCAGCCGGGTCGCCCGTGTCTCGGCGCCTTCCCAGTCGACCTCGCCGTGCTGCAGCGAGCCGATCTTCATCATCTCCTCGTCGAGCCAGGCGTAATCACTGCTCTCATCGAGGGGCTCTCCCACGCCTTCGGGCTCCAGGGGAGCCAGCAAGGGCGTCAGGTGCGCTTCACTGGTGATTCGCATGCCAGCCTCCCTTACCAGCGACAGGCGTCGCGCAGGGGTTGAATGTGCTGGCGCAGCTCCGTGAGATCGAAGCGAAGCCCATCCAGCACGCCGAGTTCGCTGCCCAGCACCAGCTCATCGCTGTCGAGCAGCTGGCGTAGGGTAGCGATGGCCGGCAGCCCCCGGCCACCGCTGACCACGTAGCCGCCGTCACGCACCCGCCACTCCTGCTGCTGTTCACGCCCGCCGGCCACCAGGCGCAGTTCCGCTCGTGGTTCGTTCAGGGGCGTCGGCAGGTGCAGCTGAAAGCGGGTGATCGACTTCTCGCAGGCGATCACCAGCTGCGGCCGGGGCGGCATGGAACCCAGCGCCGGCGCGCTCATCAGCACATCACCGCCGGTCTCGCTCACCAGGAATCCCATCTCATCGCCGTTGCGCCCGGCCTCCTGGGCGTTGATGGCATGCCATAGCGCCGGCCGGGGATCGTCGCTGCTGGCCGAAGAGGACTCGACGGCCAGGAACAGGCCGTCGTAGCAGCCCAGCCTGTCCAGTCGTGACTCCAGTGCCGCGCACTCCCGGGCGTTGTCCAGCAGCGCATCGGCGTCCTGAGACGCCAGCGCAGCAGCACTGTTGAGCAGCGCCACGGCCAGCCCCAGCCGCAGGCACAGATACAGCGCCGGGCGAATCATGCAGCTCTCTCTCATTTGGCATCCAGTTCCAGCTGTCGGCACTTGTGTGCCAGGGTCCGCTTGGGCACGCCGAGGCTCTCGGCGGCCAGGGCGCGATTGCCGCCGAACAGCAGCAGCCGCTGGCGGATCAGCTCCGCCTCGTAGTCGCGCAGGGCGCTGCGCAGGTCGTGGACCTGGCTCGCGTTCTCGGCCGACTGGCCGCCGCTGCCCTCCGTGCCCTCCTGCCGGTCGGAATCTTCCGCTTCCGTCAGCCCGGGGAGGGCCATGGGTTCGATATCGTCGCCCGGCCGTGTCATGGCGCAGGCATAGTCGATCAGGTTCTTCAGCTCCCGCACGTTGCCGGGGTAGTCACGCTCACGCAGCTGTCGCAGGGCCGCCGGGGTGATGCCGAGTTCGTCGCGTCCTTCCCGCGAGCAGAAGTCGACCGCGAAGGCCTCTGCCAGCTGGGCGATGTCTTCACGCCGTTCCCGCAGCGGCGGCAGGCTCAGCGGGAACTGGCCCAGCCGGTAGTAGAGGTCGGCACGGAAGCGCTGATCCCTGATCCGTTCCCGCAGCGGCTGATGCGTCGCCGCCACCAGGCGCAAATCGGCCTGACGCTCCTCGCTGGCGCCCAGCGGGCGGTAGCGCCCACTTTCCAGCACCCGCAGCAGCTTGGCCTGCAGCGGCAGCGGCATATCGCCGATCTCGTCGAGAAACAGGGTGCCGCCATCGGCCTGGCTGATCAGGCCTTCGCGGGCCTGGTCGGCACCGGAGAAGGCCCCCTTGGCGTGGCCGAACAGCTCCGACTCGAGAAGCGATTCGGGAATGGCGGCACAGTTGATTGCCATGAACGGCCCCTCGGCCCGGGCGGAAAACCGGTGGATCGCCCGGGCCACGCGATCCTTGCCGGTGCCGGTCTCGCCCTGGAGCAGCACGGCCAGGCCGGTCTCGGCGGCGCGGATGACCTGGCTGCGCAGCGTCTGCATGGCGGGCGAGGCGCCCAGCAGATCATCGGCCAGGCGCTGGGCCAGGGCCTGGCGCCGGGCGCCGTCGTTGAGCTGAGCCAGGGACTGGCGCAGCCGCGCTTCCCGATGACGATCACCCTGGTGGCGCGACAAGCCGGCCCATAGCCGACACAGCAGCGATTCGAAGGCGGCGAATTCGGGGTCCTCGCCGAGCCCTTCCAGCACGGCAGCCTTGCCGGCCACGCCCATGGCGCCGAGCCACTCCCGCTCACCGTCCCGGGCGCGCAGCGGGCGGACTTCGAGGTGCACGTCCCCCGACAGCGCGGCCACCTGGGCCTGGAAGGCCGGGTGGTCGAGCCGCGAGCGTGCCTCTGCCAGGCCGAGGCGCAGCGGCTTGCCCTGGCGGATGGCGTGGGCGTAGGGGTGACGGAAGTCGTCGCAGTCGAAGCGAATGTCGTCGCCATCGCTGCCCAGCCAGCGGCCGCTGCCGTCGAGGTAGAGACAGCTGACCCAGGCCAGGCCGTGGCTGGCCTGGAGGATGCCGCCTGCACACTCGCGCAGCTCGGCGGGCGAAGCGCTCTCGACCAGCGCCAGCGCACGGGCCATGCCGTCGAGGCCGGGCCCCGTCGGCAAGTCACCCCGGCAACAGCGCATGTCGATCGCCTTCGCCGTCATCGCCTACACCACCTCCGCGGTAAAGGCGCCGCTGTCGGCATCGACGCCCAGGGCCACCCGGGTGACCGGCTCGCGCCGGGCCAGGCGGTCGAGCAGCGCCCGGGAGACCGGCGGCAGCAGTTCACCGTCGATGACCGACTCGAGCATCCGCGCGCCATTCTCGCTGCGGGTGGCCCGCAGGCAGATGGCCTCGGCCAGGGCCGGGTCGAGAACCACATCGGCCTGGCGGTGGCGCGAACGGATTCGCTCGGCCAGGGTGTCGAGCTTGGCCGCCACGATGTCACGCAGGGTCTCGGCGCCCAGCGGGAAGTAGGGCACCACCTCCATCCGTGCCAGCAGCGCCGGCTTGAAGAAACCGGCCAGCACCGGATAGAGCGCATCGTCCAGCCCGGCGGGTTCGTCGGCATGGGCCACGATGGCTTCATAGCCCAGGTTGGAGGTGAGGAAGAACACCACGTTCTTGCAGTCGATCAGCCGCCCTTCACCGTCGGCCAGCTCGCCCTTGTCGAAGGCCTGGTAGAAGAGGTTGAGCACGTCCGGGTGGGCCTTCTCCACCTCGTCGAGCAGCACCACCGAGTAGGGGCGCTGGCGAATCGCCTCGGTCAGCAGGCCACCCTCGCCGAAGCCCACGTAGCCCGGCGGCGAGCCGATCAGCCGCGAGACGGTGTGCTTCTCCTGGTACTCGGACATGTTGATGGTGGTCAGGAACTGGCGACCGCCGTAGAGCCGCTCGGCGATCTGCACCACGGTTTCGGTCTTGCCCACGCCGCTGGGGCCGACCAGCAGGAAGGCGCCCAGCGGACGGCCGGGGCGCCGCAGGTCGGCGCGGGCGGTGAGCAGATGACGGTGAACCCGCTCGATGGCCACGTCCTGGCCCTGCACCAGCTGGCCCAGGTAGCCGGGCAGCTCGGTGAGGCGGGTCAGCTCGTCGCTGGTCATGCGCTCCACCGGCACGCCGGTCCAGTCGCCGATGACCTGGGCGATCTGCGCCTCCTCCACGCTGGCATTGACCAGCGAGAACTCCTGCTGCAGCTCGCTCAGGCGGGTTTCCTGTTCGACGAGCGCCTCCCGCAGGCCGGCGTGGTCGGCGGCGTCGGTCTCGTCGTCGAGCAGCCGCGTATGCAGCGACAGGATGGCGTCGACGCAGTCGCGCTGAGCCTGCCAGGCATCCTCCAGCGTGGCCAGTTCATCATCGAGCCGCGTCAGGCGCTCGTCGAGCTCCACCAGCAGGGCTGCGTCCGGCAGGCGACCGAGCTGTGTCTCGCGGTCGAGCTGGTCGCGCTCACGCAGCGTGGCCACGTGGTCGCTCTTGAGGTGGCTGAGCCGGCGCGGCGGGGTATCCAGGGCCTGGGAGAGCCGGGCGCAGGCGGTATCGAGCACGTCGATGGCCTTGTCCGGCAGCTTGCGGCCGGCCAGGTAGCGTGCCGAGAGTTCGGCGGCGGCACGCAGGCCGCTGTCGCCCACCAGCACGCCGTGGGCCCGCTCGTAGACGTCGCGCAGGCCGCGCAGGATCACCAGCGCCTGATCGACGCTGGGCTCGGACAGCGACACCGGCTGGAAGCGCCGCGACAGCGCCGGGTCCTTCTCGAAGTACTTCTTGTACTCGCGCCAGGTGGTGGCGGCGATGGTGCGCAGCTCGCCCCGGGCCAGGGCCGGCTTGAGCAGGTTGGCGGCATCGCCGCCCCCTTCCGCATTGCCGGCGCCGATCAGGGTATGGGCCTCATCGATGAACAGCAGGATCGGCTTGGGTGCCGCCTTGACCTCCTCGATCACCGCCTTGAGGCGCTTCTCGAACTCGCCCTTGACCGCGGCACCGGCCTGCAGCGCGCCGAGATCCAGCGCCAGCAGGTCCACGTCGGCCAGCGCCGCCGGCACCTCGCCGGCCACGATGCGTGATGCCAGCCCTTCGACCACCGCGCTCTTGCCCACCCCGGCATCGCCGATGACGATGGGGTTGTTCTTGCGTCGGCGACCGAGGATGTCGAGCATCTGGTCGATCTCGGGATCGCGGCACAGCACCGGGTCGAGCTCGCCACGACGCGCCTGGTCGGTCAGCGAGGTGGCGAAGCGCGCCAGGGCGCTGTCGCCCTGGCCGGCATCCGGCTTCCGGTGTCCGGTAACACCAGCGTCCGCCCGCGGCGCCTCGGCGGAATCCCGCGTCAGGCGTTCGAAGTCGCGGCGCAGGCTCTCACGGTTGATGTCGGCCAGCAGCGCGGCGCTCCTGGGGCCGAGGTAGCGGCCGACGTTGTGCAGCAGCGCGGTGAAGATCATGCCGCTGCGCAGCGAGTCGTGGGCAAATTCCGTGGTCGCCAGCAGCCAGGCGTCCTGGAGCAACTCCACCAGCAGCGGCGAGAAGCTCGGCGTGGCCACCGTGAGGTCACGGGGTGGGCGCGATTCGTCGGCAAGCCGGGCGCGCAGTTCGAAGGAATCGATGCCCTGCCCTTCCAGCAGACAGCGCATGTCGCACAGCGGCTGGTCGATCAGCGCCTGCAGCAGATGCCCGGCGGTGACCTCCGGAGCCTGTTGCTCGGCGCACAGTACCGCAGCCTGTTCGAGCCCTTGGCGGGCGATGGCGTTGAGTCGGCCGATGAGTGCCGGAAGCTCTACCCTGAGCATGGTGTCTCCTAACGGAAGATCTGATCGAGAAGGATACTGACCTGGGCCGCCTGCTGGTCCAGGGACCAGGCGAAGCCCAGGTAGGCGCCCACCATGGCCACGCCGAACAGGGCGAAGACGCCCCATACCGGCAGGCCCCGGCCACCGCGTCGGCGGCCCGGCACCACGTTAGCCAGCGGTGAGGTCAGCATGTCGTCGGGGGTATCGCCCAGGGCGGCAAGCTGGTCGCCCAGGGCCCGAACCACGTGCTCGTACTCCTCGCGGCCATGGGTCATGACCCGATAGCGCCCCTCGAAGCCCAGGCACAGGCACAGGTAGATGAAGGCCAGCATGTCCTGGTAGCGCTGCGGCTCCTGCTGCAGGCGGGCGAGGATCGAGAAGACCTTCTCGCCGCCCCAGGTCTCGTTGTGGAAGCGCGTCAGCAACGAGTGCTCCGCCCAGGTGCTCTGCTGGCCCCAGGGCGTGCCCATCACCGCCTCGTCGATGAAGGAGCAGAGCACATAGCGGTAGGCCAGCAGGGTCGGGCGGTCGTAGCCCTGTTCGGTCAGCTCGATCTCGATCGCCGAGATCTCGTCGACCACCTGGCGGTAGAGCCGCTCGATGTCGTGCATGCTGTCGAGCTGGCGCACCCGCACCACCATGCCCAGCAGCGAGCTGGCGGCATCCACCAGCGGGTTGAGGTTGTGGCCCCGCAGGCGGAACCAGTAATCCTCGTCGGCGTCGAGCTGCTCGGCGTGGCTATGAATCAGCCGCTCCAGTCCCCGCTCGTTGATGCGGTCCTCGTGGCGCGTGGGTGAGTAACGCGAGACGGCACCGGATTCCATGTCGAGTTGCGTGGCAAGATCTTGCATGGCTTAACTCCTGATCGCCCAGAACTGCATTTCCAAACCGGGGAATTCGCCCGCCACATGGAAGGCGAAGCCACTGGCGCCGTCGAGCATGCTCCAGGCCTGGCACTGACGGTCGAGCCGGAAGTAGCTGAACCCGGCGTGATAGGGCAGCTCCCGCGGAGCCACCGGCAGCGGCTCCAGCGGAACCCCCGGCAGCTGCAGACTGATGAGGTCGCGGATGCGCTCGACGCTGGCGACCTTGGTCTGCTGCAGGAACAGCTTGCGCAGGCGCTCGTGGGGCATGTCGGCCCGCACGGCGAGAATGAAGTCGGCGTCGTCGAGCAGCCCCGGGTCCGACAGCGGCGCCACCAGCAGGCCATAGCGACGCGACTGCAGCTGGATGGCGAGTGCCCGCGGCTCCAGCACCGTGGAGAGCGCCTGGCGAAGCCCCTGCATCAGCATGCGGAAGGCGCGCTCGGGGTGGTCGTGGTCGTAGGCCGGGTATTCCGGCGGCAACCGCGACTCGTCGGTGAAGGTGACCAGCTCACTGGCGGTCTCGAGCATGGTGTCGAAGAGCCGCTCCGGATGCAGCTGACCCAGGCGCGCCAGGTGCTGGAAGCGAGGCTGGGCACGGTTGAGCAGCTGCAGCAGCATGAAGTCGGAGACGTCGGCCACCCCGGTCTGGTGGGGCGTGGAGAGACGCTGGGCGATGTTGCGGGCCCGCTCACGCATCAGGCCAGCCATCTCGCCGACGAAGCGCTGCAGCAGCGGTGCCGCCTGGACGCTGAGCAGGGTCGGCAGGAACTGCTCGTCGAGCACCAGGCTGCCGTCGGGCCGGCGCTCGACGATGCGGGCCACCGCCAGGCAGGCGTAGGCGCTGCGGTCGTCGCGCTCCAGCAACAGCCGCGGGGCGACCCGGGCCACGTCGAGCTCGGTGGTATCGCCATCGCGGGAGTGCAGGTCGCGCACGCCGCGCTGCGAGAGGCGGTAGCGGGCCGGCAGGTCGTCGCCGGGCCAGCGCACCTCGCCCACCGCATCGGTGGCCAGCGGCAGCCCCAGGTAGACCACCTGGTTGGTAATGCCGGCGTCGCCGATCTCCAGCGGCTGCGGCTCGATATCGTCGTCGGGCAGCTGGAAGGCGGTGCCGTCCGGCATCACGCCGCTGGCACGGCTGATGGCGATACGCCCGAAGCTGAGGAACTCCGCATTGAGCTCCAGCATCTGGAAACCGTAGAGACAGTGGCTGACGCCGCGCAGGCGCGCGTCGATCAGCCCTTCCAGGCTGCGCTGCTGCTGCTGGAAGTGCTGCGGCTTGATGAACAGCCCTTCGCTCCAGACCACACGGTTGCGACTAGCCATCAGTCCTGGTCCCTCAGCTCGGCTTCGTCCGCGCGCAGGTGAACCAGCAGATGGTAGTCACCGCCCTGGGAGTTGACCTTGACCACCTTCTTCCACTCGGCCTCGTCCGGGGTGTTGTAGAAGGCGATGAGGCCGATATAGCGCGTCTCTTCGTCGACCTCGAAGGGCTCGTAGAACTTCCACTGACCGGGGAGCAGGGTGAAGTCGTCATGGGTCAGGTAGTTGGTGCCCAGGGCATCCTCGAGATCGTCACGCAGCTGGTAATGGTCGGCGGCCATCAGCATGGAGTCGTCCTTGAGCTGCAGGATCTGAAAGCGCAGCGGCGTACCGTCGCCGTCCAGGTTGCGGTTGACGTCGGGCTCGGCAACCATGGCGAGATCGACCCGGGAAAGGCGCGCCTCGGGATAGCCCACCGGAATCGACGGGTCCTTCATGACCTGCCAGGTCTTGCCCGCGGCCTCGCGGGTCGAGGCGCAGCCGCTGAGCAGCAGCGCCAGCATGGCAACGGTCAGCCAGGCGAGCGGGCCGCGTACCGGCATATAGCTCGTGCGCCAATTGCTTGCTGGCTTTTTTCTCGTGCCTGTCATTATTGCGCTCATGTCTCCTCCCGCTGCTGGCGGCGCACCGACTGGTCATAGGCCTGCTCGAAGACCTCCCAGAACAGCTTGGCGAAGCCCTGCTGGCGACCGGAATTCAGCTCCTGGTAGTAGTGGCGGTACATCTCCCAGGCCCAGCCACCTTCGTCATCCAGGCGATTGCCGGCACCGCGATAGGCGTGGAAGCGCTTGAGCAGGGCATCGGGCGCAAAGGCATCCAGAATCGACTGCAGCGCCTGGCCGATGGCCTCTTCCACTGCCGCCTGGTGCTGGCCCTGGTGGGCCAGGCATTCGGCCACCGCCGCCGGCGCCGAGAGATGCACCGGGCTGCGACGGGCGGAGAACAGGGTCTCCACGGTTTCGCCATAGGGCTGGCCCAGCCGCAGGGGGTTGTCCTCGATGGGCTGAAGGCGGCGATCTCGCAGCGGATAGCGGCTGTCGTCCTGGGCCTGGTGCAGCGCCTGAAGTCCTTCGATGGCGGCCCGCAGGGTGTTGCCGGCCTCCATGAGGAAGGCCTGCTGCTCTTCGCTGTCGTGGAAGCGAAGATTGGCGCCCAGCGCACGCATCAGGGGATCGGCTCCCGCATGTCCCCCTGCTGCCGGCACCGAGTCCTGCCAGCGGTCCTCGAGCTGCTCGCCAACCGAGCGTTCCAGGTCGTTCAACAGCCCTTCATCCATTTCCCTGCTCATGGCGTTATTGTCCTCGTATGGTCGAATCGTCGGCTTGGCCGGCGCGGTTTCGCGCCGCTCCCGTTGGTGGTAAATCGTCCCGCTCGAACTCGGCACGTCCAGCTCGTCGAGCAGCGGGGCGGTGACGTCGATGACTGCCTCATCGGGGTGCTTCAGCGCCGTCATGGGGTCCTGATGGCTGGCACCGGGGGTCGCCTCGCCCAGCGCCTCGAGGGGGTCATCCTGCCGCGGCGGCGCCATGCTCCCCTGCGCCATGGAATGAACCAGCGGCATGCCTTGCCCCGCCAGCGCCTCCTGCTCCTCATTGATCAGCGCGGTCAGCGGCTGGGCACCAGGCTGGCTACTCTGGCGGTCGCCGAGGTGGACCCGCAGGTGGTAGTCGCCGAGCCTCAGCTCGTCGCCATCGCACAGGGCAACCCGCCGGTCGCGGCCGAGAGGCAGCGTGGCGTGATTGATGAAGGTGTGCCCGCTGCGGTCGACAAGACAGAAGCGGCCGTCCTGGCGCTGTATCTCGGCATGCCCGGGACGAATGCGGCCGGCATGGTCCTGCAGCAGCCAGTCGTCGCTGTGGCCGCTGCCCAGGGTACCGCCGGGCTCATGGAAGACATGGCTGCTGGTGGAGCGGCCTTCCAGCCGCTCGCTGTTGATGACCACCAGGGTGATGGCCGTATGGGCAGCGGCGTGACGCTCGGTGGTTTGCTGGTAGGAGGCTTGCATGGGCGGTTAGCCTGTCATCTGTATGCGTACCCGACGACGCCTGGAAGCATCGCCGGATTCGGGGTTGACGAAGGTGGTCCAGCCGAGCTGGCAGCTGCCGGCCTCGCCCAGGCGCATCGGCTTGACGGCACTGGGCAGCAGTTCGAGCTCGAGGTCGTAGGCCAGGGGCTCCCGCAGCACGAAGTTCACCAGGGTCTTGAGCGGCGCGTGCTCACAGCCGTCCGGCAGAAAGTCGCGGAAGCGCGCGAGGCTCAGGCCCCTCAGGCAGAGGGCGAACTTGCCGCCGATGTCGGCGACCCGCTCGCCGGCGATCATGTCCTCCCCCAGCGTCATGGCGGAAAGCCCCGACCGGCTGCGCTGGTCCTCGGGAATCACCACCCAGCGGTGCACCCACTCCTCGAGATGCACGTCGTCGAGGTCGAAGCAGTGGCCGACGATGCTGCACACCACCTCGGGGGAGCGCGAACGCCCCGCGAGAAGGCCCGCATAGGCGAGCATCTTGCTCCAGTTGATCGGCGTCTCGCCGCGCAGCTCGGCATCGGCCAGGCCCACCAGGGCAAAGACGGCGGCGGAGAAGCCGTCGCTGGCATTGTCCTGGTAGCGCACATAGTGGCGGTACTTGCGCCAGGCGCGATGAACCAGGGTCAGCAGGCGATGATTGAAGAAGTCGAGGAAATCGCCGGCGCTACCCTCGTGGTGGGCCGCGCCATGGGCCAGGCTCTCCAAGTAGTAGCCGGGCAGCGGCGACTGGGACCCCTGCAGCCCGAAGAAGCTGACCTCCAGCCGGTAGCCGCCATCGGCGCCGGGCTCGAGCGAGACCACGTCGCTGCCCGGGAAGCCCAGCGACGCCGACGCGCTGTAGCGCACCCGTTCAAAGGCCGCCACGCTACCGCCGCCGCCACCTTCGAGGTCATCCTCATGGTGGCGGTGCAACAGCTCGACGAGCTGGAAGAAGTCGTAGCGTCGCGCCCCTTCTACCAGGGCTGCCGGCGCTACATCAGCGGCTGCTGGCCCGACTGTAAGGTCCATGCGTAGCGCTCACGGTTGTGTCGGTTGATGACATGCAGCTCATGGAACGAGTTGATGCTGGCGTAGAGCGAGAAGAAACGCGCCAGCACGCTGCCGAACAGGTAGAGGCTGCCCTCGTCGCCGAAGGCTTCCTGGTCCAATGTCATCACCGACCGCAGCCCGCGTACCGGCAGGCCGCGCTGGAGCCGGTCGATGGATTGGGTCTCGATATCGGCGATGCCCGTCAGGCGCTTCTGGGAGACGCGCTCCGCCTGGCGGTCGACCAGTGCCCGGAAGTCGTAGGCCCTCAGTACCGAACACAGCGCATCCCGCTCGAGCAGCGACAGGTAGTTGAGGGACAGGTTGGAGATCAGGGTCCACATCAGGCTGCCGTCGAGGGTCGGACGCAGCGCCGGCGTCGGCCGGGTGATGTTGCGAAAGTCGGCATACACGGGGCTGTTCTCGGTCTCGACGCAGACATCGCCCACGGTCAGCTTCTCGGGCAACTCGCGGTTGCTGCAGGTGAGCCGCAGCGAGATGGTCTCGCGCATGCCCAGGCAGGCCCGCTCGTCGCCGCGCACGAAGGCGATGTCGTGATCGAAGCCATCGCCACGCAGGCTGTCGCGAACCCGCACCCGGTAGTAGAGCGCCTGGCGCTCCCGGTCACGTTCGATCTGGTGCTGGAAGCTCTCGAAGGGCACATAGTTGCGCGGCTCGCCACGGACCTTGCCGGATTCGCTCTCCAGCCAGCCATGCACCCCGTCGACGCTGAACACCTCGTAGTTGGCCGGCGACCGGCTGCTGGGACGAATGTGGTACTCGCTGCGCTCGCCGCTCAGGTCGATGGGATCGGCATCGTGGGTGAACAGGTTGATGGCCGGCGTGCAGTAGAGCGCCAGGTGCTCGTCGCGCACCCGGGCATCCGCCGGCAGCGTGCGGGTAAAGACAAAGCGCAGCGTCAGCCGCTGGGCCTGCACGGAAGGCAGGTGGCGCCCCAGCGAGGCCAGGTCGACGAAGTGGAAGGCCTCGGGAAAGCAGAGATACTCCTGCAGGATGCGATAGCCCTGGTAGGCATTGCGCGGATAGGGCAGCAGGGCGTCCTCTCGCGCGAAGCCCACCGGCTGCAGCAGGCTGTTGGGCAAGCGGCGACGTTCGCCGTCGATCTCCAGCTCGATACGCGACAGGTAGTGGTTCAGCCACAGGTAGAGGCTGCGCGCCGTGTAGCCGTTGCCCCCCAGGTGGAGCCGCAGCGTGTCGATGCCCAGGGCATCGAGGGGCTGATCGCTGCGAACGTCGAGGTTGAGTTCGACCACGGAGGCCTCGCGGGAGTGTCGCGCTTCGACGCCGGCATGCTGCAGCGGATAGAGCGCCACCTCGTGGCAGGTGCGAAAGCGACAGGCCGTGCCGTCCACCGGCCGGCTCCCCACCGCGGTGCCCGCCGCCACGGACTGGGACGCGCTCAGGGCATGCCACTTCGGAGTGAACTGCATGACGGTCATGCTCGGCACCGGGCGCAGATAGTTGGGCCACAGCATGCTGATCAGCGAATGGGTCAGCTCGGGGAACTCGTCCTCGACCTTCTCCCGCATGCGCCCGGTCAGGAAGGCAAAGCCTTCCAGCAGGCGCTCGACGTCCGGATCGGTGCTGCGCTCGGAGAGGAAGCGGCTGAGGCCGGGATTGGCCTCGGCAAACTCCTTCCCCTGCAACTTCAGAAAGTCGAGCTCGTCCCGGTAATAGCGATTCAGCATGCGAGTCTCGTTCCCCAGGTGCTTGGCTAATCGGACGCTCCGTTCCGGCGCCGCTTCGTTCTCAATTCAGGTTCTCAATTCAGGCACTGATAGCGTTTGTCGTTCAGCAGCAGATCGATGGTGGTCTGGGCGTTGTCCCGGCCAAGATCCAGGGTTGCGTGAACCTGGAACCGCAGCTGCAGGGGGTCGCCGCCATGGGGCAACGACTCCACTTCCACTCGCTGCACTCGAGGCTCGAAGCGTTCGATGCACTGACGAATGGCGCGCTGGATATTGAGTTCCAGGTCGAGCACACCGATGGTCGCGTCATTGAAGTCGAGTAGCCCCAGCTCAGGCGCACATTCGCTGTGTCCCGGGTGGCTGTTGAGCAGATCGACAAGATGTCGCTTGATGGACTCCACGGTGTCGGCGAGGCTGGCCTCGCCCCCTGCCTCGACCGGCTGTCCGGTCGCCGCCAGGCGCTCGAACAGCCGGTTGCCGAGCACGCCACCACGGTAAAGGCTCATGGCAGCGACACTCCCTTACTCCTTGTCGAGGCGACCCACCAGCGACAGCTCGAAGTTGGCGCCCATGTACTTGAAGTGCGGACGCACCGCCATGGAGACCTGATACCAGCCCGGATCGCCCTCGACGTCGGAGACCTGGATCGAGGCGGCCCGCAGCGGCCGGCGGCTACGCACCTCGGCCGGCGGATTTTCCTGGTCGGCGACGTACTGGCGAATCCAGGCGTTGAGCTCGCGCTCGAGGTCCTGACGCTCCTTCCATGAACCGATCTGCTCGCGCTGCAGCACCTTGATGTAGTGCGCCAGGCGATTGATGATGAACATGTAGGGCAGTTGGGTGCCGAGCTTGAAATTGGTCTCGGCGGCCTTGCCTTCGGCGGTGTTGGGGAAGACCTTGGGCTTCTGCACCGAGTTGGCGGAGAAGAAGGCGGCGTTGTCGCTGCCCTTGCGCATGGTCAGCGAGATGAAGCCCTCTTCGGCCATCTCGAATTCACGCCGGTCGGTAACCAGCACCTCGGTGGGAATCTTGGCCTGCAGCTGCCCCAGCGCCTCATAGGTGTGCACCGGCAGGTTCTCCACCGCGCCGCCGCTCTGGGGGCCGATGATGTTCGGGCACCAGCGGTACTTGGCGAAGCTGTCGGTCAGGCGCTCGGCGAGCAGGTAGGCGGTGTTGCCCCACAGGTAGTGCTCGTGGTTCTCATTTACCGTTTCACGGTAATTGAAGCTCTTGACCGGGTTCTCCACCGGGTCATAGGGCATGCGCAGCAGGAAACGCGGCGCGGTCAGGCCCAGGTAGCGGGCGTCTTCGGATTCACGCAGGCTCCGCCAGCGGGCGTATTTCGGCCCTTCGAAGATCGCCTTGAAGTCCTTGATATTGGGCAGCTCCTCGAAGCTGTCGATACCGAAGAAGCTCGGCGCCACCGAGGAGAGGAAGGGGGCGTGGGCCATGGCGCCCACCGCGGCGGTGAACTGCAGCAGCTTGATGTCCGGCGTCGAGGGCGAGAAATCGTAGTGGCCGATGATGCCGGCGACCGGCTCGCCGCCGAACTGGCCGTATTCCGCCGCATAGACGTGCTGGTAGAGCCCGCTCTGGCTGAGCTCGGGAGCGAACTCGAAGTCCTCGAGCAGCTCTGCCTTGGTGGCATGCAGCACGTCCAGCTTGATGTTCTCGCGGAAGTCGGTGCGATCGACCAGCAGCTTGAGGCCGCGCCAGGCCGATTCCAGCTCCTGGAAGCCCCGGTCGTGCAGGATCTCGTCCACCTGGCTGCCGATCTTGCGATCGAGCTCGACGATCATGCGATCGACCACCGACTTGTTGACCTGAGGCGCGTCGCTGGTGCTCTGCAGCAGCTCGGCGATGAACGCCGCCACGCCCTGCTTGGCGATGTCGTAGCCTTCATCGGCCGGTGCCATGCGCGTCTGCGCCATCACCTGGTCGAGAAGGGAGTCTTCAGCCTGGGCCCCGGCGGCCTGGCCCTGGGTTTGTACCGAATCGGTCATGGGGTTGCCTCGAATCCTTTACCTGGCGTTGAATCGCCTGCCTTCACCTGATCTGCCCTGCACCTGGTCCGACAGGAATCAGGCGTCGCCCTTGTTATTCGTCTCGAGCAGCTCGAGCTCCGAGAGCAGCTGCTGACGCGCCTCGTCGCTCTCCATCAGCTTCTGCAGCTGATCGCGGAAGGCCGGCACATTGCCCAGCGGCCCCTTGAGCGCAACCAGCGCCTCGCGCAGCTCGACCAGCTTGCGCAGCTCCGGCACCTGCCGAGCCACGCTGTCGGGGGCGAAGTCTTCCAGTGACTTGAATGAGAGGTTCACCGCCAGGTCGGTCGGCTCTTCGCCCTCTTCGAGGCGGTTGGGCACGGCAGCCTGCAGGCCAAGGCCCGCCTCGCGCATGACCGACTGGAAGTTGTTCTTGTCCACCGAGACCTTGTCGCGCTCCTCGATGGGCGTCTCTTCCGCACCACCCTTGAAGTCCCCTACCACCAGCAGCTTGAGCGGTAGCTCGGTTTCCGCCTGCTGGTCACCGGTGGCCGGTACATACTTGATATTGATGCGCTCTTTCGGCGCAACGGTCCCTTCCTTTGCCATTGTCTGGAGCTCCCTGACGAACCGCTGGTTTTTTTGGAACGATTAAGTGCTGCATCTTGATACTGGCCCGGTGAACGAGCCAGGAACGGGCTACGCGAGCCGAGCCTGGCCAAGTCGAGGCCATCCGCGGTAGCGAGATGACCAAGGCTAGCCGGCAGAGCCGAAGAAGCGTTTGCCGCTGTAGCTGATGTCGCGAGAGGGTAAACAGGAAGCGGGGGGGTGCCAAACGACGCCATGGGCGACAGGCAAGTTTACGTGGACGTTACTTACGAGCACGAAAATAGAACAAACAGCGCCAACTACCGGGAACATGCAGGCATCGTGACGGATATCGTCGAGTCACCTTGAAACAGTTAGTACGACATACACCTTTGCTTACAGGCGTTGTAGGAAATGGCTTACGCGAATATAAGCGATGTACGCCACTATCACTCCGCAATGCGCTCGAGGGACGCTGCGGTTTTCTGCGTACGACTGCTACGCGGCCGTGCCTGACGACATGTGGAAGCGGGTATGGCAGCCGACAAGACGGGGGAGTGCAGGGGTTTAAACCGAAACTCAGCATGAAAAAACCGGCCAGGAACCCAGGTTCATGGCCGGTTGGGAAACAGGCGTTGTTTCGCTTATCGACTGCCTCTACATCACCCCAGTCGCGCGCGAATCGCCGCTTCGATACCCGGTGCATCCAGCCCGCATTCGGCGAGCAGTTCTGCCGGCTTGCCATGCTCGACGAAGGCGTCGGGCAGGCCGAGGTTGAGGAGTTCCACCTGCACCCCCTCGGCGGCCAGCAGCTCATTGACGGCGCTGCCGGCGCCGCCTGCCACGACGTTCTCTTCCAGGGTTACCAGCAGGTCGTGCTCGTCGGCGGCGGCCAGGATGGCCTCCCGGTCCAGCGGCTTGATGGAGCGCATGTTGATGTGGGTGGCGTCCAGCGCTTCGGCCACCGCAGCGGCGGGGCCGTTGAGACTGCCGAAGGCCAGCAGTGCGATACGACTGCCATCGCTGCCGGCCTCGCGCCGATGCTCCGCCTTGCCGATCTCCAGCGGCACCAGGTTCGCCGGAATCGCCACGCCGGGGCCGCTGCCGCGTGGGTAGCGCACCGCGGCGGGGCCGGGGTAGTGATAGGCGGCGCTGAGCATGGCGCGGCACTCGGCCTCGTCGGCGGGCGCCAGCACCACCAGGCCCGGCACGCAGCGCAGGTAGGAGAGATCCATGCTGCCGTGATGGGTGGGGCCGTCCTCGCCGACCAGGCCCGCCCGGTCGATGGCGAAGGTGACATCGAGCCCCTGCACCGCCACGTCGTGGATCAGCTGATCGTAGCCGCGCTGCAGGAAGGTGGAGTAGATCGCCACCACCGGCTTCATCGCCTCGCAGGCCATGCCGGCGGCCAACGTCACCGCATGCTGCTCGGCGATGGCCACGTCGTAGTAGCGCTCGGGGTACTCCTTGGAGAAGCGGATCAGGTCGGAGCCTTCGCGCATCGCCGGGGTGATGCCGATCAGGCGCTCGTCGCTGGCCGCCATGTCGCACAGCCAGTCGCCGAAGACGTTGCAATACTTGGGTGCCTTCCTGGCGGGGGCAGCGGGTGCGCTGGTCGGCTCGTCACCGTTTTTTTCCAGCTTGGTGATGGCGTGGTAGCCGATGGGGTCGGCCTCGGCGGGCAGGAAGCCGCGGCCCTTGCGCGTCTTGACGTGGAGGAACTGGGGGCCGTCCAGGTCACGGATGTTGCGCAGGGTCTGGACCAGGGTGGGCAGGTCGTGGCCGTCGAGGGGGCCGATATAGTTGAAGCCCATCTCCTCGAACAGCGTGGCCGGGCTGACCATGCCCTTCATGTGCTCTTCGGTGCGCCGCGCCAGCTCCAGCGCCCCCGGCAGATGCGACAGCACCCGCTTGCCCTCTTCGCGGATGGCCAGGTAGGGCTTGCTGGAGAGGATGCTCGCCAGGTAGCTGGCGATACCGCCGACGTTCTCGGAGATCGACATCTCGTTGTCGTTGAGCACCACCAACAGGTTGGCGTCCACATGACCGGCATGGGCCAGTGCCTCGAAGGCCATGCCGGCGGTCAGGGCGCCGTCGCCGATCACCGCACAGATACGCCGCTTCTCGCCCCGGGTGCGCGCCGCCAGGGCCATGCCCAGCGCTGCCGAGATCGAGGTGCTGGAGTGGCCCACGCCGAAGGTGTCGTACTTCGACTCGGCACGGCGCGGAAACGCGGCCAGGCCGCCGTACTGGCGTATGGAGGCCATGGCCTCGCGCCGGCCGGTGAGGATCTTGTGCGGGTAGGCCTGGTGCCCCACGTCCCACACCAGCCGGTCGTGGGGGGTCTCCAGGGCGTGATGCAGCGCCACGGTGAGTTCCACCACGCCCAGGCCGGCGCCAAAATGGCCACCGGAAGCCCCGACGCTGTAGAGCAGGTAGGCACGCAGCTCATCGGCCAGCTGTACCAGTTGGCCGGCGTTCATCGCCCGCAGCGCCGCCGGGGTATCCAGCGTGTCGAGCAGCGGTGTCACCGGGCGCTCGCCGGGAATTTCGTCGTAGAGCTTCATGTAGGCTTCTGTCTGTCAGGGAATCGCTGAATCACTGCTTTCAACGCCTCCTCAGTGGTCTCGTTCGATCATGTAGCGGGCCAGCTCGGCCAGCGGTGCACTCGCCTCGCCCAGCGGCGCCAGGGCCGCCAGGGCCTCCTCGGTCAGCTCCAAGGCCCGGGCCCGGGCGCCATCCAGCCCCAGCAGTGCCGGGTAGGTGGGCTTGTCGCGGGCCGCATCGGCGCCGGAGGCCTTGCCCAGTGTGCGGGTATCACCGGTCACGTCGAGGACGTCATCGTGTATCTGGAAGGCCAGGCCAAGGGCTTGGGCGTAGTGTTCCAGCGCCGCCACCCTGGGGTCGCTCTCGACCACCGCCGTCAGCGCTCCCATGCGCACCGCGGCACGAATCAGCGCGCCGGTCTTGTGGGCGTGCATGGTGGCCAGGGCCTCGACGTCAGGGTGGCCGCCAACGGCCGCCAGGTCCAGCGCCTGTCCGCCCACCATGCCGTCGCGGCCGGCGGCCTGGGCCAGGGTCAGCATCAGTGCCGGCAGCCGCGGATGGGCGGCCCTGGCCAGCACCTCGAAGGCGAGGGTCTGCAGGGCATCGCCGGCCAGTATCGCCGTGGCCTCGTCATAGGCGCGATGGACCGTGGGCTGGCCGCGGCGCAGGTCGTCGTCGTCCATGGCGGGCAGGTCGTCATGTACCAGCGAGTAGGCGTGAACCAGCTCCACCGCGGCGGCCGAGGGGTCCAGATCGGCGTCGGCGGCACCCAGCGCGCGGCCGGCCAGGTAGACCAGCACCGGACGCAGCCGCTTGCCGCCCACCAGCAGCCCATGGCGCATGGCCTCTTCCAGGCGGGGCGCGGCGGCCTGGCGCGCATCGAAGGCACGCGCCAGGTAGGCGTCCACCCGGGCACGATCGGCGGCCAGGCGCACCGCGAAGGCGTCAGCGTTCACTATCGCCGTCCTCCCCGGGTGGCGCAGTGAAGCTGTCGAAGTCGACGCCGCCATCGGGACCCTCGATCAGGGTGCGCACCCGCAGCTCGGCCTCGTCCAGGCGACGCTGGGCATCGCGGGTCAGGCGCACACCCTGCTCGAAGGCGGCAAGCGAGCCCTCCAGCGACAGCTCGCCGGACTCCAGCCGCTCCACCAACTGTTCCAGTCGCTCGACGGTGGTGGCGAAGTCGGCACCGGCCTCCTCGCTCGCCATCGGTTCGCACGACGGTTGCTTGTCTCGCTCTGCCATGGAAAGTCCCAGCCCGTCACCGCTATCTATAGGGGCCACAGTATACACGCTCTCCCCCGGGGTTCGTCTGCCCGGCATGTACAACCTGCAGCCCGCTCATCTTGGCGGCGCAGCATTTTCATCTTCGCCCGAAGCGGTTGTGCTACCATAAGCGCCCTGTTTCGAGCCTGCCAGTGCCCTTTCCCGTCGCTGTCCGGCAGGCCCTCAGGCTCACTACTGTCGCGGCACGGCGGTCCTGTCACCGCATGCGGCTCGCACCGAAGAAGGGGTTGATTCGACCATGGCCAAAACGTCCCTGGACAAGAGCAAGATCAAGATCCTGCTGCTCGAGGGCGTCCACCAGAGCGCGGTGGACAATTTCCTGAACGCCGGTTACACCAACATCGAGCACGTCGCGACCTCGCTGGACGAGGCGACGCTGATCGAGAAGGTTCGGGACGTTCATTTCATCGGCATTCGCTCGCGCACCCAGCTCAACTCGCGGGTGTTCGAGGCGGCCGAGAAGCTCGCGGCCGTGGGCTGTTTCTGCATCGGCACCAACCAGGTCGACCTGACGTCGGCGCTGATCCGTGGTATCCCGGTGTTCAATGCGCCCTACTCCAACACGCGTTCGGTGGCGGAGCTGGTGCTGGCCGAGGCGATCATGCTGCTTCGCGGCATTCCCCAGAAGAACGCCCACGCCCATCAGGGCGGCTGGCTGAAGAGCGCCAAGAACTCCCATGAGGCCCGCGGCAAGACCCTGGGTATCGTCGGCTACGGCAATATCGGCGCCCAGCTCTCGGTGCTGGCGGAATCGCTGGGCTTCAACGTCATCTTCTACGACGTGGTGACCAAGCTCGGCATGGGTAACGCCAACCAGGTGGCCAGCCTGGAAGAGCTGCTGGCCCGCGCCGATGTGGTCAGCCTGCACGTGCCGGAACTGCCCTCAACCAAGTGGATGATCGCCAGGGAGCAGCTGGCGCTGATGAAGCGCAGCGGCATCCTGATCAACGCCTCCCGCGGCAGCGTGGTGGTGATCGAGGATCTGGCCGAGGCGCTGAAGGAGGGCCGGCTCTACGGCGCCGCCATCGACGTCTTCCCGGTGGAGCCCAAGGGCAACGACGAGGAGTTCGTCAGCCCCCTGCGTGGCCTGGACAACGTGATTCTGACGCCGCACGTCGGCGGCTCCACGCTGGAAGCCCAGGAGAACATCGGCATCGAGGTCTCCGAGAAGCTGATCACCTACTCCGACAACGGCACCACCGTCACCTCGGTCAACTTCCCCGAGGTGGCCCTGCCGGCGCACCCGGACAAGCACCGGGTGCTGCATATCCACGAAAACGTGCCGGGGGTGCTCTCCGAGATCAACCGCGTCCTCTCCGAGAGCAACATCAACATCTCCGGGCAGTACCTGCAGACCAATGAAAAGGTCGGCTACGTGGTCATCGACGTGGACAAGGCCTACGGCGCCCAGGCACTGGAAGCCCTGCGCCAGGTCCAGCACACGCTGAAGGTGCGGGTGCTCTACTCCGAGACCAACTTCCAGGATTGAGGCCGGCTAGCGCCGAGCCCAGGAGCCTGTCGGATTTGACCGATCGTCACGAGAGATTTGGGTTTCGAGACAAGTTTATCGATCTGATGAGGCGAATAGCCCGCTATTTAACGAATCAGAGCGAATGAAATTGGCCGAAAGACCGGATCTCGCAGTAGATCAGCGTTAAGTCCGACAGGCTCCCAGGCAGACCGAACACACCGCTGCGTCGTATGACGCAGCGGTGTTTTTTGTGCTAATGGTTACTATCCGAACATTATCCTGCCCATGGGCAGCAGCAAGGACGATTGCATGCCAACCGGAGCCGCCTATCTGATCGTGGTGCTGGTGTGGGCCACCACGCCACTGACCATCAAGTGGAGCGCCGAGGCCGGCGCGCCGGTCGGCAGCGTACTGCTGCGCATGCTGATCGCCCTGCTGGCGGGCCTGGCGGTGGTACTGTTCCTGCGCCGCGAGCGGCTTCGGCTGGATCGCCGGGCCGTGACGAGCTATGCCGCCGCCGTCCCCGGGGTATTCGGGGCCATGGCGTTGAGCTATCACGCCTCCATGACGCTGCCGTCGGGGCTGATGTCGGTGATGTTCGGCATGGCGCCGCTGATCTCCGGACTCATCCTGCAGGTGCTGCCGGGGGCCACCAAGCTGAAGCGCTGGCACTGGCTGGGCTGTGCCCTGGGCGTGGTGGGCCTGGCGGTGGTGTTCGCCGACAGCCTGGCGCTGGGGCAGGACCAGTTCCTGGCGCTGGCACTGATGCTGGTGGCAGTGACGCTGTTCAGCGGCAGCGGCATCGCCGTTCAGCGCGTTGCCGCCGGGCTAGGTCCCCTGGAGCAGACCCTCGGCGCCCTGGCGCTCAGCCTGCCGTGCTTCTTCGTGCTGTGGCTTGCCAGCGGCGAGCCCCTTGCGGTGCCGCTCACCACCCGCGGCCTGTGGTCGGTGCTCTATCTCGCCCTGTTCGGCTCATTGCTGGGTTTTATCTGCTACTTCCTGATCCTCTCGCGGCTCCCGGCTGCCACCGTGGCCCTGGTCACCCTGATCACGCCGATACTGGCCCTCGGCCTGGGCATGGCGCTGAACCAGGAACAGCCGTCAGGCTACATGCTGCTGGGCGCCCTGCTCATCCTGGTGGCACTGGGCGCCTACCTGTTCGGCGACCGGCTGGCACGGCTCAAGGCCGGGCGTGAGGCAGCCGTCACGCGTCACAGTTAGAAACAGGTTTCCATCACTTCGACCACCTCGAGCCGCTCGTCGATGCGACAGATCCGCCGCCACTTGTCGAAGGTCAGGCAGGGGTGGGAAGCGCCGAAGGCAACGATATCGCCCACTCGTACCCGCCCATTGCCGTTGCCGGGCTCATCCTCGTCGGCGGGCAGCCTGACGAAGGCGTGCTGGTCCATCAGCCTGGTCACACGCCAGCCCTCCACCGACAGGGGGCGCCCCCGGTCATCGCCCTCCCGATAGCGTCGCAGCGGCTCGGGCAACTGGTCGTGGCCGATATCGCGCTTGCCCAGTCCCACGATGGCCAGCCCCGGCTCGGGCAGTGAGATCACTTGGGCGAAGACCTCGAGTGCCGGCTTCAACCCGTTCTCGATGTGCGGCTGCCTTGCCAGGATCTCGCGCTGGGCCTGGCGATAGATGCCGTGGTCGTGAACCACGTAACAGCCGGGACGCAGCACCGGTACGAACTGCGCGCCCAGTCGTGCCTCGCGGAATACATCGGCGATCAGGTCGTACCAGACCGAGCCGGACGCCGTGATGATTGGCTGCGGACTTTCGATCAGGGCGTCACGCTCCAGCCCCTGGACCACCTCGACCAATTGCCAGGCGTAGGCACGCACGGCGCGCTCGGGATCGTCACCGTGCATCACGCCCTCGTAGCCTTCCAGACCCGACAGCACCAGGGCCTGTTCGCTGTCGATGCGCTCGGCGAGCGCCATCACCTCGTCGGTATCGCGACAGCCGCAGCGTCCGCCGGGCACGCCCAGTTCGATCAACACCTTGAGACGCAGGCCTCGCGCAGCGAAATAGCGAGCCAGCTGGTCGACGTTGGCGGCACTGTCGACCACGCAGTAGAAGTCGGCGCCGGCCTCGATCAGCTCGGCGACGATGGCCATGTTGGCCTCGCCGACGAGCTGATTGGCCATCAGCAGGCGATGGATACCGTGGGCGAAAGCCGCGCGGCACTGCGGCGCAGTGGCCAGGGTGATGCCCCAGGCGCCGGCTTGCAGCTGCCGATGGAAGAGTGCCGGCGCCATGGTGGTCTTGCCATGGGGGGCCAGCCGCGCCCCATGGGCATCGCAGAAGCGCTGCATCCAGGCCAGGTTGTGGGCCAGCGCCGCCTCGTGAATGACGGCGGCGGGCAGGCTCACGTCAACCAGCAGCCGGTTGCCGGTCTCAGGCAGTCCCTTGTGCAGCGAGGCCTCGGCCAATGGGTGGCGTGTCGAATCGGTCATGGCGCTCTCCTGGACATCGTCTTTGGTACCTGAGCCTCGTCTTTGGTCGCAGGAGTGCCGAAAGACGGTCGGGACGGGCTAGGCTGGTGGCGGTATCACATTAGACCAAGGATATATCAATGCCGACCACTGATGACGACCTGCCGCTGGTTCGACGGGACAAGGGCGGGGTCGCCACCCTGACGATGAACCGTCCGCGCCAGTTCAATGCCCTCTCCGAAGAGATTCTGGCAGCCCTGGACCATGAGCTCTCCCGCCTGGCCGAGGATGACGCGGTACGCTGCGTGGTTATCGCGGCCACCGGAAAGGCCTTCTGCGCCGGTCACGATCTCAAGCAGATGCGGGCCAACCCCGACGAAGCCTACTACCGGTCGCTGTTCGCCCATTGCGGTGAGGTCATGCAGCGCATCGTCAACCTGCCGGTGCCGGTGATCGCCCGCGTCCAGGGCATCGCCACCGCCGCCGGCTGCCAGCTGGTGGCCAGCTGCGACCTGGCCGTGGCGACCCGCTCGGCCCGCTTTGCCGTATCGGGTATCAACGTGGGCCTGTTCTGTTCGACCCCGGCGGTGGCGCTCTCCCGCAGCGTCGGTCGCAAGCGCGCCCAGGAGATGCTCTTCACCGGCGACTTCATCGACGCCGACCAGGCCCTGGACTGGGGGTTGATCAACCGGGTCGCCGAGGAGGATGCGCTGGATGAGGTTCTCGGTGGACTGACGGCCAGCATCTGCACCAAGAGCGCCGTGGCGGTGCGTACCGGCAAGGCCATGTTCCAGCGCCAGTTGCAGATGCCGCTGCAGGAAGCCTACGCCTTCGCCGGCGACACCATGGCCTGCAACATGATGGCCGAGGACGTGGCCGAGGGCATCGATGCCTTCATCGAGAAACGCCCGCCGAACTGGCGGCATCGCTGAAAAGGCGTGGGAAACAGGGAATGGAAGGCTTTTCCGTCGCCGCGACAAGGTGAAGCGGAGCGGGTATCCTGAGAGCTGCTTTCATGCCGGCAAGAAGGCCTGGCCCTGGCTAATACGAGCGGCCCACCCAGAATTTGGAGACAACCCAGGTGAGTGAAGTCAAACGCAGAACGGCGGGACGGCCGCCAGGCCCCGGCAAGAGTACGAGTGGCCACAGCCAATCGCTGGTGCGCGGGCTCAACCTGCTCGAGCGGCTGGCGGCAACACCGGGCGGCCTGGCGCTATCCGAACTGGCCGAGATGGTCGACCTGGCGCCCTCCACCACCCACCGACTGCTCCAGGCCCTGCAGGGACAAGGCTTCATCACCCAGGATAACGAGCTTGGCGTGTGGAAGATCGACGTCAAGACCTTCCGCATCGGCAACAGCTTCCTGGAAGCCCGGGACTTCGTGGCCACCAGCCGGCCCTTCCTGCGTCGCCTGACCGCCCAGACCGGCGAGACCGCCAACCTGGGCATCCGCGATGGCGCCACGGCCGTCTTCCTGGCCCAGAGTGAATCGCCGCAGATGATGCGCATGATCACTCGCCTCGGCTCCCGGGCGCCCCTGCATGCCTCGGGTGTCGGCAAGGCGCTGATGGCCTGGCTCCCCGATGACGAGTTCGAGCGCGTGCTGGCCGAGCGTGGCCTGTCCCGGGTGACCGAGAACACCCTGCACACGCCCGAGTCCCTGCGGGCCGGCCTGGCCGAGATTCGCCGGCAGGGCTACGCCTGCGACCGTGAGGAGCATGCCATCGGCCTGCACTGCGTGGCGGCCTGCGTCCATGACGAGCATGGCACGCCGCTGGCAGCCATTTCGGTCTCCGGCCCGGTGGCCCGCATCCCGGAATCCCGCCTGGTGGAGCTCGGCGAGCTGGTTCGCGAAACCGCCGCGGAGATTACCGCTCGCCTGGGCGGGCACATCCCCAGCGAGACGTCGGCCGAGGCATGAACCTGCACTGCCGGGCACTAGTGGCGGGGCTGCTCCTGGCATTGGCTGGTCCGGCCCTGGGCAGCGGCGAGTCCAGGTATGAGACCGATCACGATGGCATGGTAAAGGACACGCGCCAGCAGCTCGCCTGGATGCGCTGCAGCCTGGGACAGCGCTACCACGATGGCCGCTGCCTGGGCGAAGCCGAGCGATTCAACTGGAGCGCGGCGCAGCAGCGCGTCCAGCAGGAGGCAAGCGCCGACTGTCCGTGGCGAATGCCCCGCTTTCATGAGCTGAGCGGCCTGATACAGCCTCCGGAAGAGCGCCAGGGGCAGACGCCCATGGCTATCGATCTCGACGCCTTTCCGGACACGCCGTCTGGCTGGTACTGGAATCAGGTCAGCGCCGGTGGCCATTCCCAGCAGGACTGTTTCGTCGACTTCAGCGGCGAAGGGCGTACGCGCTGCAACATGGGCGGGCAGTTCTACCTGCGGCCGGTGATGTCACTGGAGAATGCCGCCCCCTTCTGTGTCGCGCCATAGCCACGACGGCTAGCCCTTATCGCCAATCCGCTCCAGCTGCCGCTCGAGCTTGCGCATCACGTTGAGCAGGTCGCGATACTCGCCGGCGGTGAGGGTCGCGACCAGCTCCGCCTCCCAGGCCTGGGCCGCGGGAATCAGCTCGGCCAGCAGCACCTGGCCCGCCGGGGTGAGGTGGAGATCGTGCAGGCGCTGATCCCTGGGCGACGGCGTGCGGCTGATCAGCCCCCGGTCCTCCAGGGCCTGGATCGCCCTGGAGACACGGGCCTTGTCCATGTTGGTGTAGGCGCACACCTTCTTCGCCGTCAGCTCGTCGCAGTGGCTGAGCCAGGCCAGCACCCGCCACTGGGCGATATTGAGCTGATAGCGCTCCTCATAGAGCTGCGCCAGGGCCTGGCTGATACGGTCGGCCAGGCTGTTGAGTCGATAGGGCAGGAACTGGTTGAGATCCAGCTCCGGTTTCGTCGACGGCCCATCGTCACCGACAGTGCCATCCCTGGCGGTATCGGCTTGGGTGTCTTCCATGTTCATCGCGGCTCTCCTCATCCCACGCCCGGTCTGACATCAATAGCGAAATCAATAGAGCAGTTGCGGCAGGAACAGCACAATAGCCGGGAACAGCAGCACCAGCAACGCGCGCACCATGCCGGCCACCCAGAACGGCGTCACCCCGCGGAAGATCGTCCCCGTGGACACGTCCGGCAGCACCGCCCGCAGCACGAAGACGTTCATCCCCACCGGTGGCGTGATCAGGCTGATCTCGATCACGATCACCACCAGGATGCCGAACCACACCAGGTCGTAGCCCAGGCCCGCCACCACCGGGAAGAACACCGGCACGGTGAGCAGCAGCATCGACATGCTCTCGAACACGCAGCCCAGCACGATATAGATGGCGAGTATCACCAGGATCACCAGGAAGGGCGCGATATCCAGTGCGTTGACGAAGGCCAGCAGGTCGCTGGGCAGCCCGGCACGGTTGATGAAGTTGGCGAAAATCAGCGCGGTGAGGATCACGGCGAACAGCATGCCCGTGGTGCGCACCGTGTCCATCAGCACGTTCATCAGCACCTGGGGGGTGAGCGCTCGCCGCCACAGGGCAATCAGGAAGGCACCCATGGCGCCGATGCCCGCCGCCTCGGTGGGCGTGAATACGCCCAGGTAGATGCCGCCGATCACCAGCACGAACAGCGCCAGGGTGCTGCCCACGCTCTTCAATGCCGCCATGCGCTCGGGCCAGGGCACCCTCTCGCCGGCGGGGCCGGCCTCGGGGTCGCGCCACATGACCCACTTCACCGACCCCAGGTAGAGGAAGATCCCCAGGATACCGGGGATGAAACCGGCGGCGAACAGCTCACGGATACTGGTCTCGGTGAGGATGCCGTAGATCACCAGCATCACGCTGGGCGGGATCAGGATGCCCAGGGTGCCACCCGCGGCAATCGAGGCCGCGGCCAGGGAGTCCTTGTAGCCGTACTTGCGCATCTGGGGCATCGCCACGCGCCCCATGGTGGCGCAGGTGGCGAGGCTGGAGCCGCAGATGGCGCTGAAGCCGCCGCAGGCGACGATGGTGGCCATGGCCTGGCCGCCCTTGCGGTGGCCGAGAAAGCCGTTGGACGCGCGGAACAGCGCATCCGACATCCCCGCATGCGAGACGAAGTTGCCCATCAGGATGAACAGCGGGATCACCGACAGGCCGTAGTCCATGGCGGTGTCCACCACCCGACGCGCGGCCATGGCCTCGGCGGCGTTCCAGTTGCCGGTCAGGTAGTAGAAGCCAGCGAAGCCGACGATGCCCATGGCAAAGGCCAGTGGCACGCGCAGGAACGCCAGCAGCAGCAGGGCGGCGAACCCGTAGAGTGCTTCAATCATGTATCGCCTCCCTTGCCTTTCTCAGGACTGAGCGGGCCTCCGCGCTCGACCACCCGAATACCCTCGAGGAAGTAGAGCACGGCACGCAGCAGCGTCAGCAGCGCCGACGCCGCCAGCATGATGGAAATCAGATAGATCAGGTAACCGTTGGGGATGCGCAGGAACTCGGTCACGTCCCCCCACTCCATGGCGCGCTCAGCCAGCGCCCAGACCCGACGGGCCATCACCCACAGCGCGCCGGTGACGATCAGGTTGACGATCACCTGGCGGATCCAGATCAGGCGGGGCGGAAAGATGGCGTCGAGCAGGTCGACGCTGACGTGCTCCTCTCGCCAGCACACCACCGGCAGCGACAGGAACACCACCGCCGCCAGCATCAGCTGGGTCAGCTCGACGGTGCCGAGTATCGGCGAATTGAAGAAGTAGCGACCGATGACGTCAGCCGTGGTCAGCAGCATCATGGCGAAGAGGGTGGCGCCCGCCACCCCCTCCAGTCCCAGCTGCATGAAACGGCCGACCCGTAACCAGAGTGTCGACGAAGTCGGCATGATGGGTCTCCGCTAGCCGGGACGTTACTGGCGCACGACGCGGTCGGCGATGCCTTCGCTCTCGGCGGCCAGGGCAAGCTGCTCGCGGAAGTGCTCGAGTGCGGCATCGGCGTCGACACCGCGGTCTTCCACGGCGGCGGCCCATTCGGCGATCAGCTCCTCGGTCACGCCACGCAGCCTCTCGACATCCTCCTCGGGCACCTGGGTGAAGGTCTGGCCACGCTCATTGGCGAATTCGACGCCGCTCTCGTCGGAGACGTCCATCATGTAGCCGAACAGGCGCGACAGGTGCTCGCCGGAAACCGCTTCGATCGCCTCGCGATCCTCCTCGGAGATCTGGTCCCAGACCATCGGGTTCATCACGATGGCGAAGCTGCCACGATAGAAGCCGCCATCCACGGTAAGGGCATGAGGCGCCACTTCGGCGACCCGGAAGCTGCGCAGGCTCTCCAGCGTCAGCATGGCGCCGTCGACCACACCCTGGGAAGCCGCCTCATAGACGCCGGTGGGCGGCAGCGCCACGCCGGTCACGCCCATGGCATCGGCCAGGCCGCTCATCACACCACCGCCGACACGCAGGCGCTTGCCGGCCAGTCCGTCCAGGTTGTCGACCTGGTCGCGGGTGAAGATCTGACCGGGGCCATGCACGCCCATGGCCATCACGTCGATGCCGCGGTGCTCGTTAGCCTGGGCCAGGTGCTCCTGATGGGTATGCCAGTAGGCAGCGGCGGCATCCTCGGAGGAGAACTCCTCGAAGGTGGGGAATTCCGGCAGCTGCGTGGCCAGGAAGCGACCCGCCATGTGGGCATGGAAGATCCAGCTGGCATCGGCGATGCCGTCGGCAACGATCTCCATCTGTGCCGCCGGGGGCCCCATGTCGTGCACGACGTCCACGGTCACGCGACCTTCGGTGGCCTCTTCGATCCATGCCTTCCAGCTCGGCCAGACGATGGTATTGACGCCATGGTTGGGGCCACCCCAGGTGCTCACGGTAATGGTGGTCTGGGCCAGTGCCGGGGTGCCGAGGCCCAAGCCGAGCGTCGCCAGGGCGCCGGCCATCAGGCGAGTTGTCTTGTTCATGTTGTGCTCCTACGTCGTCACGGGGCGACATGCGCCGAATTACGATCTTGTCGACTGGGCTCTGGAAGCCATCGGCCAAGAGCTTTCAGTCTTCCTGTTCTCCGCTGTCACCATGACCGCAGTTACTCTCCCCTGCAACTAATTTGGCAAAATTTCGTATTAGACTTAGGTATTAAAAACCAAAGAAATCCATGATCTTAGGCAATTTTTTACCATTCTCTCGGCGACATCGCGTGAAACCAATGACAGGAGAGCTGGACATATAGTTTCAAAAGCAACTATGCTCGATTCACCCTGACACACCTGAGTCGGGTCGAGACCGGCTGTCACCGATCGCCTGGCCAAGACGCCCCGACGAGACATTGGAGAGGATCCATGAGCAAGAAATTCGCCTCGCACGCCGATACCGAAGAGAAGCAGATCAGCTTCGACAAACTGGCCGAAGGCCTCTATGCCTACACCGCCGAGGGTGACCCCAACACCGGCATCGTGATCGGCGACGACAGCGTGATGGTGATCGACACCCAGGCCACCCCGATCATGGCCCAGGACGTGATCCGCCGGATCCGCGAGGTCACCGACCTGCCGATCAAGCACGTGGTACTGACGCACTACCACGCCGTGCGCGTGCTGGGTGCCTCCGCCTATCAGGCCGAGAACATCTACGCCAGCCAGCACACCTATGACCTGATCGTCGAACGCGGCCAGCAGGACTACGAGTCCGAGGTCGGTCGCTTCCCGCGCCTATTCAAGGGCGTCGACTCCGTGCCCGGCCTGACATGGCCGAACATCGTCTTCCAGCAGGAACTGACGGTGTACATGGGCAAGCGCGAGGTGCGCATCATCCACCTGGGCCGTGGCCACACCAAGGGCGACACCATCGTCTGGCTCCCCGAGGAGAAGGTGATGTTCTCCGGCGACCTGGTCGAATACGGCGCCACCCCCTACACCGGCGACGCCTATCACGAATACTGGCCCGCCACCCTGGACCGCCTGCAGGCCATGGCCCCCCAGAAGCTGGTGCCGGGCCGCGGCGACGCCCTGCAGACCCCGGAGCAGTGCCAGGAGGCCATCCAGGGCACCCGCGACTTCCTCAACGACATGTACGAGAGCGTCAAGGCGGGCAAGGCCGCCGGCAAGAGCCTCTCCGAGTGCTACGCCGAGACCTACGCCCTGCTCAAGCTGAAATACGGCCACTGGGTGATCTTCGATCACTGCGTGCCCTTCGACATCACCCGCTGCTACGACGAGGCGGGCGGCGAGTATCCGGATCCGCGCATCTGGACCGCCGAGCGCGACACTGCCATGTGGCACTCGCTGCAGGACGTCGTCGAGAACCAGTAACGAGCCGTTTTCAAAAAAATGCCTGGCGAGCGGCGCCGGGGACAGGCCGCAGCGCACCGCGGCGGCCTTGTCCCTGAAGCAACCGCGGTCGGAGGAAACATGCCAAGTACCTACAACAATCCCGTCTATCCATACCATCGTGCGCCGGAGCTGGACCGCGACGACGTGCGCCACTGCCCGGTGGTGATCGTCGGCGCCGGTCCCACCGGCCTGGGCATGGCCATCGACCTGGCCCAGCAGGGCATCGCCAGCGTCGTGCTGGACGACAACAACACCGTCAGCGTCGGCTCCCGGGCGATCTGCTTCGCCAAGCGCACCCTGGAGATCCTCGATCGCCTGGGCTGCGGCCAGCCGATGATCGACAAGGGCGTGACCTGGCAGCACGGCCGCGTGTTCTTCCAGGAACGCGAGGTCTACGACTTCAACCTGCTGCCGGAAGAGGGCCACCGCATGCCGGCCTTCATCAACCTGCAGCAGTACTACTTCGAGGAGTACCTGGTCGACCGGGCAGACGAACTCTCCGACCTCATCGAACTGCGCTGGAAGCACAAGGTGACCGAGGTCGACAGCCGGCCCGAACGCAGCGAAATCGTGGTCAGCACCGAGGATGGCGAGTACCGCCTCTCCTGCGACTACCTGCTGGTGGCCGATGGCGCCAACAGCAAGATCCGCGACATGCTAGGCCTGGAGAGCCGCGGCCAGATCTTCCAGGACCACTTCCTGATCGCCGACGTGATCATGAAGGCGGACTTCCCCACCGAGCGCTGGTTCTGGTTCGACCCGCCCTTCCACCCCAACCAGTCGGTGCTGCTGCACAAGCAGCCGGACAACGTCTGGCGCATCGACTTCCAGCTGGGCTGGGACGCCGATCCGGAAGAGGAGAAGAAGGAGGAGAACATCCGCCCCCGCGTGCAGGCGATGCTCGGCGAGGACGTGGAGTTCGAACTGGAGTGGGCCAGCGTCTACACCTTCCGCTGCCGCAAGATGGACGACTATATTCACAACCGGGTGTTCTTCATGGGCGACGCCGCCCACCAGGTCTCGCCCTTTGGCGCCCGTGGCGCCAACGGTGCGCTGCAGAGCACCGAGAACCTGGCCTGGAAACTGGCCCGGGTACTCAGGGGCCAGGCCCCCGAGGCGCTGCTCGCCACCTACAACGACGAGCGCCAGCACGGTGCCGCCGAGAACATCCTCAACTCGACCCGCGCCACCGACTTCATCACGCCCAAGAGCCGCATCAGCCGGGTGTTCCGCGACACCACCCTGGAACTGGCCGAACACTACCCCTTCGCCCGCAGCCTGGTGAACAGCGGCCGACTGTCGGTGCCCTGCCGCTATGACGGCTCGCCGCTCAACGACACCGGCGCCGAGGGCTTCCCGCTTGAGCTGCGCCCCGGCAGCCCGGCCAAGGATGCGCCGATTCGACTCGCCGGGCAGAGCGCCTGGCTGCTCAACCAGCTGGGCAACCGCTTCGTGCTGCTGCTCGATGGCCGCGTCGACAGCGCCCGGGCCGAGAGCCTGAAGGCCGAACTGCAGTCGCTGCTGGATGAGCGCGACGACCTCGACCTGGTCATCGTCGGACCCACGCCTCACGCCCTCTCCGAGCTGCCCCGCAGCGTTACGATCGAGGACGCCGAGAACCTGATCGGGGAGCGCTATGGCCTCACGGCCGGCGCCGGCTACCTGCTGCGGCCCGACCAGCACGTGACCGCCCGCTGGCCCGAGGTCTCGGCCAGGGCGGTGGGTGCCGCGATGGACCGCGCCCTGGGCGCCAACCTTGCCGCCGTTTCCGAAGATCGCCCCGACCATCAGGGAGGCCGCCATGCCACGGCTTGAACTCAACCCCAACTTCACCGACCCGGACGCCTTCTACGCCGCGCTGACCGAGGCGCACCGTGAACGCGACGAGGCGCAGAGCGAACGCATCAACGCCCGGCTGATCCTGCTGCTGGCCAACCATATCGGCGACCAGCAGGTGCTCGAAGAGGCTCTGGAGATCGCCACCCAGGCCGCCGAGCCCCGAGCCACCGAGACCGAAGCCCGGCAACAATAACAGCACGGATGACGAGGATACTCCCCATGACGACCGAGACGCTTGAGTACCAGAGCGGCTTTCGCAACCACTTCTCCACCGAGGCGCTGCCCGGCGCCCTGCCCATAGGCCAGAACTCGCCCCAGCGCTGTGCCTATGGGCTCTACGCCGAGCAGTACACCGGCTCGGCCTTCACCGCCCCGCGCCACCAGAACCTGCGCAGCTGGCTCTATCGCATCCGCCCCTCGGTGGTGCAGAGCGCCTATCGCCCGCTCGCCGTGGAAGGCGTGGCAACCTCGCCGCTGGCCAAGCCCGCCGCCGACCCCAACCAGATGCGCTGGGACCCGCTGCCGATTCCCGCCGAGCCCACCGACTTCGTCGATGGCCTGCTGACGGTGGCGGTCAACGGCGACGCCGGTGCCCAATCCGGCTGCGGCGTGCACGTCTACGCCTTCAACCGGGACATGACCGAACGCTTCTTCTACAACGCCGACGGCGAGCTGCTGATCGTGCCGCAGCTGGGCACCCTGCGCCTGCGCACCGAGCTGGGCGAGCTTCAGGTCAAGGGCGGCGAGATCGCGGTGATTCCCCGCGGCATCAAGTTCCAGGTGCGCCTGGTGGAAGGCTCAGACGCCGCCCGCGGCTACATCTGCGAGAACTACGGCAGCCCGCTGGAACTGCCCGGCCTCGGCCCCATCGGCGCCAACGGCCTGGCCAACCCCCGCGACTTCCAGAGCCCCGTGGCGAGCTACGAGGACCTCACCGGCGAGTACGAGCTGGTGGCCAAGTTCTCCGGTCGTTTCTGGGTGACCCGGCTCGACCACTCGCCGCTGGACGTGGTGGCCTGGCACGGCAACTACGCGCCCTACAAGTACGACCTGGCCCACTTCAACACCATCAATACGGTGAGCTTCGACCACCCGGACCCGTCGATCTTCACCGTGCTGACCTCGGCCTCCGATACCCCGGGGATGGCCAACCTGGACTTCGTGATCTTCCCGCCGCGCTGGATGGTGGCCGAGAACACCTTCCGCCCGCCCTACTTCCATCGCAACCTGATGAGCGAGTTCATGGGCCTGATCCACGGCGAGTACGACGCCAAGGCCGAGGGCTTCCTGCCCGGCGGCGCCAGCCTGCACAACTGCATGTCGCCCCACGGCCCCGACGCCGATACCTTCGAGAAGGCATCGAACGCCGAGCTTGCGCCCCAGCATCAGGGCGATACCCTGGCCTTCATGTTCGAGAGCCGCTACGTCTACCACCCGACCGAGGCGGCACTGAACGCCGAGATCCGCCAGCGCGACTACGTCGATGTCTGGTCGACCCTGCGTTCGCACTTCGATCCGGAACAGCCTTGAGCGCCATAGACAGCCCTGAGCGGAATAGACAGCCCTGAGCGCGATAAAAACGCCCTGAACGACAAGACGAATGAATGGACGAGGCCCACAGGGCCTCGCCTCTGACGAAAGGACCCAACGACGATGAAACTCGCAACTCTGAAGCTGGAAACAAAAGAGCATGGCCGCGATGGCGAACTGATCGTGGTCTCCCGCGACCTGACCCGCGCCGTGCGTGTCAGCGACATTGCCGCCACCCTGCAGCAGGCGGTGGAGAGCTGGGACAGCCTCGCACCCAAGCTGGAGCAGCGCTATGCCCAGCTCAACGACGGCCAGGCCGAGGGCGCCTTCGCCCTGGACCAGAGCCAGCTGCACTCGCCGCTGCCGCGCAGCTACCACTGGGCCGACGGTTCCGCCTACCTGAACCACGTCAAGCTGGTACGCCAGGCGCGCAACGCCGAGATGCCCGAGACCTTCTGGACCGACCCGCTGATGTACCAGGGCGGCGGCGACCGCTTCCTGGCCCCGACAGAAGACATCGAGGCGGTCAGCGAGGAGCACGGCATCGACTTCGAGGGCGAGATCGCGGTGATCACCGACGACGTGCCCATGGCGGTGACCCCCGAGCAGGCCGCCGGCCACATCAAGCTGGTGATGCTGGTCAACGACGTCAGCCTGCGCGGCCTGATCCCCGGCGAGCTGGCCAAGGGCTTCGGCTTCTTCCAGGCCAAGCCGGCCTCGAGCTTCTCGCCCATCGCGGTGACCCCGGACGAACTCGGCGACGCCTGGCAGGACGGCAAGGTGCACCTGCCGCTCACCGTGCACTTCAACGGCGAGAAGTTCGGCGAACCGGAAGCCGGTCCCGACATGATCTTCAGCTTCCCGCAGCTGGTCGCCCATGCGGCCAAGACCCGCTACCTGGGCGCCGGCGCGGTGGTTGGCTCCGGCACCGTCTCCAACCCCGACCCCGACGGCGGCCCCGGAAAGCCAATCGCCGATGGCGGCGTGGGCTATAGCTGCCTGGCCGAGGTACGCATGGTCGAGCAGATCCTGCACGGCCAGGCCAAGACCTCCTTCATGCGCTTCGGCGATCGGGTGCGCATCGAGATGTTCGACCGCGAGGGCAAGAGCATCTTCGGCGCCATCGACCAGCAGGTGGTCCAGTACCAGCCCAAGTAAATGCAGGGAGAGGCAACCATGACCACGCTATACGGCTATTTCCGCTCGTCGGCGGCCTACCGGGTGCGCATCGTGCTCAACCTCAAGGGCCTGGCCTTTGAGCAGGTCCCGGTCAACCTGGTGAAGGGCGAACAGCGCAGCGAGACCTTTCGCGCCCATAACCCCCAGGGGCTGGTGCCGGCGCTGGTTACCGACGACGGCACCACCCTGACCCAGTCGCTGGCGATCTGCGAGTACCTGGAGGAACTCCACCCCAGCCCCGCGCTGCTGCCGCTCGAGCCGGCAGAGCGGGCCCGGGTGCGGGCACTGGCCCAGCTGGTGGCCTGCGAGATCCACCCGCTCAACAACCTGCGGGTGCTCAAGTACCTGGTCCACGAACTGAAACTGGACGACGAGGCCAAGCTGGCCTGGTACCGCCACTGGGTGACCGGTGGCTTCGACGCCCTGGAGGCGATGCTCTCCCGGGAGGCGGGCAGCGGCGACTTCTGCCACGGCGACACCCCGACGCTCGCCGACGTCTGCCTGGTGCCCCAGGTGTTCAACGCCGAGCGCTTCGAGTGCGACCTCTCCGCCTACCCGCGGATCCAGCGCATCGTCGCCAACTGCCGGGCACTCGATGCCTTCCACCAGGCCTCCCCGGAGGAGCAGCCGGACGCCGGCTGAGCAATCGCGAATCGTTTCGGCTACAATAAGCAGGCTAACGACACACGGGCGCCGCTCTATCCCGCTCAGGCCGAGCCGGGAAGGGTGGCGCCCGCTGGTCGTTGTTCGCCCCCCGAGGCGCCCTTCGAGAAGAGGTCAATGTGCTGAGGCTGACATCCCCCGCCACGGTGGTGACCCTGGCGGCCCTGACCGCACTGGGCCCGCTGGCGACCGACATGTATCTGCCCGCCATGCCGGCCATGGCCGAGGCGCTCGACACCGGCCCCGACCAGATACAGTTGACACTGAGCCTCTACATGGCCGGCTTTGCCATGGCCCAGATCTTCTGCGGGCCCATTTCCGACCGATTCGGACGCAAGCCGGTCATGGTCGCCGGTTTCAGCCTGTTCCTACTGGCCAGCCTGCTCTGCGCCTTCGCCCCCAGCATCGAGTGGCTGCTGGTCGGGCGCTTCCTGCAGGCGCTGGGCGGTGCCGCCGGCCCGGTCCTGGGCCGTGCCGCCGTGCGCGATATCTACGGCCCCATCGAGGCCGGACGGGTGCTCTCCTACATGGCCAGCACCATGGCCCTCGCCCCGGCCCTGGCCCCCGTGGTCGGGGCCGGGCTTCTGCTGTACTTCGGCTGGCAATCGATCTTCGTGCTGCTGACGTTCTATGCCGGCATCATGCTGCTGGTACTCGCCTTGCTGATGCCCGAGCCGCTGTCGCCGGCGAATCGGCAATCGATCAGCCCCCGGGCCATCCTTCGCAACTACCGCATGCTGCTGACCCAGCGCGCCTTCATCGGCTATACGCTGGTCAATGCCAGTGGCTTCGCCAGCCTGTTCGCCTTTCTCTCCGGCTCCTCCTTCGTGCTGATCGAGTTCATGGGCATGACACCCTTCGAGTACGGGATCGGCTTCACGCTGATCGTGGCCGGCTTCTTCTCGGGCACGATATTCAGCGGCCGCTATAGCCATCGGCTGGGACGCGACCGGCTCCTGTTGCTGGCCACGCTGTGCTGCGCCCTGGCCGGATCAATCATGGCGGGGCTGGCAGTGGCCGGCATCTATGCCCCCTGGGCCGTCATCGGCCCCCATATCCTGTTCCTGGTCGGCTTCGGCATCGTGATGCCGCAGAGCATGTCCGGCGCCCTGGCGCCCAATCCCCAGTGCGCGGGGGCGGCCTCCTCGCTGTTCGGCTTCCTGCAGATGACCATCGCGGCGCTGGCTGGCGCGCTGGTGGGCCAGTTCCATGACGGCACGTCCCGCACCATGGCCATCTCCATCGGCCTCGGCGGGGTGTTCGCACTGGTGGCGTACCTCGCCATCGTGCGACCGGCAAGCCGGGCGGCCGCCGCCAGCCAGGCACGGAGCTAGCCATGAGTGACGCCGCCCCTCCCCGTCTCGTCATCCTGATGCTGGCCCTGGCCGGCTTCGCCAGCATGGCGTCGATGCGGGTCACCGATGCCATGCTGCCAGCGCTGTCGCAGGCCTTCGAGCGCCCGGTGGCCGACGTGGCGCAGAACATCACCTTCTTCGCCATCGCCTATGGCCTGATGCAGCTCTGCTATGGCCCGCTGGGCGACCGTCACGGCACTCTTCGGGTCATCGGCCTGGCCACGGTGGCCTGCGCGCTGGGTGCCCTGGGCTCGGCGCTTTCCGGGTCGCTATCGACGCTGCTGCTGTTTCGCACCCTGACCGGTGCCACCGCCGCCGCGATCATTCCGCTCTCCATGGCCTGGGTGGGTGACAACGTGCCCTACGAGAGCCGCCAGGTGACCCTGGCCCATATGCTCTCCGGCGCGGTGATGGGCCTGATCACCGGCCAGGTGGCGGGCGGTTTCCTCGCCGATACGCTGGGCTGGCAGGCCGCCTTCTATCTCCTGACGACCCTCTTCCTGCTGGCCGGGGGGCTGCTGCTGACAATGCTCCAGCGCCGCCCCGGCCTCTCCCCACCCAAGGCGGAACAGGGTGGGGTCGCCTTCCTGTCGCGGCTGCGCGAGATCCTGTTGATCGCCCGGGCCCGTCGCATCCTGGTGCTGGTATTCCTCGAGGGGATTGCCGCCTTCGGCGCCCTGGCCTTCGTCGCCAGTCACCTCTACGAGCGTCTCGGCGTCTCGCTGACCCGTGCCGGGCTGATGGTGGCGCTGTTCGGGGTGGGGGGGCTGATCTTCGCCGCCCTGGCCAGGCCGATGGTCAGGCGCCTGGGCGAGCCGGGCCTGGCCGCCGGCGGCGGTGTACTGATGGGGGTGGGCTTCGTCGGGCTGGCGCTGGCCCAGCAGCCGATAGCGGCCGCGGCCTCGGCCTTTGCCGCCGGGCTGGGCTTCTACATGATGCACAGCACCCTGCAGATCAATGCCACCCAGATGGCGCCCGCCACCCGCGGCACCGCCATGGCGGTGTTCGCCGGCTGCCTGTTCCTGGGCCAGTCGGTGGGGGTCAGCCTGGGCGGGGTGATACTGCGCCTGGCCAATAGCCTGTGGCTGCTGGCCGGTGCCGGCGTATGGCTGCTGCTGCTGGGCATGGCCTTCGCCTGGCTGCTGCGCCAGTGGCGACACGCCAAGCTCGAGTCTCCCCTGCCATCGCGTTCCTGAGAGCGCCCGGCGCCGTCTCCATGAAAAAGTGCCGATGGCGGGGCCATCGGCACAAACGGTAAGCGTCAAGAAAGGTGCCGGGGCGCGAGGCCTGGGCGAGCGGTGCCCGCACCCCGGGGCGCGTCAGAAGTGGAACTGCACGCTGGCCTGGATGCGGCTGGCATCCTCGGAATCGCCGTTGACCCGCTTGATATCGGAGTGCTGGTACTCGATGCCGGTGGAAAGTCGCTGGTTGACGTCCCAGATCAGATTGACGTAGGAGTACTGCACCCGATCCAGCCCGGCCTGGAAACCGGCGATCTCCTCGGGCAGGTCCTGGCTGAAACGCGCGGTGCCGATGGCGCTGGACCAGTCGCTGGTCCAGTTATGCTCCAGGGAGACCCCGAAGGCCTGGGAGTCGACGCTCTTCAGGGCACCGTCGGCGTCGATATAGGCGTCGGGAGTGCGGCCACCGGCCACGGGATCAGGCACGTAGCTAAGGTAGCTACCCAGGCCGCTGCCTAGGGTGGCGTTGGCCTTGAAGGTGGTGGCGCTGCCCAGCGGCAGGGCCAACTGGGCGGCGACGCCATAGCCGGTGGTGCTCTCGTCGACGCCACTGGTGGCCTCGTTGGTGGAGAGCTCCTTGACCAGCGCGGAGATGCCGAAGGTGCGGCCGAACTGATAGCGAGCGGTCAGGGTCGGCAGGCGATTCTCGGTATCGACCCCGGCGCTGCCGATGGGCGAGAGCGCGAAGGAAGGCTCTTCCAGGGAGACCGCGAAGGCATTGGGTCCTGCCCGATGGGTGTAGCGCAGCTGCGCCGGGCGACCGGTGGCATAGCCGATGGGGCCGCCCAGCTTCAGACTGCGCGGCGTGCCATGGAAGTGCATGAAGTTGGTCCAGCTCTGGCCGGCCAAGAAGGGGCCGAACTCCCCGTAGGCGTGGCGCAGGTTGAACTTGCCATCGGGCAGGAAGTGCCCCTCCAGATAGGTGTGCAGCAAGCCTTGATCGAAGCGGGTCTGGGTACGGAAATTGATCCGCGACTCCTTGGCGGTGAAGGAGGTCCGCCCATCGGTCTCGTTGCCCGAGTTGAGCAGCGCCAGCGGATCGGTACTGTCGCCCTGGTCATAATCGAAATCGTAGAAGGCATCCAGTTTCACATAACCACCGAAGGCCACGTCGGTATTGGTACCGGGAATATTGAAGGTGGAGCGGTGGTTCCAGGGCGCCCCCACGCGGCTCGGTTCGCCGGTGACCACCGGCTCACCGGCGGGGACCACGTCGAAGGCCTGGGTAGTGGCGGCAGCAGTCAGCCCCACCGGCAGCATCGCAGCCAGTGCAAATACCTTGTTATATTTCATTTTTAAGTTCCTCTTGGATTCAAATAAAAAGCGATTTTTGTAATTCGTGGAAAGTCTTTATTGGCGTCCTCATACCTCCTGAAAGTCGAACTTCAATCATGAGCGTCCCTACCCACCAAGCACTTGGCTGGTGGGAAGCGCTACCCCTGTCCTGGCGAGACGAATCAGTTCATCAATAGAGTTTTTTCTGCGGCGGGCCGGAGAACTTCAGTTCGCCGACGCTGGGCATGTCCACTTCCACCAGGGCCGGCCCCGGATGCCCCACCGCCTCGGCCAGTACCGCGGCGAAGTCGTCACCGTGACTGACCTTCCAGCGCCGGATGGCCATGGCATCGGCCAGCTGCTGGAAATCGGGGGTATGCAGTTCGTTATAGTACTGGCGCCCCTCGAAGTACTTCTCCTGGATGCCGCGCATCACCCCGTAGCCGCCGTCGTTCATGACGATCAGGGTCATGTCGAGGCGCTCCTGGGCCATAGTGGCCAACTCACCGAGGCCCAGCGCCAGGCCGCCATCGCCGACCAGGGTGACCACCTTGCGCTCGGGCTGTGCCACCGCGCAGCCGATGCCGTGCGCCAGGCCCAACCCTATGGCGCCGGCCAGGGAGTGGATATTGGTCAGCGGCCGCTCGATGGGCAGCAGTCGGCTGCCCCAGGTGCTGCCGGAGACGGTGATGTCGCGTACGAAGATGCCGTCCTCCGGGAGAGCGGCGCGTACCGCATCGCTGAGCTTGGCGTATTCGCCCACCTGGCTGCGCAACGCCTGCTCGGCCTCGGCCACCGCCTCGGCCACGGCGGCATCATAGGCGGGATCCGACTGGCGACCTTCCAGGCGGTCCGCCAACCGGCCCAGCACGTCGGCACAGTCGCCGCACAGGAAGGCGTCAGCGCGGTAATTGCGGTGGGCGGCGGCGGGATCGATATCGATCTGCACCAGCGGCCGCGGCAGGTCGACGGAGTAGGTCTTGGTCTCGTTGCTGCGCAGCCGGGAGCCAGCCACCAGCATCAGGTCGCTCTCGGCGAATAGGGCTTCCACCGGAACGGCGTTATGGAAGGCACGCAGGCTGCGCAGGTGGCTGTCGGGCAGCACGCCCCGGGCATGGGTGCTGGAGACTACCGGGATACCGGCATCCGCCAACCGTCTGACCGCCTCGCCCGCCGCCAGGGTGCCGCCGCCGATCCACAGCAGCGGGCGCTTGGCGGCCTTGAGCCGCTCGGCCAGTGCATCGATCTCGGCGTCGCTCACCGGGGCCGGAGTGGCCGGGACCACCGGGGCGGTTTCTACCCACTCGACCGGACTGGCCTGGATATCGATGGGGATCTCCAGACTCACCGGGCCCCGCGGCAGCGTCATCGCCTCGCGAATGGCCCGGTGCAGCAGCGGCACCGCCTGCTCCGGGGTACAGACCCGGTAGGCGGCCTTGGAGCTGGCCTTGAGGAAGGTCAGCTGGTCCTTGGTCTCGTGGATGAAGCCGGCGTCGCGGTCCAGGTAGGCCTTCTCCACCTGGCCGGTGATATGCAGCAAGGGCGTGCCGGCGTTGAGCGCCTCGAGCAGGGCGCCGATGGCATTGCCTGCGCCGGCGCCGGTGCTGGTCAGGGCCACGCCCAGGCTGCCCACTCGAGTGTGGGCGTCGGCCATGGTCACCGAACCGGCCTCACCGCGGGCGGGCACGAAGCGGATCTTGTCACGGCGGCCGATGGCGTCGGCGACCGGCAGGTTGTGGATGGAGATGACGCCGTAGACGGCGGAGACCGCATAGGCTTCGAGGGTACGGGCGATCGCTTCGCCTACGGTGATGGTGCTCATGGTGAATTCCTGTCGTTGTGGGTTCGGCGTGCGGAGCGGCTCAGTACGACCAGCCCATGGGCTCGCTGCCCAGGCCCAGATAGAGGCTCTTCTGCTGCATGTAGGCCTGGATGCCCTGGCGCCCCTTCTCGCGTCCCAGGCCGCTCTCCTTGAAGCCGCCGAAGGGGGTGGAGATGGCGAACTTCTTGTAGGTATTGATCCACACCGTGCCCGCCTCCAGCCGCCCGGCCAGGCGCAGGGCGCGCCGGTAGTCGGCGGTCCAGATCCCCGCGGCCAGGCCGAAGACGTTGTCGTTGGCCAGGCCCAGCAGCTCGTCCTCGTCCTCAAAGGGCAGCGCCACCAGCACCGGGCCGAAGATCTCCTCCTGGCACACCGCGCTTTCGTGGGGCAGCCCCCCGATGATGGTGGGCAGGTAGTAGCTGCCCAGGGCCAGTTCGGGATCCTCCGGTGCGGCGCCGCCGCACAGCACCCGGCCACCCTCGGCGCGGGCCTGGTCCACGTAGGCAGCTACGCCGTCGCGATGAGCCTCGCTGATCAGCGGCCCCAGGTGAGTGCCCGGGGTCTCGGGGTGGCCGACGCGCAGGCCGCGGGTGATTGCGAGCAGGCGCGTCATCACCTCGTCGTAGCGGCGACGCGGCACGAAAAGCCGCGAACCGGCGATACAGGCCTGGCCGGCGGAGCTGAAGATGCCGTAGGCGATGCCCCGGGTGGCCTCCTCGAGATCGGCATCCTCGCAGACGATGGTGGGCGACTTGCCGCCCAGCTCGAGCGAGGTGCCGATCAGCTTGTCGGCGGCGATATGCGCCAGGTGGCGGCCGGTGTTGGTGCCGCCGGTGAAGGAGATCTTGCGCACCTTGGGGTGGCGCACGATGGCCTCGCCGATCACCCGGCCGCGGCCCGGCAGCACGCTGAGCAGCCCCTTGGGCAGGCCCGCCTCCTCGAACAGCTCGGCCAGCTTCAGGGCCAGCAGCGGCGTCGCCTCGGCAGGCTTGACCACCACGGCGTTGCCGGCGGCCAGCGCCGGGGCGATCTTCTGTATCTCGCTGGCGATGGGCGAGTTCCAGGGCGTGATGGCGGCGATCACGCCGAGCGGCTCGTAGGTGCTCAGGGTCATCAGATCGCTACTGCGCTGGGTGGGCAGCTCGCCCTCCAGGGTCTCGCAGGCGGCGGCGAAGTAGCGGGCGGTGCCGGCGGCGCTGGCCACCAGGGCGCGGGTCTCGGCCAGGGGCTTGCCGTTGTCGCGGGTCTGCAGGGCGGCCAGCTCCTCGAGACGCGACTCGATCAGCTGGCTGACCCGGTAGAGGATGGTGGCCCGCTGGTGGGGCACCAGGTCGCGCCACTCGGGGCGGCGCCAGGCGATGTCGGCGGCCGCGATGGCCTCCTCGACGTCCTCAAGGCTGGCGGCGTTGAGTCGCGCGGTCACGGAGCCGTCGGCGGGGAAGACCGAGGCCAGGGGATCGCCGCGGCCCTGGCGCCATTCACCGGCGATAAAGATCGGTTGCGTCATGGGAGTGCTCCTTTCGCTCACACCGTCACCGGGTCCAACACCTGGCGACAGGCGCGGACCACCGACAGGGCGGCGAGCATCGAGGTCTTGGGGTTGTGCTCCAGGGGGCGACCGTTGAGCTCGATGCGGAACTCGCCGAAGCGCCCCTGGGCATGGATGCGGTGGGTGTTGCGGCTGGCCGCCGGATCGGCGGTAAGGCGCACGGTGGTGGCCTGCATGCCGATGCCGGCCAGGGCCACGGTGGCCGCCACATTGGCGTTGGCCGGGAAGAGCCGTGCCGCCTCGCCGGCGGTGCCCTCGTAGAAGACCGTCGCCTCGCTGAGAGCGTCGAGGTCCACCAGCTGCTCGGCGTGGCTGCCCTTCCAGCTGCGCGGCGCCTTGCAGGCCTCATAGGTGACGCTCTCCAGGCCACCCTCCCGGGCGGCGGCCAGGCCGTCCATGCCGGCCACGGCGCCGGAGAGCACCAGCATGCGCCCGCCGCCGGCCTCGGCGGCCTGGCGCAGGCGGCCGTAGAGCCCCTCGTCGGCCAGGCCGCCGGTGGCCACGATGGCCAGGGTCAGGCCACGGGCGAGCACCGCCTCACCGTGCTCGGCGAGCCCCGGCTGGCCGGCGCACTCCACCACCAGGTCGGGACGCCCCTCGCACTGGGCGACCGAGGTCAGCACCTCGATCCCGGCGCCCAGCCGCTCGCGGGTGGTGGCCAGCTGCGACTCGGGCACCACCACCCAGGCCAGTTCCAGGCCCGCCGGCAGCAGCCGGTGCACTTCCTGGGCCATGGCCCCGTAGCCGATGATCATCAAGCGTTTGGTCGTCATTGCGGGGGCGTCCTCGCGGGTCAGAGGTGGTGATTGAAGCCGCCGGACACGTCCAGGGCGGCGCCGGTGGTGAAGGAGGCCAGGGGCGAGGCCAGGAACACAAGCGCACGGGCCGGCTCCTCGGGGCGCCCCAGGCGCTTCATGGGAATGCCGCGCTTGGCGGCGATGCCGGCGATCCACTGCTCCCAGCCCAGCGACTGGTCGTCGCGGGCCTCGAAGCGCCGCCGCCACTGGCCCGACTCCACCATGCCGAGCAGGATGGAGTTGACCCGGATGCCCTCGTCGACCAGCTCGTGGGCCAGCGAGTGGGTCAGGTTCAGCAGCGCCGCCCGGGCCGCCGAGGTGGCGATCATGTGGGGCTCCGGCTGCAGCGCCAGCAGGGAGTTGACACAGGTCAGCGAGCCGATCGCGGAGGCAGCCAGTTGGCCCCGGAAGGCGTTCAGCGGATTGATCACCCCGAACAGCTTGAGGTTGGCCTCGGCGAGCCAGGCCTCCTTGGGGGTGTCGTCGTAGTGGGCCACGTAGCCCTGGCCGGCGTTGGCAATCAGCATGTCGGCGCCGCCGAAGCGCTCCGCCACCGCGGCGGCAAAATCGGCGCAGGAGGCCTCGTCAAGCACGTCGCAGGCCATCGCCAGCAGCTCGGCATCGGGAAAGTCGTCGGCGAGCGCCGCCCGCGCCGCCTCGAGACGCTCGGTATCGCGGCCGCAGAAAGCCACCCGGGCCCCCTCCGCCAGCAGCAGGCGCACGGTCTCCAGGCCGATGCCGGAGGAGCCGCCGGTGACCACGGCGACGCGTCGTTCGATCAGAAAGCTCATGGGGATCTCCTAGAGTTTCCCTGGCGCCTCAGCCGCGCCGAACAGCGGGCGGGCGAAGTCGTCCAGGGCCCGGGCGAAGGCCTCGGGGGCGTCGATATAGCTGGCGTGACCGGCCCGCGGGATATCGCGATAGGGCACCGCCAGGCGGCTGGCCAGAGCCCGGGCGTCCTCGGGCGGGGTGATGCGATCCTCGTCGCCGCACACCACCAGGGCCGGCACCGCCAGCGCCGCCGGCAGGTAGCGCGCCAGACGGTCGTGGGCGAGCATCCAGTTCGCCTGGATGAAGCCCGGCAGATTCAGCTTGTGCATCTCCGCCTCGACCCGGGCGATGTCCGCGGGATCGGCAACCTCGCGCAGCAGCCGCGGCGCCCGGGCCCGGGCGAAGGCGCCGGGGCCCTGAGCCTCGAGCTGGGTCCAGCGGCTGCGATAGACCTCGTCGCGCCTGGCCTCATCGGCATCACCGTAGCCCTGGGCCGGGTCGGCCAGCACCAGACCGGCCACCCGGCCCGGATAGGCCGCCACATAGGCGCCGGCCATCATGGCCCCCAGGGAGTGGCCCACCAGCACGCAGCGCTCGATACCGAGCGCCGCCAGCCAGGCCTCCAGACGCACGGCATAGTCGGCGGCCGTGGGCACCTCCGTCGCCAGGGGCTGACTCTCGCCATAGCCCGGGGCGTCCCAGGCCAGCAGGCGGTAGCCCGGCAACTCCTCGGCGAGCTTCGCCCAGGAGCCTGCGCTGGAGCTGATGCCGTGCAGCAGCACCAAGGGCGGGGCTGGCGCGGGCCGCGACTGCTCGCGGTAGCACTGGGCTCCGCTGTCGAGAGTGAGGCGTTTGGCGTCCACGGCGTCCTCCCTCTTAGTTACGTTTGACCTTGGACAGGGGATGATCCTCCGGATAGGTGGGGATCTGCGGCTTGTGCGTCCCCAGCATCACGCACATCAGCGCCTCTTCCTCGCCGTGGTTGAACAGGCCCCGATAGATGCGCGGCGGAATGGAGATGACGTCACGCTCCTCGAGCACCGTCTCCATGTAATCGTCGCCATCCTTGAGGAAGAGGGTGATGGTGCCCTTGAGCACGAAGAACACCTCCTCCACATCGTCGTGCACGTGCAGCGGCCCTTCGCACTTGGACGGCAACACCATGGTAGAGAAAGTGAAGTTTTCGGCCGGGATGGTGTTGGTATCAGCCTTGACCCCGGTGGCACCGGTGCCGATATAACGCATCTGGGCACGGCGATACTTAGGATCGTAATCGGCCTGAAACTTCAGGGCGTTCCAGTCGTATTTGCGGCCCTTGAAGCGCGCTATGCGAGTCTGCATCCACTCTTCGAAAGTGGTACCTTCGGGTTTTTTCCAGCTTTCCAGCATCTCTGACATTGTCGTTTCCTCTCTACTTGGGTCACTTCGCTTGTAGTGCCGAGGGTCTCAAAACCACTCGATTTGCGTGAATCGAGACAACGCGATCCCATGACGCCAACTTAGGGCATCTCGGCATGGTCCTTTCCATCGGTAACGAGTCCGTCTCTTACGGTCTCGTTATATCGGGGGAGTAGTCGCTGTTATCTCGGGTGATTTATGTTCCTTGTTTGCTCTTGCTCGTTTGGCAGGGATCGATTATCGAAATCAGGGTCAGACTTCGGCCTTCTTCTGCCGACGGGTCTCGGCGTCGATACCACCTTCCACGGCCCACTCGGTGAAGGATTCCAGGGAGTGCTGCATCTCCCGCGGCTCCCAAGCCTCGGTGAGATAGTCTTCGTTGGTGTAGTACTCGAATGCACCACCCAGAGGGCTGTTTACATACCAGAAGTAGGCCGAGGAAATAGGGTGACGCCCAGGGCCCAGGAAGGTGCTCCACTGCTTGCGGTTCATGGCCAGCCCGCCGCCGATCACCTCATGGATGTCGCGGACGGTGAAGGCCACGTGGTTGAGGCCGGCGCCGCGGTGAGGCAGCTTGAGCAGGAAGAGGTTGTGGTGGCCGCCGCGGGCTTGCATGCGCAAAAAGACCGCGCGGTCGGTGTAGCGGTCGGAGACGGCGAAGCCGAGTTTCTCGCGGTAGAAGGCCTCGGTGGCTTCCAGGTCGTCGACGAAGAAGACCGCATGGCCGATGCCGACGGGAGTGGCGCGCTCGTAGACCGGGCTCGGGGTGTCGATGCGGCGCATGTCGCCGTACTGGTTGATCGGGGTGACCTCCAGCTCCACCTCGCGCAGGGTGCTGACGCGGATGGCCACCGTCATGCCGTTGGGGTCGCGACACTCTATGAGATCGCCATGATCGACGAAGCCGGGCTGGTCGGCCAGGCGTACTTTCAACGCCGCCAGGGCGGTCGCATCGGCCGCGCCCCAGGTCATGCGCCGCAGAGTCGAGCCGGACTCGAACGCCGGCGGCAGCTGCGGGTCGTTTATCGGCGCCAGGCTCAGGCGCGCACCATTGAGTGTTTCAAAGGTCGTGTCGTTTACAGGGGAGAGCCCGAAATCGGCCACGAATTGCTTGCCGACCGCCAGGTTCTCCACGCCGAACTCCAACGCTTCGATGCCAACGATGCTCATGCTCTTACTCCTGCGTCAATCGACGCGGTTGTCGTCTGTGTGGCCCTCGCCTTGGCGTCGGGCATTTACTGGCCGGCTTGGCCGGCACCATTCCTTGCTAAGTGCCTCGGTGCTCGGCAACGCTTCGGTAACCAAGCAAACCGGAGATCGTCGCCGCTGCCTCTTCCACCGGGCCGCGCAGCCGCTCGCGCTCCTCGGCGGGAATCTCGTGCACCGGCACCATGATGCTCACCACCGCCTCGATCTCGCCGTCGCCATTGAAGACGGGGTAGACGATGGAGGAGATGCCGAGCTGGAAGAAGGATTCGGCGATCACGTAGCCGCGACGGCGATCCTCCTGGACCAGCTCCCACAGCGCCTCCCGGCTGGCTGGTGCGCCTGGCTGAGCATCGGGCAACGCCTCGTCGGGGTAGAGCGCCTCGAACTCCGTCCGGCTCAGGCCAGTCAGCAGCATCCGTCCCAAGGAGGTGCGGTGCACCGGCAAGCGGGTACCCACGCTGACCCGTCGGATGGTGGCATTGGCGGCACTGACCCGCGCCACATAGATGACGTCCCGGCCGTCGCGGATGGCAATATGGCTCGAGCAGCCGGTGGTGTCCCGCAGCGACTCGATCACTGGCTGGCCCACCTGCACCACGTCCAGGGAGGCCACATACTCGAAGCCGAGCCGCAGGACATTGACCCCCAGGGAATAAAGACCGGTGGAGGGGTGGCGACGCAGGAAGCCCATGTACTCCAAGGTCTGGATTGCCCGATAGGCGGTCGCCTTGGGGATGTCCACCCGCTTAGCGATCTCGGCAAAGCTCATCTCGCGATCGTTGCGGCTCAGTTCCATCAAGATCGTCAGGCCGCGCTCCAGGCCGGGGATCAGATACTTGCGTGCATCTTTGTCACTCATAAGGCGTCCTCTCCGGTGATGACCATTCCAGGCACCAGCATACCTCTTGGCGGCATGTCATCGCTCGAGCCGCAGTGGCTGTCGTGCTGCACGAGTCGCATCCAGCCGTGCGATTGGGCAGAAGGGGAGTCAACCTCAGGTCGTTTCATATATAAAACCATATTTATTATTTGATACAACAAAGATAAGTCCTTACCAAGCCCTTGTCAAGGTCACATTCGACATAAATAGATCACTATAACCACATGTTTTTAATGTAAAAATATCTCAGAATTCTCAGGGCCGAGCAGCCGGACTCAGGCACGGGCCGTGGCCACCAGACTGCGGTCGCGCAGGGCGATCAGGCGCTGGCTAAGCCGCGCCTGAAGGTCGAGGCGCACCGCCTGGTAATCGGGATCGTTCCAGCGGTTGGTGAGTTCATGGGGATCGCGTTCCAGGTCATAGAGCTCGCCCCCATCCTCCCCCTCGAAGAGGCTCAGCCGCCAGCGCTCGGTGACCAAGGTGATGATGCTGCAGCGCGCCTCACTGTCGCGGAACACCAGGATGCCCGGATCCTCCACCAGCACGTCCGCCGCCGGCTCACTCCCGAACAGGTCCTCGCCCTGCATGCCGATGGGCACCTTGATTCCGGCCCGCTGCAGCAGCGTGGGGGCCAGGTCGATGGCGCTGCCCAGCCGCCCGCAGACCGTTCCATGGGCGTCGCTCTGGGGGTCGTGCCAGATCAGCGGCACCCGCAACACGCTCTGGAAGTGCAGGCCCATCTTGAGCATGCTGCCGTGATCGCCCATGTAGTCGCCATGATCCGAAGTGAAGGCCACCACGGTATCGTCGACCAGGCCACGCGTCTTCAAGGTGGCCAGCACCTCCCCCACGGCATCGTCCACCATGCTGATGCTGCCGTAGTTGAGGGCGATGATCTCCCGGGCCTGGCGCTCGCTCACCGCGAAGGGCCAGTGGCTCTCCGGATCCTCGGCGCCCCAGCGGTAAGCCTCGAGGGCCGACTCGGGCAGACCCTCGATGGCCTCCACCGGATGATGAAAGGAGGCCGGCAGTTCCACCTCGTCCGGGTCGTACATCGACCAGTAGCGGCCAGGCGGGGTAAAGGGATGATGGGGATCAGGAAAGGAGACCACCAGCACGAAGGGGGTCTCGGCGTCCTGCTTCGCCAGGAAGTCGCAGGCCTTCTCCTGGACATAGCGGGTGGGATAGAGCGCCTCGGGCACGGCGGTACGCCAGCACTGGGGCGCCGATACCGATGACGGAAGGGCATTGGCGGGGCCGCGCAGCGCGGCCGGATCGGGGTGGCGCTCATGCAGCCAGGCGGTGTAGTGGCCATCCACCAGGTCGCCGTGGCCGATGCACAGCCGGGCGTGCTCGAAGCCGTAGTAAGGGCCGGGCAGCGCGAGGCCCGGCTGCTGTGCCCAGCGACGGCGCACTTCCCAGCCGTAGTCGGGGCCCTGGCGCTGATCGCTCCGCGCCAGGGCAAGCCTCGGCGTGTCCCCCTGCCTGCCCGGGGTCCGGGGCGGCGCCGGGATATCGGTGACGTTCTGGAAGTGCGCCTTGCCGATATAGCCGGTGCGGTAGCCCTCCCCGCGCAGCACCTCGGCGAAGGTAAGGCTGTCGAGCCCCAGGGGAATGCCGTTCTGGCGCACCCCGTTCACCGAGGGCATCTGGCCGGTGACCAGCGCCGCCCTGTTGGGCTGGCAGATCGGCGTGACCACGTGAAAGCGCGTGAAGCGCACCCCGGCCGCGGCCAGGCCATCGATATGCGGCGTCTTCACCGTGGGGTTGCCATAGCAGCCCAGGTGATCGGCACGCTGCTGGTCGGTGATAAAGATAACGAAACTGGGGCGTCGCATAGTGATATCTCCACGGCCACCTCCCCGGACCGGCGGCACGCCTGGCCCGGGGAGGGCGGAATCAGCCGAACATCCAGCCGACGGGAACAGTCACGATCTGCGGGAAGGCAAAGATGATGGCGATGGCCAGGAAGTCGCAGATCAGGAAGGGGATGGCGGCCCGGTAGATGCTGCCCATGGTGGTGCCCTGAGGCGCCACCGCCTTCATCACGAACAGGGCCGCGCCCAGCGGCGGCGAGGTGGAGCCGGTCTCGATGGCCAGCAGGAAGAGCACCGCGAACCAGATGGTATCGAAGCCCAACTGGTCCACAACCGGCACGAAGATCGGCAGGGTGATCAGCATGATCGGCAGCGGCCCCATGAACATCCCCAGCAGCACCACGGTGAGCACCATGGCCAGCACGATCATATGGTCGTTCACCGGCAGGGAGAGCACGGCGTCCATCAAGCCGAAGGTGGTGCCGGTAAAGGCCAGCAGCTGGCTGAAGGCCACCGCCCCGGCGACGATCAGCAGCACCATCACCGAGATATTGGCACTCTCGAACATGGAGGTGCGGAAGTTCTCTACCGTCAGGCGGCGCTTGACCAGGGCCAGCAGGATGGTGGCCACCGCCCCGGAAGCCGCCGCCTCGGTGGGCGTGGCCAGGCCCAGGAAGATCACCCCCACCACGGCGAAGACGATAAAGCCGATAGGCAGGATATTGCGCACCCCCGCCTCCACCTTGACCTTGAGCGGTGTCGGCTCCACATCGAAGGAGGGCGCCAGGTCCGGCTGCAGGGTACAGCGTCCCCAGATATAGAGCGCATAGAGCACCGCCATCAGCAACCCCGGCAGGATAATGGCGATCAGCAGCCGGCCGATGGAGATCTCCGCCACCACCCCCAGCACCACCGCCAGGGCACTGGGGGGAATCATGATGGCCAGGCCCGCGGAGCCGATGATGGGCCCCAGCGACATGGGTTTCTTGTAACCGCGCTTCTCCATCTCCGGGGTCAAGCTGGAGCCCAGCAGGGCAATGGCACCCATGCTGTTGCCAGTCAGGGTGGAGAAGAGCACCCCGCCGCCCACCGCCATAAAGGCCAAACGCCCCTTGAGCTTGCCGAACCACTTGTCGAGGGTGTCCATCAGGTCATTGGCGATGCCGGAGCGGAACATCACCTCGCCCATGATCATGAACATGGCGATGGGCACCAGAGTGAAACTGGTCAAGGCATCGGTGGTGTTGATCACCAGCTGCTCGATGCCGGAGGTGCCGCCCAGGAAGACGTAGGCGCCCACCAGGTTCACCGCCAGAAAGGAAAAGGCCACCGGCAGCCCCAGCATCATCAATACCAGCAGGGCGCCGAGAATAAGCGATAGCGTTAGCCACCAATCCATAACATACCTCCACAGGGGGCCTGAGTCGGGTGAGCCGACAGGGTCAGCGCTTCAGACAGGCCACGGCCTGTGCCACGAACTGGATAGAGAGCAGGAACATGCCCAGGGGAAAGACCCAGGTGAGCAGATAACTGCGCGGCGCCAGCACGGTGGTCTCGCGAGAGCCGAACTGGTACTGGTCCAGGGTCACCGCCAGGCCATACCAGGCGGCATAGAGACAGATGGCCGCCCCGAACAGGGCCACGAGAAACGCCAACGGCCTCTGCAGCCGCGGCGGCAGGTGCTCAGTGACGATATCGATGGCCACGTGGCGGTTCTTTTCCAGCAGGTAGGGCGCGCCGAGGAAGGTCATGTAGAGCAGCGCATAACCGCTTAGCTCCACCACCCAGACCAGCGACTTGCCGAAGAAGAATCGCGACAGGATCTCGCAGAAGACGGCTGCGGTGGCAGCCACCAGCGTGGCTGCGCTGATGCCCGCCAGCAGCAGGTTCAAACGACTCACGCCCCGCATCAGCAGTAACAGAAGAGATGTACCGCGGGAGAGTGACTGTTGCATATCGAGCCACCTGAAGTAGGGAAAGTCGGAGGCGCCCCGCCCAGAATGGGACGAGGCACCCCACCGGGGTGGATCACTCCACCAGCATGGCGCGCAGTTCCGCCGTCAGTTCGTCATTGCCGATCTGCTCCTGCATATGCTCCCAGGCCGCGTCGATGGCGATCTGCAAGTAACGCTCGGCTTCTTCGCCTTCCAGGGCGATCTCCTCGAAACCGGCGGCCGCCACCTCGCCATTACCGGCGGCGATCACGTCTCCCCAGCTCTGGTCGAGCTCCGGCCCCAAGGTATGGCGCACATAATCCAGAAGCTCGCCTCGCAGCTCCTCGGGGAGGCGATCCCAGGCCCGCTGGCTGACCAGGATGCTGAAGCCAGCACGGTAGAAGGGCGGAGTGATGTAGTAGTTGACCACGTCCTCGTACTGCTCGGCCCAGCCCAGGTTGCCCTGCATGAAACCGTCGATGGCGCCCCGCTCCATGGCGGTATAAATTTCGCCGATGGGCAGCACCAGACCATTGGCCCCCAACGCCTCGACAAAGGGAAGGCCGGTGGGGAAGACCCGGATGCGCTTGCCGGCCAGGTCGTCGATGCCGTCGATTCGATCCTTGAAGAAGAGGAAGAACTTGACGTCGGTGGCGGGAATCTCGCCAAGGTAACGCAGGCCACGGTCGGCGTGGATCTCGGTCATGCGGTCGTAGTAGCCGCTCTCGAGGATCTCCTCGTAGTTCTTGAAGGAGAAATTGGCACTGCTCGAGGAGGGCACCAGACCGGAGTAGTAGCTGGGGCTGACCAGCGCCATATCGATGGAGTTGTTACGCACCGCATCGGCCAGGCGAAAGGGGGGCATCACTTCGGGACCGCCGCGCCAGTTGAGCGCCAGTTCCCCCTCGAACTCCTCGTTCACCGCATTCACGAAGCGCTCGAAGCCGGCGGAGACCGCGGCGGTCTTGGGGGTGAAGCTCACCACATTTAGGGTCACCTCGTTGGCGGTGGCGGTGAAGGAGAGACCGGCCAGCGACAGTCCCACGGCGAGTTTTGTCAGGTTGGAGGTTTTCATGGCTTCTCTAGCTCTTGTGGTTGTGAGTTGTGAGTTGTGATAGAGAACGTCAGTCTATGGCCACGCCCCAGGCGTCGTAGCCATAGACCCAGTCGGCGTTGCCTTCGCCCTTGAGCCAGTTGTTGGCCCGGGAGCCACGCTGCACCTGGGCGGTACGCTCGCGACGCGCCCGCTCGTAGCGAGCCAGGGCCGCCGGCACGGTCTCACGATCGGCCTCGGCCAGGCAGCGCGACAGCACCACCGCATCCTCGATGGCCATGCAGGCCCCCTGGGCCATGAAGGGCACCATGGGATGGGCGGCATCGCCGAGGATGGTCACTTGCCCCTTCGACCACTGCGCCATGGGCTCGCGCACATAGAGGGCCGACTTGGTGACGCTCTCGCAGGCGGCCAGCAGGGCGCGCACGTCGGGATGGAAGTCCTGGTAGACCTCACGCAGCTCCTCGACGTCGCCGGGCAGGGTCCAGGACTCCTCGCGCCACCCCTCCTGGGGCGTGGTGGCGAAGATGAATACCTCCTCGCCGCGGGTCAGGGGGAAGACCACCACCTGGCTGTCGGCGGTCTCGCCCCACCACTTGGTGAAGGCATCGAGGTTCTCCACCTCCGGCACCGCCGAGCGCGGCACCACGGCCCGATAGGAGACCAGGCCGGTGAACTCGGGGTGGTCGTCGCCGAACAGCGAACGCCGTACCGCGGAGTGGATGCCATCGGCACCGATTACCACGTCGACGCTCTCCTCGCGGCCGTCCTCGAAATGGATGACGGGGCGCTCCCCCTCGGCTTCGACCCAGGCCACCTTGCTGCCCAGGCGGATCGCCGACTCGGGCAGCCGCGCCTCCAGTGCCTTGAGCAGGTCGCCGCGGTGAATGGTCAACTGAGGTGCGCCATACTTCTCCTCAGCAGCATCGCTCATGGGCAGCTTCGAGGTAATCTCGCCACTGTCCCAGGTACGACTCAGGCGATGGGTGGGCCGCGCTGCCGTCTGGCGCAGGACCTCGCCCACCCCCAGCCGGTCCAGGGCACGCACCGCATTGGGGGTGAGGTTGACGTCGGCGCCGATACGCAGGAACTGCCTGGCCTGCTCGAAGACGATCGCCTCATGGCCCGCCTCATGCAAGGCGATGGCCGCGCAGAGGCCACCCACACCACCACCACAGATGCCTATCTTTAGTCTTGTCATACCCCACCCGTTTCTCGTCTCTCGTTGATGTTTTAACATATGAAACAGAGTTTATTATTTGATAGTCAGACTGTAGGCCGAGCGCCGGGCTTTGTCAAACCCCTCGAAAGACGAAAAGTGCGACACCTCCGACGCAGGCACGACAGCGCCCGCTGGGCGCCTGCCATGACGATCCACAGGCCTGGCAGGCGACCGTACGTTGCGACGGCGTAAGGAGAGCGGGGTTCAGGAAGCGCGAATCAGCTTGGCGGCCAGGCGCAGTACCAGCGGCCGCCCGACGGTGATCAGAGTGAAGCCAATCGGCCAGGAGATCAGGAAGGCCTTGGCCCAGCGGCCGAAGAAGCCGGCATCCAGGCCGGTGTTCACCAGGGTGATGGCCAGGGTCATCAGACCGGCCATGTAGGTGGTCATCAACACCGAGACCACCAGGGGGGCATAGCGGGGCGGAAAGAGCATGGGAGCTCCGAGACGGAATCGCGGCCCCCGCCACGGCAGCGGCGGGGCCCGACCGGAATGACCGCGACGGGCGCGATCCCTCAGCGCAGCGTCATCAGGTTGAAGTCGGGGTCGGCCAGTTGAGCGGCGTCCAGTGCCCGCTCGGCGGCGATCCAGCGCTTGCCCAGCTTGATGGCCCGCGGCTGGTCGAAGGCGATCATCTGCACCAGGCGCTGCTCGTCGTCGAGATAGAAGAACACCGGGCCCTGGGCCTCCCGACGCACCACGCACTGGAGCTCACCGCTCGGCACGCCAAGGATCTGGATATTCACCCCGTGCTGGTCGGACCAGAGCCAGGCCGGCTCGTCGTAGTGGGCCGCCTTGCCAAGCATGGCATCGGCCACCACCCGGGCCTGGTTCTGGGCATAGGCCCAGGACTGCAGGCAGAGCCCCAACTGGGGGTGCTGGGAGACATCACCGGCGGCGAAGATCTTCGGGTCGGAGGTATGCCCGGCGGCATCCACGATGATGCCCTGCTCGGTGCGTAGCCCCGCCTCGCGGGCCAGCTCCAGGTTGATCTCGACGCCGACCCCCACCACTACCAGTTCATAGGGCGCGCGGGCCTCAGCGCCGGCGGTGATCGTCACCCGCCCGTCGCTCTCCTCGCTCAGCCGGATCTCCTGGCGGTTCAGCGCCAGGCCCACGCCGTGGCGCTCGTGGAGCTCACGGATCGCCTCGGCCACCTCGGGGCCCACGCTACGGCCGCACAGCGCCGGGGCGCGTTCGAAGACGTCCACCTCGAGACCCAGCTTGCGGGCGCTGGAGGCCACCTCCAGGCCGATCCAGCCGCCGCCGATGACGCCGATGCGCCGGCTCGCCTCGAATTGTGCCTTGAGCCGGGAGGCGTCGTCCCAGGTGCGCAGGGTCATGACATTGCCGATCTCCGCCCACTCGGGCACCGGCAGCCTGGGCCGGCTACCGGTGGCGATAAGCAGGCGGTCATAGGCCAGCCGCTCGCCGTCGTCGAGCACCACCTCCTGGGCCTGGCGGTCGATGGCGGTGGCACGCCGAGGGCGCCGCCAGTCGATGGCCAGGGCCGCCAGGCTCTCCTCCGGGAAGAGTCGCGGCAGCGGCTCGCCCGCGGTAACCACCCCCTTGGAGAGCGGCGGGCGCTCGTAGAAGTCGTGGGGCTCATCGGCCACCACGGTAAGGCGGCCGGTATAACCCTCGCCGCGCAGCGCCTTGCAGGCGTAGCCGCCGGCCTGGCCGCCGCCGATCACCACGATGCGGGAAATCTCCTCGCTGGACATGATCCTTCCCCCTAGTTGAAGACGAAACCGCCGTTGATGGGGATCAGCTGGCCGGTGACGAAGTTCGACCAGTCCGAGAGCAGGTAGAGCACGGTGCCATCAATGTCCCGGGGATGCTGCTCCTCCTTGAGGGCGCGCCCGGCGGCATAGAAGGCGTAACGCTCCTCGGGCACGTACTCGGTGGCCTCGCAGTGGGTCAATCCCGGGGCGATGGCATTGATGCAGATGCCCTGCTCGCCCAGCTCCCGGGCCATGGCCCGGGTCATCGAGATCACCGCGCCCTTGCTGGCCACATAGGCCATCAGCCGCGGCGCCCCCCAGAGGGCGGTGTCAGAGGCCACATTGACCACCTTGCCGTGCTCGGCCTGGGCCAGCAGCGGCCGCGCCGCCCTGGTCATCTGCCAGACCCCGCGCACATTCACCGCCATCACCCGGTCCCACAGCTCGGGGTCGTACTCGTCCAGGGTCTTGCCGCCCACATTGGTGGCGATGGCGGCGTTATTGACCAGGCCATCCAGGGCACCGCCCTCGGCGACCCGGGCCAGGCCCGCCTCGATGGAGGCGGCATCGCCCTGATCGATCACCAGCGCCTCCACCTCGGCACCGCCGTCGCGCAGCGCCGCGGCGGTCTGTTCCAGCTCCGCCTCGAGGATGTCACTGATCACCAGGCGCGCCCCCTCGGCGGCGGCGGCCTCGGCGATGCTACGCCCCAGGCCGCGGGCGGCGCCGGTGATCATCAGCCGCTTGCCGGCCAGCCCTGCGCCGGCCATCTCAGGCCGCCTCCCGGCGCTTGGCGAGCTGCGCCTTGGCCATCTTCAGCATCACCCGGCGCAGCCGCGAGAGGCCCACGTCGTGCTGATAGAGGTTCTCGTGATGACGGGCGTCCGGGGCCAGGTTCTCGAGGATGACGCGATCCTGCTCCAGCACGTCCCAGTGCAGGCCCTCGAGCTTGGTGCGGTAGAAGAAGCGCCACACCTGGCGCTGCCAGCCGTCCACCTTGCGCACCCGCCAGAAGAACACCCGGGTGTGCTCCTTGTCTTCGGGTACTGCCATGCCGACGATCCAGAAGGGACCACCCGGCCCGAAGCGCTTCTGGTAGGGGATCGACAGACGCAGCCAGAGGGCGCCGCTGTTGCCGTACTCCACCCAGTCGAAGTTGACCCCGGTCTGGCCGGTCTTCTTGAAGATGAAGCCCGTCTCGGTAGGCTCCAGCACCATCTCAGCCTGGCGGTCGCCCTCGGCCATGGAGTGGGAGTCGGCATGCAGGTAGGTGCCGTGCATGGGGTCCATGACGTTATCCACCGCATACTGATAGTTGCACTTCCAGGTGGCGGTACACAGGAAGTGACCGTAGGTGGCCTCGTCGGTGAGCTGCTCGGGCAGCTCCAGGGCCGGCGGCTCCTCATCCGGGGTGGTGCCGAAAAAGACGAAGATGGTGCCCTGGGCCTCCTGCACCGGATAGTGACGCACGCAGGAGGTGCCCACCATGGGGCTGTTGCTGATCGCCGGCACGTCGCAGACGGTGCCTTCCCCGTCCACCTCGACCCCGTGGTACCAGCAGGCCAGACGGTTGCCCAGGTTCCAGCCCTTGGAGAGGCGGGCACCGCGATGGGGACAGCGATCCTCAATGGCGTGTACCACGCCGTCATGATCGCGCCACAGGGCGAGGTTTTCGCCCAGGCGGGTGATGCCTAAGGGGTTGCTGCCCACCTCCCAGCTGGCCACCACCGGGTACCACAGGGAGCGCAGGCCGGTATCGAGATAGTCTTGGACGTCGGTGTCCATAGAAGCGGCTGTCGTCATCTCTCTCACCTTGATTGTCGTTGTCTCGGGGGGCGGCCTTACTGGCCCAGCACCGCCATCTCCTGGAGGAAACTCTCTTCGGTCCAGGGCCGGCCCTGGCGATCCTGGCTATGGCGGGCATTGAGCCCGGCGATCACCGCGTCGAGTTCGCTGGCGCCGCTCTCGAAGACCTCCTCCAGGGCGGCCACCAGGGCCAGCTCGAAGGCCTCCGGGGCGCGCTGGCGATTCTGCCAGACCCGGTTGTCGAAGCCGCCGGGGCGCTCGATATGGCCCTGGCCCGGCTCCAAGGAGGGGATGATGCGGGCCCAGGTCTTGAGCTCGGGGTTGTGGTCGAGGGTGGTGGACATGGGCTCAGGCCTCCTCGCTGACTTGCAACTGAATCTCGTCGTCGATGATGCGTACCGGGTAGACATGCAGGTCCCGGTCGGCAGGCTCTCGCAGGCACTTGCCGGTCTTGATGTCGAACACCGCCTCGTGGAGCGGGCACTCCACCTGGCCATCCTCGACGAAGCCCTGGGAGAGCAGCGCATAGGCGTGAGGGCAGATGTCCTCGAGGGCATAGTATTCGCCGTCCAGCACATAGACGCCGATCTCCTTGTCGCCCAGCTTGGCGGAGAAGGGGAAGTCTTCCTGCACCTGATCGGTCTTGCAGACAGGGGTCCAACTCATAGGGGCTGTCCTCATCACGGGGTATGGGGTCATCCATGAATGGAATCATATTTGAAACATGATTTATTATTTGATCCTTTGGCGAGTATAGCCAAGCCATTCTGCCTGTCAATACTATATAGTATTGATCGTGGTGATGCTCGAAGGTTCCGTCCGAGGTAGGCCACGGGCAGGGCAAGGTCAGTCAGGTCAGGAAGGCATGGCTCTGATTGAAGGGGATCAGCGCGGCTCGGTGATCAGGGTGAGCCGGTAGTCGGTGGGGGGGATGTACATGATCTGCCAGGCCAGCACCCCGGCCTCGGCATCCAGATAGCGGGTCTCCAGGCGAATGCCCGGTGGCGGGGCCTCGGCGAGGTCCGGCACGATGGTCCGGGGCAGGCGCCCCAGGCTGATCCGGTTCTCCGCCGTGCTGACCTCATGGCCCTGGGCCTGCAGTAGCGGCAGCACGCTCTCGTGCTCCAGGGCCTCGGCGGGCAGGTCCAGCAGCTCGCTGGCCACGTCGGCGCGCAGGTAAATCTCGGTATAGCAGTCGAAGGCGCCATCGATACGATCCTGGCGCACCAGGTGCACATGGCCCGCCTCGCACTCACCAAGCACTTCGATCCATGCCCCTCGGCGCTGCAACATTCCGCGCTTGATCAACCGGATGAAGACCATCCGGACACGGGTGCCATCCGGACGCAGGAAGCCAAAGGTAGGGGTGGCGATCTCGCGACGGTGGTTTCCGTCGGCAACGAAGGTACCGAGCCGCCTCCGACGGTACAACTCACCGCTCTCGACCAGGTCGCGCAGCGCTTTCTGCACGGTACCCAGGCTCAGCGGCAGAGTCGCGGCCAGCTCCTGCTCGGTGGGCAGGCGAGTGCCCTCGGCCAATTCGCCCTCGACGATCAGCTCAATCAGGGCATCGCGCAGGCACAAGTACTTGGGGGTGCGGGGCGAGTCTTCGAGATGTCGGGCGACACGCTCGGCAAGCAGGGTCAACACGGCGATGCCTTAGCCTTATATGGGCGGCCAGTCTAACCGCAATCGTATATTAGCGCTCAGCATACCAGCATGGGCCTCCCGGATTCATTGCTCAAAGCGTTGGCACTCAAAGATCCTGGCGTTGGAGCAGAAGCTCGGCACTCCCTCGGCGCCTGGCGTTCACCGCCACGTACTCGGGGGCCTGACGTATTTCGATCATGCTTCCGCCTTGCTGTCTCGGTGCTCACGATTTTTCCTTTGTGGCCAGCAGGCCTCTGGGCGGGTTCCCGCCCGCCATGCCGGTGCGTCATCGCCAGAACGGTTTGCTCACCTCTCGCTTGGCCGTGGTTCGGTCAAGCCCGATATCGGCCAGCAGGCGGTCGTCGAGATGGCGCAGTTGGCGTCGAGAACGGTGGCGCTGCCGCTGGGTTCTGAGGCGGTCGGGCAGGTATAAGAGGTGTTCGAGAATCATGGGGGCATCTCCTGTCAGGCGTACTGACAGGCTACGGCCGCTCGACCACACCAATACAGATTCAAGAAATGTTTATTTAATCAGTACAGAAAGGGCTATTCTGTCTCTGTATCGCTCGCTGATACGCCTTCTGTATCGAAGCAGGAAATCAACGCCATGGATCTGTCATGAAGCGTTACGACCAGGTCGCCCAGACCCTGACCCAGCGCATCGAGCAGGGCCAGTATCGCATCGGCGACCGGCTGCCCTCCGTTCGCCTTCTCTGCCGCGAGCTCGGCGTGAGTATTTCCACGGTGCAAGAGGCCTATCGGCGCCTGGAGGCATCGGGGCTGGTCGAGGCGCGTCCACGCTCGGGCTATTACGTGCAGCCCCGGCCAACTCCGAACGTGCTGCCGAAGGTGTCGCGTCCCGCCCAGCGCCCGCTGGACGTCTCCCAATGGGATCAGGTGCTGGAGCTGGTGGCACGCGCTCCCCAGGAGGATCGCCTGATGATGCTGGGGCGCGGCATCCCCGACCTCACTGCCGCCAGCCTGCGCCCGCTGCAGCGGCAATTGGCTACGCTGCATCGGCACGCGGCGGCCCACGAGCTCAACTACGACAGCCTGCAGGGCAGCCTCGAGCTGCGTCGGCAGGTGGCTCGCCTGGCCGACAAGTCGGGCTGCCTGCTGCATCCCGACGATATCCTCATCACCACCGGCTGCCAGGAGGCGCTCTCGCTGGCCCTGCGCACCCTGACCGAACCCGGCGACGTGGTCGCCGTGGACTCGCCAAGCTTCTACGGCACCATGCAGATCCTCAAGGCGCAGAAGCTCAAGGCGCTGGAGATTCCCACCGACCCGCGCACGGGGATCAGCCTGGAGGCGCTGGAACTGGCGCTGGAGCAGTGGCCGATCAAGGCCATCCAGATCACGCCCACCTGCAACAACCCGCTCGGCTACACCATGCCCGAGGCACGCAAGCGCGCCCTGGTCGCCCTGGCCCAGCGCTTCGACGTGGCCATTGTCGAGGACGATATCTACGGCGATCTTTCCTTCGACACGCCCAGGCCGCCTACCCTCAAGAGCTTCGATGACGATGGCCGGGTACTGCTGTGCAGCGCCTTCTCCAAGACGCTGGTGCCGGGGCTGCGGGTCGGCTGGATGGCCCCGGGACGCTACCGCGACCAGGCGCTGCACATGAAGTACGTCTCCACCGGCGCCTCGGCCACGCTGCCGCAGCTGGCAGTGGCCGAATTCGTCCGGCACGGCCACTACGAGCGCCACCTGCGCGAGATGATCCGCCAGTACAGGCAGCACCGCGACATCATGATCGATTGGGTCACGCGCCACTTCCCTGTCGGTACCGGCGTCAGCTATCCACAGGGTGGATTCCTGCTCTGGATTGAGCTGCCCGACTCGGTCGACTGCGTGCGCCTGAAAGAGCGCCTGGTCCGCGAAGGGCTGCATATCACGCCGGGCTCGCTGTTCTCGGCCTCGGGCAAGTTCCGCCAATGCCTGCGGCTGAACTACGCCGCCGCGATGACGCCCGCCGTCGAGGCAGCCATCCGGCGCGTCGGCGAGGCGGTAGCCGAACTGCTGCCAAGCCCGGCCTGAGTGGTGGATTCGGGGTGAGTCGCCGACCCTGTCGGCCGCCTGCCCGAGAACATGATATCGATCAAGGCGGCGATGGATCGTGTCGACCATAGTGAAAGTAGGTCCGGCAGAGAACAGCGACTATGAGCTCACCCACTCACCCCGCCGACGACAACCCGTCAGCCGGCCAGGAGCCCATCAGTGACTACCTCGAGGGGCAGCGCGCCCTGCTCGAGCTCAAGTGCTGTGCGCCGAAAGCGCTGAGTGTCCTGATCCATGACCTGTCACAACCGATGAGCCGATCCCTGGAGCAGGCGCTGGCGCGCAGCCTGGCCGCGGGCGATATCCCGGGTTTTCAGCCTACCGATACCCTGATGCCGGCGATGATGCGCGCCCTGGGGCTTGCCCCGGGGGACCTTGACCAGGACCCCATCATCCACGCCTTGCGCACTACCTGTAACGCCTGCTCGAAGGTGGGTACCTGCTGGCTGGCCCTGCGTCACCAGGCACCGCGGGAGGAGTGCCGGCGTTTCTGCCCCAATGCCAAGGCCCTCGAGGCGCGGGCAGCAGAGCCGGATAGCCGCGGCCCCGCTAACTAGCCGCAACCGCCAGCCCCCGCCGGGCTTCCTCGATCGCTTCCCTTACCAGGGCCACATCGGGTACCCGATGCGCCAGCGCCAGCGCCAGCTGGGCGAGAAACAGCCGTTCCTGCTCCTCGGGCAAGGCATCCAGCGTGGTCGCCAACGTCTCGTAGACCTGCTCCAGATCGGCAAAAGGCAGTGTCGGTGCGGTCATGATCATTCTCCTCCCAGGGCGGTCGTGAGTGCGGCATCGAGGTCGGCGGCGTCGAGGGTTTTCCAGCGCGCCGCCACATGGCGGTCGGGGCGTACCAGGTAGGCCGTGCCATCGACGGCGCCATAGGCCTCGAACACGCCGCCCTCTCTATTCACCCGGCTATCACCCAGGCTCCTGCCGAGCGCCTGGGCCGACGCCTCACGGCCGATGATCAGCACGTCGAGGCCAGGCTCCCGGGCTTGCAGGCTGGCCACTTGCTCCTGCCGCGCCGGCACCAGAGAACCATCGTCGCTGAACAGCAGCAGCGTGAAGCCCCGGCCGAGATGGTCGAGCAGGAAGTCATCCTCGCCCAGGCGACGGTTGATCAGCGGAGCCCCGGGGATCGGCCCGGCGGCAAAGTCGTCGCCATCGGCCAGGGTCAGGGGGCTCTCGGCGTAGGTGTAGGGCGTGACCTGGCGGGGATCGGCGAAGTCGCTGGCATAGTCGTTATCCACCGCCAGCGACAGGGCGGCATCGCGCATCAACCGATAGCCACGGGTCGGCGGCGTCATGAAGCGGGTGCTCTTGCCGGCGTTGGCGAACACATCCAGGGTGGCGCCACGCCGCTCCGGGCTGTAGCTGTCGAGCAGCCGATCCGGCGCCCTTCCGTTCAATACCCAGGCCAGTTTCCAGGCCGCGTTCGCGGCATCGGCGATACCGTTGTTGAGCCCGCGCACACCGAAGATCGGCACCAGGTGGGCGCTGTCGCCGATGAACAGCACCCGGCCGTGACGGTAGTCGTCCAGCGCCAGGGTGTAGGCCTTGTAGAGACTCCACCACTCCAGCTCCCAGTCATCGCCTTCGCCGAGCATGTCGATGATGGTGCCGACCCGCTCACGGATACTGGCCTCCTCCACCGCCTTGTCGGGGTCCTCATCCGGCAGCAGCTGGTAATCAATACGCCAGATATCGTCGGGCTGCTTGTGCACCAGCAGGGTGGAATCGGGCATCACCGAGGGGCTGAAGAAGGCGCGCCGTTCGGTGGGGAAGTCGGATCTCAGCCGCACGTCGGCGATCACGTAGCGCCCTTCGTAGGCCTCGCCGTGCAGCGGGAGGCCGAAGGCCTTGCGCACCACACTGCGGGCACCGTCGGCGGCCAGCAGGTAGTCGCTCTGCAGGTGATAGTCGCCCTCGGGGGTCGCGACCTCCAGGGTCACGCCGCTGCCATCCTGGCTCACCCCGGTCACCGCCTGCTGCCAGCGCAGCTCGATCAGCGACGACGCCATCGCCTTGTCGATCAGGAACTGTTCGATGTACTGCTGCTGCAGGTTGACCATGGGCAGGAAGCGCTCCTGCTCGGAGTGGGGCATCTCGAAGCGGTAGATCTCGCGGTCGCGAAAGTAGGTACGCCCGCGGGTCCAGCCGAGCCCCTTGTCGGTGAAGCACTTATCCACACCCAGTTGCTGGAGGATCTCCAGGCTGTGGCGGGAGATGCAGATCGCCCGCGAGCCGTCGTTGACACTGTCCTTGTCGTCGAGCACCACCGAGGCGATGCCATGGCGTGCCAGCTCCAGGGCGGCGGTCACCCCCACCGGACCGGCGCCGACGATGGCCACGCGATGACGAACCTCGCGGCCCTCCAGCTCGGCGGGACGCACGAAGGGGAAACGGGGATAATCGAAGTACAGCGAATCGTGTTCGTCTCTTCCGGCGGGGCGCATGCTCACTCTCCTGTCAGGGTTATTGTCGAGCCTGACGACAGCCTATCCTGAAGCAGACAGGGGCACTGTCCTGCAAAAGGGGGGACAGGCAATATCCATGATCGAGGCCAGCATGGCAGATAAGCGCGAAGACAGGCACGCATCCAGTTGGCCATCGCTGGTTCCGGCGATGGCCGCCTGCGTCGATGCCATGGGCAGCGAAGGCTTCGATGAGGCCCTGCTCGACCTGCTGCGCCGGGCGGTGCGTATCGAGCAGTGCATGATCTTCGCCTATGACAGCAGCGACGAGATCGACTGCCTGCTGGCCGCCAACGAGCGCCAGCCCCGGGTCGCCGGCCGCCTGGCCCAGCTCTACGCCGACGGCCTGTTCCGCCAGGACCCCAACTACCAGCGCTTGCGGCAACTGATCGATGATAAGGGCAAGCTCGCCGCCACCGAGCTGACGACGATGCAGCCCGAGGCCATGTCGCCGGCCTATCAGAGCCATCTATTCGCCTTTCCCGACCTGGTCGACAAGGTCTCCTTGACCATCCCGGGGCAGGACAGCATCTACTACCTCAACCTCTACTGTGGCGTGACGGCGGGCCCCTTCACCAAGGATGACCTGGCCTGCCTGGACGGCCTTGCGCCGCTGCTGGCCAGCCTGATCCGGCGACACTACGGCAGCACCCGCCCCCTCTCCCAGCGGCCCAGCGCCCAGGAAACCGCCGTGCTGACCCCGCTCTCCGAGCGGGAACGCCAGCTCTGCCTCTATCTGCTGCGTGGCCACACCCTCAAGACCGCCGCCGCCGAACTCGATATCGCGCTGTCCACCGCCGAGACCTACCGCAAGCGCGCCTACGCCAAGCTCGGCGTGCCTTCCAAGGCGAGGCTGGTGGCGCTGTGTCGGCCGAGTTGATGAGGAAGTCGATAAACAAAAGCCCCAGGCGATAGGGCCGGAGGCTATGGCAAAGACCAGTGCAATGTGGCGGCAAGCTAGTCTCTTTTAGAAGTACAGAGTCTATTGAACCAGAAGAAGACCGTAGGTCATGTTGAGCAGTGAGACGCCGATCAGGGTGTAGACTAGGGAGCTGACGGCAAGGCTCGACAGCCTGGCAGCCAGGGGGCGGCCCAGCATTACCCCCACGGCACCACCCAAGGTCACCAGCAGGGCGAGCAGCGGGTCGAGATGCCCACCGCCACCGAACACCAGACCTGTGCAGGCCGACAACAGCAGGCCGATGACCGTCGAGGTACCCACAACCACCTTGATGTCGGCACTACTCATGGCGCGCAGGGCCGGCACGATCAGCACCCCGCCGCCCACTCCGGTGGCACCCACCATGGCCCCACAGGTCGATGGCATCAGCCCGCCCAGCCACTGGCCGACGTGCTGCAGTGCCTGGGGCCGGAAGCTGGCCAGCAGTGCGAAGCCGGCGGCGGCCAGCACCGCCAGCTTGAGCCCATGCTGCACGCTCTCCCCCCAGGAGGTGCGCAACAGCAGGGTGATGACCAGGGCAAGTAGCAGACAGCTGGGCATCGCCCAGAGCGAGAAGCGCCTGAACAGTGCCCAGTCGACGCGGCTGTCGCGCCCGTTAGCATAGGTCGCCACCACCTTGATCAGCACCGAGACCAGGCTGGCGGTGCCCACCGCCGAAGCCGGCGCCACGCCGAACAGCAGCATCAGACCCGGCACCATGATCACCCCGGCGCCGACCCCGGAAAGCAGGATCAACAGGCCACAGAGGACACCGAACAGCAGGGCCGTGACTTCGTACATCGACTACTCCATGGCAAGACTCGAGAGCGAAACGAAACGGTACCGAACCGCCCCGCATGAATTCTGGAAAGGCCTATCCTGCCCCAAGCCTTGAGATTCCAAAAATTCATTTCTGATACCCTTGAGAAAAGAAACTGAATACTAATAAGAGCAAGGGGTCGCAATGGAATCCAAGCATCTAATGCAGCTGGCCATCATTCTCGACTGCGGTTCCATCAGCCAGGCCGCCGGCAAGCTGCACATCAGCCAGCCGACCCTGACCAAGAACATGCAAACACTGGAGATGCAGGCCGGGGGCTCCCTCTTTACCCGCAGCCGTCACGGGGTCCGGCAAACAGCCTTGGGAGGCATATTGGCCAGGCAGGGGCGCGCCATCGCCACCTCGGTATGGGCGGCCGAGCAGTCCGCCACCCGCTTCGGGCTGGGCATGCAGACCGAGCTGCGCATCGGCGTCGGCCCCCTGATGGCCAGCCTGTTGATGCACACCGTCACCGAGGCGCTGCTGCGCGACTACCCGAGCCTGTCGCTGTTGATCCAGGTGGATAGCCCCTACCGGCTCTTCGAGAAGATCAACGACGACGAGCTGGATATCGCCGTGGCCCCCACGGTATTCTCGGCGAGCCAGGAACTCGACCGCATCACCCTCTTCGAGGATCGGCTGGCCATCTTCGCCTCCCTCCAACATCCCCTGGCGGGCAAGGAGCGCATCGAGATCGGCGACCTGGTCGGCTACCCCTGGGTCAATATCGCCACCTACGCCAAATTCGAGGAGTCGCCGGTGGAACGCCTGCAGAAGGCGGGGCTCAAGCAGGTGAACACCCATATCGCCCTGGCCGGCGATGCCACGGTCTGCCTGAATATCCTGCCCACCGGCGACTATCTCAGTATCATGCCCGAGCGCCTCACCAACATCGCCGCCCCACAGTACGGCCTGAAGAGCCTGCCGGTAGCGGCCGACTTCGGCGAGCGCAACATGCACCTCTGGCATGCTCCCGCCCTGGCCGGCGACGCCATGCTAGATGCCGTCGCTCGCGCCTTCATAGGCACCCTCGAGACCGTCGGGCCCCTGTCGGCGCCATGAACCGCCATCCTGAAAGACAGAGCCCCGACAGGTCGTGCCTGCCGGGGCTCTGTCTCTCCACTGGAAGGCTGTTAACCAATTGAATTCATGAAATAAATACAGAGGAAAAGCCAGCTTCAGTAATCGTTGGGCCGAATGTACAGAAGCTCATTAAGGTTCAAGCTGCCGAAGCCGTCTGAGTAATGCCATCAAGTCTGTGAAGTTCTCAGCCCCCAACTGCTGCTGAATTTTTTGGTATTGGCGAATCATTCCAATACTCATGGCATCGAAGAGGGCATGGCCCTGCTCCGTCAGGGTCACACAGAGCCGACGCTGGTCGTGCTCCGGCTTCCAGCGCCGCACATAGCCGTCGCGTTCCAGGCGCACCAAGACGCCGGTCAGGCTGGGTCGCAGGATACAGGCCTGTTCGGCCAGCTCGCGGCTCTCCAGAGTGGCCTCGGGAGACTGCTTGAGTATGCGGATTACCCGCCACTGCTGCTCGGTCAACCCGTGCTCGTTGAGCAGGGGGCGAAAATAGCCCATGGCGGCCTCACGGGCCTGGAGCAGGGCCAGGGTCAGGGAGGGAGTCGGTCTAGACATGCTCGGCGATCATCATCCTAAGGAGTTCGAGCCCTGGGCCAAAGCCCAGCGCCCCGGTATCGGCATCACTGAATGCCAAGACACAGGTATTTCACTTCGAGATACTCATCGATTCCATAGTGGGAGCCCTCGCGACCGAGGCCGGACTCCTTGATACCGCCGAAGGGCGCCACCTCGGTGGAAATGATGCCTTCATTGATGCCGACCATACCATATTCCAGTGCCTCTCCGACCCGCCAGGCACGGCCCAGATCACGGGTATAGAGGTAGGAAGCCAGGCCATAGGGCGTATCGTTGGCCAGGCGGATCGCCTCCTCTTCGCTGGTGAAACAAAAGACCGGCGCCAAGGGCCCGAAGGTCTCCTCGTGAGCCACCTGCATCTCCGACGTGACTTTCACCAGCAGGGTTGGTTCAAAGAAACCGCCGCCCAGGTCGTGGGGCTTGCCACCACATACCAGCTCGGCTCCCTGGCTCAGGGCATCCTCGATATGCTCCTGCACCTTGGCCACCGCCTGGGCATTGATCAGCGGCCCCTGCTGCACTCCCACTTCGTCGGCCCGTCCCACCTTGAGCCCGTCGACCGCCGCCGCCAGGCGGTGGACGAAGGCGTCGTGAATCCCCGCCTGCACCAGGATCCGATTGGTACAGACGCAGGTCTGGCCACTGTTGCGAAACTTGGCGGCTAGCGCCCCTTCCACCGCGGCATCCAGGTCGGCGTCATCGAAGACGATAAAGGGCGCGTTGCCGCCCAGTTCCAGGCTGAGCTTCTGGATATGCTCGGCACCCTGTGCCATCAATTGCTTGCCGACTCCAGTGGAGCCGGTGAAGGTGAGCTTGCGCACCGCCGGGCTACCGGTCAGTACCGCACCGATCTCGCGGGCGCGGGTCCCCGGCACCACATTGAAGACCCCCGCCGGCAGGCCCGCCCGCTCGCCGAGTTCGGCCAGCGCCAAGGCGGACAGCGGCGTCTCGGCGGCGGGCTTGAGAACCAGGGTACAACCCGCGGCGAGAGCCGGTCCGGCCTTGCGGGTGATCATGGCATTGGGGAAGTTCCAGGGGGTGATGGCGCCCACCACTCCGATCGGTTGCTTGATCACCACCAGCCGACGCCCATCACGGTCATGGGGAATGACATCGCCATACACGCGCTTGGCTTCCTCAGCGAACCACTCGATGAAGCTGGCCCCATAGGCGATCTCGCCGCGGCTCTCGGTAAGCGGCTTGCCCTGTTCCCAGCTCAGCAGTCGTGCCAGATCCTCTTGATGAGCCAGGATCAGCTCGTACCAGCGCCGCAGGATAGCCCCCCTGGCCTTGCCGGTCAGAGTCCGCCAGGCCGGCAAGGCCGCCTCGGCGGCGCCGATGGCTCGCCGAGTCTCGACCGCCCCGAGGTCGGCGACGTCGGCGATCCGGCTACCATCGGCCGGGTCGGAGACGACGAACTGGCCACCCTCATCGGCATCAACCCAACGGCCATTAATATAGGCCCGGGTGCACAACAGGGACGGTTCGGAAAGTTGCATAATGACTCCTCATCAATTGTCAGTAGACGCTGCCGCCCTGGGGGCCCCTGTCCGCGCCCTCCCGGAAGCGCCCGAGCAGGCCGGTCAGGGCCTTCATCAGCAAACTGGTGTCGACGCCCACGGCAACGAAAGTGCAGCCCAGTTCGAGATAGCGCTTGGCCAGGGTCTCGTCGGCAGAGAGGATGCCGGCGGCCTTGCCGGCCTGCTGGATGCGGGCGATGGCGTCCTCGATGGCGGCCTGAACCTCGGGATGGACCGGATTGCCGCGATGCCCCAGGGCGGCGGAAAGGTCCGCCGGCCCGAGGAAGACCCCATCGACACCTTCCACGGCGGCAATGGCGTCCAGGTTGGCCAAGCCCTCGCGGGTCTCCACCTGCACCAGCAGGCACATCTGCTCATCCGCCCGATCGAGGTAGTCGGGGATACCGTTCCAGCGCGAGGCCCGTGCCAGGGCGCTGCCCACGCCACGTATCCCCTCGGGCGGGTAGCGCATGGCACGCACCAGCTCAGCGGCCTGCTCGGCGCTGTCCACCATGGGCACCAGCAGGGTCTGGATGCCCAGGTCCAGGTACTGCTTGATCAGGGCGGTATTCCCCACCGGCGGGCGGACCACCGGCTGGCTGCCATAGGGGGCGATGGCCTGCAGCTGCGCCAGCAGGGTCTGCAGGTCGTTGGGGGCGTGTTCGCCATCCAGCAGCAGCCAGTCGAAGCCGGCATTGGCGCACAATTCGGCGCTGTAGCCATTGGCCAGCCCCAACCACATGCCGAGTTGTTGGCGCTGCTCGGAGAGCGCCTGTTTGAAGGTGTTGACGGGCATCTGCATTGAGAGCTCCTCGTGCAGCGGGCGGATCATTCACCCCGTGGGTGGATCAAGGGCAGCGGCTTGGACGATCTCACCAGGGAAGCGGAAAGACGGCGTTGATCTGCCCGGTCCCGGAACTGCCGAACGGCTCGGTAAGGATCTCCACCGGCTTGTCGTACTCCTCACCACCGAGCAGGCCGAGCAGCATGGCGGTATCGTGCATGCCGCCTTCGCCGTAGCAGTGCTCGGCATATTCCGGCAGCATGGCGCAGAACTCCTTGAAGCGCCCCTGCTTCCAGAGTTCGACGACACGCATATCGACCTGCTTGTCGAATTCCCGGGTCCAGTTGTGCAGGTTATCGGCGGCCTTGCGGTCATCGGAGAAGCGGTGCGACAGCGAGCCTGAGGCCAGCACCAACACCTTGCGATCGCTCTTCTCGATGGCGCGACGCACCGCGGCACCGAAGGTGAAGCTGTCCTCGAGGCGATGCCAGGCGTTCCAGGCCGCGACGGAGATCACCTTGAAGTGCTGGTCTTCGGGCACGTCCATGTGCATGTAGCGCATCGGCACCAGGGTGCCGTATTCCAGCTCCAGGCTGGGAATGTTATGGGCCAGGGTACGCACGTCGGCGGCATTGGCCTCGGCGGCAATCGCCTCCCCCAGTTCGGGGCAGCCCTGGTACTGGTACGCCATATCCTTGATGAAGTGCGGTAGCTCACCGCTGGTATAGATGCCCTCGAACCGCTCGCCGCAGTTGATGTGATAACCGCTGTTGACCAGCCAGTGGACGTCGAACACGACGGCGGTATCCGCGCCCAGCTCGCGGGCGCGACGGCCGATCTCCTTATGGCCGGCGATGGCCGCCTGGCGGCAGCCATGATGCTGGCCGGGGAGTTCCGACAGGTACATGGACGGAACGTGTGTGACTTTCGCTGCAAGAACAACTTCACCCATGGTATTTCTCCAAGATTTGGTTAATGCGCTATCGGTCACGCGAAGCGCAGGCTCACTGACCCAAAGGGCCCGTAATCGGCGTGAATGTCCGTGCCCGACGGGCACTCGACGGGACCGATGAAGGAGCCCGACAGCACGACCTGGCCGGCTTCGATTCGCTGCCCATAGGTCGCCATGCGACGGGCCAGCCAGACCAGGCCGGTGACCGGATCGTCCAGCACCCCGGCCCCCAGGCCGGTCGCGACCACCGTCTCGTTCTGCTTGACGATGGAACCGACCCAGCGCAGGTCGAAGGCGTCGGGGGCGTGTCGCTGCTGACCCAGAACGATGCCGGCGTTGGCGGCGTTGTCCGATACGGTGTCGAAGATGGTGCGGGCCTGGCCCGTCTCGGGGTCCTTGCGCAGAATGCGGGTATCGAGGATCTCGATCGCCGGCGCCACATAGTCGGTAGCGGCCAGGACCTCCATGCGGGTGACATTACCTTCCAGCGGTGCCTTCATGACAAAGGCGATCTCGGCCTCGATGCGCGGCTGGATGAAACGTGCCTCGGAGATCGTGGCGCCGTCGGCGAAGGCCATGTCGTCGTAGAGCACCCCGCTGTCGGGGGTGTCGATACCGAGCGCGTCCTGCATCGCCTTGGAGGTCAGCCCGATCTTCCAGCCGATGATCTCTCGCCCCTGGGCGAGTTTCTTCTCCATCTGGGCAGCCTGGATGGCATAGGCGTCATCCAGGGTCATGCCGGGGTGGGCGAGAGACAGCAATCCGATCGGCTCGCGCTTCGCCTCGGCGGCGAGCAGCGACTCGGCGGCCGAGGCGACCTGCGCCGGTGCCAGCGTCATCGTTCGTCCTCCACGCCGTTGACGAGCTTGCCGATGCCCTCGGCCTCGACTTCGACCACGTCACCCGGCTTGAGCCAGATCGGCGGCTCGAAGCGGGCACCGGCACCCGTGGGCGTACCGCAGACGATGACGTCGCCGGGCACCAGGGTGGTGAAGGTGGAGACGTAACTGACGATGTAGCGGAAATCGAACATCATTCGCGAGGTGCGATCCTGCTGTCGCAGCTCGCCGTTGACCCGGGTGGTCAGCTCGATATCATCCAGTTGATCGGCCGATGTGAAGGGCACCAGCCAGGGGCCGATCGCGCCGGTCGCGTCGAAGTTCTTGCCCTGGGTGACGTTGAACTTGGCATGGCGAACCCAGTCGCGGATCGTGCCCTCATTGCACAGCGTCAGGGCCGCGATGTGCTCGTAGGCCCGCTCCTGCGGGATCCGGCGACCGCTCTTGCCGATGACGATGGTCACCTCGCCCTCGTAGTCGAGCTGGTCGCTCTCCGGGGGGCGCACCAGGTTGTGGCGGTGGCCGACGAAGCTGCGCGGGAAGCGGATGAACAGCGAGGGCTTGCCGGGCGCCGCCTGGCCGTCCTTGTACTCCTCGTTGCGCGAGGGGAAATTGACCCCGACGCAGATCAGCTTCTCCGGGTTGGCGATCGGGATCAGGAAGCTCACGTCCTCTTCGCGATAGCTGGGTGTGCGGCCCTCGGCGGCCTTGAGCAGCTCGTCGATGGCGCCGGCTTCGATGACCTCCTTGAGCCCGCTGAAGCGCGAGCCGAACTCCGGCGTCAGGTCGATGATGCCGGCATCGACGACCACGCCGTAGCGATCGGCACCGTTGGCGCGGAAGGCGGTGAGGCGGGCGGGGATGGGTCGATTCATGTGTCGTCCTCCTGGCGATCCCGGCGGCACCGGGCTCGCGGATATCAGGGCCGCCACAGGCCGGGCAGAAGACCGTGGCGACAGGGCCTCGGGCCATGCTCGAGGCGTTTGGGATCAACCGAGCTTCGGCACCTGGTGAATCTGGCGCGGGAAGGAGACGTTGACGGTCTCCATATAGAAGTCGAAGGACCAGTCACCGCCGTCGCGGCCGATACCGGAGGCCTTGACGCCGCCGAACGGGGCCGGCAGGTGGCGGACGTTCTCCGAGTTCACCCACATCATTCCGGCTTCCAGCTCGTCGGTCATGCGCATCGCCCGGTTCAGGTCGTTGGTCCACAGGTAGGCGGCCAGGCCGTACTGGGTATCGTTGGCCAGTCGCAGTGCCTCTTCCTCATCCTTGAACGGGATGGCGGTAAGCACCGGTCCGAAGATCTCTTCCTGGGCGACGGTCATGTCGTTGGTGGCATCGGTGAACAGCGTCGGGCGCACGAAGCAGCCTTCCTCGCCAACCTTCTCGCCGCCGGCGGCAATGGTCGCTCCCTCGTCACGCGCCTTGGCGAAGTACGACAGCACCTTCTGCTCGTGCTCGGGATGGATCAGCGGGCCGACCACGGTGTCCGGGTCGAGCGGATGTCCGACTTTGATGTTGTTGGCCACCTCGGCGACGCGGCGGGTGAAGTCCTGGTAGATCGAGTCTTGCACCAGCAGCCGTGAGGACGAGGTGCAGCGCTCGCCATTGAGCGAGTAGATCATGAAGCTGGCGGCGTCGACGGCGCGATCCAGGTCGGCGTCGTCGAAGACAATGACCGGGTTCTTGCCACCCAGCTCGAAATGGAAGCGCTTCAGAGTCGGCGCCGCCTGGGCCATGATCATCTGGCCGGTGCGGCTCTCGCCGACGAAGGCGATCGCCTTGATCCCCGGGTGCTCGGTCAAGGCCTTGCCGGCGTCCTCGCCGAAGCCGTTGACCAGATTGAGCACGCCCTTGGGCAGACCGGCCTCCTCGGCGATCTCGACCAGCAGCTTGGCGGTCATCGGCGAGAATTCGGCCGGCTTGTGCACTACGGTGCAGCCCGAGGCCAGCGCCGGCGCGATCTTCCAGGTCGACAGCATGAAAGGCGTGTTCCACGGCGTGATGACCCCCACGGGGCCCAGCGGACGCCGCGACGTCACGTTCATCTGGTCGGCGTTGCGCAGCGCCAATCCATCCTCGGCCTCCGGCGCCTTGTCGGCGAAGAAGCGGAAGTTGGCGGCACCGCGAACCGCAGCCTTTTCCATGAAGCGCAGCGCCTGGCCGGTATCCAGGCACTCGGTGAATGCGATCTCCTCGGCGCGTGCCTCGATCGCTTCGGCGACGCGGATGAGGATGGCTCGCCGCTCCTTGCCGGGGGTCTTGCTCCAGGTCTTGAAGGCCCTTTCGGCGGCCTTGACGGCGCGGTCGATATCGTCGGCATTGCCCTTGGCGACTTGGGCGAGCGGCTTGAGATCGACCGGCGAGAGCGTCTCGAAGGTCTTGCCCGAGGCGGCCGGTACGGACTCGCCATCAATATGGTTCATCACGCCGCTTGCACGGAAGCGTGCCAGGTAGCCTTCGGCGCGAGACAGGTTATCGCTAAGCGTACTCATCGTTTTCCTTCCCTCACTTGGTGCCCGAGAGTCGGGCGTGTATCGGGGTGTCTTTCCAGCTCAGATCCGGATCCATGACGCGGATCTCCAGTGACAGGGCGAAGTGGGGTGTCGCCAGCGGCTCGGCCAGGGCGGCCTGGACGGCGGCGAAGATCCGCTCCCCGGCGGCCTGTAGCGCCGGTTTGTCGCGGCCGGCACCGACCGATAGGGTCAGGGCGGCGAAGTCGTTCTCGGCCAGGTCATCGGCGACGATGCAGTGATCGGCGGCATAGGCCCGCACGCGGATCCCCGCCAGCGGGAAGATGCCCGTAGCCTTCATCGCCTCGTAGGCGGCCCGGCAGACGGCGCCGATATCGGCGCGCTGCGCCAGTCCCGGTGAGTATTCGAGTCTTAAATGCGGCACGTCGTGACTCCTTGTTCGTTGTTCGTTGTTCGTTGTTCGTTGTTCGTTGTTCGTTGTTTGTTGTTCGTTGTTTGTTGTTTGTTGTTTGTTGTTTGTTGTTTGTTGTTTGTTGTTTGTTGTTTGTTGTTCGGCATCAATGAACATATGATACGTCGCAACTTACCAGCTCGTTAACATGTTAACGTTATGATGGCTATGGTGGTCGTGCCGGTAATTCGACGGCAGTATGGCAGTTTGCCGTCACAAAGGAAGGCATGCTTTTCACCAAGTGAAATAAAGAAGAGTCGATAGCGTGCTGGAATTGCCTGAGAAAATCGCGTATTACTGCCCCCTAATGAGACTGAAGCCGATGTTTCAGTATGGCACGAACGCTCAACTGCCCAGGTAGAGGTGGCAGTGACCGGCAATGAGGCCAAAGGCCCGCACAGTTTTCATTCTATGAAAATGATGATTGCGCATCCTTCACCGGCATTCTAACGTTGGGATCATTAACATATTTATAAAATCTTCTTGGAAGACATAAAAGCACGATATAGACAATAAAGACATGCACTTAAGCGAGGAACCCCCATGTCAACCCGCGATAATTTCTGCTCCCCGCTGGTGATGCTCACCACTGGCTTGATGTATATCGTAGGGGCGCTCCTCGTCGGCGGTGCTCTCTATACTGCGAGATTCGGGGTATTCGATGATGCTCTGGTGCGTGTCGGCGGCTTCACATTGGGTGCATTATTTCTTCTATTTCATTCGCTGCGCCGGCCCAGCCATGCATTACGATGGTTGCTTGACTTGGTCCTTGTCGTACTGATTGTGGTTGCTGCCTGGCGTTACTTTATCATCGCTGACTTTCTGAAGTCGGGACTCTATTTACTCCAACCTCTCGACCTGTGGTGCGGCTTGGGGGGTATATTGGCACTTCTTGAGTTGACTCGCCGAGCCATTGGCCTCCCTTTGGTTCTGGTTGCCTTGATCGTGGCTTCTTATGCTTATTTAGGAGATGTGTTGCCGGGCATACTAAGACATTCGGGAATTTCCTATAGTGAGCTACTGCAGACTTTCTGGTACAGCTTCGACGGTGTGTTTGGTCAGCCCTTGGCCGTAGTGACCAGTACCATACTGGTATTCATTATTTTCGGTGCAGTACTGGAATCCCTGGGTATTGGTCAGGTGCTACTCAACCTATCATTGCGTACTTTGGGAAGATTGCGCGGTGGGGCCGCCTATGCAGCGGTAATGGCAAGTGGTTTGTTCGGGACAGTCTCAGGCAGCGTGGTGGCCAACGTCGTGGGCACTGGGGTCGTGACCATGCCCATGATCAAAAGGAGCGGCTTCAGTGCACGATTTGCAGGAGCTGTAGAGGCCGCGGCCTCCAGTGGGGGACAGATCATGCCGCCCATCATGGGGGCAGTAGCCTTTATCATGGCCGATATGACTGGTATCCCTTATCTGCAGATCTGTCTGGCCGCGCTGATTCCCGCCCTGCTTTTCTATGGCAGCTTATTTGCCAGTGTTGGCGCAGAAGCCCGCCGGATGGGGATTACCGCTGCTGATCGTCGCTCTCTTCCCACCCTCAGCCGCCAGGACTGGATGCTGCTCTCGGCCTTCCTTGTTCCTCTAGTCCTCATTGTTATGTTGATGCTTCAGGGGCGCTCCCCGGCCATGGCTGGGCTCTGGGCGATTGGAGCAGCTTTGGTGCTAGGGCTGTTATTCAACCCTAGAGCACGCAATGTAAAGGCTCTCATGAATATCGTCAGCGGTAGCGCTAGCGCGGGAGGAGTCATCCTGATTGCCGTGGGAGCCGTCGGCATTATCATTGCGGTGATGAACCTGACGGGGCTCGGCTTGCGTTTTGCTTCATCGATTCAATCGGTTGCCGATGGATCCCTGTTCCTGTCGCTTGTACTAATGGCTCTGGCATGCCTCGTACTGGGGATGGGGATGCCTACGGTACCGGCCTACCTGATCATCATCCTGATCATGGGGCCGGCCGTGGAGGCGCTCGGTGTTCCGACCATTGCTGCCCATATGTTTGTCGTCTATTTCGCCGTGCTGTCGGCAATCACTCCACCTGTCGCCTTGGCCGCCTTCGCGGCGGCACCCATCGCCGGTGCCAACCCCATGGCGATCGGTATGACGGCTATGGGACGCCTGGCATTCATTGGCTTCCTGACGCCTTTCGTTTTCGTCTATAGCCCGTCGATGCTACTGATCGCCGACTTCTCGTTCGGCGAGCTTATCTGGTCGCTTGCTCGGCTGGTTCTGGCAGCCTACCTGATTGCGACAATCAGCATTCGTGGTCGACTCTGGTGGGGCGTATCAGCCACGGTGTCGATTGCTCTCGTGGCACCATCACTGCCAATCCAAGTGTTCGGTGCCTTCATGGGGGGGATAACCTTGATAGCGGTTTCACATTTCAAGCGCCCTCTATCAACTTTGATATAACCAACAAGCCAGAGAAGGAGCACCATCATGATAAAAGTAATAAAACCCTTGACGATGACCTTGATAGGAGGAGCTCTGCTGAGCGGCGTACTCGGTATGATCAGCTCCGATGAGAGCCTTGCACAATCAAACTACCGGCTCAAAACGCTCGGTACGGGGAGCTCTCCCTATGTGGTGTCGACTGTGTTTTCTGATATTGTTAGCAACCAGACGGAGTATGCAATTCAAGTCGATGCGACCGGTAGTGGTCCGGAGCATGCCGTTGCTACGGCTCAAGGAGTTACACAGCTTACTGCTAGCTTTTCGCCGGGCATGGCGGCGTTGATGCAGAGTGGTACTGGCATGTTTGAGACACTACCTCAGGCACCTGAACTATATGACAATATGCGCGCCATTTTCAATTATCCCATGGGGCTCTATCATGCAGTAGTTTATGCAGACTCTGGAATAGAGACATACGCCGACCTGCAGGGGAAGCGCGTTTTTACTGGACCGCCGACCGGACAGGCACGACAAACGGTTGAGCCGCTTATAGAGGGCGTGACTGGCTATAAGGCTGGCGAAGACTATCGGGCAATCAATATCAGCTGGGATGCGGCTGCTCAGAGCTTTCAAGATGGAAACATTGATGTCTATTTCAATCCAACCCAGGCTCCCAGCCCTATCTTGACCCAGATAGCGATGGCCAATAAGATTCGTTTCTTGAGTATTCCGGAAACAGAAGAAGGTGATCTTGAGGCTGTACTGAGCCGGCCTGGCTTTCGCATAGCGGAATTGCCTGCTGGAATATACGGCGATAATCAGGTCAATACCGAGCCAGCTCGGTCCATACAGGTGACCATAGGCATGGCGACCAACAAGGACATGCCGGAAGAAGCCATTTATGCGATGACCAAGGCATTCTGGGAGAACTTGGAGGAAAAGCAAAATGCGATTCCGCAGATGCGCAACCTGTCTCTGGATACCGTCTTCCAGGATATGAACACCCCCCTGCATCCCGGTGCTCTTCGTTATTATCAGGAGGTAGGGCTCGACATCCCCGACAACCTTGTGCCCTCAGAGTTGAAGTAATGATTAAGTTGCGTCCGGCGATGCTCTGGCGCAATTTCGTGTGTCAATGAGTCAGGAGCTCCGGAGTCCAACAGATAGAACCGTAATCTACTGATTTACCTGAAACGCGTTGTAAAAATTGGCACTGCAAGCATTATTCGGTAGGTGCCGGCAGGTCGATGGCCTCGAAGAGGCCGCGTTGTTCAGGTTTCAATTTTGTCAGGCCGCTCGCCGTCTCTCGACGGTGAAGCAGGACCTGATGGAATTGGATTTTGCAGGCAATTTCCAGTGCCCGAGTCGGCGACATAGGGTGCTCGCCGGCCTTCAGCCGCATCATCAGCACGCGGTACATGACTAGGTCGAGGAAATAGATCCGCGCATGGGCGCGGATACGATCCGGTAGCCAATAGTAGACCGGCGCGGATTCGGCCGAGAGACTTCCATTCGGATTTTCACAGCGTGAAATATGTGTTTGAGGCCATAGCCGAGAAGGGGCTAGCTTCGTAGCATCGCCGGAGCTCGGCTCCGTCTCTCCCACCAAGAAGTGAAGCGACCATGAACGAATTACATAAAAAGGACATTACCTACCTGGTGCATCCCCAAACCAATCTCGCTCTCCACGAACGCCAGGGGCCCGCGGTGCTGGCTCGCGGGGAGGGGGTATATGTGGAAGACGATCAGGGCAAACGTTATATCGAGGGGGTCTCCGGGCTCTGGTGTACTGCCCTGGGCTACAGCGAGGAACGACTGATCGAGGCCGCAGTCCGGCAGCTACGTACCCTCCCCTATGGCCAGACCTTTGCCCATCGCTCCAATGCACCGACCATCGAGCTTGCCGAGAAGCTGGTGCAGATGGCCCCGGTGCCGATGTCCAAGGCACTCTTCCAATCCTCGGGCAGTGAGGCCAACGACACCGCCATCAAGCTTGCCTGGTACTACCACCACGCCCAGGGTAAACCGGGCAAGCGCAAGATCATCGGCCGGCAGCGCGGCTACCACGGTACTGGCCTGGCGACCGCCAGCGTCACCGGCCTGCCGCATATGCATGAGGAGTTCAACCTGCCCTTCGACTGGGTGCTGCATGTGGACTGTCCCCACTACTATCGCTTTGGCCGACCCGGCGAGAGCGAGGCCCAGTTCACCGAGCGCATGATCGGCAACGTGGAGGCCCTGATCGAGAAAGAGGGGGCCGATAACATCGCCGCCTTCTTCGCCGAGCCGATCATGGGGGTTGGAGGCGTGGTGGTTCCACCGTCGGACTACTTCCCCCGGCTCAATGTACTACTGGAAAGGCATGACATCCTTCTGATTGCCGACGAGGTGATTTGCGGTTTCGGACGCACCGGTCAGCTATGGGGCAGTCAGACCGTAGGCATGCGTCCGGATATCCTAACCAGTGCCAAGGCACTATCCTCAGCCTACCTGCCGATCTCGGCGACGCTGATGACCGAATCGATCTACCAGGCCATGGTCCAGCAGAGCGAACGCCTGGGGATCTTCGGCCATGGCTATACCTACGGTGGTCACCCGGTATGTGCCGCCGTGGCCCTTGAGGCACTGAAGATCTACGAAGAGCGTGACATCGCCGGCCAGGCCCGTGCCAAGGGCGACTACCTCGCGTCCCGCCTCGAGCCCTTACGCGAACATCCCCTGGTGGGTGATATCCGTGGTGCCGGACTACTGATGGGCATCGAGCTGGTTCGCGACAAGTCGACCAAGGCCCAGTTCGAGCCTTCCCAGGGCGTGGCCAAGCAGGTCGTGGATATCGCTGAGGCGCATGGTCTGCTGATCCGTCCCATCGCCGGTGACACCATCGCCATCGCGCCACCACTGATCATTGAGGAAGCCCAGCTCGATGAAATCGTCACCACCCTGAGCCTGGCACTGGATCGGGTGGCTACGGGGCTAGAAGCTGCCTGAACCAGTCGATTTCTCTCGATATTTCCGTCGCCTTATGGGAGCCAATGGCTCCCTTTTTTTATACTGAAAACACCAGAATCAATATATGTCTCCTCTTACATCAACCACTCAGCCTTCGACGATATTCGAAAGAATTGTCGCGCCCTATCGGCCTTTGATGTTACCCAGATGATAACGCCCCCTGCCATCTGGCCAGGGGGCGCCATGCCATTTAGCTCGATAGTTTGTTGCCTATCCTGCAAAGAGGCTTTGAGCCTGCTGATCGATCAGCTCACGCTGCAACTCCCGCTGCTCGCGTCGGGGTTGCTGATCCTGAATCGCGGCATAGGCCACGTCTTCCACCTCAGTACGTACACCGGCTAGTGCCTCGATTACCGCATGGCCACAGAAAGGTACATAGGCCTCGGAATAACCTCCCTCGTGGACCATGACCAGTCGTCCGCCACAGAGTCGATCCGCCACTGCTATCACTGTCTCGGTCATCTGGCGGAAGTCTTCGCTGCCCAGCATCATGCGCCCCAGCGGATCCATGGAGTTGGCGTCATAGCCGCAGGCAACCACGATCAGCTCCGGTTCGAAGCGCTCCAACGCCGGCACCACGATGCGCTCCATGGCGTGGCGGTAGGCATCACCGCCGCCACCCGGAATCAGCGGCACATTGATGTTATAACCCTCGCCATCGCCGGTCCCACGATCCTGGGCACCGCCGTAGCCGCGGGGAAAGGCGCCGTCCTGATGCAGCGAGATCGTCAATACATCGGGGCGTTCATAGAAGATCGCCTGGGTACCATTGCCCTGGTGGACATCCCAGTCGAGGATCGCCACCCGGCCCAGGCCATGACGCGCCTTGGCGTCCTCTACCGCGATGGCGATATTCGACAAATAGCAGAAGCCCATGCCCTCGTCGGGCAAACAGTGATGCCCCGGGGGGCGAGATAGGGAGTAGGCATTCTCCAACTCGCCGGTCACCACCGCCTCGACGGCGGCGATGGCCAGCCCGGCCGAGACCTTGGCGATCTCATAGCTGCCGGGCCCCACCGGAGCATGGAGGCCCACACTGCCATACCCCTGATCACTGAGTTCCTTGAATTTTCTCAGGTAGTCGGGCGTATGCACCCGCAGCAAGCTCTCCTCACTGGCCGGAGACGCCGAGCTCTGCATCAACTGGGCAGTCAGGCCCGAGACATCCATCAGGTTCTTGAGTCGTCGCTTGGTCTCGGGGGATTCGGCATGGCCGGCCCCCGCCGGGGGCTGCACCCAGCCCCCCACGGGCATCACCAGTACGTGCTGGCCGGCGCTATGCCACAGGCAGCGCTCGTCGAAGAAGAAACCGGTCTTTCTCTGCATTGTTATCACCTAGCGCTTGGAAAATATGGGCCCAAGGCTCAATAGCCATGGATAGACTTAAGCTCGAAATACTCCTCGATGCCATAGCGGCCATATTCGCGCCCGATTCCCGACTGCTTGTAACCGCCGAAGGGCGCAGCGAAGTTGGGCGGGGCACCATTGATAAAGACCTGACCGGTGCGCAGGCACTTGGCCAGGGCGACGGCCTCGGCATGACTCGGGGCCCATACCGACCCGGAGAGCCCCAGGGGCAGCTGGTTGGCGATGGCCACCGCCTCATCCAGGTCGTCGTAGGGCATCACCGTGAGAATGGGGGCGAAGGTTTCCTCCTGGGCGATACGCATGGTCGGCGTCACATCACGATAGATGGTCGGCGGGATCAGATTCCCGGGCGCCTCTTCATCGACAGCGGCACTCCCGCCCACGATACAGACGGCCCCTTCGGCCTCGGCCCCGATCATATAGTCACGCGCCTTGTGAAACTGGCCACGGGTAGCCAGGGGGCCCACCCAAGTAGTCTCCTCGTTGGGATCGCCGAGCGTCCAGTCGACGGAGGCGACCAGAAGCCGCTCGCAGAGAGCCTCCTGCTCGGACCTCGGCACCAGCAGCCGGGAGTGGGAGACACAGATCTGGCCGGCGTTGGTCCAGCACTGACGCAAAGCGGCGGCGGCGACCTTCTCCGGGTCGGTGCCTGGCGCCATCAGGTTGACCGACTTGCCACCCAGCTCCAGGTTCACCTTGGCCAGATTGGCCGCTGCGGCAGACATGACCGCCTTGCCCACTTCCACCGAGCCGGTGAAGCTGACCATATCCACCCCGGGATGGGCCACCAGCGGCTTGGCCACAGCCTCGGCGTCGCCGCAAACCAGGTTGAAGACCCCCTCCGGCAGTCCGATGGCATCAACCAACTCGGCCAGGAAGTAGGCGCTGAGCGGAGACACCTCACTGGGCTTGAGTACCAGGGTGCAACCGGCGGCGAGGGCCGGCGCCAGCTTGGCCATGATCTGATGAAGAGGCACGTTCCAGGGCGTCACCGCCGCCACGACCCCGATGGGCTCGCGCAGCACGCCGCTATGGCCAATCGTTTCCACCCAGGGAATCTCGTCCATAGCGGCCAGCGTTGCCTCGAGGATGCCGATCGGCATATCCAGTTGCATGGTGCGGGCCAGGCGACGCGGCACGCCGATCTCGGCGGTGATGACGTCCGCAGCGGCTTCCCGACGTGTTATCAGTTGCTCCAACAGGTCCTTAAGGTAAGCCTTCCGACGCGCCGGTGATGTCTCGCCCCAGGCCGGGAAAGCGCGCCTTGCCGCATCCACGGCAGCATCCACATCGTCTCGATGGCCACGGGGTACCCGGGCGATGACCTCACCTCGATAGGGATCGATGACTTCCAAACATCCTGAAGAAGCCGAGGGGCGCAAGCGTCCCCCGATATACTGTTCCGACTTAACGATACTCATACTATTCCTCCTCACCGGGCCCCCAGGATCATGGTGGCCCCCTTCTCGCCGATCATGATCGACGGTGCATTGGTATTCCCCGACACCAGCGTCGGCATGATGGAGGCATCCGCCACCCGCGAGGTTTCCACCGGGTGGTAAACGGAAACCGCCGTTTGGCGTATCCAAGCCTCGAGGTCCGCCTCTCCCATTACCGTCGGGCCGGGGGCCAATTCCGTATCGATGAGCGCTCTTAGCGCCGGCTGATCGGCCAGCTCACGGGCGGTCTCCAGGCTTCGGATCATCAAGGCCACATCGCGTTGCCGAATCCTCGGGCTGCCCGCGGATTCGGCAACCGCCACTCCAGCGTTGGATCAGCCATGGCTTTCTGCAGGCCCACCGGCAAGTGAATCCAGGGGGAACGGTCCCTTGGCCCGACCTGCCTCCAGGAGGGCTACCGAATAACGTCCCGATTGACTCAACCGATTGGCCAGCACGCACCGGCCGAACCGGCGCCGACCACGATATAGTCGAAACGCATCCTAATTCTCCTTCATGCTCTTACGAGAGGCCTAACCTAGCCAGGCGAGGGGTAGCATGGCGATTTCCGGGAAGAGTACGATGGCCAACACGGCGACAAGGTTGGCGACCAGGAAGGGAGCCGTGCCCAGGAAGATCTTCTTCAGCGGGATATCGGGAAAGACCGAGGACACCGTAAAGACATTAATGCCGATCGGCGGAGTCAACATGCCGATCTCGATCATCATCACCACAAAAATCCCGAACCACACCAGATCGACACCATAGAGCGTCATCACCGGGAGCAGAATAGGCACCGTCAGGATCATCACTCCGATGGTTTCCAGCACCGCTCCCAGCACGAAGTACATCAGCATCAACACCAACAACAACCCGAAGAGCCCAAGATTGAGGGATTCGATCACCTGTACCAACTCCCGGGCCATGCCGGTCATATTGATAAAGGTGCCGAAGACCATGGCTCCGAAGACCACGACGAACAGCTTTCCCGTTGTCTTGGCGGCATCCACCAGGCAGGCGAGGAAACTTGTCGGGCATAGCTTTCGACGCAGCAGGGCAATCAGGAAGGCACCGAAGGCACCGATACCCGCCGCCTCGGTGATGGTAAAGACACCACTGTACATGCCGCCCACTACCAGTAGAAAAAGAAAGAAGAAGGGGATTAGTGTCTTAGCACTACTCGTCGATCTGCGACGCCGCTCGGCAGAAGACTGGGGGTTGGGACAAAGCTCCGGACGAACAGTAGCGATAACCCAGATCGTTATAGAAAAAAGTAGTGCCACCAGTAAGCCAGGGCCGATCGCTGCGATAAACAGTGACAGGATGTCCTGATCCGAGATCAGGCCGAAGATAATCAGGGGTACGCTAGGCGGGATCAGCATTCCAAGCACGCCAGCAGAAGCTACGCAGCCAGTGGAAAGGGTATCGCTGTAGCCCAGCTTGCGCATCGGTGGAATCGCGACCTTGCTCATTGTCGCCGCCGTGGCGATAGAGCTACCAGTCAGCACGCCAAACATGGCACAGGAGCCCACCGTGGCCTGAGCCAGGCTACCCTTAACGTTGCCAGCAACCCGATTGGCAAACTCATAGAGCTCGTCGGCAATATTTGAGCGATGGATAAAGACCCCCATGAGAATAAACATGGGAAGAACCGACAGGCCATAGTTGGCGGAGGCATCGATTACCGTTTGCGAGCCCATGAACAGGGCCGCATCGATACCACGTATCCAGGCAAATCCACCGATTCCGACTAATAACATTGAGAGTCCCAAGGGGGTCCCAAGAAAGGCCAGAAAAAGCACGAGGCTGATACCAAGCGTTGCGATCAACATGACGAGCTCTCCGCTTTTCTCTGGTCGATGGCCGCATGAATTTCATTCCAGGTAGCCAATATCACTCCTAGAGCAGATAGCGCCGAAAACAGGCTCATAGCAATAGCCAAATATCCCATGGGCAGCTGCATAAATAGAGTTCTCGTATCGTACGCTAGATAGTTTGTTGCTTGATTCCAAAGCAGCCTAGAAAGCAACAACATGGCGAAGGTAGAGACCAGGCCTATCAATAGGCTTCTGACTATACGCCCCCACCCCTTGAGCCCATTGAGAAGCGACACCGAGACATGCTCCCCCTTCCAGCTGACCAGCGGCAACGACGAAAATACGGTCAGCGCCATGCAGTACTCGATCAGCTCCGATGAGCCCAAGATCGGCCGAGAGAATAGGTAGCGAGCAAAGACGTCGACAAAGGTCACCAATACAATGGTCAACAAGGGCAGGGCACAGCCCACCCCCAGGAGCAGCTCGGCGCAGCGCTTAACGCTCGATTTCATGGTTGACATTGGACTGTTCGATATAAAAGTCGAGGGCGGCGCGACCATCCACGCCCATGGCATTCGCGGTATCGATCCACTCCTGGTGCAGCCCATAGCCCACCTCATTTAGGGCCTCCATCAGGGCATCACTGGCTTCATAGAACTCAATGCCGCTGGCACTAGCCTGCTCACGGGCCTCGCGCTGCTTCTCCGAATAGATAGCGAATCGTTGCGCCCATTCCTCCCCAGCCAGAGATTCGATGATGCGCTGATCACGCTCATCCAGGGAATTCCAGACCTCCTGATTGAAGACCAGAGTGAAGCTGGGAGCGGAGATATAGCCAGGAATATCAGTAATCGACTCTATGAACTGGAGAGTTCGGAAAGGAATCGCATCGGCCGTAGAATAGCCGGTAAAGAGATCAACGGCTCCGGAAGAGATAATCTCATAAGAGCGCACCGCCGGCTGAGCCAGAACACCGGACCCCAACCCTTGCATCATATATGCCGAGACGCCAGGCACTGCGTAGGAGCGACGGCCACGAATATCCTCGACACCTTTGATCGGCTCACCAAGGCTAAAGAGTTCCGCTGGATTGGTTACAAAGGTACCAAGCACCTTGAGGTCAGAGAACTCTTCGGTATCCGCGAAGTACTCCTGATAGGTTCGCCAGAGGGCAACGGAGTTCTGCTCCGGAGTAGTGGTTATGAAGGGCAGCTGCGCCATACTCATCAGCTTAACCCGTTCCGGATTGATGGAATTCAGCAGGTAGCCGGCATCGAAGACACCATTGACGATACTGTCATACTGCTGATGGGGCGCCGCCAGGCTACTGGAAGGTACCTCGAAGACAACTCGCCCTTCGGTGGCCTCGGTGACTTCCTCCAGCCAAGGGTGCAGAATTTCCTGATTAAAGAAGTGCTGACTGGAAATAAAGCTGTTGAAGACGATGGTGGTGACATCATCATCGCCGCTGGCCATTGCGCTACCGGCAAGGAGCGTCGATACAGCAAGCAGGGAAGGGAGCTTTTTCATCAGAGGGTCTCCTCGTTGGTCTTGATGTTGTTGTACGGCTATGGCTGAAGCTAGCCGATGACATCGACCGATCGCAATGGATCTTTTCACCAAGTGAAAAAACGAGCTAGTAGATGCGATTTTCCAAGAATAGCTCGGATAGCTCTTCAGCGGCGGGCTTGAGTTTCTCGAAGAAGAGGTTCTCGGTGCCGGGGTCAGCATACGCTTCGGTGATCCACACCACGTTTAGACAGGCCTGGACGTCCCCCTTCACCAGGATCGGCACCGCGATGGCGCTAAAACTTCCGTCGAAATCCACGTAGAGGATCGAAGTATTGGGATCGCGGGTCGCGAAGCCTCGCTCGCGAATCTCTCTCAGCAACAACTCTATGCTCTCCACATCCTTGGCTAGGCGAGCATCTTCACCGCCTCCCTCCTGCAAACGCCTTAGTATGAGTTGCCGCTGGCGCTCATCGCTGAAGGCCAGATAGGCCCGCCCCATGGCGGATTGCAGCATGCTCGGTGAATAGCCGATCGCCTCACGGTTCATCACGAAGGGCGTACGCTTGCGGGTCGTCTCCACGATTTCCATGCTGCGCCCGTTGTAGACCGAGATATCTGAAGGCCACTGAATCTCCTTCTGCAGACGGTCGATAACGGGGCTAGCCAGCTGTGCAATGGCATCGTGGATGCTGACTCGATCTCCGATCTCATGAAGCTTGTAGGTGAGACGGTAGCGATTGTCACCGATCCCCCGATAGACCCAGCCGGCTGCCTCCAGGGTGGCCAGGATTCTCAAAATGGTGGCGCGATCGATACCAGTGACGTGATGGAGTTCTCCCAGGGTAGGAGGGGCCTCTGCACTGTCGATGGCATTGACGATCGCCAGGCCTCGGGCCAGGGCACGGATCTGCTTGGTCATGAGCGGCTCCTTTTCACAGAATAAAAGACTTGCTTGAGAAGCGCCCCCTGTCAATGGAGAGTTCAAGAAACCCGATACTGCCCTGCTGCTTCCAATGCCAGGGCTTAGGCATCACCGAACGGATGTAGAGCCGATGGAAAAGAAACCTAACCTACTGTTTATTATGGCTGACCAGCTGCGTGCCGATTACCTGGGCTGCACCGGACACCCATATATCCGTACGCCACATATCGATGCCCTGGCGGCACGGGGCGTCAATTTCCTGCGCACCTATTGCCAGGCCCCGGTCTGTGGGCCCTCACGGATGTCTTTCTATACCGGTCGCTATGCCTCCAGCCATGGTGCCAGCTACAACAATGTGCCGTTACGCGTCGATGAGCACACCCTGGGGGACTACCTGCGCCCCGAAGGCTACCGCGTCGCCCTCGTGGGAAAGACTCATATGAAGCGCGACGATGAAGGCATGCGCCGCCTGGGTGTCGACCCGGACTCGTCTCGAGGCGTGTTGGTCAGCGAGTGCGGTTTCGAGCCCTTCGAGCGCGATGATGGCCTGCACCCGGATCAATCGGTGGATCCCGACCTGCGCTACAACCGCTACCTGCGCGATAAAGGCTATGAGAGCCCCAACCCTTGGCACGATTTTGCCAATTCCGTGGAAGGCGAGAATGGTGAAGTGCTCAGCGGCTGGTATATGCGTAACGCCAATCGTCCGGCACGGGTCAGGGAAGAGGACTCGGAAACTGCCTATACCACCCGGCGCGCCATGGAGTTCATCGAGCAGGCCGGCGACCAACCCTGGTGCCTACACCTAAGCTATATCAAGCCCCACTGGCCCTATATCGCACCCACCCCATACCATGACCTCTACACGGCAGACCATGTGCTCCCGGCCAACCGCGATGAAAGTGAACGCCGCTCTCCCCACCCTGTGGTGGAGGCCTTTATGCAGCACGGTGAATCCCTGGAGTTTTCCCGAGACGAGGTACGTGAGCGGGTCATCCCCGCCTATATGGGCCTGGTCACCCAGCTGGATGACCATATCGGCCGCTTGATGGCCTTCCTCGAGGCCCGGGGGCAGTTGGACAACACCATAGTAGTGCTGACCTCCGACCATGGTGACTACCTAGGGGATCACTGGCTAGGAGAGAAGGAGCTCTTTCATGAAGCCAGCGTACGCATCCCGCTGATTCTGTGTGATCCCCGCCGCGAGGCCGATGCATCTCGGGGAACGATCTGCGAACACCTGGTGGAAGCCATCGATCTGGTGCCGACTCTGGTCGACTATGCGGGTGGCCCTGCTTATGACCATCGCCTCGAAGGGCGCTCACTGCGGCCGCTGATACAAGGGAAGACAGTCAGTGAATGGCGCCACTACGCCTTTAGCGAAGGCGATTACGCCTGGCGTCCGGCTCGCCATCTGCTTAAAGTCGCTCCGGACCGGGCTCGGGCCTTCATGGTCACCGATGGCCGATGGAAGTATATCCACTACGAAGGCTTCGCCCCCCAACTATTCGATCTCGCCGCGGATCCTGACGAGCAAAACGATCTGGGCGGCCACCCCGCTTATAAAGCGACTCGCCAATCCTTGCAGGAAGCGCTCCTCCACTGGCACAACTCACGCAAGGTACGCACGACCATCTCCAACCAAAGGGTCGCCCAAGCCACCGGCCGAGCTCACGAGCGTGGCTACCTCTTCGGGCTCTGGTAGGCATTCCTCAATAATTAGGTGTGTAAGCGAGTCCTACCAGGAGATATCCAGATCGCTCGATAAATATGCAGGGAGTAGAAATGATTGAACTCGGCTTAGTGGCCTGAGCAGGACACGCCATATCGGCACATATTTATAGAAGAATTCCCAGTGCCTTGAGCACCATGGACCCCCCGTTTCGCATGGAGCATTGACTGCATAGCGCCCCATAAAAGTGTACTCAACATCAGAAAAACAGGCAGCCCAGCACTCTTCTCGGGGCTGCCTGTCAGCTTTATCGCCTGATCATCACAGCCATTTTTATCACCTCACCCTGTTGGATTTCACGACTCATGAAGGAGAGTGGACAACCTGACAATTCGAACACCTACAAAGCTGCAACAATCATTTCATACAGTAAAAAATCCGACTTTTCACAGGCAAGAAAGTCGGATTAAATAACTTACCTAAAGAAACAAAATACAAGTCAACCATCATCACAGATCACCATATCCGACCAGCACAAAAATAAAACACAAAAACCGAAAAAGGAGACTCAGCATGCTAATTAAGAGTATGGCTTCAGGACTGACCCTCATTACAATAATGGCTGGAAGCATCGCACAAGCAGAGGTAAGAACCTCCAGCAACACGTTGAGCCTTGGTCATATTCAGCATATCTCTGGCACCCTGGAAAAGAGTCCCAACAAATTCAATCTTCAGTATCTTCGATGGGACAACAGGACGACCTACGACTGGGGAAACTTCACCCAATTTCTTCAAATAGACAACCCTTTCAAGCACTCTGACAATCAGTCAGGCGAGGAGGGGATCACCACGGGAAAGCACTGGGTATCCTTTAACTACCATCTTGGCGATTCACCCTTCCACCTGTGGACTCAGAACTACCTGGTCGCCAACGAAGTCATTACCGAAGACAACTTTTATTATGGACTTGGCATCCATGGTGGAAACCCAAGGACGGGGCTGTGGAACATCAATGCCGGGCTTCATTATGTCATGGGAAGAAACCCATTTGGAGAATCACTGCATGGCCACGCCGGGGAGGCCTTCGCTGCGACTTACGTCAATCCATTTCAGCTTTATGGGCAGAACCTCAGCTTTATATTCTATACAGAAGGGTTCCGACCCAACAGAAGATATCGTGAACAGTCTTTCTCAGGATCACATCTTGACTGGGATACTCTAGGTAAAGGCAGCATCGGATATTTAGCCAGCACCTCTCTCCGCTGGAATATTACCAACACCCTATCTACCACTCTAACTTACAAGAACCAATCCAATTACGGAGGCTACTCTTCTGACACCAATCATATCATAGAATACCGTATCGGACTTTCATTCTAGAAACACACAAAGTAAAACTTAAACCAGCACGGAGCCGCTCAAAAGGCGGCTCTATTTTATAGTTGAAAAAGCGCCTAGACAAAACTATTACAACGCCCCGAAACTTCTAATATTTCACAATTTATAATTTTCCACCTGCTAACGGACAGAGGGGGTTCTCCCAAAAGAGTGGTACTTCGACGTTTCATGTAGATTTGGCCTAACATTGTAGCCACCCAACAGGACTGCCAATTAGGTAGATCATCGCAATGAAGTTGGCCTCATTCCGATAGCCGTGTGCGCGTTACCAAGCAGCCTCAAACAGGCCAACAATACCCTCCAGCCGTGCATTCGTCAGTCCCGAGATCCCGTGCCGCCCTGCGTTATCAAGGCACTTGCCATTGGCTTGAGCAGTGGCTTGTCGGTGATCGCTTCCCACATGACCTTGAGGTAGTTCGTGATACGCCATCGGGCAGACCGCGGTGTCGGGTCCTTCTGGATCCAGCAGAGCTTTTCCTTAATCACCCAGAGGACGTCCTGCCTGCGGTGCGCGCCGAGCAGGAGGGAGCCCAGCCGCATCCGGTCTTGGGTGCCTTCCAGCAGCATCCAAACCCTGCAGCAGGCGTTGAGTGAATGGGCTCTCAAGCGTAAGCGACGGATCACCGTGAGCAACCAGCGGGTGGCCGAACAGACGGGCATGGCCCACAAGCGCGGCTACCTGTTTGATGTCTGGTAGCGAAAGGGCGTGGCCGTGGTAACTCATCATGCTGTACAACTATCTGATGCAGGTAGCCATCCAGCTGGGCTACAGCGTCCTGAATGGAATATTGCCCCGGTGATGAACAGGCTCAAGACGAGCAAGCTCATCCAGAAGATCATGCTTTGGCAGGAGCGTGCAGCCGCTCTACCTGTCCTTATACAAGGAGTATCCGATGGGCGTCGCTCCATCCACTGTGGTGATTGGTGGAGGTATCGTGGGGGTCTGCTGCGCCCTCTATCTCCAACGGGAAGGCCACAACGTCACGCTGGTGGATGCTGCAGAACCGGGTGAGAGTACGGCCAATTGGAGCTGTGGCCAGATGGCCGTCAGTGAAATCGTGCCCCTGTCCAAGCCCGGCATCCTCAAGAAGATTCCGGGCTGGATGCTGGACCAGAGGGGCCCCTTGGCGCTGAGGCCGACTGCGGTGCCGGCACTATTGCCCTGGATGATGCGGTTCCTGGCCAACGCCCGCCGCTCTCGAATCGAGACCATTGCCAAGGAGCTCGCCTCTCTGACGAGCAAGGTCTACCAGGATTACGAAAGCCTGTTCGAACACTGCGAGGACAAGGCGCTGCTCGGTTCGCAGCCGACTCTGGAGGTCTTCGATACGCCTGCGGGCCTGGCACATGAGCAAGCCTACATCGCGCTGAGGCGCGAACTCGGCTTCAAGGTGGAGTCGCTGGGAGCGGGCGAGATCGGCGAGATCGAGCCGGCCCTGGCGGGAAAGTTTTCCCATGGGCTGCTGCTCTCCGACTGGCGAACGGTGCGCGATACCAAGGGCTTCATCGCCGCGCTGACGAAGCGTTTCGTCGACCAGGGTGGGACAAGGCTGCAGGAGTCGGTCAAGCGTATCGAGTCGAGTCAGGGGAAAGCGACGGGCATCCGCCTCGAGAGCGGCCGCGCCGTTGCGCTGGACCAGCTGGTGGTCGCCGCGGGCAACGGCAGCAAGCGCTTCTTCGATGCGCTGGGCGTCAAGGTGCCGCTGATAGGCATCGGCGGCTATCAGGCCGTGGTGCGCCACGGCGGCGTCGAACTGAAGCATGCCACGGTCTATGCCGATGGTGGCTTCCTCTTCGTGCCCATGACCCGGGGGCTACAGATCGGCGGCACCATCGAGTTCGCCGGTGACGATGCCGAGCCCAACTACGAGCGAGCCCGCATCATCCTGGAGAAGGCAAAGCGGATACTGCCATCACTCGATACCTCCGATGTCGAGTTCGGCGCGGGCTTCCGCCCCTTCCTGCCCGACACCAAGCCTGTCATCGACAAGTCTCCGAAGCTCGCGAATGCGGCCATGGCATTCGGCCACGGCCAGCTCGGCCTGACGCTGGGTGCCACTACGGGGCGACTGATCGCCGACCTGCTGCAGGGCAGAAGGAGCGCCGAGGACATCTCGCCTTTCCGTGCTTCGAGGTTCTAGCGGATGTCGCCCTCGCCGATGGCCAGGTTCTGACGGCCGGGTGGCAACAAGAAGCCCAGCAGGCATGGCCTGCTGGGCTTGTGTCGTGGCCACGCCGATGGCGTGGCGGTAATGTCAGCTCGAGGGTCGCGGCGTGGCAGTAGCAACGTCGTCGGCACCGCCGGCAGCCCCCAGGTCGGTGGCGATGGCCTCGCCCTGCTCTTCCCAGAGTTGACGCTCCTCCTCGCTGGCCTTGGGTGAAAACAGGCCGGTCTGCGCATAGATCAGGCCGATCACCGGCGACAGCCAGCAGGCGAAGGCCAGCGGGATGTACAGCAGGTTCTCGACATTGCCGTCGGCGATACCCAGGGCCAGTGCGCTGATCACGAAGGCGCCGCCGGCGTTCCAGGGAATCAGGGGAGAGATGAGCGTCCCGCCTTCCTCGATCGCCCGCGACAGGTTCAGGGTCGAATAGCCCATGCCGCGGTAGGTGGGCGCATACATGCGACCGGGCAGGGCGATGGAGAGGTAGGGGTCACCGGCGACCAGGTTGGTGGAGACAGAGGTCAGCACCGCCGAGGTCTGCAGCCCAGCGAAGCTACGCACCTTGGTCATGATTGCACGGATGATCGCCTCCAGACAGCCGGTCTTCTCCAGCGCGCCGCCGAAACCCAGCGCGATGAGCACCAGCGAGATGGTCCACATCATCGACTGGATGCCACCGCGGTTGAGCAGGCTATCGATGGCGGCAACGCCGGTCTCGATCGAGTAGCCGCTGTTGGCGTAGGTGAGCACATCGTGCACGCCGACCCCCTGCACGACCATGGCGGTGACCGCCCCGGCCAGGGCGCCAGCGAACAAGGACGGGATGGGCGGCATACGCTTGACCGCGAGGGCAATCACCAGCACCGCCGGCAGCAGCAGCCAGGCCGAGATGGTGAAGTTCGCCTGCAGCGCGGCCGTAATGGCATCGATCCGTTCGAAGGAGGCGTTGGCATCGTCGATCATGGTGAAGCCCGCCACCAGGTAGATGGCGAAGGCGATCAGCATCGCCGGAACCGTCGTCGGCATCATGTTCTTGATATGCGAGAAGACGTCCGTGCCGGTGACCGCCGGGGCGAGGTTCGTGGTATCCGACAGCGGCGAGACCTTGTCGCCGAAGAAGGCGCCCGACACCACCGCGCCGGCGGTCCAGTACATCGGGATATCGAAGCCCGCGCCGATGCCCATCAGCGCCAGGCCCACGGTGCCGACCGTGCCCCAGGAGGTGCCCAGCGCCAGCGAGACAACCGAGCAGAGCAGCATGGCCGCCGCCAGGAAGATGGCCGGCGAGAGCAGCGTCAGGCCGTAGTAGATCAGGGTCGGCACGGTGCCGCTGGCGATCCACACGCCAATGATCATGCCGACGCAGATCAGCACCGAGACGGAGGGCAGGGAGACATGAATGACGTGAAAGATGCCCTCTTCGATCTGTTTCCAGCGGAAGCCGAGCTTGACCCCCACCAGCGCCGTGATCGCCAGGCCGATGGCCAAGGGGATATGCGGCGTGAAGTCGCCGAAATAGAACAGCTGCACGCCGAGCACCAGCAACGTCAGGACGACGGGGGTAAGCGCCAGCATCAGGCCGGGGCGTTGGTATTCGATGGGCTTTTTTGGAATGGATGTTCTTGGAGTTGTCATAACAATTACCTTGGGTTTGATATTTATCGAGCGACTGTCGTTCGACAACAGGAATCGCTTGGTTAGTTTGTTCTCAAATAATCACTCCTCTTATTTCACTGGGTTACCTTCCAGGCTCATTGTTGGCCAATTTTCCTAGGAATTGGCTCCAAATATCGCTAAATTGGTTTACCTTTGTCCTCGATAACAAGAAATGGTAGGCAATATGGCTATTAAGCTGGATCGTATCGATCGCCGTATCCTGAACCAGCTACAGGAGCATGGGCGCCTCTCCATCGTGGAGCTGGCCCATCGGGTGAACCTCACCAAGACGCCCTGCGCGCAGCGTGTGCGCCGCCTCGAGCAGGACGGCATCATCCGTGGCTACCGTGCCGACCTGGATCCGGAACAGCTCGGGGCGGGCAACGTACTGGTGGTACTGGTGACCATGGAGAAGACCAGCGAAGACGCCCTGGACCGATTCAACAGAGCCGTACGTCTGATTCCCGAAGTGCAGGGCTGCTATATGGTGGCGGGGAACTTCGATTACCTGCTCAAGGTGAGGACCCACGATATTTCGCATTATCGTGACGTGCTGGTGCAGCAGATCGGACGACTGCCGAACGTCCACCAGACGCACTCCTTCGTCGTGATGGAACTGGTGAAAGACGACGTGACGGTACCGGTTCCCATCGATCCCCTCCCCTGAGCGGCATCGCCTTTGGCCAGGTTCAGTTCAGCTCAGCTCAGCTCAATACCCGCAGGCACTGCCCCGTGTGATAGAGCGTAAAGCCCCCCTCATAGCCTGAACTTCTAAGAGACCGGGCACGTATCGGCTGGGGGGCTCGGATCGGCAGGGGTAACAAGGCGTCATCGCCGGTGATCAGGTATCTGGCAAAGCCCTTGCCCACCACGGTGCCGGTGGTGATGCCGCGTCCGTTGTAGCCCGAGACTCCCAACACGCCAGGGGCGAGTTCGAAGAGACGCAGCGTATGGTCCGGCGTGAAGGCGATTCGCCCCGTCCAGGTGCACTCCCATTCCACGGTCCCCAGCTGGGGAAAGTAGTGGCGCTGAATGCGGTTGGCCCAGCAGCGTAGGAAGGCGGCGGGCTTCCCCTCCCCCTTGCCCAGGCTACCGAGAATCAGCCGGCCCTCTGGGTCGCGGCGCAGGCTGCTCAATACCATGCGGGTATCCCAGGCGCCCTGACGCTCGGGCAGGATGTCGCCGGCGAGTGCCGCGGGTAGCGGCCGGGAAGCGACCTGGAAGAAGTGGCCGGGAAAGAAGTGATGGCGGACTTCGTTCCAGCGGTCCTCGGTGTAGGCGTTGGTGGCGAGCACCAGCCGCGCAGCCGTGACGCTGCCGTGGTCGGTGGTCACCCGCCAGTCATCCCCCGCTCTGGCGACGCCAACCACGGCGCTGTGGGTGTACAGGCGAGCGCCGGCCACCTTGGCGGCGCGCGCCAGGCCCCGGGTATAGGCGGTGGGGTTCAGGGTGCCGGCACGCCGGTCGAGCAGTGCCCGGCGAATACGCCGGGTACCCACGTACTCCCGGCAGGCGTCCGCCTCGAGGAGCTCCACGGGAGCGCCACGTCGCTGAAACTGTTCCGCGCGACGCGCCAGCTCCTGCTCGCCCCTGCCATTGTGGGCCAGGTGCAGGGTCCCCGTGCGGGTCGCCTGGCAGTCGATGCCGTGCCGCTCGATCAGCGAAAAGACGTCCGCGGGGGCGGCACCCAGAATGGCGTTGGCACGCTCGCCATCCTCCTCGCCCAGAGCCGCCATGATGTCATCCGGTGGAATCCACAGCCCCGCATTGACCAGGCCGACGCTGCGTCCCGAACCACCGCTGGGGATATCCCCAGCCTCGACCAGGGTCACGTCGATACCGCCCTCGGCGAGGTGCAGCGCGGTGCTGAGCCCGGTGATACCACCGCCGATGACCACCACATCGGCACTGTGGTCGCCCTGCAGCGCACCCAGGCTCAAGGGCGGTTCCAGCGAGGTGGATTGCCAGAGACAGCGCTCCTTCATGTTGCCTCCCATGCTTGGGCCGGGTGGACGCTGCCCGGGTCAGTCGAACCGGATACCCTGGGCCAGGGGCAGCTCGCGGGAGTAGTTGACGGTGTTGGTCTGACGGCGCATGTAGCTCTTCCACACGTCCGAACCTGACTCACGCCCGCCACCGGTCTCCTTCTCGCCGCCGAAGGCGCCGCCGATCTCGGCGCCGCTGGGGCCGATATTGACGTTGGCGATCCCGCAGTCGCTGCCCTGGTCGGAGACAAAGGCCTCGGCTTCGCGTACGTCGGTGGTGAAGACGCACGACGACAGGCCCTGGGGCACGCCGTTGTTCAGCGCCAGCGCCTCGTCGAAGTCGCGATAGCCCATGACGTAGAGAATCGGGGCGAAGGTCTCGTTCTTGACCAGCTCGTCCTGGCCTGGGACCTCGACGATGGCCGGGGCCACGTAGTAGCCGTTGGGGTAGGTCTCGGCCAGCTGGCGTTCGCCGCCGAATACCCGGGCCCCCTGCTGACGAGCCCGATCCAGGGCGGACTGCATCTGGTCATAGGCCTGGGCGTCGATCAGCGGCCCGACGAGGTTCCCCGCCATGGGGTCGCCGATGCTGATGCCCGTGTAGGCCGTCTTCACCCGCTCGAGCACCTCGTCGCGAATGGACTCATGGACGATCAGGCGGCGCAGGGTGGTGCAGCGCTGGCCGGCGGTACCCACGGCCGAGAAGAGAATCGCGCGCACGGCCATGTCCAGGTCGGCGCTGGGCGCTAGAATCATGGCGTTGTTGCCGCCGAGCTCCAGGATGCTGCGCCCGAAGCGGGCGGCAACCCGCGGCGCGACCTCGCGGCCCATGCGGGTGCTGCCGGTGGCGCTGATCAGGGGGACGCGGGGGTCGTCGGCCAGGCGCTCACCGGCCTCGCGGTCGCCGAGAATGACCTGGCTGAGATCCGCCGGGGCCTCGTCGCCGAACTCAGTCATGGCGCGCTCGAGCAGGGCCTGGCAGGCCAGGGCGCTGAGCGGGGTCTTCTCGGAGGGCTTCCACAGCAGGCTGTCGCCGCACACCAGGGCCAGGGCGGCGTTCCAGGCCCAGGGGGCGACCGGGAAGTTGAAGGCGGTGATCAGGCCGACCGGGCCCAGCGGATGCCAGCTCTCACGCATATGGTGCCCGGGGCGCTCGGAGGCGATGGTCAAGCCGTAGAGCTGACGCGACTGACCGACCGCCAGGTCGCAGATGTCGATCATCTCCTGCACCTCGCCGAGGCCTTCCTGCAGGATCTTGCCGCACTCCAGGGTCACCAGGGTACCGAGGTCCTCCTTGTGGCGACGCAGCTGCTCGCCGAACAGGCGGACCAGCTCGCCGCGGCGGGGCGCCGGCACCCGGCTCCACTGCTCGAAGGCCTGCTGGGCACGGGCGATACGGGACTCGACCGCGTCCGTTCCCTCGAGCGCGATGCGGCCGATCTCGGCGCCGTCGGTAGGGGAGGTGACGGGGTAGTCGCCTTGGCGGTACAGGGTCTCGGGCACACCGAGGCGCCTCATGACGGCATCGATCATTCTTCCTCCTCCTGCGACTCGTTATGAACATGATGATCGCAAGCAGTATTGCCGTCGTGATTGACCTGCCTCAAACGACGTTTTATACGAAGGTCATTCCTTTTTTTCCGATTGGGTACTGAAATGAGCCGCCGCCACCTGCCGACCCTCACCGCCATGCAGTGCTTCGAGGCTTCGGCCCGCCACCTCAGCTTCACCCGCGCCGCCGATGAACTGAGCCTGACCCAGAGCGCGGTCAGCAAGCAGGTGGCCCAGCTCGAGTCGGTGCTCGAGCATCCGCTGTTCCGCCGCGTCCGCAAGCGCCTGCAGGTTACCCCCGAGGGCTCGCTCTACCTGACCGAGGTGCGCAAGATCCTCGCCCAGGTCGAGATGTCGACCCGCTACATGCAGTCCTACGGCGGCCAGAGCGAGGTGCTCAACGTCACCACGCTGCCGACCTTCGGCGCCCGCTGGCTGATCCCCCGGCTCAATGGCTTTCGTTTTCGCCATCCCAATGTCTACCTGAACATCAGCAACCGGATGGAGCCCTTCGACCTCGAGGATGAGCGCGTCGATGTCGCCTTCTTCTTCGGCCATGGTGCATGGCCGAAGGCCGAGTGCATCAAGCTGCTCGATGAGGAAGTCGTGGCTGTCTGCGCCCCATCGGTGGTGCCGAAGGGCGGGATCGGGGACCCCCTGGCGCTGACCGAACTGGTGCTGCTGCAGAGCGCTACCCGTCCGGAGGCCTGGCACGACTGGTTTGCCGCCCAAGGGGCCTATACCGAGCACAGCTATCACGGCCCGCGATTCGATACGTTCTCCATGTCGCTAGGGGCAGCCCGGGCGGGTTGCGGCGTGGCGCTGGTGCCACGCTTCCTGGCCGAGGAGGAACTGAAGGCAGGACAGTTGATCATTCCCTGGGCGTTCTCGCTGACCAGTCGCGATGCCTACTACCTGGCCTACCCCGAGTACAAGGCGGAACAGGCCAAGGTGAAGGGGTTCATCGAGTGGATCCTCGAGCACCTCGACGCGCAGGCCAAGGAAGCCGATGGCAAATGGCCTGCCGGCGCGTAACGCCAGCAGCCACTTAGCAGGAATATTTGGAATGGAATCGTTGAATCGGCCTGGCCTTCAGGTCAGCTCGGCCTGGCGATCGAAGGCCGCGGCGTTGGGGCAGAAGGCGCGGCACTCATCGACGCCGGCGTCGCGGCGCATGGCGTGCCAGCAGTAGCCGGCCACCGGACAGGCGTTGCAGTTGCCACGCAGGCTCGGATAGCTGACATGCGCGGCAACGGTCGCCTTGTTTAGGCCGAACCGCTGCAGCATGGCCGGCATCAGGGTATCGGCCGGCACGAAGGCGCGAAAGCCGCCATGGTCGATATGCCTTGCGACTTCACGTTCGAAAGCCGGCTCGAGAGGCATCTTCAGGTCCTGGAGCATCTCGCTATAGGCACCGGGCGATTCCGCCTCGATCTCGCGCACCAGCCGAGGGGTGGTGGCACGATAGGTGCGTTCACAGAGACGATCCCACCATGAGCTACGCGATGACTTCGGTGTGTGATTCATGAGGACTCTCCCGTCAGGTACGTTTCCGACAGTATCGTCCCCTGGCCCTCTCCCGACATTGACACGGATCAAAATAGTTTCAAATGAAACAAAATCAATCGGCGACTGCCGTAACGCAGCGAGCACGGCCATTGGCCGTGCTCGCAGGTCGGTCGCTGGCTAGCCGGGATCAGGCCTCGGGGTCGATCACCTCGTCGGCAGCGAGCCCCTCTTCCTCACCGACCGCCTCGAGCTGCTCGAGGAAGTAGGCACGGGCGGCCTCCCCGTCGACGCCCTTCTGTTCCGCCTCTGCCTTCCACTTGCCCGGCAGTTCCGCCGCCATCTGCTGGAAGCGATCGACCTCCTCGGCCGGCAGCTCGATGAAGGTGTTGCCCTGCTGTTCGGCGAACTCGATGCCGCGCACGTCGACCACGTCCATCATGTAGCCGAACAGGCGGGACAGCCGCTCACCGGAGACGCTCTCGATCGCCTCGCGATCCTCCTCGGAGAGCGAGGCCCAGGTGTCGGGGTTGATCACCAGCGAGAAACTGCCGCGGTAGAAGCCACCCGGCATCTGCACCGTGTAGGGCAGCACCTCGGCGAGGCGGAAGCTCTTGAGGCCCTCCAGCGTCAGCATGGCGCCATCGACCACCCCCTGGGTGGCGGCCTCGTAGGTGCCCGCCGGCGGCAGCGCCACGCCGGTCAGCGCCAGGGCGTTGGAGATGTCGGCCATCACGCCGCCGCCGATGCGGACGCGCTTGCCGTCGAGGTCATCGAGGCTGTCGATCGACTCGTCGAGGAACAGCGTGCCCGGGCCGTGTACCCCCAGGCCGATCACCTCGACGCCGCGATGCTCGCCGGCCTCGGCGAAGTACTCCTTATGGGTCCGCCAGTAGGCCACCGAGGCGTGCTCGGACGGGAAGTCCTCGAAGGTGGGCAGCTCGGGCAGCTTGGTCAGCTCGAAGCGCCCCGGCATGAGGCCGTGGAACAGCCAGGTGACGTCGGCCACGCCATCGGCGATCAGCTCCATCTGCGCTCCCGGCGGGCCCATGTCGTGCACCACGTTGACGGTGACGCGGCCTTCGGTGGCCTCCTCGACCCAGCTGGCCCAGGTCGGCCAGACGATGGTGTTGACGCCGTGGTTGGGCCCGGCCCAGGTGCTGACCTGCAGCTCGGTGGCGGCGGCGCCCTGGAAGGCGCCGAGAGAGAGCGCGGTGAGTGTCGTCAGTGTCGCGAGCTTGTGCATTTTCATTGTCGTTCCTCGTGAGTCCCGATTGTCAGGATTGGCGTACGTTTTTTCTGCGTTATGGTTTTTCTGGGTCAAAGGGCCAGCACCAGCTTCTTGCCCTTGGCTCTTGAGCAACAGCTCATCAGCCGATCCTGGCCGGCCCGCTCGGCGGCGGTGAGCACCTTGTCGCGATGGTCGATCTCGCCCTCGACCACCTCGACCTGGCAGGAGCCGCACAGGCCCTCCTCGCAGTCACTGGGCACGTCGATCCCGGCGCTGCGCAGGGCCTGGAGCAGCGTCCTGTCCGGTGGCACCGCCACGGTGAGCTCGGAGTCGGTGAGCTCGGCCTCGAAGGCGTGCTCGTTCTTCGGATCGAGCAGTGCACCCTCGGCGGTGAAATGCTCCACGTGAAGACTGCCCTCCGGCCAGTGGGCGGTGCCGGCTTCCAGCGCTGTGAGCAACCGCTCCGGGCCGCAGGCGTAGAGCAGGGTATCCTCGCGCGGTTCGGCGAGCAGCCCGGCCAGATCGAGACGGCACCCCTCGTCCTTGGGGTAGAGGTGCAGGGCCTCCCCATGATCGCGCTCGAGCCGTTCGATAAAGGCCATGCTGGAACGGGAGCGCCCCGCGTAGTGCAGCTCATAGGACTTGCCCAGCCGCCTGAGACGGTCGGCCATGGCGATGATCGGGGTGATGCCGATGCCGCCGGCAATCAGCACGTAGTGCTGCGCCGATTCATCGAGGCGGAAGTGGTTCTTGGGCCCGCGCACCCGCAGCTCGATGCCCTCACGGACCGACTCATGCATCCAGCGCGAGCCGCCACGGCCGGCCTCCTCGTTCAGCACGGCGATGCGCCAGTCGCCGGCATCTGGCGAGCCGCACAGCGAATACTTGCGCGCCTCGCCGATGGGCAGCACCACGTCGAGATGCGATCCCGGCGTCCACGCCGGCAGGTCGCGCCCGGCGGGGTCGGTCAGGGTCACGCCGAGCACGCCCTCGGCCTCTGGCTCGGCGCGGGTCACGCGAACTCGCCGCACGATACTGTGGGCCTCCGGCGCCCCTACCGGAAAATCCCGCTGGGCAGTGCGCACGGCGGGATCCTGTCGCTCGGGGTTCTTTGCCGGGTCCCAGCGCACCCACAGCGCCTCGGGGCCGCGGAACGAGGTATTGGGCAGGAAGGTGAACGCCTGCTCCTCGAGTTCCAGGTGCGGCAGCCGCCGGGTGAACTCCTCAAGGAAGATGCGCATCTCCATGCGCCCCAGGTTCTTGCCCATGCACTGGTGGCTGCCGTAGCCGAAGGTCAGGTGGTCGACGGCATTGTCGCGGTAGATGTCGAGTTCGTCGGGGTTTTCGAAGTGGCTCGGGTCGTGATTGCCCGAGGCCGTGACCATCAGGATCTTGCCGTCCTCGGGAATGGTCACACCGCCCACCGCCACCTCTCGGGTAGCCCGCCGCCGCCAGGCCACCACCGAACCGGAGTGGCGCAGGCACTCCTCGGCCGCCGCGGGGATCAGCTCGGGGTTGTCGCACAGCTCGTCCCACACCGCCGGGCGCGAGAGCAGCTGGCGGAAGGCGTTGGCGGTGGCCAGCGCCGTGGTCTCGTGGGCGGCGACGATGATCGCCATCATCATCGAGTGCAGGTAATTGTCGGTGACGACATCGGGCTTCTGCCGATTCTTCTCGATCATATCGTACATCCAGCCCTTCCCCTGGGTCTGGCGCTGCATCTTCTCGAGCACCTCACCGGAGTACTGCCAGAACTTGCCGACGCCCTCGGCTACCTCGACCTGCTGTTCGGGCGAAGGCCGCCCCCAGGTATTGAGGGTATGGGCCACCGAGAAGCGGCGCAGCTGCTCCATGTCCTCCTCGGGCACGCCGAGGAAGTGCAGCGCCACGGTCAGCGGGACCTCCCAGAACATCTCGGCAACCAGGTCGGCGCGGCCGCGGTCGACGATGGCGTCGAGCTTCTCGCGCACCAGGCGGCGCACCATGGGCGCGTGGGTCTCGAGCGCCTCGGGGGAGAAGGCCTCGAGCAGCTCGCGCCGCCGCGCCATGTGGGCCGGCTCGTCCTCGTTCACCAGGGTACGGTTCATGCCGTAGTCGTAGCGCTCGAGCACCGCCTGGGCCTCTTTGCTCGCCGGGGTGATCTTTTCCAGGGCGATCGACGGCGAGAAGGTGTGGTTATCGCGGAAGATCGCCTTGATGTCGTCGTAGCGGCTCACGACCCAGTAGCCGAGCCTGGGGCTGTAGAAGACCGGCTCCTGCTCACGGGACCAGCGCAGCGCCTCGGCGGGGTCGAGCTGGTAGGGCGCCTCGAAGGGATCGAAGGCGGCAGCGGCAGCCGAGACGGGGCAGCCCGTGGGCGATACCGCTTCTTCCCGGCTCGCCTGATGGAAGGGGCAACCGCCCGCTTCGGCACGATGGGAAACTGGCGTCATGGTGGCTCCAGGTGAACGGTCTGGTTTCTCGACGGCGTGTGCCATGGTTTATTTACTTTTATCGCACACATGGTATCGTTTAACGAACTCAGTGGAGAAAATAGGCAGTTTCTCTCGTCGCGTCAAACCCTGGTGCCGCTGCGCTACCATTGCAGTGCCACTCGCCATCCGAGGTACCGCCGCCGATGTCCACTACCCTGCAGACCCTGGATCGTGGCCTGAGCGCCCTCGCGCTGATCGCCGAGCACAGCGAAGGCATGACGATTGCCGAACTCGCCAGGCAACTGGACGTGCATCGCGCCATCGCCTATCGCATCGTCGCCACCCTGGAGAGCCACGCCCTGGTCACTCGCACCAGCGAGGGGCCGATTCGCCTGGGGGCGGGTGTCGCCCTGCTCGCCTCGCGCTTCGAACCGCAGCTGCGTGCGGTGGCCCAGCCGCTGCTGCAGGCGCTGGCCAAGGCGACCCGGGCCACGGCGTTCATTTCGGTCGCCCAGGGGGAGGAGTGCGTGGTGCTCCTGGTGGCGGAGCCCGACGAGGGGCTGCTGCGAGTCGGCTACCGGGTGGGCAGCCGCCATCCGTTGACCCAGGGGGCGGCGGGGATTGCCATCCTGGCCGGGCGTCCACCCCGCAAGGATGACAGCGAGGCGGTACGCCAGGCCCGTACCGACGGCTTCAGCCTGACGCGTGGCCAGCTTCAGCGTGGCGCCGTGGGCGTGGCCAGCGCCATCGCCACCCCCCAGTTCCGTGCCGGTGTGGAGGCGTGTATCGGCGTGGTCGCCATGGACGACCTGGACACCGAGCGGGCGAGCCACGAGGTGGTCACCCATGCGCGCCACCTCGCCGAGCTGATCGGCCAGTAGCCGCTGATATTCAGCGACATTCGCCCGTGATGCGGACCGCATGGAGGGTTACACTACGGCCATTCCCGTTGCCAACCCGAGGCCTGTGATGAGTCCCCATCTGCTCTCCATCGACCCCCTGACCCGAGACCATGTCGATCACCTGCTGCGTGTCGCGGCGCGCATGGAGCCCATCGCCCAGCGGCGGCAGGTCACCCGGGTACTGGAGGGGGCGGTACTCGGCAATCTCTTCTTCGAGGCCAGCACCCGGACCCGGGTCAGCTTCAATGCGGCCTTCTGCCGGCTGGGCGGCAGCGTCTGCGACACCACCGGCTTCACCTTTTCCTCCATGGCCAAGGGGGAGTCGCTCTACGACACCAGCCGGGTGATGAGCGGCTACTGCGACGCCATCGTCATGCGCCACCCGGAACAGGGCTCGGTGGCCGAATTCGCCGCCGCCACCCATGTACCTGTGATCAACGGTGGCGACGGCCCCGGCGAGCACCCCAGCCAGGCGCTGCTCGACCTCTACACCATCGACAAGGAGTTCGCACGCCTGGGCAAGAAGCTGGCGGGGGCCCATATCCTGCTGACCGGCGACCTGAAGTACGGCCGTACCGTCCATTCGCTGATCAAGCTGCTGTCACTCTACGACCCGATGCGCATCACCCTGGTCTCGCCGCCGGGCCTGGAGATGCCGAGCCATGTGATCGACCGGGTCGTCTCCCGGGGCCACCGGGTCGAACAGCGCGACAGCCTGGCCTGCGACTTCTCCGACCTGGACGTGGTCTACACCACCCGCATCCAGAAGGAGCGCTTCACCGAGGAGATGAGCGAGAGCTTCGCCGGGGTCTCGCAGGACTTCAGCGTGGGCCGCGACTTCCTCGATGCGCGCTGCAACGACACCACCATCGTCATGCACCCGCTGCCCCGTGACAGCCGGCCCGGCGCCAACGATCTCAACGTCGACCTCAACGGCGACCCGCGTCTGGCGATCTTTCGCCAGACCGACAACGGCATTCCCATGCGCATGGCGATCTTTGCCGCCCTGCTCCGGGTGGAGGACCTGATCGAGAAGGACCTGCGCCCCGTGCGCTGGTTCGTGCCCGAGCAGACCGGCGTGGACGACGCCAATCACTAGGGAAACACTGCATAAATGTCTGCGCGGGTAAATCGCTGCGTTGCGCGGTGCGTACAGCGTTGGTCAGCGCTATGCTGATCGCAGCCGAGGAATGTGCGAAGCTAAGGGCAGCCTTGGCGCGGCCACCCCCATGACGACAGAGCTGGCGCCAGATACAGCTAGCCACCAAGCGTTCGACGACAACAACAGGCGTTGCCGGCCGGCAACCCGGAACAAGGAGACGTTACGCATGAACCTGCATCGCGCGTACATTTTACTGGCGGTTTTCTACAGCGTGCTGGTGCTGTTGGGAGCCATTGCACTGCTGGTGGGCGGGGGGCCGCTGTGGGCCCTGGTCTCTACCGGCGTGGGCGTCCTGGTGGCAACGGGGCTCTGGGGCCATACCCTCGGCAAGCCCTTCCTCAATCCGCGCATGTGGCGGCCGCTGGCCGGCCTGCTCGCCGTCGGCATCGTCGTACAGCTGCTGGCGGTATTCACCGGTGGGCTCTCCGGTGGCGAACTGACCTGGGTGCTGAGCGGTGCCATCTTCTCCGTCCTGCCGATCATCATGCTCTACCAGTATGGCAACCGGGACCAGGAGGTCTGGGCCACGCCGGAGGAGCGCGAAGGCGGCAAGATGCTGGGTGAGATGCTGTCGAAGCAGCAGGAACTGGTGCTGGAGAAGCAGGAGGCCGACAGCCAGGCCAAGGTCAAGCTGACCAAGGCCGGCGATACCTACCGGGCCAGCGTCACCCGTGGCCGCGGCGCCCAGGTGGAGCAGTTCGAAGAGACGTTCTCCTGCCCCGCCACCCTGGCCTTCTTCGTCATCAAGTACACCTGCATCTCGGTCAGCGATATCGCCGCCCACTACGACCAGGAACGCGTTCTGACCACCTGAGGCCTGGGCTTCACCTTACTGTCTCTCCGACCGGACCCCTCGCGGTCCGGTTTTCGTTGTCTACCGCCTCCCTGCACGCCGAGCCGAGCCAATGATGTGGCTTTTGGATAGCCTCACGTGCCCTGCGGCCATGGCACAGCCCCTCTGTTGCTACAACACTGAAGCTGACGGAGCGCCGCGATGCAATCACGCCGATCCCGTCGCCTCGACACCGGACAACAACAATAGCGGAGTGTGCAATGGCAGAGGCAATTATCGAGACCCGGGGCCTGACCAAGAGCTTCCGGGGCTTCAAGGCGGTCAGCGATATCTCCATTCGTATCGAGCCCGGCACCATACATGCCATGATCGGCGCCAACGGTGCAGGCAAGACGACCTGTTTCAACCTGCTGACCAAGTTCCTCGAGCCCAGTGCCGGCAGCATCTTCTACCAGGGGCGCGACATTACCCGGCTCAAGCCGGACCAGGTGGCACGGCTTGGCATGGTCCGTTCGTTTCAGATATCCGCCGTCTTCAGCCGCCTGACGACCCTCGAGAACGTCAAGCTGGCGCTGCAGCGACAGCGCGGCGAGTCCTACGATTTCTGGGCCTCCCATCACCGGCTCGACCATCATCAGGAACGTGCCATGGCGCTGCTCGAGGACGTGGGGCTCGAGGCCTGGGCCGATACCCCCGCCGCCGAGCTGCCATACGGTCGCAAGCGTGCGCTGGAGCTCGCGACCACGCTGGCGCTCGACCCTCAGCTGATGCTGCTCGACGAGCCACTCGCCGGCATGGGCGCCGAAGACGTAGGCCGCACCGCCGCGCTGATCCGCCGCGTGGCCGAGGGTCGATCGGTACTCATGGTGGAGCACAACCTGGGCGTGGTGGCCGAACTCTGCGACCGCATTACCGTGCTGGCCCGCGGCGAAGTGCTGGTGGAGGGCGATTACGCCACGGTCTCGCGCGATGAGCGCGTGATCGAATCCTATATCGGAGGAGCCCGCCATGACTGACGTCGCAGCCGTCCACGCTCCCGAGCCCATGCTGGCCATTCGCGATCTTCATGCCTGGTACGGCGAAAGCCATGTGTTGCACGGTATCGACCTGGATGTGCCGTCGGGGCGGGTCGTCACCCTGCTGGGCCGAAACGGCGCCGGCAAGTCCACCACGCTGAAGTCGATCATGGGCATCGTGCCGCGCCGCCGCGGCAGCATCCGGCTGCAGGGCACCGAGACCATCGATCTGCGTCCCTATCACATCGCCCGGCACGGCGTGGCCTTCTGCCCCGAGGATCGCGGCATCTATGCCACCCTGGACGTGAAGGAGCATCTCGAGCTGCCAGCGCGGGTCAATGACAACGGCCTGAGCACCGAACAGGTGCTGGACCTTTTCCCGCACCTGCGTGAAAGACTCCATAGCCCCGGCACCAAGCTATCCGGGGGTGAGCAGCAGATGCTGGCCATCGGCCGCACCCTGTGTACTGGAGCAAGACTCCTCCTCCTCGACGAGCCCACCGAGGGGCTGGCTCCCAGCATCGTCGAGCAGATCGGCGACACCATCCGCCAGCTCAAGGCGCAGGGCTACACCATCCTCCTGGTGGAGCAGAACCTGCGCTTCGCCATGAGCGTGGCCGACCACTTCTACCTGATCGACCACGGCCAGGTGGCGGCGAGCTATGACCGCAAGGGGATCGAGGAGGATGCCGACGCCCTGCTGGCCCGCCTTGGCGTCTAGGAAAGAGGTCAGTCACGAGAGTGCAGGCGAAAGCGCGAAGGCGAGACACCGTTCATGCGCTTGAAGGTCTTGGAGAAGGCGAAAGGACTCTGATACCCCACTCGCCCGGCGATCTCCTCCACGGGGAGATCGCTGGTCGCCAGCAGATGCGATGCGTGCTGCATGCGCAGCTGGGTGAGCTGCTGCATCGGACTGCGGCCGAATACCTTGCGGCTGATGCGTCGCAGGTGTTCGGTGCTGACATGTGCGATCTCGGCCATCTCCTCGATGCTCCACTGGCGCTCCAGTGTCGGCATCACCGCATCGAAGACGGCAACGATACGGGGATCGCGCCGCCACGGGTCGGCAAAGCGCGAGATGTAGCGCTCGATGGTGTCGACCCACATCACGCAGCTGGCCGGGTCTCCCTGGCCGTGGAACACCTCGCTGTAGAGGCCCAGGATGGCGTACTTCATGGGCTCGGGATCGAAGTCCTGCATGATCGGCGCAATGGTGCCCACCACCGAGCGTGGCGCGCTGGGCAGATAGCGCAGCCAGCAGTACTGCCAGCGCTTCTTCGGTACGGCGTGGAAGGCGTGCAGCGCGTGGGCCGGGGCGAAGGACATCATGTTGCGCCGCATGGTGCACCAGCGCCCGTCGAGCAGCATGCGTCCTTCGCCACCAAGAGAGCCGTGGATATAGGCACCGCTCAGCCGGGTTCGAACGATGCGGTAGGGCACCGCAGCATCACCGAAGCCAACGTGGGAGATATGCCGCTGCTCGAGGACGGGACAGTCCGCGGCGCGCACGATCCACTGCTGGGTATCGTCGCCGACTATGTGTGTTTCGGATAGCTGTTCGTGCTCTGTAGCCATGGCGTAATCGCCCTGATTGGCCCTAACTGATAGTGGCAATGGAAAACAAGAACGTTCTAATCAGAGCAAAGTACAACAATAACTTCCAAAGTGAACAGGAGAAAACAATGCCAGCCAAAAACTCCTTGAAAACCCTGATGGTGTCTTCCGCCGTACTGAGCCTGGGGGGCCTCTCCAGTGCCATGGCAAGCGAAGGCTATTCCGACGACGTGGTGCGAATCGGCGTGCTGACCGACATGTCGGGTATCTATACCGACCTTTCCGGCGAGGCGGCGGTGGAGGCCGTGCGAATGGCCGTCGAGGACTTCGGTGGCGAGGTCAACGGCGTGCCCATCGAGGTCATCCATGGCGATCACCGCAATCGTGCCGACACCGGCGCCAGCCGTGCCCGCGAGTGGTACAACAATGACGGCGTGGACATGATCAACGACCTGTCCAACTCCGGGGTCGCGCTGGCGGTGGCCGCCGTGGCCGACGAGCAGCAGCGCCACGCCATTTCCAACTCGGCGTCCAACATCGGGCTGACCAACGACTACTGCTCGCCCTATGTGACGCACTACACCTACGACGCATACTCACTGGCTCACGGCACCGGCAAGTCGATCGTCGAGGACGGTGGCGACACCTGGTTCTTCCTCACCGTGGACTTCGCCTTCGGCATCGGGCTCGAGGAGCAGGTATCCGAGGTGGTACGCGAGGCCGGCGGCCAGGTGGTTGGTGCCGCACGACACCCGCTCGACACCACCGACTTCTCCTCCTACGCCCTGCAGGCCCAGGCCTCCGGCGCCGAAATCATCGGCATCGCCTCCACCGGCGCGGATGCCATCAACGCCATCAACGCCCTGGCGGAATTCGGCGTTACCCCGGATCAGCGGCCGGCAGCCCTGCTGCTGTGGTATGACGACATCGTCAGCCTGGGTCTCGAGACCGCCCAGGGCCTGCTGCTGACCAATGCCTTCTACTGGGATGCCAACGACGAGACCCGCGAGTTTTCCCAGCGCTTCTATGAGCGCACCGGGCGCATGCCCAACATGGCGCATGCCGGCAACTACTCCTCCACCATGCACTACCTGAACGCCGTCGAGGCCGCCGGCACCGACGACGCCACCGCGGTCTCCGAGGCAATGCGCGAGATGGAGATCAACGATTTCTTCGCCTCTGGCGGCTATATCCGCCCCAACGGCCGCATGGTGCATGACCAGTACCTGTGGGAAGTGAAGTCGCCCGACGAGTCGGAGTATGACTACGACTTCATGCGCCTGGTAACCACCATCCCCGGCGAGGAAGCCTTCCAGCCGCTGGAGAAGAGTTCCTGTCACCTGCTCAATGGCAGTTGATGTCCTGCCATTCGTGCCCGGCCATGGCCGGGCACGAACCTCCACTCTTTGTCAGAGGGGTGTTTACAAATGTCACGAGCGACGGCCAGGCAAGGCGAAATCGGCTGAAAAAGCGGAGTTTACCGGGTGTTAAATGAGCATTTTAAGGCTGATTTCAACGCCGCATGGCCTAGCGCAGTAATTTGTCATCCCCCTCTTAGCCCTGTGAGCAAGTGACAATGGACATATTAGGTATTCCCATACAGGCCCTCATGGGCCAACTCATGCTGGGTATCGTCAACGGCTCCTTCTATGCGGTTCTTAGCCTGGGGCTGGCGATCATCTTCGGCGTGCTCAAGATCGTCAATTTCGCCCACGGCGCCTTCTTCATGGTGGGGGCGTTCACCGCCTTCCTGCTGGCCCAGTACATGGGCGCCAACTACTGGATGACTCTGCTCCTCGCCCCGCTGCTCGTGGCGCTGTTCGGCATGGCATTCGAGTTCCTGTTCCTGCGCCGCCTCTATGGGCTCGACCCCATCTACGGCCTGCTGCTCACCTTCAGCCTGGTGCTGGTGCTGGAAGGAGGCTTCCGGGTTGCCTTCGGCTCCTCCGGCCAGCCTTTCGCCACGCCCGAACAGCTGCGGGGCACCATCAACCTGGGCTTCATGATCCTGCCGCTCTATCGTGGCTTCGTGATCGTCTCGGCACTGCTGCTGTGCCTGGTCACCTGGTATGTCATCGAGCGCACCTCGCTGGGGGCCAACCTGCGTGCCGCCACCGAGCGCTCCGAGCTGACCCAGGCCTTCGGCGTCAACGTGCCTCGGCTGATCACCCTGACCTATGGCGTGGGCGTGGGCCTCGCGGCCTTTGCCGGCGTGCTTGCCGCCCCGATCTTCCACGTCAACCCCTCCATGGGCTCGAGCCTGGTGATCATCATCTTCGCCGTGGTGGTCATCGGCGGGCTCGGCTCGATCATGGGGGCCATCGTCACCGGGCTGGGCCTCGGCGTGGTGGAGGGCTTCACCCGGGTGTTCTATTCGGAGTTCTCCTCCACCATCGTCTTCCTGGTCATGGTGCTGGTGCTGCTGCTACGTCCGGCCGGCCTCTTCGGTAGAGAGGAGGGCTGAGCATGCGACCGTTGTCCTCTGCCCTGCTCGCCCTGGGGCTGCTGGCCCTGCTGGCGGTGCCCTTCTTCCCGCAGCTGGTCTACTCTATCTTCGTCATGAAGACGCTATGCTTCGTGCTCTTTGCATGCGCCTTCAACCTGCTGCTGGGCCATACCGGCATCCTCTCCTTCGGCCATGCTGCCTTCTTCGGTACCGGTGCCTATGTGACGGGCGTGCTGGTCAAGGCCTATGGCGTGCCCACCGAGCTGGGCATTCTCGCCGGCGGCCTGGTGGCCGCCGCGCTGGGCGCGATCATCGGTGCTCTGGCCATCCGACGCAGCGGCATCTATCTGGCCATGATCACCCTGGCCCTGTCGCAGCTGGTGTTCTTCTTCTTCCTGCAGGCGCCGTTCACCGGCGCCGAGGACGGCCTGCAGCGCATTCCCCGCGGCACCTTCCTGGGCATCGTCGACCTGCGCAACGACACGGCGCTCTACTACGTGGTGCTGGGCATCGTCGGTGCCGGCCTGTGGCTGGTGTGGCGCACCGTCAACTCGCCCTTTGGCCACGTGCTGCGGGCCATCCGCGAGCATGAGCCCCGCGCCATCTCGCTGGGCTATCCCGTGGCCCGCTACAAGGTACTGGTCTTCACCATCTCGGCCGGCCTGTCCGGCGTCGCCGGCGCACTCAAGGCGATCGTCTTTCAGCTGGCGGCCCTCTACGACGCCCACTGGCACACCTCCGGCGACGTCATCCTGATGACGCTGATGGGTGGCATGAGCACGGTGTTCGGGCCTGCCGTGGGGGCCGCCCTGGTCTCGGCACTCAACCATTACCTGGATCCGTTCGGTGCCTGGGTCACGGTGATCACCGGCCTGGTGTTCATGACCTGCGTACTGACCTTCCGCCAGGGGGTGGTGGGCCAGCTCGGCCAACTGCTCCGCTCCCGCCGACCCTCAGCGCCCGCCGCCAAGGTCGACTCGCGCCCCCACACCAATCATCGATAAATGGATCACAAGGAGAACCGCTATGCCCACCTTCGATAGACAGGAGTTGATGAGCCGCTTCCAGGACATGGTCGCCCGCGGCCAGCCGATCATCGGCGGCGGTGCCGGCACCGGCATCTCGGCCAAGTGCGAGGAAGCCGGCGGCATCGATTTGATCGTCATCTACAACTCGGGGCGCTACCGCATGGCGGGGCGCGCCTCTTCCGCCGGCCTGCTGGCCTATGGCAATGCCAACCAGATCGTTCAGGAGATGGCGCTGGAGGTCCTGCCGGTGGTCAAGCACACCCCGGTTCTGGCCGGGGTCAACGGCACCGACCCCTTCGTGATCATGCCCAAGCTGCTGCGTGAGCTGAAGGAGCTGGGCTTCTCGGGGGTGCAGAATTTTCCCACCGTAGGCCTGATCGACGGCACCTTCCGCATCAGCCTGGAGGAGACCGGCATCACCTACGGCAGCGAGGTCGACATGATCCGCCAGGCCCACGAGATGGACATGCTCACCACACCCTACGTGTTCTCGGCCGACGAGGCCGTGGCCATGGCGAAGGCGGGCGCCGACATCATCGTGGCGCACATGGGCGTCACCGTGGGCGGCACCATCGGCGCTGAGTCGTCCAAGAGCCTCGACGAATCGGTGCGCCTGATCGATGACTGGGCCGAGGCAGCCAGGCGCGTGCGCCGGGACGTGATCATCCTCTGTCACGGCGGCCCCATTGCCACCCCCGAGGATGCCACCTATGTCATGAAACAGAGCGAGCACTGCAACGGCTTCTACGGCGCCTCCAGCATGGAGCGCCTGCCAACGGAAATTGCTCTCACCGAACAGATTCGCCGGTTCAAGGCCATTGCCTGATCGACTCAAGGAGACGCCACCATGACCAGGGTCTACGTCAGCGCCGTAATGCCGATCAGCCTGGAGCAAGCCTGGCGCGTGCTGCGCGATTTCAACGGGCTGCCCGACTACCACCCGTTCTTCGCCAAGAGCTATATCGAGGACGGCAAGCCCGCCGACCAGCTCGGCTGCGTACGCCATTTCCACGACCACGATGGCAATCACATCCGCGAGGAGCTGCTCTCCCTCTCGGACCGCGACCACCTCTGCTGCTACCGTATCCTCGAAGCCCCCGCCCTTCCGGTACAAGGCTACGTGGCGGAAATGCGCCTGAAGCCGATCACCACCAGCGGGCAGTGTTTCGGCGAATGGTGGGCGGAGTTCGAAGTGGCCGAGGCCGATCGCGAGGATGTCATGCAGCGGGTGTCGGACACCTTCCGGCTCGCCTTCGAAGGGGCCGCCGAGCGCTACCAAGGCTGATGCTACCATTCCGATAACAATCAGGCCGGCGCGACGCATGCCGGCCAGGAGGCACCATGGGACAGAAAGCCTTCATCATCGGCACCTGTGATACCAAGGCCGTGGAGCTATGCTACCTGCGCGACCTGCTGCGGGCGGCAGGGGCCGAGGCACTGATCGTCGACGTGGGCACCGGCGGCAACGCTGCACCCGAGGCAGACATTCCCGCCAGCCAGATAGCCGCCTGTCACCCTCAGGGCGCCAAGGCAGTCTTCGTCAACGACCGCGGTCGGGCCGTGGGTCAGATGGCCGAGGCGTTGCGTCGTTTTCTCGCGGAACGTGCTGATGTCGGCGGCGTCATCGGGATCGGCGGCTCCGGCGGCACCGCGCTGATAACGCCGGCCATGCGCGACCTCGACATCGGCGTGCCCAAGGTAATGGTCTCCACTATCGCCTCGAGCAACGTCGCGCCTTACGTCGGGCCCAGCGATATCGCCATGATCTACTCGGTGACCGACGTGGCGGGGCTCAACCGAATCTCGCGTCGCGTGCTGGGCAATGCCGCCCATGCGCTGCTCGGCATGCTCCAGGGCCGGATTCCCGAAGTCGCCGAAGACAAGCCGGCGATCGGCCTGAGCATGTTCGGGGTCACCACCCAATGCGTGAACAGGATCACCGAGGCACTATCGCCGGGGTACGACTGTCTGGTCTTCCATGCCACCGGTACCGGTGGGCGCTCGATGGAGAAGCTGGCCGCGAGCGGCATGCTGAAAGGGCTGCTGGATATCACCACCACCGAAATCTGCGACCTGCTGATGGGCGGCATCTTCAGTGCCGGCGAGACACGGCTGGACGTACTGGGACAGACCGACCTGCCTTACGTGGGCTCCTGCGGTGCTCTCGATATGGTCAATTTCGCCGGCCCGGAAACGTTACCGGAGAAATACCGACAGCGGCTTGTCTACGAGCACAATCCCCAGATCACCCTGATGCGCACGACCGCCGAGGAGAACGCGCAGATGGGACGCTGGATCGGGGAAAAGCTGAATCGTTGCCGGGGGCCGGTGCGCTTCCTGCTGCCCGAAGGCGGTGTCTCGGCACTGGATGCCCCGGGACAGCCTTTCCACGACCCGGAGGCAGACGCCGCTCTGTTCGCGGCCCTGGAAGCCACCGTACGGCAGACGCCGGAGCGTCGCCTGATCCGCGGCCCCTGGCATATCAACGACCCGGAATTCGCCGCCGCGGCCATCGCAGAGTTCCAGGAATTGATGCGCACACAGTCGCTGTCTTCAGGATGAGGCAATGAGCCGGTCCTGGTGAATCAGCCCGCCGGCAACCCCTCCTGGCGGGCGAACCAGCTTTCGAGTATCAATACCGCCGCGATGCCGTCGACACCGTCGTCGCGATAGCTCTTGTCACGATCACGCAGGTGTCCCGCCTCGCGGGCGATGGCCTTGGCCTCCCGGGTGGAACCACGCTCGTCGACCATCTCGCAGGGTTTGCCATAGCGGCCGTAGAGCCGCTTGCCGAACTTGCGCGCCCGCAAGCTCATCGCCGACTCGGTACCGTCCATGTTGAGCGGCAGCCCCACCACGAACAGGTCCGGCCGCCACTCCTCCACCAGGCGCGTGACCCGGTTCCAGTCGGGAATGCCGTCGCGGGCCGGCAGCGAGTCGAGGGGGCGGGCACTGGCGATCATCTCGTTGCCCACTGCCACGCCGATGCGCCGGGTACCGAAGTCGAAGGCCAGGATCAGGCGCTTGCCAGCCTCGGCCATTACGAATGGCCGGCTTCACGCGTCATCAAATTGAGGTCCACGCCGAGGATACCGGCGGCGGCCGTCAGGCGCTGCTCCGGCGGTACCTCGAAGAGGATGTCGGCGCGCCCTTCCACGGTCAGCCAGGCGTTGTCGAGCAGCTCGGCCTCGAGCTGCCCCGCCTCCCAGCCGGCACAGCCCAGGCAGACGAGGAACTCCTTCGGTCCGCGGCCGGCCGCCAGCGCCAGCAGGATATCCATGGAGGTGGTCAGGGCGATATCGCTGTCCACCTGAATACTGGAATCCCAGCCTTCGCTCGAGCCACGATGTAGGATGAAGCCGCGATCCTTGTGCGTGGGTCCGCCATAGTAGACCGGTGCATTGCGGTGTGGGCTCTCTTCCGCCTCAAGCTCCAGCTGCTCGAACAGGGCATCCAGGCTGATATCCAGCGGCCGATTGACGATAACACCCATGGTGCCGTTCTCGTCATGGTCACACAGGTAGCTGAGAGAACCGGCAAAATTCGGATCTTCCAGATGAGGCATCGCCATCAGAAAATGGTGTTTCAAGCCTAAGCTTTGCGCAGATTGCATGTGACTCCCGGACGGCAGGCCCAGCTCGTGCCAGGGCCCTACCGCACGCCGAAATGATTGCCTTGTCCGAACCGCCAGACCCGGGTAATGGAGAGGCTGTCCAGCTCTCCCATGCCGCTGTCGAAGGGCCGGTAGGGGCCCGCGCCATGGACGGTATCCAGTGCCGCCTGGTCGAGTTCGGTATGTCCTGACGATTGTACCACCTCCGCCTGACGGAGCTGACCATCTCGTCCAATCACCACGCGGATGCGCAGCTGTCCGTCCAGGTGGCGAGGTGCCGGGTGAACCCGGTTGCCATAGTCCTCCACCCGTCGCGTCCAGTCGTCGATATAGCGGGCCTCGGCGGCGCGCTGGGCCGCCGGCCGCTGCGAATCGGCGGAGGGGCCCTCCACGCTGGGCGCCAGCCCCTGCTCGCGAATGCTGCTGGTGGCCTGGGCCAGCAGGTCGCGGCCCGATGCCGATGGGGCCGCCGTGGCCGGCGCGGTGGGCGACTCGCTGGCCTGGGGAGCGCTTTCGCGGGGTTCGGGAACGGCGCTCTCATCACGGGCCACTTCCGCTGACGGCGGTGCCTCCTCAGCGGGGGCCGGCTCCGTCTCGCTTTGAGCCGCACGCTCCGGCTCCGCCGTGGTGGCCGGGTCAACCGCGCTCTCCGGCGCCTCCAGCACGGGTATCTCCTCCATGGCCGCCGCCCGCGACTCGGCGGGAGCCTCTTCGGAAGGCTCCCCGGCAGCCTGCTGATCGGCCTCGGCCATGGCGTCCGCCTCCACCGGTATCTCGGCGGGCTGCGTCACCAGCACCACATCCAGGCTCGAGCGTTCCGCCGGAGCCGGCGCAAACCGGAAGCTGGCCACCACACCGATCAGGGCCAGATGCAGCAGCAGCGCAGCCGAGAGCGCCAGCCAGCGGCGATAGGACCGCGTGACCGGAGCATAGCGGATGGGATCGCTGATGGTGACCGCCATGGTATTCGCAGGCTCTCCTCGTACTGGATGTGTGGCGATATGGGGTTACCGCGCCAGGCGTCGCTCGATGGCATCCATCAACAGCCCGGCGATATCGGTACCACGCTGGTCATCGATCTCGCGCACGCAGGTGGGGCTGGTGACGTTGATCTCGGTGATGTAGTCGCCGATCACGTCGAGGCCAACGAACATCAGCCCCCGCTCGCGAATCATCGGCTGCACCTGCTCGATCAACCAATAGTCGCGCGCGGTCAGCTCACGGGTGACGCCCGTGCCCCCGGCGGCCAGGTTGCCGCGGGTCTCGCCGGCCATGGGCACCCGGGCCAGGCCATAGGGCACCGGTTCACCGTCGACCAACAGGATGCGGGTATCGCCATCCCTGATCTCGGGAATGTAGCGCTGGGCCATGATCTGTCGCTGGCCCCGCTCGGTGAGCGTCTCGATGATCGCCCCCAGGTTTCGCCCTTCCGGCTGCACGTGGAAGATGCCGCTGCCGCCCATGCCGTCCAGTGGCTTGAAGATCACGTCGCCATGCTCGGCGTGGAAGTCGCGCAGCACCGGCTCGCTGCAGGAGACCAGGGTCGGCGTACAGCACTGCGGAAACTCCTGGGCAAAGAGCTTCTCGTTGCAGGCGAGCAGCGCCACCGTAGGGTTGACCACCAGGACGCCCTCGCGTTCGGCGAAGCCCAGCAGGTGCACCGCGTTGAGAAAGTGGCTGTCCACCGGCGGATCCTTGCGCATCAGGATCACGTCGAGCTCGGCGAGCGGGGTGGGTTCCGGTGCGCCCAGGGCATACCACCGCTCGGGGTCGCGAAAGGCGGTCAGGTCGCGCATCCGCGCATGGGCGCGGCCATCCTTCAGGAACAGGTCCTCCTGCTCCATGTAGTGCAGCGACCAGCCGCGCTCCTGGGCGGCCCACAGCATGGCCAGTGTCGTGTCCTTCTTGTAGGTGAGGTCGGCGATGGCATCCATCACCACCCCTACCCTGAGGGCACGTTCGCTTGTCGGCTTGCTACTCGGCTTGCTCATCGGCTCCGGGCTTCCACGAATGGATTGGTGTGGGCGAAGTATGCCGCAGGCTCGAGGGCAACACCAAGGCGGACCCGATGCGTTGCGCTTGACTTCATCAATCACTGCCACTAGATTTAGTTTCAGTTGAAACTATTATAGCGCACCGCCAAGAGACCCACGCCATGATCGATATCCAGCAGATTCATCACGTCGCCTATCGTTGCCGCGATGCCAAGGAGACCGTCGAGTGGTACCAGGACAAGCTCAATATGGACTTCCTGGTCGCCATCGCCGAGGACCGGGTGCCCTCCACCAAGGAACCCGACCCCTACATGCACCTGTTCCTCGATGCGGGCAACGGCAATATCCTGGCCTTCTTCGAGATCCCCAATTCACCGCCCATGGGCCGCGACCCCAACACCCCGGAGTGGGTCCAGCACATCGCCTTCCGCGTGGCCGATGAGGCCGCCCTGCTGGCGGCCAAGGAGGAGCTGGAGAGCAAGGGCGTGAAGGTGCTGGGCCCCACCGAGCACGGCATCATCCGCTCGATCTACTTCTTCGATCCCAATGGGCATCGCCTGGAGCTGACCTATGAGAAGGGCACCCCGGCACAGATGAAGCAGCTTCGGGAAGTGGCCCCGGCCATGGTCGAGGAGTGGTCCAGGACCAAGCGGGCGCCCAAGCACGCCGCCTGGCTGCACGAGGAGGAGTTCAAGGCGCTCGACTGAGCGCCCCTTCGATGAAGACCGATCCAGGCGATCCGGGGATCAGGCTGGGTCGCTCGTTGCCCCGGGCACCAGGCGAATACCGCTCGCCTCGATGACGATCAGGCGGCGCTTGTAGAGCCGCCCGATGGCCTGCTTGAAGGCATTCTTGCTCACCCCCAGCCGGGCCTTGATCACGTGGGCCGGGCTGGCATCGGAGAGCGGCAGGTAGCCGCCGCTTTCCCGCAGCGCCTTGAGCACCTGCTCCCCCACCACATCGAGCCGAGCCGGCCCCGGCGGCAACAGCGAAAGGTCGAGGCGACCATCCTCGCGCAGCCGCTTGACGAAGCCGGGCACACGCTGGCCCCGACGCAGCGGCCGGGTCACGTCATCCTGGTAGAGCAGGCCCCAGAAGCGATGGTCGACCACCGTCTTGTAGCCGAGGTCGGTGCGGTCGGCGATGACCAGCACGACCTCATCTCCCGCGGCGTAGCCGGTGGCCTCGTCCTGAACGAATCGGTCGAGCTTCTGGGAGGCCACCGGCCGGCCCTGCTGATCCTCGTAGATAATCACCAGCACCCGCTTGCCGGGCGTGGGCCGGAAGCGCTGCTCACCGTAGGGCAGCAGCAGGTCCCTCGGATGCCCCCAGTCGAGGAAGGCACCGGTCTCGTTGACCGTCACTACCTCGAGGTAGGCCACCTCGCCCACCGCTGCCTTCGGGGCACGAGGCCGACTCTCACGGCCGGAGGGTTGAGGCGGGCGGGACGCTGTGGGCCGACCGTTACGACGATCGTGAAAGGAGGAGGACATGGCGAGGGTTCCGCAGGAGTGTGCGGGCATTATGGCAAAAAAAGGCGGCGCCGGGTTGCCCGGGCCGCCAATAGAGAACTCCCCTGCTTCAGGCCTCGCGCTTGCCATCCACCAGCCGCGACACACCCCAGGGGTTGCCGTCCTTGAGCGGCTCCGGCAGCAAGCCTTCCGGCAGCGCCTGGTAGCACACCGGGCGCAGGAAGCGGAAAATCGCCGCGCTGCCCACCGAGGTGGTGCGGGAGTCCGACGTCGCCGGGTAGGGCCCGCCGTGGACCATGGCGTGGCACACCTCCACGCCAGTGGGCCAGCCGTTGGCCAGGATCCGCCCCGCCTTGCGCTCGAGAATGGGCAGCAGGCCTTTCGCCACGGCGAGATCGCCGTCGTCCATCTGCAGGGTAGCGGTGAGCTGGCCTTCGAGCTGGGCCGCCACGCGCTGCATCTCCTGCGCGTCCTGGCACTCGATCACCAGCGAGGTGGCGCCGAAGACTTCGGCCTGCAGCGCCTCGTCGGCGAGGAAGTCCGCCGCACTGGCCACGAACAGCCCGGTCTGGCACTGGTACGGGCCGTCGCCACTCTGGCCGCGAGCGATCTCGCGGACCTTGGGATGACCGGCCAGCGCCCCGAGGCCGTCGGCATAGGCGCCGTGGATGCCGGGGGTGAGCATGGTCTGGGCGGCGCTGCCCTTGACGGCGCTGCCGGCGGCTTCGATGAAGGCATCGAGTTCGGGCCCCTTCTCCGCGATCACCAGCCCCGGGTTGGTGCAGAACTGCCCGGCGCCCATGTTCATCGAGGCGACTAAGCCCTCGGCGATCTTGTCGCCGCGCGCCTTCAAGGCCTCGGGCAGCAGGAACACCGGGTTGATCGAGCTCATCTCGGCGTAGACCGGGATCGG
>NZ_JAKCMI010000029.1 GCF_021412585.1 Halomonas alkalisoli | reverse complement strand
CTCGCTTGCTGTCGTGGCGGCCGACTCTGTCGGCGGCCTCGCCAGCGCCCTGCGAGGAAGGCGTATTCTACTGAAGTGGCTGAGTTTGTCAACTCTCTTCGCGGCCGTCACCGGGGTGAGCCTGATGCGAAGCGCCGCGCTTGCCGGCTGCCTTCAGCGTGGCGTGCATTCTACCGTCTCCGGTGCTTCTGTCAATCGCGAATCGCTCTAGCCGATTCGAAAAAAACCAAACAGAAACAAGCACTTTCTCCACTTCCACCGCCGGTAACGTTTGCCCGTTGCCGGCAGCGGATGCGTACTTTACGGGCTGGGGGCCGCGGCCGCAAGGACTTTTGTCGGAAAATTTCACCGCCCGCCCGAAACGCCCGTCCACAGGCGGTTTCAGGCGAGTGGCTGTGGATAAGCATGCCGGCGCGTTGCACCGACCTCAAGCGCGACGCCCGCACAGGGCGGGCGTCGCAACGACAGGCCAGAGAGAAACCGGACTTCAGCCCGTGGCAGGGGGCTGCTTCATCTTGCGCATTATCGCCTGGGCGGGACCGGATGCCACATAGGCGCCGAACAGCAGCAGCAGCATCACCGAAGGCTCCACCGAAATCACCACGAAGCCCAGCACGATAGCCAGCAGCACCACGAAGGGAACCGGCCCCTTGAGGTCGATCTCCTTGAAGCTGTAGTAACGGATATTACTGACCATCAATACGCCGGCGGCAGCCACCACCAGCAGCATCAGCAGCTTGAACCCGACGGCATCGGCATCGAAGCTGTGAAAGGTCCAGACACTTGCCGCCACGAAGGCGGCAGCCGACGGGCTAGGCAGGCCGATGAACCACTTCTTGTCGACACTCCCCACCTGCACGTTGAAACGCGCCAGGCGCAAGGCGGCACAGGCCACATAGAGGAAGGCCACCACCCAGCCGGTCTTGCCGATGTCCTGAAGGATCCAGGTAAAGGCCACCAGCGCCGGCGCCACGCCGAAGGAGACCATGTCGGAAAGGCTGTCGTATTCGGCGCCAAAGGCACTCTGGGTATTGGTCATGCGGGCGACACGCCCATCCAGGCCATCGAGCACCATGGCGATGAAGATGGCCACCGCGGCGGCAGTGAAGTCACCATTGATACCGGCCACCACGGAGAAGAAACCGGCAAACAGCGCCGATGTCGTGAACAGGTTGGGCAGCAGATAGATTCCCCTGCGCCTCACCTTCTTGCCGTCTTCAATGGATTCTTCGATAACCTCCGTTTCGCGAACGAAAGCGGCGGCCAGGTCTTCCTCGGCAGGGGGGAGCCGTTCGTGCTCGCTCGGGCCGGATTCGGCACCCTCATCGCGAGGGCCATGCTCGGTATTGCGGGGATCCTGACTCATTCGTCTCGTCCGTTGCCAGAATGGAGTCGCCCGAAGGCGATGCCTTCATTCTACACGCTGTCGCCAAGGCGCAAAGTGCCGCGGCTACCTTCGGATACGACAAGGGCGCGGAAGTCCGCGCCCTTGAGGTGGTCCAGACGAGCCGAGACTCAGTTCTTGGACTTGTCCACCAGCTGGTTGGCGGCGATCCACGGCATCATGCCGCGCAGCTTGGCGCCAACGATCTCGATCTCGTGCTCGGCATTCAGGCGGCGGCGCGCGGTCATCGAGGGGTAGTTGCTGTTGCCCTCGCTGATGAACATCTTGGCGTATTCGCCGGTCTGGATGCGCTTGAGCGCATTGCGCATGGCGGCGCGCGACTGCTCGTTGATGACCTCGGTGCCGGTCACGTACTCGCCATACTCCGCGTTGTTGGAGATGGAGTAGTTCATGTTGGCGATACCGCCCTCGTACATCAGGTCGACGATCAGCTTGAGCTCGTGCAGGCACTCGAAGTAGGCCATCTCCGGGGCGTAGCCTGCCTCGGTCAGGGTCTCGAAACCGGCCTTGACCAGCTCGACCGCACCGCCGCACAGCACGGCCTGCTCACCGAACAGGTCGGTCTCGGTCTCGTCCTTGAAGGTGGTCTCGATGATGCCGCTGCGGCCACCGCCGACGCCGGCAGCATAGGAGAGCGCCAGTTCCTTGGCGGTGCCGGAGGCGTCCTGATGGATGGCGATCAGGTCGGGGATGCCGCCACCCTTGACGAACTCGGAGCGCACGGTGTGACCCGGCGCCTTGGGCGCGATCATGATCACGTCCAGGTCGCGGCGCGGCTCGATCTGGTTGTAGTGGATGTTGAAGCCGTGGGCGAAGGCCAGGGTGGCACCCTGCTTCAGGTTCGGCTCGACCTCGTTCTCGTAGATGGCCTTCTGGTTCTCGTCCGGCGCCAGGAGCATGACCACGTCGGCGCTCTTGCACGCCTCCGGCACGCTGGCGACCTTGAGGCCTGCGGCCTCGGCCTTGGCCGCAGAGGACGAGCCGGCGCGCAGGGCGACGGTGACGTCGACACCCGACTCCTTCAGGTTGTTGGCATGGGCATGGCCCTGGGAACCATAGCCGACGATGGTGACCTTCTTGCCCTGGATGAGGGAGAGATCGCAATCCTTGTCGTAATAAACGCGCATGTTGTGCTCCTGAAGTGGTTAACCGAAGATTTGAGGTGTCAGCGTTGATGGCCACCCGCGCCGTCTGTCGCGGCACTGGGATTCCTGCCATCCGATGCCGCCACCTTACGCCAGCACCGACATTGCGTAAAACGCTATATTTGCAATACGACATGCCGAAATATGAAATAATCAGACCATGGACATGCGACCCCTCAAGCAATTTCTCGCCCTTGCCGAGACGCTGCACTTCGGCCGTGCCAGCGAACTCTGCCACGTCAGCCCTTCCACGCTCTCGCGCACCATTCGCCAACTGGAGCAGAACCTGGAAGTACCGCTGTTCGAACGCGACAACCGCCATGTGACCCTGACCCCCCAGGGCCTGATCTTCCAGGACTACGCCAGGGACACCCTGGCGCAGTGGGAAGTGCTGCGCCACACCCTGAGCCGACATGCCGACGAACTCGCCGGCGAGATCAGCATCTACTGCTCGGTCACCGCCAGCTACAGCTTCCTCTACGACTTGCTCAGCGATTTTCGCCTGCGCCACCCGCGAATCGAGCTCAAGCTGCATACCGGCGACCCCGCCGAATCCATGTCACGGGTACTCGACGGCGAAGAGGACATGGCGATCACGCCTCGCCCCCGTAGCGTGCCCGGTCCGCTGGCCTTCAAGTCGCTGACTCGCTCGCCGCTGGTCTTCATCGCCCCCGCCGCCCAGGCCGACTGGATTCCCGGCACACCGGAATCTCCCTCCGCCACACAGTGGCAGAACGTGCCGATGATCCTCTCCGAGGCGGGTCTGTCGCGGGAGTACAGCGACACCTGGTTCAAGGCCCTGGGCGTCGTCCCACGCATCTATGCCCAGGTCGCCGGCCACGAGGCGATCGTCAGCATGGTCGGCCTGGGCTTCGGGGTCGGCGTGGTGCCGAAGATCGTGCTCGACAACAGCCCGCTCGTCGAGCGGGTCAGGGTGCTGCCGGTCAAGCCGGAGCTGCCCCACTACGACGTCGGGCTGTGCGTGCTCAATCGCCGCCTGAGAAGCCCGCTGATCCAGGCGCTGTGGGACGAGGTAGTGGAACGCTGAGACGAAAAAGCCGCCCCGAAGGGCGGCTTGGAAGGCGTCAAGCGGTACGAATCAGAGGCTGAGGACTTTATCCCCGCGGGCAATACCGGAAACCCCCGTGCGCGCCACTTCGAGAATGCCTACCGGCCCCATGGCCTGGAGGAAGGCATCCAGCTTGCCAGCGTCGCCGGTGATCTGCACCGTGTAGAGGCTCGGCGTCACATCGACAATCTGCGCGCGGAAGATATCCACCGTGCGCTTGACCTCGTCGCGGGCCGCCCCCAGGGCCTTGACCTTCACCAGCATCAGCTCGCGCTCGATGTGGTTGCCCTCGGTGAGGTCGACCAGCTTGATCACGTCGATCAGCTTGTTGAGATGCTTGGTGATCTGCTCGATGACCCGGTCGTCGCCCACGGTGGTCACGGTCAGCCGTGAGAGCGACGGGTCCTCGGTGGGCGCCACGTTCAGCGTCTCGATGTTGAAGTTGCGCTGCGAGAACAGCCCCACCACACGAGACAGAGCGCCCGGTTCGTTTTCCATCAGAATCGAGATGATATGACGCATCAGGTCCGCTCCGTCTTGGAAAGCAGCATGTCACGCATGGAGCCCAGGGGCACCTGCATCGGATAAACGTGCTCGCGCGGGTCGACGATGACGTCGAGGAACACCAGCTCATGGTTGTCGGCGAAGGTGCGCTCGAGCGCCGGGCCGAGTTCATCCTTCGTCTCCACCCGCAGCGCGGTGAAGCCATATGCCTCGATCAGCTTGCTGAAGTCGGGCAGCGACTCCATGTAGGAGTGCGCATGACGCGACTTGTAGTTGAGGTCCTGCCACTGGCGCACCATGCCCAGCGAGGCGTTGTTCAGGTTGACGATCTTCACGCCGCCGCCGAACTGCTTACAGGTCGACAGCTCCTGCATCATCATCTGGAAGCTGCCTTCGCCGGTGACGCAGATCACCTGTTCGTCCGGGAAGTTCTGCTTGATGCCCATGGCCGCCGGGAAGCCGAAGCCCATGGTGCCGAGCCCGCCGGAGGTAATGAAACGATTGGGCTTGTCGAACTTGTAGTACTGGGCCGCGAACATCTGATGCTGCCCCACGTCGGTGGTCACGTACGCCTCGCCACGCGTGACCTCGCAGAGCGCCTCGATCACCTCCTGCGGCTTGAGCGCCTCACCCGACTGAGAGGGTTCGTAGAGCTTGCCCGCCCGCTCCTCGCGCCAGCCTTCGATCTTCTGCCACCACTCGCCCAGCGCTTCGGGATGCTCGATCTCCTTGCCCTGCAGCAGGCTGATCATCTCGTTGATCACGCTACCCGCCGGCCCGACGATGGGCACGTCCGCCCGCACGGTCTTGGAGACCGAGCTGGGGTCGATGTCCACATGGATGATCTTGGCGGTGGGACAGAACTTGGAGGTGTTGTTGGTGACCCGGTCGTCGAAGCGCGCCCCGATGGCGATGATCAGGTCGGCATGGTGCATGGCCATGTTCGACTCATAGGAGCCGTGCATGCCCAGCCAGCCAAGGCACTGACGATCGCTCTGCGGGTAGGAGCCGATGCCCATCAGCGTGGTGGTGATGGGATAGCCCAGCCGCTTGACCAGGTCGGTGAGCCCCTCGCTGGCCCGGCCGGTGACCACACCGCCGCCGGTGTAGAACATCGGCCGCTTGGCCTTGAGCATCAGCTCGACGGCCTTCTTGATCTGGCCGGTATGGCCGCGGGCAACCGGGTTGTACGAGCGCATCTTGATCTTCTTGGGATAGACGTACTCGTAGCGTTCGGTAGGGGCGGTCATGTCCTTGGGAATGTCCACCACCACCGGGCCGGGCCGGCCGGTAGAAGCCAGGTAGTAGGCCTTCTTGAGCACTTCCGGGATCTCGGACGGGTGCTTGATCGTGAAGCTGTGCTTCACGATGGGCCGCGTCACACCGATGATATCGGTCTCCTGGAAGGCGTCCTCGCCGATCAGATGGCTGGCCACCTGGCCGCACAGCACCACCATGGGTATCGAGTCCATGTAGGCGGTGGCGATGCCGGTCACGGCATTGGTGGCACCGGGACCGGAGGTCACCAGCACCGTACCGGGCTTGCCCGATGCCCGGGCATAGCCGTCGGCGGCGTGGGTCGCCGCCTGCTCGTGGCGCACAAGGATGTGCTTGACCTTGTCCTGGCGGAACAGCGCATCGTAGATGTGCAGCGCCGCGCCACCGGGATAGCCGTAAATATATTCGACGCCCTCATCCTGCAGGAATCGGGCGATCATGTCCGCGCCGGAAAGCAGTTCCACGTGTGTTTCTCCCCTGGAGGTCTCGAGTGCGATCCGCGCCCTTCAACGGGCACGGGTTCGAGTGCGACGGTATGTCGCTGCCGGATACGCCGGCACCTGATGCCAAACCCTGGCAAATGGCCCTGTTGGGGCCTGCACTCTCATTCAGGAACCCTGATTTATTGCTGCGCTCGCGACATAAATCATCAGTTCCCTTCACGGCGGTTAACCGCGTCGGGGCGTTGGCCAGGACGGGCGGTTGGCCCGGTCCCGGTAGTCCTTCGGCGGGTAGAGGCGACATGGCCTACCCGTCACGCGGTAATGGGGGATTGCCCGCAGAGTCCGCGCCCGCAAATCAGGAACGGTCAAGATTCCAATAGCGCCGCAGCAGTGTCAACCGCCAAGCGGCTTTTGCTAGCCCAGAGCGGGAATTTCTGCAAGATTTCGAATAAAAAAGCCCGCCAGCGAAGGGCGGGCGGGCAAGGGGGTTACAGGACGCAACCTGTATTCAGTGTAGACAGTTGCCAACCGCATGGTCGGCGAACTGCGTAACGCTTTGTGTCAGGCGCTGAACGACAACTTGCCGTCCACGGCGGTGACATGAATCACGTCGCCGGGGTGGAACTTCCCCGCCAGCAGGTCCTGGGCCAGCGGGTTCTCGATGCGGCTCTGGATCGCTCGCTTGAGCGGTCGGGCGCCGAACACCGGGTCGAAGCCCACCACGGCCAGCTGGGCCAGGGCCTCGTCGCTGACCTCGAGCCCCAGCTGATGCTCGGCGAGCCGCGCACGCAGGCGATCGAGCTGGATGCCGGCGATGGCCTGTATCTGCTCCTGCATCAGGGCATGGAACACCACCACTTCGTCGATGCGATTGATCAGCTCCGGCCGGAAGTGGTCGCCGACCACCGCCATCACCATCTCCTTCATCTGCTCGTAGTCGCTGTCATCACCGCCCATGCGCTGGATGATGTCCGAGCCCATGTTCGAGGTCATCACGATCACGGTGTTGCGGAAGTCCACGGTGCGACCCTGGCCATCGGTCAGGCGACCGTCCTCCAGCACCTGCAGCAGGATATTGAACACATCCGCATGCGCCTTCTCCACCTCGTCGAGCAGCAGCACCGAGTAGGGCCGCCGGCGAACCGCCTCGGTGAGATAGCCGCCCTCCTCGTAGCCGACGTAGCCGGGAGGCGCACCGATCAGCCGCGCCACGGAGTGCTTCTCCATGAACTCGGACATGTCGATGCGCACCATGGACTCCTCGGTATCGAAGAGGAAGTTGGCCAGCGCCTTGCACAGCTCGGTCTTGCCCACCCCGGTGGGGCCCAGGAACAGGAAGGAGCCGTTGGGCCGATTGGGATCCGAGAGCCCGGCGCGGGAACGGCGCACGGCGTTGGCCACGGCGGTGACCGCCTCGTCCTGGCCGATCACCCGCTCGTGCAAGGACTCCTCCATGCGCAGCAGCTTGTCGCGCTCGCCCTCGAGCATCTTGGCCACCGGAATACCGGTCCAGCGCGACACCACCTCGGCGATCTCCTCCTCGGTGACGTTGGAGCGCAGCAGCTGGTGTTTCGAGGTATCGGTCTCGCCCTCGCCACTCTCGGCAATCTTCTTCTCCAGCGCCGGAATCACCCCGTACTGGATCTCCGACATTCGCGCGAGGTCGCCCTGGCGGCGTGCCTGCTCCAGGTCGATGCGCGCCTTGTCCAGCTCATCCTTGTACTGCGCCGCGCCCTGGATGCTGGCCTTCTCGGCCTTCCATATCTCGTCGAGGTCGGCGTACTCGCGCTCGAGTTCGTCGATCTGGGCCTGCAGGGTCTCCAGGCGCTTGCGCGAGGCCTCGTCGGTCTCCTTCTTGAGGTGTTCGCGCTCCATCTTGAGCTGGATCAGCCGGCGGTCGAGGCGATCCATCTCCTCGGGCTTGGAGTCCAGCTCCATGCGAATGCGCGACGAGGCCTCGTCGATCAGGTCGATCGCCTTGTCGGGCAGCTGCCGGTCGGTGATATAGCGGGTCGAGAGCTTGGCCGCAGCGATGATCGCCCCGTCGGTGATATCGACACCGTGGTGCACCTCATAGCGCTCCTTGAGGCCGCGAAGGATCGCCACGGTGTCCTCCTCGGAGGGCTCTTCCACCAGCACCTTCTGGAAGCGGCGCTCCAGCGCGGCGTCCTTCTCGATATGCTGGCGGTACTCATTCAGGGTGGTGGCACCCACGCAGTGCAGCTCGCCCCGGGCGAGTGCCGGCTTGAGCATATTGCCCGCGTCCATGGCACCCTCGGCCTTGCCGGCGCCGACCATGGTGTGCAGCTCGTCGATGAAGAGAATGACCCGGCCCTCTTCCTGGGACAGCTCCTTGAGCACCGACTTGAGCCGCTCCTCGAACTCACCGCGAAACTTGGCGCCCGCCAGCAGCGAGCCCATGTCCAGCGACAGCACGCGCTTGTTCTTGAGCCCTTCCGGCACCTCGCCGTCGACGATGCGCTGGGCCAGGCCCTCGACGATGGCGGTCTTGCCCACGCCGGGTTCGCCGATCAGCACCGGGTTGTTCTTGGTGCGCCGCTGCAATACCTGAATGGTGCGACGGATCTCGTCGTCGCGGCCGATCACCGGATCGAGCTTGCCGCTGGCGGCCCGCTCGGTGAGGTCGAGGGTGTACTTCTCCAGCGCCTCGCGCTGCTCCTCGGCATTGGGGTCGTCGACCCGCTCACCACCCCGCAGGCTGTCGATGGCCGTCTCCAGCGACTTGCGCGTCACGCCGGCCTGGGCCAGCAGCTTGCTCACGCCATGGCGCATTTCCAGCGCCGCCAGCAGCACCAGTTCGCTGGCGATGTACTGGTCGCCCCGCTTCTGGGCCTCGCGGTCGGTCAGGTTGAACAGCTTGACCAGTTCTCGGGAAGGCTGCACCTCCCCCTCGAACTGGCCGACCTGGGGCAGGTCGTCGAGATAGCCCACCAGGCCGTCGCGTAGCCGGGCGGGGTCGCCGTCGGCACGCTGTATCAGCGACTTGACGCCGGTGTCACTGGCATCGAGCAGCGCCAGCAGCAGGTGGCCGGGATCGAGCTGGTTGTGTCCACGTCCCACGGCCAGTGATTGTGCATCGGCCACGGCGTTCTGCAGCTTGCCGGTAAACTTGTCGAATCGCATTCGATCACTCCTCCATCGGGGTGGCGGCGCTGCTTGGACGCGCCGCTTGGCCCTGTCATATTGCGTTTGACAGTATCAATGGAGTCAGCGTGGCCGGCTTTCAAGTCGCCCGCCAGGGAAAGGATGCTCAGGTTGACACAGGTCAGGCTATGCCAGAGAACGGCGCCTGAAAGCCAAGCTCACCTTAGCCAGATCACGCTGGCCATTCGTCCCGTCCTGCCGTTATCACGACGATGGGAGTAGAAGCGCGATTCGCAGGCGGTACAGAAGTGGCCTCCGCTGACATGGGACACGCCGAGCCGCTCCAGGCGCAGCCGGGCCAGCTTGTAGAGATCGCCCATGAAATGGCCCAGGCGATAGGGGCTCGGATCGAAGGCGGCCTCGGTCTCAGAGTGGACTCCGGTGAAGGCCTGCTGCACTTCGGGTCCGACCTCGAACTGGGCGTTGGAGATCGCCGGGCCAAGCCAGGCCATCACCTCTTCCGGCGGCACACCCAGCGCCGCCACCGAGGCTTCCAGCACGCCGCCAGCCAGCCCGCGCCAGCCCGCATGGGCCACGCCGACCCGAGTGCCCTGGCGATTGCAGAGGAATACCGGCAGGCAGTCGGCGGTGAGCACCGCACAGGCGTAGCTTCGATCGAAGGCCACGGCGGCGTCGGCGTCGGGCAGCGCCTCGGAGTAGCTGGCCTGGACTCTGGCACCGTGCACCTGGTTCAGCCAGAGCAGCGGCCTGTCACTGTCGAGCTCGTCCGCCAGCAGGCGGCGGCACAGCGCCACGTGATTGGGGTTGTCGCCCACCCTGTCACCCGGGTTGAAACAGGCAAAGTCCCCCTGGCTGGGGCCGGACTCCCGGGTGGTAACGAAGGCACCGACACTCGCGGGTGCCGGCCAGTCCGGCTCGATCAGGGTCGGTTGCAGCTGGGGGGCATCACTCATAGCATCGCCTCGCGGTCGTCGCGGAGATAGTCGATCAGCATCAGCAGGTCATCGGGCAGGGCGGCACGAAACTCGACCCGTTCACCGCTGCCGGGATGATCGAAGGCCAACTTGCGAGCATGCAGCGCCTGGCGGGGAAACCCTCGCAGCAGCTCCTTGAGCCCGTCACTGGCCCCCGGCGGCAGCTTGAGGCGGCCGCCATAGACCGGGTCGCCGATCAGGGGAAAACGCTGATGGGCCAGGTGGACGCGAATCTGATGGGTGCGCCCGGTCTCGAGCCGGCAGCGTACATGGGTGTGGGCGCGAAACCGCTCCACCACCCGATAGTGTGTCACCGCGGGCTTGCCATTGACGTTGACCGCCTGGCGCTTGCGATCCTTGGGGTGGCGACCGATCGGCGCATCCACGGTGCCCCCGGCCGTCATCACCCCCACCGACACGGCATCGTACTCACGCGAGACCGTTCGCGTCTGCAGCTGGTCGACCAGCGCAGTCTGGGCGGTCAATGTCTTGGCGACCACCATCAGCCCGGTGGTGTCCTTGTCCAGGCGATGGACGATGCCCGCCCTGGGGACCATGGCAAGCGCCGGGCAGTGATAGAGCAGCGCATTGAGCAGCGTGCCGTCGGGATTGCCCGCCGCCGGATGGACCACCAGCCCCGCCGGCTTGTCGATGACCAGCACCTCATCGTCTTCGTGGACCACCGCGAGGGGAATATCCTCGGCCTCGAAGCGCGTGTCGTCCTCGAGTTCGGCGACGAGTCGCAGCCACTCGCCGCCGGCCACCCGGTCCTTGGGCTTGCCGGCCAGGCCATCGACCGTCAGGGCACCCTGCTTGATCCAGCCCTTGAGCCGTTCGCGTGAATGATCGGCAAAGAGCTCGGCGGCAGCCTGGTCCAGGCGGACTCCGGCAAGGGAAACGGGCACTCGTTGCTGGGCTTCCAGAATCTGGGGCATATAGGGGCTATCGCTGGGCAGGCACCGGAGGACTGCGTTTTCACGCAAGGTGCTTTATAGTGGACGGGTTACGGCCAATCCTACCATGGCCGACACGGGATGTTAGACACGAGGATCAGGATGCGCGTTTCCACCACCGCTACACGCCTTGTCGCCCTGCTGCTGGCCACCGCCCTGGTCACCGGCTGTGCCGGCAGGTCAGGCACGAACGACGAGAGCGACGACGAGTTCGCCGGCGTCGCCGAGCAAGAGCTCTACGACGAGGCCCGGGAAGCCCTGGACCGGGGGCGCCATACCACGGCGATCTCTCGTCTCGAGGCCATCGATACCCGCTACCCCTTCGGCCGTCATGCCGAACAGGCGCAGCTGGAGTTGATCTACGCCTACTACGAGACGAACGACTGGGAGGCGGCCCGCGCTGCAGCCAGCCGCTTCATTCGGCTGCACCCCACCCACCCCCAGGCGGACTACGCGCTCTACATGCGCGGGCTCTCCTCCTGGCAGGCCGGGCGCTTCAGCCTGGAGCGACTGCGCCTGATCGACATTTCCAAGCGTGACCTCGGTGCCTCGCGGGACGCCTATACCGACTTCCGCGAACTGGTCAGCCGCTATCCCGACAGCGAGTACGCACCGGATGCCGAGCAGCGCATCGTCTACCTGCGCAACCTGCTGGCGCGGCACGAACTCCATGTCGCCGACTTCTACCTGCGCAAGGGCGCCTACCTGGCAGCCGTGGAGCGCGGCCGCTGGGTGGTCGAGAACTATCCCGAGGCCGAAGCCACCCGCGACGCACTGGCGGTGATGGTGGAAGGCTACCTGGGCCTCGACATGCGCGATCGCGCCCGCGAGGTGCTGCAGGTGCTGATCGAGAACGACCCGGGCAACGAACGCCTGCGCGGCCGCACCTTCCGGCCTCAGCATGTCAGCGCCCAGGCGCTTTCCGCCTGAGCCACGGCCTGCGATAAAAAAACCGCGATGAGACATCGCGGTTTTTATCGGTCTATTCGCCCGGCTGCCAGCCGTTGACGATGGGGTAGCGGCGGTCGCGGCCGAAGCCCCGCGGCGTCACCCGCACCCCTACCGGCGCCTGGCGCCGCTTGTACTCGCAGCGGTCGACCAGCTGCACCACCCGATAGACGTCGTCATGGTCGTAGCCAGCCGCGATGATCGCCTCCGCGCTCATGTCACCCTCGATGTAGCGCATCAGGATGGCATCGAGCACATCGTAGTCGGGCAGCGAGTCGCTATCCTTCTGGTCCGGTGCCAGTTCGGCGGAAGGGGCACGCTCGATGACCCGCTCGGGTATCGCCGGCGACTGGGCGTTGCGCCAGCGGGCCAACCGATAGACCCAGGTCTTGTAGACGTCCTTGATGGCATTGAAGCCGCCCACCATGTCGCCATAGAGCGTGGCATAGCCCACCGCCATCTCGCTCTTGTTGCCGGTGGTCAGCACCATCAAGCCCTTCTTGTTGGAGATCGCCATCAGCAGCACGCCGCGACAGCGCGACTGCAGGTTCTCCTCGGTGGTATCCCGCTGGGTGCCGGCGAAGGTATCGGCCAGGGTCTCGGTGAAGGCGTCGACCATGGGCTCGATCGGCAGGACCCGATAGTCCACCCCCAGCAGCCGGGCCTGCTCGGCGGCGTCCTCCCGTGAGATGTCGGCGGTGTAGCGGTACGGCATCATCACCGCATGGACCCGCTGCGGACCCAGCGCATCCACGGCGATGGCCAGCGACAGGCCGGAGTCGATGCCCCCCGAGAGCCCCATCACCACGCCATCGAAGCCACTCTTGTTGACGTAGTCGCGCAGGCCGCTGACCAGAGCACAGTAGAGGCTCTCCTCCGGCTCCTCCGGGGGCTCGATCTCCCCCTCCTGCGGCACCCAGCGCCCACCCTCCTGCACGAACTGGACCGGCATCAGGCCCGCCTGCCAGTAGGGGGCCAATACGCGCAAGGCGCCACTGCCGTCCACGCAGGCCGAACCACCGTCGAACACCAGTTCGTCCTGCCCGCCGATGGTGTTGACGTAGACCACCGGCAGCCCAACCTCGGCGGCACGCTGCTCGAGCAGGCGCAGGCGCTCGGCCGGCTTGTCCTGATGGTAGGGCGAGGCATTGAGGGTGATCAGGATCTCGGCACCATCGTCGCGGGCCGCGCGTACCGGCGCGCCATCCCACAGGTCCTCGCAGATCAGCAGGCCGAGCTTGGCCCCCTTGTGCTCGATCACCAGGCTCTTGTCGCCGGTGGCGAAGTAGCGGCGCTCGTCGAACACCTGATAGTTGGGCAGCACCTGCTTGGCGTATTCGTCGAGCCACTCGCCGTTGTAGAGCAGCCCCGCCAGATTGTAGCCGCTCCCCTCCCGGCGCCCGGGATAGCCGATGATCACCAGCACGTCACGGGCCACCTTGGCAGCCATGCGGGAACGCGCTTCGCGCAAACGGGTCTCCATGGAAGGCCGCAGCAACAGGTCCTCAGGCGGATAACCACTGAGGTAGAGCTCGGGGAACACCACGATATCGGCGCCATGCTCGATACGTGCCTCGCGAACGGCCTCGATGGCACGATCGGCGTTACCGGGGATATCCCCCACCAACGGATCCAACTGAGCCATTACCAGCGTCAAGTCTTGCATGGGCGTAGAAATCTCTTGAGAATCCAGTGTACTCACATTGTCCCGCAAGGACGGCCGGCTGGCAAAGCCGCTAGCCCCTCTCACCAGGGAGCCAGATAAGGATGAACCTTTTGCTCATACGCCTGATCATCTTCGCCGTGCTGTTCTTCGCCGGCCTCAAGCTATACAGAATGTACCGCGAGTGGAAGCTCAGCCAGGAGGAGCTGCTGGAAGATGACACGCGCCAGGAAGGCGGTCAGATGGTTCGCTGCCGCTGGTGTCAGGTGCACGTGCCGGAAACCGAGGCCCTGCGCGACCAGGGCGAGTGGTTCTGCTCCAGCGCCCACCGCGACCGCTACCTGCAGGAGCAGAAGCCCGAGGAGTAGCCGCCACCCTTCGCATACAACCCGTGCGGCAGGATGCCTACATTTTCTGTCAGAAATCGCTTACGGAACGCTCGCCAGGCCCGGCTAGAGTGAAAGACCCATGTGACAGGGATTTTCACTCCGGGAGAGCACCATGCGAACGGACTCGCCGATCGGCGCCGCATTGCACGGCGGCACCTCTTCGCCGGCCAGGCAGCGCGGCCTCACCTTGGTCGAACTGCTGGTCGCCATTGCCGTCATGACCCTGCTGTTCGGCTGGGCCCTACCCTCCTTCCAGACACTGAGCGCTCGCCAGGAGGTATCGGCCGAGGTAATGCGGCTCAAGACGGCACTGGCGCTGGCCCGCAATACGGCCATCGCCCGCCGGGCCACCGTGACCGTCTGCCCCAGCCACGATCGCCTGAGCTGCAACAACGACTGGACGTCGCCGCTGATGGTGATACAGGGCCGCGCCGAGGGAGGCAATATCGGCAGTGACGAGGTGCTCCGCATTCTGGACGACAGCCGTGTCGTCTCGGTCAGCTACCGCCAGGATGGTCGGCCGGTGCGCTATGGCGCCCTGGGACGGCCGGCCGGACACAACGGCACCTTCCATATCTGCGGACGGCACGATACCGGCGCCAGGGTCATCGTCAGCAACTTCGGCCGCGTGCGGGTAGAAGATGCCGCGACCTGCTGAGACAGTCTCGACAAGGCTCCTAACCCTTGGGCCCCATCAACAGCCACACAATCAACCCCACCAGCGGGAACAGCAACAGGACAATGATCCATAGCAGCTTGGCCACCGGGCCGGCCGGGCTCTTCGCGACCTTGACGATGGCCCAGACCAGGATGATCAGCCAGATAAGGCCCAGCAGGCCGCCTACTTCGATTCCCATCAGACATCTCCTTTGCTCGATGAGTCGCACGCTATTAGACCGCCACCGTCATAGGAGTGACAGCCAGTAGACTATACTGCGAGCGAGTATCGCCACGCCTCACACCACTCAGCGGCGGCAGCGAGACACGCCTCCCGATGCCATGGCATCAGGGACCCTTGTCTCACCAGATCGCAGCCGAGTCAAGATAGCAGGCATCGCATGACGCCACACCTCAATGCCAACTGGCGGACGATCATCTTCCTTTCGCTCCTGGCTGTCGCGGCAGGCGCCAGCGCACCACCATCCTCGGCGGATGAGCGCCTTCTGCTCGATTGGGACCAGGCTGTGGAGAAACTCAGGGTCACCGACCTGCAAGGCCGGGAGATCACCGAGCTGACACAGCCCCGCCAGGAGCAGGGGCGGATCAGCGTGGCCGTGCCCGAATCCCGCGCCTTCGTCATCAAGGGTGACGAGATCGAAACCCGGCGGCTCACCTCCGATGAGCCGCTCATCTTGCCGAATGGCATGGTCATTCCATTACCCTCGCCCGACACCGAAACCGAAACCGAAACCGAAACCGAAACCGCTGATCGGGCAGTCGACGAGCCTCCGCCACTGACCGCAGCCTGGCTGCGCCTGACACTAGCGGCCAGCCCGATCCCGGCCGTCTGGAACCCTCTGAGCGGCGCCTATCACACCGAACTGAGCTTCGGACTGCAGCCATCGGAGGAGCGACTCATCACCGGGCTCGAGCTGGAGCACCCGGTCGAAGTCCGCATCCGGCTCAAGGGGCTGACGATTCAGGATACGCTGCCGCCCCTTCGCATCGACGGCCCCGGCCTGGCCCACGAGCAGACCCTGCGATTGAGCTTCCTGCCCTCCACCCCCAATCCCACCCTGGAGGTCAGATCCACTATTTCCGACGTCAACCTGGAGCTTGAGGTACTTCCCCGTCTCGAACTGCGTCCGGCATCCCGACGCGTGCTGGGGCTGGGCCTGGAAAGTGTCGAGGTGACCCTGGTGCGGGTGGCGCCCCACGGCATGCCGCTGCCCACCGAGCAGCACACCGATGTCGCCCTGACCCTCGACGGCGGTGGCCGTATCGAGACCGGGGCAGTGCATTTCGCGCCGGGCCAGGCCACGAGCTCCTTCAGCCTGCGCTCCTCGGGGCTGGCCCCCATCACCGTCAGTGCCTTTACCGGCAGCCTGAGCAGTGAAACCGTGATCCAGCAGCAATTCCCCTGGGGACCGATCCTCGCTGCACTGTTCGGGGGCGCCCTGGGCGGGTACGGCCGGCGCTTCATCAAAGGCGCACGCCAGGCGCTGACCCGGCGGCGGCTTGTCGAAGGCCTCCTGGTGGCCAGTATCGCCTATGTCGCCGGGGTGCTCGGCGTCGGCTATCTGGGGCTCCCGGGGGCCGCAGTGGCCACCGAGGCGGGCGCCTTTCTGACCGGCGCGCTGACCGGCTTCATCGGCGTCAACGTCCTTGAGACACTCTCCAGCTCCAGCTCCAGCCCCGGCCACCGCCGCAGCCACTGACACCGACGCGGCCTGATCGGCCACCGATTGGTCCCCTCTCATCGGCCATCTGGCCCGCTTCTTGCCTCGCTCTTGCTTAGTGTTGAAGACGCCCCCTCGGGTAGAATGCCCTTCCCCCTGTCATCTCGGAGGTGCTTTCCTTGGCCAGCGGACTGCTGCTCAATGTGCTGATCTTTCTCGCCGCGGCGGTGCTGATCGTGCCGGTGTTCAAGCGCCTGGGGCTCGGCGAGGTGCTGGGCTACCTGGCCGCCGGGGTGGTCATCGGCCCCTCGGTGCTGGCCCTGGTACCGGACGCCCAGGGCGTGCTGCAGTTTTCCCAGGTAGGCATCGTGCTGCTGCTGTTCGTGATCGGCCTCGAGCTCAAGCCCTCGCGCCTCCGGGTGATGCGCAAGGCCGTGTTCGGCTTCGGCAGCCTGCAGGTCAGCGTCACCACCCTGCTGCTTACCCTGGCTGCCTGGTGGCTGGGGCTGTCGCCCGCCGCGGCCATCGTGGTGGGTTTCAGCCTGGGGCTCTGCTCCACGCCACTGGTCCTGCACCTGCTTGGTGAACGCAAGGAGCTGCAGACCCGCCACGGGCGCCACGCCTTCGCCCTGCTGCTGTTTCAGGATCTGGCCGCGATCCCGGTACTGGCCATCGTGCCACTGCTGGCCGCGGATGCCTTGATGACCAACGGCGCGGCACCGCTGCTGCGCGAGGTGATTCTCGCCGCGGGCGCCTTCGCCGGGCTGATCGTCGGTGGACGCTTCCTGCTGCGGCCGCTGTTTCACTATGCCGCCGCTACTCGCAGCCGCGAGGTCTTCGCCGGCACCGCCCTGCTGGTGGTGATCGGTGCCGCCCTGCTGATGGAGCTGGCCGGCCTCTCCATGGCCCTGGGCGCCTTCATTGCCGGCGTACTGCTTGCCGACTCGGAGTATCGCCACAATATCGAGGCCGACATCGAGCCCTACCGCGGCCTGCTGCTGGGGCTGTTCTTCATGGCCGTGGGCATGATGGCGGAGATCGGCCTGCTGGCGGAGGTCCCGCTGGTGGTGCTCGGCCTGACTCTGGGGCTGGTGCTGCTCAAGGCGCTGAGCCTGCTGATCGCCACGCGGCTCTATGGCGGCAGCTGGAAGGAGGCCGCGAACCTCGCCGTGCTGCTCTCCCAGGGCGGCGAATTCGGCTTCGTGCTGCTCTCCGCCGCGGCCGCCGCCGCCCTGCTCGACCAGGCGCTGGTCAGCCTGCTGATCCTGGTGATCTCGCTCTCCATGGTGGTCACGCCGCTGCTCTTCCAGCTGCATGTCCATGGCCTGCGTCGGCTCTACGCCCCCTCCCGGACCAAGCCGGCCTACGATAGCCCCCGGGACGAATCCCCCCAGATCATCATCGCGGGCTTCGGACGCTTCGGCCAGATCATGGGACGCGCCCTGCAGGGGCTGAAGATTCCCTACACCGTGCTCGACATCAACGCCGAGCAGGTCGAGGTGGTACGGCGCTACGGCAACAAGGTCTACTACGGCGACGCCTCGCGCATCGACCTGCTCAAGGCTGCCGGCGCCGACAAGGCCCGGGTACTGGTCGTGGCGGTGGGAGACCCCGAGGCGTCCATGCGCATCGTCGAGCAGGCAAGGCGACAGTTTCCCCACCTCAAGCTCTATGCCCGGGCCCGCAACCGCTACCATGCTCACCTGCTGATGCGGGCCGGCGTCATCCACATCGTGCGCGAACTGCTGCCCGCCAGCCTGGAGCTTACCCGCGACGCCCTGGTTGGCCTTGGCATCCCGCCCGACCAGGCCCAGCACACCATCGACACCTTCCGGCCCCATGACGAAGAGGCGCTGATGCGCCAGCTGGCGGTGTTCGGCAACGAGAAGAAACAGATCCAGACCATCCAGGAGGCGGCCAGGGAACTAGAGGCGCTCTACGAAGCCGACGAGGATATCGCCACACGGGTGGAGGAGATCCCGCCCCGGCCTCACTGACACTGCCCGAGCCGCCACCAGGGTGGCAGCAGGCTGCGAACGAGGCGATGGCCGAAGCGGTCGTCGATCAATACCAGCGTGCCGCGGTCCTCCGGCCCCTGGATGACCCGGCCGGCCGCCTGCACCACCTTGATCAGGCCGGGGATACGGTAGGCATAGTCGTCGCCATGACCGAAGCGGCGCTCCAGCCGGGCCTTGAGCGCCTCGTTGAAGGGGTCGAACGGGGGCAGCCCCAGGGTGGCGATGAAGGCACCGATCAGCCGATCCCCGGGAAGGTCGATGCCTTCGGCGAAGGCGCCACCCAGCACGGCGAAGCCGATTCCCCCGCCACCCGGCCGAAAGCGCGCCAGGAAGGCATCCCGGTCGGCCTCCTGCATGCCGCGGGTCTGGGCCCAGGCGGGTATTTCGGCATGGGCCTCGCGCAGGCGTGCCAGTACCGCCTCGAGGTAGGCGAAGCTGCTGAAGAAGGCCAGGTAGTTGCCCGGACGTTGCCGGTACTGCCCTGCCAGTTCGGCGACGATCGGCTCGACGGAGGCCGCCCGGTCCCGTAGCCGTGTCGAGATGCCGCCCTGGATGCGCACCTCCAGCTGATCGCTGGTGAAGGGCGAGGATACCGACTGCCAGGCGCTCGCCTCCGGCAGGCCCAGCAGGTCGCGATGGTAATGCGCAGGGCTCAGCGTGGCCGAGAAGAGCACACAGCTCCGGGCCGCGGCGAAGCGCGGGGCCAGGAAGTCGGCCGGCACCAGGTTGCGCAGCCCGACGACGGCATGGCCCCTGCCATGGCGCGTCAGGTCGCACAGCGAGTGATCACCGAAGGATTCGGCCAGGCGACAGAAGGCGAGCGCCTCGAACAGGCGCTCCTGCAGTTCCGGGTCAGAGCCGGTCGGGTGCTCGCCCAGATAGTCGGTGATGGCGGCGGCCAGCAGCTGCAGCGCTCCCACCAGCCTGTCGGGAAGCCCTTCGAGGATGCGGTAGGCCGGGCGCCCCGGCTCCCCTTCCGACGCCGGCCCCGCCTCGCGAACCAGCGCCTGCCACTGCCGCACCACCCGCCCCAGGGGGCGGACCAGGGCCGGCGGCGCCGAGCGATGCAGCCGGCTGAAGTGTCGCTGGTCGAGCTCGGTGCTGTACATGGCCCGGGCCCGTTCGACCAGGTTGTGGGCTTCATCCACCAGCAGCGCCAAGCGCCAGCCGTCGGCCTGAGCCAGCCCGTGCAGCAGGCCGCCAGCATCGAAGTAGTGGTTGACGTCCCCCACCGTCACGTCGCACCAGCGGGCCAGCTCCTGCCCCAGGTAGTAGGGACAGACCTCATGGGCTAGCGCCACCTCGCGCAGTGCCTCGCGGTCGAGCCAGCCCCGGGTTACCGCCGCCTGGCGCGCCGCCGGCAGGCGATCGTAGAAACCCGCCGCCAGCGGGCAGGCCTCCCCATGGCATGCCTTGTCGGGATGCTCGCAGGCCTTGCTGCGGGCCACCAGCTCCAGCACCCGCAGCGGTCGGCGCTCTTCGCCATGCTCCCCGCCGCCGGCTCCCAGCCGGGCCAGGGCATCCAGCGCCAGGCGGCGTCCCGGGGTCTTCATGGTCAGGAAGGCGATGCGGTCGAGGCCGTGGCGCGGCATGGCCGTGAGCAGCGGAAAGAGGGTGCCGATGGTCTTGCCGATGCCGGTGGGCGCCTGAGTCAGCAGGCAACGTGCGGTGGCGGCCGCCTTGTAGACCCCCTCGGCCAGCTCCCGCTGGCCGGGGCGAAACTCGGGGTGGGGGAAGCTGAGCCGGTGCAGGTCGTCGTCCCGCGCCTGGCGATGACGGCTCTCCTGCTCGGCCCAGGCCAGGAAGCGCCGGCACTGGACCTCGAAGAACGCCGCCAGCTCTGCCGCACTCGCCTCCTCGGTCAGCGAGGTCTCGCGGCCGGTAGCGATATCGAGATAGACCAGCGCCAGCGTCACCGTCTCGAGCTTTCGCTTGGCACACAGCAGGGCACCGTAGACCCTCACCTGGGCCCAGTGCAGGGCGCGTTGGTTGGCCGCCATGCGCGCCAGGTCGCCGCGATGAGTCTTGACCTCCTCCAGGCGATTGGCCCGGGGGTCGTAGCCATCGGCGCGGCCGCTGACCACCAGGCCCCGGTAGCTACCCGACAGCGGCAGTTCGGCTTCATAACCGGCACCACGCCGGCCCGCCACCAGGACATGCCCGGCGATGCCTTCCCGGGCGCTGGGCGAGGGGGTAAAGCGATGGTCGAGATCGCCTTCACGGGCGGTAAAGTCGCAAAGCGAGCGCACCGCCACGCGATAGCGTGCCTCCATCTCGCTCATGGATCGAGAACCTCGCCCTGCCAGGTCACATGGCACACCACGGCGGGAATGCCGTGCGCCCGGAAATACGCCAACCAGCGCCGCTGGTTGTCCTGCAGTCGGTCGCCGGGACCCTTCACCTCGATCAGCCGATAGGCGGGTGACGCGACATCGGCTTCCGGCAGGAACTGGATCAGATCGGGAAGGCCCGCCCGGTTGGCTCGGGGGTCGAGCAGAAGCCGCGCGAAGCAGGCGCGCAGGTGGGCGGCGGGGATATTGGCCATGGCCTGCAGCAGCAGCGCCTCGTCGAGCGCCTCCCAGTGCAGGAAGGGCGAGGCGAGGCCCCGCTTGCACTGCCAGGTCTCGAGAATGGTCTCGTGGTAGCGTCCGTCATCCAGTTGGGCCAGGCAGGCCGCGAACCGCTCGCGACGGCGTGACACGAAGTCAGCTCGATTGAGGTCCGCCGGGCCGCTGTGGAAGGGGTGAAAGAAGGCGCCGGGCAGCGGGGCGAAGATCGCCGGCCAGCAGAGCAGGCCGAACAGCCCGGAAATCAGCGCATTCTCCACATAGCGCACCGGTGCCTGCGGGGTACCCAGGTGGGCGCAGACGGCCCGCTCCACGCCGAGCGGCCACCCCTCGTCGCTGACGGGGCGCCTCAGGCAGAGGTCCCAGCGCTCGGGCGGGGGCGGCGCCTGCCGCGGCTCCGGTGCCAGCCCCAGCCGGCGCCGCAGCCTCGGCAGCAGCCGCTCGAGGGCCTGGCTCTCTCTTTCATCGGGCGCTTGCGCGTCGAGAGTCTCGCCGAGCGCTTCCTTGCGGGCCGCCATGACAGAAGCCAGCTCGAAGGCGCGCTGATGCTCGCCCAGACGCTCCAGCAGGCGCAGGCGGCGGATGCGGGCATCGACATGCCCTCCGCCTCCACCCCCGCCGCTGTCGGCCTCGCCGTAGGCCTGGAGTGCCAGTGCCGGCTGGCCGCCACGCTCCGCGGCCTGTCCCAGCCGATAAAGCAGCCTCGCACGGCGCTCGTCCAGCCAGGCGTTGCCCTTGGGCACCGTCGGCACCTCGGCGTGCAGCGCCTCGGGAAGCTCCCCCTCCTCGAACCGTTCGCGCAGCCGGTGCAGCGCCAGGTAGGCATCGACTTCATCGCGGCTCGAAAAGGCTCGTGACTCGGACGAGAAGGCAACCCGCTCGAAGCGCTGCAGGCCCAGTTCGGCCAGCACGAACTCCGACCAGTCCTGGTGCAGATTGCCGAAGAACATCAAGCGCAGGCGGTCGCAGACGGCCATGATGGATAGCCGCACGACCCGCTCCCCCTGCAGCGCTGCCACATCCCCCCAGTCGGCCAGCCGACACGGCGTATCCGATCGCCGCGACAGTGCCTGGTACAGCGTCGCCTTGCCCGCCGACGCCGGCAGGCCCGCCGCCGCGATCTCCAATGCGAGGACGCGGCGCAGCTCGGCCAGGCGCAGCTGGCGAAACAGCTCGCCGAGGCTCAGCACCGGATCGGCCTCGACCCAGCCGGCATCAATCAGCGCATCGAGCGCCACCGCGGCATCGTCGATCTCGGCATAGACCAGCTTCGTGGTACGGAAGTGCTCGCCCTTGCGCATGACCATGCGCACCAGCAGCGCCTGGGAAGCCCGCGGCAACGCATCGAAGTCGGCGAGGAAGCGCCGCTCGCCGTCATCCAGGAGATCATCGTGACGCTCGCTCACCCAGCCGAGAACGAAACGAAAGTTCGCCAGGTAGTAGAAGGGGTCGTCGAGTGAGGCCGTGACCGGCGCGACAGGGGGAATACTGTTCATTCATCCATGGTATCAGCCCTGTCGCCACCGCGTCATCGCCGCCTCAGGAAATCTCGCTGGCCAGTTCCCGCAGCAGCTCGGCGGCCGGTACCTCGCGGCAGCCGCTGGCGTTCTGGCCGGCCCACAGCGGCGAGAAGTCACCGCTTCCCAGCGCCTCGGCGGCGCTGCGCAACGGACCAATGGCCGCCGTGGCCAGCGGGAAGGCTGGCGCCAGGGGGCTGATCGGGCCAAGCTCGCGCATCAGTCGCGTGACGATGCCCCGCGCCGGCCGGCCGGTGTAGAGGTTGGTCAATGCGGTGTGGCGCGCCGCATCGGTCTGCAGCGCCCGGCGATGCAGCGGCGAGGTGGTCGCTTCGGGACAGCAGAGGAAGGCGGTTCCGACCTGCACCGCATCCGCTCCCAGGGCAAGCGCCGCCGCCACGCCACGGGCGTCGGCGATACCCCCGGCGGCGATCACCGGCAGCGTGACGGCCGCCTTCACCTGGGGCAGCAGCGCCAGGGTGCCGACCTGGGTAGTGAGGTCCTCGGTGAGAAACATGCCACGATGGCCACCCGCCTCGAGCCCCTGGGCGATCACCGCATCGGCACCATTCGCCTCGAGCCACAGGGCCTCCTCCACCGTGGTGGCCGAGGAGAGCACCGTCGCCCCCCAGGCCTTGACCCGCTCGAGCAGCGCCGGCGACGGCAGGCCGAAGTGAAAACTCACCACCTCGGGGCGGAACGCCTCCAGCACATCGCAGGCCTGGTCGTCGAAGGGCCGCCTCCCGGCCCCCGACGATACGCTGTCGATGTCGAGGCCCAGCTCCGCATAGTAGGGCGCCAGCGCCTGATGCCAGCGCGCGTCGCGGGCGGAATCGGGCGCTGGCGGCAGATGACAGAAGAAATTGACGTTTAGCGGGCCTGTGGTCTGCGCTCGAATCCTCTCGAGCTCATCGCTCATGGCCTGGGGAGTCAGCATGGCGCAGGGCAGGGCGCCGAGGCCGCCGCCCTCGGCCACCGCGACGGCCAGCCCCGAGCCCTGAACGCCGGCCATGGGCGCCTGAAGGATGGGAAGCTCGATGCCGAGTCGCTGGGTCAGGCTCATGATTCATCTCCATGGTGGGTTTGCTCGGGCTGCCGCCAGGGTCGCTTGGGGCCCAGGGTGTCGGCGGCATGGGCACCACGCTCGCCCATGGGCCGGGGCTCACCGGTGGTGGTGTCCTCGCGGGTCTGCCGCTCCATTTCAGCGTTGATCTCGGCGCCCAGCAATACGACGAAGGCGGAGAGCCAGAACCAGAGCATCATTACCACGACGGTACCCAGTGAACCGTACAGCTCGGCCATGTCGGCCACATGGCCCACGTAGAGCGAGAGCCCGCCGGAGCCCAGCAGCCACAGCAGCGTCGCGGTGACGGTGCCGACACTGACCCACTCCCAGCGCGGCGCGCTGCGGTAGGGGCCGAAGCGGTATAGCGCGGCGATGACCAGCATCATCAACAGCAGCAATACCGGCCAGCGCAGCCAGCCGATGACCCTGACCGCCGTGCTGTCCAGGCCCAGCATCCCGATCGCCAGGGGAAAGAATGCCACGAAGAGGGTGGCGCCCAGGGAAACCAGGATCAGCCCCACGGTAAGAATGGCAACGACCAGGAAACGCTGGAAGAACGGGCGCCGCTCATCCTCGCCATAGACGGCATTGAGCCCCACCATCAGCCCACGCACGCCCTTGGATGCCAGGAACAGCGCCACCGCAAGGCTGAAGATAGCGGTCAGACTGAGCCCGGTATCGGTGCTCTCGCTGACCTCCCGCGCCTGCTCATTGATCAGGCTCGCCCCACCCGGCGGCATGAAGCGGCTGATTTCACCGATCTGACTGACGATCTCATGGGGGTCGAAGGCCAGCGCCCATAGGGAAATGACGGCGGCAATGGCGGGAAACAGCGACAACAGGGCGTAGAAGGCGATACCGGCCGCCAGCAAGTTGACGCGGTCGTCGGCCAGCTCCTGCTTGACCCGCCAGATGACGTCGAGCCAGCCCGGGCCCGGTATGTGCTTGGGTCTTTCGGCACGGCGGCCTCTCGGTTGGTCGGTCATGAACGCCTCAAGGTTGCTGGGCTGGGCGAAGGATCATCCGGGCATCGCGAATCTCGATATCGAAGCGGTTGAGGAAGCTCATGCCCAGCAGGGCCACCTCGCCGTCCAGTCCCGGGCTGATGGAGCCTCGCACCTGATCCGCCGTGTACCCTCCCAGGCTCACCTCGCCGAGCGTCGTCAGGTCCCCACGCACGCGGCCGTTGGCGGTATTGAACCAGGCCGACCCCGTGCGCTCGAGGCCGAGTCGCTCTGCCAGATCCGCGGGAACCGCGACATAGGTGGCGCCGGTGTCGAGCAGGAATTCCACCGGCTCCCCGTTGATGCGCCCGGTGGCCATGAAATGGCCCGAACGGTTGCGCTCGAGGACAACCGGATCGCTGTCCCCGGCCACGGCGTTGACCAGATGGGCATTGGGATTGCGCTGCTGCTCGAGAAAGCCGTGGAACCACCAGGCCCCGGCACCGATGAACAGTACCCAGAACAGCAGCATCATACCCAGTCCAGTGCGTCGGGTAGCCCCGTCTCCACGGCTCATAGCACGTCTCCCTTGGCCATTTACGAGGCCAGCCCCGTTGGCGTTGACACCCCTGTGCCTGCTGTCTGTACTGTAGAGCGCCTGCCACCGTGGGCCATGAAGGCCCCGGGCACGCAGACGACCAACGTGCGAACGACTACAACAAGGATAGCCCCATGCATGACAGCATCGAGTATTCGACCCTCGCCTCGGCAAAGCATTCCCTCGCCTCGCGGCGTCTTGCCGGCGCGACCTTGTGTGCCGGCGCCCTGCTGCTGGGCAGCTCGGCCGCCCTGGCCTGGGACGGACTGGTGGAGAAGCGGGTCTTCGAGATGGACGAGTACACCACCGTCAGCGGCGAGACCATCGCCCCGGTGAGGATTGGCTGGGAGGCCTACGGCACCCTCAACGAGGCGAAGGACAACGTCATCCTGATCACTCACTTCTTCTCGGGCTCCAGCCATGCGGCGGGCCGCTATGCCGAGGACGATGCCGCACCGGGCTATTGGGATGCGATCATCGGGCCCGGCAAGCCGCTGGATACCGACGAGTATTACATCATCTCCTCGGATACCCTGGTCAATCTCAATGCCCATGACCCCAATGTCACCACCACCGGTCCTGCCTCGATCAACCCGGACACCGACGAACCCTGGGGGCTGGACTTTCCGCTGGTGACCATACGCGACTTCGTCGAGGTGCAGAAGGCGCTGCTGGAGAGCCAGGGCATCGAACAGCTTCACGCGGTCATGGGTCCCTCCATGGGAGCACTGCAGGCCTATGAGTGGGCCAGCGCCTACCCGGAGCGGGTCGAACGGCTGATCCCGGTCATCGGCGGGGGCCAGAGCGATCCCTGGCTGCTCGCCACCCTGAGCGCCTGGGCGGCCCCCATCCGGATCGATGCCAACTGGAACGACGGCGACTACTACGACGGCGAGGCGCCCCTGGACGGCCTGCGGGAAGCGCTCAAGCTGGTGACCCTGAACGCCAATCACTGGCAGTGGGCCAACGAGACCTTCGACCGCAGCTGGGCTGACGAAGACGCCGATCCGACCCGCGACATCCACGCCCGCTACGCCATCGAGCAGACCCTAGACGACATCGCCGCGGCCCGGGCCGAGATCGCCGACGCCAACCACCTGCTCTACCTGGTCAAGGCCAACCAGGCCTTTGTCACCGGTCACGGCGACAGCCTGGAAGCGGGGCTCGCCGACATCGACGCGCCGACGCTCATCCTCTACAGCGAGAACGACCTGGTCTTCGCTCCCGAGGGAGTCCGCGATACCGCCGAGATGATCGGCGCCAACGGCAGCTCGGTGGAACTGGTTACCCTGGACGGCAACCGCGGCCATCTCGATGGCGTCGTCGGTATCGACCAGGCCGGCGACCGGATTCGTGCCTTCCTCGCCGAGTGAGACGCCCGCTCCCTGGCGGCTCAGCCCGCCAGGGAGCGCACCAGCAGATAGGCCCCCATGACCAGCAGGCCGGTGAGAAAGACACGCCGGAAGGTCGCCTCCGACAGCCGATGCCGCAGCCGCTGCCCCAGCTGCATGCCGAGCAGGGCGGGCACCACCGCCATCAGGGAAAGCACCGCCAGTTCGAGAGTGAGCAGACGCTGCTCGCCCATGGAAAACCCCAGCGCCGCGGTCGTGACCACGAACAGCACGCCCATGGCCTGGATCAGCATGTCCCGCGGCAGGCCGAGCGCCTGCAGGTAAGCCACCCCCGGGAAGACCGACGAGCCTGTCATGCCGGTGATCAGCCCGGTCAGGGCGCCATTGACCGGAGCCGCATGTCGGCCACGACTGACCAGCTTGCCGAGGCCGAGGTTGAACAGCCCCGACAGCGCATAGAAGGCGATCAACACGCCCAGCAGGCCGGAGAGCCAGCGCACGTCGACCCTGGCCAACACGCCAACGCCCAGCCATACGGTAACCACCGAGGCCAACAGGAAGGGCCACAGTCGCCGCAGGATCTGCTGCAGATAGCCTCCCACCAATGCCTGCCAGATGTTGGTGATGATGGTCGGCGCCAGCAGCAGGGCCATGGCCGAGGGCAGCCCTACCGTGGCGGTGAGCAAGGCCAACGACACCGTGGGCATGCCCATGCCGATCACCCCCTTGACGGTGCCGGCCACCAGGAAAACCAGGGCCACCGACACCAGCAGCAGAGGATCGAGCAGCAGCGGCACTAGCCTGTCCCTCCCTGGATCGGGTTGCGCGTCTCCCAGTCGCGGGCCGCCTGCTGGCCACGCGCCTGATTGACCGCAAGGCAGATCAGGATCGCGACGATGAACAGCGCGGCGCACAGCAGGATGGAGGCCTGAAGGCCGACCACCGTCTGCAGCAGCCCCAGGCCGATGATGCCGAAGACGCCGGCGAGCTTGTTGGCCAGCCCCCAGAAGCCGAAGAATTCGGCCGCCTTGCGTGTGGGCGAGAAGAGCCCCACCAGGGCGCGACTGGCCGACTGGCTCGACCCCAGGCTCAGCCCCGCCAGGCAGCCCACCACCAGGAATAGATGTTGCGCCTCCCAGTCCAGTCCCAGGCTTTCATTGAGGAAGGCCGTGACTTCCGGCGTGGCCCAGATGGCGAAGATCGCCGCCACCCATAGCGTCAGGGTGAGCAGGTAGGTGAACTTGGTACCGATGCGGTCCTGGATGAAGCCGAAGCCCAGCGCCCCCGCCGCCGCGGTGATCTGGACGATGATGAACATGATGTTGCGGATCGATTCATCCCAGCCGATCACCTGGGCCCCGTAGATGAAGGCGAAGGCGATGATGATGTAGACCCCCGCCATGGAAAACAGCAGCGAGACCAGGAAGATACCCAGATCGCGGAAGTGCCGGAGCTCATGCAGGGTGGTGGCGACCCGCTCCCAGGCGATCTGGTGGTAGGACTTGCCCGGCGGCTGCGGCGTACCGCGCTCCTTGACCCAGAGAAAGGTGGGGATGGCCGTCACCAGGAAGAAGCCCGCCGCGAAGGGACCCACCCAGCGGATACGCTCGAAGTTGTCGGCGGTGGCCTCGCCCAGTACCAGCAGGGTGAAGCCGGCGGCGAAGAGCCCGCCCACATAGCCCAGCGACCAGCCGAAGCCGGAGATCTTGCCCATGTCCTCCGGGGGCCCCAGGTCGGGCAGGAAGGCGGCGATGAAGGACTCGCCCATGGAGTAGGCGTAGTTGGAGACCACGATCAGCAGCAGGCCCAGCACCACATAGCCGGGCTCCACGAAGTAGAGCATCGCGGTGGCACCCACCGTTGCCAGATAGCTGACGAACAGGAACCGCTTCTTGGCGGCATGGTAATCCATGACCGCGCCGCACAGCGGGCCCGTGATCACCACCATGAGGTAGCTCACCGCCAGGGCGAGACTCCACAGCAGGTTGGCCAGCCGATAGCCGTCGTCCCGGTCGCCGACGATCACCGTGGTGAAGAGCTCACCGAAGACCACGGTAATGATCAGCAGGGTAAAGGCCTGGTTGGCGAAGTCGAACATCGCCCAGCCGAAGATCTCCTTTCTCGACGCCCGCTGCCGGGGCGTGTCGCCGGCAGCCGCAGGAACCGCGCTCATAGTGTACTTTCCTTGCCGTGGGTGGGCCCGTTCGGCTCATAGCCTATCAGCTAATGACGCAGCGGGAGCATTCACTGACGGGTTGGCATTCCTCTACCGCGGGCCGGCAGTATCGGCGACGCTCGCCAGGGGCGCGGCACGGCCTGATCCCATGAGGAGGGACGGCGCTTGCGTTGGCGGTGTGAAGATGACTTTACGAGAGGTATCGACTAGGTTAGTTCCGACAGCTGCCGCCAGCAGCCACGTTCTCCATGGAAATTGGCACATAATAATACCAACACAGGAGGCATCGACAGCCGCATGAGAAAATGGCTACTGTTCGCGGTCTGCCTGCTGTTCCCTGCCCCGGCGTCTGCCAGCCTGGACGGCCTCACCTTCATTACCGAAGAGTATCCGCCCTATAACTACAAGGGCGGGGAGCGGCTGGAAGGCATCTCCATCGAGATCCTCGAGCGCATCTTCGAGGAGACCGAAACCCCACTAACCCGGGACGACGTCCTCTTCTACCCCTGGGCCCGCGGCTACGACACCGCCCTGGCCGAGCCCGGCACGGTCCTCTTCTCCACCACCCGCACCGAGCAGCGCGAGGCGCTGTTCCAGTGGGTCGGGCCCATCGCCACCGACCGAGTCACCCTGATCGCCCGGCGCGACAGCGGCATCCAGCTCGACAGTCTCGACGACCTGGTGCATGGCGGCTATCGAGTCGCCGTGATCCGTGAGGACATCGGCGCCCAGCGCCTGGAAGAAGCCGGGGTACCCGCCGACCAGCTGCGCCTGGCGATGTCCAATGTCAGCGCCCTGAAGATGCTCGACCGCGGACGGGTCGACCTGTGGGCCTACGGTGAGGATGTGGCATTCTGGCTGATGCAGGAGCACGACCTGCCCATCGCCGACTTCATGTCGGTACTGACGATCAGCGAGTCGGACCTCTACTATGCCCTGCACCGGGATACCGAGCCGGCCCTGGTCGAGCGCATGCAGGCCGCGGTGGACGCTCTCCGGCAGCGGGGTGAACTCGGCGACATCTTTAGCACCGAGGTGACCTTCAACACCGAGGAGTATCCGCCCTACAACTACCTGGCGGATGATGGCGACATCGACGGCGAGTCGACCCAGCTGCTGCGGGCCGCCCTGGAAGAGGCGGGGCTTTCCGCCAGGTTTCGGCTGCTTCCCTGGGCGCGCGCCTATACCGAGGCCCAGCTGAAGGACAACCACTGTGTCTATTCGACGACACGCACCAGCGATCGTGAGCCTCATTTCACCTGGATCGGTCCGTTGGCGACCAACGACTGGGCGGCCTTCACCCAGGTGGGCTCGGGGATAGAAGCCAGCTCGCTGGAGGACCTCCAGGAGCTGCGCGTCGGTAGCTTTCGCGAGGATGCCGTGGGCCAGTTCGTGGCAAGCCAGGGGACGTCGATCATTCTGGCAACCAGCGAGCGCGAGAATATCGGCCGCCTGCAATCGGGGCTCATCGATGTCTGGGTCACGGGTGAGCAGGCAGCCGACTATCTTGCCGCCGAGGCGGAAATCGACCTGAAGCGCCTTTTCGGCTTCCAGCAAGCCCAGCTCTATCTCGCCTGCCACCCCACGGTGCCCGAGGCCTATGTGGCCCGCCTGCAGGCTGCCATCGACAGGCTTCGCCCCCCCGAACCGCCTGAGGTCGTGGGGCTCGAATCAAGCGATGACGCGGAAGCGGAGCGATGACAGCGGCTCCCCCAAGGCGCCAGCGACGCCCACGCCGCAGCAGCCTGACCGCCAAGCAGGCTGTCTTGACGCTCTCCATCGCGCTGCTGCTGAGCATCATTGCCGGAGCCATCGAACTCGCCCTGGACGCCCGCAAGATGCGACATGAAGTGCAGAATCAGACCCAGCACCGGCTGGACCTGGTTCACGGCACCGCCGCGGAAGCCGCCTTCCAGCTCAACCCCGAACTGGCGACGCAGGTGGTGGAGGGCCTGTTCAGCGGCGGCAGGGTAGCCGACGTGGTCATTCGGGACGACTTCGGCCGCAGCATGGCCTCGCGTGCAAGAGGCGTCGCGCCCGATAGCAGCTGGCTGGCCCATGCGCTTTTCGGCGACATCCTGCATTACCAGGAAGTCCTGATATACGACCTGGGGACCGCCTCGCCGACCGAACCGGTAGGCGATATCGAAATGACGCTGGCACTCGACAGCCTGGCCAGGGACTTCATGGATCGAAGCCTGCTGATCTTCTCGCTGGGTGTCTTCAAGGCATTGGCCATCGCCGCTCTGCTGGTGGTGGTCTTCCACGCATTCATTACCCGGCCACTGCTGCAGGTCCATGCGGCCATCATCGAGACCGACCCCAGCCGGCCCGGCCGGTGGCGCAAGCCCAACCTGGCGCACCATGGCGATGACGAACTGGGTCATCTGGTCGAGAGCCTGGACGAGCTCCTCCATGCCTTCCAGCAAGGCCTCGACCAGCGCGATCAGCTGCACCAGATCTCCACCATCGATGGCCTTACCGGCATCGCCAATCGGCGCCATTTCGATACCTTCCTGGAGGCCTCGTGGCAGCGGGCTCGGCGCTCCGGCAAGCCCCTCGCCGTAATCTTCATCGACATCGACCGCTTCAAGGACTTCAACGACCACTACGGCCATGTCGCCGGCGACGATACCCTGCGCGCGATCGCCGATGCCCTGGCCGGCGTGGTCACCCGCTCCACCGACCTGGTGGCCCGCTACGGGGGGGAGGAATTCGTCTGCGTACTGCCCGATACCGATCTCGCGGGTGCCCGCCTGGTCGCCCAAAACATCCGTGATGCGATTCGAGCGCTGGCGATCCCCCATGCCTACTCGGACCACGCCGACCAGGTCACCGCGAGCCTGGGGGTGGCCAGCACCGTACCCGCGGCCAGCGGGATCACCTGCGAACAGCTGCTGGAGCAGGCGGACAGCCAGCTCTACCGGGCCAAGCACCAGGGCCGCGACCGGGTGGCGTGGGAGACATGAGCGATTTGGCCACGCTTGTGGGAAGCCGGCTTCTATCTCATGCTCAAGCGAGAAGTGTCTTGCGATAGCGGGATAGGACGGGGGATGAGACCATGAGCAAACGCGACGAATTCGTCGAGCAGATGAAGGCCCGGCTGGACGAGTGGAACGCCGAGATCGATGAGCTGGCCGCCAGGGCCCGTCAGGCCAGCGACGAGGCACAGGTCAAGTACGAGGAGGATATCGAGCGGCTGAAGCAGCGTCGCGACGAAACACGTCGCCGGCTCGATGAACTGCAGCACGCCAGCGAGGCGGCCTGGGACTCGCTACGCCAGGGCATGGAGGAGTCCTGGGAACTGATGCGCAAGGCGTTCCGGGATGCCTGGCGCAATGAGGTTCCACCGGGCAGTCCGCCCGATACCACGCCCCCCGATACCACGCCCGAGGACGACCACGACGAGCGCCCCGACAGGCGATAGTCTCGCCTGCCGGGTGCCGACTAGCTGTCGTCGCGCCGCTCCGATGGTGACGTCTTCTCTTCGAGAGACTCTGGCTGGGCTTCGCTGCCACGCTGGAGTCGGTCGATCGCCTCCCCTCCCTGGCGCGACAGCTTCGCCAACCGGGTGATCTGCTCGTCCAGGCGAGGCAGGGCCTCCTGGCGGTAGCGGGAAAGATCGTCGATGGCCCCCATGACGTCACCGAACGCCTGCTCCAGGGCCTCCATGTCCAGCTGGGCCGAGGCCGCCCGTGTCTGGATCTCCACCCCCTGGTGGCGCAGCGCCCTGGCGGTACCGGCGATCATGTCCGAGGTGGTGGTATTGAGCGATTCGACGCGGTCGAGTACCAGCCGCTGGTTGGCCAGCGCCATGGCCACCGCCACCGCCACGGTCAGCGCCGAGACGGTGACATGGATCGCCCGGTCCACCCCGCGGATCAACTCACGGTTGTTGCGGATGATGACTTCCAGCGCCAGCACCCCCTGCTGGCTGACCGCCATCTGCTGCTGCAGGTCGACGATGCGCTGGCGCAGCGGGAAGAGCAGCTCCTCCTCGATGAAGGGGCGCTGCGGATGGTCGGCGACGAGTCCGGACAGCGCCTGCTGCAGGCGCCGGTCGATCAGGCGCCCGAGTCCGATCTGACGCTGCAGCCGACCCATCAGCTCGCGCAGGGCCTCCTGGTCGTCATTCAGCGTCAGGTTGTCGCGATGCAGCATGTCGCGCCCCGCCTCCAGGTCGGCGATGATCGCATCCAGCGCCTGCTGCGCATTCTCGAACTTGCGGAAGTAGCGCTGTACCCGGCTGCCCGCGCCGGGAATTCGCGCCAGCAGCCGGTCGAGCCGGTTGGGCGAGAGCCGGTGCTGCTGCGGATCCAGCTCCTCCATCCTGCCGCGCAGGTCGACCAGGGCACGGGCCACCGGCCCGCCGTCATCGCCCTGGTGCGCCAGCTTCTTCAACGGCGTCTGCAGCATCTCGCTCTTGTGCGCCGCCTGCTGCTGCAGTTCCAGGCCCATTTCGTCCACCGCACGGCGCTGACGCGCAAGCGCACTGCCGTCGTCACCGCTGGCCAGCACCTCCTCCACGAAGGCGTCGGCCATCTGGTTCAGCTCGGGGTCATCCTCCCCGAAGGCGTCCTCCTCCCCGGCCTCGGGCAGGGATTCCACCAGCTCGCTGGCGATCTCCTCCACCGGCGGCAAGGAGAGGCGGGACCCACGTTCGGACGGCTCTTTCATGCTACCTTCCCCTTATCTCAAGTGCCTGGTCTCAAGTGCCTGGTTGCTAGGCTATAAGCTAGCATCCTGCCGAAATCAGCGCTGGCTTCCGCGCCCATAGCGCTCGGCCCTGCCGATGAAGCGCCGCAGCTCCTCCAGGGCCTGGTCGGTGGCTACCGACGCCTGGGGACGCCCCGTCTCGATCCGCGCCAGGGCCACGGCGGCATCGTCGAGCAGCGTCAGCGCCGACTCGTTTCGCGCCACCAGGCGGCGCAGCCGCAGCTCGGTGTCATCGATCAGTTCCAGGCGACGCTTCAGCGCAATCCGCTCCTCCACCGACAGCTTGGCGCCGTCCTGCTCCAGGCGGCGACGCACGAAGTCCCCGTCGAGCCCCATCACCCCCCGCGCCTGAGCGGCCATGGAGGTGAAGTTGTCCACCGCACCCAGGCAGACCTCGGTGACCAGCCCGCGGGAGCGTTCGAAGGCCAGCTCGCTCCTGTCGAAGCGGGCCACCAGCACATCCATCACGCTCAAGTAGCGGCTGTAGAAACGGTCCACCTGGATGGCGAGATCGGGGCGCCGGGTATCGAGCAGGCCTTGCTTGGCGCGGCACAGGGCCATGACCAATGCATCGGCGTCAACCGGCGGATGGGCCGGGTCGAGTACCGCCACGCCGGCCTCGCGGGCTTCACGCTCCTGCTCTGCACGCCGCCGCGCCGCCTCGGCTTCGAGACGCGCCTCCAGCCGGCGGCGATGTCGCCTGGCCCGCCAGCGGCGCCAGGCACGTTCGAGGGGAAACGCCACGGGGACGGCGACCAGCCCGGCCAGCCAGCCGCCCAGGCTCGGCCCGAAACCGCCCCACAGCGACGTCAGCCACAGCAGCATGCTGATGAACGGGATCAACAGGCAGTAGCGGAAGACCACCTGCAGGCGGCTGGGAGCGTCGGTGGGCACCGCCAGGCGTGGATTGGCCATGCCGACCAGAAGCCACGGCAGGCAGGTGACGAAGAGCCCATAGGCAAAGCCCTGGAGAAATCCCAGCATAGGTCTCCTTACTCAGCGACCTTGGAGGATGCAACCAGTGTACGGGGGCTTGAGGCCGCGTGCGACCGTAAGCCGGAGGCCGGCCTCAACGGCACAGCCGGTATCCCCGCATGCCGAAATGGAAGTGATCGGCATGGGCCGGGTTGTAGTCGGGGCCAAGCACGTTGCCGAACAGGTCACAGGCGCCGTCGCGAATCTCGCGCAGGAAGTCGCCTCGCTCGCCCTCCTCGTCCCAGTGCTCCTGAAGGGCGATCCGCTGGCCGTCCGCCAGCCGGAATGCGGCCACATCCAGCGCCTCGGCCGTTGCATGCTCGCTCATCCGGCCATCCTCCCGGCCATAGACCCGCCGACAGGAATAGCTGCCGTAGTGTTCGACGTGGGCCACCCGGCTGCCGAAATGGGTCTCGGCGGCCGGCTGCAGCCGCTGCCGCTCGAACATCACCCAGGCCAGCGCCAAGGGACAGGCGGCGACGAAGCTGGCATTGAAATCGACATCACCGCCATGCACACGCACCACGTTCTCCAATGGGCAGCCCTCTACCGGCTCGTGATCCTCCAGCGGCGTCATCCGCAGCGCACCATCGGGTGCGGTGGCCAGTGTCGCCAGGCAGTCTTCGCGGCGGTCGCCCAGGCGATGCAGTTTCCATTTCGTCACCGGGGTCAGGGGGTCATCCACCGAAAGCGGCTTCCAAGGATGCCACTGACTGGGAATCCGCGCCTCGAACTGCCACCAGGCAATGGCCGCGACCATGCCCAGCAAGGCAAGGGTCAACAGAAAGCGCATACCACCTCACATCACAGCAACAGGTTTAGCACCAGGGCCACACCGCCGACGATCAGGGCAGTGATCACGGCGACGTCCACTGCGCGATCGAGCCAGCCATCAAAGCCTCTTCGGCGCTGGCGTGGGGGATTTCGTCGACGGGTAGCGCCACGGCGGGAGTTGCCGCGGTTCGATCCGATGAGAGACATGGCTGAAGTCCGGTTTCGCCCTATTTGCTGAGCTTAAGGCCTGCGCTGCCGCCTGACTACTGTATTGCAACAAACAGCGGAAAGGGTGGGCGCCATTCGACGGCTCCTCAAGGCTGCAGCCACCGTTTTCTCACAACAGGGATTGCATATTTCCGGCCTAGCCCCGATGTTGGTGACAATACACAGCAGGCTAATCAATTAGCGGATGAACCCGATCATGCCCCGACTCGCCGATACCCCACTCTCCGTGCTTGATCTGGCACCGATCCGCCAGGGCGGCACCATCGCCGACAGCTTTCGTGAAAGCGTCAGCCTGGCACAGCTGACCGAACGGCTCGGCTTCACCCGCTACTGGCTGGCCGAGCACCATAGCCTCGACGGCATCGCCAGTGCCGCCACCGCCGTGCTGATCGGCCATATCGCCGGTGCCACCTCGCATATCCGTGTCGGCAGTGGCGGCATCATGCTGCCCAACCACCCGCCGCTGGTGGTGGCCGAGCAGTTCGGCACCCTGGCGACGCTTTATCCCGGCCGCATCGACCTGGGCCTGGGCCGCGCCCCGGGCTCCGACGCCGCCACCATGCAGGCCATGCGTCGCGACCCCCACGCCGGTGTGGAGGACTTCCCCCAGCGGCTGGCCGAACTGCAGGGGTTTCTTGGCGAGACCCAGCCCGGACAGCGGGTGCGAGCCGTCCCGGGCCAGGGCACCCACGTGCCACTCTGGCTGCTCGGTTCCAGCGGCTACAGCGCCCAGCTGGCGGCCCGGGAAGGGCTGCCGTTCGCCTTCGCCGCCCAGTTCGCCCCGGGGTACCTGCATGAGGCGCTGCGCCTGTATCGGGACAATTTCCGCCCCTCCGACACACTCGACAAGCCCCACGCCATGGTCGGCCTGCCGGTGATCGCCGCCGACAGCGACGAGCGGGCGGAGTACCTGGCCACCACCGCACAGCAGAAGTTCCTCAACCTGGTTCGCGGCGGGCGCACCCGTTCGCTGCCACCGGTGGAAGCCCTCGACTGGTCTCCCATGGAGCGGGCCCAGGTCCAGCAGTTCCTGGGCGCCGCGATCATCGGTGGGCCAGCGACGGTGAAGGCGGGGCTCGAGCGGTTCCTCGAGCAGACCGGCGCCGACGAGCTGATGCTCAATACCGACGTCTTCGAAGCCGAGGATCGGTTGAGAAGCTACGAGATCGTCGCCGAGGCGTGGCGAGGATGAGCCAAGGCCCGAAGGGCGCGCAGCTCGACCTGGCCGGCATTCTCGTCGGCATTCGGCGCATGGCACCGCTGTCGCTGTTCGTTGTCGTCTTCGGCCTGGCCTTCGGCGTGGCCGCCCTCTCCCGCGGCCTTTCCGGCCTCGAGGCGATGCTGATGAGCGCCCTGGTCTTCGCCGGCGCCTCGCAGTTCGCCGCCCTGGAGCTGTGGGGGCCGGAGATTCCGCTGCTGCCGCTGATCGCCACCACCTTCGCCATCAATGCTCGCCACCTGCTGATGGGAGCCGCCATCCAGCCCTGGCTCGCCCACCTGCCAACGGCCCAGCGCTACGCCAGCGTGGTCATCATGAGCGACTCCAACTGGGCCATGGCCGCCGCCGATTACCAGAAGGGCGAGACCAATGTCGGCATGCTGGTGGGCGGGGGCATCGCGCTGTGGGTGACCTGGCTGTTCGGCACCCTGCTCGGCGTGCTGTTCGGCAGCGGCATCGAGGAGCCGCAGCGCTTCGGCCTGGACGTGATCATGGGCTGCTTTTTGCTCGCCATGCTGGTGGGCGGCCGCCGCGACCTGTCGATGCTGCTGCCCTGGGCCGCCGCCGCCCTGGCGGCACTGGCGGCCATGGCATGGCTACCCGACCACGCCCATGTCATCGTCGGGGCACTGGCAGGCGGGCTCGTGGGCCTCCTGCTGCCGGCGCGCAAGAGGGAGCAACCATGACCCTTCCCGCCACACTGGCCGGAGCCATCGCCGCCATCGTCATCATGGCCCTCGTCACCTACCTGACCCGCGCCGGCGGGGTCTTCATCATGTCGCGGGTACCGATCGGCCCCAGGGTGGAGCGCTTCATCAATGCCATGGCCGGTTCCGTGCTGGTGGCGGTGATTACCCCCATGGCCGTGCACGGCGACTGGGGCGCCCGGCTGGCACTGGTCGCCACCCTGGCGGTCATGCTGCTCCTGCAGAAACCCCTGCCCGCGATCACTGCCGGCATCGTCACCGCCGCCCTATGGCGGATGCTGTAGCGCATCTGCGTGAGAAGTGCCCTGGCAGAAGCGACCGTGGTAGCGTGTCGCACCCCAGGAACGTTTACCCAGTCATGGCCTCCAAGAGAGAGCCATTCACCTCGTCACCCCTTTATGGTGACGCCATGCTCGCGCTGGAGATGTCCATGACCGATCCCAACGACCCGCGCCGCAACGCCGCCTGGCACGCCGCACAGCAGTGGCGTGCCCGCGCTCGCCAGACGCCGCGCGGGCCTCTCGGCGGGCTGAAGCTGATCCTGACCTGGCTGCTGTTCGGCATGCTGCTGATCGTCGGCACGGTGCTCGGCCTGTTCTTCCTGCTGATCGGCTGGGCCATGCTGCCCATCATGCGCTATCGCATGAAGAAGCGCCTCGAGCAGATGCGCGCCGAGCAGGCTAGCGATGTCGGCTCCGGCTTTCACTACCGGGAGACGCACTATCGCACCCGGACTGGCGGTGAACCCCACCGCGAACAGCAGGTGCTGGAAGGCGACTACGAGGTCAAGCCGGGAGACCGAGACGAGAAGTGATAGCTGAAGGCGCTTCACCGTCGAATGGCGGCAGGCTCGGCCCGCCCGGGCCCCTCCCCCTGCCGCACCGGCCGGCGATGCAGCACGAGATAGGCGATACAGCCGAACACCACCCCCCAGAACGCCGCTCCCAGACCCAGCAGGCTCATGCCCGAGGCCGTCGCCAGGAAGGTGATGATCGAGGCCTCCAGGTGATCCTTCTGTGCCGCGACCGCGGCGACATTGCTGCTGATCGCCCCGATCAACGCCAGCCCCGCCAGTAGCGCCACGAAGGTGACCGGCAGTGACGTGAAGAGCAGCACGATACTGCCCGAGAAGAGCGCGCCGAGCAGGTAGAAGAGCCCACTGGCGACCCCGGCCACATAGCGCTTGCCGGGGTCGGGGTGCGCCTCCTTGCCGGTGCACAGGGCGGCGGTGATGGCCGCCACCACCGTGGTGATGCCGCCGAACAGCGCCATCGGCATCGATACCAGGCTCGCCACCGTCAGGATCGGCCTCGCCTCGGTGCCGTAACCCGCCCCGCGCAGTATCGCCATGCCCGGCAGGAACTGCCCGGTCAGGCTGACCAGCGCCAGCGGAATGGCCAGGCTGAGCGTGGCACCCAGCGTCCATTCGGGACGGATCAACTGCGGTTCGGCCAGCTGCCATGACACGCCCTGGAGGCTGGCCCCTTCGAACAGCACTGCCAGGACGATGCCGGCCATCAGCAGAAACACCAGAAAATAGCGGGGGAACAGCCGCTTGAAGAGCAGGTAGGCGGCCAGCATGCCGAGCGCCAGCGCCGGTGAGCTCTCCAGCGAAGTGAACACCCCAACACCGAACTGGAACAGGATACCGGCCATCATCGCCGCGGCGATGCCCGGGGGTATCAGACGGATGATGCGGTCGAACGAGCCGCTGACACCGATCGCCAGGATAATCGCCGCCGCGGTGAGATAGGCCCCCACCGCCTCGTTGAGCGACAGCCCCGGAAACAGCGAGACCAGCAGCGCCGTCCCCGGCGCCGACCAGGCCGTGATCACCGGCACCTTCAGCCACAGGCTGAGGCCGATCCCCGACACGGCGGCACCGATCGAGATCGCCCAGACCCAGGAACTCATCATCGACGTCGATATCTCGGCGCCCTGTGCGGCCTGGAAGAAGATCGCCAGTGGCCCGGCGTAGGAGATCAGTACCGCCACGAAACCGGCGGCGATGGCGGAAAGCGAGATGTCCTTGAGCGCTGACATGACACACCTTTAAGGAAAAAAAGCCCGTCCTGCGCGAGTCAGGCGGGCCAAGGAGGAAACGGGTAGCGTGGAGGGCGCCGGCGTTACGCCACCGCCTGCTTGCCCTTGGCGAACTCGAAGTCCTTGGTCTCGAAGACGAGCGAGATCATCACGCCGAGCACCAGGGCCCAGAAGGAGGAACCGATCTCCAATATCTGGATGCCCGATGCGGCGATCAGGAAGGCGAACAGCGCGCCCATCTCGTGCTTCCTGCCCGAGAAGGCGATGGCCAGCGACGAGGTGATGACGCGAATCAGCGCCAGGCCGGCGATGATGGCGATGAAGTAGCCCGGCGTGGCCTCGATCAGGCTGACCACATAGCCGTAGAAGGGGGCGCAGACCACGAAGATCGCCCCGGCGATCACCGCCGCCACCCACCGCTTGTCACGCTCGCCCGCCTCCGGCGAGGAGCAGATCCCCGTCATCGGCGCGGCGATGCAGGTGCTGTGCAGATTGAAGAAGGAGGAGATCATGGTGCCGAGGCCGCCCACGGCGGTGATGGCATTGGCCGGCACTTCCTTGTAGCCCATGCCCTTCACCAGGCCGACCCCGGCCGGCGTCTCCATGCCCACCAGGATGATCGCCAGCGGCAAGCCATAGGCCAGGAAGGCCGCGAGGGTGAACTCGGGCACGATGAATTCGGGGAAGCGCACCGTGGCCTGGATGCCGGAGAAGTCGACGCCGGTGAACATCAGGTAGCCAATACCGACCGCCATGGAGACGAACAGCGGCGGTACCTTGCGGATCAGCCTGGCCGAGAGGAAGAAGCTGAGGATCATGATCGCCGCCGGCAGCATGGCGTTCTCCAGCGGCCGCACCATGTTGAGGCCGAAGCTCAGCAGCACGCCCCCGATCATGCCCATGACGATGGGCATGGGGATCAGCCGCATCACCGTCGACATCACGCCGGAAAGGCCGGCCACCAGGGCAATGAACCCGGCGATCAGCGTCGCGCCGAGCGCCGCTTCCAGGCCCACCACGGGGATCACCGCGGCAAACAGCAGGGCCCCGGGAATCGAGTTGGCCATGGGCAGCGGCAGCCGGTAGTAGGCCGGCATGAACAGCCCGAACAGGCCGTTGATCATCAGGTAGCTGATCACCCAGATCATGATGAACGCGGAGTCGAGCCCCGCGGCGGTGCCGGCACTGATGTGGATGACGCCGGCGCTGAGGCCGAAGATGCCGGCCACCAGGCCGGCACTGGCGTTGTCGGCATTGAGGTCACGCAGGAAGTCGCCGGGCGCGCGCCGGAGGCTGACGCCCTTTTCGATATGTTTCATGGTGGCTCCAGGGGTTGTTGTCGTTGGTATTGTATTGAGTCATTCGCCAAATACGGTCAGTCCTAGCCCTGGTCTCCTCCCGCCACCGGGACCACGGTACCGGTGATATAGGCGGCATCGTCGGAAGCCAGGAACAGGATCGGTGCCGCCATCTCGTCCAGGGTGCCGTAGCGGTGCATCAGGCAGCTGGCCTTGGTCTGGTCGATATGGGCCTGGAACCAGGCCTGCTCCTGCTCGTTGCGGGGCTCGGGGGTGCCGCGAGAGATACGCCGTGGCGGCGCCTCGGTGCCGCCGGGTGCGGTGGCCACCACGCGGATGCCGTGATCGGCGTATTCGAAGGCCAGGGAGGCGGTCATGGCGTTGACCCCGCCCTTGGCCGCCGAGTAGGGGATCCGATGGATACCGCGGGTCGCCGCCGACGACACGTTGACGATGACGCCGCCACCCTGCGCCACCATGGCCGGCAGCGCGGCGCGGCAGCACCACAGGGTGGGCATCAGCGAGCGGGTGATCTCGGCGGCGATCTCGGCATCGGTGAACTCGGTGAACGGCTTGAAGTTGATGGCACCGCCCACGTTGTTGACCAGGATATCGATCCGACCGAAGTGTTGGACGGTCCGGTTCATCACGTCGCTGGCACCTTCCCAGGTCTCCAGGTCGGCCTGCAGCGCGATGGCATCGACACCCTGCTCGACAAGCCCGGCCACCACCTCATGAATGAGGTCGGAACGATCCACCAGGGCCAGGCGGGCGCCCTCCATGGCCGCCCGCTCGGCGACCCGCTGGCCGATGCCCTGGGCCGCCCCGGTGATCACCATCACCCGGTCGGTGAAGCGCTGGCCCGGTGCGCTCAGTACAGGAGCGTCGCTCATGCCACCTCCTCGGCCGAGGGCGCCTGGTTGGGGGTGAACTTCTCGTAGTGGAAGCTCTGCGGCACGATGCCCTTGGCGTCGAAGTGCTTGAGCACGGCATCCACCATGGGCGGCGGCCCGCACAGGTAGACATCCACGTCACCGTCGTTGAGTACCTCGGCGTCCATGTGATGTGTCACGTAGCCCTTGTGTGGGTGCTCGCTCGCCTCGTCCACCACCACGGTGGTGTAGCGGAAGTTCGGCAGCGCCTCGGCGAAGGCATCCAGGGCACCGACCTTGACCAGGTGGTCGTCCTTGTTGACCCCGTAGATCAGGTGGATCGGCGTATCGGTCGCCTTGCCGTCGGCGCGCATCTGAACCAGCTGCTCGAGCATGGAGAGAAACGGCGCCAGGCCAGTGCCGCCGGCCAGCATCAGCACCGGGCGCGTCACCTCGCGCAGGTAGAAGCTGCCCAGCGGGCCGGTCAGCTTCAGGCGATCGCCCGGCCTGGCCTGCCCATCCAGGTAGCCGCTCATCAGGCCACCCGGGATGTTGCGTATCAGGAAGGTGGCGCGTCGGCTCCCCGGCAGCGAGCTGAAGGAGTAGGAGCGATGCTGACCGCTGCCGGGCACCTCGATATGGAGGTACTGACCGGGCAGAAAGGCCAGCTCGGCACCCTCATCCAGGTCGATGGCCAGCTCGATGCTGTCCTCGGAGAGCGCTTCGACCATGGCCACGGTGCCGTGGAGCTCCCCTACCTGGGTCTTGCACAGGGTGGAAGCCACCGGCACCTGGATGACGCAGTCCGAGGAGGGCACCATCTGGCAGGTGAGCACCTGGCCCTCGGCCGCCTCCTCCTCGGAGAGCGCATCGTCCAGGTAGTCGTCACCCATGTCGAAGGCACCCTGCTCGCAGTGGCCCTTGCAGGTGCCGCAGACGCCGTCGGAGCAGTCCATCGGCAGGTTGACCTTCTGCCGGTAGGCGGCGTCGAGTACCGTCTCGCCGGCCTTGCAGCCGATGAAGCGGGTCACGCCATCCTCGAAGTTCAGGGCAATGGTATAGCTCATGGTCGAATCTCCTCCCGCACCGGATCAGACGTGGTAGACGTCGATGACCTGGTGGATATAGTCGTTGTTGAGTTGCACGACTTTCTTCTCGATCAGCGGCGTCTCGCCGGATACGTCCAGGGTGTAGAAGGACGTGCCGAAGTAGCCGTCGGTCTGCTTGTAGCGGTGGCTCAGGGTGTGCCAGTTGAAGCGCAGCTCGACCCGGTCGCCCGCCTGCTCCAGCACCTCGAGGTTGGTGATCTGGTGCGTGGTGCGCGGCTCCGGTGTGCTGGCGCCGGAGCGCTCGGTCTTGATGCGGTAGACCCGGTCCTCCAGCCCCTCGCGGCTGGGGTAGTAGATCAGCGAGACCTCGCGCTGGGGATCGCGGGTCAGCTGGTCGTCGTCGTCCCAGGCCGGCATCCAGAACACCGCGCCCTTGCTGTAGCACTCCAGCCATTCGTCCCACTGGCGGTCGTCGAGCAGGCGGGCTTCGCGGTAGACGAAGACCTGGAGCTCCTGATAGGAAATGCTCATGCGGAAGTCTCCTCGGCAGTGGCGGTGGCGATGAACTGGCTGCGCTCGCGGTCGATGGCGCGCAGCATCTCCTCGACCCAGTGCTGGTGGTGCAGTACGTAGAGGCCTTCGTCCTCGGGAGAGGCCCCGCTGAGCAGCGGCTTCATGTCGATCGCGCGGGCGTTGTCGTCGGCGCCTTCTATCCACTGCCGGGCACCGCGGGAAAGATCGTTCCACTCGGCATCGAGCCCGGCATAGCCGGCCTGGCAGGCGCGGAACTCCTCCAGGTCGTCCGGCGTACCCATGCCGCTGACGTTGAAGAAGTCCTCGTACTGGCGGATGCGCAGCGCACGGTTCTCGGCGGACTCGCCCTTGGGGGCGAAGCAGTAGATGGTGACCTCGCTCTTGTCCACGGCGAGCGGGCGGATCACCCGGATCTGGGTGGAGAACTGGTCCATCAGGTAGACGTTGGGGTAGAGGCAGAGGTTACGGGTCTGGTTGACGATGGAGTCGGCCCGCGCCTCGCCCAGCTCCTTCTCGAGCCACGTCTTCTGGGTGTAGACCGGGCGCACCTCGGGGTTGAGCAGGCGGGTCCACAGCATCATGTGGCCGTTGTCATAGGAGTAGAATCCGCCCTGGCTCTTCGACCAGCCGTCGGCGTCCACCGCCTTGGTGCCACCGGCGTCGTAGTTGCGACGGCCCATGGTCGAGGCGTAGTTCCAGTGCACGGTGCTGACGTGGTAGCCGTCGGCGCCGTTCTCGGCACCCAGCTTCCAGTTGCCCTGGAAGGTGTAGGAGGAGGTACCGCGCAGGACCTCGAGGCCTTCCGGGGCCTGGTCGACGATGTTGTCGATGACCTTCATCGTCTCGCCGAGATACTCCTGGAGCGGCACGACGTCGGCGCTCAGGCTGCCGAACAGGAAGCCGCGATAGCTCTCGAAGCGCGGCAGGCGCTTGAGGTCGTGGGAGCCCTCCTGCTTGAAGCCCTCCGGATAGGCACCGGTCTTCTCGTTCTTGGCCTTGAGCAGCTTGCCGTCGTTCTTGAAGGTCCAGCCGTGGAACGGGCAGGTGAAGGTGCCCTTGTTGCCCTGCTTGCGTCGGCACAGGGTGGCGCCGCGGTGGGCGCAGGCGTTGATCAGGCCGTGCAGCTCGCCGTTCTTGTCGCGGGTGACCACCACCGGCTGGCGCCCCATGGTCACGGTGAAGTAGTCGCCCGGCTCGGCCACCTGGCTCTCGTGGGCCAGGAACAGCCAGTTGCCTTCGAAGATGTGCTTCATCTCCAGCTCGAAGAAGGCCGGGTCGGTGAACATGCTACGGTGGCAGCGGAAGATGCCATTCTCGGCGTCGTCGACGACGGCACCGCGAACACGCTCCTCGAGTTGATCAAGCTTGGTGGTCATGATCCAGGTCCTCGATGTCTTGTCGTAAGTTGTCGTATCTATCGTCTGAGCTTTTCCGGCGGCAGGTCTGCTTTCTCATTCGGCCTGCCCCCGGCGCTCCTCGCTGGAAGTAACAGCGATAGCCCTGGCGCCGATCAGACCTTGGCGGTGGCGGCCAGCTGGCTGTGCTGGTCCTGCGCGTCTTCCTTGGCCCGCGGGCGCTTGTGGCGCACCTGCAGCTCCGGGGCATCGGTCCTGGCCAGCTCGACGTCGAACACCACCTCGGTGAAGGGGCCGTCCAGCTCGCGCTTGGCGATCTCGGCCGAATCCTCGATCTGCCTGCCTTCCACGACCAGCTCCTCGCGGGTGGCAAAGGCAAAGTCGTCGAAGGTGTAGGGGTCGCCGGCCAGGTTGATCTGGGTGGTCAGGTGCTGGTGTCCCGGCGCGGAGATGAAGTAGTGAATGTGTGCCGGGCGCTCGCCGTGGCGGCCCAGGGACTTGAGGACCTGATCGGTCGGCGCGCCTTCCGGCACGCCGTAGCCGGAGGGGATGATGCTGCGCGCGGTGTAGCGGCCCTCGCCGTCGGTGATGATGGTGCTGCGCAGGTTGTACTCGCTCTGGGTCGGATCGAAGAAGGAGTAGCCGCCCTTGGAGTTGGCGTGCCAGATCTCGACCTTGGCGCCGGCGACCGGGTTGCCGTCGACGTCACGCACCTGGCCGGTCAGCCACATGGTCTGGCCGTCCTGGTCCTTGCCGTCGTCCATGCGCGTGAAGCCTTCGGCCACCGGGGCGCCGGCCACGTAGAGCGGGCCCTCGATGGTGCGCGGGGTACCGCCGGTGCGCTTGGCCTCGGCGTCGATGGCGTCCTGGCGCATGTCCAGGAAGTGATCGAAGCCCAGGCCCGGCGAGAGCAGGCCGAACTGGGTCTGGCCGCCCAAGGCATTGAGCATGCTGACGGCGGACCAGTACTCCTCCTCGGTCACGTCGAAGTCGTCGATCAGCTTGTACAGGTCGGAGAGCAGGCGATGCATGATCTGCTTGGCGCGCTCGTTGCCGCCCGCCTGGTCGAAGCCGGCGACGGTCTTCAGGAAATCCTGGACTTCCGGGGTATCGAAAATCTTCACGGTCATGGGTGCTATCCTCACGGTATCGTTGTCATTCACCCGCACGGGTGTGGTCTGGCGCATGGCTCTTCCGAGCCGCTAGCTGTCGTCCTCGCGGACGGACGAAGGATGGCGGCACAGCGGCTTGACGCTGATCGCCATGTAGGGAAAGAGCGGCAGGCCGGAGACGAGCTCCTGCAACTCCGCGTTATCGCGCACGTCGAAGATGCTGACGTTGGCGTAGCTGCCGGCGACCCGCCACAGGTGGCGCCACTTGCCCTGGCGCTGCAGCCCCTGGGCGTACTCCTTCTCCCGCGCCTTGATTTCGGCGGCCTGCTCGGCCGGCATCTCCGGCGGCAGCTTCACGGTCATTTCCACCTGAAAAAGCATCGTTACGTCCTCCCTTCACTTGCGCACGTAGTGCGCCAATTTGTCTTCGTCCAGGGCGATACCGAGCCCTGCCCCGCGGGGCAGGTCGACGCCGAAGTCGTGGTAACGCAAGGGCTCGGTGACGATGTCGTCCTTGAGCAGCAGCGGCCCGAACATCTCGGTGCCCCAGGCCATCTCGGGCAGCGTTGCCCAGGCGTGCAGCGAGGCGGCGGTGCCGATGGTGCCCTCCAGCAGGGTGCCGCCGTAGAGGCCGATGCCGCCGGCCTGAGCCACGTGGGCCAGCTCCAGCACACCCAGCAGGCCACCGGACTTGGCGATCTTCAGGGCGAAGGCGCCGCTGAAGCCGCCCGCGGCCAGGTCGAAGCCGTCACGGGCATCCTGTACCGCCTCGTCGGCCAGCATCGGCACGTTGAAGCGGTTCGCCAGCCGGATCAGGCCGGCATGCTCGCGAGCGGGGATGGCCTGCTCGATCAACTCGATGCCGGCGTCCTGCAGGGCCTGGATGCCGCGCACCGCGGTGGACTCGTCCCAGGCCTGGTTGACGTCGACCCTGACGCTTGCCCGGTCGCCCAGGGCTTCCTTGATGGCGGCCACATGGCGCACGTCGGCATCGACGGCGTTGGCGCCGATCTTGAGCTTGAAGTCGCAATGGCGGCGGTCGTCGAGGCGCTGGAAGGCTTCGTCGATGTCCTTGGTCGTATCGCCGCTGGCCAGGGTCCAGAGCACCGACAGGTGGTCGTGACGTGCGCCGCCGAGCAGCTCGGCCACCGGCAGCCCCAGCCGCTTGCCCTGGGCGTCGAGCAGCGCGGTCTCGAGCGCCGACTTGGCGATGCTGTTGCCCCGGGCATGGCGGTTCATGCGTGCCCGCAGGGCATTGACGTTGCCGGAGGGCTGGCCGATCAGCAGTGGCGCCAGGTAGCTGTCGATATTGCGCTTGATGCTCTCGGGGCTCTCGGGGCCATAGGCCAGGCCACCGATGGTGGTGCCCTCGCCCAGCCCTTCGATCCCGTCGCTGTGACGCATGCGCACGATGACCATCGTCTGGCAGGCCATGGTGGTCATGGAGAGCTTGTGGGGACGGATGGTCGGCAGGTCGACCAGCAGCGTCTCGATGGCTTCGATCAGGGATGACATGAAGACTCTGAACTCCGGGAAACGGGTGATGGTGAGCAGTTTGATTGCCACACGACGCCAGAACCAATATCGTTTGAGTCACAAGCCATACCCTGGAGGTATCATGGAGCTGCGACACCTGCGCTACTTCTGCGCCGTGGCAGAGGAGCTGAACCTCACCCGGGCGGCGGCGCGCCTGCATATGGCACAGCCGCCTTTATCAAGACAAATCAAGCAATTGGAGCAGGAGATAGGAGCGGCACTTTTCGAGCGGGGGGCACGGGGATTGCGCCTGACCACGGCGGGACAGTTCTTCTATGAGCATACCCTGCAGATACTGGACAAGGTCGACGCCACGGTCGTCACCACCCGCCGCATGGCACGCAGCGAGCGCGTCATGTTCGGCATCGGCTTCGTGCCGTCGGTGTTCTATGGGCAGTTGCCACTGCTGGTGCGGGGCTTACGACAAAAGGATAATGTCGAGCTGATACTGGCGGAATTGACCACGGTGCAGCAGATCCAGGCGCTGAAGGCCGGCCGCATCGACCTGGGGTTCGGCCGGCTGCGCATCGACGACCCCGACGTGGTACAGGAGGTGCTGTTCGACGAACCCCTGATGGCCGCCCTGCCCGTGGGCCACCCGCTGGAAGGCACCACGCCGACCCTGGAGCAGCTCGCCGAATACCCGCTGGTGCTGTTTCCCGCCAAGCCGCGCCCCAGTCTCGCCGACATCACCCTCGGCCTGTTTCGCCGCCACGGCCTCAAGGTGACCATCGCCCAGGAGGCCAACGAGCTGCAGACGGCCCTCGGCCTGGTGGCTTCGGAGCTGGGCATCACCCTGGTGCCGGAGCAGGTCCGCCGGGTACAGCGGGACGGCATCGTCTACGTCTACCTCGCCGACAAGACGCTTACCTCACCGGTAATCTGCAGCCGCCGCAAGGGCGAGCTCCCCTCGCCGGCCATGCAGGACGCCAACGCCATCCTCGAGGTGCTGGTGGAGAATCGCCGTACGGGGCGTTATCCGTAGTGGGCCGCTGCTGGAAGGTCGGGTGAAGAAGATGCGCGAACGCCCGCGAGCCGAAAACGGCATCACGGCGACAACTGTCCCACCACCCGATCGCGCCCCCTTGCCTTGGCGGCATACAGGCGCCTGTCCGCATCCGCGAACATCTCGTTGAACCCCCGGGTCCGAGGATCCCCATCGGCGACCCCCGCACTGATCGTCACCATCACACTCTGGCTGCCCACCGCCACCGGCTCAGCACCGACGACCCGACGGAGCCCCTCGGCAAGGCGCAAGGCATCGCTGCCCCCGCAGTCGTGGAGCAGGACGCAGAACTCCTCTCCGCCCAAGCGGGCTACCAGGTCCTGAGACCGGACGGCCGAGAGAATGCGTCGGGTGACGGCAATAATGACCTGGTCCCCCACGGTATGCCCGTGGGTGTCATTGACCGACTTGAAATTGTCGATATCGATGAGAACCAGGGAATACTGCCCGCCCAGGAGGCACAAGGCTTGGCGATCCCGCTCGAAGCGCTGCAAGAAATGGCGGCGGTTCGAGATGCCGGTCAGGCTGTCCTGGTTGGCCAGGGCTTCGATTCTATCGTGGGCGGCTTCCCGGGACCGTTCCTGATAATAGGCCGCGGCCCCGAAGGCCATCATCGCGCCGAGGATGTTGGTCAGGGCGGCTCCCGATGCCAGTGCCGGCCAATCGTCTCGGTATGTGACGGTCATCGAGAGGATGACCGCGAAGAAGACCAAGTAGACGGGCAGGCCCTTGCGCGTGCCGAGCAGGAAGAAATTGATGATCGCGAAGAAAACCGTCCATACCGCCGCCGAGACATCGGCCTTGACGTACCAATAGAAGAATGCCGAGAGGCCACCACAGGACAACACCGTCACCCAGGCCGATCGCTCGATATTACGGTTGACCCGCATGTCGGCCAGCGCCAGCACAACGATGACGAAGAAGGCTAATTCGACGGCCGCCAGCAGGATGGCCTCGAAGTGGAAGAAGTTGATCACGGCATAGACCAGGGACGTCAGCGCAACGATGATCAAGAAGCAGTTGGCCAACCCAGACCGCCGCGGGTCCGCTCCCGAGCCGGTATCGGTATCGCTCTCGACCCGCCACCTCAGCCACTGCGGTGTCTTCATGGTTCCCCGCGCTCCCGGCTGTCGCGCACCTCTTGGGAAGTAGGCCTCACTAAAGCAAGATCTCATCCGGCGCTGGCGATCATGTTTGCAAAAGATGCCCAAGGTATATCGGCCGGGCTGCGGAGGTCTTTAGTATTTTTTCAATGCCCATCGGATGGGGTGGGCTTTACTGCGCCGCCGCAAGGGCGAACTCCCCACGCCGGTCATGCAGGAGGCCAATGCCATTCTTGAGGTGCTGGTGGAGAATCGCCGTAGCGGGCCCTATCCGAAGAAAAGACGACTCCCGGAAGAAGCCGTCACCCCCCTTTTACCGGGCGCATTATCCCCACCGGGCAGTGCATCTTGTGCAATATCTCGCGGCTGACACTGCCTGCGGCTACTTGTGATAAACCACTGCGCCCATGGGTAGTCATGACAACCATGACGTTGTTGCAAGCGGTCAGGTAACGGTGGATAGCCTCTGCCGGGCTGTCCCCATGCAGCACTTCCCAGTCCACCTCGAATCCGTCCGCCTCGCGAATCCGGCGCGCCAGGCTTTGCACATACCCCGACTCCATGATGTCGCCATGACCAGTACCGCCCGGCAATGCCGATGCCGCATCGGTCACGACGTCAACCACGTGCAACAGTTGCAGCCTGGCATCGAGGCGCCTGGCCAGATTGACAGCAGGCTCGAGCACCGACTCGGCTGGGCGCGATCCATCGACGCAGACCATCAGGGTATCGATGCGCCCATGCCTGCCAGGATCGAACCGGGGGCCGCCAAGCACCACCAGTGCACCAGCACGGCGCACGGTTTCTGCCGCAACGCTGCCGAGCAATAACTCGGAAGACGGGCGTCGGCCGTGGGAGGTCATGCACAGCAACCCTTCGCCAGGCTCGGAAGCCAGTTCGGCCAGCACGTCGGCGGCATCACCTGTCACTATCTCGAGTGACTCCCGATACGCCCCCAGCTCCTCCCGGTCTAGTGCGTCAAGCAGCGCGGCCCGGCGTTTATCCACCTGGTCGGATGACGCCACGACGGAAACCAGCGCCATTGTGCCGCCCCACTGACGATGAAGCAGCTCGCCCAAGGCGATACCCTGCAAGGAGCGTCTCGACTCGTCCACTGCCACATGAAGTATCTGCATACCGCCCCTCCCATCACGGTTGTTCTTGCCTCCAGTACAGCAGATCAGCAAGGAGTTGCGAGCAGCTGGCTATGCGCTTATCGCTAGTGGCTGGCTTTCCTGGCAAAGAAAGCGTCGATGGCACCCTGGGCTTCCGCGGAGCGACACCGTTCCAGCAGCTGCCTTTCTTCCCGGTCGAAGGCAAGGCCGACTGCTTCGGCTTCGCTCTCCCGCAGCAGCGCCTTGGTGGCCAGCAGCGCATCGAAAGGCTTGGCGACCAGCCGCGTGGCACAGTCGATCGCCTGCTCCAGCGCTTTGCCATCGGGAGTGGTATCGGTCAGCAGGCCCAGGTCACAGGCGCGGGACGCGGAAAAGGATTTACCGAGCAAGAGCATTTCGCTGGTCGACTTGTTGCCGGCCAGCTTGGGCAGCAGATGTGTCGTGGCGCCTAGGGGCGTCAGGGCAAAGTTGATGAAGGGCAGGTAGAACGTCGTGGAATTGCCCGCATAGGCGAAATCGCAGTGTAGAAGAATCGACGAGCCAATCCCCAGGGCGAGACCCTCTGCGGCGGCGATAGCGGGCTTGGGAAAGGCATGCAGGCGGCGCAGGAAGGTGATGGCCGGCACCTCGGTTGCCTCCGCCAGGGCCTTGTAGTTGGCCAGGTCGTTGCCGGCGGTAAAGCAGTTCTCGCTGCCCGTGATGATCAGGACCTTGACCCCATCGTCCGCCTCGGCCGAGGCCAGCGCATCCATCAACTGGGTGTAACTCGCCTCGTCCAGGATGTTGCGTCGTTCAGGGCAACTGATCCTCAGCAGGGTGATGCCGTCCTCTCTGCGGGAGGTCGTGATTCGAGTCGCCATGAGCTATCTCCGTTGCGGGCAAGGGGCCTCTTCTTCAGCATAAGCACTTTTTCATGAGCATGCTAATCTTTGGCCTGCCCATCGCCTTCCTTGCTCACCCGGCGCCCACCGCGAAGGCATTCGCAACGTTTCTCGGATTCTGAGGGCAGCCAGCGGGCACCATCAAGCAGTCACAAGGCCCAACATCTCACGCGCCTGCTGCCAGGTGGCCACCGGGCGTTCGTACTTTCCACATAGTGCCACCGCGCGCTCAACCAGGGCCGCATTCGACGGAGCCAGGGTATCGCGGTCGAGACGCACGTTGTCCTCGAGTCCGGTGCGAGTGTGGCCGCCCGCGGCGATGGACCATTCGTTCAGCAGGTACTGGTTCGAGCCGATGCCGGCGCCACACCACTGGGCATCTGGGGCAAGCCGCTTCAGGGTCTCCACGTAGAAGTCGAAGGTCGACTTGTCCACCGGCATGGCGTTCTTGACCCCCATCACGAACTGCACGTAGAGCGGCGCCCTGAGCTTGCCCTGCTGCGACAGATTCACCGCCTGGTGGATGTGCGACAGGTCGAACGCCTCGATCTCGGGCTTGATGTCGTACTTCAGCATCTCGTCGGCAAGCCATTCCACCAGCTGCGGCGGGTTCTCGTAGACCCGGTTGGGGAAGTTGTTGGAGCCCACCGAGAGGCTCGCCATGTCGGGCTTGAGCGGCAGCATCCCACCGCGCTCCTCCCCCGCCCCGGAGCGCCCGCCGGTGGAGAGCTGGATGATCATGCCGGGGCAGTGCTTCTTCAGCCCCTCCATCAGCCTGGCGAATTTCTCCGGATCGGAGCTGGGCGTCTGGTCGTCGTTGCGCACATGGCAGTGGGCAATGGTCGCCCCGGCCTCGAAGGCCGCCTGGGTACTCTCGACCTGCTCCTCGATGGTGATGGGAACAGCGGGGTTGTTTTCCTTGCGCGGCAGGCTGCCGGTGATGGCAACGCAGATGATGCAGGGGTTGGACATGGTGGCCTCTCTTCGTACCGAACCGTAGCGGCGTAATTGACTGGCGGGGCAGATCGCGAACCCTGCCTCTTACGAGGGCTAGAGCACTCGTTCGAAGCACCTTGAGTTCGCTTTGCGAACATTGATTTGCATAACGAACAAAATACTCCCCGAAAATCTCGGCGTCAATCACCACAGCTCAGGTGGTCGGGCACCAATGCGAGCAAATCTCGAAATAGGCTGATGGATAACATGGCCGGTATAGGAACGATGCGGCCTGAAAATGAGCGAGGCACGGTAGAAATGCCGTGCCTCGTATAAGTACGAATGGAGAGTGCGCCCTCCTGATCTGCCAGATCACTACCGCCTCGCTGATGCGTCTAGCTTTCCATCGCCGCGAACGCCTCGGCGATGGTCGGCGGCGCTGTAGAGCGGGAATACATCGACGCCAGGTGCTCTCTCAACCTCGGTGCGCCGTCGAGCATGTTCTCTTCATTCGCCCAGTCCAGGGTATAGGCGGCGTTGAGCAACCAGATGACGCGCAGGACACGGGTCGGGGGCGTTCCGTATAGTTTCAGCATTTTCGGCTCCATCGATTGGCAGACATCCGCTGTTTCTCATGACTCCTGATCCAGTCGAGCGGGTGCAGGTGGAATCGACACCACCAGGTGGGAGGCCTCGCCCCCGGAGCCCGAGATTCTGTCGAATGCCCCTCCCAAAACGAGAAGAGCCAGCGCAAAAAATGCGCTGGCTCTTCTCGTCGTGTCATGTTGCCGGCCCGCCCCGGGCCAAGCACGGCCTTAGCCGTTAGAGATAAAAATTGTTGCGCAAGCAGGGCTTGTGCTGATGGTAGGCGCGCTCGGTCATCCGCTCTAGCAGACGATAGGCGGCCCGGCCGATACGCTTGATCAGGGAAGCACGGGGTTTGGTGGCGGTCGCACTGTCGGAAAGCGTCTGGGCGGTCATGGCTTGGGTTCTCGGTCATTTCATGAGGATGCTAACAGAATAGCCGATCGCTAGACTTTAGTCTAATTTATTCGACTTTGGTCGCACACACCCCATCCCGCCGCGCCTCCGCACGTTTTACCTCAAAGGCCAATCTCCACCTGCTCGCCCATGGGGACCGCACAGCAGGTCAGCACATGGCCATCGGCCGGGCTGACCAGCGGCTTGCGCGTGTAATGCACGCTTCCCGAGAGCAGCCGCGTGGCGCAAGTGCCGCATTTGCCCGAGCGGCAGTTGTAGGAAGGTTTCAGCCCGGCCGCCTCGGCGGTTTCCAGCAGTGTGCCGCTCTGCGCGTTCCATTCGGCCTGGGTCTCCGAGTGGGCGAAGGTAACCGTTGCGCGCGCTGGCAACTTCACGGCCGGACCTATCTCTTTCGGCTCATCGAGTTCGCCCGCGCCGAAAAATTCGTAGTGGATATGTGAGCGGTCGATGCCCATGTCACGCAGGCCCGTATAAAGCGCTCGCATGAAACTCTCGGGGCCGCACAAATAGAACTGGTAACCGCTGAAGGGGAGAAGCTCAGCAAGCACCTCCATGCTCAGCCGCGCCTCGGTATCGTGGGTGTGGCCCAACCTGTCCCCCGCCCCCGGCGCCGAATACGCCGTGAAGAGATGCAGCCAGTCGTACTGGCGGGCGATAGCCTCGAGCTCGCCGCGAAACGCCCGGCTGGCACCGTTCCGGGTGGCATGAATGAAGTACACCTCTCGCCGAGGCGCTCCGCCATGCAGCGCGCTCACAAGCCCGTCGAGCATGGCGACCATCGGCGTGATGCCGACGCCGCCGGAGAGCATGACGATGGGCTGGGTGCCGTCGTCCAGCACAAAATCGCCCGCAGGCGAGGCGGCTTCGACCATATCCCCCTTCTCCAGCCGGTCGTGCAGCAGCCGGGAAGCCCGGCCGCGCGCTTCACGCTTGATGGAGAGCCGATAGTCGCGCCCGTTTGGCCCTTGCGAGATCGTGTAGCTGCGCAGAATCGGTCCGTCATCGTCCTGAAGCCGGATCGGCAGGAACTGCCCTGCGACATGCGGCTCGATCGGGCCGCCATCCGCGGGTGTCAGGTAAAAGGAGGTGATGGCGTCGCTTTCCCTGCGTTTCGAGACGATCTGGAAGCGGCGATAACCGTCGGGCTTGAGCGCGGCCAAGCGCACCTCATCCCAGGTGCCTGTGGCATCGAGTGCGGGCCACTGTTCGGCAAGTGTCGCGGTCACCGGCAAGGTAGCGGTCGCGTGCCACACCTCCTCCGGCACCACATCGACGATACGCTCGGCGCCCGTGAACGCGTCGGCGCGCCCTGCGCTCCAGTCGATGCTGGCACGGCCGGTCAGCACGACCGCCTCACCGGTTTCGAAAGCCGGCACGAACAGGGCTACCCGACCATCGCTTTCGATGTTGCCGAGCGTATTGAACATGCGATTGCCGGAAAAATCGGGAAAGGATAGCGACCCATCGTCGTTGATGCCGAGAAACCCCGGCCGCCCGCCGCGGTGTGACGCATCGACTCCAGCGCTTCCCCCTTCGAGCGGACTGGCGGCACGGGAGGCGATGAAGAAGGTGTCGGCAGATTCGACAATGTGACGAACCGCCGGGTCATCCAGGCTGCTGCATCGGCCCACGGCGGCTGAGGGCGCACCCCTGGCAGGGGCCAGGGAGCGAGTCTGAATGTATTGCGGGCAGTTCCCGAAGCTCTGATCGACTGCGATGGTAATAGCGCCTTCCGAGGCGCGTTGCACCCGGCCATTCATCCGATTGCGGCGGCGGTTGGTGAGATCGACCCCGACGACGCCGATGCTCGCGCCAGGCGTCAACACCAGCCCGAGCTCGTCTGAAAGCACCGGGGCACATTGCAACACCAGCGTATTCGGGGAGGGAGAAGTCGAGTAGCCAGGCGGCCCAAAGACGGGAACGCACCATGGCCGCCCCGCCGGGTCGAGCAGCCCCAGAAACAGCATCGGCAAGTTCTCGAAGAAATCGCGATGCTGCTGCGGCATCTCTGGGCGCACGAAGCCTGCCGCACTCTCTAGCCAGTCGCCGGAAACCTCGGCACGCGCCTGGACGGCACGCTCGCCGGCGTGAAAGACATTGTCCTGTGCCATGGCGGTGCCCCTCTCGGTCAGGCGGTTTCGGGAAGTGGCGTACGAGCCATACCGACGAAGCCTTTCTGCGCCTCCACCCTGGCCAGCCAAGCCCGGATCGACGGGTAAGCATCGAGACTGACGCCGCCTTCGGGCGCATGGGCGATGTAGCTGTAGCCGGCCACATCGGCGATCGTGATCGTCGGCCCGGCCAGGAAATCGCGGCGTTCCAGAATCGGCTCCATTTGGGCAAACAAGCGATGCGCCGCCGCCTTGGCGCCTTCGTGATCCAGCGATGCGCCGAAGACCGTCACCAGCCGTGCCGCACAAGGGCCACGCGCGATCTCGCCGGCGGCCACCGACAGCCAGCGCTGCACCTCAGCGGCGGCCACGGGGCTTTCAGGCAGCCAGTCGCGGCCGGTGGGATAGGATTTCACCAGGTAGACCAGAATGGCGTTCGAGTCCGACAGCGTCACGCCGTTGTCATCGATGGCCGGGACCTGGCCGAAGGGGCTGATAGCGAGGAATTCGGGTGCCTTGTGCGCGCCGTTCGCGACATCGATATCGACCGCTTCATAGGGAAGGTCGAGCAGCGCCATCATGAGTTCGACGCGATGGCAGTGGCCGGATTTCGGGTGCCGGTACAGTTTGATCGGGACGGCATGAGTGGGGAAGTTGGGGTTCATGCTTGGGCTCCTGTGAACGTGACATGGGGACTTTCGCGCTCGATGTGGTGAGCTGTTCACGAGGATATTGGTTTCTAAAAATCCGCAGTAGATGTCAAAGTTGAAACCTAGACTTCCATTATTTGGAAACCACAGCTCGATGGATCGGTGACCCATGCCCGATAGACTCCAGACCATGGCCATGCTCCTAAGAGTCGTCGACGAAGGCAGCATCACGGCGGGTGCCCGGGCCCTGCGAATGCCCATCGCGACCGTTAGCCGCAGGATCTCCGAGCTGGAAGCCGATTTGAACGCCGAGCTGGTCCTGCGTTCTCCGCGTGGGCTGACGCTGACCGAGGCGGGCACTGCCTACGTGGCGGCTTGCCGAAGGATTCTGGAAGAGGTGGCCGAAGCGGAACGTGGCGCCTCTGGCGAATTTTCGGCGCCTCGGGGGACGCTGACCCTGACGGCTCCGATCGTCTTCGGACGCCTGTATGTCCTGCCGGTGGTCACGGCTTTCCTGCAGTGCCACCCGGACGTGAACATTCAGCTGCAACTCACCGACCGCCCGATAAGTATCGGTGAGGAGCACATCGATATGGCCGTGCGTATCGGCCCGCTGCCGGATAGCGGACTGATCGCCCGCAAGGTCGGCGAAGTACGCCAAGTCGTCTGTGCCAGCCGTGCCTATCTCGACGAGCACGGAAGGCCCGCTGCGCCGAGCGAACTCGAAGGTGCCTCCTGCATCACCTTCGATCAGTTGCTGGCCACCCAGGCCTGGCGCTTCGAAGCGGAGGGAAAGTCGCTGCGGATTCCTGTGCATTCACGTCTAACGGTGAACACGGCCGAAGCGGCGCTTGATGCGGCAGAGGCGGGGCTCGGCTTTACCCGCGTGCTCTCTTATCAGGCCGCACCCAGGATACAGGCCCGGCGCCTTGAAACCGTATTGCAGGCGTGGGAACCAACACCCTGGCCGATCCACCTGGTTTACGAACGCCGGCCGCTGCTCCCGCAGAAGCTGCGGGCCTTCATCGATTTCGCGGTACCGCGTATCGCGCGAAATGAAGTGTGAAGGCAGGATTCGGCCATGACGCGCCATCATATAAGAAAAGAACGTTGTTGGAGGTGGCTTTAGCTCCGGCCCGACGCTTCGGCGACCGCGGTGTTGCCAACCTTGGTGAGATCACCAAAAATAGCGCGGCACAAAAGTATGGAAACAAGCCGATTCTAGCCACTGAGATAGACACTCAGTGGCTAGAATCGAAATTCGGAAAAGAGCAATATAATGATATATTAAATGGCGAGAGTCACGAGCGTCCGGTGACATTGGGCGGAGAAATCGCATTCAATGCAGCATTCAAATATCATACCGATGCTCTGGAACATTTATTTTCAGAGCGTCTACCATTATTGGATTTTCTTGCGCTTAGTGTGAATAAAGAAAGGCACCACATACAGCACCATCCAAGCCAGAACTGTACACAATACCGCAGTCTGCTCGCGCCCCAGACCAACGGCTATCCCTATGGCTGCCGTGAACCAAATACCAGCCGCCGTGGTAAGCCCTGTGGCCCCTTGATCATCCTTGCGAGTGATAATGGTACCTGCGCACAGAAAGCCGATGCCGGCAATCACACCTTGAATGACTCGGCTCATCTCCGCATCCGAGATACCCGCTTGCTGTGGGATAAATATAAAGAGAGCAGCTCCCATGCAAACCAACATATGAGTACGCATTCCAGCGGGCTTGCCACGCTGTTCTCGCTCGTACCCAAGCAGGCCACCCAGAAGGGCAGCGAACAGCAATCGAATCACAACAACGACAAACTCACCCAAATCGTTAAAATCCGAAAATTCCGACATGATGGTATTGCCGATAAGTTCCATCTCTTTATTCCTGTAGTTCTTAGATCAGGTGTTGGCGTTGCAGGTTCCACACTCCACATAGTAGCCATACTGGCCATATATTCCGGTGATATTTTACGCCTCCCACACTGCCTACAGGTCAGCAGGTGTAAATTGACACCGGGCGCGCTGGCCACTACCCCTTCGTCGTCAGCTCCGCGAGGGCGCACTCCATCAGCCGCGATCCGATGCCCTGGCATCATGTCCAACCCGGTAGAGCGCATACAATGCTGAAGCCATATCTTGCAGGGAGGACTACTGCCATGCCCACCCCCGTCATCGCCGTTGCCCGCACGCCGCTGGTCGCCGTCTACGGCACCCTGAAACGTGGTCTGCGCAACCACCACTGGCTAGATGGCGCTGGCTTCCTCGGCAGCGACCGGCTGCACCACATCACCCTTTATGACCTGGGCCCCTTCCCCGGCGCCAAGCTCGAGCCCTCTCACGGGGTGGAGGTTGAGGTGTTCCGGGTAGGCGCCCGCCTGCTGGCCAACCTGGACCGCCTCGAGGATTATCAGCTGCACAACCCGGCAGCCGGGCTCTACGACCGCGCCGTCCACCCCACTACCTATGGCCTCGCCTGGCTCTATCTCTACAACCCCAAGATATACGGCCACACCGCCATCCGAGAAGGTGGATGGCAGCCACGGGGCTGAGAGGCTGTTGTTGGCGGCTATCGGCTATGCCGTGTTGATGCCCAACGTCTACTACCGCAATGCGTGCGGCCCCGTCATGCCGGAGGGCAAGTCCTTCCGCAATCCAAATGTGCTGCTGCGGCCATCGAGTTGCCGTAGTCCACCGGCATAGCTCACGCCATGCTAGCCGACATCATCACGGTCGCTGGCCATCCATAGCAGCAGCCGCTTGGCCATTGCCTGGGGGTCTTCCACCGAGGGCACGTGGGCGAAGCCTTCGAGGATTTCCAGCGGTGCGCCGCCGCACTCGGCCGCCAGCGCCTGCAAGGTCTCGGGCGGCGTGGCCACGTCTTCGCTGCCGCCGAGCAGGTGCACGCTGACGTTCGGATGCTGCGCCAACGGCCCCTTCAGCTTGTCGCGGAAGTCGGTGCGGCCGAGCATCTCGCACAGCCGGGCATAGGATTCGCCGTCGGTACGTGTCATCTGGGTGCGCCAGCCAGCCTCCAGTGCAGGCTCGTCTTCTAGCCGTTGGGCCGAGAACCAGCGCGGCACGATCTCGCCGGACATGGCCGAAAGGCCCTCATCGCGCACACGACCGGCGCGAGTGGTCCACAGGTCGGCGTTGCCGATCACCGCTCCGGTGTTGGTGAGTGTCGCGGAGAGCAGGCGTTCGGCATGCTCGGCGATCAGCTGCTGCCCGACCACGCCGCCGATGGAGGTACCGACAAAGTGGAAACGCCGGACGCTGGCGTGATCGGCCAGCGCCAGGGCCTCTGCGGCCAGAGCCGCCGGGGTGATCTCGCCGCCCTCCGACGGCCAGGCCTGGCTGGCACCATGGCCTGGCAGGTCCCAGGTCAGCACGCGATAGCGCGGCAGCAGCATGGGCAGAATGTCGTCCCACACCGCCTGGGTCATGCCCAGCGGGTGGGCCAGAACCACCAGCGGCAGCGCCTCGCGGCCGAGCAAGCGATAGGCGACGCTGCGGCCGTTGATGTTCAGAAATGCCATGCGACTCTCTCCGTTATACGCGTTCGATCAGCGTAGCAATCCCCTGCCCCACGCCCACGCACATGGTACACAAGGCATAGCGCTTGTTCTGCTTGTGCAGCTCATGGGCGGCGGTCATCAGCAGGCGGGCGCCGGACATGCCCAGCGGGTGGCCCAGGGCGATGCCGCCGCCGTTGGGGTTGACCCGCGGGTCGTCGTCGGCGAGCCCGAGGTCCCGCGTGCAGGCGAGTGCCTGGGCGGCGAAGGCCTCGTTGAACTCGAAAATGTCGATCTCGTCCATCGTCACGCCGGTACGCTCGAGCAGCTTGCGTACCGCCGGTACCGGGCCGTAGCCCATGATGCGCGGCTCGACGCCGGCGGTGGCCATGCCGATGATCCTGGCCATCGGCTTGAGGCCATGCTGCTCCACCGCGGACTGGCTTGCCACCAGCATGGCGGCGGCGCCGTCGTTGACGCCGGAGGCGTTACCCGCTGTGACGCTGCCGCCCTCGCGGAACGGCGTCGGCAGCCCGGCCAGCTTCTCCAGGGTGGTCTCGCGCGGGTGCTCGTCGGTATCGAACACCAGCGGTTCCTGCTTGCGCCGGGGAATCTCGATCGGCGTGATCTCGATGGCGAAGCGGCCTGCCTTCTGGGCGGCGGCGGCCTTCTGCTGCGAGCGCAGGGCGAAGGCGTCCTGATCCGCGCGGGAAATCTTGAACTGCTCGGCGACGTTCTCGGCGGTCTCGGGCATGGACTCGACGCCATGCGCCTTCTTCATCAGCGGATTGATGAAGCGCCAGCCGATGGTGGTGTCCTCGATCTTCTGGCCGCGCGAGAAAGCGCTGTCGGCCTTGCCCATGACGAAAGGCGCCCGGGACATCGATTCCACGCCGCCAGCCAGCGCCAGCTCCATCTCGCCGGCCTTGATGGCGCGGAAGGCGGTGCCCACCGCGTCCATGCCGGAGCCGCACAGGCGGTTCATGGTGGTGCCGGGCACCGAGGTGGGCAGGCCCGCCAGCAGCGCCGACATGCGCGCCACGTTGCGGTTGTCCTCGCCGGCCTGGTTGGCACAGCCCATGAAGACCTCGTCGATGGCGGCCGGGTCGAGATCGGGCGCATCATTCAGCACCGCCTTGAAGATGGTGGCGGCGAAGTCGTCGGGGCGCACGCTGGCCAGGGTGCCGCCGAAGCGGCCGATGGCGCTGCGCCGCGGATGACAAAGAAAGACGTCAGTCATAAAAAATCTCCTGAAATTCGCTGTAGAACGTGACGAATGCAGCCCGTTTCAAGGCGAATTTATTCGCCCGCGTGCTTACGCTCGGTCCTGGCCTTCAATTCGCGCAGGATCTCGAGTTCGTGGGCGCTGGGCTCGGGCGTGGTTTCGAGCGTGTCGGCGAAGCGGATCTCCCAGCCGGTGGCCTCAATCACGTCCTCGCGGGAGACGTTCGGGTGCAGCGAGACAACCACCAGCTCCTTGGTCTCGGGATCGGGCTTCATCACGCACAGGTCGGTGATCACCCGGGTCGGCCCGCGGCCGATATTGGGCACGCCGTCGCGGCCCTTGCCGTCGCGGCCGAAGCCCAGGGTGGTGATGAAGTCGACGTCCTTGACGAAGGCACGCTTGGAGTGCTTCAAGGTGATGAAGACCTCGCCAGCGTTGGTGGCGATCTCCGGCGCTCCGCCGCCGCCCGGCAGGCGCACCTTGGGATCATGGTAGTCGCCGATCAGGGTGGTATTGAGGTTGGCGAAGCGGTCGATCTGGGCGGTACCCAGAAAGCCCACGCTGACCTTGCCGCCCTGCAGCCAGTAGCGGAACATCTCGGGCACCGAGACGGTGGTCAGCGCCGATTCGCACAGCTCGCCATCGCCGATGGAGAGCGGCAGCACCTCGGGCTTGGTCTGTAGGGTGCCGGATTCGTAGATCAGCACCACCTCGGGAGCGTGGGTCAGGCGCGCCAGGTTGGCGGCCTCGCTGGGTAGTCCGATGCCGACGAAGCAGGTCATGCCGTTTTCGAGCGCGCGTGCGGCGGTGACGCTCATCATTTCCGCTGAGGTGTACTCGAGGCTCATCAGGCGTTCCCCCCTGCATTCATGACGTTATCTTCGATCCAGGCCGTGAAGGCGTCGCGATCCCGGGCGATAGCGTCCCACTCCTTGTAGAAGCGGTTGTCGCGCGGGTAGTAGCCGTGGGCGTAGGAGGGGTAGGAGCCCTTCTCGGCCACGGCGACGGCGCTGATCGCCCAGCCGGGGATGATGCAGGCGTTGGGGTGATAGTCCGGCTCGGTGGTCAGGTCCTCGACGATCTCCTCGACGGTGACGATGCTCTTCTTCGCCGCCAGCACGGCTTCCTTCTGTACGCCGATGATGCCTTCCACCAGCACGTTGCCGGCACGGTCGGCCTTCTGCGCGTGGACGATGGAGACGTCGGGGCGCACCGAGGGCACTGCGGCCAGGCGCTCGCCGGTGAAGGGGCACTCGATGAACTTGATCTGGTCGTTGACGCTGGGCAGCTCGCTGCCCACATAGCCCCGCAGCACCGCCAGCGGCAGCCCGGCGGCGCCGGCGTCGAAGGCGCAGGCCATGGCGGCGTGGCTGTGTTCGAGGATCTCGACCTTGTGCGGCCAGCCCTTCTCCACCGCATCGCGCAGGCGGTGCAGCGAGCCCACGCCGGGGTTGCCGCCCCAGGAGAAGATCACTTTCCTGGCGCAGCCGGCGCCGATCATCTGGTCGTAGACCAGGTCGGGCGTCATGCGGATCAGGGTCAGGTCGCGCTTGCGCTGGCGGATCACCTCGTGACCGGCGGCGAAGGGAATCAGGTGGGTAAAGCCCTCCATGGCCACGGTGGCGCCGTCTTCGACGTAGCGTGCCACCGCGTCATGCAGGCTGAGGAGCTCGGCCATCTTGGTTTGCCTCCTGGGGGGTTCAAGCTGATGCCGGTAGAGCCGATCATCGCAGTTCGCTATGTGAACATTGATTTGCAATACGAACAAACTACCTCCGAACACAATCGTCGTCAAATTGAAAAGGGAGGACTTGGCCCACCCTTCACATCCGGAGATATAGAAAATAGAGATTTGACAAAACGTTAGGTGAGATTCAGTTAGACAAGGGCGTGCGGACCTGCTGACGACCACTACCAAGGTATATAGAAAGGGGCCACTCGCCCAAGCCGGAAGCTTCTCCTGGCACCGGAAAACCAAAGACGTACAAGTGTTCGCAACTCGAACGCTATGCTAGATTGAAGCCCCATGACGAGCGACCGAGACTTAGGACAATACGGGATGGAAAAGGCAGCACAGGAAGACGCTCTAAGCACAGACGATCGCGATTTCATCACCGCCTTGGCCAGCGGTCTCGAGGTGATACTCGCCTTTGACGAAGCAAACCCACGCATGACCCTGAGCGAAGTAGCTGCCCGAACCGGGATGAACCGGGCCAAGGCACGCCGCTTCCTGCTGACGCTGCATGCTTTGGGCTACGTACGGAAGCAGCAGCGGCACTTCGAGCTTGCCCCGAAGGTGCTGCAGCTTGGCTATGCTTTTCTCTCCGCCAACAATTATCGCAGTGTGATTCAGCAAGTCCTCGAGGACATCACCGCCGAGTGCGGCGAGTCCTCGTCACTGGGTGTGCTTGATGGCAACGACGTCACCTACGTGGCCCGCTCCGCTTCGCGGCACCGGCTGATGGCCATCACCCTCTCGGTGGGCACGCGCCTGCCCGCGGCCCACACCTCCATGGGGCGCGCACTGCTGGCCCAATTGCCAGACAATGAGCTGGATGCCTGGCTCGAGGGTGTGGTACTCGAACGCCACACCGAGAAGACGATTACCGACAAGGCCGAACTCAGGCAATGCATCCTCAAGGTGCGCCAGCAGGGCTATGCCATCGCCGACCAGGAACTGGACTCGGGGCTGCGCTCCATTGCCGTGCCGGCCTTCGATGCCAACGGCAAGCTGCTGGGCGCCATCAATATCAGCACCAATGCCGCGCGGGTGGATCTCGACACTCTGATGAAGGAGTACCTGCCGCTGCTTCAGCAGAAGGCCTGCGAGATACGCACCAACATCAGTTGAGGGCGTCGCGCGCCTTCAGCTGACCCTCCATCTTCCTGAAAACGGCCGGCCGTGATCTTCCGCGGCCCTGTCCTGGTTGCCTTGGCAAGGAGGCCACGTGCTCGAGATACTCGCCATTACCACGCCGATCTTCCTGCTGATCGGTGCCGGCTACCTGGCCATGGGCACCCGGCTGGTGAGCCGGGAGCAGCTGCAGGGTGTGGCCACCTTCGTGCTCTACTTCGCCCTCCCTGCCCTGGTGATCCGGGCCCTGACTCAAAGCCCCCTCGACGAAGTCTTCCAGCCCCACTACCTGCTGGCCTATGGCCTCGGCTCACTGGCGGTATTCGCCTTCGCCCTGCTGCTGACCCTGAAGCTGCAAGGCAAGCCGCTCAGCGAGGGCGCCATGCATGCCCTGGGCATGTCCGCCTCCAATAGCGGCTTCATCGGCTATCCCGTCGCCGCCATGGTGCTCGGCGCCTCACCGGCGGCCGTGCTCATGGCCCTTAACATGGTGATCGAGAACCTGTTGATCATACCGGCAGCACTGATCCTGGCCGAGGCGGGTCGCCAGAGCGGCGCCGGCATCGTCACCGTGGCTCGCAAGACCGTGGTACGCCTGGTGCGCAACCCCGTCCTGGTCGGCCTGGCGGCAGGCCTGGTGCTGGCCGTGACGGAAACCTCCCTGCCAGGCCCCCTGGCCCAGGTCGTCGAGATGCTGGCCAATGCCGCCGGCCCGGCAGCACTGTTCGTCATCGGCGGCACCCTGTTTGGCCTTCAGGTGCGTGGCATGGTCAACGACGTCGGCCAGATCGTCGTCGGCAAGCTGATCCTGCATCCCCTGGCGGTGCTTGTCCTGTTCCTGCTGATGCCGTCGGTAGACCCGACCCTGCTGGTCGGCGCCCTGCTGTTCGCCAGTGCGCCGATGATCAGCATCTATCCGCTGCTCGGCCAGCGCTATGGCATGGCCGGCGTCAGCGCCGCCGCGCTGATGGTGGGTACCCTGGCCGCGTTCGTGACCCTGAGCCTGGGTATCTGGCTGATGACGCTGGCCAACCTTCTCCCCATTCGCTGATACCTTCAGCCCTGAATCCGGCCCCATTGAGGCCGTGGTCGCACTGCTGTAACTCTTCTCCACCCCAAAACATCCAAACTGGTCAGATTGACCCGCTCACGACCTGTCGCTTTCCCCACCGCCCCACCGACAATGCAGTTCAGCAAGCCAGGCAGCTGTTCATCTCCGCTGGCTTCTTCGCAATAAATCGCTGGGTCAACAGCTTAGTGATGGCTGGCTCCAACTGACACCAACCCAGAATTTGATGGCCTGCGCCATGAATTCTTTAAACACTATAAAGGGCGAAACGATGGACAATAATCGACTCACGGGAAAGAACTGCCTTATCACCGGTGCAGCCCGAGGGATGGGGGCAGCGGTCGCAGAACACTATGCCGAGCAAGGCGCGAATGTCTGCGTAGCTGACCTCAACATCGAGGGGTGCGAGGAAGTCGTCAAGCGCATCAATGGCAGGGATGGCGGCAAGGCCATCGCGGTCAAGCTCAACGTGACCGAGCGAGACCAGGTGAAGGCAGCCGTCCAGGCCACCGTCGATGCCTTCGGCAGTATCAACGTCATGGTCAACAATGCCGGCATCAACAAGCCGCTCATGTTTCTCGATATTACCGAAGAGAATTGGCATCAGATCATGGACGTGAATGCCCTGGGCTGCCTGCTCGGCATGCAGGAAGCCGCCAAGCAGATGATCGCGCAGGGCAAGGAGAACGGTCCCTACAAGATCCTCAATGTGGGTTCCATCCTGTCCCGCCAGGCCTTCGATGACGTGGTGCCCTACTCCTGCAGCAAGCACGCCGTGCTGGCCATGATCAACGGTGGCGCCAAGGCACTGGTCGACCACAATATTACTGTCAATGGTTACGGGCCGGGCGTAGTACGTACTGAGCTCTGGGAGCAGCTTGACAAGGACCTGGTCAGCATCGGCAAGTTCGACAAGCAGGGTCAATCCATGGACGAACTCGCCGAGAAGATGATCCTGATGAAGCGCTACTCCTATCCTGAAGATGTGGTCGGCACAGCCTCCTTCCTTGCGAGCAAGGAATCGGACTATATGACCGGCCAGTTGCTGATGATCGACGGCGGCATGATTATGCAGTGATAACACTGAAAACCCGACCGGTGGATCAGTAGTAGCCCCTGTCTCGCATCACCCGATCGGCCCTGTCCTGCGCCATGGACAGGGCCTTCTTGATGGAGCGCCGTCCATCCAGCACCTCGAAGATCTCGTGCCCGGCGATACTGATCAGGTCCGTGATGCCCGGCACCGGGGGCCGCGGCCATGCCTGCAGGATATCTTTCCTTGCCATGCCATCCACAATCTCGATCAGCGGCGACAGTGCCGAAACTTCAGGGTCCTGGCTAACGCTGAAACGCGGGGTTACCAGGCTGCCGTTCAGGATATAGAGCTTGGACATGTTGGCCGAGGTCAGGTGGCGCAGGGCCGTCCAGGCAGCCTCGACACGTTCATCGGACAGGTTGGCGGGGATGGCCAGGGCATAGCCCCCGATCGGGGTGATCGGACGGCCATGATTACCGATAGGGTGTGGCAGATAACCGGTCTTCCCCCAGGCCGGTGACTCCCGATCGAACTCGATAAGCGGGGCCAGCAGCGTGTAGCAGTAGGCCATGCAGGATTCGCCGGCGGCATAGGACTGGGCCCGCTCGTACCATGCCATGTTGAGGATATTGGGAGGGGAGTACTTGAGGATATCCAGCATGTATTCGCAGGCCCGAAAGGCGGCATCCGACAGGAACATTGGTCGCAGCTCTTCCCCGGACGCCTGCTGAAAGTCATAGCCTCCATCGCAGGGGCGGAGATTGATGATCGGCTGGCCGAACTTGGCCATCAGGAAACTGAAGGTATGGCCCAGCGGCGTTCCTCGCGCAGCATTCCAGGCAATGCCATACCGCCCCCGGGCGGGATCGTGCAACCGCCTGGCCACCTTGACCAGTCCCTCGGTCGTTGTCGGGGGCTCAAGCTGTGCCTGCTCGAGGATATCCTTGCGATAACAGAGCAGCTCCGGCGTGGTCTGCAGGGGAATACCGTATTGCCGTCCAGCGTATTGCGTGCTCTGAACGGCAACCGGGTGGAAATCAGTGAGATCGTAGCCATCACGCCGAATGAAGCCGTCGAGGGGCATCAGGATACCCTTCGACGCCAGTTCGCCGAACCAGGGAAGGTCGCAGGCCACCAGGTCATAGCGGGACCTGGTCCGGCCCGCGTTGGCCAGGATCGCCTCGAGCAGGTCGTCGATCGACCTGGCAGAGTTATGAATCTCCAGGCCGAAGATGGATTCCAGCTGTTGCTTCAGGTTATGCATCGCCATGAAGGTGGGGTCGGCGTGGATCAGCCCACGCAGCCCACCCTTCAGTTCGAGCCGTGCCGACAGCACCGCCGGCGGCGAGATCACGCGATTTTTCGCATCAGGCTCGAGGAAGATCCGTCGGCCAGTGTCCGAGGCCGGATCCACACCGAACAGGGGGCCCAGGAGGCCCTTGATCCGGTGGGCATAGCTCTCCCACTCCTCGATCATCATCGGCGAGGGATGCAGCGAGACGGTCTTGCCCGATTTCGTCCTGGGGCGTGACAGGATCAGCCCGCGTTGGATGATGCTCTCTATCCCGCGCTTGGCGGTGCCGTAGGAGAGCCCGGATGCATCCGCCAGCGAGGTGGGCGTCGTCAGTCGGCCGGCCAGGTGGTTGCGCATGATATGCAGCATCATGCGCATCTCCCGGTAGCCGTGGCTCAGGGAGAGCGAGTGCTCGGTTTCCTCCTCGAACTTCTCGATGAAGTCGATGAAGCGCGAGAGTTCCGTATTGGAAAGCTTCGGCATCGGCGTCTGGGACAGCCGATCATAGGGGCCCTCCGGATGCCTCTCGTCGGGGAGGTCGCTCATGTTCGCCTCATGGCAGGAAGAGGGTAGTGCACCAAGATAGCGCCGCCTCACGTCCGGCAGCAAACGCGACGCCAACGCAGCTATCCCCAGCCGTCGACGATCAGGCGAATGCCCAGCACGATCAGCAGGCCCAGAATGATTCGGAAGAAGAGCTCACCACTCAGACGCTGCTGTATGACCAGCCCCAGTCGAACCCCCAGCCAAGCCACCGGGATGAGCAACAGTGCAATGGTGAGATTCTCGAGGTTCAGCAGGCCGAGCATGCCATAGGGCACCAGCTTGACCAGATTGGTGGCGGCCAGGAAGACCACTGCGGTGGCGAGGAACTGCTCCCTGGTGAGCCGGCACTGCAGCAGATAGAAGTTGAGCGGCGGTCCCCCGGCATGGGCGATGAAACTGGTGAAGCCGGCGATACCGCCACTCAACCCACCGACCCAGGTCGGCAGGACCCGCCCACGGAAGGGCTTGAGTAGCCCCCACAGCCCGAAAAGGATCGAGAACACCCCCAGCAGGACTTTCAGCAGGTCCTCATCGAAGCGGCCATAGGTCAGGTAGCCCACCACCACCCCCAGCACCGCCGGGGGAAATATCAGCCACAGAACGGCCCCCACACGATGGCGCCACCAGGCCTTGAGGCTGAAGACATCCATCACTATCAGCAGAGGCAGCATGACGGCCACGGCGAAGGCCGGGCTGGCCTTCAGCGAGATCAGCGGCACCGCCACCACCCCGACGCCGCCGGCGAAACCCGATTTTGAGATCCCGGTAATCAGCACGGCAATGATGATCAATACAATGAACTGCCAGTCGTACACCATGCGGGCCTCGATTCTCTGACCGGCTATGAAAAAGGGGCCGTAGCGAACACGGCCCAAGCGGAGGGTGATGCTGCCCCCATGAGCGGGGTGCCTCATGGGGTATCCGGGAGTCGCCCCCGAAAGACGGGATCACAGGACGTCGCAGACCTCCTCGAAGGCGAAGCGTTCCTGGCGCGGGAAGAGCGCCGAGGCATCGCCGTACCCCAGGTTGCAGAGGAAGTTGCTCTTCACCTGGCCATCGGGAAAGAACTCCTCATCCACCGCCGCATTGTTGAAGCCGGACATCGGCCCGGCATTCAGCCCAACCGCACGGGCGGCCAGGATGAAATACCCCCCCTGGATGGAGCTGTTGCGGAAGGCCGTGGTGTTGATGAAGTCCGTCTTGCCCTCGAACAGCGACTTGGCATCCTTGTTGTGGGAAAACATGCGCGGCAGATGCTGGTAGAACTCTGTGTCGTATCCCAGCACAGCCACCACGGGCGCCTTCATGGTCTTCTCCTGGTTGCCGGGAAGCAGTGCCGGCTTGAGCCTTTCCTTGGCCGCCTCGCTCTTCAGGAAGAGCACGCGAAGGGGCTGGCAGTTCATGGAGGTCGGGCCGAAATGCAGCAGGTCATACAGCTCGCGCAGTTTTTCCTCGCTGACCTCCTGGTCCTGCCACACGTTATGGGTACGTGCCTCGGTAAACAGGGTCTCGACCGCCTTGTTGTCGATGATCGTCATGTTGCTTTCCTCTTTCTGGATGGTTTCGTCTTTCTGGATGGTTTCGTCTTGCTGGATGGTTTCGTCTTGCTGGATGGTTTCGTCTTGCTGGATGGCTTCGTCTTGCGATGCAACTAGCGGCTCGCCTTGAGGCCGAAGTCGTATGTCAGATGGCGGAAGGGGACTTCCATCGACCGTCCATCCGGTGCGCTTCCTGGAGGCAGCAGTTCATACTCCCTGACCAGGGAATCCTTGACGCCGAAGACGGCATCGGAGTCGAGGTAGGGGTCGTCCTCGGCGAAGACCTGGGTCACCAGGGTCTCGTATCCCTCGGCCATCAGCATGAAGTGCACATGGGCGGGCCGGTAAGGGTGTCGACCAGTGATTTCCAGCATCTTGCCGACCGGGCCGTCGGTGGGGATCGGGTAGGGTGAGGGGGTCACCGTCCAGAAGGCATAGCGCCCCTGGGCATCGGTGGTAAACCTGGCCCTCAGCGAGGCACTCTCCAGCTCCTTCTGGACGTCGTAGAACCCTTCGCTGTCCGATTGCCAGACATCGACCACGACATTGGCCAGTGGCTCACCGCGCGCATCGTGCACCCGCCCCTCCACGAAGAAGGGCTCCCCCTCGACGTTCCAGTCGATCGCCTCTCCTTGGGCGGCCTCGGGCGGGTCGGCCACATAGAAGGGGCCCAGCACCGTGCTCTCGGAGACCATGGGGTCCGAGGTCTGGTGATTGATGGCATCGACCAGCATCGTCACGCCCAGGGTATCTGAGAGCAGGATGAACTCCTGCCGCTTGTCGTCGCACATCTGGCCGGTCCGGGTCAGGAAGTCGATGGCATCGGTCCACTCCTGTTCGCTGGGCTCCACGTCGCGGATGAAGGCATGCAAGTGGGTAACCAGGCTGTTCAACACCTGTTTCAGGCGCTCGTCACGACAGCCGGCAAACTGCTCGATCACGGCATCCGTGATGTTCACGGCGTTAAGGTTTCGCATCTCGTCATCCCCTGGCGCCGGAGGCGCTCTCGAAGGCCGGCAGCCCGGAAAGGCGCTCGGTGTGGTGGATCGTGGCGATGTAGTCTTCCTCGCCGTGGCCCGTGCCGATCAGGGAGCTGTAGGCTTCGCGCATCTGAGCGGCCAGGGGCACGGCAACACCGTCCCCGTGGGCACAGCCGAGGATCAGGTCCAGGTCCTTGGCCATCTGGGCGGCCGAGAAGGTGGACGTGAAGTCGCGATCCTTCAGCGGCTGGGTCTTGTACTTGACCATCGGCGAGCCGACGGCGCTGTCGGCCATCAGGTCCAGCATCGCCTCCCAGCCGATGTTGCCCTTGCGGGCCATCGCCAGGGCCTCGCCCATCATTCCCGCGCTCACCGCGATCATCAGGTTGATCGCCAGCTTGGCGTAGCGAGCCTGCTCTTCGTCACCGAGCCAGTACTGGGCCTTGGTGAAGGCGGCCATCACCGGCACGGCCCCCTCCAAGGCGTCACGCGGGCCGGAGACCATGGCCGACAGGGTGCCGGACTCGGCGGCGACGGGATTCCCCGAGACCGGGCTGCGCAGATAGGCGATGCCCCTGGCGTCCGCGGCCGCGGCCACCCTGGCGGAGGCCTCGATGCTGACGGTGCTGGTCTCGATCAGCACGCTGCCCGGGGCCATCGCCTCGATCAGCCCATCCGGCCCCAGGGTCAGGCCCAGCAGCGCCCGGTCATCGGGAATCGAGACGAAGACCAGGTGGCAGTCCTCAACAGAAGAGGCCAACGCCCGGTGGGAAGTGATGCCGGCCTGCTCGGCAAGCGCCATCCGCTCGGCACTGAGGTCGAACCCCTGGACGGGGTAACCCGCCGCAGCGATCCGCTCGGCCATGGGCAGGCCCAGCTTGCCGAGGCCGATCCAGGCCACCCTGTCTGTGGTGGTCATTGGGCTTGTCGTGGTCATTGGGTTCTCTCCCCTTGTGCTCGGGAAGCCTGTTCCCGTGACATCAGTTCGCCGTAGATCCGCTGAGCGGAGGCGTCGAGGTGCCTGACCCCCTCCGCCACATCCGCCAGCAACCGGCCGTTTCGCTTGTGGAACTCCCCCGCCACCATGACGCTGTCGACGTTGGCGAGACTCGCCTGCATGACCACGGTCGAGACCGGGTCGCTGACCGGCTGCATGTTCAGGAGGCCGCTATCGAGCAGCACGATGTCGGCCTGCTTGCCCGGCGTCAGGCTACCGATGCGCGCTTCGAGGCCCAGGGCACGCGCACCGTCGACGGTGATCCAGGCCAACGCCTCGCGGGTGCGGATGGTCGAGGTGTCGGGAATGCTGCCCTGCTCGCGCCGCGAGGCATCGTTGTCCAGTGCCCGCTGCATGCCCAGCGCCATGCGGGCGACACAGAACATGTCACCGGAGATGACCGACTCCAGGTCCACCCCCAGGGAAACGACACCGCCGTGCCGGCGCAGGTGGCCGGTGATCGGGAAGCCATGCCCCTGGGTCATCTCGTTCTCCGGCGCGATGGAGAAGGTCACGCCCTGCTCGCAGAAGCGGGCCAGCTGTCCGTCGTCGAGGCTCTGTCCGTGAACGATGTTGATGTCCGGCCCCAGCAGTCCCCGCTCCTCGATCACGTCCCAGCCGCCGGGGCTGACAGCCTCACCGCCACCCTGGTGCATGGAGGCGACCAGGCCGAACTCCTTGGCCAATGTGAAATCCTGCAGGCTGACCTCGAGGGTGGAGTAATGTGGCCCGAGGATGGCCAGCCCCAGGGTCACCCGGCCCTCGGGGTCGGCAAGCGCCCCCTTCATCAGCCGCTCGACTTCGCCGCGGGGGTGCGGGACCTCGCTGAAGTGCGGCTGGCCCGGCTCGGGGTCCGGCTTGGGCGAGCCGTGGAAGAACAGCGCCCGGATGCCGGACTCCTTGAGACCGCGTACCGCCGCATCGGTATGCTCCGGGGTGGGGTTGTTGTGGCACCAGTCACCCAGGGTGGTGGTGCCGCAGTTGAGCTGGTTGAGCGCACCCATGCGGGTGGCGATATGGATGTCATCGGGGGTGAAGAGCGTTGCCAGGCCACGGTGGACGTGGCGGAAGTACTCCAGCAGCGTCCAGTTGGCGGCGACGCCGCGCAGGGCGGTCTGCCAGGTATGCATATGGGCGTTGACCAGCCCGGGGATCAGGATGCCGCCGCGGCAGTCGACCCGCTCGGCCCCCTCCGACGGCAGGTCATGGCCCACGGCCAGGATCCGGTCGTCCTCCACCAGCACCTGGCTGTCGGCCAGATCGCCGAGTTCGGGATCCATGGTGATCACGGTGGCATTGGTCAGCAGGGTCTTCATACGTCGGTCACCTCCCTCGACGTCGGGCGACGGCCGGCATAGGCATCGCTCAGCAGGCGATGGATGCCCTCGGCCTCGACCTCGCGTGGATTCCAGTAGGGATTGCTCGTGGCGATCTGCGTCGCCCGGTCGATATCGCTCTCCTGCAGGCCGATCTCCTCCAGTGCCGTGGGCGCACCGACAGCCCGAGCTAGGTCGAAGAGACCGGCGGCGGGATCTTCGCAGCCCAGGGCCCGGGCGATGCGCGACATCGCCTCGGGAGCCGCCGGGGCGTTGTAGCCCACCGCATGGGGCAGCACGATGGTGTGGGTCTCGGCATGGGGCAGGTCGAAGGAACCGCCCAGGGTGTGGCAGAGCTTGTGGTGCAGCGACATGCCCACCGAGCCCAGGCAGGTACCGCACAGCCAGGCGCCATAGAGGGCATCGGCGCGCGCCTCGGCATTGGCGGGGTCATAGGCGATCACTTTGAGGCTCCTGGCCAGCGCGGCGATGCCCTCTTCTGCCATCAGCGAGATCACCGGGTTGCGGTCACGGGCGTAGAGCGCCTCCACCGCATGGGCAATCGCATTGATGCCGCTGGTACCGGACATCCCGGCGGGCAGCGAGAGGGTCAGGTCGACGTCGTAGATCACCGTCTCGGGCAGCACCTCCAGGGTGCGCTGGGTGGTCTTGATGCCGTCACGGGTCTCGCCGAGGATCGGCGTCATCTCGGAGCCGGCATAGGTCGTGGGGATGGCCACCTGGGGCAGCCCGGTGCGCAGCGCGATGGCCTTGCCCAGGCCGATGGTCGAACCGCCACCGATAGCCACGGTGCAGTCGACCCCCAGTGCCTCGACCACCCGCATGGCGCGCTCGGTGACCTCGACCGGCGTGTGCATGGCTGCCTCGGCATAAAGCCCGACCCCACGCTCGCCTAGTTGATCCAGCACCTCTCGGGCCTGTTCCTGCTGCTGGGGAGTAGCCAGCACCAGGGCTCGACGGCAACCGAGTTGCTCGATTTCCTCGACGAGGCGCGACAGGGTCCCCTGGCCGAATACCACCCGAGATGGCAGGCCATGATAGACAAAGGGTTGCATGGGTCTTTCCTCAGACGTTGAAGATGCATGTCGGCGCCCTGCTGGACGCCGCGATGACGGCGGAGCCGCCTAGCCGATCACGGCCGCCGCCGGGGTTGGCGTGCCCATTCCGGTGATCGCCTGCACCAGCTCGTCCTCGCTGACGCTGTCACCGTCGAACTCGGCGGTGACCCGGCCGTCGTACATGGCGATGATGCGGTTGCTCAGGCCGAGCACTTCCGGCATCTCCGAGGAGATCACCAGCACCGCGTAGCCCGACTTGGCGAGATCCTTGACCAGGGCGTGGATCTCCGCCTTGGAGCCCACATCGATCCCGCGGGTCGGCTCGTCGAGGATCAGCAGCTTGGGATGGGTATGCAGCCACTTGCCGATGACAATCTTCTGCTGGTTGCCACCACTCAGATTGCCGACCTTCTGGCGCCAGCTGGGTGTCTTGATCTTCATCGCCTGGTGGTACTTGTCGTAGACGGCACGCTCATCGGCACGCTTCATGAAACCCATCGTGGAGACTGTTTTCAGCCCAGCCAGGGTCATGTTGTCGCGGCAGTTCATGCCCAGGATCAGCCCCTGGTCCTTGCGATCCTCCGGCACCAGGGCGATACCCGCGACAACGGCATCGTGGGAGTTACGAAAGTTCACCACTTCGCCATCCAGCAGGATTTCTCCACCCGAAGGAGAGCGCAGGCCAAAGATGGTCTCGGCGACCTCCGAACGCCCTGCCCCCACCAGGCCATACATGCCGATGATCTCGCCCCTGCGGACGTTAAGACTGACATCCGTGAACAGCCGCTTGACCGAGAGATTGCGCAGTTCGAGCATGTTTTCACCAAACTCGCTCGGCTTGCTGGCATGGTCGAGCTCCAGGCTGCGGCCGATCATCATCCGCGTGACCTCGTCCTCGTTGGTCGAACAGGTATTCACCGTGCCGGTGTACTCGCCATCGCGCAGCACCGAAATGCGATGTGACAGGTGGAATATCTCGTCCATGCGGTGCGAGATGTAGACGATCCCCACGCCCTGCTCGCAGAGCGACTGGATCACGTCGTAGAGCACCGGCTTCTCGTGGTCGGTGAGCGAGGCGGTCGGCTCGTCGAACACCACCACCCGCGGGGTGAAGACCAGCGCCCGGGCGATCTCGACCATCTGCTTCTTGGCGATCGACAGCGAACCCACCAGGTCATCGTGCTGGAAGCTGCACTTGAGGGTCTCGAGGATCCGGTTGGTGTCCTCGCGCAACCTGCGCCAGTCGACTCGGTTGCCCCACTTCTTCGGCAGGCTGCCGAGGTAGATGTTCTCGGCCACCGTCATCTCCGGGACCAACGACTGCTCCTGGTGGATCAGCACGACCCCGGCCCGCTTGGCATGCTTGGGGTTCTCGAACTCCATCTCCTCACCACCGAGAATGATCCTGCCCTCGTTGGCCTGATGCTTGCCGGCCAGCACCTTCATCAGGGTCGACTTCCCGGCGCCGTTCTCGCCGAGCAGGGCATGGACTTCGCCGGGGCGCACATCGAAGTCGACCTTGTTGAGGGCCACCACCCCGGGGAAGCGCTTGGTGATGCCTTCGAGCTTCAGGATCGGCTCGGCGTCGATCGGTTGGCGGCCAGTAATGGCTTGGACGGGATTCATATCCGCACCTCCTTGGTCGACGGCACATTGAGTTTCTTGTCGATGATCAGCACCGAGATCAGGATCACACCGAGGACGACCAGCACGTAGAAGGCCGGCACCTGCATCAGGTTCATGCCGTTGCGCAGGATGCCGATGGCCAAGACGCCGCCGAGGGTGCCGGTGATGCTGCCGTAGCCGCCGGTCAGCTTGGTGCCGCCGAGCACCACCGCGGTGATGGTCCACAGCTCGTAGTCACGCCCGAGATTGGGAGTGGCCGCACCCATCTGGCTGGCCAGCAGGACGCCGGCCAGTGCGGCAAAGAAACCGACGATGATGAAGTTGATCATCATGTGGCGACCGAGCCGGATGCCGGCATCGATGGAGGCCTCCGGGTTACCCCCTACGGCGAAGGTATTGCGGCCGTGACCGGTGCGGGTCAACACCAGGTGCATCACCAGGGTGCAGAGCAGGAAGATGATCGCCAGTACCGGGATCGGCCCAATGGTGCTGGCACCGAAGTCGGCGAAGGCGAAGTTCATCGAGTAGAAGGACTGCTCGCCGGTATAGAGGAAGATCAGCCCGCGGATACCCAGCATGGCACCCAGGGTGACGATGAAGGCGTTGACCCCGGTCTTCCACACGACCAGGCCGTTGAGCGCCCCGAGCAGCATGCCGGACGCCAGCGCCGCGATGATGGCGATGGTCAACCCATGGTCCTGTAGCCCGACCGCCAGCGAGGCGGCAAGCCCCAGTATCGCGCCCACCGAGAGGTCGATATTGCCGTTGATCATCACGTAGGTCATACCCAAGGCGATCAGGCCGATGGTCGACGTCTGGACCAGGATATTGGTGATGTTACCCAGCGACAGGAAGTACTCCGACATGAAGCTGAAGAAGATGAAGATGGCGATGACGAAGAGCCAGATCGGCTGAATGGCCGCCTTACCGCGGAAGAAGCCTTTTATTGAAGTCATGCGTGATGCCCTCCGCGTCATGAGTGGGTCGTCAGCAAGCGCTTGCGCTTGTTGGCGAGGTCCAGCCAGACGGCCAGGATGATGATGACCCAGGTCACGATCCACTGGGTGTAGTAGGGGTAGCCCATCAGCAGCAGGCCGTTCTGGATGAACCCCAGGATGAGCACGCCGATCACGGTCTTCCAGATGCTGCCGGCGCCGCCGAGCAGGCTGGTGCCACCGAGGATGATGCCGGCCAACACCAGCAGCTCGTAGCCCTGGCCGACATTGTTCTGGGAGCCCATGACCCGAGAGCCGAGCACCAGAGCGGCGCATGCCACACAGAAGGCCGAGATCAGGTAGGTACTGAACACACACCAGTTCTTGCGAATGCCTGAGTAGACGGCCGCCATGGGGTTGCCACCGACGGCGAAGATACGCCGTCCATAGCCCGTGTAGGACATCAGGCACTGGACCAGAATGGCCAGCAGGCCGAACAGCAACACCGGCACCGCGATACCCAACACATACCCACGGCCGAAGAAAGCGAACCAGGTGCCGCCCTGATTGGCGATATCCACGTTCTGGCCACCGCTGTAGATCAACACCAACCCCTGGATGACGGAGAGCATGGCCAGCGTCACGATCAGGGAGTTGAGTCGCATCAGGCCGACCAGGAAACCATTCACGGCGCCGAGAAGCAGGGTCAGTGCGAACATCACCAGGATGGCGTTCATCGGACCGATCTTGTCATGAAGATCCACGACCAGCACGGTGGCGAATGACAGCATCGAGCCCACGGAAAGGTCCAGGTTTCCGCCAATAATGACCACCGTCACTCCGACGGCGATGATGCCGATGATCGACGCTTGTCGCACGACGGTCATGATGTTCGACTGGGATAGAAACTGTTCGGAAAATAATGAGAAGACGAACATGCTTAAAAGAAAGAATACCAGGATACCCTGAGCGGAGAGAAAGCCGAGAATACCCGCGCGGCTAACTCTTCCCTTCAAGACCGGCTGTTTCGTTTGTTCTGCAGAAGCCATGTTAATCACCTGTTTGGGTAGGCCTTGCGCAGGGGTGGTTGCGCCCAGGCCAGTCCTGTAGCCCGGGCATAAATCGCTTAAGAATATCTCGCCCCGAGCAGTGCACCGTGTCGTCAGAAGACCGGACGGTCGAACTCTTCCAGGTTCTCGGCGGTGATCTTCGGCGTCTCGAAGAAGTTGAGCTTGGGGACATCCTCACCGGCCAGTACGTCCAACGCTGTCTGCAGCGCCGCATGAGCATCATCCACCGGGGACTGGTAGATGGAGCCGTAGTACTCACCGCGTGCAATGGCGTCATAGCCTACGGCGAAGTTGGTGGCACCAATGAACACGATATCGCCGGCGCGACCAGCGTCCTTGGCAGCATTCAGGGCGCCAACCCCCATGTTGTCGTCCCCGGAATAGACGCCGTCGATACGGTCGTACTTGGTGAGGAAGTCTTCCATGACACGTTGCGCCCGCTCACGATTCCAGTTGCCTGGCTGGGTTTCCATCAGTTCGACACCGGGACAGAGTTCGGCAAGCCGCTCCTCAAACCCGGCAGCGCGCTCGATGGCGGTGGTATAGCCCGGCTGACCGGAAATCTGCACGATCTGTCCTTCTCCACCCAAGGCATCGCACATCATCTCGGCCGAAGAAGAACCCTGTTCTACGTTATCGGGGCCTGAAAACGCCGCGATGAAATCCATGCCGGCATCGGCAATTTTTGAGTTGGTCACGACGACCGGAATACCCGCATTGTTTGCCTGGCGAATGGCGGGAATGACCGCCTGACCATTGGTCGGCCAGATGATGATGGCGTCAACCTGCTGCTGGACGAGGTCCTGCATCTGGCCGATCTGGCGCGCCACATCGCCCCCGGCGTCCAGCACCACGATATCGATATTACCAGCGGCCTCCGCGGCTTCCACGAAAGCCCTTTCATAGGTCGTCTGGTAGCTGTCGACGCCGACGTTGTTCTGGGTAATACCGATCCGGTAGGAATTTTCCGCGTACGCTACTGTAGTCGATGCCACGAAGACCGAAGCAGCCAGCACACTCATTTTCAGGGTATTATTTATAGCCATCTCTCTCTCCTTGTTTTAATACTTATTTGTCCCCTGCTTCTTTTAGCAGGTAGGAAGGAGGAGCTTAGGCTTCGGCACCAAGACGGTGCAATGCAGCTCATGAAGAGAAATGTCCAATCTGGATTTTTTATCCGTCGACCAAATGGACAACTAATAGCCGAAAAAAAAGATGTCCTGCCTATCACCATAGGCAGGACATCGGGCAACACAGAACGTTAAACAGAAGTGGCTACAGCATCACCTCACCCATCCCGCTCCAGGTGCGCGACCCAGGATTCGATATCGGGCAGCCGGGTGGCGGTACCGTGGTAGTCGCTCATGTCCGGTAGCTCGTGGGCGATGCCCTTGTGGCAGTCGATGCAGGTCGCCTCGCCGCTGGCCAGCGAGGTGGAGTGAGCTTGGGCAGCCCGGGAACTCTGCGCCGTGAAGTCCATGGATTCGAAGTCGTGACAGTTGCGACACTCCAGGGAATCGTTGGCCTCCAGCCGCGCCCATTCCCGTTCGGCCAGTTCACGCCGCTTGTCCTCGAACTTCTCCGGCGTATTGATGGTGCCGAAGATCCAGCCCCAGACCTCCTTGGAGGCTTCCATCTTTCGTCCCATCTTGTGGGTCCAGCCGTGGGGCACGTGGCAGTCGGCACACTGCGCGCCGACCCCGGAGCGGTTGACGTCGTGGATCGTGCCTTGCAATTCCCGGTAGGGATTGCGCTCCATCTCATGGCACGAGATGCAGAACTGCTGGGTATTGGTCGCCTCCACCGCCGTATTGAAGCCACCCCAGAAGAAGACCCCGGCGATGAAGCCCCCCAGTGTCAGGAACCCCAGGCTGAAGTGCATGCTGGGGCGGGTGAGGATACGCCAGTAACTGGCCAGCCAGCGCTTCATTGGCCACCTCCCTCACGCCGCTCCCGAAGCATGTCGCCGAGCACCTCGTCGACCGTAAGGAAGGTATTGGGGACGATGGGGCTCGCATCGGTCTGGGGCACATGGCACTGGGTGCAGAAGTAGCGGTCGGGCGATACCGCCGCCAGCACCTGCTGGTGGCGGTCGCGGAAGTGGCTGATGCTGACCATGGGGGCGCCGGCCTGTACCGCCTCGCTGCGGCTGTGGCAGGTCAGGCAGCGGTTGGCCCGGACATCGACCTGGTAGTCGCGGATACCGTGGGGAATGACCGGCGGCTGTTCGGGATAGTTGAGCACTTCACGCCCCGCATCCCGGGGCTCGCCGGCCAGCGGCGGTGCCGGCAGGGACTGGCTGAGGGTACCGCCCGGCCGCAGGCCGTCCGGTGCCGAATCGTCGCGGTGCTCTTCGGCGATCACAAGGCCGGCGACGACCAGCGCCAGCGAGAGACTGAGCATAGTGAGCCATTTCATTGCATTTCTCCTTCTCTCTCGGCCTCAGGCCAGGCTGACCAGTTCGAGACGAACGGCGCATTTCTTGAAGTCCGTCTGCTTGGAGATCGGGTCCGTGGCGTCCAGCACCACGTTGTTGATCAGCCGGTTGGCATCGAAGAAGGGCACGTAGACCAGCCCTTGCGGCGGCCTCACCCGGCCGCGGGTCTCGACCCGCAGGCGTACCTCGCCACGGCGGCTGATCACCTTCACCTCACTGCCGCGCCGCACGCCTTCCGCACGGGCATCCTCCGGGTGCATGTAGAGCAGCGCCGCCGGCACCGCCCGGTGCAGTTCCGGCACCCGGCGGGTCATGGAGCCGGTATGCCAGTGCTCGAGCACCCGCCCGGTCGAGAGCCAGTAGGGGAACTCGTCGTCCGGCGACTCGGGGGGCGGCTCGTCGGGTACGGCAAAGATCAGCGCGCGGTCGTCGGGCTTGGCGTAGAACTGCACGCCCCGGCCCTCTTCCACGTAGGGGTCGTAGCCTTCGCGATAGCGCCACAGGGTTTCCTTGCCATCCACCACCGGCCAGCGCTTGCCGCGGTTCTGGTGGTAGTTGTCGAAGTCGTCCAGGTCCTTGCCCTTGCCGCGACCGAAGCGGGCGTACTCCTCGAACAACCCCTTCTGGATATAGAAACCGAGCGCCTCGGCCTCCTGGTTGGCGTAGCCCTCCTCCATGTCGGAAAGCGGGTAGCGATCCACCTGGCCGTTGGCGTAGAGCAGGTCGAACAGGGTGCTGTCGCGGTACTCCGGCGCCTTGTCGAGGTGATCCGCCGGCCAGACCTCGTCGACCCGGATGCGCTTGGAGAACTCCACCAGCTGCCAGAGGTCGGAGCGCGCCTCACCCGGGGCGGTGACCAGCTGATGGAAGAACTGAGTGCGCCGCTCGGAGTTGCCGAAGGCGCCCTCCTTCTCGACCCAGGAGGCGGCCGGCAGGATCAGGTCGGCGGCCTGGGCCGACGCAGTGGGGTAGATATCGGAGACGATGACGAAGGCCTCTTCGTTGCGCCAGCCCGGCAGGATCTCCTGCTGGGTATTGGGCCCGGCCTGCATGTTGTTGTTGACCTGGGTCCAGTAGACCTTGATCTCGCCATCCTTCAGCTTGCGGCTCTGCTCAACGGCATGGAAGCCCACCCTTTCGGGGATGGTCCCCTCAGGCAGCTTCCAGACCTCTTCGGCGAAGGCGCGATGTTCGGGGTTGGTGACCACCCGGTCCGCCGGCAGGCGGTGGGCGAAGGTCCCGACTTCCCGTGCCGTGCCGCAGGCCGAGGGCTGGCCGGTCAGCGAGAAGGGGCTGTTGCCGGGCTCCGATATCTTGCCGGTGAGCAGGTGCAGATTATAGATCAGGTTGTTCACCCACACGCCGCGGGTGTGCTGGTTGACCCCCATGGTCCAGAAGGTCATCACCTTGATGTCGGGATCGGCGTAGAGTTCGGCAAGCTGCTCCAGTCGGCTCTCGGAGACCCCGGACTCCCGCGCCGCCCGCTCCAGGGTGAAGTCGGCAACGTGTTCGGCGAACTCGTCGTAGCTCATCGCCGTCCAGCGGTTGGGATCGTCGGCGTTGGCGGCCGCCTGCTGCAGCGGATGCTCGTCGCGCAGGCCGTAGCCGATGTCGTCCACCGCACGCACGAAGTTCGTATGGCTATCGACGAAATTGCGATCGACCCGGTCGGTCTGGATGATGTGATTGGCGATGTAGTTGAGGATCACCACGTCCGCATTGGGCGTCATCACCATGGGGATGTCGGCCAGGTCGAAGCTGCGGTGTTCGAAGGTGGAGAGCACCGCCACCTGGGTATCGGGGAAGGAGAGCCGTCGATCGGTGACCCGGGTCCAGAGGATCGGGTGCATCTCCGCCATGTTCGAGCCCCAGAGCACGAAGGCATTGGCATGTTCGATATCGTCGTAGACGCCCATGGGCTCGTCGGAGCCGAAGGCGCGCATGAAGGCATACACCGCCGAGGCCATGCAGTGGCGCGCATTGGGGTCGATGTTGTTGGTGCGCAGCCCGGCCTTGAACAGCTTGCTGGCGGCATAGCCTTCCCAGATCGTCCACTGTCCGGAGCCGAACATGGCCACGCTGTCGGGCCCATGGTCGCGAATGGCGGTCTTGAACTTGTCGGCCATCAGGTCGAGGGCTTCGTCCCAGGAGACCGGTTCGAAGTCACCCCGCTTGTCATAGACCCCGTTGCGCTTGCGCAGCATCGGCTGCTGCAGCCGATCCTGGCCGTAGAGAATCTTGGACAGGAAGTAGCCCTTGACGCAGTTGAGCCCCCTGTTGACCTCTGAATGAACGTCGCCGTGGGTGGCAACGATACGGTCGTTCTGGGTGCCTACCATCACGCTGCAGCCCACCCCACAGAATCGGCAGGGCGCCTTGTTCCAATTGAGCTGCGTGAGCTCGGCATTGGTGATCAGGTTGCTGGCGCCAACCGGCATGGCCATGCCGGCGGTGGCGGCCGCCACTGCCGCTGCATTGGCCTTGGCGAATTCACGACGAGTCAGCTTCATGTCGGCATCCCTTCTGCTGGGGCTTGTTGTTCGACGGTATCGGCGGGTTCATCGGCGGTAGCAGGGTCGAGCATCTGGTGATAGACCAGCGCCGCCCCCAGTACGCCGGGCCTCATCTGGACCGAATCGATCAGCTCGAGAATCCGCGCCTCGCGCTCGCTCTCCACCACCACCACGAGCTTGCCGGACGGATCGTCGGCGCTGACCTCGCTCCCGGATTGGGCATCCAGCCATTGGGCCACTTCCCGGCGGTGCTCGGGCCGGGCATGGACCAGCAGGCTGGCGATATGCAGGGCTTCATTCGGCATGGGCCATCTCCTCGATTGTCATTGTGATGGCATGATTGGGACACTGGGACTGGCAGGCACCGCAGCCGGTACAGGCCTCGGTATCCAGTCGCGGTCTTGGGGCGCGGCCGATTTCAGGCGCAAAGGCGATGGCTCGCCACTCGCAGGCGTCCTGGCAGCTCTGGCAGTGAACGTTTCCCAGCGCCAGGCAGTTGGCCTCGATCCGGGCCCGCCAGGGAAAGGCGACGCGTCGAGTATCGAAGACCGGTTCGCCGCAGGCCTCTACGCAGGCGCCGCACAGGGAGCAGCCCTCTTCGTCGAAGCGGATTTCGGGGTAGCCGCCACCGCCTTGGAACAGCACCTGCTCGGGGCAGGCCTCGATACAGGCCGCACAGCGCACGCAGCGCTCGGTGAAGTCATCGCCGGTCCAGGGAGGCCGCCGGATGGGGCCATGTCCGCCAAGGGAGCGAAAGAACTGACGACGCCTGTTGTTGTTGTTCGTCTTTGCCATACGGCCCTCAGCCCGGGGGGCCGGGCGGGCCGGTGAAGGTCTGGTAGATCCAGACGGAAAAGCCGAAGCTGCCCACCACGGCGATCGCCAGTATCGGAAACAGCAGGATGGCGATGAACAGGAACAGCTTGAGCTCCTTCCGCTTTCGGACCTCCGGCGCCATGGTATCCGGGTCTTCCATACCACTCTCCCTCATTACCCAACAGCAAATTCTTGGTCACCTTGACTTCAAGGGTAGCTAATATTCCGAGCCTGTCACGCCTTGTCATAAGCAAATAACGCAACGGGCCCGCCGGATGGCGGGCCCGCGGGGCAACGGCAAAGATATCTCGCTCAGGGCTGTCTTCTACCCCCGCTCAGGGCTGCTTTCCACCACCCCGCTCAGGGCTGTTTAGCCCCTCGGATCAGCGCATCCAGCGCGGCCTGGTAGCCCTGGCTGCCGAGCCCGGCGATGACGCCGTCGGCACGCAGCGAGACATAGGAGTGATGGCGGAAACTCTCGCGCTTGTGCACGTTGGAGAGATGCACTTCGATGACCGTGCCGTCGAAGGCGTTGAGCGCATCGAGGATCGCCACCGAGGTGTGGGTATAGGCGGCGGGGTTGATGATGATCGCCGCGGTGCCGTCGATACGGGCGGCATGGATCGCATCGATCAGTTCGCCTTCGTGGTTGCTCTGGCGACAGGTGACGTCCCAGCCGTTCATCGCCGCCTTCTCATAGAGGGCATTGTTGATGTCGTTGAGGGTCTCGCTGCCGTAGATCTCCGGCTGGCGGGTACCCAGCAGGTTGAGATTGGGGCCGTGCAGTACCAGTACTTTGTTCATCTCGTTGTCTCTTTCGTGTTAGGGAAACACTGCACAAATGCCTGCGCGAGCGAATCGCTACGTTGCGCGGTGCTCGGAATCCTCACATATACCCCATATGCTCCGGTTCCTGTGCTCCGTGCGCCTTGCGCTTCATCTCGCTCGTCAATTTGTTCAGCGCTTCCTTAGCGCTTTCGTGATAGCACTGTCGTGATGGCGGAAGGAACCGCGCCTAGAGAAGGCCGGCTCTGATTTCATGTCGACGGTTCGAGCAATCGCTGCCAGGCATCGATCACGACCTGCCGGTGCGCCTGGAAGTCACTGCCATCACCGAGAGACGCTTCGCGGGTCAGCGAGGTACGGTGAACGGCGCTGCGGTAGGCCAGGTAGGCTTCGCGCAGGCGCCGACAGTCGTCGGCAGGCAGGCGACCGCTGCTCTCCAGGGTCTCGAGGATGCGCATGTTGTCGCTCCACTGGAGCAGCTCGGGCGTGTCGTGCCCCATGGAGAGCACCGCGAACTGGCAGATGAACTCGATGTCGATCATGCCGCCGGCGTCCTGCTTCAGGTCGAAGGCACCGGATTCGCCCTTGCTGCCCAGGTGGTCGCGCATCTTGCGCCGCATCGCCACCACCTCCTGGCGCAGCGCCTCGACGTCGCGGCTGCGGCCAAGGATCTCCTGGCGCACCGCATGGAAACCCTCTGCCAACTGTGGGTTGCCGGCCACCACCCGGGCCCGAACCAGTGCCTGGTGCTCCCAGGTCCAGGCCTGATTGCGCTGATAGTCGGCGAAGGCAGTCAGCGAGGTCACCAGCAGGCCGGAATTGCCCGAGGGCCGCAGGCGCATGTCTACTTCATAGAGCGTGCCGGCCGGGGTCACCGCCGTCAGCAGGTGGATGATGCGCTGCCCCAGGCGGGTGAAGAAGACCGGCGCGTCGACGGGGCGTGCACCGTCGGTGCTGGCGTTGGCATCGGCATCATGGACGAACACCAGGTCCAGGTCCGAACCGTAGCCCAGCTCGATGCCGCCCAGCTTGCCGTAGCCGATGATCAGGAACTCCGGGTCGGCACCGGCCCGGGAGCCATCCCTGCGCACCGGGTAGCCGTGCTTGCGCACCAGGTGCCGCCAGGCCATGCCCAGCACCGCCTCCAGCAGCACCTCGGCGATATAGGTGAGGTAGTCGCTGACCTTCATCAGGTGGCGGGTGCCGGCGATATCCGAGGCGGCGACCCGCAGCACGTGGGCGTGCTTGAAGACCCGCAGCGCCTCGAGCTGGGCCTCCTCGTCGTCTTCGGGAATACGGCCCAGTGCCTGGCGCAGCTCATCGGCCAGCCGCGCCTTGTCGGCGGGGGTATAGAGCGTTTCGGGGGTCAGCAGCTCATCGAGCAGTAGCGGGAAGCGGGCCAGCTGCTCGGCGATCCAGGGGCTGGCGCCACACAGGTGCATCAGGTGGCTCAGGGCTTCGGGGTTCTCGCGCAGCAGCGCCAGGTAGGCGGTGCGCCGCAGCACCGACTCGACCAGCGGCAGGACACGCTCCAGCGCGGTATCCGGGTTCTCGCTCTCGGCGACGGCGTTGAGCAGCATCGGCATCAGGGCATCCAGGCGCTGGTAGCCGATGCGCTGCATCGCCTGCACCTGGCGCGACTCGCGCAGCGACACGAGCCGGCGCAAGGCCGTGTCCGGCGCGGAGAAATCGGTCTGGGTCAGCAGTTCCAGGCTCTCCTCCTGGTTGAACTCGCCCTGCCACAGCGAACGCCACGCCTCGAGCGAGCCGGCACTGCCATCCTCCGCCTCGTCGCTCTCTCCGTTTTCACCCCCGTTTTCCCCCTCCGGGTCGGCGATCACCGCGTCGAAGTGCTGACGCACCCGCTCCCGCACCTCGTCGAGGCGGGCGATCACCCCCGGCCAGTCTTCCATGTCCAGCGCCAGCGCCACCCGCTCGCGGTCCTGGTCGTCGCCGGGCAGGCTCTGGGTCTGACGGTCCTCCAGCGCCTGCAGGGCATGTTCCAGGTCGCGCAGGAAGACATAGTCCGGCAGCAGTTCGTCGACCACTTCCTGGGGCAGTAGCCCCACGTCGGGAAGCCGCTCCAGCGCGGTCTTGAGCGAGGTCACCTGGAGCTCCGTGTCGCGCCCCCCGCGAATCAGCTGGAAGGCCTGGACCACGAACTCCACTTCGCGGATGCCGCCGGGGCCGAGCTTGATATTGGCCTGCATGCCCTTGCGCTTCACCTCGCGGTTGATGAGCCCCTTCATCTCGCGCAGCGACTCGATGGCGCCGAAGTCGAGGTACTTGCGATAGACGAAGGGCCGCAGGTTGGCCAGCAGCTCGCCGCCCGCCTCCAGGTCGCCGGCGACCGGCCGTGCCTTGAGCAGGGCGTAGCGCTCCCATTCGCGCCCCTGGTCCTGGTAGTAGGAGGCCAGCGAGGCGAAGTTGCCCACCAGTGGCCCGCCGTCGCCCAGCGGGCGCAGCCGCATGTCGACGCGAAAAGCGAAGCCATCGGCGGTCACCGCGTCCAGGGCGGTGATCAGCCGCTGCCCCAGCTTGGTGAAATATTCCTGATGCTCGAGCGCCTTGCGGCCGCCCTGGGTCTCGCCTGTCTCGGCGTAGGCGAAGATCAGGTCGATATCCGAGGAGAGATTCAGCTCGCCGGCGCCGAGCTTGCCCATGCCCAGCACCACCAGGCGCTGCTCCCTGCCGTCGTCACGCGGGGCGGGGCGCCCCCAGCGGGGCTCGAGATGAGCTTCAAGCCAGCCCAGGGCGCCATCCAGGCAGACCTCCGCGAGGCGGGAAACCGCCGCGCTGGTATGCCACATGTCCACGCCGGCAGGCCGTGTCAGGTCGCGCCACACGATGCCCAGCATGCGCGCACGCCGAAACCGACGGATGGCCGCATGCAGGGCATCCTCGTCCTCGGCCGCTTCCAGCCGCTCGCCCAGCGTATCGCGCAGCGTCGCCTCGTCGGGGGCCGCCTCCAGCTCGCCGCCGGCATCCAGATGCAACAGCCAGTCGGGATGGCGCACCAGGGTATCGAGCACGAAGTCGGAGATGACCAGCACCCGGGCCAGCTGGCGGCGGCGCTGTTCATCGAGCGCCTCCCAGCTCTCCGAGGGCCGCTCCTGCCCCGTCATCTCGGCGACATTGTCGGCCTGGGCCAGGCTGTCGCTCAGGCGCTGCCAGGCCTTGCCCAGGGCGGGCCTGAGCGGAGCGGGAACGTCATCGTCGGGGAGGAAGTCATCGGGAAGGGCCATATGCAGCTCGCCTTGTCGCAGCTCGGATGCCTCCAGCATAACGAAGGCGAGGCCTTACCGGCACCCCGCAGGAGCCCATGGCGGCATTCAGCTCAGGAATTTCTGCCAGGTCAGCAGGCCCCAGGCCAGGCCTGCCAGCAGCAGCGACAGCATCACCGCCGCCGAGCTGATGTCCTTGGCCCGCCCCGAGAGTTCATGGTGCTCGGTGCCGATGCGGTCCACCACGCTCTCGATGGCGCTGTTGAGCAGCTCGACGATCAGTACCAGCAGGCAACTGCCCAGCAGCAGGATCCACTCCACCGGCCCCTCGCCGATCCACCAGGCCAGCGGTAGCAGGATCACGCAAAGGGCCAGCTCCTGGCGAAACGCCGCTTCATGGCGGAAGGCGAGCTCAAGCCCCTTGAGCGAATAGCCGGTGGAGTTGATCAGATGGCGCCAACCGGTGTGTCCACGCTTCATGATGCTGTGCTTCCTGTCTCGCGCCCTAGCGGGCTGGGTGAAGGGCCTACGGCCAGGTCAGTGGGCCTCGATCATGCGCTCCAGGTCGTCGGCCAGGGGGTCGAGCACCTGGGCCCAGTTGAGCCACGGCGTCGTCGCGGTCCCGTTGACCAGTACGGTGAAGACCCCCCAACGCCCGGAGAGGGTTCGGAAGTAGCCGCTCACGGAGCGCACGGCAATGGGCTGGTTGAGGGTCCCGGTCTTGAGCATGACGTGGTTCTGGAAGGTGGACGAGCCCCGCTGGATGAAGCGCGACACGCCGTTGGCCGGCGACTGGAAGCTGGCAACGAAGCTGGGGAACAGCGCCGTGCGGTGAAACATGCTCTCCAGCAGGATGTTGGAGCCATGGGCCGAGGTGCGATTCTCGGTGGTCAGCCCGCTGCCGCTCTGCATGATCAACGGTCCATGGTCGGGCATCCCCGCCACGTAGTGCTCGATGGCGTCGCCGGCCTGCAGCAGGCTGCTGCGCGGCGTATCGACCAGGTTGAGCGCCAGCACATCGGCCATGAAGTTGTTGGAGTAGTTCATGGTTCGCAGCAACAGCTCCTGCAGCGGCTTGCCATCCACTGCCGCCAGGGTGCCGGCCGCGGCGGGGGGCTCCTCGACGCTGGTGGTATAGCCCTGGCGCACCGCGATCCCTGCCTGCTCGAGCATGGCCGTCATGGTCCGCGCCGTCTGCTGTGCCGGGTCGCTGCTGGCCCGGTAGACCTCGCGTGGCGAGGCGTTCAGCGATATCTGGCCACGCAGCACCATGACATCACCCTCCTCACCGGTGACCCGTTCTGCATTGAGCTCGGTGCCGCTGTTGGGGGGCTGGGTCTCGACCTGGTTGTCGATGCCGACGATGGTGGTCTGGCTGTCACAGCTGGTGATCTGCGCCGGCTGGCCGGCCGCCGCCCCGGGGGCCACGCTGACGCACCAGCTGCCGTAGTTGACCCCCGCCGACGAGAGCAGCGCGCTGTAGGCGTTGGCCGTGCGCGTACGGGCCTGGCAGCGATCGGTGGTGATGCACTCCACGGGGCCGAAGCGCCACTGGCTGACCACCAGGCGCCCTTCCACCTCACGTACGCCACGTTGGTGGAGACGCTGCGCCAGGCGCCACAGGTCCTCGGTGGTGAGCGCCGGGTCGCCGCCTCCCTCGAGTATCAGGTCGCCGGCCACGACACCGGAGCCGTTGAGCTCGGCATCGCTTGCCAGCCGGGTTGTGAAGCGGTGCTGGGGGCCCCAACGATCCAGTGCCGCCGCCGCCAGGTAGGCCTTGGTCACCGAGGCGGGCGACAGCTGGCGCTGGGGCTCGATGGCACCGAGGACTTCGCCGGTGTCGAGCAGCTTGGCCTCGGCACTGACCAGAAAGCCCCTCTCGACCATGCGCTCCAGTTCCGGAAAGCCGGCACCCGCCGCACCCAGTGGCAACAGCAACCCCAACAGCAATCCCAACGGCAGGACAAGCCAACGCGACATGAACAGGAACCTCGTATTGTAAGAATGTCGAACCCATGTGGCCGGCCCGAAGTACGCCTCAGTGTACGGATACCCGGGAGAACAGCTGGATCACCACGACCCCCACGATGATCAGCGTAATCCCCAGCATGGCCGGCAGGTCGGGCCGCTGGCCGAACACCAGCGCACCGACGAGTGCCACCAGTACGATCCCCATGCCGGCCCATATCGCGTAGGCGACCCCGACGGGGATGGTACGCAGCACCAGCGACAGCATGTAGAAGGCCAGCACGTAACCGACTACCACTATCAGGCTGGGCCAGAGCCGGGTAAAGCCCTCGGTGGCCTTGAGCGCGCTGGTGGCAACCACTTCGGCCACGATGGCCAGGGCCAGGTAGACAAACGCCATCTCAGCCCTCCTCGTTCGATTCGGTGGGTACCAGGCCGGGTGCATGGGGCAGTGTGGCAACGAGGCGACACAGAGACTGACCACTGGCATGGTACTTCTGTTCAAAGGGAGTCAGGCAATCCGCGCCGGGATCGTGAGCCTCCACGGCGGCCGTCTCCCCGGTGGCCTGCTCCAGCGCCAGGGCGAACTCCTCGACGTAGAGCCGCCAGTTGGAGCGCAGCTCCAGGCGTCCGCCCAGCGCCACGATCACCGGGAAGATCGCGTGACCGTGCCAGCGGGTCTTGAGATGGGCCGACTTGGGGTAGGGGTTGGGGTAGAGCAGGTAGTGACGCGCCGGCTGCCAGCCGGCTGCCAGCGCCAGGCGCCAGAAATCCACCAGGTCGGCACGTACCAGCAGGGCATTGTCGGGAAGCGCGCCATGATCGCGGGAAAGGCGGTCGGCGCTGCGATCCACACCGATGACCCGATGGTCGGGGAAGCGGCTCGCCAGGCGCCTGGTGGAAAGCCCCACGCCGCAGCCGGCATCCAGGATCAGCGGTGCCCCGGCAGCGCCCTGCAGCCAGGCGTCGGCCTGCTCGAAGGCCGCGCGGGTATGGTCGGCTATGGGCTTGCGCAGCGGATGGCGCAGGGCACGCTCGACGCGGCGGGCCAGGTCCCGGTGGGGCCCCGGCTGGTTGGTCACGATGTTACGGGAAGTGGCATGCATGCGGCATCGGCTACGACGATTGCGAAACCGACCATTCTACCAGCCATGGCGCCGCACGCGAGGCGGGATGCGGCGGAGATAGGCGGCGAGTGAACAAAAAAATGGCGCGCTCCAAAGAAGCGCGCCCACATACCCACTCGTATGACTCAAACAGCAAGCCCATGGTAGCGCGCCAGCCGCCATACATCAAACGTTCGTTTCATTTATTTGTGCCTCAAAGGGCCCCGGGGAGCCCATGACGGGGTCCCGGGCCGGGTGCTATGATCGCCAGTCTCATACCAATTACAGCCACTCGCACCAACAGCAGAACGAGGAAAGCGGCTTGTCACACTTACCGGTGATCGTCGGCATGGGCGGCGTCAACGCCGCCGGCCGTACGTCTGGCCATCAAGCATTTCGTCGCACCGTGATCGATGCCTTGACCGACGACGACCAGCAGCATCTCCTGCTGGGCCTGGCCGCCCTGATGGGGCTGGGTAGCCATCGGGATGGCCGCTGGCATGACGCCACAGGCCAGGCCATCAGCCCTTCCCAGTTGGCTGACCAGTGCCGCGAGCAGATCCTCGACCACACGCTCATCCGGCGCATCGAGGACCCCCGGTTCAATGATGACGGCCTGCCGGCCAACCGGCGTGCCAGCCTGGAGCTGGGCAACGAACTGGTCTTCCGCATTCGGCGCCGCCAGCTGCCCGAACGCCTCCCGGGAACCTGGCAGGTTCGCGAGCTGGATCGCCATACCCTCGAAGTCACGGTGCCTCCCGGCGACCTGGACGTGATGCTGCCTGAAACCCGCCCGGCCCTGGTTCGCGCCGCCGGCCAGCTGCCCAGCGGCTTCGATCCCAGCCGCCACTATCGCAGCGTGCATCACCCTCGCGGCCTGTCGATGTCGATCTTCGCCGCCAGCGACTGCCTGGGCAGCAGCGGGCTGACCTGGGAGACACTGCGCGATCGCCTCGACCCGGACGAGGTTGCCGTCTATGCCGGCAACTCCATCGGCCAGCTCGACGACGAAGGCTGGGGTGGACTGCTCAAGAGCTTCGTCTCGGGCAACCGCGCCACCTCCAAGCAGATGCCGCTGGGCTATGGCCAGATGCCCGCCGACTTCCTCAACGCCTATGTACTGGGCAGCGTCGGTGGCACCGGCGCCGTCCTCGGCGCCTGCGCAAGCTTCCTCTACAACCTGCGTTTGGGGTGCGAGGATATTCGCAGCGGCCAGCGCCGGGCGGTAATGGTCGGCACCTCCGATGCGCCGGTGACGCCGGAGATCATCGAGGGCTTTCGCGCCATGGGCGCCCTGGCCGATGACGACAGCCTCAAGGCGCTGGACGCCCTGGAGCTGCTGACCGATGCCGACTACCAGCGTGCCTGCCGCCCCTTCGCCCGCAACTGCGGATTCACCATCGCCGAGGCCAGCCAGTTCATCCTGCTGCTGGACGACGCCCTGGCGCTGGAAGTCGGTGCCGAGATACTCGGCAGCGTGCCGGGGGTCTTCGTCAACGCCGACGGCTGGAAGCGCTCGATCTCTGCCCCGGGCATCGGCAACTACATCACACTGGGCAAGGCCACCTCACTGGTGCGCGACATGCTCGGCGAGAAAGCCCTGAAAGAACGCACCTTCCTGCATGCCCATGGCACCAGCACGCCCAAGAATCGCGTGACCGAGTCCCATGTCTTCGACCTCATCGCCCAGGCCCACGGCATCGAGAACTGGCCCGTGGTGGCGGTCAAGGCCTTCGTCGGCCACTCCCAGGGCAGCGCCGCCGGCGACCAGCTGACCAGCGCCCTGGGCAGTTTCGCCCATGGCCTGCTGCCGGGCATTCCCACCCTGAACGCGGTGGCCGACGACGTACATGCGGACCGGCTGCACTTCTCCCGCACCCCCCAGGCCTTCGACGCCGATGCCGCCTTCATCAATGCCAAGGGCTTCGGCGGCAACAACGCCACCGGCGTGGTGCTGTCGCCGGCCGTGACCGAACGGCTGCTGACGCAGCGCCATGGTGAAGCCGCGCTGGCGGCCTGGCGTGAACGCCGCGAGGCGATCCGCGAGGCGAGCAAGGCCTACCTCGACAGGGCCGATCACGGCCACTACGAGGCCCGCTATCGCTTCGGCGAAGGGGTACTGGAGGGGCCGGAACTCGACGTCAGCGCCGACAGCATCCGGATTCCCGGCTACGCGCGCCCTGTCTCGCTGGCGGTGGACAACCCCTTCGGCCGGCTGGAGGAGTGACCCGGCGGCCGAGTCGCCATTGTCGGCCTGGCCGCAGCCGGTTACCCTGAGCCCCTTGAGAGTGGCAACTGAGCGAAGCGCCATGAAAATCGCGGTCTATCCCGGTACCTTCGATCCCATCACCCACGGCCACTACGATCTGATCGAGCGCGCCGCGCGCCTCTTCGACAAGGTCGTGGTGGCGATCTCCGCCAGCCCCGGCAAGGGGCCGGCCCTGGACCTTGGCACGCGCATCGCCCTGGCCCAAGAGGTGGTGGCAGAGCTCGACAATGTCGAGATCATCGGCTTTTCCGGCCTGCTGACCGACATGATGGTCGAACAGAAAGCACGCATCATCCTGCGTGGCCTGCGTGCGGTATCGGACTTCGAGTACGAGCTGCAGCTGGCCAACATGTATCGTGCCCAGGCGCCCGAGCTGGAAAGCGTTTTCCTGACCCCCGCGGTGGAGAATTCCTATATCTCCTCCACCATCGTGCGGGAAATTGCCAAGCTCGGTGGCGATGTCACACGACTGGTGCATCCCAGGGTCGCCGAAGCGCTGCGTAGCCATTACAATACCTGACTACAACACTCGGTTTATCGCCCGAGTCGCATCACCCGGGCGGGGCCAGTACCACTGGCCGCGCCTTATCGCGAGGTAGCCCCATGGCCCTGATGATCACCGACGAGTGCATCAACTGCGACGTCTGCGAACCCGAATGCCCCAACGGCGCCATCTCGGCGGGGGAAGAGATCTACATCATCGACCCCAACCTGTGCACCGAGTGCGTCGGTCACTACGACGAGCCCCAGTGCCAGCAGGTCTGCCCGGTGGACTGCATCCCGCTGGACCCGGAGCGCGAGGAGAGCCGCGAGCAGCTGATGGAGAAGTACCACGTCATCACCGCGGCCTGAACGCGCAACGACGCCAGGACTCACGACAGACGCCAGCGCCCCGCTATTACGCGGGGCGCTGGCGTTGGTTGGTGACGGTCAGGTTATCGCTCGTAGGTACGGGGATTGATGGACGTGCACCCCAGGCAGCGCCGGAACGTGGCCTCGGCCGGTGTCTTGACCAGCGTTTCCGCAGCCTGATCCACGTTGCCCCCCATTGCCGAGAACGGCAGCGACACCACGAATAGTGCGGTACCGCCCAGGGTCGCCACCAGCAGCAACGGCCGTGCAATAAGAGCATCGGCGATCATCGCGCCGCCGCTCGGTCGAGCTTCAAGATGCTGCTCCTGAGCCATTGCCTTCGTGCTGCCGAGCATCGTGACCAGCACCAGCACGGCTACCATTAGCGTCTTGTGTGTCGTGATCATTTCCCTCCCCTTCTGTCGTCTACGGCTGGTGTGATTAGTATGCCTTGTCGCGTACAAAAGTATTAATTGGATTTAGCACCTGACAGCGCCTAGGATACATTCTGATGCATTAGTTTACATTAAGGGTGGCCGGCTTGTGTCGATTGCCCTGCCTCGCGGGCCAAGGCCCGCCCTAACCTGCAATGGAGAACGCCATGAAGCGTCTGATCGCCACCGCCGCCCTGGCCACCCTGGTCTCCAGCCCTGCCTTCGCCCAGAGCTACCAGCCTGGCCCCCATACGGGCCTCTACCTGGGCGCCGGTCTCGGGCAGTCCAAGCTGGATAACGATACCCTGGACTTGCTAAGCGACCTTGGTGCCAGTACCGATGACACCGATACCGCCTATAAGCTGTTTGTCGGCTATGACTTCAATCCCAACTTCTCGCTGGAAGCCAGCTATGTGGATTTCGGCGACTTCACTGCCAGTGGCAGCATCAATGGCGAGCCTGCCGATGGGAAAGCAAGCGCTGACGGCTTTGGCTTTGCCTTGCTGGGCAGGCTACCGATCCAGCACGGATTCGGCATATACGGCAAGGTGGGGCTGATCGCCTGGGACGGAAAGGGGAGCGGGAATTTCACCACGACCCAAGGCAACCGAGTACAGGTCTTGGGTAGCGCCGATGGCACCGACCCATTCTATGGGGTGGGTGTCGAATATGTGGTCAACCAAGTGATGGTACGCGCCGAGTACGAGTACTTCGATCTACGCGATCAGGGCGAGGACTTTACCATCGACCTGATCTCCGCCGGTATCGGCTATCTGTTCTGATTCACCCAGCTGGCTCGGCACCTGACAGCCCCGCCGCCGCGGGGCTGTTGCGTTATGTTGCATCGCCCGCCATGCTTCACGGTTTCGCCTCTCACCGGAAGACCCCGTGGCACCCCAGGAACTGGCTACACCCTCCGCCGCCCGCCGTCGCATCTGGATGCTGGCCTGGCCCATCATCCTGTCGAACATCACCGTGCCGCTGCTGGGGCTGGTGGACACCGCCGTGGTCGGTCACCTGCCGGATTCCCGCTACCTGGCCGGGGTGACCCTGGGCGCCACCCTGTTCAGCTTCCTCTACTGGGGCTTCGGTTTCCTGCGCATGGGCACCACGGGGCTGACCTCCCAGGCGCTGGGGCGCGAAAGCGACAGCGAGGTGCGCAACCTGCTGGGCCAGTCGCTGCTGTTGGCTGCCGCCATCGGCACCCTGTTGATCCTCTTCTCACGGCCGCTGATCTCACTCGGCCTCTGGCTGCTGAACGGCAGCGAAGTGGCCACCGAACTGGCAGCCGAGTACGCGCAGATCCGCATTCTCTCGGCGCCGGCGGTGCTGGCCAACTATGCGATTCTCGGCTGGTTCCTGGGCCAGCAGAATTCACGGGTCACCCTGCTCATCCTGGTATTGACCAATAGCGTCAACATCGCCCTCGACCTGCTCTTCGTGGTGGGGCTCGGCATGACCAGCGACGGGGTGGCCTGGGCCACGGTCATCGCCGACTATACGGCGCTGACCTTCGGCCTGTGGCTGGTGAGCCGACAGCTGAAGCTGCTGGAGGGACGCTTCCTGCGCGAGCGCCTGCTGACGCTGGCCGCTTACGCCGAGCTCTTCCACGTCAATGCCAATCTCTTCGTGCGCACCCTGGGGCTGCTGTTCGCCATGGCCTTCTTCACCTCGCGGGGCGCCGTACAGGGCGATACCGTGCTGGCCGCCAATGCCGTGCTGCTGCAGTTCATTATGCTCACCAGCTATGCCCTGGACGGCTTCGCCCACGCCGCTGAGGCGATCGTCGGCCGCTCGGTGGGGCGGCGCCGCTGGGACGAGTTCGCCACCGCCGTGCGTACCGCGGCCTGGTTCTCGCTGGCCACTGCAGGCATCGCCTCGCTGGCTTTCGCCCTCGGTGGCCACTACCTCATCGCCCTGTTGACGGGGCTACCGGAAGTGCGTGCCACGGCAGGCAGCTACCTGCCATGGATGGTGGCCATGCCCTTGATCGCCGTGTGGAGCTACCTGCTGGATGGCGTCTTCATCGGCGCCACGGCGATACGCGAGATGCGCAACAGCATCTTCATTGGCCTTGCCGCCTACCTTCCGATCTGGTGGGCCACTCAGTCGCTGGGCAACCATGGCCTATGGCTGGCCTTCCTGACATTCAGCCTGGTGCGCTCGGCCGTTCTTGCCGGCTATTACCTTCATCACCGCCGTACCCGCTGGCATCCTGCGGCCCCTTGCCTTTGACAAAGCCCGGCATTCGTCCCACCGTTGACGAGTCGAACCATGCAACCTTCTGAGCTTGCGCTACTTTTCTCAGACGACCCGACAGCCATTCCACAACATTAGAAGAAGCGAAACTGCCATGCTCAAGTTCCTGTCCAAACCTGCCGTCAGGCTGGTCGATCGCTATCTGCCCGATCCATTCATTTTCGTGCTGCTGCTTACGATCATCGCGGCCGCCGCGGCCATTGGCGTCGAACGCCAGACACCATTGGCGGTGATGCGCTTCTGGGGCGATGGCTTCTGGAATCTGCTGACGTTCTCGATGCAGATGCTGCTGATTCTCGTCACCGGCTTCATGCTGGCCAGCTCACCGCCGGTAAAACGCATGCTGCAGCAGCTGGCAGGCAAGGCCAAGAACGCCGGCAGCGCCATCATCCTGGTCACCCTGGTCTCGCTGCTGGCCAGCTGGATCAACTGGGGCTTCGGGCTGGTGGTAGGCGCCCTGTTCGCCAAGGAACTGGCACGGCTGGTGCGGGTCGATTATCGCCTGCTGGTGGCCAGCGCCTACTCCGGCTTCGTTGTCTGGCACGGCGGGCTGGCCGGTTCCATTCCGCTGACCATCGCCACCGACGGGCACTTCACCGCCGACCAGATCGGCGTGATCGGCACCGGCTCCACCATCTTCTCCTTCTTCAATCTGGCGATCGTGGCCTGCCTGTTCATCAGCATTCCCCTGGTCAACCGCCTGATGCTGCCCGACGAGAAGGACAGCGTCTATGTAGACCCCAAGGTGCTGGGGGAGGCGCCCGATGCCCGGGCACGCATCACCCGCCCCGCCGACCGGCTCGAGAACAGCGTGACCCTGGCCTGGCTGGTGGGCATCCCCGGGGTGATCTTCCTGCTCGACCACTTCCTCCTGCGTGGCGGCGGCCTGAACCTGAACATCGTCAACTTCATGTTCCTGTTCCTGGCCATCGTGCTGCACCGCACGCCCCGCAGCCTGCTCGAGAGCCTCAATGAGGCGATCAAGGGCGGTGCCGGCATCGTGATCCAGTTCCCCTTCTACGCCGGGATCATGGCGATCATGGTGCAGTCCGGACTTGCCGAATCCATGTCCCAGGGCCTGATCTCGTTTGCCACCGAAACCTCGCTGCCTTTCTGGTCCTTCCTCAGTGCCGGCATCGTCAACCTCTTCGTGCCCTCCGGTGGCGGCCAGTGGGCGGTACAGGCACCGGTGATGCTGCCGGCCGCCGAGGCGCTGGGCGTGGACGTGGCACGCGTCTCCATGGCCGTGGCCTGGGGCGATGCCTGGACCAACCTGCTGCAGCCGTTCTGGGCGCTGCCGGTACTTGCCATCGCCGGGCTGAAGGCCAAGGACATCATGGGCTTCTGCCTGATCCAGCTGTTCTTTACCGGCATCATCATTGCCGTTGGCCTGACCTGGTTCTGAACTCGGCCGCGCACCAACGGCCCCCAGGCTGAGATAACGCCTTGCCAACGAGTCGTGACGATCGTGGCAAGGCGTTATGCTGTAGGAACGACACCACAGGAAATCGATATGGACCACCACGACCTGCCCGGTCAGCATGAATTGAGCATGACCGTGCTGATGACCCCCGACATGGCCAACTTCAGCGGCAAGGTCCATGGCGGCGCCATCCTCAAGAAGCTCGATGAGGTGGCCTATGCCTGCGCCAGCCGCTACTCGGGCCACTATGTGGTGACGCTCTCCGTCGACCAGGTGCTGTTCAAGCAGCCGATCCACGTCGGCGAACTGGTGACGTTCCTCGCCTGCGTCAACCACGTCGGCCGCTCCTCCATGGAGATCGGCGTGAAGGTGGTGGCCGAGAACATTCGCGACAAGGTGATACGGCATACCAACAGCTGCTACCTCACCATGGTGGCGGTGGATGCCAGCGGACACCCGGCACCGGTGCCCCCGCTAAAGCTCGCGACCTCGCTGCAGAAACTGCGGTTCGAGAAGGCCGCGCTGCGCAAGAAACTGCGCAAGAAGGCCGAAGAGGAAGAGCGCCGCGCACAGAAGGATCACTTCGCCAGCCAGCGGCAGGATGATTGACGCACGCCCAGCCCGATAGCGCACAAGGAGAGGCCATGTCCCGCACCCGAGCCGACCACGGCAGACCCTCCGTCTTCATCGAGCGCATCCATCTGGTCTGGGATCTGGTCATCATCGTGCTGGTCGTGGCCAACCTGATGCTGCTGCTGATTGATGGCCTGTTCCTGCTGTCACCGCTGAACGACGCCTTCGAGGCCATCGCCCCGGGTCTGCATGGCGCCTACGACCGGCACATCCATGCCAACTTCGTCGCCATCGACCTGGTATTCGTGGCGATCTTCGTGCTCGATGTCCTGCTGGGCTGGGCGGCGGCCATTGCCGAGCGCCGCTATCATCGCTGGTTCTTCTACCCGTTCGTGCACTGGTACGACGTGCTGGGCTGCATTCCGGTGGGCGGCTTCCGGCTACTGAGGATATTGCGCATCATTTCACTGCTGCACCGCCTGCAACGGCTGGGATTGATCGATATCCGCCAGTGGCGGCTGTACGGCATCTACGCCAAGTACTACGACATCCTGCTCGAGGAGCTGTCGGACCGTATCGCCCTTCGCCAGCTGGTGAGTATCCAGGAGCAGGTACGCAGCAGCGACTCCCTGTCGCAGCGTATCGCCGACGAGGTGATCATGCCGCGCAAGCAGGAGTTGATCCACGAAATCTGTCGCCGCCTGGAGGATATGGCGGACAGTGCCTACCGGGCCAATCGCGATGACCTGATGCGCTTCATCAGTGCCCTGGTCAGGCGAACCCTGGCGGAAAGCCCCGAGATCAAGCGGCTCAGGCGCCTGCCGCTGGGCGGCCAGGTCGCCAGCGCCCTCGATGAAACGCTCAGCGATATCGCGCAACGGCTGGTGCACGAGGCCATCGAGGGCCTGCACTCGCCGGAATTCGACTCGCTGGTGGAGCACCTCGCCGACAGCAGCTTCGACGCCTGGCTGCGGGTCGATGCGCACACCGACCGAGTGACCGAGCAGGTACTGCTCGACACCCTGGAGCTGCTCAAGGAGCAGGTCACCCGCCAGCGCTGGAAGCAGCGCTATGACTGAAGCGAACGAAAGCCGGCTTCAGCCGCAGCCGATGTCGGTGATCACCTCGTTCTCGTCGACGCGCACGTTGAGACGATCCTCACGGTACTCGAGGGTATAGGCGTGGCCGGGACGCATCACTCGCAGCGTACCGGCACCGCTCTGTTCGCGCATCGACTCGCCCAGCGCCTCGTCATAGCGGCGACCGACACGGTCCTGGACACGGCTCGCGCCACAGACATCCTCTCCACTGCTGACGCGGGGAGGCTCCGGGGCTGGCTCACGGGGTGGGTTGGTCTGGTTCATGGGAGCACACGCGGTTAGCAGCAACAGGCTGGTAAACGACAGGCACAGCTTCATGGATATGGCCATCTTCGCCTCAATGGCTGACGGAAATAACAGGGAAGGACGGCCGAAGGGGGGACACACGGGCATGCCGCCTGGCACACCCGTGTGTCGGCCGAACCGTTCATGGAGTTAGAACACGGACTTATTCGGCGGCATCCTGTACCGCCTGTCCGCCGCGCTCCACATCCTCTCCGGCACCTTGCATGGTGTTGCAGCCTGCAAGGGCACCGGCGGTCATCAGCAGGGCAAAGCTAAGGGCAATGGCTTTCTTCATGGTCGTTTCTCCTTGAAAATTTCCGGGACATCCATTCCTTTCCGTGAAGCAATGGCCTCGTTCAGCGTAACAGGGCTGGCCAAGCCTTGCCTAATTCTGCCGCTTCACTCTGCCTGGCGCTGAATCGCCTCGCCGCCTCTTTCGATGTCCTCGCCCGCGCCACGCATGGTGTTGCAGCCACTCAGCAGTGACAGGGCAAAGAGCGAAACCAGCAACATGGGTAGTATCCGTTTCATTTTGCCTTCTCCATTGGGCAGGACGTCTGCTTCTTTAATCTAGCATCGACGGCCCGCCACTGCGCTGATTAAGACAACAACGGCTCGCTCCGCCGTAGTGAAGCCATTCTCGAACTGGCTGTGTCATGATGAGACGGGCGGATACTCAACACGGCGATCACGACGAGGGGGAGCCATGACAGTCATTGAACTCGACGAGCGGCTGGTGCAGGACAGTTACCCGGTAACCGAGCTATCACTGTGCCAGGTCCGATTGATGGATGACGCCCGCTTCCCTTGGCTGGTCCTGATTCCCCGTCGCAGCGGCGTAAGCGAGATATTCGACCTGAGCGAGGAGGACCAGCAGCGGCTCTGGTACGAAGCCACTCAGGTCGGCCGCATGCTGAAGGCCCTGGCCAAGGGGGACAAGCTCAACATTGCCAGCCTCGGCAACGTCGTCACCCAGCTCCATGTCCATGTCGTCGTCAGGCGCAGGGGCGATGCCGCCTGGCCCGCGCCCGTGTGGGGCCATGGCGAGGCCGAACCCTACGACCTGGACGGCCTGGCCAGTATGCGGGACCACCTGCTGGCCCAGCTCGAGGCCCTCAAGCTGAGGTAACCGAGCTCAGCCTCCACCGAAGGGGTTGGTCCGGGCGGGCGACTCGGCGCCGGCACTGCGCGAAGGCGGCTCCCCCAGCAGTGGCGCCGAAGCGGGCTGGGACACCCCGGTCACGGAAAGCGAGATTCCCAGCGCCATGATGGCCAGGCCGCCTCCCAGAGACGCCCAACCCAGCATGCGACCGGCACGCTCCATGCTGCTCTGCCGGGCCAGGCGCCGCTCGGCCCAGCCGCGCGCCACGACGCTGGCCAACGCCAGGCCGGAGACGGTCAATGCCGTGCCCAGCGACATGACAAGCACCGCTGCCACACCAACCGGAAACTGGCCCAGCAGGGTCGCCGCACCCAGCAGCAGCACCCCGCCGCTGCAAGGGCGGATGCCGATGGCGACGACGGTGGCCAGCGCGGTACGCCAGTCGGCGGCCTGCCGGGGGTCCACGTGGTGATGCCCCCCGCAGCAGTGCTCATGGCCATGATGAGGGTCCGCCGCATGCTCTGATGCATGGTCCGCAGCAGCACCGGGCGGCGAGTCGGCATGGCGGTGGGTCGCTGGCCGTCGCAGCTGTCGAATGGCACGCAGGCAGAGCCAGGCCCCCAACAGCGCCACCATCAGGAAGCTGGCCTGCTCGACCCAGACCACGCTACCCATGGCCTGGCGGGTGACCCAGCCCAGGCCATGTACCAGCACGACGACCAGGCTGATGGCGACGACGCCCTGCAGCAGCGAAGCCGCAAAGGAGAGCGCCAGGGCACGGCGAACCGCTCCCCCCTGGGTGAGCAGGTAGGTGGTCAATACCGCCTTGCCGTGACCCGGCCCCGCGGCATGGAAGACCCCGTAGCCGAAGCTGATGCCCAGCAGTGCCATCCAGGTGGCCGGCGAGGGCGTCCCGGAGAGTTCGGTAATCGCCATGGTGAGGGCGCGGTGAAAATCTCGCTGCCAGGAGACCAGTTGAAAGCTCAGTGACTGAAAGCTTCCCTGAGTGACCAGCAGAACGAGAGTGGCAACCAGCAGCAGGCCAACCCCGAGCAGCCACCCTCTGCCCTGCAGGCGCATTGCACTCAATCGCATGTCACCTCCCCGGTCTCGGCGAAGTAACGGCCCAGCCCCGGCTCGGCTTCATCGGTGATATCCAGCATCGCGGCTTCCATGACGAGTTCGGGGTCCGGGTCGGCCGGTACGATACGCGTCGAGCACGTCAACTCGCCGTTGACCGTCAGGGCATCGTCCAGGGGCGTGTTGCCTTCGGCTTCGTGCACCACCTCGAGGTAGTAGGTGGGATCGAACACCTTGTAGTACAGCGTCTTCTCGCTCAGCGGCAGCGGCGTCTCCAGCGGCAGCATGAAGATGAACTCGACGCGCCCGCCGCGCTCCATGACGGTGTATTCGGTCACTTCCCCGACGGCCAGCTTTTCGCCATCCACCTGCAGCTCGGTGAAATAGTCGTGGGGCGCCAGGTTTTGGCGTATTTCGCCACCCAGCTTGTCAAGACCCGCCTCGAGGCCGCCCTCGCCTTCGGCCAGCCCCAGCTCCTCCAGGATGATCAGGCTATAGAAGGGGTCCATGCGCCAGGCCTGATGCAACCCTTCCAGGCGGCCCTGGTCGTCGAGCATCAAGCGCATGCGCATGTCGATCCAGCCATGGGGGTGTGCCTGAGCCAGAACAGGCATCAGCAGCAGCACCGTCATCCAGATCAGCCAGAAGCGAGCACGGCGCGGTATTAAAGGGCGTAAAAGCTTCATAGTCTTCGGGTATCTCGAAAGCAGGTGAAACAGGGAGCGCGTTACAGGCGCCGATGCACCGAGACATCAGGGAGCCAGCCCGAGCCGGGTCTGCAGTGCCGCGAGCAGTCGGTCGAGCAGGTGAGGCGGCAATGGGCGCCCACCCCGCGTGGCCGTCAGCGAGATGCGTGCCGCCTCGCCCTCGGGCGTGACCTCCGCCCGGACCCGATAACCGGGCCAGCGGGCCAGTGCCGCTTCCACCCGGCCCAGATCGGCATCCGCATGGCGTATCACATAGCCCTCCTCCATCAACAGGTCGACGGTTTCCTGCAGCACGGCACCTGGCGTGGCCGCCAGGGAGAGTTCGCGGGGCTCGGGCACAGGAGCAGTGGCCGCGCAGCCGGCCAGCAAGAGCGCCAGCAGCAGGATGACGAAACGGGACATCAGGCGCCTCCCCGGGAGTCGATCGCGGCCATGGCATTGCGCAACGAAAGGCAGAAGTCGGTGTCGCTGGCACTGCGGGACTCGCGGATCTCGCCCTGCCAGTCGATGACCTGGATATCCCGCGTGACCCGCACCCAATCACCGTCGGCCACCAGCGAGACACGCTCCAGGCGCGTGGCATCACGCGTAAAGCTGCCTGCCACGCCGCCAAAGCCGATCATCACACCGGTGGATAGGCCGCCGCGCCCGCCGCCCACGCCATAGCCGCCGAACACACCGACACGTTCACGGTCGTAGAAGTCGCCGTAGCCAGGCACCGTGCGGGTACGCTCGGCATTGACCAGCCCCAGCGCCGTCTCGGTGTGCCGAATCACGAACCCCTCCTGCTCGAGCGCCGTGAGGGCCCGGCGCAGCCACTCCTCCGACCCCAGGCCACCGCCTTCCCAACGGCACTCCGCTGCCGGTCGAGGCTCCGCCGTGGGCAGTGCCGTGGGGGCCGTCTGGCAGCCGGCCAGCACCAGCAGGCAGGGCATCCACCACCATGAACGCATCGGGTTCTCTCCCATTCGGTTTGGCTCGAAGTCTACTCGGCACAGGGCGCCATGCAACCGCCGGATGCGCAGCATGCCACGTGAAGGCCCACTATCAGAGTCTCGCCATGACGCAGGGTTCCCGCAAGGTCGTCGACGGTGTGGCAAAACCTCGCATACCCTTGAAAAACGATACGCTCGGCGACACATCATGAAGGAACGCTATGGGGGCGATGACAAGATTTTTCTTATCCCCCGGCACCGGGACTTTTACACTGGTCATCCAGCCATGGGGATGCAAATCGCACCCGAAACGGCGATTTGTCCAATGGATCTGCTTTCTTCCAAGAGGCACTCTCTCACTCAGGAGAGGCACTCTCTCCAGGGAAAGCACTCAGCACAAGGAGCACTGCACATGAGCGACACCAATGCCATCGGCCTGCACGAAAGCAGCGCCAGCCAGCTTGCCGAAAAGCTCAACGCCCTGCTGGCCAACTATCAGATCTTCTACATGAATGTCCGCGGCTACCACTGGAACGTGAAGGGCCCTCAGTTCTTCGAGCTGCACACCAAGTTCGAGGAGCTCTATACCGACCTGCTGACCAAGGTCGACGAAGTGGCCGAGCGCATCCTGACGCTGGGGCACCAGCCTGCCCACGCCTACAGTGACTATGTGTCCATGGCGGTGATCGGCGAAGACAAGGACGTACACGATGGCGAAGCCTGCGTACGAGGCGTGCTCAAGGGCTATCAAACGCTGATCGAGCTGCAGCGCGAGGTTCTTGCCCTGGCGTCCGATGCCGATGACGAAGGCACCGCCGCCCAAGCCGGTGACTACATTCGCGAGCAGGAAAAGACCGTCTGGATGCTCAACGCCTACCTGGGCTGACGGCCCCGGCCTGGTTGACCTCGATACCGGCTCACCGCTTCTACGGCACCGCCCTTCGGACGGTGCCGTTTTCCATGCCCGGTTCGTCCTGACGTCGGCGTCAGGCCACCCGGCTCTCGGCGAGATCCTCGATCAGCCCCCGCAGCAACGCCCAGAACTCCTCGACGGAAGCCAGCTCCACCCGCTCGTCGGGGGAGTGTGCCCCGCGAATCAGCGGACCGAAGGAGATCATGTCGAGGTGGGGATACTTGCCGGCCAGGATGCCGCACTCCAGTCCGGCATGGATCACCTTGACCGCCGGGTCACTGCCCAGCTGGCGCCGATGCAATCGGCGGAAGCGCGCCAGCAGGGGGCTGTCGGGGTCCGGCGTCCAGCCGGGATAGGCATTCTCGACACGGGTGCGGGCACCGATCAGGTCGAACAGGCCGGCAAAGCGGTCGGCCATGTCCGCCGCGGCACTATCGCGCAGCGAGCGGACCAGCGCGCAGAGATGGAAGCGCCCCTCCTCCAGGCTGATCACACCCAGGTTGTTGGAGGTCTCCACCACCCCGGGCATATCCTGGCTCATCCGCTCCACCCCACAGGGCGCCACGTGCAATGCCGCTACCAGCATCCGGCTGGCATGGGCGTTGAGCGCCTTGGCCGGCGCCACCACCAGGGCCTGCAGGGCCAGCGTCACCCCCTCGTCGACGCCTGCCAGCTCGGCACGCAGCTCCTCTTGCAGCGCGGCGATCCGTTCACGGGCAGCCGTTTCCTCGTCGACCGGCAGCGCCAGGGTGGCAAACGCCTCACGGGGCAAGGCATTGCGCAGGGTGCCTCCGTGGTAGTCCACCAGGCGCGCATCGAAGGCTTCCAGCGCCCGCAAGGCCCGCACCAGCAGCCGATTGGCGTTGCCACGACCGCGGTGAATATCGATGCCGGAATGGCCCCCCACCAGGCCGGTGATGGAGAGCCGCAGCGCCAGTTCATCGTCGGCAAGCTCGCCGGTCGGCAGCTGCGCTTCCACCACGATATCGGCGCCACCGGCACAGCCGACGAAGACCTCGCCGCGGTCCTCGGAATCGAGGTTGAGCAGCACCCGGCCATCCAGCCACCCCTCCGCCAGGTTCAGGGCCCCGCCCATGGAGGACTCCTCCTCCAGGGTGAACAGCGCCTCGAGCGGGCCATGACGAAGGCTATCATCCTCGAGCACGGCCAGCGCCGCCGCCACGCCCAGCCCGTTGTCCGCCCCCAGCGTGGTATGGCGAGCGTGCAGCCAGCCTTCATTCACATGGGTCTCGATGGGGTCCCGCGTGAAGTCGTGGGGGTGGTCGGCGTTGGCCTGAGCCACCATGTCCAGATGCCCCTGCAGAATGAGGCCAGGCGCCTCTTCATGGCCCGGCGTGGCGGGCTTGCGGATACGCAGGTTGCCGAAGGCGTCGCGGTCATGGGCCAGGCCGCGGGCGTCGGCCCAGGCCTCGAGAATCGCTACCAGCGCGGCCTCGTGCCCGGAGGGCCGCGGCGTATTGCACAGGGTCCGGAAATGCCGCCACAGCGGCTGCGGCGAAAGCTGCTCGAGATGTTCGTTCATCGTTGAGTCTTCATGTGGATAACCGCGCTACCTTACCGGGACGACCGCGCTGGGGAAAGTCCACTCAAACTCGCCATCCACCCCCCGCTTCACTCTTCACCTAGCCCTGCGCGACCTGCCCCTCGATGAGCCGTGCCACGGCCTTGCGCAGCTGCTCCATGACGCTGCGCCGACCCGCAACCTTCAGGTTAGTCGCCATCCAGCGCATGTCACGGCCCTGGAAGGCCCAGGCCACCAGCCATACCAGCGCCGGATCGCCACACCTGTCGATCGCCGCCTGGCGCAGCAGGGCCTGCAGGGCCGGGCGTACCAGGGCCGGTTCGCGATAGCCGAAGGCCACATCGTCGATATCACGCCGATCGCCGGCATCCAGGACGGGCCTCGGCCCTTCGGCCAGCAGCGTCAACGCCACCGCCGGATCCAGGGACTTCAGCTCGAAGGCAAGCAACGCTGGCAGCAGACGCTGAAAGCCTGCCGTGAGCTCGGTGGCCAGGGCCTCGCCCCGCTCGCTGGTCGGCGCCAGCACCATCAGCGCATGCTCGCCGGTGGCCGTCTCCCGGGACAGCCCCAGCCTGACCGTCCGAAAGCCCTGCGCCTGCCAGAAGGCCATCAGCCCCGACTCGGCACCGAAGCTTGCGCCCAGCAGGTCGACCCCGTCCCGACGGGCCTCAGCCAGGGCCGAGTCGATCAGTCGTCGCCCCAGCCCCTCGCGGCGGCGCGCGGGGTGCACGGCGATGCGCTGCACGCGCCGCAGTCGAGCCATCAGGGCCTCGCGGGAGCCTGCATGGGCAGCCAGGGATTGAGCCAGCAGGTGCCCCGGTGGGCGACGCTCGCCCCTGGCCACCCGCTCGGCCAACTCGCTATCGAAACCACCCTCATCCCCCTGGACGATCACCCCCTGGGCCTGCCCTGCGGCATCCAGCGTCGAAACCCGCAGACCCGGCTCGTCGAGCAGGCGCCGCAGGTCTCCCGGGGTCGTGCGGTAGTGAGCCTGGACCAGCAGGCCAAACAGATCACGCAGTGCGGCTTCATCGGTGGCGAGCCGGTCGCGCGGCCACGCCTTCTCCACCAGCGCGGTTGTCGCGGGTGCAGCAATGGGCGGTTCGGCGTCGAGCAGCAGCAGGTCGCTGACCAGACGCTCCAACGGGTCGCCCTCCGCCCAGCGGACCGGCGCCGCCAGGTGGAGTTCGTGCCAGTCGGGCGCCTGGCGCTGCAGCCGCGCCCGGAAGCGCAGGGCAAAGCCGCGCCCGGAGCCTTCGTAGCCATGAACCGTGGTAGCGAAGGCGATCCGCGGAAAGGCCTCGAGCCACTGGCCCAGCAGGCCGGCGGGAATCGCCGCCGCCTCGTCCACCAGCAAGCGGCTGCCGCTGCCGCCCGCCTCCCCCCGCTCCGCCATGGAGGACAGCGTATCCGGCGCGACGAACGCCACCCGCCCCCCACGGCCGTCGACGAAGTCGTTGCCTTGCCGCTCGCCTTCCGGGCACAGCGAGGCCAGCCGCTCGAACAGTGCCGACACCGCGGCGGGCCGGGGAGCCGTGACCAGTATTTCACGCTCCCCGGCGGCCAGGAGTCGGGCACAGGAGATCCCCAGGGCCGCCGTCTTGCCCCGCCCGCGGTCCGCCGTGAGCACCAGTGGCCGACGGCGCTTCAACCTGACCAGCCGCGACACCGCCTCGACCTGGTCGGCCGTCAGACAGTCCGGGTCGGCGACGGGAGTGGTCTTCGCAGGTTCCGCGCCGGGCCACTCGGGCAGCACCGGGGTCGAGCCGGCCCGCCAGTGAGCCACAGCACCGTCTGCCTCCAGCCGTCGGCGTAGACGCGAGAGGTAGGGACCCGCCGGGCTCTCCGCCCGTGGTCCTCCCCAGTCTACGGGTGTCAGCAGCAGCAGCAGGCCCCCGGCGCGGAGGGTGCCGCTCAGGGCGCCAAAGGCGTCGGGGTCGAAGCCGGCATCCGCCGTCACCGTATCGAACACGACCAGATCATGCTCGCCGCCCAGGTGGCTGCGCGCCATTGTCGGTGACAGCCACTGAGCCGCGTCGCACCCGGGCGGCCGCTCGGCAGCCACCCAGCACGGCGCTTGCCAACTGCCTTGCTCCCAGATGTCGTCGGCACGCTCCTGGGCCTCCTCCACACCGCCGCTGATCCAGGCAAGGCCTCGCCAGCCAAGCTTCGCCATTTGGTCTGTCCAATTCAGCAATAAAGCGACCTCTGACGCTCTCAAATGACTCTCCTGTAGAAGCAACTGAAGACGCCCACCGACCTGTCCCATGGGCGCCTTGCACTGAATATCTTTAATTAGACCTTGGTGGCAGTAAGAGGGAGCCGCCGCCGCCAGCAACCCGCTGCTTTTAATCCCGTATATCAATACATTACAATAAGATACAGCGAAAAGATCATTATCATGCCTTAGCGTAGCGTTCTCTATCCTCGCTCCTATTTTAGCGCTTCCTTGATCAAGCTATCGAACATGTCAGGCACACCTGCTAGGTTGTTATTTGCTGTCGAGTTGTGCGTTCGGTCAACAAGGCCTCAGGCGCTCCGGGCACCTCGGCAAATCGACGTTTTTCCCGGTTATGACAAGACAACGAAATACTAGGGAGCATGAGATGAAGAAGACGACCCGGTTCGCTCTAACTGGCCTGGCGGCCAGCATTAGTTTCGCAGCCATGGCCACCACGGCCCAGGCTCAGGCTCAGGAGCAGTGGACCATGACCACCACCTGGCCGGAAAACATCGATCTGATCCAGATCGACCGCCACTGGGCCGACCTGGTCAACAAGCTCGCCGGTGACGAGCTGCAGATCGAGTTCCGCGCCGGCGGCACCCTGATGCCCGGCACCGAGGTGTTCGACGCAACCGAGACCGGCAGCATCGAGGCCTCCGGTGACTGGCCCGGCTACTGGGCCGGCCGCAGCCCGGCCTTCTCGCCGCTGGCCACCACCACCAGCCTGTTCAACGGCGTGGACTACCTGAACTGGATCCAGCAGTGGGGCGGCTGGGAGCTCTACCAGGAGGTCTATGGGGACTACAACATGGTGTATCTGCCCTACGGCATCACCAACAACGAGTCCGGCTTCATGGGCCGCACGCCCATCGAGAGCCTGGCCGACCTGGACGGCAAGCGCCTGCGCCTGTCAGGCCGTGACCAGGGTCGCGTGCTGGAAGAGCTGGGCGGCTCCCAGGTCACCCTGGCCGGGGGCGAGGTCTACCAGGCCATCGAGCGTGGCGTCATCGACGCCGGCGAATTCTCCACCCCGGGTGTCGACTACAACGTCGGCTTCGCCGAGGTAGCCGAGCATTGGACGGTGCCCGGCTGGCACCAGTCAGCCAGCGTATTCGGCGTGATGATCAACAAGGACGCCTGGGACGCCCTCACCGAGGAAACCCAGGAGAAGCTGAAGATCGCTGCTGATGCCACCATGGCCTGGTCGCTGGCCTGGTCCGAGCGCGAGTCCACCGAGGGTACGGTGAATTTCATGGAAGCCGGCGTGGAAATCCACCAGCTCTCCGACGACGACCTAGCCCGCATCCAGGACATCACCAACGACGTGATTCTGCGCGGCGCCTGTGAAGACCCGATGCACGCCAAGGTCTATCACTCCATGGTCAGCTACCTGGAGCACTACGCCAACTGGCGTGACATTTCCGCGCCCTTCAACATGAGCCGGACCATGGATAATCTCCCGTCGCTGGAAGAACTCGAAGCCTGTCTCTAAGCGTCAACGAGACCTCCCGGTGATCCCGGGAGGCTCATTGGGAGTGATCGCCACCGGCGCTGGAGCTGCACCGGTGGCGTTTTCCGTCCTGTAGCTAACCTCCAAGACTCTCGAGACCACCGACCATGAATGCCATTGCCAAGGCGATCGATGCCCTCAACGAGGGGTTCGGTCGGCTGATTGCCCCTCTGATTGCCGTGATCACTCTGATCGTCCTCTATGACATCGGCCTGCGTTACTTCGCCGGCCGACCCAGCGACTGGGCCTTCGACATCACCAAGATGCTATTTGGCGCCCACTTCATGCTGATGGCAGCCTATGGCCTACGCCATCACGCTCACGTCGAGGTCGATGTGCTCAAGCGCCTGCTCTCGCGCCGCAAGCAGGCCGCCCTCGATATCCTCGGCTACCTGATCTTCTTCGTCCCCTTCATCTGGATGCTGCTGACATTCGGCTGGAGCTTCTTCATGCGCTCCTTCAGCCGCGGTGAGACCACCTACGGCATGGTCTCGATCCCGGTCTATCCGGTGAAGGGCGTGATCGTCTTCGCCGCGGTGCTGATCCTGCTGCAGGCCATCGCCATCGTCATCCGTGCCATTCAGCAACTGCGCGAGGAGACCGCCTCATGAGCCCCGAAATGCTCACCCTGTTCATGTTCGGCGGCCTGCTGGTCGGCCTGTTCATGGGCCATCCGCTGGCCTTCGTACTGGGCGGCATCGCCGTGCTGGGCGCCTGGCTGGGGCCCGGATCGCGGGTCCTCGGCACCATTATCAACAACATCTATGGCAACGCCATGGATAACTATGTCCTGGTGGCCATTCCGCTGTTCGTGCTGATGGCGCGCTTCCTCAATGATTCCGGCGTCACCGAGAAGATGTTCGACACCATGCGACTGCTGCTGGCCAACCTGCGCGGCGGCCTGGCGCTGACGGTGGTCATCGTCTCGGTGCTGCTGGCCGCCACCACCGGTATCGTCGGCGCCTCCATCGCGGTGATGGGTATGATCGCCCTGGTGCCGATGCTCAAGTACGGCTACAACAAGGAGCTCAGCTCCGGGGTCATCATGGCCAGCGGCTGCCTGGGCATCCTGATTCCGCCGAGCATCATGCTGATCCTGATGGCCAGCTACTCACCTGTTTCGGTGGGCGCGCTGTTCGCCGGCGCCCTGGTCCCCGGCGTGATGCTGGGTGTCATGTATGCCCTCTATGTGCTGATCATCTGTTACATCAAGCCCGCCTATGGGCCGAAAGTGCCGGCAGAGGAGCGTGCCGAGACCAATACCGGCCAACTGCTGATCATGCTGGCCAAGTACGTACTGCCGCCCATGTCGTTGATCCTCGGGGTGCTCGGTGCCCTGTTTACCGGCATCGCCACCGCCACCGAGGCCTCGGCCATCGGCGTGTTGATCGCCTTCCTGCTGTTCATGATCTTCGGCGATCGCAAGGCTTCGACCTGCTACCGCACCCTGATCGACGCCGGCAAGACCACCACCATGGTGATGCTGGTGCTGGTGGGCGCCACCGCCTTCACCGGGGTCTTCTCTCGCGGCGGCGGCATGACGGTGATCAGCGACCTGGTGCTGGCGATGCCCGGTGGCACCACCGGCGCGCTGATCCTGATGCTTTTCCTGGTGTTCATCCTGGGCATGTTCCTCGACTGGACCGGCATCGTGCTGCTGAGCTTCCCGATCATGCTGCCGATCGTCGCCGAGATGGGCATCGACGTACTGTGGTTCGTGGTGATGGTGGCCGTGGTGCTGCAAACCTCCTTCCTCACCCCGCCGTTCGGCTATGCGCTCTTCTACTTGAAGGGGGTGGCGCCCAAGGGGGTGGAGATCGTCGATCTCTACAAGGCGGTGATCCCCTTCGTGGCCATCATCATGCTGGCCTGCGTGCTGATGGCCTTCTTCCCTGCCATCATCACCGGCCTGCCCTCTATGCTGGTCGGCTATTGAACCCACCGGGTTGATGCTGTTACGCCGCCCGCCACTCACCGAGTGGCGGGCGGCGCACTTTCCAGGTCGGAAAAATTGACCGAGATCATAAAAATCTTTTTGCGTATCATTGTCATTTGCAACCAGATCCATTTTTGCTATCGTGGCGCTAGACCGAGACTGGCCGAGGGACGATGCCAACGCAGAGTGGCGCACCATTTCCCCGCCTTTCAGCCTCAAGGAACACATCCATGCGCAAGACGCTGTTTACTGCAACCGCTGTTGCCACCACCCTGCTTGCCGCTCCGCTGGCCTCTGCCGCCAGCCTGACGCTCTACTCGGGCCGTGGCGAGTCGATGGTCGAGCCGATCGTCAAGCAGTTCGAGAAGGACACGGGCATCAGCGTGCAAGTCCGCTATGGCGACACTGCCCAGCTGGCCGTATTGCTGCAGGAAGAGGGCGACCGCTCGCCGGCCGACCTCTACTGGGGGCAGGATGCCGGGGCCATGGGCGCCATCAGCCAGGCCGGGCTGCTCGCCGAGCTGCCGGCCGACATCTATGAAGGCTTGCCGACCATCTATACCAGCGAGACCGGCAGCTGGGTCGCTGCCAGCGGTCGTGCGCGGGTCGTCGCCTATTCACCGGAACGCGTGGACGAGGGCGAGCTGCCCGAGAGCGTCTTCGACCTCACCGACGAGCGCTATGAAGGCCGCGTCGGCTGGGCCCCAACCAACGGTTCCTTCCAGTCGTTCATCACCGCCATGCGCCTGGAGCACGGCGAAGAGCGTACCCGCGAATGGCTGGAAGGCATGCGTGACAACGATGCCGTCACCTTCCGCAACAATTCCACCCAGGTGCAGGGCATCGCCGATGGCGAGATCGACTTCGGCCTGGTCAACAACTACTACCTGCCTCGCTTCCAGGCCAGCGACGAGGAATTCCCCGTCGAACAGGCTTTCTTCGCCGAGGGTGATATCGGCAACCTGGTGAACGTCGCCGGCATTGCCGTAGTGGCCAGCAGCGACAACCAGGAAGAGGCCGTCGAGTTCATTCGCTACCTGCTCTCACCGGCCGCCCAGCAGTATTTCACCACCAACGTCTATGAGTACCCGGTGACCCGTGGCGTCATCCAGAACCCACTCCTCGAGGACTCAGACCGCCTGCTCGAGGTAGCACCGGAAATCGACCTGGATGATCTCGAGGATCTCGAAGGCACCCTGAACCTACTACGCGATGTCGGCCTGCTTTAACGCCGATCCGAGTGCCGCCTGCACTGCAGGCGGCACACTTCATTCTGCGAGGCACGATGACACGGACCAACAGCACCTCCATCCATAGTCAGCCGGCCTCACGCCTGCAGCGCCTGCTGCCCCGGCATGTGCCGCTGCACATCCTGCTGCCGTCACTGGTCGTTGCCGCCGCCATGTTGGTGCCGCTGGTCTATCTGGGCCTGCGTGCCTTCGAGGCCGACAGTGCCACGCTTGTCGACCTGGTCTTTCGCCCCCGCAATCTCCAACTGCTGATCAACACCCTGGCCCTGGCCGCAGGGGTGGTGGTCTTGACCACCGTAATGGCCTTTCCGCTGGCCTGGCTGGTGACTCGTACCGACATTCGCTTCAAGCGTGCCCTTACCATCATGGGCGTCATCCCGCTCGCTGTGCCGGGCTACGTGATGGCCTATGCGCTGATCGGCCTGGGCGGCAACTACGGCGTGCTGGCCCAGCTCACCGGCATTCAGCTGCCACGCATTCAAGGCTACGTCGGCGCTACCCTGGCGCTGTCGCTCTATACCTTCCCCTATCTCTTCCTCAACCTGCGCACGGCCCTTTCCGGCCTGGACGGCAACCTGGAAGAGAGCGCACGCAGCCTGGGCTACTCCCAGGGCGAGATCCTGCGCAAGGTGACGCTGCCTCACCTGATGCCATCGTTGATGGCCGGCTGGCTGGTGATCACCCTCTACGTGCTGGGTGACTTCGGTGCTGTTGCGCTGATGCGCTACGAGGCCTTCAGCTACGCCATCTATACCCAGTACTCCGGCGCCTTCGATCGCATCTATGCCGCCTGGCTCGCCATCATGCTGCTGGTGGTGGCGGCCAGCTTCGTGATGCTCGACAGCCTGGTGCTCAGGCGCAAGCTGGCCCGTGTCGGTACCGGCGTGGCACGCCCCCTTCGCCCCACACCCCTGGGCAGGGCCCGCTGGCTGGCCTGGCCCTACCTGATCGTGCTGTTCGGTGTCTCCATCGGCCTGCCGGTGATGATTCTCGGCTACTGGCTGCTGCTCGCGCCCCCCGACATGAGCTTCTTCGCCCGGGTGCCAGGGACCTTCCTGCGCTCTGCAGGCGCCGCACTGCCGGCCGCACTGCTGGCGGCCGCCTTCGCCCTGCCCCTGGCCTTCCTCACGGTGCGCTACCGCTCTCCCTTCTCGACGCTGATCGAGCGCTCGGCGTATATCGGCTATGCTCTGCCGCCGCTGGCACTTGGCCTGGCCATGGTGTTCTTCTCGCTGCGTACCGCACCGTTTCTCTACCAGACGCTGGCGCTGCTGATCATTACCTGGGCCATGGCATCCCTGGCGCTGGCACTGGGCCCGATCCGCAATTCACTGCTGCAGACCCGGCCCAGCATGGAACAGGCCGCCCACTCGCTGGGCCATGGCCCGGTCAGCACCTTCATCCACGTGATCTTCCCACGCCTGCGTCGCGGCATCCTGGCCGGCGTCGTGCTGGTCTTCGTGCTCTGCATGAAGGAGCTGCCGATCACCTTCCTGCTGGCCCCCACCGGCTATACCACGCTGGCGGTCACCGTATTCACCCGTACCTCGGAAGGCATGTTGGCCGAAGCGGCGCCCTTCGCCGCTGCCATCGTGGTGTTCTCGAGCCTGTCCGTGGGCCTGCTGCTCACCAAGGAGGGCAAATGATGACGAACCTCAACATCAGCGCCGACCCGCAGGGTAGCCCTGTCCGGCTGGTCGACCCGCTGCTCTCGGTGGAGGGGCTCAGCAAACGCTACCGCAGCGGTGATCCGCTGGCGGCGGAAGACGTCAACTTCACGCTGGGCAACGGCGAAATCCTCGCTCTGCTGGGTCCCAGCGGCTGTGGCAAGACCACCACGCTGCGCATGATCGCCGGCTTCGAGACGCCGGATAGCGGGGAGATCTTCCTGCATGGCAAGCGAGTGACCCAGTTGCCTCCCCAGCAGCGTCGCATCGGCATCGTCTTCCAGGACTATGCGCTCTTCCCGCACATGAGCCTGGGTGACAACGTCGCCTTCGCCATGCGCCATATCGCCAAGACGAAACGCCACGCCAAGGCGCGGGAATGGCTCGACCTGGTGGGCCTGGCGGACCTCTCCGCCCGTATGCCCGACGAGCTCTCGGGAGGCCAGCAGCAGCGGGTCGCCCTGGCCAGAACGCTGGCCGCCGAGCCGGAGCTGGTCTTGCTGGACGAGCCCTTCTCCAACCTCGATGCCGCCCTGCGGGAGTCGACCCGCAAGGAAGTGCGTCGCCTGTTCAAGGCCGCCGGCACCTCCGTCATTCTCGTTACCCACGACCAGGCCGAGGCACTCTCCTTCGCCGATCAGGTCGGGGTCATGCACTCGGGGCGACTGCTGCAGATGGACTGCCCGGAGTGCATCTACCAGACGCCCGCCACCTCCTTCATCGCCGAATTTCTCGGCCATACCAACCTGCTGGAAGGCGAGGCCGATGGCGAGATCGCCCAGACCGTCCTCGGCCCCGTGGCGATCAACCACCACCATCAGGGTCCGGTGCGCCTTTCACTGCGCCCTGAGCACCTGTCGCTGTCAGCCGCGCCCGACGACCATGGCGCCACCATCGTCGAGCGCGAGTTCCGCGGCCACGACTGCTACTACCTGCTCGAGCACCACGGCCAGCGATTCTGCGCCATCACCCCCAGCCACACCCTGTGGAAGATCGGCGAGCAGGTGCGACTCGAGCCCCAGCGCACCGCCACGGTGCTGAGGGACTGAGCGGGGCCAAACGCCAGCTGCTCAGGGGTGGAACGGCGAGGACCTAACAGCGCGGCTTTCCCGGGGCCCGGCCTTCGCGGAGGCGCTGTGAACCCCTCCCTGGGCGCTACATTCTTCATCCCTGAAGAATGACCTCCGCTCCGACCCGTCCCCGGCGCCGCTTGCGTAGGTGGCGCCCGCTAGACTACTGGCTCCGGACTCACGCTAGTGAGCCTCGTCCCAGTCCACCCCACTCTCCGCCTCGACGATCAGCGGTACGCTGAGCTCGGCGGCAGCCTGCATGCGCTGCTTAACCTGGACGAGGAAGTCGGCTACCTGGGCCTGGGCCACCTCGAACACGAGCTCGTCGTGGACCTGCATCACCATCACGGCGTCGAATTCGGCCGCCTTGCCCGCCTGCTCATGCAGCCAGGTGTCGACCTCGATCATGGCACGCTTGATGATATCCGCCGCGGTGCCCTGCATCGGCGCGTTGATCGCGGTGCGCTCGGCGGCCTGGCGCCGGGCATGGTTCTGGGCACGGATCTCGGGCAGATAGAGCCGTCGGCCAAAGACCGTCTCCACGTAGCCATCCTCCGCCGCCTGGGCACGAATGCGATCCATGTAGCGCGCCACGCCGGGGTAGCGGTCGAAATAACGGTCGATATAGGTCTGCGCCTGGTTGCGCTCGATATGCAGCTGCCTGGAGAGCCCCCAGGCGCTCATGCCGTAGATCAGGCCGAAGTTGATCGCCTTGGCGCTGCGCCGCTGGTCGCCGGAGACCTTGTCGATGGGCACGCCGAAGACCTCGGCAGCGGTGGCGGTATGGATGTCACGCCCTTCGGCGAAGGCGGTGAGCAGCCCCTTGTCCTCGGAGAGGTGGGCCATGATGCGCAGCTCGATCTGCGAGTAGTCGGCGGCGACGATGCAGTAGCCGGGCCGGGCGATGAAGGCCCGGCGAATCTTGCGCCCCTCCTCGGTACGGATCGGGATGTTCTGCAGGTTGGGATCACTGGACGAGAGCCGCCCGGTGGCGGTGACCGCCTGGTGATAGCTGGTGTGCAGCCGCCCCGTCGCCTGGTTGATCAGCCGGGGCAGCTTGTCGGTATAGGTGGACTTGAGCTTGGAGAGCCCCCGGTGCTCCATGATCACCTTGGGCAGCGGGTAATCCAGCGCCAGTTCCTCGAGTACCGCCTCGGCGGTGGAGGGCGCGCCTTTCGGCGTCTTCTTGATCACCGGGATCTTCTGCTCCTCGAACAGGATCTCCCCCAGCTGCTTGGGCGAGCCGAGGTTGAATTCGCGACCGGCCAGCTCGAAGGCGCGGATCTCGAGCTCACGGATACGCTCGGCCAGCTCCTGGCTCTGGCGGTGGAGCCGGTCGGCATCCAGGGCCACCCCGGTGCGTTCCATGCGCGACAGTACCGGAATCAGCGGCCGCTCCAGGTTGTCGAGCACCTCGGCCAGACGCCCTTCGGCCTCGATCCGCGGGCGCAGTTCGCCGTGCAGCCGCAGCGTCACGTCGACATCCTCGCAGGCATAGGGCACGGCCTGCTCGAAGTCGATCTGGTTGAAGGTAAGTTGCTTGGCCCCCTTGCCGGCGATCTCCTCGAAGCTGACGGTCTTCTGGCCGAGATACTTGAGCGCCAGCGAGTCCATGTCGTGCCGGGTCGCCGTGGAGTTGAGCACATAGGACTCGAGCATGGTGTCGGTGAGCGGCCCGCGCACGCGGATGCCGTAGTTGGCCAGCACCGAGATGTCGTACTTCAGGTTCTGGCCGATCTTGCCCCGCGCGGGGTCCTCCCACAGCGGCTTGAGCAGCGCCAGCACCTGGTCGCGATCGAGCTGGTCAGGCACGTCGATGTAGTCGTGGGCCACGGGAATGTAGGCCGCCTCCCCCGGTTCCAGCGCCAGGCCGATGCCGACGACCTCGGCAACCATGTAGTTGAGGCTGTTGGTCTCCAGGTCGAAGCAGAACGTCTCTGCCGCATCCAGGCGCGCGAGCCAGTCGTCCAGCTCCTCCCGGGTCAGGATCAGGTGGTTCTTGCACGTCGCCACACTGGCCGGCGGCGCCTCCGGGTCGGAGTTGTCGGCGGCAGCGCTGCCTACGGCCCCGGCGCCACGGTTCAGGTCATCGACGCCTTCGTCCTTTCCGGCCAGCAGTTCCGACAGCCAGGCCTTGAACTCCAGTTCGGCGTACCAGTGCTTCAGCGCTTCACGATCGGGATGGGCGATATCCAGGTCGTCGAGGCCAACCGGCAGCTCGCAGTCGGTCTTGATGGTGGCCAGTTGGTACGAGAGATAGGCCATCTCGCGGTGCTCCTCGAGTTTCTTGGGCAGCGTCTTGGCCCCCCGAAAATCGAGCGTCTTGACCTTTTCCAGGTCGGCATAGATGGCATCCAGGCCGCCACCCAGGCCCTGCAGCAGGCCCAGCGCCGTCTTGCCGCCGACCCCCGGCACGCCGGGAATGTTGTCGACCTTGTCGCCCATCAGCGCCAGGTAGTCGATGATCAGCTCCGGCGGCAGGCCGAACTTGGCCTTGACCCCCTCCACGTCGAGGGTCTCGTCCTTCATGGTGTTGACTAGGGTGATGTGCTCATTGACCAGTTGGGCCATGTCCTTGTCACCGGTGGAAATCACCGCGTCGCGGCCCGCCTCCGTGGCCTGGCGGGCCAGGGTGCCGATGACGTCGTCGGCCTCCACGCCTTCGACACAGAGCAGCGGCAACCCCAATGCCCGAACGCAGGCGTGCAGCGGCTCCACCTGGGAGCGCAGGTCATCGGGCATCGGCGGACGATGGGCCTTGTACTGATCGAAGAGTTCATCGCGAAAGGTCTTGCCCTTGGCATCGAAGACCACCGCCATGGGGCTGTCAGGGTAGTCCTTGATCAGTCTCTTGAGCATGTTGAGCACGCCTTTCACGGCGCCGGTAGGCTGCCCCTTGGACGTGGTCAGGGGCGGCAGGGCGTGGAAGGCTCGGTAGAGATAGGAGGAACCGTCGACGAGAACGATGGGCGTGTCGGCCATGTATCGGCATCCGTTGAGTCTGTGCAAGAAAACGTGATCCTGGTCAGCCATGATACGCATTGCGCAACTGTTTTGCCGCCGACATTGGGTTCGCGCTGTCCAACGTCATACACTGCATGTATCCCGCGCGGTGATAGCGATTGTCGCAAGCCGGCTTCGGAGGTCAAGATGAACACAAAGCGTCATATCCTGGCTGTCGCACTACTCTCCCTGGGGCTCGGCCTGGGCCTTGCCGCCCCGGCCCTGGCGCAATCCTCCGCCGATGTGGAGCCCGACATCACCATCCGCCAGGAAGAGGAGCGCACCATTCGCGAGTACCGGGTGAACGGCCAGCTCTACGCCATCGAGATCCGCCCCAGCCGGGGCCCAAGTTACTACCTGGTGGACCATGACGGCGATGGTAACTTCGAGCGCCAGGAGGGCGATCGGATTGCCGTGCCCCAGTGGGTGCTGATCAGCTGGTAGCCCTCGTCCCGGGTTTTGACGATGCCGGAATGTCGAACCATCCTCCACGGACGTGCATCGAAGTGCCAAGTCGCTACAATAGGCGGCTTGGCAACCCGGGCGAGAGAGACATGGCCGTATTCACACCGCTAAGCGACGCGCAGGTCGCGGAATTCCTCAGCCGTTTCGACGTCGGCTCGCTGGCGACACTGGAGGGCGTGGCCGGTGGCACCGAGAACTCCACCTTCTTCGTCACCACCGACCGCCGTGAGCTGGTTCTGACCCTCTTCGAGCAGGGTGAACACGAGGAGCTGCCTTTCTTCGTCGAGCTGCTCGACTACCTGGACGAACACCGCCTGCCGGTGGCGGGCCCCGTTCACGATCGGGAGGGTGTCGCCCTGCACAGCCTGTCGGGGAAGCCGTCGCTGCTCTTCCCGAAGCTGCCGGGCCGCCATCCCCGATCACCCAGCCTGGAGCAGTGCCGGGTGCTCGGCGATACCCTGGGCCGCATGCACATGGTCTCGCAGCACTTTCCCGGCCACCGCCCCAACCCACGCGACCTGAACTGGCTGATGGCCATGCACCACCGGGTGCTGGTCTATCTGTCCCCCGAGGACCAGGCCCTGATGAAGGACGAGGTGGAGATCTACCAGGGTGTCTTCGGTGATGCGCCGCAGCTACCCCAGGGTGCGCTGCATGGCGACCTGTTTCGTGACAATACCCTGTTCGAGGGTGACCGCCTCGGCGGCATCATCGACTTCTACAATGGCTGCACCGGGGACCTGCTCTTCGACCTTGCCATCGTGATCAACGACTGGGCCACCGGTGACGACGGACGCCTCGACGCCGAGCGCCACGATGTCATCCTGCGTGCCTACCAGAACCGGCGGCCGCTCACCGGTCCCGAGCGCGAGGTGTGGCCGACGATGCTGCGCATGACCGCCCTGCGCTACTGGCTGTCCCGCCTGCTGGTGGTCTATGTGGACCCGCCGGCCCATGACCTGACGCCCCACGACCCGGGACACTTTCATACCATTCTCACGGCACGCCTGAACCACGGCGCCCTGCCCCTGCCCGAAGCGAGCAACGCATGACTCTATCGATGGGAGCAGCCTCCGGTCCCGCCCAGCGCGCCCGCCGTACCTGGAACATCGACCAGTGGGGCAGCGGTTATTTCGATGTAGACGATGCCGGGCACGCCCTGGTACGACCGCTCGGCAGCGAGGCCGACGGCCCGGCACTGCCTCTCGCACCGCTGGTGGATGAGCTGCGCCAGGCCGGCCTGCGCCTGCCGGTACTGGTGCGCTTCAGCGACATCCTCCACGACCGGGTCGAGCAGCTCTGTGACGCCTTCGATCTGGCCATGACCGAGGAGGAGTACACCGGCGGCTATACCGCGGTCTATCCCATCAAGGTCAATCAGCAGCGCCGGGTAGTCGAGGAGATTCTCGCCACCCGCGAGCGCGGCCACGGGCGAGTCGGCCTCGAGGCCGGCAGCAAGCCGGAACTCCTGGCGGTACTGGCCCTCTCCGGCGACGGCCCTTCGCTGATCGTCTGCAACGGCTACAAGGACCGCGAGTACATCCGCCTGGCGCTGATGGGGGAAAAGCTCGGCCACCGGGTCTATCTGGTGGTGGAGAAATTCTCCGAGCTGCCATTGATCATGGAAGAGGCCGAGCGGCTCGGGGTGACCCCACGCATTGGCCTGCGGGCACGTTTGGCCTCGGTGGGCATGGGCAAGTGGCAGGATACCGGTGGCGAGAAATCCAAGTTCGGCCTCACTTCCGGCCAGATGCTGGCCGTGGTGGAGAGCCTGCGCGAATCGGATGCCCTGGGCTGCCTGCAGCTGGTGCATTTCCACCTGGGCTCGCAGATCGCCAATATCCGCGACATCCAGTTCGGCCTGCGGGAGTGCGCGCGCTTCTACCAGAGCCTGCTGGCCCTGGGCGCCCCCATCGATACCGTCGACGTGGGCGGCGGGCTCGGCATCGACTACGAAGGCACTCGCTCGCGCAGCTTCTGCTCGATCAACTATTCCATGCGCGAATACGCCCGCAACGTGGTCAGCGCCTTCGCTCAGGCCTGCAATGAAGCGGAGATCCCCCAGCCCCACCTGATCAGCGAGTCCGGCCGGGCACTCACCGCGCACCACGCCGTGCTGATCACCAACGTGATTGGCGAGGAGCGGGTCAACGACCAGGCCCCCGAGCGCCAGGCCGAGGATGATCCCCAGCTCGAGGAGCTGTGGAGGGTCCATGACCTGCTTCACGACCACATGGAGCCCCGAGGGCTGGTGGAGGCGTGGCACGACCTGCTGCAGGCGATGAGCGAGCTGCATGACCGCTTCATCATGGGGCTTGCCGACATCATTGCCCGTGCCGAGGGCGAAGGCGTCTACTTCGCCGCCTGCGCCCGCCTGCGCTCACGGCTGGACAGCCGCAACCGGGCCCACCGGGAAATCATCGACGAACTGGCCGAGAAGCTGGCCGACAAGCTATTCGTCAACTTCTCGCTGTTCCAGTCGGTTCCCGATGTCTGGGGTATCGACCAGATCTTCCCGGTGTTGCCGCTGACCGGACTCGACCGCGAACCGACCCGTCGCGGCGTGATCCAGGACATCACCTGTGACAGCGATGGTCGCATCGACGGCTACGTGGATGGCCAGGGCGTGGAGACCACGCTGCCGTTGCCGGAGTGGCGTGAGGGCGAAGAGCGGCTGCTGGGCTTCTTCCTGGTCGGCGCCTATCAGGAGATACTCGGCGACCTGCACAACCTCTTCGGCGATACCGATTCGGTGGATGCTGCCCTGGGCGAGGATGAGCGCTGGGTGCTGTCCCATGCCCAGCAGGGCGACCGGGTGGCCGACGTCCTCGCCTACGTCAACTTCGATGCCGAGGTGCTGCGTGAGCGGCTGGCTGGCCAGCTGGCCGAGAGCGGGCTGCCGCAAGAGGAGCAGGCACAGTTCCTCGACGACCTCTCCGCCGGCCTGCAGGGCTATACCTATCTGGAATAGCGCTTTGAGATAGCCCTCTGGAATAGCCAACGACAGAACCCCCGCGGCCAGGCTGCGGGGGTTCTGTCGTTCAGGTCCTGCAATCAGTGCCGTGGCGGCGGGATTACTCCACGACCTGCACAGTGGCCTGTAATCCGCCGGTCAGGGTCATTTCCAGGCGGGCACCGCGCGGCAGCTCACCCACGCCTTCCGGGGTCCCGGTGAGGATCACGTCGCCCGGCTGCAGGGTGAAATGCCGGCTCATCTCCGCCACCAGAGTGGGCACCGGAAACAGCATGTCCGAACCTTCTCCGTGCTGGCGCAGCTCCCCATCGATCTTCAGCTCGAAGGTGAGCGCATTCCAGTTCGGCACGCGACTGAGCGGCAGGAAGTCACTCAGCGGGCAGCCGCCGTCGAAGGACTTGGCCACTTCCCAGGGGTGGCCCTTCTCCTTGAGGCGCGTCTGTACGTCGCGCAGCGTCAGGTCCAGGCCCAGGCCGATACCGACGATGGCGCGCTCGGCCTCGTCCGACGTGGCATGGGTCAGCTCCTCGCCGATGAGCAGGGCCAGCTCGATTTCGTAGTGCACATCCCCGCGGGAAAAGGGCGGGTCGAGCGGCTCGTCCAGGCTGACCACACTGGTGGCCGGCTTGATGAACAGCAAAGGCTCGCTGGGCACCGGGTTGTCCAGCTCCCGGGCATGGTCGGCATAGTTACGACCGATACACACGACCTTTCCGAGCGGATGGGGAAACTCCTGACCATCGGTAAAACGTGGGACAAAGCGCATGGCGGGTCTTCTCCTTCTCATATGCGTGCCGCTCTTCAACAACAAGCTAGACAGTCTACCCCACCAGGCACCCTGTTCCACAATCCCCGAGGCGTGAGGCTGAGCATCACCGCTCCGGCGACCACGCCTCGTCGGGCGCATGGGCCAGGAAGCTTGGCCGTCTGCGCCGGGCGGCGAAGGGCTCGACACAGGCATTGTCACGTCGATTGTAGACGAAGAAGACATTGCTGCGCGGGTCCGGTGACATGTTGGCGTTGGAGCCGTGCAGCGTATTGCAATCGAACAGCAGCAGACCACCGGCGGCACCGGTCGGTGCCTCGATGCCGTGGCGCTCGACCAGCTGCCTGAGCGCATCGCGACCCGGCACACCGAACGCCTGGTGCTTCAGTGACTGCTTGTGGTGATCGTCGGGGGTCTCGCCCAGGCAGGGCACAAAGACCTTGTGCGAGCCGGGTATCAGCATCAGCGGCCCATTGAATGCATGGTTGTCGGTCAGCACGATAGAGGCGCTCACCGCATGCATCGCCGGCATGCCATCCTCGGCGTGCCAGGTCTCGAAGTCGGAGTGCCAGCTGAAGCCCTTGCCCTCGAAGCCGGGCTTGTAGTTGATACGCGACTGGTGGACATAGGCGTCACCGCCGAGGATCTGCCGGGCCCGGCCCATCAACCGCTCATCGTGGGCCAGCCGTCGAAAGCGCTCCGAGAGGTAGTGGACAGCGAACAGCGAGCGAATCTCGCGGCTGTCGGGCTCGGTGATACTGAAATCGCGACCCCGGAAATCGTCGCGCCCCAGCAGCTCGTTCAGCTCCCCATATAGCGCCTCGAGCTCCTCTCCCCGGATGAAATTGGACTCGAAGAGGAAGCCCTTGCGGTCGAACTCATCGAGCTGCGCCTGGCTCAGTGGGCCATCCTCGGCACGCCCCTTGACCACTGCCTCCTGGCGGTCGAGCCAGGGAACATCGAGCGGCTGGCTCAGGCGAGTGGGATAGGGATCCCGTAGGCGATCGGCAAAATAGCCTGCCTGGCCGAGAGTGGCTGGTCCGTCGGCAACGGCATAATCGGTGACCTGTTTCAGCTTGCGGTTGGACGATGTTTGCACTGGCATCCCAATCACCTCCTGTGTATCCGTGACCAGTTTTCAGATTGAACTCGTTCCAACGGCACTGTCGCCGTGGCGGGAGGCCCCAGGGGGACCTTGCATGGATGAATGTGGTGATCATCAGATGGGGTTTCAAGGCCAGCGTAGCGGACGAGTCTGACGACTGAGGGGCGTGACGCGAGCCGTCAGACCGACAAGTGCTCCTTGAAGACCTGCATCAATTCACGCTTGTCCTCAAAGCCGATCCCCGGCATGTCGGGTAACGCGACCACTCCCCCCTCCACCGGAGTGGAGTCGGCGAAGCCGCCGAAGGGGGCGAACACCCTGGGATAGGACTCGTTGCCGCCGAGCTTCAGGCCGGCGGCAATGTTCAGCGCGAACTGGTGGCCGCCATGGGGTATGCACTGGCGTGACGACCAGCCATGGGCGCGCAATACTTCGAGCATGCGCAGGTACTCCACCAGTCCGTAGCTGAGCACAGGGTCCATCTGCAGGATGTCGCGGTCGGGACGCATTCCCCCATAGCGCAGCAGGTTGCGCACGTCCTGGTGGGAGAACAGGTTCTCACCGGTGGCCGTGGGTGCGGCATAGTGCTCGCCGAGTTGCTGCTGCAAGGCGTAGTCGAGCGGATCGCCCGCCTCCTCGTACCAACGCACCCCATAGGGTGCCAGTCCTTCGGCGAAGGCCAGGGTTGTCCTGAGGTCGAAGCGGCCGTTGGCGTCCACGGCCAGGCGGCCGGCCTCGCCGACCACCTCGATGGCCGCCTCGACCCGCTCGATATCCTCGGCGAGCGGCACGCCGCCGATCTTCATCTTGGTGCAGGTGTAGCCCAGGTCAAGGTAGTCGCGCATCTCGTCCTTGAGGCCCTGGATCGGCTTGCCCGGGTAGTAATAGCCACCAGCCGCATAGACGGCGACCTTGTCGTCGGGCGTACCGTCGTCGTAGCGCTCGGCCAGCAGCCGAGCCAGGGGCTTGTTCTCCACCTTCGCGACAATGTCCCAAATCGCCATGTCGATGATGCCCACCGCAACGCTGCGCTCGCCGTGGCCGCCGGGCTTCTCGTTGGCCATCAACACCGACCAGACCTTGAAGGGGTCGAGGTTAGCACCGCTCTCGTCGAGCAGGGCGGCGGCGTCCGCTTCCTTGAGTCGCGGCAGGAAGCGCTCGCGCAGGAGGCCGCTCTGGGCATAGCGGCCATTGGAATTGAAGCCATAGCCCACCACCTGGCGGCCATTGACCTTGGCATCGGTATAGATGGCCAGCACCGAGACATCCATCTTCGAGAAGGAAATGTAGGCGTTGGCGATGTCGGAGGCGATGGATACCCGCGCCTCGCGTATGTCGGTGATGCGCATGCGTGACTCCTAGATCAGCAGGCCCGAAGGCAGACGTACATTGAGAAGCTGGGTAAAGGTCAGGTAGAAGACACCCACCAGCAGCAGGACGATCGGTACCCAGCGCAACAGGCGCCACGGACTCACCGGCCCTTCCACGCGAGCCAGGTACCAGACCAACAGCAGCAGCGCCACGACGCTGGAGACGACGAAGCCCAGCTGGCCGATCGCCACCCACCAGACGAAGAAGCCGGCCGCCACCACAAACAGGCGCCGCGGGCTGCCGGTAATCTCGACCTGACGATCGCCGGGGCGCACCAGGCCCTTGATGATCAACGCCACGGCGATGACGGTGAGAATCAGCAGGATGGCCCGGGGAAAGATGATGCTGAGCCTGCCCATGTCGCCGCGCGCCAGCCACAGCAGGGCGGCGAAGGCCAGGCCGACGAAACCGGCGGCGATGTCGGTATTGAGACGCAGGATCATGGTTTCTCCTCCTCAGCCGACGTCACCTTCTGCAGCCGCCCGCTGCGCTCCAGCCACACGGGCAGCAGCGCCGTGGCGGCGCCCAACAGCACCATGCCCGCCAGCACCTGGGAGAGCGGATTGCGGACCAGTCGCAACCAGGGGATCGGGTCGACCACCGCGGCCAGCATGGTCTGCACATACCCTTGCTCGGCGATGCCGCCGAGGATCAGGCCCAGCACGATGGGGGCGGCGTGGATGCCGATCAGGCGCAGGAAGTAGCCGAGGGTGCCAAGGATCAGCATGATGCCGACGTCCAGCAGGCTGTTGCGCAGGGCGAAGGTACCGATGATGGTGACCATGGCGATGCAGGGCACCATGAAGTAGTAGGGGGTCTTGATGACCACCCGATAGATCAGCCGAGCGCCCAACAGCCCCACCGGCAGGAGCATCAGCGCCGCCAGCCCCATCGAGAGGATGAAGCCGTTGGTGAGCACGCCGGTCTCGGTGAAGAGGTCGATCCCCGGGCGCAGGCCATGGAGCATCAGCACGCCGAGGATGATGGCATCAGGTGGTGCACCGGGGATGCCGAGGGTCAGCAGCGGGATCATGCTGCCCGCCACCATGACATTGTTGCTCGACTCGGAGGCCACCACGCCATCGATGTTCCCCTTGCCGAAGCTCTGGGGATCCTTGGAGAACCGCCGAGCCTCGTTGTAGGCCACCAGGCTGGTGACGTTGCCCCCGGCCCCGGGAATGATGGCGATGACCTGGCCGATCAGGCAGGAGCGAACCAGGTTGCCCGGGCGGCGAAAAATCCGCTTGGCGACCTGGCCGATGCTTGCTTCACGCTTGCCGAACTCGCCACTCGGCCGCAGTGCCCCCCTGCCCTCCGCGGCCATGGTCAGCAGCTCCGGGATCACGAACAGCCCGATCAGGGCCACGATCAACTCGATGCCCCCCTGCAGGGGGGGAAAGCCGAAGGTGAAGCGGGTCTCGCCCCCCACCGGCGAGACGCCGACCGTGCTCAGCAGCATGCCGATGCAGCCGCCCAGCAGCCCCTTGAGCAGCGAGCCGCTGGAGAGGCTGGCCACCAGCGTCAGGCCCAGCATGGCCACCCAGAACATCTCGGCGGGCCCGAAGGCCACCGCCCAGCGCGCAAGCGGCGGGGCCAGCAGCAGCAGGAAGGTGACCCCCACCAGACCGCCGATCACCGAGGCGATGGTGGCGCCGGCCAGGGCTTCGAAGGCTCGCCCCTGCCGGGCCATGGGATAGCCGTCGAAGGTGGTGGCGATCGACGACGGGGTACCCGGCGTATTGATCAGGATCGCCGTGAAGGCCCCGCCATAGATGGAACCCATGTAGACGGCCCCCAGGGCCATCAGGCCCTGCAGGGGGGGCATCGAGAAGGTGAAGGGCAACAGCACCGCCAGGGCCATGGTGGCGGTCAACCCGGGCAGGGAGCCGATCAGCAGTCCGGCCGACACTCCGACCAGCACCGTGATGAAACTCTGAAAGGTCATCAGCGATGCCAGCGCCTCGAGCAACATCTCCATGCGTCTCCCTCCGGCAGGCGCAACAGGACATCAGGGTCCGGACGGAGTGCCCGGACCCGCAGGGAGTGGCATCGGGATCAGTCGGCGGCCTCCAGGATCGGCCCGTAGGCCTCGCTGAGGCTGTTGATCACCTCATCGATCTGCTCACCGGTGATGTACTCCATCACGAAGCCGAGCGGTTCCTGCTGCTCGGTGATACGCCGATTGGCTTCGGCGAAGGCCTCGGCCAGCGTCTCGACGATCTCCGGCGGGGTGCCGGCCGGCGCTGCCACGCCGCGGTAGGCACCGCCGACGATGTCATAGCCGAGCTCGGAGAAGGTGGGCGCATCGGGCAATGCCGACACCCGCTCTTCCGAGGCCACGGCCAGCACCCTTACGCGATCGTCCATCTGCACGCCGAGCATGGTGTAGTTGAAGACCCCGGCCACGTGGTTGCCCTCCAGGGCCGCCGGCAACGGTCCCGTGCCGGTGAAGGGAATGTAGGTGAGGTCGATGTCGGCCTCCTGCTCGAAGCGCAGCATGTCCAGGTGGTTGGCACTGTAGGTGCCGCTGCCGCCGAGGGTCACCGCCTGGGGATTCTCGCGGGCATACTCGACCAGGTCATCGAGGGTCTCGAAGGGGCTGTTGGCAGGCACGATCAGGGCATTGGGGGTGGAGTGGAAGAAGGTGATGATCTCCCAGTTGTCGGTCTCGAAGCCCGCGTCGGAGCGCTGGATCGGCTGGCCGATGATGTGCGGGATATTGACCCCGATGATCTCGTAGCCATCGGGCTCGGCGTTGTTCTGGAACTCGCTCCAGGCCACCGCGCCACCGCCACCGGGACGATGGGTGACGTTGACGCTGACACCCAGCAGCTCTTCCAGGATCGGCTCCTGGAAGCGCGCCGTCACGTCAGACTCGCCGCCCGGGTTGAAGGGAATGATGTAGGTGATGGCGCGCTCGGGGTAATCCGCCTGGGCAGCGCCGACGGCTCCGAGCAGGGTGCACGCCGATACGGCCACGGCCAGGGTGGAAAGGCGACACTTCATGGCAAGGCTCCCGATCTTGTTATCCGCGTTGTGATGAGCGTTGTGATGAGCGTTGTGAAGAAAAATTGTAGTGAAAGGCGGGACAGCCTGGGCTGCCGGACCGAGCTGGCATCATGAAGCCCTCGGCCTGCCATAAAGACTAGTCGAGTTGTAAAAGTTGTCAAACCTGTAAAGTCTGTCAGCCCTCGAAGACCCGCCGACGGGAGTTGCCCAGGTGCTCGCGCATGGCCCGGGCGGCCCCCTCCGCATCCCCACGCTGCAGGCAGTCATGGATCCGGCGGTGTTCCTCCTGCACCTCGGGCAGGTGGTGGGTCGGCCGTCGCAGGCCCAGGCCCCTGGCCAGGCGCTGGCCATAGGTGATGGTGGCCTCCAGCGAGGCCAGGGTTTCGGCGAAGAAGCGGTTGTGGGTGGCGTGGGCGATGGCCAGATGGAAGCCATAGTCGGCATCGACCCCCAGCGCATTCTCGCGGATGCGCTGCTCGAGCAGGGCGAAGGCCGCCGCCAGCGCCTCGCGATCCTCGGCGGTGGCGTTGAGCGCCGCCAGCCGTGCCGACTCGGCCTCCACAGCCATGCGGAATTCGAAGCAGCGCTGGATATCGGCAAGGCTGTCGAGGGGCGCGAAGTCCAGCATGGCGCGGCTGGGACGCAGCCGCACAAAGCTGCCGGCACCACGATGCGAACGGATCAGGCCATCCTCACGCAACCTGGCCAGGGCCTCGCGCACGATGGGACGCGAGACCCCGTGCATTTGTGCCAGCTTCTCCTCGGAAGGCAAGCGTTGCCCCTCACCGTATTCGTCCTTGATGATGCGGTCGATGATGTCGCCGTAGACGTGATCGCTGAGCTTCTGCCCCTGGCGCCCCTGCCGGTCAGGAAAGGTGCCCTGGACGACGCCTGTGTCGCTGCGAGAACTCATGCCGAACTCCCTGGCTGCTGTTCCCTTCATGATACGCGAACTTGTCCATGGGCTCGCCACCCGGCCGGCTCCACGCTGTCCCAACCCGTGCCGGCTGCCATGGCCAGCCCCTCGGTCGCGCGTGCTGTTCGCGGGAACAGCGCCAGTCAGGCGCTGCGCGCATGCCTAGCGCACCACCAAAAAAACCGCCTCGATGGGCGGTTTTAAAATAGCTGCAAGTCGCTGATATCCCTAATCTCATCCCAGGCTCAGGATGGTGCCGGCACCAGGAGTCGAACCCGGGACCTACTGATTACAAGAAATAACTATTCATGCTGTAAAAACAGCAACTTGACGTCAATCTATTTACGCAGGAAGGCGGCTTCGGGTCTTAAGAATCAGCAACTTGTCGCCTTATTGTACGCAACCCCAGCGCCTGCCATGCTCTCCCCCATGGATGAACAAACTCGCCTCCTCATCACCCAATGGCGCAAACGCCTCGAGCGAAAAGGCTGGATCAGCTTGCGGCGGGGCGCGCCGGTGCGTGACCGGGTGGTGGAGTATCACGTGATCTGGCAGGGGTGGATCGTCAGCGGCCGGGTGCGGCTGAAAGATTTCGACGTAACAGTGGGGTATTGGAGAGCCAGGTACGACGGTGTATGTGTTAATCGGGCGAGGATGTCTAGGGATGGGCATGGCGTATTGCAGGGGATCAGACAAAGCCACCCTGCTAGGTCGTCTATTGCTGTGGTGGTCTGGCCTGTATCCCTGCTAGTCCCGCGGCCACCATTGGGCACTCAAGCGCCTCAATAATTTTGACGCAATGCCCGGCGCAGCATTCCACCCCAATTGCTGTAGAAGGGCATCAGCGGAACGCTTTACTTCGTCTTCGGTACATATATCAGCGAAATGGGTTTTGAAGCGCTCAGCCTTGAGGTGATTGGCCAACATCGTGTCATTGTACTTCAGGCCAGTCTCACAGATGAAAAACTGTCCATCCTGAGAGGGTATAATGTCGTGGGCATAATACCCGACCCCTAACACAGAGCCCGCCCGGTCACAAATTTCATTAAGCAATTTCTTTCTAGGCGTGACAATCTCGTTGTACAAAGCGTTTATCACCGCCGCATCCCGAGGCGTGTCCTTGCTATGTACAGACGGAGCATTATCAGATACCGGGCGGGCCCGTAGATAGATTGAGACACAATGGGTGCCGACTGCCATGGCACGCAAGGATACATAATATGGCTCGCCATTGAATGTGTGGGTGGAATCTATAAAGCTTGTGTTGTATCGGCTCTCATCAATGGGCGAGCCACTTTCAAGCAGCTTGGTTTCTTGTCCGGACCCGGTTACCTCATTTGAGAAAATGGCCAGACCCTGTGACTGGCTTGCCAGCTTAGGCACAGGAATACCACGGGATGCAAAGGCCACATTAGTATCGCGCTTATTGGCCATCATCTTGGCGGTAGCGAACGAGGGGCACATCAACGCACCGACCTGATCTGCCCAGGACTGGATCGCTCGGAAATCGTGCTGATGGTCTTCCTCATTCACTACAGGCAGGACGGCTATCTTGGCGCTTCTTATAGTGGCGGAACTGAGATCCGAAGGCCGCTCCACTATGTGAACGCGCACGCTGTGTCGCTCTAAATGCTGCACGAATGGGGCCAGAAACCTCTCTGGCTTCATTTTTCCGCGAGCAAGCCCGCAGCTTTCAGTTCCGACAACTACGACTTCCATTGCGCATCACTCTTTTTTATCAGGCAGATTGATCCTACCTTCAAAGCATACGCTTGGTCGAGCCCATAAGGCGACCTATCAGGTTAGAGCTTTGACGCTCGCCTGACATGTTCGTCTATCTGGTCGTCAGTCAGCCCGAGCGCATAACCTAGTGCGACAAATTGTGGGTTCGTTCTCTCCCACACAGTCGAACGGTTATACCACGCCCGTGTCAGCTTGCGCTCGATTACATCCTCAATGCCGTCGATAGCGGCTTCGACCTGCTCATCAAGGCCGGCGAGGATGAGTTGCTGTTCGCCCTGGCGGCTGGAGACGAAGGCTGACTTACGCCACTGGACTAGCTCTTGCTCCGGCGTTAGCGGCTCGGGCTCCGACTCCTTCTCGGGCTCAGGCGGCGGCGCAACGCTGAAACCGCCGTCGATGCTCACCACCTCGCCGCGCATGATGCCCGCCAGCGCATCCTGATACTGCTCGTCATTGATCGGAACTCCACCCTCAATGGGCGACTGGCTGATTTGACCGTTGGCTGCGTAGGGCATGACGATTCCTTATGCGATGCGCATGTAGTAAGTGACTTGCTGATGCTTGACGTCAGTATACGCTCCTACGCGGGCACCAGGGCTGTTTTCAGAGTTAAAGTCTAGAGGTGCCAATCCTCGACCCGTAGATGATGAGAAGCTTGCCGATGTACCAGGAACAACCGAATCTTCAAACGCTCCTTCGGTATCTGTTAGCCCTACCGTTAAAATTGTACCCGAAGAAACTGCGCCAGTAATTTGCTGCATCTGGTCATTGGCAACAGTGCCGGGTGAAGTCCCCGCTTTCGGGTAGCGGCCTTCTGTGTTCCACAAGTTGACCGTCTCGCCATTGATCGGGCTGTCAGTGAAATCAATAACAGCAGTTGCGACGACAAGCGGGGCACTACCTGAAATTGACTCGCTCGTCAGCGCCCCCGAGTTATAAGCGTCGGAGGCGGTGAGCTTGATATAGCGGTAGTTGGCGTTATCGGTGGGCGGAACATCGGCCCCGGCGAGGTCATCGCGAATGCCGAATGGAACCCCAATGGGCTGGACCTGCCATTTCAGATCATCCGCCACGACAATCCAGGCCGTGTTGGATGCGTTGCGCTCCTTCAAACGACCAGCGGCAGTATCAAACCAGCGCATGTATGGGAAGGTTATCGGTGGCGAGGTCGGCCCGCTGCTCTGAGTGACCAGCGCTTCCAGTTGGCTGTTAATGTCGGCTCGAACCGTGGCCCCATCAGAGTTGGCAATGTTGAGATCAGACTGTGCCATCAGCGTGCCCCTCCGAATTCGTCATACCAGTCGGCCCAATCGGTGCACTCCTGCGGCACCGGGGTGCCGCTCTCTACTGAGCGGATCAGCAACGCCAGGGCCTGGTAGGGCGACACAGGCGGGTTGCGGGGCTTGCCGTGGCCGCGACCCACCGGCAGGAACGCGCCGTCCTTCAGCCGGTAGCTCCCGTCGCACGGCAGGTCGCCGCACTCCACGTCGCCCTTGGCGAGCTTCGATTTCTGCCTGCTGCCGATCAGCAGCCCTTGCTTGTCCAGCACTGCAACTCTGGGCATCATGTCAACTCCTCTGCGACCACGCCGAGCTCGTCGACGCGGATGTTATAAGCGGGATCACGGGAAGTGAGTTTCACGCGGAATTGGAAACCCCTGGCCTCGAACTCGGCTGAGTCGAGGTTGTTCCAGACACTCCAGGCAGGTGATGCAGCGGGGTCATCGTCGGTGTGGCGCACTTGCACCCTGCCGTCGGACTGCGCCTGCAGCGTGCCGTCGAAGTCCTCCCAGCCATCTATCGGGTTGCTGCGCTCGTCGATGCGATCGAGCACGTTGACGGCGGTCGCATCGATAATGCTGGTCAGGCGTATGCGCCTCACGGTGCCGAAGTCGAACCCGCCGCCGAAGGTGTAGTAGCCCTCGCTGCCGATACCGCCGAAGCTGTCGAGGGACGACAGTGAATCGAAGTCCTCGATGTCGTCGAACTGCCCCAGCGCTGACAACCACAGCGAGCCGTCAACGGCCGTGGCGCCCTCGGTAGCGCCGGGGAATGTCGGGCTCTCGGTGACAGAGTCCAAGTTGGCGAACTCCAGCACGCTCGCCTGCTTGGTGCTGATCGCGGCGATGTCGACGGATGGTCTGCCGCCCCGGTCGTAGACCCGAGCAAGGTAGGTGCCTGGCTTGAGCGGCAGCACCGCCCAGGTCTGACTGCCGTTTGCGCTGTCGCCGATGGACGTCGAGTTGTTCCATTGGGCGACCTCGGCGTTCTCGGCCTGGCTGTGGCGAAAGCGGATCTCCCCACCGATGCGCACGTCGATCTCGGGCGGCTGATCCCACCGCAGCAGCGCCGAGCCGCCGAATACAGAGATGGTCAATCCGCGCAGCGCCTCGGGCGGATTGGTGGAACCGCTGATGATCTGGGCATTGACGTACGCCCAGAGTCCTGGCACCACCCGATTCGGGTCGCGCCAGCGCACGCGGATGTCATACGTCTCTCCCTCGTCCACCTCGCCGATCCACACCTCGCTGCCGTTGCGCCTAGCTATCGTCGACTCGTAGAACGGTTCCTCGGTACCATGTACGCGAAGCTGCGCATCGATCACCAGACCCGGATAGTCCGGGTTCTCCATCGCGATAGCGGCATGCGGGATCAGCGTGTCGCCCACGCCCAGGGTCACCACCTCTTCGCCGGTACGCACCCCTGTCACTATCGCATCGGGGATGGTCGGCAGCGACGTGATGCCCGGGTCATAGGGCGGGATCGCCCCCTGGTCGGCATCGTAGACCTCGGGGCTGTACGGGATCAGCGAGAGGCGGGCCACCAGGTGCGCCTGACGCTCGATGTTGACCACCAGCCCTTCGATGTATTCCAGCCCGGCATAGCCGAAACCGAACAGGTCGCCGACCTCGAGGCCGCTATCGGCCAGGATGGGCTGGGCGAACATCACCTGGTGATGCCGGCCGGCCTCGGTAACCAGTTGGCGTGTCACGCCGGCATCGTCAACGGTGCGGAGCGAGACGCCGTAGGTCTCGCCCTCGCTCATCTCGAGCTGCTCGTCGGAAACAATGCCGATGATATAGGTCTTGCCGTCCTCGTCGTCGACCTCGGTCAGCAGCTGCTTGATACGACCGGCGGCAAGGCCTGCCAACAGTACGTCATGAGTGATGCGCACGAGCGAGCCGCGGCGCGCCACCAGGTGCTCGAAGTCCAAGTTGAGCGTCCATCGCTCCGGGCGGTTGGTGATCTGCGCCTGGTGGAAGCGGGCGTCCTTCCAGATATGGCCGGCATTGACCACACCGGGCATATCGAGGGATTCATAGATCTCGGCATTGCCGGCGTGGTAGCCGTCGGCATAGACGATGCGCTCATCCTGGCGGTAGCCGGCAGCCCGGCTGCTGAATCGCACCCGCCAGGCGTGGGGCGGGTCCGGAAATGCCTTCTCTCCCTCGAAGCCCCAACTGTTGCGGGGCGTCAGGTGCTGCACCGGGAGAGCCTGAGGCCGGTCAACTACCACCCCCCACTTGCCATTGATCTGGCTGGGTGAGGCTCGGCCAACGGCGGCAATGTCGGCCAGGGTGTCCCACACGCTCGACTGAAAATCGCGCACCATGTCGAAGGCGAAGCTGTTCGTGGCGCAGAACTCCCCCCACTCCTGCAGCCCCTCGAGGTCGACGCGCTCATTGGTGAGGCGCTTGGCGTTGGCCGGCCCCTGCAGCACGTGGCGATAGAGTAGCGCCGGGTTGCTGCTGACCACCTCGCTGCCGTTCCAGTTGGTCACGTAGCTGGCCACGTCTGCCTGCAGCCGGTCGACGATCCCGTTCAGTTGGTCCGTGGCCTTGATGCTCAGAGCCGTCACCGCTACCGGGTGCTGGAACTTGATCGGGCTCTCATTGGTGATTGAGCGCAGCGCGGTCCATACCGTAGTGTCCACGATCTGTGTGTCGTCGGTATCTGCCGTGCTGCGCTGAATCTGAACCTCGTATTCGCCCCTGGGAACCGACCACCGAAAGCCATGCCGTATGGCACTCGTTCGCTTGTGAGTGAAGCGGATGCGCTCCTCATTTTCGATCCAGCTATTGGGTACCGTCTTGTCCGTGAACTCAGGCACCAGCCAAGTCGACGCGCCTACCGCCCGGTATCGAATACGGATGATCAGCCCCCTGTTCTGCTTCCCCCCCGAATCATTAAACCGAACCAAGCCTTGAGGGAATGCAATGTCGACGCTCAATTCATCGGCATTGGGGGGAGCTGTGCGCCTCTGATAACCATCAACCTGCTTAAGCGTTATCGCCAGATCGTCCTGCCGCACCTGCCCAGGAAACAGTGTCACCGGGGCATCGCCTGGGCGGCCTTCCCGGGTCTGCACCCGAACCCCGTCGAAGCTCGAGAGCGGCGTCTCGTCGATGCGCAGGTTTCGCACGCGCAGTGGCCCGTAGCCCCACACGACGAGCAGACGCAGGTACTGATCATCGCCCAGCACCTCGGTGTAGGAACGGGCCCCCAGCGGCGGCACGTGGCGATGCTCACCCAACACCACCGGCACCACGCCGAATGGCCGCGCATCGTTGCGGGCGCCTTCGATGGAGAGCGTCGGGCTGTCGCGCTTGGTGGTGCCACTGCGCTGGTCAAAGCTGGGCGGGCGGATGGGTGCGATGGCATTGACCGCCAGCATGCCGGCGGCGGCCACACCGGCGCCGAGCAGCGATGCACCAATGGTGCCCTTGGCGAAGGCGCTTCCCAGCAGTCCCGCGGCGGCACCGCCGGTTACCGCCGAGGCAGCGGCAATCACCGCAATGGTCATGATCGTACGCAGCGGGTTCTTGCTGCCGCCGCCACCCTGGGGTAGCAACTTGATGCTGACTACCGCGCTGGGCTTGGGCCGCACCCGGGTCCAGCGGGCACGAGGCACCATCACGTCGCCGACGAACACATAGGCGTGAGCGCGCAGGATCGGGTCGGGCTGTGCCTGGACGAGTATCTCCTCGATGTTGAGCCCTTCCGGCAGGCACAGGTCGACGATGTCGTCACGCAGCGGATGGTTGCGGGCGATCACGCGCATGGGCGGGTCTTCCTCGGCCGGTAGTAACCTTCGATGCGGAACGCCGTGACCGGCTCGGCCACGGCCTCAATGCCGTGCTCGATGTGCAGTACCTGGCCAGCGCCCAGGTACAGGCCGATGTGCATCGGACGCCCATCGCGGTAGATCACCACGGCATCCATGGGCTGCGGGACTTCCACGGGCTGCCAGTCATGCACGCAAGCACCAGACACCACCGAGGCCAGCTGATCGCTATCCTTGAACCGCGGGTAGTCGCTAACGTAGTCCGGCAGCTCGATGCCGCGCACGTCGCGCCAGGCCTTCACCAGCAGCCCATAGCAGTCGTAGTGATCCGGCCCACGGCCATGCGGCCGAAACGGCGTGCCAATGGCGCCGGCGGCGAATTCCATCAGGGTCATGGTCACCTCAGAACAGGGCGGGGAAACTCGCCGGCGTGAACGTGCCGGCCGGGTATGGCTCGGTGGTGAAGTCCTCGAGGGTGAGGTCGCCGGTCACACGCCCGGCATTCCAGCGCACATTGCGCAGCCAGAAGTCAGGCCAGGCACGCTCGACCGTATCCGCATCGGCGGCGCGCACCACCTCGATCAGCGCCTGAACCGGGGTCTGGATAGAACGGATGGTCTGCCCGATCTCGCGGCTGACGTTGTCGATCCACAGCCGGGCCAGGCCGGGGGCATCCTCGTGCTCGCCGGGAGGGTCCAGGCCGAAGGGGAAGTCCTGGAACTCCGCGCCACGCGAGACCATCGGCACGGTGTTATCGACGACGCGGATGGGCTCGGCAAGGCTGGGGTGCGACAGCGTGAGCAGCACCAGCCAGACCTCGTCGGTTTCCTGGGCGAAGGCGCTGCGGCGGAGGATCTCGCTGGCCTGGGTCATGGCAGAACCTCAACGGTGAACGAGATCTCCCACAAGCGCTTTGCCTGGCTTGCCCCGGGGCGGATCAGGTCGGCCTCGGGCTCGTCCTTGATGCGCAGCAGCGCGGGCTGCCGAGTGTCAGGGTCGGTCCAGGAGAAGGCCAAGGAACCGCCGCCCAGGTCATCGTCATAGAAGGCATCGAAGATCGCCTTCTGCTCGCCGGTCGCCTGGATGCTGGCCCCGGGGTATTCCGTCACCCGAGCCGTGAACCGGCGGCGAACCTTGGCCGGACCGGTGTCGGTCTCGGTGCGGAGCTTACCGCTCTGGCGGCGCTGGGCGATCGGGAAGCGCAGCACCTGGGGCAACGTGGCCGGCCATACGGGTGTGGTCATATCAGCCCCTTCCTGTCAGTACCGGCTGCGCGCCGAACTTGTTCTTGAGCGCCCGGCTCATCTTGCTACCGGGGGTGTTCAGCGCCTGGGCACCCATCTGATCGAACATGACAAAGAGGTCCATGCCACCGTCACTGTTCTCTCGCTCCTCGGTGCGGGCCTGGTGGCCATCGGGCGGGGTGATGTAGACGTTATTGGGCGAGCCGCTGCCCTGCATAGCCGGCAGGGTGGGCGTGCGAACACCCACCGCACCGCCACGGGCATATCCACCCAACCCCTTGCGCAGCGCCTCCACCACCGCCACACCGCCGGCGCGGGCAACGTCCGTTTGGCTCCACACCACTTCACCACGGTGCACGACACCAGCAGGCTCATAACGACCCCCCGGGCCGGTGTAACCGCCCTGGGCATATCCGCCGAAGTCGATTTGTGATGTGAAACCACCAGGAATGGAACTACCGCCGGAACTGCCGAACAGGCCCAGCGCCGCCTGCCGGACGTAGATTCGCACCATGTCGTTGATGATGCTGTCGGCCAGGCTGCTGAAGTCGAGCTTGCCCGTTTTCACGAACTCTGAGAGGGCGTTCTCCATACCCGAGAAGGCGTTGGTAACCAGGGTCTCGGTCTGCCCCGCCATGTCGCGGGTGTTGTCGAGATAGGTTTCGAAGCCCCGCCGGGCACCGTTGCGCCAGTCCTCTTCGGCGGCCAGCTTGCGTGCGTTGGCCGACTGAACCAGGCGAACCTCTTCGTCCATGAGCCGCATCAGCAGTTGCCGGCGCTCCTCGTACGCCGCTTCGCTGATGCGGGTGCTCTCGTCTTCCTGCCGCTGGTGAAGGTCGCGCAGCTCGTCGGCGAAGCGTTGCCGAACCGAGGCAATCTCTCGCATGGCCGAAACGGCTTGATCGCTTCGGCCAACGGCGACGATGTCGAGCTCCACCTCCTGCGAACGCGCAGCGAGCCGCGCTCGCTCTGTCGCCTCAAAGCGCATCAGCTCAATGGATTCACGCGCCTGCTGGGCCAACCGCTCCTTCGCGGCCAGCTCTCCCTCGAGCTGCAGCAGGTGCGCTCCCTGGGCCTGGCTCAGCTCCCGCAGGCCACCATGCTCCAGGTCGTAGCGCAGGGCGGCAGCACGGCTGGCATCGCCATGCAGGGCGATCTGCCGTTCCAGGCCCTCCGCCTGCTGCTGGTAGGCTTGCAGGATCCGCTCGGCATTGCGCTGACCTTCTTCCGCTGCTCGCTTGGCTTCGTCGGCGGCTTTCTTGCGCGCATCCGCCAGTTGCTGTTCGCGATCCAGGGTCGACGCCAGAAACAGCGTGGTACCCCGCATCAGGTCGGAGACGTCCGCCCCCATGGCATCCAGCCGGCGGCTGGTCTGGCCCAGCAACGAGGGGTCACGCAGGTTGGCAATCTGTTCGCGTAGCTGGTCGTTGTAGCGCTGCCAGGCCTGCAGGGTCTTGTCGCTGGGCGCGTTTCCGTTTACCGCACCACCGGCGCGGCGGGCGGCGCCCTCGGTTTCATCTAGGTGCCCGTTGAGGGTATCGATGCGCCGGCCGAACTCGTCGGCATTTATGCGGCCCTCTGAGAACTCAGCGGCCAGCAGCCGGTATTCACGCATGATGCGGTCGGGGACACCGATGCGCTCCTGGATCTCGTTAAGCACGCTGTCGAGACTACTGGCGCCGTCCTTTACCTCATCGAATGCAGCATTGATCTCATCAAAGAAGGTGCGCGCCGCAGCGCCGTCCATATCGGCAAACGCTTCACTCAGCAGCCCCTGACGAACAGACTCAAGCGCCCGGCGGGCCTTCTCGGCCTCCTCTTCCTGACGGTCACCCCAACGGATCAGAGCCGCCTTCTGCTGCTCAGTCGTCAACTCGCGGAACTGCCCGATCAAGGTGTCCATCGGTTGCTCGAGGTCGAGCAGCGAGGCGGCCACTTCATCCGAGCGATCACGGAACAGCAGGAAGCTGGCGGCGGCCCCGGCGGCCAGCGTGATCAAGCCAGCAGGCCCTGGCAGCAAGGCAAGCGCAGCCCCCTTCGCCCGAGCAGCAAGACTCGTAGAGGCTGCCAAGCGGCTCTGGGCTGCTGCCTCGGCATTCGTTGCCGCTGTGTGGCGGGCAGAGGCGCCTGTCGCTGCAGTGCGGGCAGCACCCAAGCGGGTCAAGGCTGCCGTGTGCTGGTCGGTGCCGCGTGCCGCGCGCTCTGAAGCAACTGCCCGGGCGAGGGCTTGCTTGGCTGAGGCTGCCTCAGCTGCCGCCAGCCTTGCCGAGGCAGCAGCCGCTTGCTGCTGGGCGGCGGCATGCGCAATCTGCGCCTGGGTGTTCTTGACGAACTCCGCAGCGGCTGCACCAGCAGACACCGCCAGACCGCCCATGAAGCGTCCCAGACCCATGGCGGCGAACACACCAGCCACGGCAACCACGTTTTGGATATTATCGGCCAGTAGCTCGATGCCGCCGGCCAGAGCCGCCGTGGTGCCATGGGCTTCGTTCGCCTGGCCGATATAGGCCATGAACGAATCCTTCAGCACCTGAGTGGCATCTTCCACCGAGGTCGGCATCTCCTCGAGTTCGCGGCGCAGCTCGCCGAGCGAACGCGTCAGCGCGCCGATCACCACATCAGCGGTCAGCTCGCCAGCGGTGGCCATCTCCTGCAGGCGCCTGGTACTAACGCTCAGCCCCTCAGCCAGGGCCTGCTGCAATCGAGGCGCGTTCTGGATCACCGAGTTGAAACTGTCGCCCTGCAGGCGCCCAGCAATCATTGCCTTGCTGAACTGATCGATCACCGACTTCGTTTTTTGTGCATTGGCACCGCTGATCACCAGGCCGGCCGAGAGCGCCTCAGTGATGTCGAGCACTTCCGCCGTGGCAAAGCCCAGCTCACGCAGCGGACCCACCGAGTTGACGAACAACTCGCTGTTGTCCATCAGGCTCTTGTAGGTCACCCGGCTGATGCGCTGCAGCCGCTCCTGCACATCGGCGTACTCACGCTCGCTCTCGATCGCCAATCGAATACGGCTGGCCATCTGGCCATAGGCATCGGCAGTTTCGATCAGCCGCCCGGCGGCGAAGGCGCCGGCCAGCACACCGGTCATGCGCAGCGCCGTTTGGCGAATAGCCAGCATTTGAGTGTTGAGGGCGCGCAGGTTGTGCTGGTTGCGAACGAGAGCCGCATCAGTGCGGCGGGCACCACCCTCCATCGAGCGGTAGTACTCGGACCCCATGCGTGACGCGCGAGACATCTCGCGCTGATATACACTCGAATCAGCGCTGATGCGGACGATCAGTTCGCGTAGGGTCGCTGCCATTAGCAATCTCCGGGCATAAAAAAACCCGCCGAAGCGGGTTTTAAGAAAAGAATATAGTTATCTATTCAACATCACAGTTTCTGTTTCACCTTCTCCAACCGAAATTTGCCGGAGAACCGCTCCGCCCTGCCGAGCTGGACCAAACTGCGACGGCACTTCCCAAACTACAGAACCAGCCACGTAATATCTTCCTGCAGGTAACCCATTGAATTCAAAGTTGCCGCTTCCGTCAGCTATGGTTCTGCGAGTGAACGCTTGCGCTCTCGGATCAGGATCTTCAATTCTTTTCCCAGCAAGCATCACCCTTGTAGCTTCTGATGTATAAGAGGTGACAGGAGTTATAACAACCTCCCTACCAGCACCATACTTCACGTCCCCACCACGTGTAGTCATGAATACCTGCCCCCTTACAGTAGAATCTCCAGACATTTCAAGGGCAGCATATTCTGATTCTGGAAAAGCCACTTGACGCTTTACAACCTCTTGTGTCTGCATTGTCTGGCAGCCAGACAAGAACAGCAATGCGATTAGAGCTAGCCCTACTTTTTTCATAGTTAGTTCCCCGTTGCTTACGTACCAACTGAGAACGTAACCCACCGTTACCGGCTTGGCTAGTGCTGAGCTCAAGAAAGACCAGGCAACCTCATTCACTCACCGATCCGTTCTGTGTGCCGCTTTGAACAGGCCAATCCGACACACCTTTCGCCCATCAAAAAGCCCCGCCGGGGGCGGGGCTTTTAGCGATTCGATTCAAGCACTGCAGCTGGTGGGGCGTTCCGCTCCCCCATGCGCTTGGCATACCTCTCATCAACAAGGCACTTCATGAGATCACGCTTGCTCAGACCCACCTGATTTCTCATGTTCTTGAGAAGCTCACGATGGAATGGCTCAAGGTGCTGACTCACTGTCACCAAGCGCCTTTGTCCCTCGAAGCAGGGGTGTTCCCACTGTTCATGCGAAGTACCCGCCTGCCGATCTTGCTCGAAGCCAAGGTTCTTCAGCATCTTGATGAATTCCCGGGCTGTGACTGGTCTTTCTCGAAAACCCACACGCGCCTCTTACGGACAAGCCCAGGGAAGATCACCTTTTTCTTTCCAAAGCTGCCTTTCCTGCGCAGCCTGCTGCTTATTATGCCACCACACTTTGGCTCGTACCCAGTGGTAGCGCATGCGGGTAGAGAGTGGGGCAGGTCGGTGAAGCAGCTGCATCGCACCTTGGCGGTCGCCTTCATGGTACACACGCTCAACATAGTTGAGGTAATCATGGACCTGATCATGCAGCTTGGTACGAACCTCTTCTGCCGAGTCGCCCTGCACCGCCAAGCTCAGATCGATGCAGAATGCCAGGTACAAATCACCCTCTCGCTGTAGCAAGCAGCGTAATTTCAGATACTTAGCATCACTCATAGCCATTACTCCACCGCCACCTACCGAGATAACAGAGCCCTGCTTCATTGGCAGGGCTTTCTTTTTTTCAACTTTCTGTTGAATGCATAGTAAGCGACACTCTTAGTGATACGCAAGTTTCCCTACTTGACATAGGCCTAAAGTCGTGATTTGAACTGTATGTATAACCACCACATCTTGTGTCCCGTACACACATCCCGCCTGTTACTGTCAAGATGTGGTGGTTCACGCTTCACCCGCCAACCCTGCAAACAGCATCTCCAGCGCCTCGTCGTCTTCCGCCGGGGCGTCTTCCTCGCCCCCGCCCCAGTCGAGCAGCACGTCGTCAAAGCTGACCTTGGCACCCTGTGACTGAAGCACGGCCATGGCGATCTGCGCGGACTGAATGTCACCGCGCCGGTCACCGATCGGCGACTGCTGGTCGTAGGCCATCCAGAGAACGAGCTCCCGGGCTGTCATGGTGTGGCGTAGTTCGGCGAGGGTCTTGCCCAACCGTAGCGCCAGGGTCATGAGGAAGTTCAGCCCGGGGCTCTCTCTCAGTTTTTTGCCGCATCCTCCACCGGCGTGGCAGTGTTGAGCCCGGCCAGCTCGAAGGCAGCGTTGAGGTAACGGCCGTACACCGGCCCCCACAGGCGGTTCACTTCTTCCACATCGTCATCGGTGAAGATGCGCTCAAAGGTATTCGGGTCGAGCAATACGCGAACGAGCAACGCCGCTTCGGGGGTGTGGTCCCGGCTGGATGTGACGCGCTCGGCCACTTCCTCGGCGTTCTCTTCGGTAACGTCCTCGCCGGCCGCTTCCTGCAGGTGCTGTTGCCAGGTGAGCCAGTCGTCGGCACCAGGCTCACGAACGATGACCTGGGCGTCGGTGTCGCCCACCGGCATGGACCGGTGGCGAAAGCCCGCGAGGGGCGCCAGAAGCGCCGCCCGCGGATCGGTGGTGGTTGATTTACGGCGTGCCATTCAAAGCCTCGCTTACGGTGCGGGTTCGGGTGCAGGGGCGTAGGCGGGCTTACCGATCACGCGCAGATTAAAGCCACCGGTTGCCACTCCGTTGGGGGCAATGCTCCAGTTATCCTGGCGCACCTGCACCAGCAGCTTGGCGGTGTTGCCGGTCTTGAAGGTCACCCGAACGATGCGCAGGGAGTCGTCGGCATCGGCGGCGCGCAGGGTGTCCTGCCCTTCATCTTCCTGCTTCCAGTTGCCGCTGATGGTCAGTTCGCCCTGGCCGCGCAGGCCGTTCTCGAGTTCCTCTTCCTCGCTCTCGATCACGGTGACGTCCAGGTCGCTCTTTTGCCCTGCCGTGTAGGCGATCTCCTTGGCGGTGGTGGAGATCTTCTTCCACTCCGCCACCTCGTCGGCGACCGTCTCGACGGCGGCACCAGACACCTCGACAACGGTGCCGGCGGTGAGTTGATACTTCGCTTTACGGGCCATGGTTTCCTCCAGGCTTGAAAAACCCGCCGGCGGCGGGTGGGTTAGGTCCAGATCGCGACTTCTGCCGTCGCTCGGTAGAGCCCGGTATCGGGCTCGTAATCCTGCAGCTCCATCAGATCGCCGGGATCCATGTGATCCACTGCACCCAGCGCGTCAGCCAGCAGACCTTTTGCAGCCAGCAGACTGTCGGCATAGGCGTCGAGCTGCACCGCCGCCCGCTTGGCCCCCAACCCTGCCAGGGCGTCGTCGCCCTGGTTGGTCGGCACACTGAACACCAGGTAGGGGGCTTCGGTGCCATGCTGGGCCACCAACAGGAAGACTCGGCCGCCGGCGAGCGCCGACAGGGCGGCGAAGAGCTGGGCTTCGATCATTTCTTCAGTACCTTGTCGAGCGCCTCGGTGACCTTGGCGATCGCCGCGTCACCGGCTTCCTGCTCCTTGGCATCGAATGCGGGGCGGATAAACGGCACCGGAGGCATTTTCGATGTGCCCAGCTCAATGAAGCGCCAGTAGAAAGCGTTACTGGGGTCGTCGGCCTTGCCGCGGCTGCGCACGCGAACCCCTGCAGCGGACCGGTTCCCTTCACTCACCTTGACGGTCACCGCCTGGATGTTGCGGGAGAGCTTCCCACTGCGCCTCGGCGCACGGCGACGAGCCTCGTCGCGTATCACACCGGCACCGGCACGAGCACCCTGGCGCCGCACACGGTCATTCTCGGCCTGAGTCAGCATCTTGAGGTCATCCTCGAGGTTGCCCAGGCCGACGAAATCCAACCGGCTCTTGATCATTTCCGCACCCCCGTGGAGCACATGCAGAGCAGCTCCCGGCGCTTGGCGTCGGGCAATGGAGCCTGAATGGTGTAGATCTCGCCGTTGCCGCCGGGCGGCAGGTGGACGAACCGCATGAGCGCCTCCACACCAGGGCGGTACCGCATGAGCACTTCGACGGTCACTTCGCCCTGCTCGGCACTGGCAGAGAGAAAGGCGCGCCCGCTGACGCCCCGGACCTCGGCCCACACTTCGGTCACCTCGACCCAGTCGTGGGTAATGCCGCCCAGGTCGTCGCGCACTTCGTCGCGCTTCTGCAGGGATAGACGGTCGCGGAGTCGTCCGGCTCTCATGTCGGTGTCACCACGTAGAGATCCAGCAGGCCTTCGAGGAAGTCATGCTTGGATGTGATGGTGCCGACCACGGCTCTTTCACGGTGCTCGTACATGCTCGACACCGTCGCCAGGATCCACTGCCGAATGGCTGCCGGCACGTCGTCACCGGCAGCGCCATAGCCCGCCCGATATTCCACGGTCACGGTGCCCACCAATCGACGGTTCGCGACCACGGCCGGGAAGTCACCGATCTCGGCCTGGTAGTCAGCCGGGTCCAGCGGGCCTTCGTCATCGCTCACGCTGGTGACCTCGATGACAGGCCAGCGGCGCAGGCAAACGGTATTGCCATCCGCCTCCTGGCGCTGCTGCCACGCCTGATCGATCAGGGCACGGCCAGTGCGAAGCTCGGCCTCTTGCCGGGCAGCCGTGATCATCAGCTGCAGCATGGTGTCATGCTCATCATGCTCGACCGTGGCCTGCACCTTGGCCTCGACCAGGGTCACCGGCTCGGCTTCAGGGGGCGTGATCAGTCGGCTACGCACTGGCATCACTCAGTCCTTCTTCCGGGCGGCCTTGGCGGCACGCACTGCCTTCTCGTTGCCATCAGCGCCGCCACGCTTGATCAAGCGCTGCGCCTCGTCATAAGGCAGCGTCGGCGTGGCGCCGGGCTTGTAGTCGACCTTTCCCACCCGCTCATCACGAAGGATGAGCACTGCCATGTGGCTAGGCGGTGGATCATTCGCGGGCGGCGTGCCGGCCCCCTGCTCGGCGGCAGGATCGTTCGCGGGCGGCGTGCCGGCCCCCTGATCGTCGGCAGGATCGTTCGCTGGCGGCGTGCCAGTCTCCTGCTCGTCGGCAGGATCGTTCGCGGGCGGCGTGCCGGCCCCCTGATCGTCGGCAGGATCGTTCGCTGGCGGCGTGCCAGTCTCCTGCTCGTCGGCAGGCTCTTCCGCCTTGGGCGATGCCGATGCCGGAGTGGTTGCCAGCTCTTCGCCCTTCCCTTCATCCTGCCTGGCGGTCTTGCTCTTGGAGTCAGCCATGCTCGGTTCCTCGCTATGCTGTGCAGGGCCGGCGTACCGGCCCTGCACTTACCGTGGTTGGGTTATCGCCCCAGTGATCAGGAAGCGGCGTTCTGGAAGTGCTTCACGGCGCCGCCCACGTCCATCAGGCGACCACCGGAGCGCATGAAGGCGAGGAAGCCGACCTGGCCTTTCTCGGTGTATTTCGAGTCGGTCATGCGGAAGAACTGCAGCTGCATGACGTCACGAATGATGTACTTCGCGTAGTCACCGAAGAGCATCGGCTTGTTGCCGGCACCGAGCTGATCCATGTGCTGGTTGATGGTGTAGCGGTACCCGTTGAGGGTATCCGGCTCGCTCACCGCCACGCCCGGCACCCACAGCGGGCGACCCTGATCGTCCTTCAGCTTCTTCAGCTCCCGCAGGGTCATGTCGTGGAACATGTAGCCGACGTTGCCGCTGCGGCGATAGGCCGGGTCGACGCTGTGCTCCAGGTCCACCAGGTCGTCGTAGCCGGCGCTGTCGACCTGGCCGGTCGGGGCGATCTTGCCCGCACCGGAGCTGGTGACGATGCCATGCGGCTGGCCGACACCGGTGCCAGTGGTAAACATCCGGTTGGTGATGCGTCCCAGGCGTTCCTGCAGCAGCTCGCGCACGTAGGCCTCGAGGTCGATCTCGCTGTCCTGAAGCAGCTCGAAGGGCAGCGCAATCGACTTGGACGAGAACTTGTAGGTCACGTGAGGCAGGGTACCGAAGCTGGTTTCGCCCACGCTGACCGCAGCGTTCTCGCCGACGATCTCGCCTTCCTCGCTGGTGGCGTCGGTGGTCGGCCAGTTGATCGCCACGCCGGAGGCGGTAGAGAGGACGCGGGAGATCTCGCGCATTCCACCGAAAGCCTTGAGCGCCTTCAGCAGCTCGGCACTGAAACCGTCCGGCGCCAGGTAGCCGCCCTCGCTGCCGGTGCCGGTGCTCATGGCGTTCTGCATCATCTTCTGCCGAACCTGCTGCACATGCTCGCGCTGCTCGGCATTCAGGCCGTCAACGCCGTTGCGCATCCAGGCCTTGAAGATGGAGCTCTCCTTCTGCTTGAGGGCGGTGGCTTCGTCGGTGCTGATGCCATCCCGGCCAGCACGATCCTCGATGCGGTGCTTCTCTTCGGCCTCGCGGTCGAGCAACTTCTGCTGACGGTCGAGACTGGCATCGATGCGGTCGATCTCACCGATCAGGTTGGCGTACTGGGTATCCTGCTCCTCACCCCAGGTGTCTCCGGGGTGCTTGTCGAGAAGCTCGCGGGCGGCCTTGGCGGCCTTGGTGCGCTGCTCCCGCAGGTCTTGGATGCTCTGAGGCATGATGCTGTCTCCTTCGCTTACTAAAACGCCGCCCAGAGGGCGGCGCAGGGATATGGCACGCGGGAGCCCGCTAGTGCCGTTCGATCAGCGCGAGCCGTCGCTCGGCTTGCGCTCGGTCGTACTGTTGTTCAGGGGGCGGCCCTTGAGTGAGGGCGCTGGGCGTGTTGTGGTAGGCAGCCAGGTTCCACTGGGCAGCGGCTTGGCGCCGGTCGGTTTCGAGAACGGAGTCGATGAAGCCATGTTCCTTTGCCTCTGCTGCGGTAAACCAGGTCTCGGCCTCGAGCCAGGCAATCAGCTGGTCACGCTCGGTGCCAGTGCGCTTGCCGTAAGCGTCGAGGATGGAGTCGTCGACCTTGGTCAGCAGGTCGACCTGCTTCAGGTGGTCGCGCTTGTTGCCCATGGTCAGGGTCCACGCCTCGTGGATCATGAAGAAGCCGCCTTCGCTCATCTCGACTTCGTCGGTCACCATGGGCAGGAAGGTGGCAGCACTGGCCGCGAGTCCCTCGATATGGGAAAACGTCTTGACCTTGAGCTGCGATAGCGCGGTGGCCATGGCCCTGGCTTCGAAGACGTCACCCCCCGGACTGTTGATGTACAGGTGCAGCTCGTCGATCTCGCCTTCCATCGCGCGGATCTCGCGGTTGAAGGCCTCGGCGCTGATGCCGAACCAATCGCCGATGGCGTCATAGAGATAGATCTCACCGCGCCCTTCGTTATGGACGGATCGGAAATCCTTGGGCCGCGCCTGGTTGTCCAGGAACAGCTGCAGCAGCTTAGGCATCGGCATTGGGGGTCACCTCGGGTGCGTAGAGTTTGTCGCCACCCTCGATCGGCGGCAGGTTCTCCTTGGCGCGTACCTCGTTGGGCGTCATGTAACCCGGGTTCTGGGTACCGCCCAGGGCCGACTTGTAATACTCGGCACGCGTCTTGGCATCACCGCGCAACAGGGCGGCAACGTTGAATTCGGCAAACAAGTTTTGGTCGCGCAGCAGCTTGCGGTTGATCTCCTGGGCCCAGCGGGTCAGGTGAGGCTGCAGGGTGTAGATGATGAAGCCCAGGCCCATCTGCTCGAGACCACTACCCCAGCTGGTGCTCTTCTCGTTGGCGTTGATCATCCAGCTGGGCAGACCGAAGGCTCGGGCAATGTCGGTAACCTGGAACTGCCGAGCCTCCATGAGCTGTGCATCTTCGGAGCTCATGGTGATCTGCTGGACCTTTGCCCCGCCGACCAGCATGCCAGGAAGGTGAGCATTGGCCGTGCCGGTGTGACGCTTCAGCCAGTTATCGCGGATCCGGTCGAGCTGCTCCTGGCTCGGCGTCTTTTCCATGGTGATGACATGGTCGGGGCGAGCCCCGTTGGAGAAGAAGCGAGCACTGTACTCTTCGGCCGCCATGGCCAGGCCGATGCCCTGCTTGGCCGCCAGGCCGATCACCGAGGGACTGCTCACCCCATCGAAGCCGACATTCGGCAGGTGCAGCACGTCATCCTGGTCGATACCGCGGTAGCCCTCTTCTTCCAGGTTGGCGAAGTAGATCAGGCGGCCGCCACGCTTCTCGATGATGGTGTGCTGCCGAGGCAGCGGGTCGAGACGCTCGGCCTCGCCTCGGCGGTTACGGCGGATCCAGGCCAGGCCATCCCCGCGCAGCAGCATCGAGGCGATCTGATGTTCGCGCATCGCACTGGCGGTAAAGGTGGGGCTTGCCTCCTGGTTGAGCAGCCACCAGAGCGGATGGTCGACACGCTCGCGCCCCTTGTCGGTGCGTCGGTAGACATGCAGCGGCATGGTAGCCACCGCCCCGCAGAGCATTCGAACGCAGGCGTAGACGGCTGTCACCCGCATGGCCGTCTCGGCTGTCACCGCGGGGCCGGCGTAGCTGGGCCCTACCTGAAACAGCTCGAGCAGGCTTTCAGGGTTGGCCGTGCTGACGGTCTCGTTGCGAGGCCCAGGGTCGGGCGAGAGCGTCGGCTCTTCTCGCACCGCGGGAGCGGTGCTGCCCGTCAGGCGATTGAGTAGGTTACGCACGGCGTCTCCCGTCACAGAATGATGAAGTCAGGCTCACCGCCATCGTCGTCTAGTTCGCCCAGCGTCAGCGACGTGGCCATAACAGCGGCAACGATGCCATCAACCCGGCCCGTACTCTTGCGCTTGTCCACCTTGCGGTTGCCCGCCGGGTCTTCCTGATACACCGCGTTGGCGGCGCACCAGGTCAGTACCGGGTGGCCGGTATGGCGCATCTCGGTATTGACCAGGCGGCGCTCGAACTCGTCGACCGCTGGGGCCATGGTCTGGAAGCCCTGGCCGCAGCTGATCAGCGGCGGCAGGCTCACACCCTCCTCATCGATCAGGGCGGTCAGGTCCTCGATTCGCCAGCGGTCGTAGCCGATGCCCTGCAGGTCGTACATCGCAGCGATCTCGGATAGCTGATGCAGTACATGACGCTTGTTGATCGCCCGGCCAGGCGTGGTGTGCAGGTAACCTCGCTCCTGCCACAACACGTACGGCACCCGGTCCTTCTCGGCCTTGCGGGGCAAGCCCTCTTCAGGCAGCCAGAACCACGGCACCATGCGCCAAACGGAATCGTCCTCTACCGGCTCAAACAGCAGCACCAGGGCCGTGAGGTCCTGCGTGCTCGACAGGTCCAAGCCGGCATAGCAGCGCCGACCGCGCAGGGTGTCGAGATCGAACTCCTTGTCCTGGGTAGCCAGCCAGGCATCCCGGCTGATCGCCGGGTTGTCGGCCTGCACCCACATGCAGAAGTTGAGCCGCTTTACCGTCGCCTCCTTCGATGGCATGCCTCGCGCCTGGGTCACCTGCTCGCGCAGGTACTTGAGGCCGGGGATCCCGTAAGCCAGCGAGGGGTTGGCCTTGTACCAGCACTCCTCGCCCTCGAACGGGTCGTCGGTTTCATCCAGGCAGCAGACGAAGCCGAAGAACGAATCGTCCTCGAGGCCGCCATTGGCCACCTTCACCGCGTAGTCGTGGTAGTCCCAGCAGACCGACAGCCGGTCGGTACCGCTGTTGGTGATCATGAAGATCAGCGCTTGCTCGCGGCTCTTGGTGCCGGCGCGCATCATCTCCACGACCAGCGGCGTCTTGTGCTCGTGGATCTCGTCCAGCAGGGCTACGTGGGGCCGAGGGCCCGACTGGCCGTCATCGGCCGCCACCGTGCGGAAGAAGCTGCTGGTCTTGTGGAAGGCGAGGTTGTACTCCTTGCCCGCGGCCCCTGACTTGACGATGCGCGTGGCCAGCAGCGGCGACTGATCGACCATAGCCACTGCATCGCGGAACAGGATCTGAGCTTGGTCCTTCTTCGTCGCCGCGGCGTAGACCTCGGCACGCTCCTCACCGTCAGCGGCCAGACCGTAGAGCCCGACACCGGCGGCGAGCGGCGACTTGCCGGAGCCCTTGGCGGTCTCGATGTAGGCCACGCGGAAACGCCGCCAGCCATCTTCGGCTTTCCAGCCAAACAGCGAGCCCACTACAAAGGCCTGCCAAGGCAGCAGGTGGAACGGCTCTCCCTCGAAGCGGCCACCGTTGAGCCGCAGCACGTCTTCGAAGAATCCGATAGCGTGGTTCGCCGCTTCCAGGTCCCAGAGCAACCCCCGCTCAGGGCCATGCTCCATATCCCGAAGGTGACGCTCGCATGCGTTGCGAACCTGGGGGCCGGCGATCAGCTCGCCAGCGACTACTGCTCGAGCATAGGCGGTCGCCCGATCGTCACAGACCGTACTTTCGGGCGGTTTCCGCTTGCTCATTGGGGAACAGTTCTCCCTGGGTCACGTGGCCGGTACCGAGCTTGGCGCGGGCCGAGGGATTCAGGCCGAACGAGCTGCCGGCTGACCGCATGCGCTCCTCGGCGCGGTTCGCCACCTGCATCCAGACGGACATCTGCTTGTAGCCGCTCGGCGTGTTCGCCACCATGCCCGAATCGCCAAGCTCGGCGATCTTCTCGCGCGCCTGCTTCCAGTCGCCCCAGGCCTGGCAGTAAACCGCCAGTTCGGCCCGGTCGACCTTGGTGAGCAGGCCGAGTATCTCGAGATCCTTCACGATCCGCCGCCACTCGGCCTTGGCATCCTTGGTCAGGAAGGCAGGGCACGGCGGCGCCTCAACCTTTAGCGACGGCGCGCCGTTGTCGTGCAGTTCATGCCCGGGCTTCTTCGAGGGGTTGCCGCGCAGGGCATGAACATTCGCCGGCAACGGCCGGCGGCCAGAATTCTTGTTGCCAGCCATAACGGCGACTCCAGTTGATGGGATTCAGGACACCCCAGGCTCGAGATACCCCCCTCCCATATTTCCCGCTTTCACAAGAAAAGGGGGCGGATCGGTCTCGGTCGCTGAGGCTGTGGACTTTGACCACCCCCTCCCCCTTCGGCCCGCCACGCATCGCGAGGCGAGTCAGGACCAGTGATGATGAGGGTCTGCAGGCAGCCCATCGGCATCGCAGCCAGGCAGGGCGCCACCCTTCTCCAGGCGCTGCTTGTCGATGTCGTGGCATGGCTTGCACAGCCCCTGCCAGTTCGAGCGTCGCCAGAACAGTTTGAGATCGCCCTTATGTGGCTCGATGTGGTCAACAACCGTTGCCGGCGTCACCTTGCCCCGTCGCTGACAGAACACACAAAGCGGGTGCTCCCGAAGGTAATCCTCCCGGGCCTTGCGCCACTTGTGGCCATAGCCGCGTGACGCTGCGCTACCACGGCGCTGGTCATACTCACTCACTGCTCACCCGCCGATCCGGGGCGCTCGAGGATGCCCGCGACTGCCGCGCGGTCGGCATTGGCTCTACGCCGCAGCGACTCATAGTCAGCCAACAGCTGCAGCAGGTCCCGGTTACGAGTCACGTTCCTCGTCGGTACCGGCAGCGGGCTGAGCAGGTGGCTGGGCACGTCCGGACTCACCATCACCGGCACCGTCAACGGCATCGGCTGTGAGGTCGCGCAGCCACTGACGAACAGCAGCAGGGCTAGGCTGATCAGCCCAGTCGGCAGTTTCGGCATCGTCACGCTCCAAGTTGCTGGCCGCGGTGCGGATCAAGTCGAGCAGCTGGCCATCACGCTCAAGCTGTTCGTCACGCACAGCCAGGACCAACGACAGGGTTTCCAGTTGCTGCCGCTGCCAGCGCTGATGCTCGAGCAGGATCTCGGCGCGCTGTTCACTACGTGCTACCTGGGCCTTGCTGTCCGAGAGCTGCAGCGCATAATGGCGCGCCTGCATCCCGGCATAGACAGTGATGCCGAGAAGCCCAGCAATCAGCCAGCCGGTGGCTCCACTCATCAGACGGCGGATCATTTCAGCCACCGTCCGACAAGCTTCTGATACAGCTCATCGCTCCTGTGGCCAACCCATTCGGTACCCTTGAATGCGATAACCGCACCGATGGCGGCAGCCAGGCTCACGGGCAGGCCCAGGTACTGCAGGACAGGGAATACGGCCAGAGTCAGGCAGCCGCACAGCACCGCCTCCATCCAGCTCTTCTTCCGCTTCGTGCCAGAATGCAGGCTCCGCACCAGGGCAACAACGAACGCCAGCGCCGCGGCGTAGAGCTGAGGCCACGCATTCGCGACATACGCCAGAGCAGCCTGCAGGAACTGCGGATCCTTATCCGGGCCGGACATGGCATCTCTCTGTCTTTTCATTGGGCCACCTCATGGGGCTGCCCTGCGCATTTCGGGTTATGGTTTTCTTGCTGCCGTGGCCAGCACGCCAGCGATCTCGCCGGCCAGCACCTGCTTGTGCTGCATGTAGGCGGCCAAGTCGTGCGGGTTGGTCAGGAAAAACAGCTCGTGGATGATGCCCCCACCATCCGAGACGAACGCCAGGCGATGGTGATGGCCGGCATTCTCAGGGCGGGCCCCACGGTTCTCGATGCCCAGCGTGTCGGCAGTCATGCGGGCCAGCTTGGCACCCAGCGGCTTGTTGGGGGCATGCGAGAGCGTCCAGCTACCGCTGGCCCTGGGCGATGCCGAGTCGGTGTGAAACTCCACGGCAATATCGCAGCGCTTGGCTATGTCCACCGCCTGGCTCAACGGCAGGTTCTCGTGTGGCTCGCCGTCAAGCAGGTGCTTGATACCCAGCTCGCACAGCTCGGCACTGACCAGCTGCCGGAACTCCAGCACGATATCCGCTTCGCGAAAGCCGTTGGCCACAACGCCAGGCTGGGTATCGCTGTGCCCGGCAGAGATCATCACGGTCCACACCTGGGGCGGGGCAGATGGGATCGCCTTGACTCGATCAATCCAGCGAATCGTCATCGCACTGCCTCCAGAAAGTAAAATGCCGCCCGAAGGCGGCACCGCCCACCACGGCGGGAGTAACTCGGTTCGTCATGCGCAAGAAACAAAAACCCCGGCGAGATGCCGGGGGAAAGTGCCATGCAAGGTGACCGCAGGGATTCGAATCAGGCGCAGCTATGTGACGGTACGCGAATCATGGCCCTCGATTCCGGTGGCATCAACCACCAAGTAATGCTCATACCGCAATGTGTGGGGTTCGCCCCGGCGTCATACCACAATGCAACGGTCTCAGGCATACCGCTGCCGCTTGAATTGGTCCTTCAGGGCACGCTGCAGCTCATAATGCAGCCGGTGCAGCCGGTCATAATAGGTCTGGCGGGCCAGCCCAAGCCGTGCTGCCTTCTCGTCGCTGTAGCCGTTCCAGCGGTAATGCTCATGTGCCAGCACCTGGTGGTTGTCATGCAGCGTGCGCAGGGCCTGCTCGATCTGCCACGCCGCCTCGTCAAGCTCACCCAGCCCCAGCGGGTCCCGGCTGCCCTTCGGGTTACTCGAGCGTGGCGGTATGCCACCAAACTCAACCAGGGCGCCCAGGGGGCTGCACTGGCGCAACCCCCGCCCTCGATGCTGGTCTGCCCAGTGCTGCAGCAGCTCGTCCATTTCCTTGATCATTTGGTGTGCTCCTACGTGGTGGTGGGCCTGGTGGGTGGCCGTGAGCTACTGATTCTTCGCCAACTCGACATCTGCCTGGTGCTGGATGGCCATCGCCTTGACCATATCGCCGAGCAGCTGCGGATTCTTCTCGAAGAATTCTGGCGAGAGGTTCCTATCGAGGATGTCGATGGCGGCTACCAGATAGGACTCCACCGCCAGCGCGGACTGTTCCTGCAGCTCCTCTCTGACCTCCCGCTGACGCTGTTCAAGCGTGCCTTGATTTCTCATGGTCAATCTCCCTGCTGGTAAGTGGCTGTCACATGTGTCACATAAGACCTTCGTATCATGTGACAAGAAAAATTCTTATATATCAACGTTGTCACTAGTGTCACATATGTCACATATAAAACTATAAATATACATGCGCGTGCGTGCGCATGCGCGCATATGTGCGCGAATCACTGGTGACACTGGTGACACTGGTGACACGATTGATTAGCAAAGGATTTTTCCTCACCCATCATGTGACAGAACATGTGACAAACCCCGATCATGTGACAAATCATCCTTAGTTTTCCGAATCTGGGTCGGCACCTGGCCGCAGGTATGGCCGGATCCGCTTCGTCGAGCCAGCGATTCTCTGCTGAGGCTGCTTCAGCCAGCCCAGGTGGCGCATGATGTCCCCCACCCTTCGCTGCTCCTGCTTGCCCTGCCTCGCCACGTCCAGGCGCAAGGCATGCTCCATGAGCTCCCTCGTCGTCACCTTGTTGATATAGGCAGACTTCGCCCCGCCATTGCGCCAGTCCGGATAGGCGTTGGAGGGCGCATGACCATCCAGGTAGTCAACGATGCGCTCTTCCCAGGGATCCTCGAGGTAGCGCTGATCCTGCTCAATGGCCGCCTGGTCAACTGGCACCTTCCACCACTCGAATCCGTCTCGGTAACGCTTCAACGCTTCCGCCCAGAGCTGCTCACGCCATTGGCTGACATACCCCACATCTGCCTTGCGGCAAGCCACGGGCAGGAAGCGACGTGCCCCTGTGGAGTCAATCAGGTACTCAGTCGCGTTGGTGGTACCGATGAAGATGCATTGTCGCAAGTGGCTGATGGCGCGCTGCGCATAAGGTGGGCGAAACTTGTCATCGCGGCGGGTGATGGCCATCTTGACCATGGTGATGTTGGCCTTCGAGAACGACTGCAGCTCGCCGATCTCGACCGCCCAGGCCCCCTGGATCGTCAGGAAGAAGTCTTTGTTGTCGGGCGCCTCGGAAAGCTCCACATACCAGCCGGCGCCGAACAGCTCGCGGATACACGTCGACTTGCCCAGCCCCTGCCCGCCCTCGAGGATGATCATCTCATCGACCTTGCAGCCCGGCTCTTGTATCCGAGCCACAGCCGAGACCAGCATCGAAACGCCCAGGTGCTGCGTGTAGTCGTTATCGTCCGCTCCGAAGACCTGACTCATGAGCCCCGCCAACCTGGGCGTACCATCCCACGCCGGCAGGTTCTTCAAATAATCGGCCACCGGGTGATATCGGTGCTCGTCGGCTACGGTCATCGCTGCCTTGTCGGCCACGTTGACCTGGCCGATCGGCACGCCCATCTGCTGCTGCAGCCACACCAACGCATGCCCGGCATCGGCATCGCGCCACTTGCCGGCCTCACCATTGGGGAAGGGTGGCGCCCTCAGCTTGTCCACTTCCTGGGTAAAGGAGTTGAATGCCAGCAGCCCCTTCCATGCCGGGTGGTGCTTGAACACAAGGTAGGCGTTACCTAGCTCCCCCTTGATGGTCCCTCGGTCAGTTCGCCTCAGCTCTTCGACCCATTGCCACTCTGCGTCGGCAGGGTCTCCTACCCCATCCTCAGGCTTACGCCCGGATGGCGGACTCTCGGTGCCTGCCGCAAGGCTTTCGATGGGGGGTGAAGCATCATTGGCAGCCTCGAGTGCGGAGAAGAGCTGCTGCCGCACCGCATCCAGGCCCTGCGCCTGGTGAAGATCATTCCAATCCATCAGGCGGCCTCCAAGCTCGGAAAGGCCACTGCACAGCCCAGGCTTTCCGCCAGTGCCGCCGTCTTCGTGCGCCCCGGATTGTCCGGGCTATCCGGGTCGTCATCACCGCAGAGGATCAGCTGAGAAGCGGAGAACATCGCCCGCATCAGAGGCGCCACCTTCACCATGTTGCCCAGGTCCACCGCCACGGCCACCGGCCAGCCGGTCGCCTCGTACACGCTGGCCGCCGTTGCGTAGCCCTCGGCAATCGCCACGATGGGCGGCATCTCGTTGGGACTGGGATCGATCAGGTGGAAACATCCAGACTTGCGGCCGAACTTGGGGAACAGCTTGGTGCCCAGGTGATTGATCGTTTGCAGTGACCAAACCTGCCCGCGGGCATCCCGCAGCGGCACGACGACGTCATTCGAGCGCAAGTGGAAGAAGTGCAGGTGATCCGGGCGGGGCTTCGGCAGGTCATCGAAGAACAGCTTCACATCGGTACCGGCCCAGATATCGACCCGCTCGCGCTGGCTATCCACGCTCACTACCACCGCCCGCTTCGGAAACAGCACGCCATGGGCGCCGACGCCCTTACGCTGCAGATAGGGGGATTCCCCCTCGGCCACCAGGTGCTGCTCGATCACCCGCCGGCAGGCACCGGCCACGGCCTGTTGCATCCGGGCCAGCTTGGCCTGGTCGGCCTCGACCTTCTCAGCCGCCCTGCGCCGGCGCTCCTCCGCCGCAGCCTTCAGCTCCCGCCTGACCGCCGCGCTCATCTCTCGTTCCGTGCGTTTCCAGCCGCCATCCGTAGCCAGCTTGATAATCGTACCCAGGCGCACATGGCCCGGGCTCAGGCTGCGCCACACCGCCTTGGCATCGCCCGCACTGTAGCTCGCCGCCTGCTCGCTCCATTCGTTCCAGGGCTCCCAGCCATCGTCGCCGTATTCAGTCTTGCAGGCGTTGCCGATGCTGACCCAGGTTTCGCGGTCATCGGCAGGAATGTATTGCAGCGCCTGGCGCAGCTCGTCGAGGGATAGAGGATCATAATTCACCGACGCCCCTCCCTGATCGTCTGGCAGGGTACGCACGTCGTCACGCCCGGCAACCGCTCGCGGCGGGCAGCGGGGATCTCCTCGCCGCATTCTTCGCATTCCACCGGCCCGACGCCGGCTTTGGCCAGAGCCGCCTGGCGTGCGGCAAGGCTCTGCTGAAGGCGATACTCGATCAGATCCTGCGCGATATCGGCGTTGTCCATTACTCATCGCCCTCCGCGTAGTTGTTCGCCGCCGCCTCGATCGCCAGCGACGCCGCCATCAACCGCCGCACGCGCAGGTGCAGCTCACGCGCCTCGTGGGGGTGTATCACCCCATCTTCCAGGCTCTCGTGCAGGGTCTTGACGGTATCTGCCACACGCTGCTGCAGCTCACCGACCGATGCCAGCAGGCCGACCACTGGCCCCTCGACATGCTTGGGGCACGGGCACACGAAGATGCACCCGGCCATCTCGCCCAGGGAATCCAGGATGCGGGCGTCGCCGGTAGTGGCGAGCACCGCCTCGAGGTCATCGATGTTCGGCCGGTGCGGTTCGTGGGTGGGGCTCAGCTTGTGCTGCAGGGTAGTGGGGTTGATCCCGTGTACCGCGGCGACGGCTTTAATGCCACCGGGATAGTCCCGGGCAGCGTGGTACAGGGCAAGGGAAAGAGGAAGGACTTCGCGCTGGGCACGATCGCGCGAATTCGGTAGGCGCCTCGACATGGCATTACTCCCGCTACGTTGCCATGCGATCCGCTTGCCAATGCGTTATCCTTGCAAGCGTGATCGCATTTGGTGTGCATCACATGCAGAGAAGCCTGTGGTGGGCATTCAACCTCTCTGCGACAAGTCTGGTGACTGCTAACCACATTCACCAGCACCGCCGGGGGATTACCTATGGTGGGTAGGTTCCCCGGCACTGGTCAGGCCGCCTCCCTAGGCGGCCTGACCTTCATGCTTTGGGGGAAAAACATCGTCAAGCGTGCAATCAACACCCAGAGCCTGCAGCGCGGTTACGATAGCGCGACTGTCTTCCAGCGAAGGACCCCGGCGACCATGCTCATAATTGCTCAACCGGGCCTGATGCCAGCCCAGTTGATTAGCAAGGTCTATTTGCTTGATGCGGTGCTTGTTTCGCAGCTCAATTATCCTGTTCATTCCCCGTTACTCCGTAGGGTTCATGCCCCACTATAATAACGGATTGCAATGCGCACAAGCACGAACCCTACCAATCGTTTGCACCGGCCTTTTCATACCGTGATATTTTCGCGGAATGAACACACTCGGCCAGCGCATACGCGCCCTGCGCGAGGCCCGTAACCTGACCCAGGCAGAGCTGGCAAGGCATTGCGGCTGGGACTCGGCGGGCCAAGCAAGAATTGCCAATTATGAAAAGGATCGCAGAGAGCCCAACATCGGCGACTTGCGAAAGATCGCCCGTGCCCTGGACGCATCACTGATGCGGCTGCTGGATGAAGAGAGCCACGGCGTAAAAGAAGACAGGCAGCAGCACGGGGACGACGACTTCATCATCATTGACCAATACACCGCCGCTGGATCGCTGGGCAATGGTCACATGAATGATCACATCGAGGTCAATGGCGGCCTGGCTTTCAAGCGCTCCTGGCTGCACCGCATGGGCGCAAACCCAGATGACCTGCATGTTATCTATGCCAGAGGCATGAGCATGGAGCCGACCATCCTCGATGGGGACGTGGTGCTGATGGATGAAAGCCAGACCGAGCCCCGCAATGGCAAAATCTATGTCATTCGCCGACCCGATGGCGAACTGCTGATCAAGCGCCTGGTTCACAGCATTACCGGCCGCTGGATCATCCGCAGCGACAATGACGACAAGCGCAGATATCCCGATGAAGAGCTCGCCGATGACGCCATGGCCCAGCTGACTATCGTCGGACGCATCATCTGGCACGGCGGCAACCTCTAGCACCGACACACTCCAGTCATCACTACATATCGGCCGGTCAGCACCGGCCTTTTTGTTATAGTCCGCCAGCAGACATAACATTTCGTATTGACAACAACCAAACGTTGCGCAATGCTTCTCTTACTCGCCCACCACGAGTTAGAGGAAAGCGCAATGCACACCAACAGCATCACCCCGGCACGGGTGTACCTGCACCCGGCCGCCATAACCAGCATCAAAGCCATTCAAGCCATTGAGCATGCCACCGGCCGACTCGCCTGCGTCGTCGCCGCCGGTCGTGGTATCCACCTGCTCACCCCCGCAGAAATAGCCCGCGCCGAAGCGAAGGCAGGTGCGGCATGAACAACGTTACCCACCTGCACGGCCTGACCACGGCACACCGCTGCCTGATGGCGCGCATCCAGGACATCTGTGTCGATATCACCCTGCACACCGAGTACGAGGCTTGCTGCCATTACTCAGGGGGCACCCACTCGCTCACTGCTTCGATCATCCCACCTCATCGTCAGGAAAAGGAAAAAGGCGGCGATGGTAGCTACAGATCCGAGTGGAGCATGAGTGTTTACCTGCCACCGCAAAAGCTCGCCGACGCTGATTCGTTGAATAGCCTGAGCCACATGCTCAACCAGCTCACCGCGCGCCTGCCGATGCCAGGACCAGGACCAGGGACGGGGGGTGCCGCATGAGCGACTTCTTCAGCCCCTTCCACTACCTCGCCACGCTGCTGGTCGCCCTGCTCCCGGCAGACGCAAGCGACCTGGCCGTGGGCAGCGCCATTCTGCTGGGCATCATGCTCGTGCTGATCGCACTTCTCCTGTTTGCCGCCCTCCTGGGCACCTATCTCGAGAGGAGGTTCTGACATGGCCCAATACTCCCTCCAGCAAGCCGCCGCCCTGCTTGGTACCGGCCGAACGACACTCTGCAAGGAGCTCCGCGAACTCGGCATGCTCGACAGCCGCAACCTGGGCACCCGTGCCCACACCAGCGCCGGCCGGCTCGTCGTCAAACTCAAGGAGTATAAGCACGTCGGCAGGGGCTCACCGGTGCCCTACGGCAAGACGCTGATCACAGATCAGGGGCTGCGCTACATCGCCACCCGCCTGGGCCGGCAGATCGTCACCGACCGCGAGGCGGCCAACGATGAGCAAGCCTGACGTCGACATCCGCCACCTGGGCAGCGAGGAGCCGACCGACGACACAAGCACCGTCGCACTGCTCTACCGCCAGTTCGGAGGCGTGCTGATCGATCCTGATGCGGTGCGCAAGGCGTACTTCCGCAATCTCAACGAGGCAACCTTCAAGCGGGCCCTGCGCGACGGACGCATCCCCCTGCCGCTGGTCACCCTCGACGATAGCGCCAAGGCGATGACGTACGTCTGCATCTACCAGCTCGCCGCCCTCATCGAATCCCGCGCCACCCATGCCGCCGCCCAACGCCAGGTGCTCTACACCACGTCGGAAGACAAACGCCGGCTTCGGCAACGGATGATCGACGCGGTACCCGAAACCGAATTCCGCACGGTGGCCTTGGCCACCGCGGACTAACCGGCCCACGGGCCACCACCACGTAGGAGAAAGACCATGTCACAGCAATCTACCAACACCGACGTGAACGCCCTGCTCGACGATCTCGATGCCGGCGTGTTTCGCGAGAAGATCGCCCGCGCCCTGACCGATGTCGCCTTTGGCGTCGTCGAGCACGGCAAGGCCGGCGAAGTGACCATCAAGCTGAGCTTCAAGCGCATAGCTGAGAGCCGCCAGGTGAACTGCGACCACAAGGTTTCGTTCATCCAGCCCACAGCGAAGGGCAAGAAGACCGAGGAGAACACCACCTCGACTCCGCTGCACGTAGGTCGTAACGGTCTTTCGCTGTTCCCGGAAGAGCAGGGCAAGTTCCAGTTCGACCAGCAGCCGAACGCCACCCAGCGCGCTTAACCGCCGCGCCCAACCCACCACCACACGCACACCAACCGCAATCACACAGGAACCTGAAACATGGATGCACAAGCCATCGATAAGATCCAGGCGCTCGTCCAGGCGTCGCAGATCGGCCACCCCGGCACCGACGTACCCACCATGCTCGTGCCCGAAGGCTACAAGCTGGCCAGCCTCGAGAAGTATCAGGAGGCGCCCAGCCGCTACCGGGGCGTGTTCTCCACCCGCTCGATCGAGGACTTCGCCGAGTACGCCAACAAGCAGCTAGAGGCCGAGGTATTCGTCGACACCGACGACATGGATGCAATCGCCTTTTTTGACCTGGGCAACCCAGAGGCACCCGGCCACGCCGAGCACCGTGCCAGCCTGGCGCTGCAGAAGACCGCACCCTACCGCGCTGTGCTCAGTGCCCACGAAAACGCCTTCGGCCAGAAGGAGCTCGCCCACTGGATCGAGGACTGGCACGCCCACATCGAGGGCGAGAGCACCAATGGCAACCTGCTCAGCCCCAAGCAGCTGGCCAACATGGTGCGCAAGATCGAGATCAAGGCCGCAAGCGAGCGCACCCACGAGGAGGGCGACTGGAACGCCACGCGCACCGGGCTCGATGCCATCGACGCCAGCACCGGTACCGACACCCCGGCGGTGATCCGCCTCACCTGCCTGCCCTATGAAGGACTGCCGCTGCGCACCTTCGACCTGCGCGTCTCGATCCTCACCGACATCGACAAGCCCAAGGTCAAGCTGCGCGTGATGGGCCTGGAAGGCATCAAGGAGGAGATCGCCAAGGACTTCAAGGATGTGCTGCGAGCCAACCTGGACGACGACGCCACCCTGCTGCTCGGCAACTTCAGCAAGCAGTGAGCCACCACCCCACGGGACCGGCCGGCGATGCTGGCCGATCCCCGCAGAGGACACAGCCATGGCACGCCCGAAACACATGACGGAAGACCCGGCAACCGGTGAGCTTGTCAGCCTGCAGGAGCTGGCCATCCGCCACGACCACAACTACGCCACCATCCAGCGCCGCTACTGCGACGGCAAGCGGGGCCTCGAGCTGATCAAAGCGGTGCCCGAAGGCAAGCGCCGCGCCGGCAAAATGGCATCGACCAGCCGTCGCAACCGCCAGACCGCCGCGAGCCGCTCGCCGGCAACACGGAAGCAGGTCGCCAGCCAGGTGCTGGCCACGCCGGCCGGCAAGCTCGCTGGCCGACTCTTCCGCGACTACGCCGCCTGACGACTGCCCACCAGGTCGTCAGCGGTCCACCACCCAGGGAGCACACCAAATGCACAACCACCAATTGCTTGATCATCCGCTGTTTGAAGAGCGCCCCATCAAGGAGACCCTGGAGCCCTTCGGGTTCGAAGTCAGCGTCGAGTTCCAGGAACTGCCTTGCCCCATCGAGCAGCCGGAGGAAGCCGACGCCTTCGGCCGCGACAGCATGGCCTATATCGATTCGCTCACCTTCCAGCACCCCGCCGCCTTCACTGAGATCTACCGCGGCGACAACGAAGACAGCGAGATATTCAGCGTCGCCGTGCGCGCCAAGACCGTGTTCGCTCAGCTGCTGCTGTGCGCTGACTCGGCGTTTGCCGGCCGGGAGAGCGCTCTCAATCCCTCTTATCTCGCCGTCTACCACGAGCGCATGCGGCAGCTCTCCACCGAAGGGTTCAGCCGCGAACGGGATGATGAATACCAACACGCCGAGTTGGCCTACGCAGCGGCCAGCTATGCCTATCAAGCGGCGAACACCTGCACCGACAATGCCCCCGCCATCTGGCCATGGGATAGGAAATGGTGGAAGCCCAGCGACCCCCGCCGAAACCTGGTCAAGGCCGGCGCCCTGATCCTCGCCGAGATCGAACGCCTCGATCGTGCTGCTGCCCGGCAGGGAGGTGCCGCATGAACCACCTCCAGCAAGCGACCAATCCCGGCCCGATCTTCCCCCAGTTCCGCCTGATCGAGTTCAACCCGCGCCGTGCCAGCCGCGGCGCCGAGGCCGCCCGGGTCGAGGTTACATACAGCGAAGGTGACATGGATGAACTCTGGATGTCGCCCAGGGATATCCGTAACAACATCCGCGAGTTCGGCCAGCAGGAAGGCCTGCAGAAAGCCCTTGAGGCCTACGGGAAAGGGGGCCGGGGATGAAGCTGCACGAGAGCACGCGAACCATCGACGAAGGCGCGCCGCACATGCGCAGGATCAGCATTGTTGGCGGAAGTGGCGTACACGACGTGAAGGCACTGGGCGACCTGAGCATGGAGGTGGCCGAGGGCGACCTGGCCGGACGCAGGATCGAGGCGTTTGCTTGGCTTGAGCACGTAGGCGACGACCTCATCAGCAACTGGGAGCACCAGGTCAACGTTACCGAGGCACGCACCGGCCGCTGCCTCGCCAGAGTTCCCCTGCTCGACCATAACCAACAACCGCCGGATCTCACCGACGATCTGGTCGCCGCCATGACGCCCACGGTCCTGAAGGGCGCCGCCCATGTTGCCTTTGAGCGCTTCCGCGAGGCTGACGAGGACAGCCTGGCAGAGATGTTTGCCTACATGGATGGCGTGCCTTCGCTGCCGATTGAGTCGGAGGGCCAACCGTCATGATCAAGCCCCCCACCCGTCAGGACCCGGCCAACTTCGAGGCAAGCTACGAGCGGCTGCGTGCCGACCTGAAGGCCGTCCGCGACACGATCGGCGACACCCCCATGCCCTCCGCCGGCATCACCGCCGTGGACCTCCTGGACAAGGTGCTGAAACGCCACCCAGCCAGCCCCAAGGAGGGCCAGCAGTCATGAACGAACAGCAACGCGACCGCTGGGCCAACGATCTGGTCACCAACACCCTCGGCATGGCCTGGCACGAGAGCGATCCGCAGGCCCGTAAAGTGGCGGACGCCGCTGCACGCTACTTCGAAGAGGCCAACCACGACAACACCTGCCTTCTCGGCCTGACTTTCGATATCCGCGTCGCTGCCGGCGACCCACTCGGCAAGATGATGCAACCCGAGCTGATCGCCCATGTCCGTGAGATGCGCGAGGTACTGCTGCAGATCCGCACCGAGATGCGCCGCACAAACGGCTGTATCTCAACCGACACCCTCGCCAGGGTGCAGGCCGTGATCATCGCGGCAGGAGGTGGTGCATGACCGCCAACCCTCCCGCCAACCTAGCCTGGCGCCACCAGTTCGCCCTGGACTACCAGGGCGAGATCAACGTCGACCTGTTTGCTGGCGGCGGCGGGGCCAGCACCGGGCTCGAGATGGGCCTCAAACGCCCGGTGCACGTCGCCATCAATCACGACGCCGACGCGATCAGCATGCACCAGGCCAACCACCCTGGCGCCAAGCACTACCTCAGTGACGTCTACGAGGTCGATCCCCTCGAGGCAACTGGAGGCCGCCCGGTGGGCTGGCTGCACGCCAGCCCCGACTGCACTCACCACAGCCAGGCCCGCGGCGGCCAACCTCGCAAGCGCGCGATCCGTTCGCTCAGTTGGGTGGTGCACAAGTGGGCAGGCCTGGCGCGGCCAAGGCGGATCTCGCTCGAGAACGTTGAGCAGATCCTGCAATGGAGCCCGCTGATCGCCAAGCGCTGCAAGGAAACCGGCCGGGTGATCAAGATCGATGGCACCATTGCCGCCCCTGGCGAGCGAGTACCAGTGCAGGAACAGTTCCTGGTACCGGACAGGGCTCGGCGTGGGCACAACTGGCGGCACTTCGTCGAGGGCCTGCGACGGCTCGGCTACCAGGTGCAGTGGCGGACCATCGCCGCCTGCGACCACGGCGCCCCCACTACCCGCGAGCGCCTCTACCTGATGGCCCGCTGCGACGGCCAGCCCATCGTCTGGCCCAAGGCAACGCATCACAAGCGCCCGGGCCGGGGCCAGAAGCGCTGGAGAGCCGCTGCCGAGTGCATTGATTGGTCGATCCCCACCCGCAGCATCTTCGACCGCCCCCGGCCGCTGGCAGAAAACACCCTGCGACGCATCGCCAAGGGCATCCAGAAGTTCGTCATCGAGGCCGGTGAGCCGTTCATCGTGCCTATCGCCAACTACGGCGGTACCAGCGACATCGTCCAGTCGATAAACGAGCCGCTGCGCACCATCACCGCCTGGCCACGTGGCGGCGCGTTCGCGGTGGCCACCGCCTACATGGCCCAGATGAACGGCGGATATAACGAAAGCCCGGGCCGAGACCTGCGTGAGCCGCTGACCACCATCACCGGCAGAGGCACCCAGCAGCAGCTGGTTACCGCTCACCTGGCGACGCTGCGCCGCAACTGCATCGGCGCCGATATCCGCGACCCACTGGCGACCATCACTGCCGGCGGCGAGCATCACGCCCTGGTCGAGTGCCAGCTGGCCCCCGAAGTCGAAGCCGGTGCCTTGCGCGTTGCCGCCTTCCTGATCAGCTACTACGGCAAGGGCGGGCCCAGGGATCTGCGCGAACCGATGGACACCCTGACAACCCGCGACCGCCTGGCACTGGTCACGGCCACGATCCAGGGCACGCCCTACGTCATCGTTGATATCTGCCTGCGCATGCTCAAGGGCCGAGAGCTCTATCGGGCCCAAGGATTTCCGGACACCTACATCATCGATCGAGGCCACGATGGCCGGCGTATCACCGCCACCGCACAGACCCGCATGGTCGGTAACTCCGTCAGCCCCTTGCCAATGGCCGCCATCGCCGAAGCCAACGACAGCCAGGTACCCGCGCTGCAGCGGATTGGAGGTGCTGCATGATCTACGAAGCATGGCGAATCACCTACCAGAGCGCCGAGCAAGCTGCTCAGGCCGCCTACCGCGCGGCCCAGGAGCACCTCGCCAGGGCGGAGGAACTAGAGCAAGAAAGCGCCGCACTGAAAGATGCGCTTGCCAATATGCGAGGCGTTCTAGACACATTGGAGTCACGAGTCAATCGGGCAGAGGGAGAGGCGGCCGCATTAGCCGCCAAAGGTGAGCAAGCGATAAGGGCTTTGTCTGCGCCGTATGATGCAGAGTGGCGAATTGATCAAGCCCGGAAACTCTTGCTCGACGCTCCAACCAGCCAGCTCACAAGCTTCAAAGCCCTCGCACAGGCCGAAATCCTCGAAGAAGAATTCCCCGAGATGTTTGACCAGGTCGACGCTAACCGCCTCGAGAAGCGAGCGATCGATCTACGTCATAAGGCAAAGGCAAGCACGCCGGCACTTCGCAAACTGATCGCCGAGAAGCAAGCCGAGGCACTCGAAGAAGCCGCTGACGACTGCGTTGCCGACATGCACCAGATGGCTAACTGGCTACGCTGCGGGGCCCGCGAGAAACGCCGCCAAGCTGAGGGAGGCCGCTGATGCGCTGGATACCTGAAATAGCGGCACTTGCCGCCGCATTGGCGATCGCTCTGCACACCAATATGACCTGGTGGCAATTCGCCCTGCTATGGGTGGCTATGGACTTGATGACCGCTACACGCAGACAGCTTCGCCAAGCAGACAAGGGCCGCTGACATGCCACTCTTCTCACCAATTCTCACCAACTTTCACGAGCACCTGAAACAGGCGCGCCGAACCAAGCTCCGCGAGCGTACCGCCCATGTCATCGCTCAGGATCGCTGCGACCGTCTGGCCACCGTCACCGGCTGGGTGCCACCTGGTGGCATTAAGCGGAGGGGAGCGCCACGCCATGGGTAGCCCAAACGTACTATCCTGCGAGGACCTGCGCGCAATCACCGGCTACCAGCGGCCGGCCGACATCGAGCGCTGCCTTGTCGAGCAGGGCGTGAAGGTATTTCGGGGGCGCCTCGGCCCCTGGACCACCATCGACCTGGTCAACCAGGCGGGTGGACTCACTCCCCATGCGCAGAACGACGACAGCTACGATCCAAGAATTCTATGAACCCACCGAGCCCACCACCCGCCAAGCGTGGCCGCAAGCGCGGCCACAACCCGAACATTCCCGCCCACATCGATCAGGCCAAGTTGCCCGACGGGGTCTACTTCGACCACCGCGGGCGTGGCAACTGGTACATGCTCTACCAGGACGGCGACCGCCAGCGAAGGAAGAACATCGCCACGGCACGCGCCACCCTGGCCGAGCTTCATAGGCTCGCCGAAGATCTCACCCAAGTCGACCGCCACAAGCTGCGCTGGCTCGCTCAAGCCTTCCACGACAGCGCCCAGTTCAAGGCACTCAGCAAGAAGTCCCGCGATGGCTACGAGTACACGCGAAAGGCCCTGCTCGAGCAGCCCACGCGCATCGGCACCTTCGGCGAGCTCACCACCCGCAAGCTCACCAGTGCTGTGATCCAGCGACTCATTGATCGTATTGCCGACGAAGGCACACCCAGCAAGGCCAACGCCGTGCTGCGCTACCTTCGCCGCCTGTTCCGCTGGGGAAAGAACCGCGGCTACTGCGACGACAACCCCGCCCAGGGCGTGGAACCCGCCAAGGAACGCCAGCAGCGCCGGCTGCCGGAAACGGTGGTGATGTCGCGGCTGATCGCCCGGGCCCAGGAACGGGGCGACGACTACCCGAAGCGCGGCCAGGCCGGCAGCTGCCCCACCTACCTATGGATCGTGATGGAGATCGCGTACCTCTGCCGCCTGCGTGGCATCGAAGTCGTGACCCTCACAGACGCCCACGTCACTGAGCAGGGCCTGCGCACCAACCGCCGCAAGGGCAGCCGCGACAACATCGTCGGCTGGACACCGCGCCTGCGCGCTGCCGTCACCGCTGCCCAACAAAGGCGTGCCGATATCTGGGAGCGCAGAGCCCGGGCCCTGCCGCTACTACCTGAACGCCGCCCGCTCATCGTTTCCCGCAGCGGCGATGCCCTGCGCAAGAGCGGATTCGATTCCGCCTGGCAGCGCTTCATCCGGCTCGCACTTTCCGACGAAACAATCAGCGCCGAGGAGCGCTTCGGGCTGCACGACCTCAAGCGCAAAGGGATCACAGATACGAAAGGGACCAGGGGTGAAAAGCAGGCTGCCAGCGGCCACCGCTCCGAGCAGATGATGGACGTCTACGACCTGAGCCTGCCTGTCGTGAAAAGTAGCGAGGAATGACCCACGAAGCGCGCCAGATTTCACGCAGGGGAGCCTATCGAATGGGCGGAACGGGGCGGGAATTTTACGTCACATTTTACGCAGACAACAAAAAACCGCCCTCGATGGCGGTTTCTAATCTGTGCAAGTCGCTGATTTCCCGAAACACTTAATGGTGCCGGCACCAGGAGTCGAACCCGGGACCTACTGATTACAAGTCAGTTGCTCTACCAACTGAGCTATGCCGGCTCGGGGCCGATCCAGGCGAACTGCAGAATCGGAAAAGCGTTGGCGTGGCTGGGGTACCAGGATTCGAACCTGGGAATGCCGATACCAAAAACCGGTGCCTTACCACTTGGCTATACCCCAGCAGTTTGGTGGCCAGAGACGGAATCGAACCGCCGACACGGGGATTTTCAATCCCCTGCTCTACCAACTGAGCTATCTGGCCGCTGCCAACGGTGCGTATTAAACAAGATACGGCCTTAGGCGTCAAGCCCTTCCGTTTCATGAAGATGGCGAAATGGCATCGGTGCCCGCCCGATCACTGGTCCCGCGGGATATAGCCCTCGGCCTGGTCGGTCTCGCGGTTGTCGAGGAAGCGCTCCATCTGGTCGCTCAGGTACTTTCGTGACTCCGGATCGAGCATGTTCAGGTGCTTTTCGTTGATCAGGCGGGTCTGCAGCGCCTGCCACTCCTCCCAGGCCTTTTTAGAGACATTTTGCTGGATGTCCTGCCCCTTCTTGCCCGGTAGTGGCGGAAAGGGCAGCGCTTCCAGCTCCTGCTGGTACTTGCGGCAGAATACGGTACGGCTCATGGGTGCTCTCCCTGTTTCTGAAACGTGATTGGCCTGGACCTCATCAGCAGCGACTTGACCGGCGCGGCCAGTCCGATGCTGGCAGGATTGTCAGGATCGTACCAGCAGCGCGACTCGTCCACGGCGAAGACAGCGTGGCAATGGGCCGGCTGCGGCGTGATCTCCAGGCGAAAGTGGCTGAAGACATGGGTGAAGGGTGACCAGGCGCGGCCGAGCTCGGCATCCGGGGCGTGGCTGTCCAGCCAGGCCGCGAGCGCGGTGATGTCGTCGAACTGCGGCAGACCCCAGAGCCCACCCCAGAGGCCGCTGGAGGGGCGTTGTTCGAGCAGCACCCGTCCCTCGGGGTCCTGCAGCAGCAGCATCCGGGTGGTGCGTGTAGGCAGCGCCTTCCTGGGCTTCGATTCGGGAAAGCGACGCTCTTCGCCCCGGCAACGAGCCACGCAGACATCGGCGAAGGGGCAGGCCATGCAGTCGGGCTGCCCACGCCGACATAGGGTCGCCCCGAAGTCCATCATCGCCTGGGTATAGTCGGCCAGGCGTTCGTCAGGGGTGTAATGCTCGGCCAGGGCCCAGAGGCGACGGGATACGGCCGTACTCCCCGGCCACCCCTCCACGGCGTGCAGCCGGGCCAGGCTGCGCTTGACGTTGCCGTCGAGAATGACCGCCCGCCGGCCGCTGCTCTGGGCGATGATCGCACCCGCGGTGGAGCGGCCGATCCCGGGAAGCGCGGACAGTGCCTCAAGATCCAGCGGCAGCTCGCCGCCATGGCGGTCGGCGACCTCACGGGCCGCCTTGTGCAGGTTGCGCCCACGGGCGTAATAGCCAAGCCCCGTCCAGAGATGCAGCACCTCGTCCTGCTGCGCCCCGGCCAGGGCGGCAAGATCGGGAAAGCGTGCCATGAAGCGCTCGAAATAGGGAATCACCGTGGCAACCTGGGTCTGCTGCAGCATGATTTCCGATACCCAGACCCGGTAGGGCGAGCGCTCCTGCTGCCAGGGCAGATCGTGACGGCCGTGGCGGTCGAACCAGGCCAGCAGGCGGCGCTGGAATTCTTCCGGGGAAAGCACCGGCGTCGGCATCTCTATCATCGGCGTCATCGGCAAAAACACCCCGCAGAAAAGCAACACGAAAAAAAGCGCCGACTAGGGAGTCGGCGCAGAAACTGACTTGCTTGATGCTCAGTTAAATAGACCGCGCAGCGCATCGCGAAGTTCCTTGCCATCTTCACCCAGCCGCTCTTCGAGTCGCTCAAGCGGCCGCTCCAGGCGACGCTCGACTTCATCGCCGGCACGGCGCGAGACTTCGTCACGCAGCAGTTCGACCAGGGTGGCCTGGAAGGCGTTGCGATCGAAGCGGCACCACTCGCTACTATCGCCACCGATTTCGCCCGTGCAGCGAACCGGCAGGGGGACACGCTCCAACCGCGGATTGACCGCGCAGGCCGCCTCGGCAGCGTCGACGAAACGTGCCGCCGCGCGCAGGTCGAAGCGCTCGGTGACCAGGTCCAGCTCCCCCACGCCATCCATGTCGATTCCGGGGATGGCGACCAGGATGCTCTCGCTGCGGGCAACGCCATCGCTGATGCGCAGGCTGGCTTCGGCACGCTCGAAGCGGGTGTCATCGCTCCAGTCCCGGTCGATTTCCTTGCCCTCGACCATGGCCGCCAGGGTACACAGCTCCTCGGAGACGTTGACATTGAGTACCGCGCCCTCGTCGATGTGGCCGCTCAACCGCCCGTTCAGGCTTCGCCTGAGTGCGGGCAAGGTGTTGTGGCGCGCCTCCAGCTCTCCCTCGATGGAGAGGCGCCCACGCAGAGGGGAGGGCTCCTCGTCCTTGGAAAGCGCCTGCAGCAGCGGCTCCAGGCGCACCCGGGAAAGCTCGGGGGTCAACTGCCAGCGTATCGGATCACGCGTCAGGTCGAGCTCGCCGCTCGCCCTCATCTCGCCGCCATAGAGCTTGGCGCCGAATCGATCCAGGCGCTGGCGACCATCGCCGCCGGACAGCGCCAGGTCCACGTCGGAGAAATCGAGCCCACCCAGTTTCAGCCGTTCGAGCTCGAGGCCGCCATCGAGGGCCAGCTCGGAGAGCCACTCCACGGGGAGCAGCGGCGCGGCTTCATCGGCATGGGCCTGACGGATACCGAAGAAGCCACGCTGGGAGGCGCTCTGTTCCGCGGCATCCGGCGGGGGCAGATAGTTGTCCAGATTCAGGCTGTCCCCCTGCAGCGCCAGCTGCAATGCACGACCATCGAAACCCATGCCCAGTCGGCCGGTGAAGGTGCTGTCATCCAGCACCAGCGTCAGGCCGGAGAGTTCGACCTGACCCAGGTCACCCCGCACGGGACTGGTCAGTGCCACGTCGGAGAGTGCCTGGGGCCCGGCCATGCGGGGCAGCTGGTCGATGCGCGCAAGCCAGGGGCGTAGCGACAGGGGCGCCAGGCTGATCTGGCCGCTGTAGGAAGGCGCGTCGTCGAGCCCGGCCAGGTTGAGATTGCCACTGAGCCGCAGGTCATCGGGACCAGTGAGCAACAGGTCGCGCAGTTGAGCCGTGCTCTCCGCCAGATCCGCCTCCATGGCGAAGGCCAGCACCAATGGGATGGCCGACTCCCCCAGCCGAGGATGCTGTACGCTGCCTTCCAGGCGCCCCTCCTGCAACTGCAGGCGCTGGCGTGACAGATCCAGCACCAGCTGCTGTCCGGTCAGGTCCGCCTGCTGCCGGCCTTCGACACCCCCCAGTCGCGTCGCCGTGCTCAGCCTCAAGCCCTCCATCACATAGCGCCGCTCGGCGAGAGCCAGGCTTGCCCGACCCTCGAGGGAAATCGTGCTGGCCAGCCCCGGCGTTCGCTCGAGCTCACGCCAGTCCAGCGCGCCGTAGGAGGCCAGCTTAAAGGAGACCTTGAGGGGAAAGGCGCGCTCCGGATTGACGTTGGTGCCGGAAAGAGCGAGGTCATCGAGCGTCCACTCGCTCTCTGCCGCCAGGTCACGGAAGCGCACGGCACCGTTGCGTACCTGGACGTTGGCAATATTGAGCGCCACGGCCAGGTTGCTGCCTTCCAGGTTGGGCCCTGCACTGGCTGGTGCCAGCGCCGACGCAGCCCCCTCACGCCGCTCGTCCAGGCGCTGAAGCAGCGGCTCCCAGTTGCCCTGCCCCTGCTCGTCCCGAACCAGCCGCAGCTGCATGCCGTCCAGGGACAGGCCTTCGATGGCGATTTCACCACGCAGCAGGGGGGCAAAGGCCAGGCTCACCTCGGCCTTGTCGAAGGCCAGGAAGGGAGGTGCATCCGGCGCCTGCTCGGGCAAGTGGCTTTCCACTCGCTCCACGCTCACACCCAGGCGAGGATAGAAGGACCAGGCCAGCGGGCCGTTCAGCGTCAGCTCCATGCCGCTGTGCTCACGCACCACATCGATCAGCCGCGGCTTGAAGTCCTCCGGGTCGAGGAAGGTGGTGACGTAGACGACGGCAGCCACCACCACCACGCCCAGTACGCCGATGGCCGCCAGCAGGGTTTGCAAGAGTCGCTTCATGGTTTACCGCCTCCTTGCAGCGGTGGAGCCAGTTCAAAGTAGTTTCCGGCTGCGTGCAGGCGATAGCCCAGCCGGGAAAGCAGCAGTTGATCGGCCACCGGCAGCTCGGAGGCGGGGGCGCGCAGGCCGAGGCCCCGGTCGGCCGCAGCGCTGCTGACCAGGGCCAGCAGGCGGGAACCCACACCGCGCCTTCGGGTGGTCTTGCGCACGCAGAGCTCCGAGAGCCACCAGGCTTCGGCATCGGCACGCACGGCCACGGCACCCAGCAGGCGCTCATTGAAGCGTGCGCAGCCGAAGAAGTGGCCAGCCTCGAGGTGATGCTGGATGAAGTCATTCACCGGTACGGAGAGCCGCTCAACCGGTGCATCGCCATAGATGCGCGGCAGGTCATGCCGGGCCTGTGCATCCGACGCCCAAGCGGCGTGATCGACGATATGAAGCGTAACCGGCATGGTGGATCTCCCTGGGCCGCGGCTCGGGGCCGCCGCTGTGATGGCCGCATTGTAGCGGATGGGGGGCTCGATTCTCTATAATGAACGGCCCCATGATGGCAAGCACCGTCTTGCCTGCCCGGTAGCCGTACCGTCAGGGCCTTCCGGGCCCACCCATGCCGACGCGCGAAAGCGCGAGAGAGAGTCCGACATGTCCGAGCGAATCGCCACGGTAACCCGTGACACCCAGGAAACCCAGATCACGGTGACCGTCAATCTCGATGGCGAAGGCCGGCTGGCCTGTGAGACCGGCGTCCCCTTCCTCGACCACATGCTCGATCAGGTGGCACGTCACGGCCTGGTCGACCTGGACATCAAGGCCGTGGGCGACCTGCATATCGACGATCATCATACCGTAGAAGATCTCGGCATCACTCTCGGCCAGGCGTTCGCCCAGGCGATCGGCGACAAGCGCGGCATTCGCCGCTATGGCCATGCCTATGTACCGCTGGACGAAGCGCTCTCCCGGGTCGTGATAGACTTCTCCGGCCGCCCCGGGCTGTTCATGGATGTCGAGTTCACCCGCGCCGCCATCGGCCGCCTGGACACCCAGCTGTTCTGGGAGTTCTTCCAGGGCTTCGTCAATCACGCCCGGGTCACGCTGCATATCGACAACCTGAAGGGCTTCAATGCCCACCATCAGGCGGAAACCATCTTCAAGGCCTTCGGTCGCGCGCTGCGCATGGCCGTTGAGCCGGACCCGCGCATGGCCGGTCAGATGCCGTCCACCAAGGGCTGTCTGTAGATACGACGACCGAAAAATGAGGAGCCTCCATGACCATTGCCGTCATCGACTACGGGATGGGCAATCTGCATTCGGTTGCCAAGGCGCTGGAGCACGTCACCCACGAGCACGTGATCATCACCCGCGACCCTCGCTGCATTCGCGGTGCCACTCGCCTGGTGCTGCCGGGCCAGGGCGCCATCCGCGACTGCATGGGCGAGCTGGAAAAGACCGAGCTGCGTGGCCTCGTCCAGGAACTCCTGGCCAGCCAGAGCAAGCCGCTGCTGGGCATCTGTGTCGGGCAGCAGATGCTGCTCGATCACAGCGAGGAGAACGGCGGCATTGCCTGCCTGGGCTTCCTCCCCGGCGAGGTGAAGCACTTCCCGACCGACATGCGCGATGCCAACGGGCAGCGTCTCAAGGTGCCGCACATGGGCTGGAATCTGGTGCATCAGCATCACGACCACCCGCTGTGGAACGGCATCGACCAGGACGAGCACTTCTATTTCGTGCACAGCTATTACGCCGAGGCCAGTGACGACGCCACGGTGTTCGGCACCACCGAGTATGGCCGGGTCAACGCCCACGTGGCCATCGGGCGCGATGCCACCTTTGCCGTCCAGTTCCACCCGGAGAAGAGCTCCCGGGCAGGGCTCAAGCTGCTGGAAAACTTCATCAACTGGGCACCCTGAGGCCCGCACCGCTCTTTTCCAGGCGCCCGGCGCCGCACCTTTATCGGGTGCCCGGGACCATGCCAACCGAGGACAATGACATGCTGGTAATACCCGCCATCGATCTCAAGGACGGCAAGTGCGTGCGGCTGAAGCAGGGCCGCATGGACGAAGCCACCACCTACGGCGACGACCCGGTGGCCATGGCCGCGCGCTGGGTCGAGGCCGGTGCGCGCCGGCTGCATCTGGTCGACCTCAACGGTGCCTTCGAAGGCAAGCCCGTCAACGGCGAGGCAGTGACGGCCATTGCGCGGCGCTGGCCGGAACTGCCGATCCAGATCGGCGGTGGCATCCGCTCCGCCGATACCATCGAGCACTACCTCTCCGCCGGGGTCTCCTACGTGATCATCGGCACCAAGGCAGTCAAGGAGCCCGCCTTTGTCGGCGAGATGTGCCGCGCCTTCCCGGGTCATGTCATCGTCGGCCTCGATGCCCGTGACGGCTACGTCGCCACCGACGGCTGGGCCGAGGTCTCCAGCGTCAAGGCCACCGACCTGGCCAAGCGCTTCGCCGACGACGGGGTCTCCAGCATCGTCTACACCGACATCGCCCGCGACGGCATGATGAATGGCGTCAATGTCGAGGCCACCGCCCAGCTTGCCCGGGAGGGGGGCCTTCCGGTAATCGCTTCCGGCGGCGTCACGAACCTCGACGATCTGCGCGCACTGGTAGCGGCCGGCGAACCGGGCATACTGGGCGCCATCACCGGTCGCGCCATCTACGAAGGCTCGCTGGACGTCGCCACGGGCCAGCGGCTATGCGATGAACTGACTGCAGGGCTCGACCGAGCCGGGAGCTGAACAGATGGGTCTTTCCAAGCGTATCATCCCCTGTCTCGACGTCGATGCCGGCCGCGTGGTCAAGGGAGTGAACTTCATCGGTATCCGCGATGCCGGCGACCCGGTGGAGATCGCCCAGCGCTATAACCTCCAGGGCGCCGACGAGATCACCTTTCTCGATATCACGGCGAGCCACGAGGACCGCGACACCACCGTCGAAATGGTCGAACGCATCGCCGGCGAGGTGTTCATCCCGCTGACCGTGGGCGGCGGCATCCGCACATGCGACGACATTCGCACCATGCTCAATGCCGGCGCCGACAAGGTGTCGATCAACACGGCTGCGGTGAACAACCCGGAATTCGTGCGCGAGGCCGCCGACCGCTTCGGCAGCCAGTGTATCGTGGTGGCCATCGATGCCAAGCGGGTCTCCGGTGAAGGCGAGCCGCCACGCTGGGAAATATTCACCCACGGTGGCCGCCGCCCGACCGGGCTCGACGCCGTGGAATGGGCGAAGAAGATGGTGGCGTACGGTGCCGGCGAGCTGCTACTGACCAGCATGGATCGCGACGGTACCAAGATCGGCTTCGACCTGGGCGTGACCCGGGCCATCTCTGACGCGGTGACCGTGCCGGTGATCGCCTCGGGCGGCGTCGGCACGCTGGACCACCTGGTGGATGGCGTGCTGGAGGGTGGCGCCGATGCGGTACTGGCGGCCAGTATCTTCCACTTTGGCGAATACACCATTCCCGAGGCCAAGCGCTACATGGCCGAACGCGGAATCGAAATGCGTCTCTAGGAGAGTAATAGTGACATCGTTAGGGATGACAACGACCCGGCTGGCCACTCTGTGTCTGGCGCTGGTTCTCCTGCTGCCCTCGAAGGCGGTGATGGCCGAACCGCAGCCGACCTGGCCTCCGCAGTTGGAGGTCAGCCATGTGCTGCTGCAGACCAGCCTCTATACCCGCCATTTCAGCCCGCAGCCCGACCACAACAATCACCAGGAGCTGATCAGCCTCGAACTGCACAATCCGCAGCGCTGGCTGGTCGGCGGCGCCCGCTTCCTCAGTTCCTTCGACCAGGAAGCCGTTTACCTCTATGCCGGACGTGAATTTCCCTTCTGGAAGCCGACCGAGAACATCACCGTAAGGGCCAAGCTGAGCGCTGGACTGCTGCATGGCTACCGGGGCGAATATCAGGACAACATTCCCTTCAACCGTTACGGCACCGCACCGGCCGCCTTGCCCAGCCTGGGCCTGCAGTGGGGGCGCTTCGAGACCGACCTGATCGTCTTCGGCACCGCCGGTGCCATGATCCTCGGCGGCATCCGCTTCTAGCGAAGGTCGGCTGATCCTAGCCTGCTTCGAGCCCCAGATTGCTCACACCTTCGTTGCGACCCAGCCGGCGCAACGCCTTGAGCGCATCGCGATCCAGTTGGCCTTCAGCAGCTTCAAGCACTGCATCCTGGAAGTCGTTTTCGTCCGCCATCAGCGGGTGCTCCCGAATGCGGACCGCCAGGCGCTGGGCGTCCTCCTCCCCTTCGGTCAGTTCGATGAAGGCGCGCACACCGCCCTTGGAGACACGGCTGACCTCCAGCACTGCATCGGGGGCCTCGCCGCGCAGGGTATCCAGCAACGCCGACAGCGCCACTACCGCCTCCACCGCCCGGCGAACGCCGAAGCTATCGTCTGTCGCCGTCGGCTCCAGTTCGGCCAGCTTCTCGGCCTGGCGATCGAAATCGATGCGCGCTTCCTTGACCGCCAGCTGTTCCCATACCAGGTCGAGAATCGCCTTCAGGCCGGCAGGGTTGCCTTCACCGGTCGTCTGGGCATAGAGCGCATAGTTGGGTAGCAGCCGCTCGCACAGCGCCGCCATGAAGGCTTGCTGCTGACGCAGCGAAAGGGCCTGAAGGCGCTGATGAAAGCCACCGGTTGGCTGACTCATGGATTCTCTCCGGAAAATGAGGGTCTGAGAGTGAGCGTAAGGAGCGACAGGGGGATCATGGCCACAGGACCTCGCTGGCAACCCGCCCACCGCCATCGAACAGCACGCCTTCGGAGACCAGCCGTGCGCGCTGTTCGACGGCGCCAGGGTGGTCCGCCAGACGACGCGACGCCGTGATCACGCGAAACCAGGGCAAGTCGTGTCCTTCCGGAAGATCCCGCAGCGCCCTGGCCACCAGCCGTGGCGTCCCACCGTCGGTCATCGCCGCGATGCGGCCATAGGTGGTAACACGGCCTGCCGGTATCTCGGCGATGATCGTCAGTATCTGTTCTCGCAGCGCCGGCTTCATGTACTCTTGCGCCCCCTGTCATGTTTCGCATTCCATCGATGGCGAGGTTCCCATGCATCTACACCTGCTTCAACACAGCCCGCACCACGGCCCCGCCCGCATCGCCGACTGGCTGGACAGCATGGGGCACAGCCATACGGTGTTTCATCTGTACGCCGGCGAGGCGCCCCCCGACCTGGCCGACTGCGATGCCCTGATCGCGCTCGATGGCGCCATGAACATCGATGACATCGCGGCCCATCCCTGGCTCAAGCGCGAGCGCAAACTCATTGCCCGGGCACTGGATGGCAACAAGCCACTGCTGGGCATCGGCATGGGAGCCAGGCTGATCGCCGCGGAGCTGGGAGCCACGGTGGGCCGTGGCACCTTTGCCGAAGTTGGCTGGCACGAGGTGACCCTGGCCCCCGAGAGCCCCTTCGACCTGCCGGAACAGTTCACGGCTTTCATGTGGCATGGCGATGTCTTCGCCCTGCCCGACGACGCCCTGCCACTGGGCGGCAGCCCGGTCAGCCCCGTCCAGGGCTTCGCCTGGGATGCGGGTAGAGCCCTCGGCCTGCTCTGCCATATCGAGGTGACTCGCGCCGGCGTGACCGAGCTGCTGGACCGCGAGGAGCGGCCGAAAGGCAGCGACGCGAGCCCTCACGTGCAGGCTCGCGAGGCGATCCTGGCCGATACGGCCCGTTTCGACCGGCTGGCGCCACTGCTCGATCGCCTGCTCAGTCAATGGTTGCGGAGCACACCTGCCTGAGCGGGAATCAGGCTGGCTGAAGCCGCCCCGAGTCGTGGTGCGGCGCTTCGGCCGACCAGGAGCGCGCAGCCGCCAGGCAGCTATCCCAGTCGCCCACGTGCAGGAAACGCTGGGGATCGCGCCGCTCGAGCTGATAGCGATACATGGGATCGTAATATTCCGTCAGCAGCGGTGCCAGCCACGCCTCGTGGGCCTGGGTGTTGCCGCGCTCATGCTCGCGAAAGGCCAGGGCCTGGAGCCTGGCGATACGTGCCAGGCGAGCACTGCCAAGCCGTTTCCTCAGCCGCGACAAGGCGGTGGCGAGCTGCTTGCGCATCAGCGTCCAGCCCAGCCATTCACCGCACTGGTGGCGGTAGATAGCCCAGAGGTCATCGATGTAGTCCTTCTGGATCTGGCCGATACGCCAGTCCAGCGGCATCTCCACGCGGATACGCGGCGCCTGTTCCATGGCTCGCCAGAAGGCAAGCGGCACGCTGGCCGCGCCGATCTGGCGTGACTCGTCCTCCACCACCAGCGGGCCGTCAAGCGAGAGCAGGCGCAGCCCCATGGCGTGTTCGAAATCGATCTGAGAGGGTGCCGGCAGCGGGTGGCGGCCAAAGGCGGAGCCCTTGTGTCGGGCGCAGCCCTCCAGGTCCAGGCCGTTGGGCAGCCGCTGGATCAGCGCCGTCTTGGCACAGCCGGTGAGCCCACCGACCACCAGCAACGGTTGCTCGGCGGCGGCGTCGATGCGTGCACACAGCCCCTGCCGCATGGCCTTCCAGCCACCGCGGATACGGGGCCGCTCGAACCCCACGTCGGCCAGCCACTGCTGGGCGATCTGCGAACGCAGCCCACCGCGAAAACAGTAGACAATGGCCTCGGGCTGCGCTTGCAGCAGGGAGCGCCAGGCCGTCACCCGGGCCGCCTTGATTCCGCCGCTGACCAGCCGCTGGCCGAGCTCGATGGCCGCCTGCTGGCCGCGCTCCTTGTATTCGATGCCGACCAGGCGGCGCTCCTCGTCATCCATCAACGGCAGGTTGACCGCACCGGGCAGGCCGCCCTGGGCGAACTCGACCGGCGCGCGCACGTCGATCAGCACGCGTCCCTCGCGCAGCAGGCTGAGATCGGGTTCAACCAGCGGCAGGCTCATCCGCGCACCTCTATCAGCGCCGTCCCTCCGGCCGGGATGATCTCGCCAAACGGCACCAGCTCGATGCCATGGGCACGGCCGATACGCTCCACATCATCCTCCCAGGATGGATGGACCGAGATCAGCAGGCCACCGGAGGTCTGGGGATCGCAGAGCCACTGCCAGTGAGGCTCGTCCATCTCCTTGAGGGCGGCCCCCAGGGCCTCGCGGTTACGCTGGGTACCACCCGGCACGGCGCCACGGCGGCGATAGGCCTCGGCCTCGGCCAGTCGTGGCAGGCGCCGGAAGTCGATACGAGCCGCCACACCGCTGGCGATGCACACTTCGGAAAGGTGACCGGCCAGGCCGAAGCCGGTCACGTCGGTCATGGCGTGCACGCCCTTCACCTTGGCGAGGTCGATGCCGATCTGGTTGGCTTTCAGCATGGTCTCCCGGGCCAGCGTCTGGTGCCCGGACTCCAGCAGTCCCTGCTTCTCCGCCGTGGTCAGAAAACCCACCCCCAGCGGCTTGGTCAGGAACAGCAGATCGCCGACCTGCGCGCCCTTGTTGAGCTTCAGGTGTTCGAGGTCCACCAGCCCATTGACCGCCAGGCCAAAGATCGGCTCGGGGGCATCGATGGAGTGGCCACCAGCCAGGGCAAGGCCGAGCTCGCGGCACACCGACTGGGCACCGGCCACCACGTCGCCGGCGATCTCCGGCCCCAGCTTGTCCAGCGGCCAGCCGAGAATCCCCAGGGCCAGCACCGGCGTGCCGCCCATGGCATAGACATCGCTGATGGCATTGGTGGCGGCGATACGCCCGAAGTCGAAGGGGTCGTCGACGATGGGCATGAAGAAGTCGGTGGTGGCAATCATGCCGCGGCCATCACCCAGGTCGTAGACGGCAGCATCCTCACGCCCCTGATTACCGACGAGCAGGCCCTTGTGGCCGGCACCCGGGCCAGCCTTGGCCAGGATGCTGTCGAGTACGTCAGGGGCGATCTTGCAGCCGCATCCCGCGCCATGGCTGTACTGGGTCAGGCGGATTGCACTCATCTCGTTCTCCTTGGCAGGTCATGACACCATTCTATATCAGTGAGGCCCCGTTGCCTCACAGCGCCTCCAGGGCATCGGTCAGCTTGTCCACGGCAACCACCTCCATGCCTGCCGGGGCTCGCTTCGGTGCGTTGCCACTGGGCACGATGGCCCGGGTAAAGCCATGCTTGGCCGCCTCGACGATGCGCTCCTGCCCGCTGGGCACCGGGCGTATCTCGCCGGATAGCCCGACCTCCCCGAATACCACCAGCTCACGCGGCAATGGTCGATTCTGCAGACTGGAGACCACCGCCAGCAGCACCGCCAGATCCGCACTGGTCTCCAGCACCTTGACCCCGCCCACCACGTTGAGGAAGACGTCCTGGTCGCCGGTGAACAGGCCGCCATGGCGATGCAGCACCGCCAGCAGCATGGCCAGCCGGTTCTGGTCGAGGCCCACGGCAACCCGGCGCGGATTGCCCAGGGCCGTCTCGTCGAGCAGCGCCTGTACCTCCACCAGCAGTGGCCGAGTCCCCTCCCACACCACCATGACCAGGCTGCCCGAGGCCAGCGCCTCGCTGCGGGAAAGAAAGATCGCACTGGGGTTCTTCACTTCCTTGAGCCCGTGCTCGAGCATGGCGAACACGCCGAGCTCGTTGACCGCCCCGAAGCGATTCTTCTGTCCACGCAGGGTGCGGAAACGCGAGTCGGCACCGCCCTCGAGCAGCAGCGAGGCATCGATCATGTGCTCCAGCACCTTGGGGCCCGCCAGCGATCCATCCTTGGTGACGTGGCCCACCAGCAGCAGCACGGTATTGCTCCGCTTGGCGAAGCGAGTCAGGGCGGCGGCCGACTCTCGCACCTGCGCCACCCCACCCGGGGCCGAGGCGATATCCTCCAGGTGCATGGTCTGGATCGAATCGATGACCAGTATCTCCGGGCGCTCGCGCTCGGCTACGGCAAGCACCGTTTCGACGCTGGTCTCTGCCAGCATCTTGAGACCACGGGTGGGCAGCTGCAGCCGGTGGGCCCGCATCGCCACCTGGGAGAGCGACTCCTCGCCGGTGACATAGAGCACCTGTCGGGACTGAGCCAGCTTGCAGGCGGTCTGCAGCAGCAGGGTCGACTTGCCGGCGCCCGGATGCCCACCCAGCAGCACCGCCGAGCCGGGTACCAGACCGCCACCCAGCACGCGGTCGAACTCCTCGAAGGTGGAGGAGAGCCTCGGCACCTCGGAAAGGTCGACATTGCCCAGATCCACCACTTCCCGAGAAAGGTTGCCCGCATAGCCGCTGCGGCCAGAGGCACCCGGCGTGGCCGCGCCGGGGCGGGCTGCCGACAGCCTCACCTCACTCAGCGTATTCCACTCCTGGCAGCTCGAGCACTGGCCCTGCCACTTGCTGTATTCCGCACCGCACTCGGTGCAAACAAAGGCGCTTTTCGCTTTGGCCATGCCGGCCCCTCTTGCAGATGACGGCACCATTCTAACAGGCACCTGCGGGGCTGCACCCAGACGCACGAAGGCGGCCACAAGGCCGCCTTCGGTTCAATCGAGCCAGCAGTGATTACAGGCGCTGCAACTGCAGGGCCTCGTTGTTCTGGAACCGGCGCCGCTGGGGGTCGATCAGCTCCAGCGTTCTCTCATCGATACGCAGGAAGTAGTAGATCTGCCCTTCGCCATCGGGTGTCAGCTCGTAGACCGTGGCATCGGGGTCGACTGCGGTACCGCTGAGCACCTCCCAGTTGCCGGCATAGTTCTCGTCCGGCGGATCCTGCGGGTGTTCACGGTAGCTGGCACTCAGCGTAAAGGTACGCGCCTCCAGGGAGTCCTGCTCATCTCCCATGAGTCGCACATCCAGATCGATCCCGGCGCAGTTGCGGCAGGGCAGTGTGCCTTGGTAGGCCACTTCGGCGTCATCCATCGCCGGGTCGGCACGATCATCCATCGGGCCGGCTGCACAACCGGCCAGGAAGGCCAGCATGGCCGAGCCAGCCAGCAGGGTCCTGATTTGCATTTTCTTACTCCTAACCTATGGGCTTGACGCCGTGAACTACGGCAGCCTGTCTCACAGCATAAACCCTCTCAGCTTCAGCAGACAGCCTCCGACTCGTAGGGTTCCCCGGGGATGCCTTCAACTGGCGCCAGGATAGACATGCATGAACACCAGAGCCAGGACGATGGGCATCACCACCAGGCTCCCCAGGTTACCGATCAACACCAGCGAAGCCACCTTGTGGGGCTCCTGCTTGTACTGCTCGGCCACCAGATAGTTGAGCACAGCCGGTGGCAAGGCAGCAAATACCCAGAGCGACGCCGCCTGCAGCCCGGTCAGCTCCAGCCACAGAATCATGGGCACAGCCAGGATCAGCCCCGAGAGCGGGCAGAGCAAGGCGCCGAGCAGCCCGGTCTTCCAGTCGCCGAAGTCGATATCCAGCATGCGCACCCCCAGCGCGAACAGCATCAGGGGGATACAGACGCCTCCCAGCATATGCAGTGCCTCGAGCAGCCATCCCGGCAATGGCACCCCACCCAGATTGAACCCCAGGCCGGCGATGCTTGCCAGCACGATGGGCATACGCAGCAGTCGCCACAACGGCGTACGCGGGCTGAGAATATAGAGCCCCACGGAAAAATGCAGCAGCATCTCGACAATGAACAGCACAACCGCCGCCGGCAGGGCCGCCTCACCGAAAGCCAGCACCAGCAGCGGAATTCCCATGTTTCCCGAATTGTTGAACATCATCGGCGGCAGGAAGGTCTTCGGCTCCAGCTTGAGCAGCTTGGCCACCGGCCACAGCACCAGGCCGGAGCCCAACACCACCACCGCTGCCGCCAGTGCCAGCCCGGCATACTCCGCCAGCGGTGCCTGCCGGTCCGCCAGGACGGCGAACACCAGCATCGGCACGAAGATTTCCATATTCAGGGTATTGAGGCTGCGGATATCAGGGGTGCGAAAACGCCCGTAGAGGGTGCCACAGCCTGCGATCAGAAATACCGGTAGCAGCGTGGCGATTATCTGTGCGGTCATCAAAGGGTTCCGGGTATTCGGTTTCGCTGAAGTGCGCCTAGGCTAGCACGTCGACGGCTTGCGCGGTCACGCCGCTCGGGTCAACATGGGCTAAAGTTTCACGTCATCGAGCCAAGCGAGAAAGCATGAGCCAGTTATGGAGCCCCACCGTGCGCGAGCTGACCCCCTATGTACCGGGAGAGCAGCCACGGGAACGCCTTATCAAGCTGAATACCAACGAGAACCCCTATCCGCCGGCTCCCGGTGTCGAGGCGGTGCTGCGTGAATTCCCCGCCGACCACCTGCGCCTCTACCCAGACCCGGAGTCTCGGGCGCTGCGCCAGGCCCTGGCCCGCGAATACGGTGTCGAGACCGAGCAGGTCTTCGTTGGCAACGGGTCGGATGAAGTACTGGCGCTGGCTTTCCAGGCCTTCTTCTGTCAGGGCCGGCCGCTCGAGATGCCGGCCATCACCTACAGTTTCTATCCGGTCTATTGTCGGCTGTATGGCATCGAGCGACGCACTCGCCCGCTCGATGAACAGTGGCGCGTCGACCTCGACGCTTTCTCCGCGGATAGTGCCGGCGTCATCTTCGCCAACCCCAACGCGCCTACCGCCCATGGCCACTCCCGTGATGCCATTTCAGCGCTGCTGGAACGGATCACCGAACGCGTCGTGCTGGTCGATGAAGCCTATGTCGACTTCGGCGGCGAAAGCGTCGTTCCCCTGGTGGCGAGTCATCCCAACCTGCTGGTGACCGGTACCTTCTCCAAGTCGCGAAGCCTGGCCGGGCTTCGCCTTGGCTATGCTATCGGCTCACGTGAACTGATCGAAGGCCTCGAGCGGGTCAAGGACTCCTTCAACTCCTATCCCATCGACAGCCTGGCCAGTGCCATCGGTATCGCCGCGCTCGAGGACCGCGAGTACTTCGATGCCTGCCGAGGTAAGGTCATCACGACCCGTGAGCGCACCGTCAAACGGCTGAAGGAGCTGGGCTTCGAGACATTGCCTTCCCAGGCCAATTTCCTGCTGGTGGAGCATCCCGACTTCGATGCCGCCCAGCTCTTCGTCGGGCTGCGGGAGCGAGGCATCCTGGTGCGCCATTTCAATACCGAGGAACTACGCAATTTCCTGCGTATTTCCATCGGCACCGACGACGAGATGGACTCCCTGGTCGAGGTGCTGGAGACACTCTGCGGCTGAGGCGATAAAGGTCGCTGGCGTTACCCGCTGGCGGCCCTACCTGGAGAGTCAGCGCCAACGCTCTACAATGCGTTGATATTCGCCGTTCTCCTGAATGGCTTGAAGCCCCGCCTCGAAATCCCGTAGCAGTCGCTCGGTGTCGGGGTTGTCCTGCAGGCCAACCACATACTCTTTGCTGGAGCCAAACCCAGGCAACTTGTCGAAGCTCCCCTGCAACCCCATCTCCTTGAGCACATAGTCCCAGTTCGTTTCGTAGCCGGCAAAGCCGTCCAGTCGCCCCCGTTGCAGCATGCGAAAGCCCTGCTCGATACTGTTGAGGGGGTACTTCGATATCCCTTCCTGCTCGCTCCATTCATCGCCGAAGTTGTAGCCCCGAACCATACCGATGGTCTTTCCCTCCAGCGAAGCCAGGCCCTGCCACTCGATATCCGTATCCTGATTTACGTAGACCAGGAAGGCGGCATCGTTGACCGGTGACTCCGAATAGGAAAAATAGGCCAGCCTCTCGGTGTTCATGCCAGTCGGGTAGAGCAGCTCGACGTTACCTTCCTTGACGCTGGCCATCGCTCGCGCCCAGTGTGTGATGGCCAGCTCGATGGTGTAGCCCTGGGCATGAAAGCTTTCCCGCACGATGTCCCAGCTGTAGCCCTGGAACCTGCCAGCATCGCTACCGGGAGGCACCACCACTTCCAGAATCGGTGGGGCCCGGCCGTCTTCGTAGAAGCCAAAGGGGGGGTAGTCGTAGAGGGTGGCGATCCGCACCCTTTTCTCTTCTGCCGCGTGGGAGCTTGCCCCTGCCACCAGGCAAAGAGTCGCCAAAAGGACCCCTCGTAGCCGTTTCATAGCAACCCTCCCGTATGCACGCTCCTGCCTGCAGCATAACCGCAAGCAGGCAGTCGCATCAAAAAGTAACGCAAGGTTTCGATAATTTACAATTTCCGAGGTGGCATGAAAAACCCCGAGCTCTTTCGAACTCGGGGTTTTCTCGGAATAAATGCCTGACGATTACCCGGGCGGCGCTCCGCTACTCTACTCGTCTCATCCTGAGACTCGCCCTTCGGGCCCGCTAAAGCGGTTCCCGTTTGTTCCCGACAAACGGGTCGCATGGGGGTGAGACCGCCCGGCCTTTCGCGGCACCGCCGCGAGGGCGGTCGAACGCCCCGAGCCGGCGAGGGGCCGGCCCGCGAAGCGGCCCCACGATATAAAGAGCGGGGTCGACCCATGCCCATGAAAAAACCCCGAGCTCTTTCGAACTCGGGGTTTTCTCGGAATAAATGCCTGACGATGACCTACTCTCGCATGGGGAGACCCCACACTACCATCGGCGCTGAGCGGTTTCACTGCTGAGTTCGGCATGGGATCAGGTGGTTCCCGAACGCTATGGTCGTCAGGCAAAACTGGTTGGAATCATGCTGGCGTGATCGTCTCGGCCACGGTGCTCACCGGGCCTTGCGTATCCGTCAATTGCGCGCGTAATGCGCAGACCCCTTGGGGTTATATGGTCAAGCCTCACGGGCAATTAGTACCGGTTAGCTCAACGCCTTGCAGCGCTTCCACACCCGGCCTATCAACCAGCTGGTCTCGCTGGGCCCTTCAGGAGGCTCAAGGCCTCAGGGATGTCTCATCTTGAAGGGGGCTTCCCGCTTAGATGCTTTCAGCGGTTATCCTGTCCGCACATAGCTACCCGGCAATGCCACTGGCGTGACAACCGGAACACCAGAGGTGCGTCCACTCCGGTCCTCTCGTACTAGGAGCAGCTCTTCTCAAACATCCAACGCCCACGGCAGATAGGGACCGAACTGTCTCACGACGTTCTAAACCCAGCTCGCGTACCACTTTAAATGGCGAACAGCCATACCCTTGGGACCGACTTCAGCCCCAGGATGTGATGAGCCGACATCGAGGTGCCAAACACCGCCGTCGATGTGAACTCTTGGGCGGTATCAGCCTGTTATCCCCGGAGTACCTTTTATCCGTTGAGCGATGGCCCTTCCATACAGAACCACCGGATCACTAGAACCTACTTTCGTACCTGCTCGACGTGTCTGTCTCGCAGTCAAGCACCCTTATGCTCTTGCACTCACTGCACGATTTCCGACCGTGCTGAGGGTACCTTCGTGCTCCTCCGTTACTCTTTAGGAGGAGACCGCCCCAGTCAAACTACCCACCACACACTGTCCTCGATCCGGATAACGGACCTGAGTTAGAACGCCAATGATGCCAGGCTGGTATTTCAAGGTTGGCTCCACCTGAACTGGCGTCCAGGGTTCAAAGCCTCCCAGCTATCCTACACAGGCAACATCAGCGTCCAGTGTGAAGCTATAGTAAAGGTTCACGGGGTCTTTCCGTCTAGCCGCGGGTACACAGCATCTTCACTGCGATTTCAATTTCACTGAGTCTCGGGTGGAGACAGCGTGGCCATCATTACGCCATTCGTGCAGGTCGGAACTTACCCGACAAGGAATTTCGCTACCTTAGGACCGTTATAGTTACGGCCGCCGTTTACCGGGGCTTCGATCAGGAGCTTCGCCCGAGGGCTAACACCATCAATTAACCTTCCGGCACCGGGCAGGCGTCACACCCTATACGTCCGCTTACGCGTTTGCAGAGTGCTGTGTTTTTAATAAACAGTTGCAGCCACCTGGTATCTTCGACCGGTTCGAGCTCCAGCAGCAAGTGCCTTCACCCTACGCCGGCGTGCCTTCTCCCGAAGTTACGGCACCATTTTGCCTAGTTCCTTCACCCGAGTTCTCTCAAGCGCCTTGGTATTCTCTACCTGACCACCTGTGTCGGTTTGGGGTACGGTCCCACATGATCTGAAGCTTAGAGGCTTTTCCTGGAAGCGTGGCATCGATGACTTCCTGACCGTAGTCAGTTCGTCTCGTCTCTCGGCCTTAGGAGTCCGGATTTGCCTGAACCCCCAGCCTACTGACTTTCACCAGGACTACCAACGCCTGGCTCACCTAGCCTTCTTCGTCCCCCCATCGCAACCATGTGAGGTACGGGAATATTGACCCGTTTCCCATCGACTACGCCTTTCGGCCTCGCCTTAGGGGCCGACTCACTCTGCTCCGATTAGCGTCGAACAGAAACCCTTGGTCTTCCGGCGGGGGAGTTTTTCACTCCCCTTGTCGTTACTCATGTCAGCATTCGCACTCGTGATACCTCCAGCAGACTTCTCAATCCACCTTCATCGGCTTACACGACGCTCCTCTACCGCTTGC
>NZ_JAKCMI010000028.1 GCF_021412585.1 Halomonas alkalisoli | reverse complement strand
CCGTAGGGCGTGTCGTTGGCCATCGCCACGGCCTCCTCCTCGCTGTCGAAGCCGAACACCGCCAGCACCGGGCCGAAGATCTCCTCGCGGCCGATGGTCATCTGTGGCGTGACGCCATCGAAGACCGTGGGCGGAATGAACAACCCCGGGCCGTCGATGGCCTGGCCACCGGTGCGCAGCCGCGCGCCCTCTTCCACACCCTGGCGGATGTAGTCGAGGATGCGCCGGTGCTGGGTCTCGTCGACGATGGCACCCATGAAGCTCTCGGGGTCGAGCGGATCGCCGGGCTGCATGGTCTCCGCCGCTTTCAATACGCGCTCGACGAACTCCTCGCGGATCGCGTTCTCCACCAGCAGCCGGGAGCCGGCGATGCACACCTCGCCCTGGTTGTGGAAGATCGCCGCGGCGGCGTGGCTCGCCACCCGGTCAAGCTCCTTGCAGTCGGCGAAGACGATATTGGGCGACTTGCCGCCGCACTCCAGGTAGACCCGCTTGAGGTTGGACTGGCCGGCGTACTGCATCAGCTGCTTGCCCACCGCCGTGGAGCCGGTGAAGGCCAGGCAGTCGACTTCCATGGAGAGCGCCAGCGCCTTGCCCACGGTATGGCCGAAGCCGGGCAGCACCTGGAACACCCCACGCGGTATCCCCGCGTCCTTCGCCAGTTGGGCCAGGCGCAGCGCCGAGAGCGGTGACTTCTCCGAGGGCTTGAGGATCACGCTGTTGCCGGCGGCCAGCGCCGGGGCGATCTTCCAGGCGGTCATCATCAGCGGGAAGTTCCACGGCACGATGGCCGCCACCACGCCGATGGGCTCGCGCAGCACCAGCGCCAGGGCGTCCTCGCCGGTGGGCGCCACCTCGCCGTAGAGCTTGTCGATGCACTCGGCCTGGTAGCGGATACAGGCGATGGCACCATTCATGTCGCCCAGCGAGCTCGAAACCGGCTTGCCCATGTCCAGGGTATCGAGCAGCGCCAGCGCGTGCTTGTTGGCTTCCATCAGATCGGCCAGGCGCAGCAGCACCTTCTTGCGCTTGCTCGGCGCCAGGCGGGACCACTCGCCGCCGGCGAAGGCCGCCCGGGCCGCGGTCACGGCCAGCTCGGCATCGACGGCGTCGCAGCTTGCCACCTGGGCCAGGATCTCGTTTGTCGCCGGGTTGCGCGACTCGAAGGTGTCGCCACTCACGGCGGCGACGAAGGCGTCGTCGATATAGGCGCGCGACTCGAAGGCGAGCCCGGCGGCCAGGGCCTGCCAGTCGTCGCGGGTCCTCGGGGACTCATTCGTGGAATGGCTCATGCGATGGACTCCTCGGTAGCGGGTTGGCGAAGGCCGGCCAGGGTGGCATCAAGGGCGGCCCGGGCCTTGGTGACTAGTTCGTCGATCTCATCGTGGGTAATCACCAGGGGCGGCGAGATGATCATGGTATCACCCACCGAGCGCATCACCAGACCGCCAGCGAAGCTGAAGTCTCGGCACAGGTTGCCCACCCCCAGCGCCTTGTCGAAGCGCTCGCCGGTCTCGGGGTCGACCAGCTCCAGGGCCCCCATCAGGCCAAGAGAGCGCACATCGCCCACCAGCGGATGCTCGGCCAGTTCGCCCCAGCGCCTGGCCAGATAGGGCCCCAGGTCGTCGCGGACCCGCTCCACCACGCCCTCGGCCTCGATCAGCTCCAGGTTCTTCAGCGCCACGGCGGCACAGGCAGGGTGTCCCGAGTAGGTAAAGCCGTGGAAGAACTCGCCGCCCTCCTCGATCAAGGTATCCGCCACCCGATCCCCCACCAGCACACCACCGATGGGCAGGTAGCCGGAAGAGAGCCCCTTGGCGATGGGCATCAGGTCCGGCTTGAGGTCGTAGTGAATGCTACCGAACCACTCGCCCAGGCGCCCGAAGCCGCAGATCACTTCGTCGGCCACCAGCAGGATATCGTACCTGGCCAGCACCTCCTTGACCGCCGGCCAGTAGCTTTCCGGCGGCATGATGGCGCCACCGGCGCCCTGCACCGGCTCGGCGATAAAGGCGGCAACGTTCTCCTCGCCGAGCTCCTGAATCTTCGCCTCCAGGGCCGCGGCGCACTCGATACCGAAGGCCTCGGGACTCATGTCGCGCCCCTCACCGAACCAGTAGGGCTGGCGGATATGGGCGATGTTCGGCACACAGGGGCCGCCCTGACCATGCATCGCGTCCATGCCGCCGAGACTCATGCCGGCCAGGGTGGAGCCGTGGTAGCCGTTCTCGCGGCCGATGATCCACTGCTTCTGCGGCTGGCCCTTCAGCGCCCAGTAGCGGCGCACCATGCGAAGCACGGTGTCGTTGGCCTCGGAGCCAGAGCCGACGAAGAAGACGTGGTTGATGTGCTCCGGCGCCAACTGCACCAGCTTCTCGGCCAGCTTCACCGCCGGCGGGTGAGTGGTCTTGAAGAAGTTGTTGTAGTAGGGCAGTCGCTCGAGCTGCGCGGTGGCGGCCTCGACCAATTCGTGGCGCCCGTAGCCCAGGTTGACGCACCACAGGCCGGCCATACCGTCGAGGATGCAATTCCCCTCGCTGTCATGGATATAGACGCCCTCGGCACGCTCGATGATGCGGCTTCCCTCCTCCCCCAGCGCCTTGAAGTCGGTAAAAGGGTGCAGGTGGTGGGCGCGGTCCAGCGCCTGATAGTCACGAGTCTTCATGGGTAACGTCTCCAGAAAGGGGCACTCAGGCCAGCTGGGTGATTGATGGGATGTGAGCAGCGCCCTGATGAGCACGGCAAGCCTCGGCGAAGCCGCGGAACAGGGCGTCATGGAGAGCATGCTCGCGAGGCTGCCACTCCGGGTGCCACTGCACCGCCAGGGCGAAGGTGGCGGCATCCGCCACCGATACCGCCTCGATCAGGCCGTCCGGGGCCCAGGCCTCGGCCACCAGCCCCTCGCCCAGACGGTCAACACCCTGCTGATGCAGGGAATTGACCCCCGAGCGGGTATCACCGAACAGGCGCGCCAAGGCACCGTCGGCGCGGATCTCAAGATCATGCGCTGGCGAATACTGGGCCGCCTTGTTGGCGCCGCCAGGCTCGCGGTGATCGAGCATGCCGGGCGCCGCCTGCACCGCCTGATGCAGGCTGCCGCCGAAGGCCACATTGAGTTCCTGAAAACCGCGGCAGATGCCGAATAGCGGCAGCGCCAGGGCCAGGGCCTCGTGGATCCAGGTCAGGGCGGCGGCGTCGCGATGCCTATCGTCCCGGGTATTCTGGGGCGCGCGCTCGGCGCCATAGCGATGGGGCTCCACATTGGTGTAGCTGCCGGTCAGCAGCAGCCCATCGACCCGGGAGAGCAGCTCACGGGCCGCCTCGCGGTCATTCTCCTGATCGCTCCACACCGGCAAGATCACCGGGTTCAGGCCATACTCACGCAGGGCACTCAGGTATTTTTCGGTTACCATCTGGGCGGCGTGCCCCTCCACCTCTCGGCGGCAGGCAATCACCCCCACCAGGGGTCGTGTCGTCATGGCTGGCTCCTCGCAGGATCGCTCAGGCGTTGTTATGGTTTACTCAACATACCCATGTTGATTTATCTTTCCAAGCATCCCACTGGAAAATCCAGGCATAAATAATTAAATATCTGTTTTTAAAAGAAATAAATCGAATCATCAAAAAACCTAAAACCACAAAAGCGTAAAGGATTTGACAACACGACTCCACCAAGAAAGGATAAAGGTCATCAACAACGACCATAAGCCCCACAGGTGAGCGCCATGTTTTCCACTCCCACCGATGACATCCAGGACTTTCTCGACCGCCACCCCGAGATCGACAGCTTCGATCTGCTGATCAGCGACCTCAATGGCGTCATCCGCGGCAAGCGCATCTCCCGGGATAACCTGGCCAAGGCCTACAGCAGCGGCATTGCCCTACCCGCCTCGGTCTTCGCCCTGGATATCAACGGCAACACCATCGAGGAAACCGGCCTGGGCCTGGCCACCGGCGACGGCGACCGCCTCTGCCGACCGATTCCCGACAGCCTGATGCCAGTGCCCTGGCTGCGCGGCGGCCGCCATGGCCAGCTACTGATGACCATGGTGGAACCCGACGAGTCGCCCTTCTTCGCCGATCCCCGTCAGGTTCTCACCCAGGCATTGAAGCGCCTGACCGCCATGGGCCTGACCCCGGTGGTGGCGCTGGAGCTGGAGTTCTACCTGGTGGACCGGACGCGCACGTCCTCAGGCGCAATACAGCCGCCCTGCTCACCCCGCAGCGGCGAGCGCGCCACCCAGAGCCAGCTCTACTCGATCCAGGAGCTCGACGAATACGCCGACTTCCTCGACGACATCCAGTCCGCGGCCCGAATCCAGGACCTGCCGCTGGATACCGCACTCAAGGAGTGCGCACCGGGCCAGTTCGAGATCAACCTGGTGCACTGCGACGATGCCCTCCGGGCCTGCGACAGCGCCGTGCTGCTCAAGCGGCTGATCAAGGGCGTGGCGCTGACCCACGGCTTCGAGGCCACCTTCATGGCCAAGCCCTATGGACTGGAAGCCGGCAACGGGACCCACGTGCATATCAGCCTGCTGAACGAGGCCGGTAACAATGTCTTCAGCGATACCGAGGGCGATGCGATGGGCACGCCGACGCTGCACCACGCCACCGCCGGCCTGCTGGAGCTGATGCCGGCCTCGATGGCAATCTGCGCCCCCAACCTCAACTCCTTTCGTCGCTTTCAGCCGGGGCTCTACGTGCCCATGGCACCCACCTGGGGCTACGACAACCGATCGGTGGCGCTTCGGATCCCCTCCGGACCCAACGGCGCCCGCCGGATCGAGCACCGGGTCGCCGGCGCGGACGCCAACCCCTACCTGCTACTCGCCACCCTGCTGGCCGGCATCGAGCACGGGATCCAGCAGCGCCTGGCACCACCCGCACCGGTGACGGGAAATGCCTACGACCAGTTTCCCCCCAGCCTCACCAACAGCTGGCAGCAGGCTCTGGATCTGCTGGAGGCGAACGAGGTGCTGGGCGAGGCCCTTGGCCGCGACTTTATCCACGTCTTCGTGGCCAACCGCCGGGCCGAGCGGGCCCAGGCCATGCAGGTGGTCAGTCAGCTCGAATACGACTGGTATCTACGCCACGTCTGATCGCCGATTTTTGCCTTGCGACCCACATGGATGTGGGAAGTGCGCTGGCCCGTAGGGAACGGGCCTGGCCCTGACCATCGCTCGCTCACTTTTCACCTCAGCGACTCTGTCAGCACACAACATCAAAAAAACACGGAATCTCCGGCTCATCTCAAGAGCCGGCGGACCGGGATATGTCCATCCAAACGACCACATACAACAATGAGGCGACCTCCATGGAAACCCCGAAACGACGGCTCTGGTTGTCGAGCCTGCTGCTCCTGCTGTTGATGGCCGCCGGCCCCCTGCTGGCCGATGACCGCCTGTCGACGCCCAGCCTGATTCTCCAGGGCGTGGGCTTCGAGATCGAGGTCGACGCCGGCGCCGACCATCGCCTGACCCTGGATGGCCAACCGCTGACGCTAACCGAAGGCGAAGCGGGCCAGTGGCTCGCCGAGGCGACCCTCGGCGAGGGAGCCGGGGTGCTGGAGCTCTTCGATGCCCAGGGCCAGCTGCTGGAGCGCCAGGAGCTCTCCACCATTCCCGCCTGGCTGTCGCTGGTGCCGGCACTCACCGCCATCGGCATCGCCCTGGTGTTCCGCCAGGTGATCGTAGCGCTCTTCCTGGGAATCCTGCTGGGGGGCTGGATCTACCACGGCATGAGTGCTGGGGCCCTGTTCACCGCCTTCAACGAGACGGTCAGCGTGCACCTGCTGGAGGCCGCCAGCGACAGCGAGCATATGGCGGTGGTGCTCTTCTGCCTGCTGATCGGCGGCATGGTGGGCATCATCTCGCGCAACGGCGGCACCCAGGGCATCGCGGCGCGCATTACCCGCTATGTTCACAACCGACGCCAGGCCCAGGCCACCGCCGGCCTGCTGGGGCTGGCCATCTTCTTCGACGACTATGCCAATGCGCTGATCGTCGGCAACACCATGCGCAATATCTTCGACAAGCTGCGCATCTCCCGGGCCAAGCTGGCCTATATCGTCGACTGCACCGCGGCGCCGGTCTCGGCGGTGCTGCTGGTGACCACCTGGATCGGCTTCCAGGTGGGCCTGATCCAGCAGGCCATGAGCGATATCGATGGCTGGAACGAGCCCGCCTACACCGTCTTTATCAAGTCCCTGCCCTATAACTTCTACCCCTTCCTGGCGGTGGCCTTCGTCTTCCTGCTGCTGTGGAGTCGCCGCGATTTCGGCCCCATGCTGGGCGCCGAACGCCGCGCCCTGGCCGGTCAGGCTAGCCGCTCACCGATGTCGCCCCGGGAGGCGGTGGTGGAAGAGGCCGAGATCGAGACCAAGCCGGGCATTCCCCTGCGCGCCACCAATGCAGTGATTCCCATGCTGGTCCTGGTGGCCTTTACCATCGGCGGTATCTATACCACCGGCTCCGCAGAGCTGGGTGCGGGAGATCACGGCATCCAGGATATCTTCGGGGAGGGCGACGCCTTCGCCGCCATGATGTGGGGCTCGCTGGCCGCCTGTATCACCGCCGTAGTGATGACCATGGCCCAGCGACTGATGACCATGAGCGAGACCACTCACTACTGGTTCGAGGGGGTCAAGTCGATGCTGCTGCCCCTGACCATTCTGATGATGGCCTGGGCCCTGGCCAACGTGAATGCCACCCTGGGTACCAGCGACTTCCTGATCGCCGCCCTGGGCGAGGCACTCTCGCCCCAGTGGCTGCCGGCCGCCATCTTCACCCTGGCCGCCTTTACTGCCTTCGCCACCGGCTCCTCCTGGGGGGTGATGGGGATCATGATGCCGCTGACCATTCCCCTGGCCTGGGCGGTCCTCGACCTCCATGGCCTGGCGGGAACCGCCGAAGGCATGCCGCTGCTCTATGCCTCGGTGGCCGGCGTGCTGGCCGGCGCTGTCTGGGGGGACCACTGCTCGCCGCTGGCCGAGTCGACCCTGCTGGCGGCCATGGCCAGCGGTTGCGACCTGATCGAGCATGTGCGCACCCAGCTGCCCTATGCCCTGCTGGTGGGAATCGTGGCACTGCTGTTCGGTAGCGTGGCGGTGGGCCATGGCGTCAGCTGGTGGCTGGGCCTGATCGTTGGCCTGATCGTGCTGGCCCTGGCCCTGCGACTGCTGGGCAAGCGCGCCGAGGATAGCGTCATCAAGACCAGGCCCGCGATCGCCTAGTCAAGGCGTCGTTCACAGAAACGCCAAGGGGGCCGCAGTCGCGGCCCCCTTGGCGTTTAGGCTACCTGCGTAATGTCCTGTGAAAACAACGACGCCCCGGCTTGGGGCCGGGGCGTCGTGGATCGAGCGTGGTGCTGGCGGAATCAACCTTCGTTGGTGATCTGGCTCTCCCAGCGGGGCCGGCCATCCTCGATGAGGACACGGTCGCCCTGGGGCGAAGTTTCCACACGGCTGGTCTGTACCACGTCGCCGTAGCGCCAGGTAACGTCATAGCCGAGGGTTTCCTGGTGTGAATCCATCACCGTATGGCACTGACGCTGCGTGGTCGTATAGGTCTGGGGCGCCTGATTGGCCTCGATGCGGCCCTGCACTTCGCGTCCCGCCAGGCCGCCGCCCACCACACCGGCAACGGTAGCCAGTGTCTTGCCGCTGCCGCCCCCGACCTGGTTGCCCAGCAGGCCACCGACGACGGCACCGGCAGCCGTACCGGCGATGCGGTTCGGGTCACGGCTGGGCTGCTGTGGCGCTGCCTGGCTGACCACGACGTCCTCGCATACCTCGCGGGGCGTCTCGACGCTGCGCGTCACGCGCTCCGTGCCGACAATATCGGCATACTGGGGTCCGCTCTCCTCCGGAGGCTGCTGGACCTGCCAGGCGCCGAACGCCAGACCACCCAGACCGAAAACGGCCAATGTCACGCCTACGACGGTTGATTTGTTCATCTGTCACCTCCTCTGTGGCGCACAGGCGCCTTGCCGACAAAATGCAAGGGTCGGCTCCGACGATATGCGGCGAATGCGATGAGGGACGGCGCATCCTGCGCCGCCAGGGGAATGAAGCCCAGTATACGCTGTCGCGAAGTGTAAAGATGTTCCCAGGCATCACTTCCACAATTTCTGACCAGGCGTCGGCGTAAAGCGACAATCTTGGACTTTGTCCGAAAGCTGTCTCAGTATCCCAACCGATCGCGCAGGGAATAGTCCCAGGCGCCCAGCGCCGCACCCTGGCCGGTCAGGCTAGCCGCTCACCCAACTGCCCTATGCCCTGCTGGTGGGCATAGCGGTCCTGCTGTTCGGTAGCGTCTCCAGCCAGGCGCGGGTGGGGCCGATCTGGTTAAAAGTATAGATGTGCAGGCCCAAGAAGCCTGCCCCCCCCTCTCCCAGAGACGACCGGAGGCCACGCAGCAGGGCGTCGGGGCGATAGACGGCCGGCCCGAACAGGCGGGTCATCCAACCGCCCTGACGCTGCAAGGTCCGTACCGAGTGGCCGAGACCGAGCCGCAGGGCGATGCTGAGCAGCCGCTTGCGCTCCATCACCCCGGGGATGCCGGCATGGACCGGCAGCCGCAGGCCGCGCCGCTGCTGCCGATCGCGCCAGGCCAGCAGGGGACCGGGCTCGAAGCAGAGCTGGGTGACGGCATAGTCGGCGAGCGCCGCCTTGGCCTCAAGATCGCACTGCAAGGAGGCCGCCTCGATATTGTGATGGCCTTCCGGATAGGCCGGCACCCCGACGCGCTCGGGCCGCGTCGACAGCACGGTCATGGCCTCGAGCAGCGCCAGGCCATGGGGGAAGTCGCCCAGCGGGCGCTCGGCGTCGCCGCCCACCACGAAGACGTCCTCGACACCCAGCGCCGCCAGTCGTGCCAGCAGCCGCTCCAGGTGGGCACGATCGCGCACCAGGCGGGCGGCGAGATGCGGTACCACCCGAAAACCGGCCCCCGCCAGCCACTCGCTGGCCTCCAGGGTGCGCTCGAGGCCGTGGCGCGGCGAGCAGGTCACGGTGACCACGGCACCTTCGGGCAGCGCCCCGGCCGCCTCCTGCATACCGCGGATAGGGAGCAGTTCAAAGCGGGTCGCCAGCCACGCCGGGCGAGCGAGGGCCGCCAGGGCGGCCCGATTGGCATCGTTCATGGCGCCTCCAGGCACTCACGAGGCAATCACGGTTGCCAAGTTAGCGAAGGGGCGCCGGGGGCAAGCCGAAGAGGAGGTCCTACGCCAGGGATGGCGTCGGTAGCGCCCATGGACGGGTTTACAGCGCCTCCTCGCAGGCTTGCCCCCGGATCAGCCCCGAGCGGTGTCGCTCTCGGTGACGGCTTATGGTTGCCTCACCCCTTGGGAATTGCCTTGCTCGGGTCGTGGAAGGGCTTCTCCACCACCACGGCGTCCTGCAGGCCGGTATTGGCCTCGATGCGCAGCGGGGTGCCCAGCTCGGCATAGGCGATGGGCACCATGGCGTAGCCGATGTTGCGCTCCTGGCGCGGCGAGCGGGTGGCCGAGGTCACCTGGCCGATGCGCTCACCGTCCGGGGCATGGACCGGGAAGACGTCGATCATCGAGCCATCGGTGAAGTACCCCACGCTGGGTCCGTCGATCTCCACCCCCACCAGCTTGCGCGACACCCCCTCGGCCTTGATCCGCTCCAGGGCGGCGCGGCCGATGAAGTCGTCGTCGCCGCGCAGGTCGACCATCCAGTCGTAGCCCATGCCCACCTCGAAGGGGTTGGTGTCGTACCAGATGTCGCAGCCGAAGGCGAGGATGCCGCCTTCGATGCGGCGGATGTGGCAGGGGCCGATCACCTGCATGTCATGGGGCCGCCCGGCTTCGAAGACCCGCTGCCAGAGCGCCTCACCATGCTGGCTGGCGTCACGCAGGTAGATCTCGTAGCCGATCTCGCCGGAGTAGCCGGTGCGCGAGATCACCACCGACATGCCGTCCAGCTCGGCCTCCATCAGGTGGTAGTAGGGCATGCCCAGCACGGCGTCGCCAAAGAGGTCCACCATCACCGCCTTGGCCCTGGGTCCCTGGACCTGCACCGGCGCCACGTCCACCTCCTGGATGGTAACGTCCAGGCCGGCATGGACCGCCAGGCCCCGGCACCACAACAGGATGTCGCTGTCGGCCAGCGACAGCCAGAAGCGGTTCTCCTCGATGCGCAGCAGTACGGGGTCGTTGAGGATGCCGCCATCAGGGGCGGTAACGAAGACGTACTTGCACTGACCCACCTGGCACTGACGCATGTCACGGGGCACCAGCCGTTGGACGAAGGCGAAGGCGTCGGGCCCACTGATCTCGATCTGGCGCTCCACCCCCACGTCCCAGAGAGTGACGCCCTGCACCAGGGCCCAGTACTCATCCACCGGGTCGGTGTAGAGCCGTGGGTGGTAATGGTGGTTGTAGACGCTGTACTTACGCACCCCGTGCCGCCGGGAGGCGTAGAAGAAGGGCGACTTGCGGATGCGCGGATAGAGCAGGATCTCCGGTGCCGCCTGGGTTTGCTCGATGCTCTCTAGTACCTGGGACATGGCCTGTCTCCTCAACGCTGAGCGGATCACGAAGCGACGCTGCGGGCCGCCTCTATCTGGAAGCTAGTGCTTCACCACCCCGCCGTCTCGCTGTGAACGTCAGCCACTTTGGTGCCGGCGACATCAGCCCCACCGGGCTGTCGCCCTGACGCAAGAGGACGTCGCCGCGGGACAGTGAGCCCCGGAACCCCTGCCTATCCTGAACTCGACGGCCCGCAGCCAGAGCCCCCAGGAGGCAAGCATGGCAACCCTTCCCCAGCAGGCGAACGCGGTGATCATCGGCCAGGGCGGCATCGTCGGTGCCTCAGTGGCCCATCACCTGATCGAGCAGGGCTGGACGAATCTGGTCGGTCTCGATACTGCCGCCATTCCCACGGACGTCGGCTCCACCGCCCACGCCTCCGACTTCTGCTACATGACTTCCCACGACCGCATGGCGTGCTACACGACCACCTACAGCCGCCGCTTTTACGAATCGCTCGGCCACTATCACCGGGTCGGCGGCCTGGAGATCGCCCGTGTCGGTGACGAGGCCCGCCTGGCGGAGCTGCAGCGCAAGGTCGCCTCGGGCAAGGCCTTCGGTACCAACGTCCGGATGATCGGCGCCGACGAGGTGGTGGAACGCTTCCCGCTGCTGCAGCGGGAGCTGATCCTGGGAGGCCTGTGGGACCCCGATGCCGGCCTGGTGGTACCCCGCTCCCAGCGGGTCGCCGGCCTCTTGGTCGAACGCGCCCTGGAGACTGGCCACCTGCGGGTGTTCGCCGACACCCCGGCGCTGGACATCGACGTCCAGGCCGGCCAGGTGTGCGGGGTGGAGACGCCCAGGGGCTATGTCGCCACCCCCCTGGTGATCCTCACCGCGGGGATCTGGGGACCGCTCCCCGCGGCCATGGCCGGGGTGGCGCTGCCGCTGATGCCGGTGGAGCATCCGCTGATGTTCTTCGGCCCCTTCGACGCCTTCGCCGGCACCGGCCTGGAGATCGGCTACCCGCTGCTGCGCGACCAGGGCAACTCCGCCTATTTGCGCGACACCGGCGACCCGCGCTCCACCGAAGGGGGAATGCTGGAGTGGGGCTACTACGAGGCCAACTCGCCGCGCCTGGTCCATCCCCGCGATATTCTCTCCCGGGAGAGGGCCCGCCTCTCCCCCTCCATGCGCGACCTGGACGCCGATCAGGTGGCCACGCCCTACGAGCGCGCCATCGAGCTCACCCCCCTGCTCGGAGAGCTGGGCTGGGACGAAAAGCACTCCTTCAACGGCTTGCTTTCCGTCACCTCCGACGGCGGATCCCTGGTGGGCGAGGCCCCGGAGACCCGCGGCCTGTGGTGCTGCGAAGCGGTGTGGGTCAAGGACGGCCCGGGCATGGGCAAGGTGCTGGCCGACTGGCTGACCCGGGGCCGCCCCGAACTCGACCCCTGCGGCATCGATATCGCCCGCTTCTACCCGGTGCAAAAGACGCCTCACCATGTGCAGGGCCGCTGCCGGGAGATCGCCCAGAAGATCTATGACCCACCGGTGCACCCCCGCGAACCCTTCGCGAGCGGCCGCGACCTGCGGCGCAGCCCTTTCTGGCCCCGGGAGCGCGAGCTCGGTGGCTACTTCATGGAGGTGGCGGGCTGGGAGCGCGCCCACGGCTATGCCGCCAACGAGACGCGGCTCGCGTCCTATCTCGAGCGGGTGCCCGAGCGCCCCGCGGAGTGGGACGCCCGCCACTTCTGGAGGGTCGCCAATGCCGAGCATCTGGCGCTTTCCGACGACGTGGGCATGATCAACCTCTCCCACTTCGCCATCTACGACATCGCAGGTCGCGACGCCGAGGCCCTGCTGGAGCGGCTCTCGGTGGCCAGGGTGGGCGGCGACAGGCCGCCCGGCAAGGGGGTCTACACCCATTTCCTCGACGCCTACGGCGGCGTCCACTCGGACCTGACCATCGTGCGCCTGGCCGCGGACGCCTTCCGCGTGATCTGCGGCGGCGACACCGGCCACCGCGACCTGATGTGGATCACCCGCCGCGCCGAGGAGTTCGGGCTCACCCACTGGCACCTGGAGGATCGCACCGACAGCCTGGCCACCTTGGGGCTGTGGGGGCCCAACGCTCGGCGCACTCTGCAGGCGCTTGCCGACGACCCGGCACAGCTCGACGCGGCCCGCTTCCCCTTCGCCACCGCCCGGGAGCTGCGCATCCAGGGCCTGCCGGTATGGGCCTTCCGCATCTCCTACGTGGGGGAACAGGGCTGGGAGCTCTACGTGCCCTTCAGCTATGGCCTCGCCCTCTGGGACCGCCTCTTCGAGGCCGGAGCGATTCCAGTGGGCATCGAAACCTACGCCAACAGCCGCCGCCTGGAGAAGAGCCTGCGGCTGCAGAACGTCGATCTGCTCACCGACTACAACCTCTACGAAGCCGGCCTGGCCCGGCCGAAGGTGAAGGAGGCCGACTTCCACGGCAAGGCCGCCTACCTGGAACAACGCCAACGGCCACAACAACCGGCCAGCCTCTGCACCCTGGTGATGGAGGCGCACCAGGACGCCGCGGGCAGGCCGCGCTATCCGGTGGGCCAGTCGCCGCTGCTCGACCCGGAGAGCGGCGAGGTACCGGTGGATGCGCTCGGCCGGCGCTCCTACACAACCAGCATCGCCTACGGGCCCAGCCTGGGCCGCAATATTGCCCTGGGCTACCTGCCCGTCGACTACGCCGAGGAGGGGCGCCAGCTGCTGATGGAATACTTCGGCGAACACTACCCGATGCGGGTGGCGGCGGTGGGCTATCGGGCGCTTTACGATCCGGAGAACCACCGCCCGCGCAGTTGATCCACGCCTGCCTCATGAACCCCCTCAGGGCGCCTCGCCGCCCTGAGCTGTGCCTTGAGTGGCCTCGCCCTGCACGGCGGTGAACTCGGTTTGACGCTCGTGACGCCCCTTGCGCTCCGCGCTCGGCGAGTGGCCGAAGTGGTCGTGATAGCACTTGGTGAAGTGCGGCGGCGAGATGAAGCCGCAGGCCAGCGCCACCTCGGTAACCGGCATATGGGTCTGCAGCAGCAGCAGCCGGGCCCGGGCCAGGCGCAGCTCCAGGTAGTACTTGAGCGGCGGCTTGCCCACGTAGCGCTGGAAGAATCGCTCCAACTGGCGGCGCGACAGGCCGGCGTAGCTGGCCAGCTCGTCCATGGCCAATGGTTCCTGCAGGTTGGCCTCCATCAGGGTGGCCACCTCCTCCAGCTTGGGGTGGCTGTGCCCCAGGCGAACCCGCAGTGGATAGCGCTGGCGATCGCTCACGCCGCGGATGCGCTCGTGGATGAACTCCTCGGCAATCGCCTCGGCCAGCGCCAGCCCCTGCTGACGCCCGATCAGATTGAGCAGCATGTCCAGGGGCGCGTTGCCACCGGAGCAGGTATAGCGGTCGCGATCCATGACGAAGAGCTGCGAAGTAAAGGTCACTTCGGGAAAGCGCCGCGCCTCGTGGAGGCTCGAGATGTGCTCCCAGTGCAGGGTGCAGCGATAGCCATCGAGCAGGCCGGCCTGGGCCAGCACATAGCCGCCGGTACACACCGCCCCCAGTGGGATGCGTCGCCCGGCCAGGCGGCGCAGCCAGGAGAGGGTCGCCCGGTCGCAGTGGCGCTGTACCTCCACCCCGGCACAGACCAGCAGCAAGTCCAGGGCAGGCACCGGCTCCAGCGCCTGGTCCACCAGCGTGGCCAGGCCATTGCTGGCCGACACCGCAGCGCCGTCGCGGCTCACCAGGTGCCAGGTGTAGAGACGACGGTCGGCCAGGTGGTTGGCCATACGCAGCGGCTCCAGGGCCGAGGAGAAGGCGAGATGGGAGAAGCCCGGCAGCAGCAGGAAGCCGATATCGTAGTGGCCGCTGACCTGCATGCCGTGGAACGCCATTGTGGCTCCTTTCCCAGGGGGATTACTGGCAAGGTAGACGAGCCGACGTCGTCTGGCGACGCCGCTGCTTTCCTATTCGACAGCGGGGAACGACCGATTGTCTCATGACAGAGGATGCCCCAAGTGTCGCTGCGGCCAAGCCGCCTGACGTCAGCACACAAACTCGACGGCCAAATGACGCAATACTGAGCCTAATCGCCGGTACGATCATCAAGCCCGAGGAGAACGACGATGCCCCCCCGCTCCCCCGCGACCGACCAGACCCGCCCGGTCCCACTCGACAACCTGAGCCTGGCCCGCGCCACTCGCCTCTGGCCCATCGAGGAGATCGCCCACCGCCTGGGGCTACCCGGCGAGGCGGTGGAACCCTACGGGCGCGGCATCGCCAAGCTCGACCCGGTGGCCCTGGCGGCGCTGGCCGAACGCCCCCGGGGACGCTACGTGGTCGTCTCGGCCATCACCCCCACCCCTCCGGGAGAGGGCAAGACCACCACCGCCATAGGCCTGGTCCAGGGACTGCAGCGCCTCGGTCACGTCGCCAGCGTGGCCCTGCGGCAACCCTCCATGGCCCCGACCCTGGGCCTCAAGGGCGGTGCCACCGGCAGCGGCTACAGCCAGGTGCTGCCCATGGAGCGCATCAACCTGCACCTGACCGGCGACCTGCATGCGGTGAGCGCCGCCCACAACCTGCTGGCGGCCATGGTCGACAACCATCTGCATCACCGCCTCGAACCCGAGCTGGATCCCCGTACGATTTGCTGGTCGCGGGTCATCGATCTCAACGACCGCGCCCTGCGCCACCTGGTGGTAGGACTCGGCGGCAGCGGCGACGGCGTGCCCCGCCAGACCGGATTCGAGATCACCGCCGCCTCCGAGGTAATGGCGGTGCTGGCCCTGGCCGACTCCCTCGCCGACCTGCGCCGCCGTCTGGGACGCTTGATAGTGGGCCAGGACCGCGCGGGCGAACCGGTAACCGCCGAGCAGATCGGCGCAGCCGGCGCCATGACGGTGCTGCTCAAGGAAGCATTCAAGCCCAACCTGCTGCAGACCCTGGAGCACGCCCCGGCGCTGATCCATGCCGGCCCCTTCGGCAACATCGCCCACGGTAACTCCTCCATCGTCGCCGACCGGATCGGCCTGCACGCGAGCGACTTCCTGGTCACCGAGGCGGGCTTCGGCGCCGACATGGGCGCCGAGCGCTTCTTCAACATCAAGTGCCGCATCTCGGGCCTGGTACCGGATGCCGCGGTGCTGGTGGTCACGGTGCGGGCCCTGAAGTACCACAGCGGCCGTCACCGGCTGACGCCTGGGCTGCCGCTGCCCGCCTCCCTGCTGGCCGAGCACCCGGAGGAGGTGCACGAGGGTGGCGCCAACCTGCTCAAGCAGATCGACAACATCCGCGCCCACGGCATCACCCCGGTGGTGGCGATCAACGCCTTCCCCGGTGACCACGAAAGCGAATATGCGGCCATCCGCGAGCTGTGCGAGTCGGTAGGGGTCAGAGCGGAGCTCTCCACCCATGTGCGGGATGGCGGCAAGGGTGCCCAGGCACTGGCCGAGGCCCTGATCGAGACGATAGACGAGGCCGACGAAACCGGGAACGATTTCCACTTCCTCTACCCCGACGAACTGCCGCTGGCGGCCAAGATCGAGCGCATCGCCACCCGCCTCTACGGCGCCGAGGGGGTCGACTTCGCTCCCACGGCCCGGCAGCAACTGGACGCCTGGCAGCGTCAGGGCCATGGCCGGCTGCCGGTATGTATCGCCAAGACGCATCTCTCGCTCTCCGCCGACCCGAGCCGGCTAGGCGCTCCCACGGGCTGGCGACTGCCGGTCCGCGAGGTGCGGCTCTCCGCCGGCGCCGGCTTCGTCTATGCACTGGCCGGCGATATCCGCACCCTGCCGGGACTCAATGCGACCCCGGCCGCCACCCGACTCGATATCGACGAGAACGGAGAGACCGTGGGGCTCTACTGATCAAGCCGGCAGAACACACTCGGGGCTGATCCGTCGACAGGTCTCTGAGGAGGCGCTGTGAACCCTTCCCTGGGCGCTACTTTTGCCATCCATGGCAAAAGACCTCCTCTTCGACCTGTCCCCGGCGCCCCTCGTTATGTGGCAACTGCGATAGCCCTGCGGTGGTCAGGATATCGAGCGCAGCAATGGACTCAGCGTTATATGCCGAGCTTGTCACGGGTGGCGTAGTACCAGGCGCCGAGGGCCGAGAGGGGTACACGCATCAGGCGCCCCCCGGGGAAGGGCAGGTGCGGCAGGCCGGCGAAGGCATCAAAGCGCTCGCTCGCTCCCCTCATGACCTCGGCAATCAGACGCCCGGCCAGGTGGGAGCAGGTCACCCCGTGGCCGGAGTAGCCCTGGGCATAGAAGACGTTGCCGTTGAGCCGCCCGAACTGCGGCAGGCGATTCAGGGTCATCAGGAAATTGCCGCTCCAGGCGTAGTCGATCCTGACCTCGGCCAGCGAGGGAAAGGTCTTCAGCAGCTTGGGCCGGATCAGCGCCGCGATATCCACCGGATCCTGGCCGCCGTAGTTGACGCCACCGCCATAGAGGAGCCGGCCATCACCGGTGAAACGGTAGTAGTCGAGCAGATAGTTGCAGTCCTCCACCGCCATGTCGTTGGGTATCAGCTCACGCCGCAGCGCCGCCGGCAACGGCTCTGTGGTGATGATCTGGGTGCCGCAGGGCATCGACCTGTTCTCCAGCTCCGGCAGCACCCCCTGCAGATAGGCGTTGCCGGCCATGACCACCCGCTGGGCCGTGACCGTGCCTTGCGGGGTGCGCAGCACGACCGGTTCGCCGTGCCTCACCTCCAGCACCGGGGTCTGCTCGTGGATCACCCCGCCCAGCGCCTCGAAGGCCGCCGCCTGGCCGAGCACCAGGTTGAGCGGGTGCAGGTGGCCACCGGAGTGATCCACCAGCGCTCCCACATAGCGGTCACTGTTCACCTCCCGCTTCAATGCCGAGCCTTCCAGCAGCTCCAGCTCATGGTGGCCGTAGCGCTCCCAGAGTGCCTTGTGCTCGACCAGCCCCTGCATCTGCCGAGCGTTGCAGGCGGCGAACAGGTTGCCGTCCTTCAGGTCGCACTGAATCGCATACTGCGCTATGCGTTCGCGGATGATGCGGTTGCCCTCGAAGGCCATGTCGCCCAGCGCCCTGGCGGTCTCGCTGCCATACTTCGCCTCGATCACGTCCATGTCGCGGCTGTAGCTGTTGACGATCTGCCCGCCGTTGCGCCCCGAGGCACCGAAGCCGACCCGAGCCGCCTCCAGCACCACCACCTGCATGCCCTGCTCAGCGAGATGAAGCGCCGCGGAAATACCGGTAAAGCCCGCCCCGACCACGCAGACGTCACACTCGATGTCGCCCGCAAGGGCGGGACGCGCCGGCGACGGGTTGGCCGTCGCCGCATAGTAGGACGCCACATGTTCGCTGCAGGCACTGCTCGTCATCTCGATACCTCACATAAAAAAATTTATCGGCCTGCCGTCATATCCTGCAGCATCGCCTGTCGCCGCTTGGCCTCACTGCGGCGCATGAAGTACCAGGCGAGGAAGGTGGCCAGCGACACGGCCAGTATGATCAATGTGGCCAGCGCATTGATCTTGGGTGACACACCCAGGCGCACCGAGGAAAACACCACCATGGGCAGGGTCGTGGCGCCGGGACCGGAAACGAAGCTGGCGATCACCAGGTCATCCAGCGACAGGGTGAAGGCCAGCAGCCAACCCGCCGCCAGCGCCGGCGAGATCACCGGCAGCGTGATGTGAAAGAAGGTTTTCACCGGCCCCGCGCCAAGGTCCATGGCCGCCTCCTCGATGGAGAGGTCCACCTCGCGCAGCCGGGACGCCACCACCACCGCCACGTAGGCGCTGCAGAAGGTGGTGTGGGCGATCCAGATGGTGACCATGCCACGGTCTGCCGGCCAGCCGACCATCTGCGCCATGTGAACGAACAGCAGCAGCAGCGACAGGCCGGTGATCACCTCGGGCATGACCAACGGCGCGGTCACCATGCTGGAGAGCACCGTCTTGCCCCGAAAACGCGAGAACCGCGTCATCACGAAGGCCGCCAGGGTCCCCAGGCACACCGCCATGGAAGCCGAGAAGAAGGCGATGCGCAGGCTGGTCCAAACGGCCGCCAGGATCTGCCGGTCGCGAAACAGCTCGATGTACCAGCGGCCGGAGAATCCGGCCCATACCGTCACCAGCCGCGACGAGTTGAAGGAGTAGATCACCAGGATGACCATCGGCAGGTAGAGGAACAGCAGGCCGACGATCAGCATCACCGTGGTGAAGGATGGCTTACGCATGGCTCACTCCTCCAGCTCACGGGATTGATAACGGTGAAAGAGGGCGATGGGAATGATCAGGATCGCCAGCATCACCATGGCCAGCGCCGAGGCCACCGGCCAGTCGCGGTTGTGGAAGAACTCCTCCCACAGCACCTTGCCGATCATCACGGTGTTGGGCCCCCCCAGCAGCTCGGGTATCACGTACTCCCCCACGGCAGGAATGAAGACCAGCATGGAGCCGGCGACGATACCGCCCTTGGACAGCGGCAGGGTCACCTTGAAGAAGGTGTTCAGCTTGCGTGAGCCGAGATCCGACGCCGCCTCGAGCAGGGAGCCATCGAGGCGGGTGAGGTTGGCGTATAGCGGCAGCACCATGAACGGCAGGTAGGCATAGACGATACCCAGGATCACCGCGAAATTGGTGTTGAGCATGCGAATCGGCGAATCGATCCAACCAAGCCATATCAACGAGTTGTTGATCAGCCCGTTGTTGCTGAGGATGCCCATCCAGGCGTAGACCCGGATCAAAAACGAGGTCCAGGAGGGCAGCATCACCAGCAGCAGCAGTACCAGCTGCCAGCGCATGGGGGCCCGGGCCATGGCGTAGGCCATGGGGTAACCCAGCAGCAGGCAGAGTACCGTGGCCAGCAGGGCGATCTTCACCGAGCCCCAATAGGCGGAGATATAGAGCGTATCCGTGGTCAGGAAGAGGTAGTTGCTGAAGGTGAGGACGATGTTCAGCGTCTCATGGCCGTAGTCGAGTATCGCACTGTACGGCGGTATCGAGATCGCCGCCTCCGAGAGGCTGATCTTGAACACGATGCCGAAAGGCAGCAGGAAGAACAGCGTCAGCCACAGCAACGGCACGGCGATGACCCAGCCGCGACGGGGCTTGAACAGCCGTCGCAGGCGAACCAGGTTGTCGGACATGGAAATCTCCCCATGGCACGGCCTTGTCGCAACAAGGCGCGTCGGAATTCGCGGTCTCAGTCGTGGAGAATCACGGCACTCAGCTCGTCCCAGTGGACATAGACCGGTTCGTCCCACTTCGGCCGGTCGCCGCGACGCTCGGTATTGGTCATGCTGGCCTTGACCAGATGCCCGCCCTCGGTGCGCACGAAGTACACCGAGAAGCCGCCCAGGTAGGCGATATCCTCTACGGTGCCGGCGGCCCAGTTGTAGTCGCCGGCGGGGCGCTCCCGGGTCAACCAGGTCTTCTCGGGACGAATCCCGACCCAGACACTGCGCTCGTCGGCCTGGGTGCTCACGCCATGGCCGATGCGGATCTGCCGGCCCAACTCCGGGCTGTCGATGATGCAGTGGTCGGCCTCGTCGGCGACGATCTCACCGGCGAAGAGGTTCACCGTGCCCACGAACTCGGCCACCATACGGCTCGCCGGGCTCTCGTAGACGTCCATGGGGGTGCCCACCTGGGCGATCCAGCCATCCGTCATGATCGCTACCCGGTCGGCCATGGTCATGGCCTCCTCCTGGTCGTGGGTCACCATGATGCAGGTGACGCCGACGCGCTCCAGGATCTGGACCACTTCCAGCTGCATCTCGGTGCGCAGCTTCTTGTCCAGCGCTCCCATGGGCTCGTCGAGCAACAGCAGCTTGGGTCGCTTGGCCAGCGAGCGGGCCAGCGCCACGCGCTGCCGCTGGCCGCCCGACAACTGGTGCGGCTTGCGCCGGGCGAACGCCTCCATGTGCACCAGCTTGAGCATTTCCGCCACGCGCTGGGTGATCTCATCCTTCTTCAGGCGATCCTGCTTGAGACCGAAGGCGATGTTCTGCTCCACGCTCATATGCGGGAACAGGGCATAGGACTGGAACATCATGTTGATCGGCCGCTCATAGGGCGGCATGGTCGAGATGTCCTCGCCGTCCAGGATGATCTCGCCCTCGCTGGGTTTCTCGAAGCCCGCCAGCATGCGCAGCAGGGTCGACTTGCCCGACCCCGAGCCACCCAGCAGGGCGAATATCTCCCCTCGTCGAATGGAGAGGGAGACATCGTCCACCGCCAGGGCGCCATCGAAGCGCTTGCTGACCCGGCGGATCTCCATCAGTGCTTCCCCGGGGGCAGGCCGCGGCCTGCCGGAGGCGGAAGGGGCCGACGACGGCTGTCCGGAAGTCAGTGTTCCAGCAGAATCAAATTCGGAAGACACGGGCTCGGTGCGTCGAGCCCGGTCCATGGCGCGCGGCTGGGGTTGCGGCATCGCAGCGTCTCCTGGCAGCCAGTCGGAGGTAGCCGGCCCGGGCGGGCCGGCGTGTCGCATCAGATACCCGACTTCACCCGGTTCCAGGTACGGGTACGGACGCGCTGAACGGCCAGGGGCTTCTCTTCCGCCACATAGAGATTGTCCATCACCTCCTGGTCGGGATAGATGGAGGTATCGTTGAGAATATCCGGATCGAGAAACTCGTTGGCGGCCACGTTGGGGTTGGCATAGACGACGTATTCGGTGATCGCGGCTGCGATCTCGGGCTCGAGGATGAAATTGATGAAGGCGTGGGCGTTGTCGGGGTTCGGTGCGTCGGCGGGAATCGCCATCATGTCGAACCACAGCGCCGCGCCCTCCTTGGGGATCGAGTAGGCGATGGTGAAGTCGCGGCCGGCTTCCTCGGCGCGGTCGGCGGCCTGGAAGATGTCGCCGGAGTAGCCAGCCGCCACGCAGATATCGCCGTTGGCCAGGTCCGAGATATAGCGCGAGGAGTGGAAGTAGGTGATGTTGTCACGCACGGCGGCGATAAGGTCACCCGCCGCCTCGAGGTCCGCCGTCTCCTCGGAGAGCGGGGAGAGTCCCAGATAGGCCATGGCCGGCGAGAGCATCTCGTCGCCCGAGTCGAGCATGGAGATGCCGCAGCCACCCTCCTTCAGCGCGGTGGTGACCTCGGGGTCGAAGATCAATGCCCAGGAATCCACCGGGGCGTCCTCACCGAGAATCGCCTCGACCCGCTCGACGTTGTAGCCGATGCCGTTGGTACCCCACATGTAGGGAATGGAGTGGCGGCTACCCGGGTCGATGGACTCCAGGTCGTCCATCAGTTCGGGGTTGAGGTTGACCATGTTGGGTAGCTTGTCGTGGTCCAGCTCCCGATAGACGCCGGCACTGACCTGGCGTGTCAGATAATGGTTGGACGGCACTACCACGTCATAGCCGGAGCGCCCCGAGAGCATGGCGGCGTCGAGCACCTCGTTGCTGTCGTAGACGTCGTAGACCACCCGAATGCCGGTAGCCTCGGTGAACTTCTCGAGGGTGTCGGGGGCGATATAGTCCGACCAGTTGTAGACCCGCACTTCGTTGGCATGAGCCGCGCCGGTCATCAACGCCAGGGAGGCCGCAGCAACGGCCAGGGAAAGCTTGCTTTGTCGGGACATCATGACACCTCTTTCGCTGTTGTTATTCACTTGGTTTCGTTGATACCCGGCATCCCCTTCGCCGGGGCCCTCCAGCATGTTGCCGCTCTTCCTCACGAGTCAGACGATAGGCTGTCAGCAGACCAGCCTGAGCGGTGACATCGTCTTCCTACCCATTGCTCTTGCGATGGCTCGGCCGCTTCAGACGCTGAGCAGCAGGAACTCCCTTTCCCAGGAACTGATCACCTGCTTGAAATTCTCGTTCTCCACCCGCTTTACCGCCACATAGCCGGTTACGAAGCGATGGCCCATGTAACGCTCCAGCTCCGCACAGTGCTCCATCCTTTCCAGCGCCTGCTCGAGGGTGAAGGGCAGGCGCATGTTGCGACGCTCGAACGCCCGCCCTTGCACCGGCGCCGACGGGTTCAGCCCCTGCTCCATGCCGAGGTAGCCGCACAGCAGACTGGCGGCAATGGCCAGGTAGGCGTTGGCATCGGCGCCGGGAAGGCGGTTCTCGATGCGCCGGTTCTGTGGCGTGGAGTCGGGGACGCGCAGTCCGCAGGTGCGGTTCTCCTCACCCCATTCGACGTTGACCGGCGCCGAGGTATCCGGCAGGAAACGGCGGAAGGAGTTGACGTTGGGCGCCATCAGCGGCAACGCCTCGGGGATGAAACGCTGCAGACCGCCGATATGGTGCAGGAACAGCTGGCTCATGGAGCCGTCGTCGTTGGAAAAGACGCTGCGGCCCGTGGTGGCGTCGAGCACGCTCTGATGGATATGCATGGCGCTGCCCGGCTCATTGGTGATCGGCTTGGCCATGAAGGTGGCCGCCACGTCATGCTTGAGCGCCGCTTCCCGCAGTGTCCGCTTGAAGAGGAAGATCTGGTCCGCCAGCATCAGCGGGTCGCCGTGACGGAAGTTGATCTCCATCTGGGCGGTGCCCTCTTCATGGATCAGGGTATCGATATCCAGCCCCTGGGCCTCGCACCAGTCATACATGTCCTCGAACAGCGGATCGAACTCGTTGGCCGCATCGATGGAAAAGGATTGCCGGCCGGTCTCCTGCCGCCCGCTGCGGCCGATAGGCGGCTGGAGCGGCAGGTCAGGGTCTTCGCATCGCTTGGTGAGATAGAACTCCATTTCCGGCGCCACCACCGGCTTCCAGCCCCTCTCGGCATAGAGGGCCAGCACCCGCTTGAGCTGGTTGCGACAGGAGAGTTCGATGGGGTTGCCCATCTTGTCATAGCAGTCGTGTATCACCTGGGCCGTGGGCTCCAGCGCCCAGGGCACCGGATAGACGGCCGAGATGTCGGGCTTGCATATCATGTCGATATCGGCGGGATCGAGCAGCGAGTAGTAGAGGTCATCCTCCACATAGTCGCCGGTCACGGTCTGCAGCAGTACGCTTTCGGGCAAACGCATGCCCTTCTCTGCCATGAACTTCGAAACGGGGGTGATCTTGCCTCGGGCAATCCCGGTGATATCGCTGACCAGGCACTCCACCTCGGTGATGCGCCGTTCCTTGAGCCAGCTCTCTAGATCTTTCATGGAAACCTCATTTCCGCCCCGTTTCGGGCTGATGGTTATAGTCGGTCACGCAGTTTGTAGAAGGTAGTCGCCAGCACCAGCAGCGGCGTTCGCAGCCAGCCGCCACCGGGGAAGCGCCGATGCGGCATGGCGGCGAAGAGATCGAACCGCTCGCTCTGATCGGCAATGGCATCGCTCATCAACTGCCCGGCGAGGCCAGCCAGGGCCATGCCGTGGCCGGAGTAGCCCTGGGCGTAGTAGAGGTTATGCCCGATACGGCCGAAGTCCGGCGCCCGGTTTAGGGTAATGGCCACATCGCCTCCCCAGCGATAGTCGATCGCCACGCCCTCCAGCACGGGAAACAGCCGTGCGATCTTGGCGTCCATTCGCTCGCGCAGGCCGCGCGGCTCACGGCCATCGTAGCTCACCTCGCCGCCATAGATCAGCCGCCGATCGGCAGAGAGACGATAGTAATCGAGCACGAAGTTGGCATCGGCCAGGGCATCGTTGCGTGGCAGCACCGAGGCGGCCTGCGCTTCGCTCAGGGGAGCTGTCGCCACCATGTAGTTGGCGGCGCGCATCGTCCGGCCATTCAGCTCTGGCACCAGTCCCCCCAGGTAGGCATTGGCGGCCACCACCACGAAGTCGGCGGTGATGCTGCCGCCATCGGTTTCCACCCGCGCCGGCTGCCCCCGCCGGATGCTTAGCGCCCTGCTATCTTCGTGAATCGTTACCCCGGCACGCTGCGCGGCACGCGCCAGCCCCAGCGTATAGTTCAGCGGGTGCAGGTGGCCGCCCTCCCCCTCGTACAGGGCGCCGGGATAGGCGTCGGTCACCACCCGCTCACGCAATGCCGGGCCCTCGAGCCAGGCCATGTCCGTATAACCGTAATCGCGGGCCATGCGCTCCCGAAACGCCTGCAGCTCGCGCACATGGCGCGGCTTGACGGCGGCGTGCAGGAAGCCCCAGGCCAGGTCGCAGGGAATGGCATGACGCTCGACGAGACCCGCCGTGAGCCGAACCGCTTCACGGCTCATCTCCCAGATGGCGCGGGCTCGTTCGAGTCCCAGCACTTGCTCCACGGTGGTGATATCGGTGCCCAGGCCCGGAAGGATCTGGCCGCCGCTGCGCCCCGAGGCACCGTAGCCAATCGCCTGCGCTTCCAGCAGGCGTACCGAATAGCCCCGTTCGGCCAGGTGCAGTGCCGCCGAGCAGCCGGTTACGCCACCGCCGATCACACAGACATCGGCCCGCTGGTCGCCTTCCAGCGGCGGACAGGCCTCCAGGCCTACCGCCACCGTATCGCGGTAATAGGATGCCGGGATGTCGAGCGTAGTGGCAGCAGCCATGAAACCGGTCCTTGCACTGATGGGGCCGGGATCAGCCGGCATGACGAGCGATGATTAGCCTCTGGTTGAGCCGCATTGGCGTCCAGACCATGCCTCTAGTCTGGCACCAAACCCGCAGACCATGTCAAGTATTCAATAACGAAAAACGTCAACACACAATCACCAGCACCTGCTTGCGCGGCATAATAATCGTCTTTTATAGCGCATATAGAGCATGAAACGCCGTGACCGCAGGAGAAGCTGGAGGGGATAGATTGTCAAGAAATCACCATCAAACGGGCACGTCGGGCCTGGCAAGCAGGAGCGGGACCGGTGTGGCGACGACCCGCTAGCCATGACGCCCCACGGAGGCCAGAAAGACCTCGAGCACCCGGTGAGGGCGACGGTCTCGGCGGGTGATCGTGACCAGGGGAATGGGATAGGTGCAGGTTTCGGGGCAGAGCGCCCGCAAGCGCCCCGCCGCGACCCAGGGTTCGGCCAGGTGATCGGGCAGGTAGCCGATATAGCAACCGGTCAGGATGAGAAAGACCGCGCCCTCGCGGTCCGAGGCCGTGGCGGTACCCTTCAGCCTGGCATGGGCCTGGCGGGCCGTCTCGGGCAGCGGGTAAGCGGGCAGCACCGCCTCGTGAGCGGCCAGCACCGCCTCGTCCAGCGCCTCGTCCCGTCGATGAAAGAGCGGGTGACGGTCGGCGCAGTAGAGGCGCAACGTTTCGTCATAGAGCGGCCGTGCATCGACGCTGGCCGGCAGGTTGACCTCCGGGACGACGCCCACATGCAGGCGGGCATCCAGCACGCCCTGGGCGATACTGTCCGGTGCCTCCATGTGGATATTGATGCGCACGTCCGGCCCCTGTGCCTTGAGGTCGGCCAGGGCATCAGTCACGTGCATCCGCGGCATGCTGACCAGGTTGTCGGTCAGGCCGATGTTGAGCTCGCCACGCAGGTTCCGATGCAGCCCGTTGACCTCGGTACGAAAGGTCTCAAGCGCCGACAGCAGCGTCAGGGTCGCCTCGAAGACCTGGCGCCCCTCCTCGGTGAGAGAGAAGCCGCCGCGTCCCCGCTGGCACAGCTTCAGCCCCAGGCGCTTCTCGAGGTCGCTCATGTGCTGGCTGATCGCCGGCCGACTGATACCAAGCGCCGACTCCGCGGCGGAAAAGCCACCACACTCCACCACGGCCTTGAAGACACGAACCAGGCGAATATCGAAATCGCTGACCTGCCCCAGCTTCAGCCCCGACCGGTCGACCATGAGCGAATCCTCAGCGCGAGGCGCATACCGGACAGGCGGGGTCCCGCGGCACCTGGAAATGGCGCCACTGGCCGCTCATGCCATCGAAGGTGGAAAGCCCGCGATGCGGGGTGCCGGCACCGCTGAGCAGCTTGACCGCTTCCAGCGCCTGAAAGCAGCCGATCAGCCCCACCAGGGGTGCCACGACGCCATTCTCGGCGCAGCGAAGCGCCTCGTCGTCGCCCTCTCCGGGGGGATAGAGGCAGGCATAGCAGGGGCTTGCCGGGTCACGGGGATCGAACACCGCCAGCTGTCCGGAGAAACGGATCGCCGCACCGGACACCAGCGGCTTTCCCGCCTTGTGGCTGGCGGCGTTGATGGCATAGCGGCTGGAAAAGCGGTCGGTACAGTCGAGCACCAGATCCACCGCGGCCACGGCGTCGTCCATGGCCGCCCCCTCCAGGTGCTGCGTCACCACGGTGATGTCGCAGCCGGGATTGAGTGCCAGTGCCGACTCGCGTGCCGACTCGGCCTTGTTGCGCTCGAGATCGCCCATGCCGTGAGCGATCTGGCGCTGCAGGTTGGAGAGCTCAACGCTGTCGGCATCGGCCAGGGTGAGATGCCCCACCCCGGCGGCGGCAAGATAGAGCGCCACCGGCGAGCCCAGGCCACCGGCACCCACCACCAGCACCCGGGATGACAGCAGCCGCTCCTGGCCGCCGATATCGATCGACTCCAGCATGATCTGGCGGCTGTAACGCAGCAGCTGGTTATCGTCCATCGCCATCACTTGCCTTCGAGCTCCTCGATGTCGGGTACGTAGATGGAGAACTCCTCCTTGACCTCTTCCATGACCACGTAACTCTTGGACTCCTTGACTCCCGGGAGGGTCAGCACCACGTCGCCAAGCAGCTGGCGATAGGCCGCCATTTCCGGGATCCGGCACTTGAGGATGTAGTCGAACTGCCCCGATACCAGATGACACTCCTGGATCTGGGGCAGCCTTGCCACGGCCCGGCGAAACTCGTCGAATACCGCAGGGGACTGGGTCTCCAGGCTTATCTCGACGAACACCAGCAGATTGGCCTTGAGGGCCCTGGGGTCGAGAACGGCCTTGTAGCCGCGGATGACCCCGGCCTTCTCGAGCCGCTTGACGCGCTCCAGGCACGGGGTGGTGGAGAGTCCGACCTGGGCGGCCAGGTCGACATAGGAGATGCGGGCGTTCTCCTGCAGGCAGCGCAGGATATTGAGGTCGATACGGTCGAGCGAGCGGGTTTTGGCTTTCATTATCGTATTTGGCAAACCGGATCAGGATGAAGGGATGATGTCGCCATGCCGGTGGATCCACCCAAGAATCAGCGGCTATGAAGCACACTAAGGGTGTAGTGACATGGAATCACGACGACAATCGGAAATATTTCCTGAATAGATGTACCACAGCACGCTCCCCCCCTCCAGTGGAGAACCCTCAACGTTATTCCCCCACGCGCCCGAGCGTCACCCGCGGCTGGCCCGACAAATCATGGTGGCTGGCGACCTCGTGATACCCGGCCGCCTGCAGCAGCTGTCGAACGCGTTCGGCCTGGTCGTGCCCATGCTCCATGGCCAGCCAGCCACCCGGGCACAGATAGCGCATGGCCGAGTCGATCAGGCGACGCAGATCGGCCAGCCCATCCTCCCCCGCCACCAGCGCGCTGGCGGGCTCGAAGCGAACGTCGCCCAGCATGAGATGAGGATCGCTCTCCGCGATGTAGGGCGGGTTGGCGACGATCAAGTCGAAGCACTCAGCGGTCAGGGAGGAAAACCAGTCGCTGACCAGGAAGCGAGCGTTGGCGATGTTCAAGCTCTCGGCATTGGCCGTGGCGAGTGCCACCGCCTCCTCTACCCGGTCGACCCCGGTTACCTGCCAGCCGGGCCGTTCACTGGCAAAGGCCAGCGCAATGGCCCCGGTGCCGGTACCCAGGTCCAGCAACCGCCCCTCGGCAGTGGGAGCCAGCTCCAGCGCGATCTCTACCAGGGTCTCGGTATCGGGACGCGGGATCAGGGTATGCGACGAAGTGGAAAGGGCCAAACCCCAGAACTCGCGCTCACCGATCAGGTAGGCGACGGGATGTCCCTCGGCCCGGGCCGCCACCAAGGCTTCGAACCGGGCTCGCTCGTAAACCGGAGCCGCCCTGTCGCCCCAGGTATAGAGCCAGGTACGGTCGACGCCCAGCACATGGCCCAGCAGCACCTCGGCATCCAGCCGCGGGCTGGTCGAGCCCGCTTCGGAAAGCCGCGCCGCAGCGCGACCAAGAAGGCTGTCGATGTTCATCAGGCCTCCTGCTGCAGCGCCGCGAGCTGCTCGGCCTGGTGCTCGTGAATCAGCGGCTCGATGACTTCGTCGAGCTCGCCGGCCATCACTTCGCCGAGCTTGTACAGGGTGAGGTTGATACGGTGATCGGTCAGCCGCCCCTGGGGAAAGTTGTAGGTGCGAATCCGCTCGCTGCGATCCCCCGAACCCACCAGCGAACGGCGCGTATCGGCCTGTTCGCGGCGCTGGCTGTCCTGGGCGCTCTGCTTGAGCCTGGCGGCCAGCAGCGACATCGCCTTGGCGCGGTTCTTGTGCTGGCTGCGCTCTTCCTGGCATTCGACCACCACGCCGGTGGGCAGGTGGGTGAGGCGGATCGCCGAGTCGGTGGTATTGACGTGCTGTCCCCCGGCCCCGCTGGAGCGGAAGGTATCCACACGCAGGTCGGCCGGGTTGATATCCACGTCACCCACCGTGTCGGCCTCGGGCATCACCGCCACCGTGCAGGCGGAGGTGTGGATACGGCCCTGGGATTCCGTGGCCGGCACGCGCTGCACCCGATGGGCGCCGGATTCGAACTTGAGGCGGGCATAGACCCCCTCGCCCTTGAACCGAGAGATGACCTCCTTGTAGCCACCCTGCTCACCGTGGCTGGCGCTGACCACCTCCACTTTCCAGCCACGCTTCTCGGCATAGCGGGAGTACATGCGAAACAGATCGCCGGCAAACAGCGCCGCCTCGTCGCCACCGGTGCCGGCACGCACCTCGAGGAAGACGCTGCGGCCATCGTCCGGGTCCCGGGGCACCAGCAGCTGCTTGAGCCGGACTTCCAGCGCCGCCAGACGCTCCCGCCCCTCCACCAGCTCCATCTCGGCGAGCTCGCGCATCTCGGCATCACTGTCGCCGGCCAGATGTTCGGCATCCTCCAGCTCACCTTCGACGACCCGATAGTCGCGCCAGGCATCGACGAGAGGCTCGAGCTCGGAATATTCCCGGGAGTAGTCGCGAAACCGCGTCTGATCGGTAATCACCTCGGGCTCCGCCAGCAGGGCGGCGAGCTCCTCGAAGCGCTCGACGAAGGCGTCGAGTCGCTGGCGCAGGGTCGCTTTCATGGCGTTTCCTGTCAGGGTTTTGTTGATGGGGGATCAAGCAGCAGCGCTTCGGCCGCCGCCAGCAGGTCGCGGCGTTCACTGCCCGAGGCTTCACGCAGGGCGACCGTTGGCCGATGCAGCAGTCGATTGGTGAGCTGATGCGCAAGAATGCGGATCACCTCTTCCGGGTCGTCGCCACGGGCCAGCCGGGCCATTGCCTGTTGCTCCGAGCGCTTGCGCAGCTCGGCGGCCTCATCGCGATAGCGTCGGATCAACTCGCCGCCGCCCCGGATACGCCGCTCGTGGAGCCACACGCTGACGCCATGCTCGATCAGCGACTCGGCCTGGTCTGCCGCGGCCTGGCGATGGCGCCTGTTCTCCTGAATCACCTCATTGAGGTCATCCACGGTATAGAGGAAGACGTCGTCCAGGTCACCCACTTCCGGCTCGATATCCCGCGGCACGGCGATATCGACCATGAAGATCGGCCGGTGGCGGCGCTTCTTGAGTGCCCGCTCCGCCATGCCCTTGCCGAGGATCGGCAGCGGGGCCGCGGTAGACGAGATGACGATATCCGAACGTACCAGTGCATCGGGGATCTCGTTGAGGGAGATCGCCTCGGCATTGAACTCCCGGGCCAGCACTTCGGCCCGCTCACGGGTACGATTGGCGACGATCATGTTGCGCACACCCGCCTCGCGGAGATGGCGCGCCACCAGCTCGATGGTTTCGCCGGCGCCGATCAACAGCGCCCGGGAGCGACCGAAATCGTCGAATATCCGGCTGGCCAGGCTGACCGCCGCATAGGCGACCGACACCGGATTCTGGCCGATGCCGGTGCGCGTGCGAACCTGCTTGGCCACCGAAAAGGTGTGCTGGAACAGCAACTCCAGCTCGCCGCCCAGTCCGCTGGCCAGACGCGCCGACTGGTAGGCTTCCTTGAGCTGACCGAGAATCTGCGGCTCGCCCAGCACCATCGAATCGAGCCCCACGGCTACCCGCATCAAATGACGGGCGGCATCGTTGTCGAGATAGTGATAGGCACAGGAGGTCAGGTCATCCACCGGCAGCCCATGAAAATGGCTCAGCCAGTCGAGAATCAGCCGCTCGCCGCTGGACTCGGTGACGCAATAGAGTTCGGTGCGGTTGCAGGTCGACAGCACGGCGGCTTCGCGCACCTGCGGGACATTGCGCAGCTCGCCGAGCGCCGACTCCAGTTGGGTAGGCGTAAAGGCAACCCGCTCGCGTACCGCGACGGTGGCTGTCTTGTGGTTGATTCCAAGGGCAAGAAGCGTCATGCGTTAAGCGTCTTCGCGTGGTGTCGTCAGGCGGTACCGAAACAGGCAAAATCCACCGCTGGTGGCGCTGCATTCTACCACAGCCTTCCATCCTCGGCGCCATGTACACCCTGGCGACAATTGACGTACGACAAGGGGGGTGTCGTTTCGCTGACCTTGGCCGACATTGGAGTCGATCCCTTTGCCCACCGGGCCTGAGTCGGTATGCTGGCAGCTGGCATCCTGGACGAGACACGCATGCCCCCGATCCTGACACGCTTCATTCGCCATGGAATGGCGACCCTTGGCCTTGCCGCCCTGCTGACCGGCTGCCAAGGCATGCCACTGGCCCACTTGATGCCGGACCTTGACGATCCGCTCGATTCCGCCCCGCCCATCGAGCGGGGGCTGGATGCCGAGGGGTTCTCCACGCTGCTGGTGGCAGAACTCTCCGGCCAGCGCGGCGACTACCGCCGCGCCGCCCGCGGCTACCTGGCGATGGCCGAACGCTACCAGGCCGCGGAGCTGGCCGAGCGCGCCACCCTGGCGGCCCGCTTCAGCAATGATCCCCTGCTGCTCGAGGAGACGGTGGAGCGTTGGCACCAGCTTTCGCCGACGGCCGAGGCGCCGCTTCGCCTGCTGGCGGGGCTGGCTCTGCAGCGGGGTGACTGGGTAGGCGCCCTGGAGAAACGGCTGCTGCTGGTAGAGCAGGGCGCTCATGGCGAACTCACCCTGCTCATGGAACTGGCGCTGGATGCCGGGGTTCCCCCCCTCCCCCTGCGCGAGCGCATGGGCGAGCACCTCAGTCGACCCGGCGGCAGCGACCACCCGCACTACCATGATGCGGTACTGGCCATGGCGATACTCGAGGCCGCCACAGGGCAATCACAGCGAGCCGAGACCCGGCTAGACGCCCTGGCTCGGGATCACTCGGAGCTGCCGGCACTGTGGATGACCCGTGCCCGCCTGGCGCTGGGCGACGGGAATATCGCCCAGGCCCGGGACGCTGCCCGCCGCGGCCTGGAAGTGTCGCCAGACGATCCCCGGTTCCTGCTGCTGCTGGCCCAGACCGAACTGCAGCTTGGCAATGTGGCCGCCGCCGAGGCGCACACCGACACCCTGCTCGAGGAACATGAGGGCAACCAGGAGCTCCGCACGACGCTGGCCAGCCTGTTCCTGGAGGATGGTCACTTCGAAGCCGCCCGCCGAGTGCTGCTGCCCTTGGTGAGCGGTGAGCAGCCGCCGCCCACGGCGTTCTACCTCCTCGGCGCCATTGCCGAGCAAGAGGGTGAAGTCGATAACGCCCTGCTCTATTACCGCCAGGTGGCATCGGGTGACGACTTCCTCCGGGCTCGCCTGCGCGCGGCCCGCATGTTGATCGAGGATGACCGCCTGCTGGACGCCCGCGCCTTCCTGCGCATCGAGCGGCTGCGCCACGACGACCATTTCAACGACCTGGTCATGCTGGAGGTCGAGCTGCTGGACCAAGCCGGGATGACGGCGGAAGCCGACGCCCTGCTCGACCGGGAGCTGGCCCGCACCCCCAACGACGAGCAACTGCTCTACCTGCGCGCCATGCGTGCCTGGGCGGAAGGAGACATCGAGGCCATGGAGCGCGACCTGGGTCGCATCATCGAGCGCGACCCCGATAACGCCACGGCCCTCAATGCGCTGGGCTATACCCTGGCCGACCTGAACATCGAGGGCCGGCTGGAGGAAGCCCGGGAGCTGATCGAGCGGGCCCATGAGATCGAGCCGGGCAATGCCGCCATCATGGACAGCCTGGGCTGGGTCCACTTCCGCCTCGGCGACCCGGAGCGCGCCCTGCCCTGGCTGGAGCGCGCCTACGCCGCCATGCCCGACCAGGAGATTGCCGCCCATCTCGCCGAGGTGCTGTGGGTGCTCGAGCGCCAAGACGACGCCCGCGCCCTGGTCAACGAGGCGCTGCAACGTTTCAACGAGCATCCCGTGGTCGACGACCTGCTTGAACGCATTCCCGAGTTGACACCCTGATCGCTACCGTTATTTTCCTTTCCCAGCCACGCACCCGCTGACGAGACACTGCCATGACGCTCCACGCCAATGCCCTGCGACTCTTGCTTACGAGCCTGGCCTTGATGCTGCTGGCCGGCTGCGCCGCCCCCATGCCCGCCCCTGACTCCGATCGTGCAGCGGGCCAGTGGGAGGCCCAGCAGGAACGCCTCGAGACCCTCGACACCTGGATACTGGCCGGCAAGGCCGGGCTTCGCACCCCCCAGGAGAACACCAGCGCCAACCTCGACTGGAGCCAGCACCCCCACTACTATCGCATCCTGATCAGCGGCCCCTTCGGCAGCGGCCGCAACACGCTGGAGGGTCGCGAAGGCCGCTTCTCGCTGACCACCTCCGAGGGACGTTTCGAAGCCGAGACCCCCGAGGCGCTACTGCAACAACAGTTGGGCTGGACCCTGCCGGTCAGTTCGCTCTCCGACTGGATTCGCGGCCTGCCTGCGGAGCACAGCCAATACCACATCGACCACGATGAACTCGGTTTCCCCCGCCGCCTCGAGCAGGATGGCTGGGAGATCGACTACCGCGACTGGACCCTGGTCGAATCGCTGTGGCTGCCGCGCCGCATGATCATGGAGTACGGCGAGCTGCGCGTGACCCTGGTGGTCACCGACTGGCGTCCCGTCCTCGACGACTGATCCATGACGGCGACGCTGAACCTGCCGGCACCGGCCAAGCTCAACCGGATGCTTCACATTGTCGGTCGACGAGCCGATGGCTACCATGAGCTGCAGACGCTGTTCCAGTTTCTCGACTACGGCGACACGCTGCAGTTGACCCGGCGCGACGATGGCGGCATTACCCTGACACCGGCCGTGGACGGCATCCGTAGCGAAGAGAACCTCATCGTACGGGCGGCCAGGCTGTTGCAGGACGAGACCGGCTGCCGCCTCGGCGCCGACATCCACCTGACCAAGCGCCTGCCCATGGGTGGCGGCCTGGGCGGCGGCAGCTCGGACGCCGCCACGACGCTGCTGGGGCTCGACCGGCTATGGGGCCTGGACCTCGGTGAGGAGCGGCTGGCCGCCATGGGCCTGGCCTTGGGTGCCGATGTACCGGTTTTCGTCCGCGGCCGCTCTGCCTGGGCTGAAGGCGTCGGCGAACGGCTGACCCCGGTGACCCTGGACACCCCCTGTTTCGTGGTGATCCACCCGGGGGTCGCCGTCGCCACCGCGGCGGTGTTCGGCGCCGCGCAATTGACACGTGATACCCCCCCGATTACCATGGCGCGCGCACTGCAGGGGGGAGCGCCCAGTTGGCACAATGACTGCGAGCCGACGGTCCGGTCACTCTATCCGCCAGTGGCGGAAGCCCTTGACTGGCTGGGCAGGCGCGCACCGACCATGCTGACGGGAACCGGTGCCTGCGTCTTCGCCCGGGTAGAGACCGACGCGGAGGCGAAGCGCATCGTGGCCGACCTGCCCAGCCGCTTCATGGCATTCACGGCGCGCGGCCTCAACCTCTCCCCGCTACATGCTGCTCTGGGCCGCTGATCGTGCCAGGGTCACGAACTGCCGGCCGTTGCGGACGAGGTGCCGAACCGATGAGTCCCGAGAGCCCCCCAACACTGCATAGGTGGATGCGCGTGTCAAAATTGATGGTTTTTGCCGGGAATGCCAATCCCGAACTCGCCCAGAAGATCGCCGAGAGTCTGGACACCCGCATGGGTAACGCTACGGTCGGGCAGTTCAGCGACGGCGAAATCGCGGTCGAGATCAACGAGAACGTTCGCGGCAAGGACGTCTTCATCCTGCAGTCCACCTGCGCGCCGACCAACGACAACCTGCTCGAGCTGATTCTCATGGTGGACGCCCTGCGCCGGGCTTCCGCCACGCGAATCACCGCCGTGGTGCCCTACTTCGGCTACGCCCGCCAGGATCGCCGTGTCCGCTCCGCCCGCGTGCCGATCTCCGCCAAGGTGGTCGCCGACATGATGGTCAAGGCTGGCGTCGACCGGGTGATGACCATGGACCTGCATGCCGACCAGATCCAGGGCTTCTTCGACGTGCCGGTGGACAACGTCTACGGCTCGCCGATCCTGCTCGACGACATCGAGCGCCAGAACTACGATGATCTGGTGGTTGTCTCCCCCGACGTAGGCGGCGTGGTCCGCGCCCGCGCCATCGCCAAGCAGCTCAATGCCGATCTCGCCATCATCGACAAGCGCCGTCCCCAGGCCAACCAGGCCCAGGTGATGCATATCATCGGCGAGATCGAGAACCGTACCTGCGTGGTGGTCGACGACATGATCGATACCGCCGGCACCCTGTGCAAGGCCGGTGAGGCGCTCAAGGCCCATGGCGCTCGCCGCGTGGTGGCCTACGCCACCCACCCGATCCTCTCCGGCCCTGCAGTGGACAACATCGCCGGGTCGGTGCTCGACGAAGTGGTCGTCACCGATACCATCCCGCTGTCCGACGTGGCTCGCCGTAGCGGCAAGATCCGCCAGCTCAGCGTAGCCGGCCTGATCGCCGAGGCGATTCGTCGTGTCAGCAATGAAGAATCCGTCAGCGCCATGTTCCACTGAGTCTCAGCGACTTTCAGCAAGAACAGGGCGTCGGAAAAGTGCCCCACGGGGCTTTCGGAAACACGGTGGTCAGGTCGCGGGCCGCCGTGATTTCCTTATCTCAAGCAAGAGGCAACATCATGTCCGATTTCACTCTCAATGCCAGCGTTCGCAACGACCTGGGGAAAGGTGCGAGCCGCCGCCTGCGTCGTGAGAACCTCCAGGTGCCGGCCATCATCTATGGTGGCGAACAGGCTCCGCAGCCGATCTCCGTCGAGAAGGCCGCCTTCTACAAGGCCGTCGAAGACGAAACCTTCTTCTCCTCGGTGCTCAACCTGGTCGTCGACGGCAAGAAGCAGCAGGTCGTCGTGCGCGACCTGCAGCGTCACCCGTACAAGCCGCTGATCACCCATGCCGACTTCCTGCGCGTGGACGCCACCCACGAGATCACCATTCGCGTGCCGCTGCATGTCGTGGGCGAAGAGAAGTCCAAGGGCATCAAGGACGACGGTGGCGAGCTGCACGTGCTCTCCAACGAGATCGAGATCAGCTGCCTGCCCAAGGACCTGCCCGACTTCCTGGAAGTCGACATCTCCGAGGTCGAGCTGGGCACTACCCTGCACCTCTCCGACCTCAAGGTGCCGGCCGGCGTGACGCTGGTCGAGCTCTCCTACGGCGCCGACCACGACAACGCCGTGCTGACCATCAGCAAGCCCAAGGTGCGCGGTGAAGATACCGAAGGCGAGGAAGGTGAAGGCGAGGAAGGCGAAGGCGCGGCCGAATAACCGGCCCTGTCGGGGCCGCCCTGTGGCGGCCCCTTCCCGACCCGACCAAGCGCTACGGCGCTTGTTTTTTTTGGAGACCCCGCATGCCCCAGGTGAAAGCGATCATCGGGCTGGGCAATCCCGGTGGCGACTATGCAGAGACCCGTCACAATGCCGGCGCCTGGCTGGTGGAAATCCTGGCACGCCAGGCCGGCACCGAGCTGCGTCCGGAAAAGAAGTTTCTGGGCCTCTATGCCAAGGTAAGTCTCGAGGGACAGGAGCTTCACCTGCTCGAACCCACGACCTTCATGAATCGCAGCGGCGCCGCCGTGGCGGCCCTGTGCCAGTTCTACAAGATCGCTCCCGACGAACTGCTGGTGGCCCATGACGAGCTGGACATCCCCCCCGGCGCGGCCCGCTACAAGCAGGGCGGCGGCCACGGTGGACACAACGGCCTGCGCGATATCATCAGCGCCCTTGGGAACGACAGGAACTTCCATCGCCTGCGCATCGGCATCGGCCATCCCGGCGATTCACGCCAGGTCACCAACTACGTTCTGGGCCGTCCCGGCAAGGCCGAGCTCGGTGCCATCGGCGGTGCCATCGGTGAATGCCTGGCTACCCTGCCGCTGGCCGTCGCCGGCGACTGGGCCCGCGCCATGAGCCGGCTGCACAGCTTCAAGGGCTGACCCCGACGCCATTTTCGCCATTACTTTCAGGACATCATCATGGGTTTCAACTGCGGTATCGTCGGCCTGCCCAACGTCGGCAAGTCCACCCTCTTCAACGCCCTGACCAAGTCCGGCATCGATGCCGAGAACTTCCCCTTCTGCACCATCGAGCCCAATGTCGGCATCGTGCCGATGCCGGACCCACGCCTCGATGCGCTGGCCGCCATCGTCAAGCCGCAGAAGGTCCTGCCCACCACCATGGAGTTCGTGGACATCGCCGGCCTGGTGGCGGGCGCCTCCAAGGGCGAGGGCCTGGGCAACAAGTTCCTGGCCAACATCCGCGAGACCCAGGCCATCGCCCATGTGGTGCGCTGCTTCGACAACGACAACGTCATCCACGTGGCCAACCAGGTCGACCCACGGGCCGACATCGAGATCATCAACATGGAGCTGGCCCTGGCCGACCTCGATACCGTGGAGCGGGCCATCCAGCGCCTGGTGCGTGTCGCCAAGGGCGGCGACAAGGAGGCCATCGCCACCAAGGCCATCCTGGAGCGCATTCAGCCCCACCTGGCGGAAGGCCAGCCGCTGCGCAGCTTCGGCCTCGACGATGACGAGCAGCGCCAGCTCAAGAGCTTCGGCTTCCTCACGCTCAAGCCGACCATGTACATCGCCAACGTCAACGAGGACGGCTTCGAGGACAATCCCTACCTCGACGTGGTGCGTGAGATCGCCGCCGAGGAAGACGCCGTGGTGGTGCCGGTGTGCAACCAGCTGGAGGCGGAGATCGCCGAGCTCGACGACGAGGAACGCGCCATGTTCCTCGACGAGATGGGCATGGAGGAGCCGGGGCTCGACCGGGTGATCCGCGCCGGCTACGGCCTGCTCGGCCTGCAGACCTATTTCACCGCCGGGGTGAAGGAAGTCCGCGCCTGGACGGTCAAGGTGGGCGCCACCGCCCCGGAAGCCGCCGGGGTGATCCATACCGACTTCCAGAAGGGTTTCATCCGCGCCGAGGTCATCGCCTATGACGACTTCGTCACCCTCGGCGGCGAGCAGGGCGCCAAGGATGCCGGCAAATGGCGCCTGGAAGGCAAGGAGTATGTGGTCAAGGATGGCGATGTGATCCACTTCCGCTTCAATGTGTAACCACAAACCTTGACCTGCCGGAGGCGAATCCGTAAACTTCGCCTCCGTTGAATGGCTACGTAGCTCAGCTGGTTAGAGCACATCACTCATAATGATGGGGTCCCCTGTTCGAATCAGGGCGTAGCCACCAAGCATTCAAAAAAACCCGGCGCCATTGTGAACTGCCCCCCAATAGTTGGACGGTTCATTGGCGCCGGGTTTTTTGTATGACAAGTATCCTCGCTATTTGAGCTCCGGGACCAGGCCTGCGAGGAGGCGCTGTAAATACATCCCTGTACGCTACCGACGCCATCCTGGCGCAGGACCTCCTCTTCGCCCTGCCCCGGCGCCTCTCGTACGTCGCTCAGGCCAGCTCCGCGCGATTGCAGAAGGCAACGAGCGCCCGCGTCAGGTATTCCACGTCCTGGGCGCCGGCGGTCTCGCGAATCGAGTGCATGGCCCACTGGGGGACGCCCACGTCCAGCGTCGGCACACCCAGTTCGGTGGCGGTAATCGGCCCGATGGTACTGCCACAGCCCATGTCGGCGCGGGTAGCAAATACCTGGACCGGAACCCCGGCCTCGCGGCACAGGTCGCGGAACAGCGCCGAGGTGACACTGTTCGTGGCATAGCGCTGGTTGGCATTGACCTTGATCACCGGTCCGCCGTTCAGGGCCGGCCCATGGGCCGCATCGTGCTTGTCGGTGAAGTTGGGGTGCAGGGCATGGGCGTTGTCGCAGGAGATCATGCGCGAGGCCTGGATCAGCCGGATGAAGCCCTCCTCTTTCCCCTCCCCCGCCTCGCCGAGCTGGGCATTGACGCGGCGCAGGACATCTCCCAGGAAGGGCCCCTGGGCTCCGCAGGCACTGGCGCTGCCGACCTCCTCGTGATCGCTGGCAACCAGCACGACCCCCTGGGACCCATCCGACTCGAGCAGCGCCTCCAGGCCGATGAAGCAGGACAGCAGATTGTCCAGGCGGGCGCTGGCGATCAGCTCGCCCCTCACCCCCACCCGCGCCGGCGGCTGGGTATCGAAGAGCGCCAGCTCGAAGTCGAGAATCTCCGCGTCCCCGATGTCGTGCTGGGCAGCGAGCCACTCCAGCAGCAGCCGCGTGAGGTCGGCCTTCTCGCCCCCCTGAAGGAAGACCGGCGCCATCTGGGTCTGGGCGTTCAGCGCTCGTCCGTTGTTGGCTTCTCGATCCAGATGGATCGCCAGGCTGGGGATGGTCGCCACAGGGCGGTCGACATGCAGCAGCAGCCCTTCCAGCCGGCCATCGGCCCGACGCAGATGAACGCGTCCCGCCAGGCCCAGGTCACGGTCGAACCAGGGGGCCAGCAGCGCCCCGCCGTAGAGCTCGACACCCAGCTGCAGCCAGCCGGCCATCGATGTCTGGGCGGCATTGGGCTTGAGCCGAAGGCCGGGACTATCAGTATGGGCCCCGATCATGCGCAGGGCGTCGAGTCCCTCCCGGGGCAGCTGCAGGGCAATGATGGAGGAATCGTTGCGGGTGACATAGAACCGTTCCCCGGCCGCCAGTTGCCAGGGGTGCGTCTCATCCAGTCGACGGAAGCCGGCGGCCTCGAGTCGCTCGGCCATGACCGATACGGCGTGCCAGGGGGTCGGCGAGCGCTGCAGAAAGTCGAGCAGTCGCTCAAGTCGGGCTTCCTGAGACATGAGAATCCTCTTCAGGGGGTCTGTGGTTGACGAGACAGCTGGTACAATACCCTGTCGTCCTTTGCAACTCGCAAGCCTTGCGCGTGTCTAGGGAAGGAAGTTTACACGAAACCGGGAGTGCTTCATTGATGAGCCTGCTAGCCGTTATTCGGCACTCAGCCATACTGCTGGCCCTTGTATTGCTGACCGGCAATGTGGCGCTGGCCCAGATTCAGCCCAGCGAAGCTCAGCGCCAGGCAGCGATAGAAGTGGCCGAATCGCTACGCTATGGCCACTATGCCGATGCCGCCCTCGACGATGAGTGGTCTCGACTGGCCTTCGGACGCTATCTCGATGTGCTCGATGGACAGCGTGCCTTCCTGCTCGACAGCGATGTCGAGGATTTTCGTCACCTCGAGGAGCGCATCGACGACATGATCTTCGAGGGGGAACTGGCCCCCGCCTATGAGCTCTATCAGCGCTATCACGATCGCGCCGAGTCGCGCTTCGAGTGGCTGCTGGACAAGATCGACGAGGGCCTCGGCTACACGTATGAGACCGATATGCGCCTCGAGCTCGACCGCAGCGAGGCCCCCTGGGCCGAGAGCCATGAGGAACTGGACGAGCTGTGGCGCAAGCGGCTCAAGAACGCCGCCCTGACCCTCGACATTACCGGCCAGGACGAAGAGCAGGTCGAGACCAACCTGCGCCAGCGCTACGAGGGACAGCTCTCCCGGCTTCGCCAGACCAACGGCGAGGATGTGTTCGGCCTGTTCATGGCCGCGGTGACCAGCAGCATCGACCCCCACACCGAGTATCTCTCCCCCCGCCAGGGCGAATCCTTCGACATCCAGATGCGCCTGTCGCTGGAGGGCATCGGCGCCATGCTGCAGTCCGACGGCGAATACGTGAAGGTCTCGAGCCTGGTTCCCGGAGGCCCGGCGGACCGCGCCGGGGTGCTGGAGCCGGCCGACCGCATCATTGGCGTCGGCCAGGAGGATGGCGAAGAGATCGTCAACGTGGTCGGCATGCGCCTGGACGAGGTCGTGGATCTCATCCGTGGACCCAAGGGCAGCGTGGTGCGCCTGGAAGTGGTGCCGGCGGAAGCCATGGACATGACCCGCTCCCATGAAGTCGCGATCACCCGCGATACCGTCGACCTCGAGGACCAGGCGGCCAAGGGAGAAATCATCGAAGTCGAGCGTGACGACGGCATTCAGCGTATCGGCGTGATCAAGATCCCTACCTTCTATGTCGACTTCGATGCCTGGCAGGCCGGTGAGGAGGAGTTCCGCAGCACCACCCGTGACGTCGCCCGTGAAGTCGAACGACTCAAGGAGGAGGGGATCGATGGCATCATGCTCGATCTGCGCAACAACGGCGGTGGCGCCCTGCAGGAAGCCAACTCGCTGATCGGCCTGTTCATCGACCGTGGCCCCACCGTTCAGGTGCGCGATGCGCGTGGGCGTATCAGCCTCTATGGCGATACCGAGGCCGGCACGCTCTACGACGGCCCGCTGGCGGTGCTGGTCAACCGGCTGTCGGCATCGGCCTCGGAAATCTTTGCCGGCGCCATCCAGGACTACGGCCGCGGCCTGGTGCTGGGGAATGCCACCTTCGGCAAGGGTACCGTGCAGACGTTGAGCGAACTGAGCCATGGCCAGATAAAGCTCACCCGTGCCAAGTTCTACCGCATCTCCGGGGAGAGCACCCAGCACCGCGGCGTCGAGCCTGACATCCTGTTCCCCAGCCTGGTGGACCCCGAACGGATCGGTGAAAGCAGCCTGGACAACGCGCTGGAGTGGGACACCGTCCAGGAGGTGCAGTATCGTCACTACGGCGAGCCCTGGGAGTATCTGGAAACCCTGCGCTCTCGCCACCGGGAGCGTGCCGATACCCACCCCAACTTCGTCTTCCTGGAGCAGCGCGCCGACCTGGCCCGCCGCCTGCGCGAAGAGCACACCAGCGTGAGCCTCGATCGCGAGCAGCGCCAGCGTGAAGTCGAGACAAGGGACGCCGAGCAGCTGTCGCTGGAAAACCGGCGTCGCGAGGCCCTGGGCCTCGACCTCATCGAGGAGCTGGTCGATACCCGCGACGAAGACGACGACGAAGAACCGGTGGAGCGTGTCCAGGTGACCGAGGCCGCCGCCATTCTCGCCGACTACGCCGAACTCACCCAGCGCCGCATGGCTTCTCGCTTCTGATACCCTCCCCCTCCGGCCGAGGCCGGAGGGGCCCTTCCGATAGTATCGTCTCCCCGTTGGCCCCGGCCTCCCTTCCCGCTCCATCAGCGCCCTGCCGCGCCAAGTTTGGCATCCCCCGGAAACTGCGCCATAATCGGAATGACTGTCGTGCTAGTATCCTGTCATACAGGTTAAAGCGACCACTCACCGACTTCCGGGAGCCGACATGCGACTGCAGAACAAGACGGCGCTGATCACGGCCGCCGGCCAGGGTATCGGCCGGGCCACGGCGCTTCGCTTCGCCGCTGAGGGCGCCCGGGTCATCGCCACCGATATCGATGCGGCGTCGCTGGCCGAGCTCACCTCCACGCCAAACGTCGAGACGCGCCGACTGGACGTGCTGGATACCGCTGCCATCGAAGCGCTGGCCGGCGAGCTTCCCCCCCTGGACATCCTCTTCAACTGCGCCGGCTACGTGGCCAGCGGTTCGCTGCTGACCGGCACCGAGGAGGACTGGGAGCTGTCGCTGGCGCTCAATGTCACCGCCATGATGCGCATGATACGGGCCCTGCTTCCCAAGATGCTGGACCACGGCGGCGGCAGCATCATCAACATGGCCTCGGTGGCCTCGAGCCTCAAGGGCGTGCCCAACCGCTGCGCCTACGGCACCACCAAGGCGGCGGTGCTCGGCCTGACCAAGTCGGTAGCCGCCGACTATATCGGCCAGGGCATTCGCTGCAATGCGATCTGCCCCGGCACCGTGGACTCCCCCTCGCTGCGCCAGCGCATTCGGGCCCAGGCGATGCAGCAGGGGCGCGAGGAGTCCAGCGTCTACGACGAGTTCATCGGGCGTCAACCGCTGGGCCGGCTCGGCACCCCTGACGAAATCGCCGCACTCGCCACTTACCTCGCCGCCGACGAGTCCGGCTATACCACCGGTACCGCCCAGGTCATCGACGGTGGCTGGCTCATCTGAGAACGAATAACAGACAAGGACACCCCATGAAACTGCTGCGCTTTGGCCCCAAGGGCCACGAGAAACCCGGCCTGCTCGACAACGACGGCGTGATCCGCGATCTGTCGGCCCACATCGATGACCTCGCCGGGACACGCCTCGGCCGCGACAGTCTCGCCAGGCTGGCCGAGCTCGATGTTTCGCGCCTCCCCTCGGTGGCACCCGACACTCGCCTTGGCCCCTGCGTTGGCGGAGTCGGCAAGTTCATCTGCATCGGCCTGAACTACTCCGACCATGCGGCCGAAACCGGCGCCCAGGTTCCACCGGAGCCCGTCGTCTTCAACAAGTGGACCAGCGCCATCTGTGGCCCCGACGATGAGGTGATCATTCCCCGGGATTCGCAGAAGACCGACTGGGAAGTGGAACTCGGTGTGGTGATCGGCAAGGGCGGCCGCTACATCGATGAAGCCGACGCCATGGAACATGTCGCCGGCTATTGCGTGATCAACGACGTCTCCGAACGGGAATTCCAGCTCGAACGCAGCGGCACCTGGGACAAGGGCAAGGGGTGTGACACCTTTGGCCCCATGGGCCCATGGCTGGTTACCCCGGACGAGGTGCCCGACCCCCACCGGTTGGACATGTGGCTGGAAGTGGATGGCCATCGTTACCAGGATGGCAACAGCCACACCATGGTCTACCGCATCCCCTTCCTGATCAGCTACCTGAGCCGGTTCATGAGCCTGCAGCCGGGCGATGTCATCTCCACCGGCACCCCGCCAGGCGTGGGCATGGGCCAGCAGCCGCCGGTCTATCTCAAGCCGGGCCAGCGCATGCGCCTGGGCATCGAAGGCCTCGGCGAGCAGCATCAAGCCGTCATCGCCGAGCCGCGGCGCTGAATCGGAGCCAAGCCATGAGCCAGACCATTGCCAGTGACACCGGCCACCTGGACAGCCTGCGCGTCCATGCCGCCGACAACGTGCGCGTGGCCTTGAAGGACCTGCCCGCCGGCACCGAGATCGACGACGATGGACAGCCCTTCCCCCTTGCCGAGGCCATTCGACACAAGCACAAGTTCACCATCACGGCCCTCGAGCCCGGCGACACCGTCATCATGTATGGCGTCACCGTGGGCCGCGCCACCCGGCCGATAGCACGAGGCGGCGCCATCACCACCGAGAATACCGAACACAGCACCGCTACCACCTCGCCCCAGGCCAGGCGCGGCAGCTGGCAGGCGCCGGATGTCTCCCGCTTCCAGGACGCCACCTTCGACGGCTACCACCGCCCGGATGGCCGTGTGGGCACCGCCAACGTATGGCTGGTGGTGCCGCTGGTGTTCTGCGAGAACCGCAATATCGAGGTCCTGCGCCAGTGTATCGCCGACGCCCTGGGCGAAGATCCCTACCGCGACTACAAGCGGCTGGCCAGGGAGCTGCTTCACGGCCAGGCCTCCGAGGAGCCCGTCGCCCTGCCGCGCGAGCGGCTCTTTCCCAACGTGGATGGCGTGCGATTCCTGACCCATACCCTGGGCTGCGGCGGCACCGACGCGGATGCTCAGGCGCTCTGCCAGCTGCTCGCCGGCTACATCTGCCACCCCAACGTGGCCGGCGCCACGGTGCTGAGCCTGGGCTGTCAGAAGGCGCAGATCGAGATGCTCAGAAGCGCCGTGGCCGAGCGCGACCCCCAGGGCCTGCGCCCGGTGCACTACCTGGAACAGCAAGCCAGCATCAGCGAAGAGGCGCTGATTCGGCAGGCCCTGACCACCATCTTCGACGGCCTCGCCGAGGCCAACCGGGTCGAACGGCGGCCAGCCCCCCTGTCCGAGCTGGTCGTCGGCGTGGAGTGTGGCGGCTCCGATGGGTTCTCGGGGCTTTCCGCCAACCCGCTGGTGGGGGCGGTCGTCGACCGCCTGGTGGCCCTGGGCGGCAGCGGCATCCTCAGCGAGTTCCCCGAGCTGTGCGGCGTGGAGCATGAGCTGATCGCCCGCTGTAGCGACGATGCGGTCGCCGAACGCTTCGCGACCCTGATGGATGCCTACCAGCAGCATGCCGCCCGGGTCGGAGCCGATTTCTCCATGAACCCTTCGCCGGGCAACATTCGCGACGGCTTGATCACCGATGCCATGAAGTCCGCCGGGGCGGCGAAGAAAGGCGGCGACAGCCCAGTGGTCGACGTGCTCGACTACACCGAGCCCCTGATGCGCAAGGGTCTCAACCTGCTCTGTACACCGGGCAATGACGTGGAGTCGACCACCGCGCTGGCGGGGTCCGGGGCCAACCTGATCCTGTTCACCACCGGACTCGGCACGCCCACCGGCAACCCGGTTACCCCGGTGCTCAAGATCGCCAGCAACAGCGAGCTTGCCCTGCGCATGAGCGATGTCATCGACTTCGATGCCGGCCCCATCATTCGCGGCGAGGCGTCGATCGACGAACTGGCCGACCGCCTGCTGGAATTGTGCATCGACGCCGCCTCGGGGCGCTACCAGCCCCGTGCGGTCGGCCTCGCCCAGTACGACTTCATACCCTGGAAACGCGGCGTGTCGCTGTAGGGAAACGCTCGGTCCGTCACTTTTCACTCCGCTTCGGGAGTCAGGCGCCTCTTGAGCTTCATATAGGTGCCGTAGTGGCGATCCAGGTGACGGCGCATGGCCGCCTCGGCGGCGTCGGGGTCACGGGACTCAATGGACTCGACGATCTCGATATGCGCTGCGAGCGCCGCCTTGTCCTCGTCCTTCTGCTGCAGCACCTGGGCGCGCCGGTCGTCGAGCCATTCGGACAGCGCCACATGAATGGCATCGAAGATCGGGTTGCGACCGATGCTGGCCAGCACGCCATGAAAATCGTTATCGGAACGCTTGAAGCGTGCCTCGTCGCCGATGGCATCGCGGTTGTCCTGAAGGGCCTCGCGTAGCCGGGCGAGATCCTCGTCACTGGCATGACGTGCCGCATAGCGGGCCAGCGATATCTCGAACATGGCCCGGGCTTCCTGAAAGTATTGCTGGCCGTCGGGCTTGGAGAGCAGCTGGCGTGTCACTCCGGAGAGTCGCGCCATCACCGCTTCGGCCGTGGGTCGAATGACCCGAGCGCGAGTGCCGCTGTTGATGGCGATCAGGCCAAGCTGTTGCAGGTGGAACAGCGCTTCGCGCACCGCCGGCCGACCGACGCCGAACTGCTCCATCAGCTCCCGCTCGGAGGGGAGTTGGTCGTTCTCGCCCAGCCGCCCCTCGAGAATCTCCGCCTCGAGCTGTTCGGCGACCTGTTCGGACAGCGTCTTGCGCTCGACCCGGTATTTGGTCATGGGCACTTTTTCTCCTGGTTAACCGCTTATCTACCGCTATTTTACTGTATTTTGCCCTGCTTTCGTTCAGCCGATTCGGGTCAGCGGGCAAAGGCCGTACTGCCGGGCGAGTTCGGCATAGGCCTGGCGGTTCGCCGCATCGAGTGGAATGCCCAGGGCATCCCGCCTCGCCTGGCAGCGCCATTCACGGTCGCCGGGGGCCAGTACTTCGGCGCCGTCTCTCGCGGGCCGGCTGCGCAAGTCGGCCAGGTAGTCGGCGAGACAGCGGGCGAAGGTACCCTCCTCGACGAAGGCGTCGGGCTGAATGGCGAGAAAGAAGTGACCGATGCCCCGCGGCGTCTCCATGTCCGGCCCACCCATGGGCAATAAGCGAAAGCCGTTCTGCATCCCCGCCAGGGCGGAACTCAACACCTCGACCATTCCCCCCAGGCCCGCCCCCTTGAAGCCGAAGTCGCTACCGCCCAGGGGCAGGAGTGCCGCAACCTCGTCTGGCGTGCGGGTGACCCGGCCCGCTGCGTCGGCGGCCACCTGGTCGGGCAGCTCACGACCGATGGCACCGTACTGCTGCACGCGATTCCAGGGGATCGAACTCGTCGCCATGTCCAGCAGGTAATGGGCGTTGCCCGCCACCGGCGCCGCAAAGGCGATCGGGTTGGTACCGTGGAAGGGCGCTGCCCCCTGGTGCAGCAGCACAAAGGGGTCGGAGTTGCAGAAGGCCATGCCGATGTAGCCACGCTCGGCGGCGGCCAGGGCGTAGCATCCCGCCGCACCGAAATGCGACGAGTTACCCACCGCCACCGCTCCCATGCCGGCCTCCCCGGCCATGGCCATGGCGTGCTCCATGGCGGTGTAACCGGCGAGATGACCCAGGCCATCGTCGGCATCCAGGAAACCGGTGGCCACAAGACGGCGATGAAAGACCATCCTCGGCGCCCCCTGGATGCGTCCGCCCTCGAGCGCCGTCAGGTAATGGGGCAGCAGGCGCAGGCCATGGCTGTCTGTGCCCATCCGCGATGCGGTGACCAGCGCCCGGGTCGCCGCATCTGCCGATGCCTGGTCGGCGCCGGCAGCCGCCAGAGCTTCGCGCATGAAGCGCTCGAGGTCCTCGGTGGCGACGCGGAAATCCTGCTGGGGATCGTTCATGGACGGCTCGCTTCTGGTCTCGGTCGTGATGAGGGTGGGCGATCAGCCTCAGCGGTAGATCAGCGTCGGTAGCCACATGGAGATGGCCGGTATGAAGGTCACCAGCAGCAGGCAGAACACCAGCGGGATAAGGAACGGGATGGTGCCGCGCATGCAGCGCTCGAAGCTGACGTTGGAGACCCTCGAGAGCACGTAGAGCACCATGCCCACCGGGGGTGTCAGCAGGCCGATCATCAGGTTGAGCACCATGATCACGCCGAAGTGGACCGGGTCGACGCCCACGGCGATGGCCATGGGCAGCAGCACCGGCACCAGGATAGTGATCGCGGCGATGGTCTCCATGAAGCAGCCGACGATGATGAGCACGATATTGGCCATCATCAGTACGGCGATCTTGCTGTCGGCGAAGGGCCCCATGAGGGCGATGACGCTCTGAGTCACCTGGTTGCTGGTCAGGATCCAGGCGAAGATCGACGCTGACGCGACGATGAACAGAATTACCGCTGTGGTCTCGATGGTCTCCATGCTGACCTTGAGCAGTTTCTGCCAGGTGAGGGTGCGATAGACCACGACACCCAGCAGCAAGGCGTAGGCCACTGCAGCCACGGCCGCTTCGGTGGGGGTGAAGGCCCCGGTGATGATGCCGCCGACGATGATGACCGGGGTCATCAGCGACAGGAACGCCCGGCCAAAGGTCCGCCCCAGTACGCGCACCGAGAATCGTGCATCGGCGGTATAGCCTCGGCGACGGGAGATGACAAAGATCATCAGCATCAGCATGGCCCCCATCAGCAGGCCCGGCACCAGGCCGGCGGCGAACAGCTGCCCCACCGAGGCCGAGGCCATGACGCCATAGATCACCATGGGCAGGCTGGGTGGAATGATCGGCCCGATGGTCGACGATGCCGCCGTGATGCCAACGGCGAATTCCTCGTCGTAACCGGCATCCTTCATGGCCTTGACCTCGATCATGCCGAGACCACCGGCGTCGGCTACCGCCGCTCCCGACATGCCCGAGAAAACGATACTCGCGCCGACGTTGACGTGGCCCAGCCCACCGCGCATCCAGCCCATCAGCGCCTTGGCGAAGTTGAAGATGCGCTCGGTGATGCCACCGTTGTTCATCAAGCTACCAGCGAAGATGAAGAAGGGAATGGCCAGCAGCGGGAAGCTGTCGATACCGTTGATCATGCGGTGGGCCACCACGATGTCAGGCACCTGACCGGTGATCAGCACGAACATCAGGCAGGCACCGGCCAGGCTGATGGCGATGGGCACGCCGAGCACCAGCATGGTGAACAGGGCAAAGAAGAGGAAGGAAAGATGGTAGCCCATCAGTGGCAGGATCACGCAGCCCAGCACGGCCAGTGTTGCCAGCAGCGGAGATACGACCGGCTTGTGCCAGCGCATCACGGATAGTCGGGACATGCGAAGACTCTCGATAAGGATGGCATTGAGGGAAACCTTGTCACGGGCATCATGCAGCACGGTCCCGGTACTTGAGATACAGCCGTTGTGCGGTGCGTATCGCCATCAGCGCGAAGGCGACACAGACGGTGTAGTAGATCAGGCTCTTGGGCAGGTCTACCGAGACCATCAGGCTGCTGGTGCGCGACGCCAGGCGATAGGTCACCCAGGTCATTGCCAGGTAGAAGCCAAGACTGGCTGCCCCCACCAGGCGTTCGAGCAGGCGTGACTGCCAGGCGGGCATGTAGTGGTAGAAGAACTCCACCATGATGTGGCTGCCATTGCGCGCTGCCATGACGCTGCCCAGGAAGCCGACACCTATCAGCAGGTAGCGGGCGATCTCTTCGGTCCAGCCGATGGAGCTCCCCATCACGTATCGGCTGAAGAACTGGGCGAACACCACCAGGATAAGCGCCCAGAACAGGATCAGGGTCGCCAGGTCTTCCAGGCGATAGTCGTTGAGGCGAAAGGGGGTATCGTCAAAGGCCGACTCGAAGTCGATCAGGGGATCGGCAGGCGGCACGGAATCTTCACGCTTCTCACTCATGGCAAGACTCCAGGGCTTCCGCCCGAGAGCGACGGAAGCCCCTCACAGGGTAGCGGTTACTGGCCGATGGCCTGCAGGCGATCGTAGGTTTCCTCATCCCATGTCGCGGCCGAGCCGTTATGTGCGGGCACAACGGCCTCACGGAAGGCTTCGCGGTCCACCTCGTTGACGGTGTTGCCCTGCTCCTCGAACCAGGCCACCAGCTCCGCCTCGGCTTGCTGGATATCCCGGGTATTGTTCTCGGCGGCTTCCTGGAAGACCTCACGGAAGATCTCGCGGTCCTCCTCTGAGAGCTGGTTCCAGCGTGGCCCACCGACGATGGTGATCAGCGAGTCGGTGATGTGGCCAGTCAGGTTGATGTAGTCCTGAACTTCGTGGAAGGCCTTGGCGCGGATCGTCGGAAGCGGATTCTCCTGGGCATCCACCACGCCCTGCTGCAGGGCCAGGTAGACCTCATCGAAGGCGATGGGGGTCGGGTTGGCGCCCACGGCTCGCGGCATCATCATGTACATCGGCGCATTGGGGACACGGATCTTCATGTCCTGCATGTCCGCGGGCTCGTTCACCGGCACATTGGAGGTGACATGGCGCTCGCCATAGTAATTGAGGGCGATCGGCACGTTCCCTGTCTGGTCCTGGTAACCCTGGGCGATCTCCTGGAACAGGTCGCTCTCGGCATAGGCCTGCCAGTGATCGAAATCCCGGAACATGTAGGCGGCACCGGCGATACCCATGGGGCCATAGGAGCGCCCAGCGAACTGGGTTCCGGTATAGATCACGTCCACGGTACCCAGTTCGAGCCCCTCGTTGATGTCCTCTTCCTTGCCTAGCGAGGACGCCGGGTGCACCTGCATGGTGTAACGCCCTTCGGTACGTTCCGCGATCTGCTCGGCAGCCCATTCCGCCCACTTGTGGAACGGCTCCGAGGTCTCGTAGACGTGGGCGAACCGCAGGGTTTCCTGGGCCTGTACGGCGCCGGTGAAGCCGATGCCCGCAGCGAGCATGCTGGCGGTCATCATGCGGACCAGCTTGAGATGGCGTTGGCTCTTGTGGCTCATCTTGTTTTCCTCACAACCTGTTGAGTTTGTTCTACGTGTGGGTTGTTGATGGTGGCGAATCGCGTGTTCGAGCGAGGTGCCGGGCACTCACCGCCTTGGCTGGGTATCCTGCTGTATACGTGTCATACCATCAGATTCCAACCTAGCCGCTCCACGCCCATTGCGCAACTCGGAGCCAGCACCTCCCGCGCATCGGCGCCTCGTGCAGCGAAGGGGGCAGCGGCATCCAGTGCGCCGGTCAGGTCATCGGCCACGATGGCGACACGGCAGCCGGTGCTGCCAGCGCCCACTTCATCATGGGCCGCCCCGCTCACGGCTGGGACGCTCGCGACTCAGCCCCGGTCGCGACGTCCGCCAGCCGACGCGCGTAGGCAATGGCCGCCCCCATGTTGGTGGCATCCGCCCTGCCCTGCCAGGCAATGTCGAAGGCGGTGCCGTGATCCACCGAGGTGCGCTGGACCGGCAGCCCGAGGCTGACATTGACGGTCGTGTCGAAGGCGATCAGCTTGACCGGGATATGCCCCTGGTCGTGGTACTGGGCCACGACCAGGTCGAACTCGCCCTTCGAGGCTCGGTAGAAGACGGTATCGGCGGATATGGGGCCACTGACCGTGAACCCCCGCGCCTTGAGGCCCCTTACCGCAGGTGCGATGACCCGCCCATCCTCGTCGCCGAAGATCCCGCCTTCACCACAGTGGGGGTTGAGCCCGGCCACGGCGATGCGCGGGTTCGCCACACCCATGGCCACCAGGTGCGCGTGGCCCGCTTCCACCGTGGCGACGATGCGCTTCTCGGTGACCCGTTCGATGGCCCCGCGCAGGGAGACATGGGTGGATACGTGCAGTGTCGATAGCGTCTCGGAGGCCAGCAGCATGAACGACGACGGCGCCCCGGTAAGCGCCGCCAGCATTCCGGTATGGCCATCGTAATGATGACCGGCCTCGTGCAGCGCGGCCTTGTTGAGCGGTGCGGTGACGATCACCCGGGCCCGGCCGTCCTGAACCAGCTTGACCGCTGTCTCGACACAGCGAAACGCCATGTCACCCCCGCCGGCGCTGATCCTGCCATCCGGTATCTCGACGTCCTCCGGCACCTCGACGATGGCCACGGCCACGCCGCCAGTGGCTTCACCCGCCTCGTCGAGCAGGGTGAAGGCAAGCTCGGCGCCGATGGAGCGCGCCGCACGGCGGTAGATGGCGGGATCCCCCACCAGCAGGGTGGTGGCACGTTCGGCGGGGGACATGGCGGCCACGGCACGACAGATGATTTCCGGGCCGATGCCGGCCGGGTCCCCCATGGTGATGACGATCGCATAGCAGGAAGAGGGCGTGGTCATGGCATCAGCTGTCCGCCGTTGACCTCGATCACCTGACCGGTGACATAGCCGCTCATGGTATCGGTGCCCAGGAAGACATAGGCACCCACGCACTCCTCGGCGCTGCCCAGTCGCCCCATGGGAATCGACGCGCGTGCCGCCGCCATCTGGGCCTCGCTGGAGTGACGCTCGTGGAAGTCGGTGGCGATGGTGCCAGGCGCCACGCCGTTGACCCGGATACCCTCCCCCGCCAGCTCCTTGGCCATGCTGCGGGTCAGGGTACTGACGAAGCCCTTGGCCGAGGCGTAGAGACCGGCTCCGGGACCGCCGCCGTTGCGCGCGGCGATGGAGGTGGTATGGATGATATTGCCGCGCCCGGCACGGCGGAAATGGGGCAGCGCGGCACGGCTGGCCATGACCACCGAACGCGCGTTGAGATCCATCACGCGGTCGTACTGCTCGTCGTCCATGTCATCCAGGGAGACTCGCCCCAGCATGTCGCCGGCGTTGTTGATCAGCAGGTCCAGGCCCCCCAGGCGTTCGGCGGCCTCGTCGACCAACCGCTGGGCCTGGCTGGAACGGCTGACATCGCCCGACAGGGTGAAGGCCTCACCGCCAGCGTCGCGGACCGCCTGGGCCACCGTCTCGGCGAGGTCCGCGCTGGCGTGATAGTGCACCGCCACCCGTGCGCCCAGCTCCCCCAACTGTCGGGCCACGGCGGCGCCGATGCCTCGGCTTGCCCCGGTGATCAGTACCCGCTTGCCCTTCCACTCGTCTAACATGCCGTTCTCCTGAATAGTGGCGTTCAAGGCCCACTCACATCGGCGCCCCCGTTCGGAGTCGAGTTTGCCTATCGACCCGAGACAAGGCGTTGCGATAAAGTGACCCCATTGGCATACCTGTCATACAACACGACAATGAATACCATGATAGGCGATGGTGGGCCAACCGCCAGCCTGTGCCCAACGGAACCGGAGATCCCCATGCCCCCCTTATCCCCGCAGGACTGCCTGCCCCATGACCTCGACAATGCCCTGCTGGTCGGACGAGCCTGGCTCGATGAGCCAAGGCCTGGTCCGGCACTGGTCGCGGTGCGTGACGGGCGGGTGATCGATATCACCGAGTCCGGCCCTACCATGGCCGACCTGCTGGAGCGCGACGACCTGTTGGAGGTCGTGCGGCGCGCGGAAGGTCCGACGTTGTGCAGCCTGGAGGCGCTACTGGCCAACTCGCTGGACGCCAGGCAGCGGGCGCCTTACCTGCTGGCTCCCTGCGATGTCCAGGCCGTCAAGGCCTGTGGCGTGACCTTCGCCGTGAGTCTGCTGGAGCGGGTGATCGAGGAGCAGGCCGGTGGCGATCCCAACCGGGCCAGCGAGCTGCGTGGCGAATTGCAGGCGCTGATCGGCACCGACCTGTCACGCATCGCGCCCGGCTCGCAAGAGGCCATGGCACTCAAGCAGGCGCTTCAGGCACGCGGCGCCTGGTCCCAGTACATGGAGGTCGGCATCGGGCCCGATGCCGAGGTATTCACCAAGGCACAGCCGCTCTCTTCGGTGGGCTTCGGCACCACCGTGGGCCTGCACCCGGCCTCGCAGTGGAACAACCCGGAACCGGAAATCGTGCTGGCGGTGGACAGCCGTGGCCAGGTGCGTGGCGCCACCCTCGGCAACGACGTCAACCTGCGCGACATCGAGGGCCGCAGTGCCCTGCTGCTGGGCAAGGCCAAGGACAACAACGCCTCCTGCGCCCTGGGCCCCTTCATTCGCCTGTTCGACGACGGCTTCGATATCGATAGCGTCCGCAGCTGCCAGGTGTCGCTGCGCATCGAAGGCGAGGAGGACGACTTCCTGCTTGAGGGCGAGAGCGACATGCGCGAGATCAGTCGCGATCCCCTGGACCTGGTGGGCCAGACCATCGGCGATCATCACCAGTACCCCGATGGCTTCATGCTCTTCCTCGGCACCATGTTCTCGCCGATCCAGGACCGCGACGGCCAGGGCCAGGGCTTCACCCATCACCTGGGTGATCGTGTCACCATCGCCACTCCGACGCTGGGGGCGCTGGTCAACCCCGTGGGCAGAAGCGACCAGCTGCCGCCCTGGACCTATGGCATCCGGGCGCTGATGCAGCACCTTGACCGCCGCTGAGTCTTAGGGAAACACTGGCATCCGTACACTCGAACCGGCCTTCAGGATCCGCAATGACCGCAGCAACCGACGTTCTGGACAAACTGGTGCAGCGACTGGGTGACACCGGCGTGCTACGCGACCCGCTGGAAATGGAACGCTACGTCAGCGACTGGGCCGGCGACAGGCTGGGCATGCCGCTGGCAGTAGTTCGCCCCGACTCGACCACCGCCGTCGCCGAGGTCGTCGCCCTGTGTGGGGAACACGGCATGCGCCTGACGCCCCAGGGCGGCCACACCGGCCTGGTGGCCGGGGCCCTGCCCGACAAGGGCGGGCAGGAGATCGTGCTCAGCCTGGAGCGCATGCACGAGATCCGCGCGATCGACCCGGTCAACTTCACCATGACCGTGGATGCCGGCTGCATTCTCGAGACCGTCAAGCAGGCGGCCGCCGAACACGACTGCGACTTCCCACTTTCTTTGGGTGCCCAGGGCAGCTGCCAGATCGGCGGAAACATCGCCACCAATGCCGGGGGCCTCAACGTGCTGCGCTACGGCATGATGCGCCAACTGGTGCTGGGGCTGGAGGTGGTGCTGCCCGACGGGCGCATCTGGAACAACCTCAAGGCGCTGCACAAGGACAACCGCGGCTACGCCCTGCAGCAGTTGCTGCTCGGCAGCGAAGGCACCCTGGGCATCGTCACCGGCGCCGTGCTCAAGCTCGTCCCCCTGCCCGACCAGTCACGCACCGCCCTGCTCGGCCTGCCCTCCGTGGAGGCCGTGATCGCGCTCTACGGCCTGGCGCGGCGCGGCTGCAGCGACCTGCTCACCGCCTTCGAGCTGATACCGCGGCGCTGCATCGAGCTGGCGATGGAGGCGACACCGACGCTGCGCGACCCACTGGACAGCGCCTACCCCTGGTACGTGCTGATGGAAGTGGCCGCCACCGGCCCGGTGGATCTCGGCGCCATGCTTGAACAATTGCTGGAAGGTAGCATGGAGCGCGGGCTCGTCCTCGACGGTGCACTGGCCTCGAGCGAAGCCCAGGCAGGGCAGCTGTGGCAGTTTCGCGAGAGCATGCTGGAGGGGCAACGGCTGCGCGGCGAGCATCTGCGAACCGATATCTCGGTGCCGATCTCGGCGATTCCCGGCTTCGTCGAGCGCGCCTCTCAGCGCGTGCGGCAAGCCTCACCGGAGTGCGAGATCATCGCCTACGGTCATGTCGGGGATGGCAACCTGCACTTCAACATACTGCCCCCCGTCGACATGGCCGAAGCGGAGAAGTACCGCCACCTGCACGAGCTGGAAGCGCTGCTGTTCGAGGTGCTCGACGAATTCAACGGCAGCATCAGCGCCGAGCACGGCATCGGCCGCAGCAAGCAGAGCGCCTATCTGGCCCGGCTCTCGCCTGCCGAGCGGGAGCTGGTCGAGGGCATCAAGTCGCTATTCGACCCGGCCGGGATCATGAACGCTGGCCGGCTGCTGCCGCCCCGCTGACGCGCTCCGGCGCGGCTCACTCCGCCCCGAACCGCTCGGCCAGGCTGCGCATCGCATTGACCAGCAGCAGCGTATCGATGCCGACCCCGACGAAGGTGCAGCCCGCCGCCAGATAGCGGCGGGCCGCCTCCTCGTCCACGGTCACGATACCCGCGGCCTTGCCGGCAGTACGCACCCGCGCGATGGCGTCATCGATGACGGCACGCACCTCGGGATGGTCGGCGTTTCCCAGGTGCCCCATGGCCGCGGAGAGATCCGCCGGACCAATGAAGACGCCATCGACACCAGGGGTTGCGGCAATCTCATCGAGGTTGTCCAGCCCTTCGCGAGTCTCCACCTGCACCAGCAGGCACATTTCCTGATTGGCATGCTCCAGGTAGTCCGCCACCCGGCCCCAGCGCGCGGCCCGGCCGAGCACGTGGCCGACGCCGCGAAAGCCCGCCGGCGGATAGCGCATCGCCGCCACCAGCTCAGCGGCCTGTGTCGCGCTTTCGACCATGGGCACCAGCAGGGTCTGGACACCAATATCCAGGTATTGCTTGATCAACACCGGGTCCCCCGTCGGGGGTCTGACGATGGGCTGGGACGCATAGGGGGCAATGGCCCGGAGCTGATCCAGCAGACTGCGAAGATCGTTGGGAGCATGCTCCCCGTCGATCAGCAGCCAGTCGAATCCGGCTGTCGCCGCCATCTCGGCGGTATAGGCATGGGACAGACCGAGCCATAGGCCGGTCTGACACTCTCCAGCCAGTAGCCGCTGCTTGAAACGATTGCGGGACATCTGCATCGGGTTACCTCGTTATCGACGGGGCCCAGGATCGAGCGAGCCGCCCGCCCCGGAGTGGATATCATGCAACAGATGTATGCCGGCCATGCTGGCGGCATCGCTTCCGACTTCGCGCACCGGAATCCCGCGGCTGCCAAGCGCCTGGCGATAGCGCTCGCCGAGGGTATGCGAGCCGATGACCACCACTTCCCCATGGGACTCGATCAGGCTGCCCATCGCCAGCAGCTCGGTGCCGATCAGCACACCCGAGAGAAAGCTGCCCACCTGCTCGGCCGCCAGACCGTCGTGCAGATGGCGACTCCTGGCTTCGAACAGCGCATGCAGCACGCCGGCGGGGTGCTCCGCGGCCGCAAGGCCGCGCTCGAACCCCTCCAGGTCGAAGCAATCGTCCTCGGGAACCGGCTCACCCGGGAGGGTATGGCAGCGCACGGCATGGAACAGCTCGCCGGTCATCAGCGTGGTGAAGTGGTCCATCACACCGGCACGCAGGCTGGCCCACTTGCTGTGGGTGCCCGGCAGGCAGCATAGCCCGCCCGTCTGGCCCAACAGCGAGAGCGCCCCGAAGGCTTGCACCTCTTCGCCACGCATCACGTCGACATGGTCCGGCGTGACGATCTTGCCCCCCGGCACCAGCCAGGCATTCGGGAAGTCGGGAGCGGGCGTCAGCCCAGCGGCCAGGGTCTGGAGCGAGAGTGGCAGCGCTGGCTGGGGGGCCTCGGCCCAGCCGCTGCGCGCACCCACCATGCCGGCGAGATAGACCGGCAGGCGATCATGGCCGCCCGCCGCATCGAGCCAGTCCGACAACTGTTGCCGACAGTACCCGGGGAAGGCAGCGCGGCTCAGGTTACGCAGCCCCGAGCTCGAGCGTGTCTCGTCAAGGCACCGCCCGGTAGCGGCATCCACCAGGAAGGCGCGGAAATTGCTGGTACCCCAGTCGACGGCAACGAACGCGTCCATCACTGGCTGGCCCCACTCGCCTGCAGTCGTCGCCATTCGGCAACCAGGGAGGCGGCACGCCGCTCGACCTCCTGGACGGGACGCCCCGGCACATAAAGACTGCCACCGAGGCCGAAGCCATCGATACCCGCCGCGTGCCAGGGCGCCATGTTCGGGATATCGATGCCGCCCACGGCCAGTACCGGCAGCTCGGGCGATAACACGGCACGCAGGTCGTTGAAGTAACCGACCCCCAGGTGGGCGGCAGGGAACAGCTTCAGCGCACAAGCCCCGGCACCCTGGGCTGCCAGGGCCTCGGTGGGGGTCATGCAGCCGATCATCGAAGCCATGCCCACTTCACGGCCGGCACGGATCACCTCCGGGTCGCAGTTGGGCGTCACCAGCAGCGCGGCGTCGAGACCCGCCAGGCGCCGCGCATCGGCCGACGACAGCACCGTTCCAGCCCCCACCAGCACCTCCTCGGGGCAGTGGGCCTTGAGCCGTGCAATGCTCTCCCAGGGCTGCGGCGAGTTGAGCGGCACCTCGATCAGGCGCAGCCCGCTGGCGATCAGCACGTCGGCGACATCCAGCACCTCGTCGGGGTGTATGCCGCGCAGGATCGCCACCAGCGGACACTCCGCCAGGGCCTGCTGCAAGCGAAGCGGATTCGAGGTCATGACAGTCTCCCTGGCATTGCGGCTACCATTCCGCGACCGAGCCATCGGCATGGGTCCAGAGGGGGTTGCGCCACCGGTGTCCGACTTTGGCCCGCTCCTCGACGAAGGCCTCGTCAATCTCCACGCCGAGCCCAGGCCCCTGGGGAATCGCGCAGTATCCCTCCTCGATGGCCAAGGCCGACTTGTCGACGAGGTAGTCGAGCACGTCATTGTCCCTGTTGTAGTGAATGCCCATGCTCTGCTCCTGGATGAAGGCGTTGTGGCTGACCGCGTCGACCTGAAGCGATGCAGCCAGGGACAGCGGCCCCAACGGGCAGTGCGGCGCCAGGGCCACGTCATGGCAGGAGGCCAGGCTGGCGATGCGCAGTGCCTCGCTGATGCCGCCACAGTGGGAGACATCCGGCTGCACGATATCGACCATGCCATCCGCCAGCAGGTCGCGGAACTGGTAGCGTGTGAACAGCCGCTCTCCCGTCGCGATGGGGTAGCCGAGCCCACCGGCGATCTGCTTGAGCGAAGGGAGATGTTCCGGCAGCACGGGCTCCTCCACGAACATCGGGTGGAAGGGTTCGAGTTCCCTCAGTAGCGCTTTTGCCATGGGCCGATGCACCCGGCCGTGGAAGTCGATGGCGATGCCGACTTCGGGCCCCACCGCCTGGCGCGCCTCGGCGACCCTAGCCACCGCTTCGTCGATGCGCGCATGGGAATCGACGATGGCCATTTCCGCCGTGCCGTTCATCTTGAAGGCGGTGAAGCCTTGGTCGACCAGCTCGCGGGCGCCCTTGCCCACTTCGCTGGGCCGGTCGCCTCCGGTCCAGGCGTACATGCGCATTCGATCCCTGCAGGCACCGCCCAGCAACTGATGCACCGGCACGCCCAGGTCGCGCCCCTTGAGGTCCCACAGGGCCTGGTCGATGCCGGCGATGGCGCTCATCAATATCGGTCCACCGCGGTAGAACCCCCCGCGGTACATGCGGTTCCAGAGATGCTCGATGCGATGCGGGTCTTCGCCCACCAGCATGTCGGCGAATTCATGGACCGCGGCCTCCACGGTGGCGGCACGCCCCTCGACCACCGGCTCGCCCCAGCCGAACACCCCCTCGTCGGTCTCGATCTTGAGAAAGAGCCAGCGTGGTGGCACCTGCCAGGTCTTCAAACGGGTAATTTTCATCGTCGCTCCAGGCGTGAGATGACCCAAGGTAGACGCACACCGCCTCCCTTGGCCATGAGGATAGCCGCAATCACACCCTACCTGGCCTCGATTCGTGACGCCAAGCAGCGAAAGTCGTATACAGAAGGGAACAGTACCCGTCTATCCAGGCGAGCCACATCAAGGGGGGATTCCGTCTCCTAAGCACGGATCGAGGAACTGCCCCGCCGTTCAGCCACCCGCGGCCTGGTTGGCGATGCCCGACAGGGCCTCAGCCACACGTCCCAAGGGCAAGTCGCAATGATCCAGGTCATGGCGGCCCGACCACCAGCAGCAATGCAACAGTGATCAGGTAGAGCGCCACACCCGGGCCATCATGCGGACCATGCGACGACAGGACGAGAGATGTCTCGCTGCCAATGTCTCAATGTGGAAGGATGAACGCCGAACGCCTCGGGCAAGGTGACACCGAGCTGCTCGGCAAGCAGGCCAAGTATCGCCATGTGATGAATGGTGTGGCTGGTCAGGAAGGCGAGTTCGCGCGCCAGGCTGGTGTCCAGCACCTGCACGGCATCGCCAAGGGGATAATTCAGGCTCAAGCAGTCAGTTGGACAGTGCCCGACCAGGGCGGTCAGTGCAGCCTTGATTTCAATCAGACGATGAGCGGCCTGTTGCGGCCACTGCTCCAGGCGTTCATCCCGGTGACGATCTTCGTAATCGATGACAGCATCGTCCAGGCTGCTCAGCAAGGCATTATAGTGGTCGATGATGTGTCGTATGTGCTTGCCTAGCGTATGGCGACCATCGTGGCCAAAGTTGTGCCGGTACTGCTCCGGCGTGAGCGCATCAACGAATTCCTCCAGCTGCGACAATGCCAGGAGGTTCTCTTCAATGAGACCCGCCTGGGGAGGATATGCCTGATTTATTATGGATGACATGGCGGTTTACCTGTTGATCGCAAGTGAGAAAGCCGGGGCCGGCGCCAGGATTGCCGGCCCGACCACCCACTCAGGGATTTAACATTCCATTAACCCTCGGCTTCTGCTTCGGCCTCAGCTTCACCTTCCGCTTCTCCCTCAGCTTCGCCTTCTGCCTCCCCCTCGGCTTCCGCTTCCGCTTCGCCTTCGGCATGGGCTTCTGCCAGCATCAGAGGCGCTTCCACGCCACTGGTGTAGGTAGGCTCCGTTGATGACTCGCTGGCCACGGCCTGAAAGGCGGCACCACTGGCTACCAGCACCAGTGCCGGGGCTGCATAACCCAGCTGCTTGCTGAGCCTTCCCAGCAGGCTTCGGCGCTTCTCGTCTTGTAATGTCATGAAAATGACCTCCGTAGTGTCATGAAGAGACATGCGATGGCATGTCATCGTGCAGAGAAGTCAGCCCTTACGGCTGGCTTCTTATCGGCGTCACCAACTGCCGATGGCGCCTCGACTGCTTCGTCACTCCGCGCTTGTTCCGCTCTTTCGGCGCTTCCGCAGGCTGCTCCCTTATCGGTGTGCCGTGATGACTCTGTCGGCGATTGCTTCCAGTCCTTACAGCGTTCTTTGTCGAAAGATGAACTCTCGAGGCCAGGCGCAGCGTCCAAGCCATCACCGCCCTGCTCCACGAAGGCGTCGTTCGGTCACAGGCCGGAGGCGATATCGCCCCGGACCGTGACACACTGGCGCTCGTAACCTATCTCACGGCTGGGCATGGCCGGCCTGCGCACCTTGCGTCATGTTCGACACCCGCGGCATGCCGACCCGTGAAGACGCTGTCCAACTATTCCAACCACCTCAATCACCCGGAACTCGACGAGGCTTTCGCTGGCCACGCCTGGAAGAAGTGAGTCTCCGCCCTGACAAATTGATCGGAAGCCTGGGTATCGACAACGATACGACGGTCGTGATCGTCCCCGCCGGGACCGGACCCACGGATTTCGGCAGCGCGGCACGCGTCTACTGGACCTTCAAGATTCTAGGCCATGACGAAGTCGCCATTCTCGATGGAGGCTTCGCCGGCTGGCAGCAACAGGGCTTCGACGTCGCCAGCGGTCCCGTTCCCGCCACTGAAGCCAAACAGCTTCATGCCACCCTGCGCGAGGAGCTGATCGCCACGACCGAGCAGGTTGAGCAGGCACGTCAATCCCAGACCCAGCTGGTCGATGCCCGACCATCGGACTACTTCACCGGCGAAACGATATCACCGGCCGTGAGAACTGCCGGCACCATACCCGGCGCCAGGAGCCTGCCCCATCACAGCCACTTCGGCGACCGTGCGGGTGCCTATTACCTGGACAGGGAAGGTCTCTCCTCACGCATCAACACTGCCGAGCTGGATCGCAATGCTCGCACCATCACCTTCTGCAATACCGGACACTGGGCGGCAACGGACTGGTTTGTGCTCAGCGAGGTCGCCGGATTCGACAACGTCGCGATGTATGACGGCTCCATGGCCGCATGGACGATAAGTGACTCGCGCCCCGTGCAACTCGCCCGGCGCGGGCTGGAGCGCCTTCAGGAGGCACTCGACTGAAAGCGGTGGGTCAGGGCCAGGCGCCTTTGGTGCCGGCCCGATGCGTCGCTCCTGGCAAGGAGACACAGCTCATTCGCGCTCCATCGAAAGAAGGAACGGGGCGGCTTAAACGTAGAGATGGGATGAAGCAGGCCGGAGATGAGGCCTTATGGCTCCCGGAGCAGGACTCGAACCTGCGACCCAGTGATTAACAGTCACTTGCTCTACCAACTGAGCTATCCGGGAATGGCATGTACTACGGGGATATGCTGATGCAGCCGGGGCATGCGCTGCGTATTGCGGAGCTGATGGCTCCTCGAGCAGGACTCGAACCTGCGACCCAGTGATTAACAGTCACTTGCTCTACCAACTGAGCTATCGAGGAATGGCGCTTCAATCAGATGCTAGTACGATCAGCACGCGTTCATTGGCTCCCCGAGCAGGACTCGAACCTGCGACCCAATGATTAACAGTCATTTGCTCTACCAACTGAGCTATCGGGGAATGGCCCTGAACACGGTGCGTAGTATACGGATCGCTTCGATCAGGTCAAGGGCGGATTCCCCGCCCCGGCGGCTTCTCTGCACAACGAAAGGCGCCCGCACGAGCTTTTCGTGCGGGCGCCTTCAGGTATTCTGGTGGCTACGCCCTGATTCGAACAGGGGACCCCATCATTATGAGTGATGTGCTCTAACCAGCTGAGCTACGTAGCCTTTCGGTGCCGAGCCAATACCATTGGCCGGTCAACGGGGCGAAATTATGCCCGAAGCATGTCACGGTGGCAAGCTGGGGTTGTCGCTTATCTTTTATTGATTGAACGTTCAATAAAAAAATGGCATGCTGCAAGACATACTTAGCCACAAGCCATACTTAATAGTGCCGCCAGCGACCGACGACACCATCGTCACCGGTAGCAGTCGTCACCCTGATACAAGGAGTGCCTGATGCCCAAGGTTGGAATGGAACCCATTCGGCGTCAGCAGCTGATCCAGGCCACCATGGCGGCCATCGACGAGGTCGGCCTTGCCGATGCGACGGTCATCCGCATCGCCGGGCATGCCGGTGTCTCCGCCGGGATCATCAGCCATTACTTCGGCGGCAAGGACGGGCTGCTGGAAGCCACCATGCGACAGATCCTCACCGATCTCGGTGATGCCGTCGCCGCTCGCCGTCGAGCCCTGGGCGATGCGTCGCCCCGCGCCCATATCGGGGCCATCATCGACGGCAACTTCGACCGCAGCCAGGTCTCCGGCCCTGTAGCCAAGACCTGGCTGGCATTCTGGGCCAGCAGCATGCACAAGCCCCAGCTGCAGCGCCTCCAGCAGGTCAACGATCGACGCCTCTACTCCAACCTCTGCAGCCAGTTCCGTCGCCTCATGCCCCGAACCAAGGCTCGCCAGGCCGCGCATGGCCTGGCAGCGACAATCGACGGTCTCTGGCTGCGCGGCGCCCTGACGCCGGAAGGGCTGGATGCCGACGGTGCACGACGCCTGGCCCATGACTACCTCAATCAGCTGTTGGCCAACTACGAATCCACACCCGTTTCCTGACAGGAGCAACCATGGCAAGCCTCGACACCGAAACACTCTATATCGACGGCCGCCGGGTGGAAGCCACTTCCGGCGAGACCTTCGACGTCCACAACCCCTATGACGGCAACCTCCTCGCCAGGGTGCAGCAGGCTTCACAAGCCGATGTGGACAGCGCCGTCGCCGCGGCTCGCAAGGGCCAGCGCGTCTGGGCGGCCATGACCGGCATGCAGCGCGGACGCATCCTGAACCGTGCGGTCGCCTTGCTACGCGAGCGTAATGACGAGATCGCCGAGCTGGAGACACGCAATACCGGCAAGCCGATCAGCGAAACCGCCGCCGTGGATATCGTTACCGGTGCCGATGTCATCGAATATTATGCCGGCCTGGCCCCCGCCATCGAGGGCAGCCAGCTTCCCCTTCGCGAGTCGTCCTTCGTCTATACCCGTCGCGAGCCGCTGGGTGTGATCGGCGCCATCGCGGCCTGGAACTACCCCATCCAGATCGCCTGCTGGAAGGCCGCCCCGGCGCTGGCCGCGGGCAACGCCGTGGTGCTCAAGCCCAGCGAAGTCACGCCACTGACTGCCATGAAGCTGGCCGAGATCTTCACCGAGGCCGGGCTACCGGATGGCGTCTTCAATATTGTCCAGGGCGATGGCCGTGTGGGACAGATGCTGACCGGGCACCCCGGCATCGACAAGGTGTCCTTCACCGGCGAAGTGGGCACCGGCAAGAAGGTGATGGCTGCCGCCGGGGGCTCCTCGCTCAAGGACGTGACCATGGAGCTCGGCGGCAAGTCGCCGCTGATCGTCTTTGCCGACGCCGACCTGGACCGCGCCGCCGATGCGGCGATGATGGCCAACTTCTATTCCAGTGGCCAGATCTGCACCAATGGCACTCGCGTCTTCGTCCATCACTCCGTGAAGGCGGCCTTCGAGGAGAAGATCGTCGAGCGCGTGGCCCGTATCAGGGCCGGCGACCCGCTCGACCCCGAGACCAACTTCGGCCCCCTGGTGAGCTATGGCCATCAGGAGAAGGTCCTCTCCTACATTGAGCTGGGCAAGCAGGAGGGTGCCCGGCTACTGATCGGCGGTGAGCCGATGGCAGAGGGCGCTTTCGCCAGAGGCGCCTGGGCCGCGCCCACCGTTTTCACCGATTGCAGTGACGAGATGCGCATCGTGCGAGAGGAGATCTTCGGCCCGGTGATGGCGATACTCGCCTTCGATGACGACGAAGAGTTGATCCGGCGCGCCAACGACACCCACTACGGGCTGGCCGCGGGCGTTTTCACCGAGAGCCTCGCCCGGGCGCACCGCACCATCCACCGCCTCGAGGCCGGCATCTGCTGGATCAACACCTGGGGCGAGTCGCCGGCCGAGATGCCGGTGGGCGGCTACAAGCAGTCCGGTGTGGGCCGCGAGAATGGCATCGAGACCCTGGCCCACTACACCCAGACCAAATCGGTGCAGGTGGAGATGGGCCCCTTCGAGTCGGTGTTCTAGGAGGCAGCGAAGACACCCGTTTTCCAGCTAACTGGATCGCTCGGGCTGACCCGTCGACAAGCCTTCGAGGAGGCGCTGTAAACCCCTCCCTGGGCGCTACCTACGCCATCCCTGGCGTAGGACCTCCTCTTCGGCTTGTCCCCGGCGCCCCTCGCTACAGCCAGCCGCGCCTGCCCTGGGCCGACACTTCTTGCGCATGCGAGCAGGCCCGCTTCCGTGGCGTTATCAGTGAGAAATGTTATGTCCCAGATTCGCGAATTCGACTACATCATCATCGGCGCCGGCTCGGCCGGCAACGTGCTTGCCGCCCGGCTTACGGAAGACCCCGAGGTCAGCGTACTGCTGCTGGAAGCCGGCGGCCCCGACTATCGTCTCGACTTCCGCACCCAGATGCCGGCGGCACTGGCCTACCCGCTGCAGGGCAAGCGCTACAACTGGGCCTTCGAGACCGACCCCGAGCCGCATATGGACAACCGCCGCATGGAGTGCGGCCGTGGCAAGGGGCTAGGCGGCTCGTCGCTGATCAATGGCATGTGCTACATCCGTGGCAATGCGCTGGACTACGACAACTGGGCCAGCCTGCCCGGCCTGACCGACTGGTCCTATGCCGACTGCCTGCCCTATTTCCGCAAGGCCGAATGCCGCGATATCGGGCCCGACGACTACCATGGTGGCGACGGCCCTGTCTCTGTCACGACCCCGAAGCCCGGCAACAATCCGCTTTATCGGACCTTTATCGATGCCGCCGTGCAGGCCGGCTATCCCGAGACACCCGACGTGAACGGCTATCAGCAGGAGGGGTTCGGCCCCATGGACCGTTTCGTCACGCCCAAGGGGCGCCGCGCCTCCACCGCTCGCGGCTATCTCGACCAGGCCAAGCAGCGCGAGAACCTCACCATCGAGACCCACGCCACCACGGACGTGATCGAGTTCGAGGGCAAGCGCGCCGTGGGCGTGCGCTACCTGCGCCGCGGCCAGCCCCACCAGGTCCGCGCCCACCGCGAGGTGCTGCTGTGTGCCGGCGCCATCGCCTCGCCGCAGATCCTGCAACGCTCCGGCGTCGGCAACCCCGATCACCTGCGTGAGCTCGACATCCCGGTGGTCCACGCCCTGCCCGGCGTCGGCGAGAACCTCCAGGACCACCTGGAGATGTATATCCAGTACGAGTGCACGCAGCCGATCTCCCTTTATCCCGCGCTGAAATGGTACAACCAGCCCAAGATCGGCGCCGAGTGGCTGTTCAAGGGCACCGGCGTCGGCGCCAGCAACCAGTTCGAGGCAGCGGGCTTCATTCGCAGCAACGACGACGAAGCGTGGCCCAACCTGCAGTATCACTTCCTGCCCATCGCCATCAGCTACAACGGCAAGAGCGCGGTACAGGCCCACGGCTTCCAGGCCCACGTCGGGTCCATGCGCTCGGAGAGCCGGGGCAGGATTCGGCTGACCTCCCGGGACCCCGAGGCCGCGCCCAGCATCCTGTTCAACTACATGTCGCAGGAGAAGGACTGGCAGGAGTTCCGCGACGCCATCCGCCTGACCCGGGAGATCATCGCCCAGCCCGCCATGGATGCCTACCGCGGAAGGGAAGTGTCACCGGGTCCGGATGTCGAATCCGATGAAGCGCTCGACGCCTTCGTGCGCGAACACGCCGAAACCGCCTATCATCCCTGCGGCAGCTGTCGCATGGGGAACGATGAGATGGCGGTAGTCGATGGCAGCGGTCGCGTGCACGGCCTCGAGGGGCTGCGCGTCGTGGACGCCTCGCTGTTTCCGGTGATACCCACCGGCAACCTCAATGCGCCGACGATCATGCTGGCCGAAAAGCTGGCCGACAGGATACGCGGGCGTGAACCGCTGCCCCCCTCGGACGCCCCCTACTTCGTCGCGCAAGGTATTCCGGCGCGCAAGGCGCCTGAACGCCGACTCTACTGAAACGCAAATGCTCTCCGCCTTTCACAGCGCCCCGCCTTGCGGGGCGCTCTTGCATGCGCCTGTCCGGCAATAGCTGCTGCAAGACATGGCTACTACAAGACATGGCTGCTACAAGTAGGGGGCTGGTCACGCACGGCATGATCGGCTAGGCTGATAGATTCAAACAACCGTTCGAAACGCCATTCTCAACGGAGACGAGGCATGCTCACCCTGATACTGCTCCTGCTGACGATCGTCGGACTCCTGGTGGTCATGCGCCGCGAAGCCGGCGCTGTACCCGCCTTGGCGGTGCTGGCCGTACTCGGCCTGGTCGGCCTGCTCCTGGGCTCCCCGATCCTTGGCCTGCTGCTGCTGATCGGTGCTGCTGGCGTTGCCGCCGCCGGCCTTCCGGCCCTGCGAATCCAGTGGCTGTCGCCGCGGCTGTTCGCGATGTTCAAGAAGGCAGCCCCGCGGGTTTCCGACACCGAACGCACCGCCCTGGAAGCCGGCACCGTGGCATGGGACGGAGAGCTGTTCTCGGGTCGGCCCCAGTGGACCAGCCTGATGCGCTATCGTGACGATGGCCTTAGCGACGAGGAGCAGGCCTTCCTCGACAACCAGTGCTCGGTCGCCGCCGGCATGTGCAATGCCTGGGAAATCGCCAAGGAACGCGCCGACCTCCCCGAGGAGCTGTGGCAGTACCTCAAGAAAGAGGGCTTCTTCGGCATGATCATTCCCAAGGAGTACGGCGGCCTGGGCTTCTCCGCCAAGGCACAGTCCATGGTGCTGCAGAAGCTGACCGTCAGCGAGATGCTGATGATCACCGTGGGTGTACCCAACTCCCTGGGGCCAGGCGAATTGCTGCTCAAGTACGGCACCCAGCAGCAGAAGGATCACTACCTGCCCCGGCTGGCCGACGGTCGCGAGATTCCCTGTTTCGGCCTCACCGGCCCGCGCGCCGGCAGCGACGCCACCTCACTGCCCGACACCGGTATCGTGTGCAAGGAGATCGTCGACGGCAAGGAGGTGCTGGGCCTGCGACTCAACTTCGAAAAGCGCTGGATCACCCTGGCACCCATCGCCACCGTGGTCGGGCTTGCCTTTCGCCTGTTCGACCCGGACCACCTGCTGGGTGAGGAGGAGGACCGCGGCATCACCCTGGCACTGGTGCCCCGCGACACGGCGGGCATGGAAATCGGTCGCCGCCATCACCCCATCGGTAGCCCGTTCCTCAATGGCCCCATCAAGGGCAAGGATGTCTTCGTCCCGCTGGACACCATCATCGGCGGCACCGAGATGATCGGCCAGGGCTGGCGCATGCTGGTGGAGTGCCTCTCCATCGGCCGCTGCATCACCCTGCCCTCCGGCGCCAGCGGCACCATTCGCTACGCCCTCGGCTGGACCGGCGGTTTCGCCCGGATTCGCCGTCAGTTCAATGTCCCCGTGGCCGAGATGGAAGGCGTTCAGGAGCCCCTGGCCCGCATGGCCGCCCTGGGCTATATCGCCCAGGCCGCCGTCTACCAGACCGCCAATACCATCGATCGAGGCGAGAAGCCCTCGGTGCCCTCGGCGATCCTCAAGAGCCAGCTTACGGAATTCCAGCGTGACGCCCTCTCCCACGCCATGGACATCCATGGCGGCAAGGCCGTAACCCTGGGGCCACGCAACTACATCGGCATCGGCTACAGCAGCAACCCGGTCTCCATCACGGTGGAGGGCGCCAACATAATGACCCGCAACCTGATGATCTTCGGCCAGGGCGCCATACGCTGCCACCCCTTCGTCCTGGAGGAGCTGGCTGCCATGGATACCGACGACCTCAAGGCCTTCGACAGCGCCTTCTTCGGCCATGCCGGGCTCATCTTCGGCAATATCGCACGGGCGTTTACCCTGGCCTTCGGCCTCGGCAAGGACACGGTGCCCTTCGACGCCACTGCCGCGCCCTATGCCCGAGACATCAACCGGATTTCCGCCGGCTTCGGGCTCTGTGCCGATGCCGCCATGGCCAGCCTCGGCTCCTCGCTGAAGCAGCGCGAGTTGCTGTCAGCGCGGCTGGGCGACGTACTCTCCAACCTTTACCTGGCCTCCATGGTGCTCAAGAACTGGCAGGAAGGCGACAAGGTAGAAGGCGAGGCCGCGCTGCTGCACTACAGCTGCACCTTCCTGCTGGAGCGTGCCGAGCAGGCGCTGGACGAGCTGTTCGACAACATGCCCAACCGGATACTGGCCGGGACGCTGCGTGCGGTGGTCATGCCGCTGGGGCGTCGCTGGAAGCGCCCCCACGACGATCTGACCCGAGAGATCGCCCAGGCGGTATCCCGTGACAGCGCGCTGCGCACCAAGCTGCTGCGCAACACCTGGGACGCCCAGGATGGCGTCAAGGACAACCCCCTCGCCCACTACAACGCCCTGCTGCACGAGTACGACCGTGCCGAAGCGCTCTATCGCACGCTCAACAAGGCCTTCGCCAAGGGGGAGCTGCCGATGTATGCGCTGCATCCGGAGCAGCGTGTGGAAGCGGGTCTCGAGGCGGGGATCATTTCCGAGGAGGATGCGGTCTTCATGCGCGCCTTCGAGGCGGAAGTTCTGGAAATGCTCACCGTCGACGACTTCGAATACGACGAGTTCGCCACCGACAAGGAAAACATCCTGCGCCATAACGCCGCCTGACCCCTTCGTACACCACGCAAGCGCGAGCGCCCCGGCAATGCCGGGGCGCTCGCGTTTCATGCTACAGCGGCCATACCATCAGTATCATCGGTATCGCCACCACCAGCACCACCATCTCGAGCGGCAGCCCCATGCGCCAGTAGTCACCGAAGCGGTAGCCGCCGGGGCCCATCACCAGGGTATTGGACTGGTGGCCGATGGGTGTCAGGAACGCGCAGGAGGCGCTGACTGCCACAACCATGAGGAATGGATCGATCGATGCATCGAAACCGTTGGCCAGGCTGACGGCTATGGGCGCCATCAGAACGGCAGCCGCCGCGTTGTTGATGACATCCGACAGCATCATGGTGATCACGAAGAGCCCTACCAGGGTAACCACTGCGGGCCACTGCCCCCCCCATACCAGCATCACCTCTGCGATCAGCGCCGCGCCGCCACTGGTCTCCAGCGCCTGCCCCACCGGAATCATGGCGGCAAGCAGCACGATCACTGGGCCGTCGATGGCCTGGTAGCCGTCACGCAGCGGCAGCACACCCACCAACAGCGAAATCAGTGCCGCACTCGAGAGAGCCACTGCCGCGGGCAGGACCCCCAACAGAATGGCCAGGATGGCGGCTGCAAAGATACCCAGTGATACCAGTAGCATGCGCGGCTGGCCCAGCGCCAGGTTGCGGCTCGCCAGTGGCAGGCACCCCAGCGTTGCCAGGCTCTCGGAGAGCTCGCTCTCGCCACCCTGTAGCAGCAGGACGTCGCCAGCACGAAAACGAATATCACGAAGGCGTTGCTTGAGGCGGCCCCCGTCCCGAGCTACCGCCACCAGGTGCAGCCCGAACTGGTTGTGCAGGCGTAACTGGCTCACGGTACGATTGACCATGATGGAGTCGGTTCGTACCACCGCCTCGATCAGTTCGAGCCCCTCGGTATCGACCCCCTGTTTCTTTTCCTTCTTCTCTTTCTTCTCCTTGTTGTGTTTCTTCCCCGGATTCTCTTGCACCGGCTCCGCGTCGCTCTCCCGAGAAGCCGTCTCGTCGGCCGATACCTTATCCTCTTCAGGCTCGGCGCCGAGCGAGAGCCCCGCCTTGTCCTCCAGCAGCTTCATCTCATCGGGGCCCGCCTCCAGCAAGAGAATATCGCCCTCCCTGAGCACGCCGAAAAAGGCGTGGCCGGCACGACGCTGGTCATCGCGGACCACCGCCAGCACCGGAATGGTCTCCTCCAGTTCCTGCTGCAGCTCACGCAGGGTCAGCCCGTTGGCCTTGGAGTCCTCGCCAACCTTGAGCTCGACCAGGTAGTTGGCGGTATCGAACATCGCCTCGGTGGACGCCTTGCCGGCGCGTTGGGGAACCAACCGCCAGCCGATCAGCAGAATGAAGGCCAGACCGGCCAAGGCCACCGCCACACCGACTGGCGAAAAGGAGAACAATCCGAATGCCTCGCCGGTGACCGAGCGCCGGTAGATGGCAATGATGATATTGGGAGGGGTGCCGATCAGGGTGGTGAGCCCGCCCAGCAGTGAGCCAAATGCCAGCGGCATCAGCAGCAATGAAGGAGAAATATCGTGTTCACGCGCCAGTCGCATCGCCACGGGTAGCAGCAGCGCCAGGGCGCCAACATTATTCATGAAGCCCGAGAGTACCACTACGGTGCCGGTCAGGGCGGCGAGCTGCAGGAAGAGTCGATTGCCGACCTTGAGCACCTGCTCGGCGATCACGTCCACGACCCCGGAACGCTCGAAGCCGCGGCTCAGCACCAATACCGCGGCAACGGTGATCACCGCAGGATGGCCAAAGCCCAGAAACGCTTCCTCGCCCGGAACCAGGCCCAGCATGACCGCCCCCAACAGGGCCGTCAGCGCCACCAGGTCATAGCGGAAGCGCCCCCATACGAAGGCGGCAAGGGTCAGGCCGAGAACGATGAAGACCAGCGTATGGTCGGCCATAGCCGGTCACCTCCCTGTGATTGCAATGCATCCCAGCACAACAGCAGTCAGGGAAAAAATCCAGCCTTTTCCGCAGGATCCCCGCCCTACGCTGAGGCACAAAAAACCCGGACTGAGCCGGGTTCTCTGCCGAGGAGCCTGTCGGATTTGTCCGATCGTCACGAGAGATATGGATTTCGAGACAAGTTTATCGATCTGATGAGGCGAATAGGCCGCTATTTGGCCATCTTCTCCAGCATGGCGTTCACCGCATCGAGGTGTTCCGGTTCGTTGTGACACATCCCCTGGAAAACCGCACAGACGTCGAGGAAGTCCTTGAGCTCCATGCGACTGCCCATCTTCATCAAACGCTTGGTCAGACGGGTCGCCTTGGGTGGCTGGGCGGCCATCCGGGCAGCAAGCTCTGCGACACGCTCCATCAAGGCCTCCGGCTCGGTGACTTCCAGCACGATGCCGTACGTCTTCGCTTCATCGGCATCGATCACGCGGCCGGAGAGAGTCAGCTCGAAGGCGCGCTGATAGCCGATCAGGCGCTGCATGAACCAGGCACCACCGTCACCGGGGATAATGCCCAGGTTGAGGAAGGTCTCGCCGAACTTCGCCTTTTTCGAGGCGATACGGATATCCGCCATATTGGCCAGGTCGAAGCCCGCGCCGATGGCCGGGCCGTTGACCGCTGCGATGATCGGCACCTCCACCGCCTGAAGAGCCAGCGGGATACGCTGGATGCCACGCCGGTAGCGAGCGGCGACCTCGGCCACGTCGCCGGCGAAGTCGCCGCCGCGACTGGCCATGTCCTTGACGTTGCCACCGGCCGAGAAGGCACTGCCCTCGCCGGTGATCACCAGTACCGAAACATCGTCGCAGTGGTTGACCCACTCGGCGGTGGCGACGATGTCATCCACCAGGGCGGTGCCGGTCAGGGCGTTACGCACGTCATGGCGATCCAGGCTCAGGGTCGCCACCCGCCCTTCCAGGCTCAGGCGCGCGTCGGTCAGAGTCGGTTGAGACGTGGAGTGGCTCATGCGTGGGCTTCCTTGTCAGTGCTCTCTATGGTGCGATCCACGATAACCCGAGCATCCACCACGGCATAGCCATCGGCATGGGCAATCACTGGATTGAGGTCCAGCTCGGAAAGCTGTGGATAGGCTTCGACGATCCGCGATACCGTCAACAGCAGGTCGACCAGGGCCCCCTTGTCCACGGCCGACTCGCCACGCACCCCGGAAAGGATCTTCTTCGCCTTGATCTGCTCGACCATGCTGCACGCATCATGGCGTGTCAGCGGTATCGAGCGGAAGGCCACGTCCTCGAGTATCTCGACGAAGATGCCACCCAGGCCGAACATCAGCACCGGGCCGAAGATGGGATCCCGGATCACACCGACGATGACCTCCACCCCCTTCTTGGCCATGGGTGTCACCAGCATCCCTTCGATTTCTGCATCGGGATCGTAGGCCCGACAGGCGTCCAGTATCTCCGCACGGGCCTGCCGCAGCGCCTGCTCGCCAACCAGGTTGAGCTTGACCCCACCGGCGTCGGACTTGTGCAGGATGTCCCTCGAGACCACCTTCATGGCCAGCGGCGTATCGCCGGCGGCACCACGGAACCGGGCGGCGGCCTCAACCAGTTCCTCTTCACTGCGAACCACCAGTTCAAGGGGGACATCGATGCCATGGTCGCGCAGGAGCTGCTTGGCCTCGTACTCGAAGAGATCGCGCCCTTCGGCCTGGGCTTGCGCGAACAGGGCGGAAAGCGCCGGCTTCGGTTCCACGGCGGTTTCCGGTGGCTGGCCATGGCTCTGCGCCAGGTACTGGCCGCGCTCGCCCAGGGCCGCCAGCACCCTGACCGACTGCTCGATGGAGGCGTAGATGGGCAGGCCTGCCTCATGCAGGCGGCGCAGGGCAGGCGGCTTGATCGGCGTATAGAGGCTGTAGATCACCAGCGGCTTGGTGGTGGCATGGGAGAGATCCACCATCGCCTCGGCGCCGCGCATCTCGTCGCCCAGCAGGGACTCGGCGAAGCGGATGCTGTAGCCACCGAACATGCCGACCAGGAACACGCTGTCGACATTATCGTCCTCGGCGACGATCTCCATGCAGGTGGCCAACAAGGAGGGGTGGGCGTCGGTGGAGCCGGCCACGTCCACCGGGTTGATCGTGGACGCCTGGGGAATAAGAATGTCGCGCAGGCGCTGACGGGTGGTATCGGAGAGTTCGGCGAGTTCGAGTCCCGCCTCGGCCAGGCGGTCCGAGGCGATGGTCGCCTGGCCGCCGCCGTCCGAGATCACCGCCACGCGCTTGCCCCGCGCCTTCTGCAACAGCCCCAGCCCCTCGGCCACCGGCAGGATCTCGTCGGAATACTGTACGACGCTGACCCCGACCTGGCGCAGCAGGTCCACGGTCATGGCGTAGCTGCCGGCCAGGGCGCCGGTGTGGGAGCTGGCGGCTTTCTGGCCCTGCTCGGTGGAGCCGGACTTGTAGACCACCACCGGCTTCATGGCGGTAACATCGCGAGCGACTTCCAGGAACTTGCGACCGTCGCGGAAGCCTTCCACATAGAGGGCAGCGACCCGCGTGTTCTCATCCTCGCCCAGGTAGCGAAGGTAGTCGTTGAAGCCAATGTCGCTCTGGTTGCCCGGGCCCACATAGGTGCTGAAGCCTACCTGGCCATTGTGCTGTGCCTCCAGCGCCAGCGACAGCAGCATGTTGCCGGACTGGGAGATGATGCCCACATCGCCCGCCTTGACGTTGTCGAGCGCCAGCAGGTTGATCCTGTGGTGCAGATTGAACACGCCCGACGTATTGGGGCCGATGATACGCACGCCGTGTGCCTCGGCCCTGGCCATCATCTCGCGCTCGAGGGCGGCCCCCTCGTCGCCGGTCTCGGCGAAGCCACTTGCCAGGATGATCGCCCCCTTGATGCCACGCCGTCCGCACTCGGCGATGAGGGCAGGCACGGTGGCCGCCGGGGTACAGATCAGGGCGAGCTGGGGGTTGCCCGGAATGGCCGTCACCGAGGGCCACGCCTTGATCCCCAGGATCATGTCGGCCTTGGGATTGACCGGGTAGATATCGCCTTTGTAGCCGTCCTTGACCAGGCCGACCATGGCCTTGTAGCCGCGCTTGGTGGGGTCGCTCGAAGCCCCGATCACGGCAATGCCGGTCGGCGCCAGGATGTCGTGCAGCGGGCTGCGGGTCGGCAGATGTCCTTCGATGGGATTCATGTCTCGCTTACCTTGGCCTGTCACTGGCCCTTGAAGTTCGGGGTACGTTTCTCGGCGAAGGCGTCGACGCCCTCCTGCCAGTCTTCGGTGGTCGAGCAGGTGAAGACGGCGTCCAGCTCCTGCTGCAGCTGCCCTTCCAGGTCGGTGTGTCCGCCCTGGTTCACCAGGCGCTTGAGCATGGCGATGGAGACAGGAGCCTGCTTCGCCAGATCGCCCGCCAGGCGGTGCGCCTCGTTCAACAACGCATCCTGGGGCCAGCTCGAGGTGGCCAGGCCGATCCGCTTCGCCTCCTCGCCATCGATACGCCTGCCGGTGAACAGCAGCTGGCGCGCCATGTTCAGCCCCACCAACTGGGGCAGGATCTTGGAAACACCGCCGCCGACGCAGGTACCGATACTGGTCTCCGGGAAGCCGATCTGTGCCTCGTCGGCCATGACGATGAAGTCACAGGAAACCGCCATCTCGGCGCCGGCACCCAGGGCATAGCCGTTGACGGCCGCAATCACCGGCTTGCGCAGGCGCAGGATCGCTTCGCAGACGTCATTGCCGAGCTGCAGGTACTGACGACGCTGGAACAGCGTGCGCTTGGCACCTCCATGCTCCTTCATGTCGGCGCCGACACAGAAGGCGCGACCCTCACCGGTCAGGATCACGGCACGAATGTCGTCATCCGCTTCGGCGCTGGCCAGCGCCGCCAGCAGATCGGTATAGAGGGTCTCCACGACGGCATTCAGACGATGGGGGCGATTGAAGCGTATCTCCATGACGCCGTCCGTATGGATGATATTCAGGGTTTCGGGACTGGGGCTGGAACTGGGTTGACTCATGGGCGAACCGGACACTCTAGTGATCGAACGATGGCTGTGAATGGCTGCATAACGCCCGATAGCGCAACCTCGGGCGGAAACAAACGTACCATTATGAAAACAACATTGGCACAGATGTATTGTGGGCATCCTAGCCAAGCCAAGGACCCTCGTCAATACGCGCGTATTGCAAAACAACAGAACGAGAAACAAATGTTTCATTTATTGACGAAGTCCATGCGTTACAATGCCGAGCGACGGCTACCGGCCGCCCGCATCATGCCACTGGGGTACCGTGCCCCTGCAGGAGACCGACGTGCTGGAACAGGAACCGCAGAACGCCGACGCACAGAATGACGAGACCGGCCCACCATCGGATCTGGATACCGTGAATCAGCAGCTGGCCGCCGCCTATCCGGAGCTCAGCCCGCAGTTGAAGCTTGCCGCCGGCTATGTGCTGGAACATCCGGTGGAAATCGCCTTCCAGTCGATCCGCAAGTCGGCCGCGGCGGCACGGGTAACCGCCTCGACACTGGTGCGCCTGGCCAAGCGGTTGGGGTTCGACAGCTACGAGCAGTTTCGCGAGGTATTCCAGTCGGCGGTGCAGGCGAGTCCGGTGGAACTTTCCGGGCGGGCCAGCAACCTGCGCAACCTGGCCAGCCAGACCGATGATCAGGTCTTTCTCGATGTGGGCGACGCGGCCTTCGACAATATCGGCCGGCTCTTCACCGCCGATACCCAGGCCCGGGTCCGCGATGCGGCCAGGATGCTGCTCGGCGCCGAAAAGATCGCCGTGGTGGGATTTCGAGACACCTTCGCCTGCGCCTACCACTTCGCCTACGTGGGCCGCATCGCCATGCCCAACATCCAGCTCATACGGGGTCAGGAAGGCGGACTATTGACCGAGCTGGCCCCCTTCGGCGAAAAGGACCTGGTGGTGGCCTTCGGCTTCGAGCCCTATTGCGGCGAAACGGTGCGCGCCCTCGATATCGCCCGGGCCAATGGCGTCCGGCCCATCGTGGTGACCGACACGCTGCGCTCCCCCCTGGTGCCCGGCGCCGCCATCACCTTCACCGTTGCCAATGCCACACCGCACTTCTTTCCCTCGATCCTTTCTGCCATCACCCTGATCGAAGTGCTGCTCGCCGAGTGCGTGGCCTTCGGCCCCGACGTCCTGGTCGATAACGTGGCGAGCTTCGAATCGCGAATGCGTGAGATGGGTGCCTATGTCAGCAATGAGTAGCGCACACAAGACGCCGCCGGCCCTGGAACAGGAACCGGCGGCGCAAGGCGAATCAGGAAGGGTTGTGGGCGGTACCGATCAGGGAATCAGGATAGTGGAACCGGTGGTCCTGCGGCTTGCCAGGTCCTCCTGGGCCTTGCCCGCCTCGGCCAGGGAATATTTCTGGCCGATATCGATCGTGACCTTGCCGCTCTTGAGCATGTCGAACAGCTCATTGGCCATCATCTCCAGGCGCTCCCGGGTGTCGGCATAGCCGTTCAGGCTGGGGCGGGTCACGAACAGCGAGCCCTTCTGGTTGAGGATGCCGATATTGACGCCCTCGACCGCTCCCGAGGCGTTGCCGAAGCTGACCATCAGTGAACGGGGCTTGAGACAGTCGAGCGAGATCTCCCAGGTGTCCTTGCCCACCGAGTCGTAGACCACATCCACCATCTCGCCATTGGTCAGCTCACGCACCCGCTCGACAACGTCTTCCTTGGTATAGTCGATGGTCGCCCAGGCACCGTTCTTCTCGGCGAGAGCGGCCTTCTCGGGCGAACTCACGGTGCCGATCAGCTTCACGCCCAGTGCCTTCGCCCACTGACAGGCAATGGAGCCAACCCCGCCGGCCGCCGCGTGCCACAGAATCGTCTCGCCACCCTTGAGGGGGCAGGTCTGGCGCAGCAGGTACTGCACCGTCAGCCCCTTGAGCATGCAGGCGGCCGCGGTTTCCACATCGACGCCCTCAGGCAGCACCACCACCTTGGCGGCGGGCAGTACATGATAGTCGGCATAGGACCCCAGCGGGCCCTGGGCATAGGCGACCCGGTCACCCGGCTTGAGATGCGTCACGCCCTCGCCCACGGCATCCACCACCCCGGCGCCTTCGGTACCCAGGCCAGACGGCAGCGACGGCGCCGGGTACAGTCCGGTCCGGAAGTAGATATCGATGAAATTGAGGCCAATGGCGTGGTTCTGGATACGAACGTCGCCGGGTCCCGGCTCAGCGGGAGTGACGTCAAGCAGTTCGAGAACCTCCGGCCCTCCGGTGCGTGCAAACTGGATACGCTTGGCCATGGTGCCATATTCCTTGTTCGGTGATGGAAAGAAATCAATGGATGGACAGAGCCCATCCAAACGCCGAATCAGGCAGCGGTCAAGGATGATGGGTATCGTTTCGGGCCTTGTTCAAGCCAAGCTCAGCCGGGAAACGCTGCCAGGGCAGCAACGAAGAGGCCCTTTTCCTGCTCGAAGAAGCGCGGGTCATGCTTGAAGCGGCGCAGGATCGCCGCCTCATCGAAGTCCAGCGCCGGTTCCACGTCGCTGATGGCCTGTGCCGGATGCCCCTGGGCCAGGCCGATGCGGCGCCCACCGGGGGCGGCGAACCAGCGCGTGATGCCACAGCGACGGTAGAAGGCCTCGGCATCCTGGTCACCGGCTTCCACGCGCAGCGGCGCCTTGAGCGCGAGCTCCCGAATCAGCCGCCGCTCACTCTCGCGATCACCGCTGGGCGAGGCGCTCAGCTCCAGCACCATCCCCGCGCCTGATTCGTCCAGTACCAGCAGTGCCAATGCACCGGGGCGCTCCTGATCGTCCACCAGCCCCCAAAGGCGAGCCGCTTCGTGGGCGAAGAGCACCTGTCGAGCGCCCGAGAAGGTGACCAGGGGCGTCAACCCCGCCTCTCGACCATAGATGTCGGCACACAGCCTGGCCAGCCAGGCATCGCGCTGTTCGTCACGCTCGGGGGTCATCACCTTCATGCCATGTCTCGCTGCATCGTTGAAAGCCCGCAAGCCTAGCATAATCCGGCTCGTCTCCGCCCGTGCCACGAGCGTCGAGAGTCGCTATTCTGTCACCTGTTGCCACTAGACTGTTCAGGCCCTCACGGAGTCGCTGAATGCCGCCACACCCCGACATCGCCCTGCCTCGCCTTATCGCCCACCGGGGACTTTCCGCCCACGCTCCCGAGAACACCCTGACCGCCGTGCGTGCCGCCTTCGACATCGGCTGCCACTGGGTGGAGCTTGACGTCCAGCTGCTGGGTGACGGTACCCCGGTGATCTGGCACGACCCGACCCTCAAGCGCTGCTCGGATGGCCATGGCCGGCTCTCGCGGCTCAGCCTGGACGAGGCACGCGGGCTCGACGTTGGCTCCTGGTTCGGTGATGCCTTTCGCGGTGAGCGCATGGCCACCCTTGCCGACATGCTGAAACTGTTGGCGAGCCTGGACATGGGGGTCAATCTGGAGCTCAAGGTCGGGCGCAACCGCAGTGGCACCGAGCTGGCCGATGCCGTGGTGCCACGCCTGCTCGAGGCGCTCCCCCCGGAACGCATCATCCTCTCCTCCTTCGACATGGCCGCCCTGCACCACGCCAGGTCGATGGCCGACGCATCGCGCCTGCCGATCGGCATCCTCACCGAAGGTATTCCCCAGAAGTGGCAGTCTCGCTGCGAGGCGCTCGATGCCTTCAGCGTGCATACCGACTGGACACGCCTCACCGCCCGGCGTGCCCGGGAGATCAAGGATACCGGCTACCGGCTGCTCTGCTATACCCCCAACGATCCCGCAGCCTTCGCCCACCACTGGCGGTGGGGCGTCGACAGCGCCATCAGCGACGATCCGGGCTGCTTCGCCGGCATAGCCCCGCCCCCGGCCCTGCCTTGACCAACCGAGCCCAGGACTGCGGGGCCCCTGGATCATGTGGCCGGCGACATCGGCCATTCTGGCCTACGGTAGGGAGGTGCATCCCACGCTGATAAAGCGAGTTGGCAATCAGGAGGAATGGCAATGGAGCTGCTGGAGAGGATCGCGAACTATCTGCTGGATCACGAGCTGACACTCGCGACCGCCGAGTCCTGCACCGCCGGGCTTATCATCTCGGAGCTGGCCCGGGTGCCCGGCAGCGGCCAGAGCATCGACTGCGGGCTCGGGGTCTATTCGCCGCAATCGAAGAACCGCTACCTCGGCGTCAGCTACGACACCATCGAGCGTTACGGACTGACCAGCGAAGCCGTGGCCTGCGAGATGGCCGCTGGCGCACTGAACAACAACGATGCCAACGTGGCCCTGGCCAATACCGGCATCGCCGGCCCCAACCCCGGAGACGACGACACCCCCATCGGCACCATCTGCTTCGCCTGGGCCTTTCGCCATGCCGATCATCATTACCACTTCTGCGAAACCCGTCGCTTCAATGGCAATCGCAACGAGGTCAGGCTCGCCGCGGCCCACTACGCCCTGGAACGACTGCCCCACTACCACAGGCTATGCCGTGACCACCCATCGGCAACGGACGAGGCGGACCAACGCTCCCGACGCGCCATACAGCAGGCGATCGGCGTCCAGCTGAAGGCCAGGTCCCGTATCGATCCACAGCATGAGGTAGCACGTCGGCGCGACTTCCTCTGCGACCTCATGTGTCGGAGTGGACAGACAACGCTGGTACTGGGCATCAGCGGCGGCATCGACTCGACGGTGGCAGGACGCCTGGCACAGCTTGCCGTGGAGCAGGCCCGCGAGCGCGGTGTAGCAGCGACCTTCATTGCCATGCGCCTGCCCTATGGTGAGCAAAGGGATGCCGAGGATGCCGACAAGGCACTGGCCTTCATCCAGCCTGACGAAGTGCTCGATGTGAACATTCAGGGAGCCAGCGATGCGATGCTTGAAGAGCTGGAAGCGGGCGGGCTGACATTCACTGGCCTGGGCCAGCGAGACTTCGTGCTGGGCAATATCAAGGCCAGGCAGCGCATGATCGCCCAGTATGCCGTGGCCGGCACCCGCGGTGGCCTGGTGATCGGCACCGACCAGGCGGCCGAAGCGCTGACGGGCTTCTTCACCAAGTACGGCGATGGCGCCTGCGACGCTGCCCCATTAACTGGCTTGACCAAGCGGCAGGTGCGGGAGTTGGGCGGCTTCCTCGGCGCCCCTCGCGAACTGATCGAGAAGGCACCGACTGCCGACCTCGAGTCGCTCGCGCCGCTGAAGACCGATGAAGAGGCGCTGGGAGTCAGCTACGACCAGATCGATGATTTCCTGGAAGGCAGCCCTGTCGATGCCCGGTCCTACGAGATACTCCTTGCCACCTACCGCAAGACCCAGCACAAGCGGGAACTGCCGATCATGCCCGACTAGCGACAGCGCAGCGGGCCGACACCTCCGGTCTCGGCCCGCTGCAGGGTGGTATCACCGCTTCACCGCCAGGCGCTAGCGTGTCGCGGGCTGTGGATCGACCCTGTCGTCGGGCTCGACCACCATATCGTCCTCGACATGGATCGGCTCCTGCTCTTCCGCCTCCCTGGCACCACGCGCGCGATGCTCGATCAGGAAGTAGAGGATCAGGCCGATACCCAGCCCCCAGGCCGCGCCATGAGTCGCCAGCACGACGCCCATGATGCCCGCCACGCCCATGGCGGTGGCGTTCTTGATCTGCTCCACGGCGACCGCAATGCAGAGATAGCCGGTGATCAGCAGGGTAATGGAGAGCGCAATCGGCAGTACCGGGCGGAAGAAGGTCACCAGCGGCAGCAGGAAGAGCGCGAAGAAGCCAACGATCCAGAACACCCCGGTACCGGAATAGATGGTGTCCATGGTCTTGCGCCCATAGCGATAGCGCTCGGTCACCGTCGCCATGCCACCGGTGAACAGCGGCCCGGCCAGGCCGGGATAGGGAGCCAGCAGCGAGTGCATCAGGTTGCGGATGCCGGTGATCAGGTGTACCCGGTCGATATTCACCTCGATCTTCTCATCCGGGCGCAGATGGTCGACCCGCTTGAGCAGCGTCTGGCCCACCACGATGTCGCCAAAGGCAATGATGTAGGCGATGATCGCAGTGGGGATCGCCGCCACCATCAGCTCGATGCCCGGCGCACCGATGGAGAACGGCAGATAGGCCCAGATACCGGCGAAGTCGGGCGCGGCAATACCCCACTCCACTGTCGGCATCGAGTACTCACCAACACCCCAGCCGATCGCCATGGTGATCAACATGCCCGGCACCATGCCGAAGGCAACGATATTGCGTGCCCAGCGATACTTCTCGGCCAGGTCACGGAAGGAGAGCGAAAAGAGGACGTAGAGCGTGATCAGCCCACCGATGCCCAGCGAAATCGGCGTGTTGTAGAGACGACCGCCCTCGACGATTTCCCCGCTGATCGCCGCGATACCCGCCCCGAGCAGAATCCCCGCCTTGATCGAGGCCGGCACGTTGTTGACCAGCTTGCTGCCCAGCCGCGTGACGGCCATGAACAGGAAGATGGCGGTGACCATCAGCTGCAGAGCCACCATGGCGCGCATCGCCTCGGGGCCCGGCTCGAATTGACCGATGAACAGCAACACCACGGGAATGGCCGGTGTGATCCAGCCGGCGATGAAGGGTACGCCCAGCAGCGGCGGCAGGATGAAGCCGATGCCGCATACCACCACGAAGGCCAGGCCAACCTCATAGGGCACGCCCAGGTACTGCTCCAGCAGCGGGATCATGCCCAGGGAGATGACGAACATCACCATGGCCTGGATGGTTTCGGGTATGGCCCACTTGAAGTGGATGAAAGGCAGGCGGACCTTGAACGGTCCCAGAGGCCAGTAGGGATGTTCCTGGCCGTATTCGCGTTTGAGCAGCATGTCGACACCTCAGCGGTTCTGTTTGTTGAGCGGTCCTCTTGGTCGGTTGTTGTTGTTCTTGGCTGAGCTTGGTTGTACGCGCGTCTGACGCAGCGCAACATTCGACCATGGAACGAGTGGACAAGCTGTCATTTGCCGGAACTTGTCGACAACATTACAAACAAGCACTCAGCAAAGCCTGCGCAAAGCGCATTCCACGTCGACATGGCCGCTTCGATTGGCAGAAGTTGTCGACAAGTTCAAAGCAAAATTCAGGAAGTTTACGTTAACGTCAGCTCAAGACCTGAACAGCAGAAGGTGTAGGTGGAGCCAGCATTTACAGAGCAGAAACACAGATGGGCAGAGCCCGCGTACAACCAAAGAACAACAAGTCCGACAGTAGGCTCAGAGACCAACGAGGCGATCGATGGCCGCCATGTCCAGGTGCGCTTCCAGGCAGTCGGCCAGCCGATCGAGTTCCTGCTGCCGATGGGCCTGGTAATCCACCGCAGCACCCTGTGCATTGAGTCCGCAGCGGGCCAACAGTGCCGCACACGCCTCGGGGGGGTCGAACAGGCCGTGCAGGTAGGTGCCCATGATCTGGCCATCCGGGCTAACACTGCCGTCAGGCCTCCCCTCCAGCTCACACAAAGGACCCGCCAGGGCAGCCCCCTCGCTCACGCCGTTATGAATCTCGTAGCCACTGATCGGCACGCCTTCGGGTAGCAAGCGCCCACTCACGTTGCGCAGCTGCTTGCCGGCCACCATGCGGGTCGCGACATCGAGCAGCCCCAGCCCCGGGGTCGAGCCGGCAGGTCCCTCGAGGCCATCCGGGTCGTGCACCGCCCGCCCCAGCATCTGGAAGCCGCCGCAGATGCCCAGCACCTTGCCGCCGTAGCGCAGATGGCGCTGTATTGCCGCCTCCCAGCCCTGGGCGCGCAGCCAGGCGAGGTCGCTGCGAGTGCTCTTACTGCCGGGAAGGATGATCAGGTCAGCGGGGGGAAGGGACCGACCCGTCCCGACCTGATTCGGCCCGATAAAGCTGAGTTCGACCTGTGGATGCAGGCGCAGCGGGTCGAAGTCGTTGTGATTGCTGATGCGCGGCAGCGCCGGCACTAACACCTTGAGGGTATCCCCCTGCCCCACCCGGCCGCCGCGACCGATGCTGTCCTCGGCGTCGAGCAATAATCCCTGCAGATAGGGCAGCGTGCCATATACCGGCTTACCGGTACGCTCTGCCAGCCATTGGAGGCCCGGCTCGAGCAGGGCGATATCGCCGCGGAAGCGGTTGACGATGAAGCCACGGGTACGTGAGCGCTCGCTCTCGCTGAGCAGTTCCAGAGTGCCGACCAGTTGCGCAAAGACCCCGCCGCGGTCGATATCGCCCACCAGCACGACCGGGCAATCCACCATCTCGGCGAAGCCCATGTTGGCGATGTCGTTGGCACGCAGGTTGATCTCGGCAGGACTGCCCGCTCCTTCGGCAATGATCACATCGAAGCGCGACGACAGCGCCTGCCAGGCCGCCAGCACGCTCTCACGCGCCGTGCGCTTGTAGGCGTGATAATCCAGCGCATCCATGTGGCCGTGGACCCGGCCGCGCAGGATCACCTGGGCGCCGCGGTCGCTCTCGGGCTTGAGCAGCACCGGGTTCATGTCGCTGTGGGGCTCAACCCCGGCCGCCAGCGCCTGAAGCGCCGTGGAGCGGCCGATCTCGCCGCCATCCACCGTCACCGCGCTGTTCAACGCCATGTTCTGCGGCTTGAACGGCGCCACCGACACACCGCGCCGCGCCAGGGCCCGGCACAGCCCCGCCACCACCGTGCTCTTGCCGGCATCCGAGGTGGTGCCCTGGATCATCAGGGTGGTCATGGCCGGTCCACCTCGCCCAGTGCCTCTTGTAGCGCTTCATCCACCAGGGGATGCCCCCAGCCATTGCCATGCACCAGCTCCCCCAGGGGAAGGCGCTGACGCCAGCCGCTTCGGGCCAGCTCGGGCTGCTCCAGGAACTCGCTGACATAGCCCAGGCACAGATACGCCAGGGGATAGACCCTGTCCGGCAGGCCCAGCACCTGCGCCAGTTCATCCTGATCGAGGATACTCACCCAGCCCACGCCGATGCCCTCGGCCCGGGCCGACAGCCACAGGTTCTGCACCGCCAGGCAGGTACTGAACAGGTCCGTGTCGACGATGCTGTTGCGCCCCAGCACATGCTCACCGCCTCGGGCCCTGTCGCAGGTGATGCAGAGGTTGAGGGGGCTCTCCAGAATCCCCTCCAGCTTAAGGCGTCGATACAGCTGCCCGCGTTCACCGTCATGGTTTTCGGCCGCCCTGGCGTTCTCCCGCTCGAAGATGCCATGCACCCGGCGCCGCACCTCGAGGCTCTCGATCAGCAGGAAGTCCCAGGGCTGCATGAAGCCCACCGACGGCGCGTGATGGGCGGCCTCCAGCAGGCGTGCCAGCACCTCCGGGGGAATCGGGTCCGCCAGAAACTGGGCGCGCACATCCCGACGCTCATGGATGGCGCGGTAGACAGCGTCCCGCTGCGCTTGGGGAAAGGCGTGATCGGCTCGCCCGCTATGTGCTGCCATGCGGCACTCTCCAGACAATTTGTAAGGTGATCGTGGTTCCAAAGCTGCTGCCGGAGTCCCTCTTTCATAGCTCGGTGGTGATGAGCTGTTCCGGCGCCAAGCCTCCGCGAGGGCGCTGTGAACCCATCCTTGGGCGCTACTTTTGCCATCCATGGCAAAAGACCCTCGCTGCGCCTTGCCCCCGGCGCTCATCTCTGGAGCACTGGGAGCTGCGTTCTACAGTTCAATGCCCTTCTGCGCCTTGATCCCCTGCTCCTTGAAGGCGTGCTTGACCACGCGCATCTCGGTGACGGTGTCGGCCAGCTCGATCAGCGCCTCCGGAGCATGGCGGCCGGTGACGATCACGTGCTGCATCTCGGGGCGGGCCTGGAGGTCGTCGAGTACACGGTCGAGATTCAGATATTCATGCCGCAGGGCGATATTGAGTTCATCGAGCAGCACAAGGTCGAAGCTGGCGTCGGACAGCATCCGGCTGGCCTCGGCCCAGGCGGCCTCGGCGGCCTGGACATCGCGATCGCGATCCTGGGTGTCCCAGGTGTAGCCCTCGCCCATCACGTGGTACTCCACGCCAGGTTGCCGGCGAAAGAACGCCTCCTCGCCGGTCTGGAACTTGCCCTTGATGAACTGCACCACGCCTACCTTCATGCCGTGGCCAAGGGCCCGGGCCAGCATGCCGAAGCCGGAGCTGCTCTTTCCCTTGCCGGGGCCGGTGAGCACCAGCAGCACGCCCTGCTCCTTGTTGGCCTGGGCGATGCGCTCGTTCATGATCTTCTGCTTGTGGGCCATGCGCTCGGCGTGACGCTGCGGATCGACGTGCTTCATTTCACACTCCTTGGGTATCGGTAGGGCTGTTCGATTGGCTCGGCATCAGCGGCTTGCGGGCCAACAAGTAGACGTCCATGATCCAGCCGTGCTGCTCGCGCAGGGCGGCGCGCTGCTCGGGGATCGCTGCGGCCACGTCCACCAGCCAGCCGTCGATCAGGCACTGTTTTTCCATGCCCAGGTAGGCGCCCCACCAGATGTAGAGGCCTTCGGGTGGCAGCGACTCGAAGGCCCCGCCGCTGTCGAGCATTACCGCGACGCTCTCGGCATCGCTGGGCCAGCCGCGCTCGCGCAGCCGCCGCCCAGTTGTGATCTGCACCGGCTCGGCCAGCGCATTCAGGGGGATACGGTGCTCGGCGGTGAGGACCTGCAGGCTGGTGATGCCCGGCACCACACGTATCTCGACCTCTTGCCCCTTGGCGCTCAGACGCCCGGCAATGCGCAGGCTGCTGTCATACAGCGAGGGGTCGCCCCAGATCAGCATGCCGACTCGACCGCCTTGGGGAAGATGAGTCGCCATCAGCGCCGCCCAGACCGCGGCGATGGCTCCGTGCCAGTCGTCCACCGCGCCCAGATAATCGGAGCGGCCATCGCGGCGCGGCAGGTCGAACTCCACGATTCGGGTCCGTGACGACGCCTCCAGCAGATTGCGGCACAGCAGCCGACGCAGATCCACCAGGTCAGACTTGCCCTCCCCCTTGCGCGGCAGCAGGATCAGGTCCGCTTCGTTCAGCGCCCGCACGGCGGCCAGGGTGACATGCTCGGGATTGCCCGTGCCAATGCCGATCAGCGAGAGGTGGATCATGCCTCGCCTCTCTCGTCAGCGGAGCCGGCGAAGGGCGAATCCGCCGACTGGGGCCGAAAGCGGCGGTCGTAGCCGACTGCGTAGAGGCAGCTCTCCTGAAAGTCCTCATTGCCCAGCACCGGCCCCACCAGAATCAGCGCCGTGCGCTGCATGGCGTCGTCGACCTGGGAGGCCACCGTCGACAGGCGCCCCCGGACCACCCGCTCATCAGGCCAGCTGGCCCGCCAGACGATGGCCACCGGGCAATCGGCGCCGTAGAACGGCACCAGCGCTTCCACCACCTGTGCCAGGTTGTGGATGGAGAGATGAATCGCCAGGGTGGCGCCGCTCCTGGCGAAGTTGGCCAGGGTCTCGCCGTCCGGCATGGCGCTGGCCCGCCCCGGCGTGCGGGTCAGCACGAGGGATTGCGCCACCCCCGGCAGGGTCAGCTCCTGGCCCAGGGTGGCGGCAGCGGCGGCGAAGGACGGCACGCCCGGAGTAATGGCGTAGGGAATTTCCAGCTCGCGCAGCCGGCGCAGCTGCTCGCCCATGGCAGACCACACCGACAGGTCCCCGGAATGCAGCCGGGCCACATCCAGGCCCGCGGCATGGGCGCTGCGCATCTCGGCGATGATCTCATCCAGGGATAGCGGCGCGGTGTTGATGATCCGGGTACCTGCCGGGCAGTGCTCGAGCAGCTGTTCGGGCACCAACGAGCCGGCGTAGAGGCATACGGGAGAGGAGGCGATGAGATCCCGGCCCCGCAGCGTCAGCAGGTCCGGCGCCCCGGGGCCGGCGCCAATAAAGTGTATGGTCATGCTCAGTATCCTATCAGGGCGCCTCTATAAAGCTTCGGGCCACCGCTACGGTGGCCATTCGGTCCGTCGAAATCAAACGCGGCCCAATCAATACCGCACCGGGCCCCGCCGCCAGCAGAGCCACCGCCTCGGCGACGCTTCCCGTTCCACGGGCCTGCACGCTGTGCCGGGAGTGAGTGATGGTGGTGGCGGTTGGCAGGGCAGCATCGGCCACGGCGATCACCGCGATGCCCCGCACGCGTCCCAACGCCTGAACCAGCGGCAGCATCGACTGCGCCGCGGCCAACCGATCAACGGCGCCATACTGTGCCTCGATCCGCTCCAGCGCATCGATCAACGGCGCCAGCCGAGCCCCGCGGCGAAAGCCGAAACCCGCCACCGCTATCGAATCACTCGCCACTGTTCTCGAATCACCCATCACCGGGTCACCCGCCACTTCACGATGGGGTAGCTGGCCTTCCAGCCCCGCCGCGTGCCGATGGGCGCGGCGGTGGACAGTTCGAGGCGCAGCAGCTCGCCGCCGGCCTGCTGCTGCCATTGCGCCAGCAGGGCCTCGGACTCCAGGGTCACCGCATTGGCCACGATACGCACGCCAGCCGGCAGACGCCGCCACAGCGCCTCCAGAAGCGCCTGCGACAGCCCGCCGCCGATAAAGACCGCATCGGGGGGCTGATCGCTCAGCGTCTGATCATTCAGTACGTCGGGGGAGCTGCCCTCCACTACCTCGAGCCAGTCGACGCCGAGGTCATGGGCATTGCGACGCGCCCGCGCCGCTCGCTCAGCGTCACGCTCGAAGGCCACGGCTTGGTTATCCGGGTGGGCCAGCAGCCACTCGATGGCCACCGAGCCCGACCCGGTGCCGATATCCCACAGCCGCTCCCCCGCCCTCGGGGCCAGGGCCGCCAGGGTCATGGCGCGCACGGCCTGCTTGGTGATCTGGCCATCGTGGTCGAACAGTTCGTCCGGCAGGCCGGGCGTCAGCGGCAACGCCGGCCCAGCACCATCCACCTCCAGGCCCACCGCGACCGGGTGGGCGATGTCGTCTGGCATGGCATCGCCAGCTTGCACGCTGCGGATACGCTCGCCGTCACCGCCCAACGCTTCCAGCACATGCAGCCGCGAAGTGCCGAAACCGAAGCGCTGCAGCAGGTCCGCCAGCTCGGCCACAGCCCCTCCGTCGCGCAGCAGCACCAGCAAGCGCCTACCGCGCTGCAGGTAGGGCCGAATGCGCGTCAGCGGCTTGGCATGCAGCCCCAGGCAGGTACAGCCTTCCAGCGGCCAGCCCAGCCACGATGCCGCCAGGCTGAAGGTGGAGGGCGCAGGCAGTGACTGCCATTCGCCGGGACCCAGATGGCGCGTCAGGGTGCTACCCGCGCCGAACCAGAAGGGATCGCCGGAGACCAGCATCACCACCCTTCGGCCGCGCTCGGCCAACAGCTGGGGGATGCCGTCGGCGAAGGGCACCGGCCATTCGCGCACCTCGGCGGCCAGGGGCGGCAGCAGGCGCAGATGGCGCCGCGCGCCGAACACCACCTCGGCGCCTTCCAGCGCGTTGCGGCTTGCCGGCGTCAGCCCCGCTGTGCCACCCTCGCCCCAGCCGAGCAGCGTGAGCCAGGGAGCGTGTACGTCAGCCATTATGCAAACCCCAATGAACGTCCTGATTCTGGGCGGCACCACCGAAGCCAGTGCCCTGGCCCACGCGCTGGCCGAGCGCTCGGTCCCTGCCCTGTTCAGCTATGCCGGTCGAGTGGCCGCGCCCAAGTCGCAGCCGCTGCCGACCCGCGTCGGCGGCTTTGGCGGGGTGGAAGGCCTGGCCGCCTTCCTGGCAGACAACCGCATCACCCACCTGGTCGACGCCACCCACCCCTTTGCCGAACGCATGAGCCGTAACGCCATCTTGGCGGCACAGCAAAACAGGATCCCCTGCCTCGCCCTGACCCGGCCGCCCTGGGTGCCCCAGGCCGGTGACCGCTGGCAACGGGTCGCCGGCATCGAGGCGGCGGTGGACGCCCTGGCCGGCCCGCCCGAGCGCATCCTGCTGGCCATCGGGCGCCAGCACCTCACTGCCTTCGCGGCCCGGCCCCAGCACCACTATCTGCTCAGGCTGGTCGACCGGCCCGAGGCACCGCCGCCCCTGCCGCATCACCATGTGGTTATCGACCGCGGCCCCTTTACCCTGGCAGGCGACCTGTCCCTGCTGCGGGAACATGGCATCCAGTGCCTGGTGTGCAAGAATTCCGGCGGCGACGGCGCAGTGTCCAAACTCACCGCGGCCCGTCAACTGGGGCTGCCGGTGGTAATGATCGAGCGGCCGGCGCTGCCGGAGCGCCGGGAAGCTCACTGCGTCGAAGATATCCTGGCCTGGCTCGCATAGAGGACGTTTACAAATTACTGCGCTCGGCCATGCATCGTTGAAATCAGCCTTAAAATGCTCATTTAACACCTCGTAAACTCCGCTTTTTCGGCTAATTTCGCCTTGCCTGACCGTCGCTCGTGACATTTGTAAACGCCCTCTTATGAGCCCGCCCCTGACACCGAGCGCGGCGTATAAACCCAGGGCGTGCTCTCACGCTCGGCACTCTCGGCACCTCCGGCATGGCGCTGGATGAGACGGGTCTGGCTGGAGCCCACCATCACCAGGGTGCGCATATCGGCCATCTCCGGCGTAGCCTCGCCGAGGGTCGTGACCCGCAGGGACTCCTCAGGCATGGAGACGGCCCGGGCGAACACGATAAAACGCTCCCGCCCGCAGGCCTCTCGCAATACCTCAAGGGCGCGTTCGAACCCCTCCGGCCGTGCCCGGGAGCGGGGGTTGTAGAAGGCCATGGCGAAGTCGGCCTCGGCGGCCAGCCGCAGGCGCTTCTCGATCAGCGCCCAGGGCTTGAGGTTGTCGGAGAGGTTGATACAGCAGAAATCGTGCCCCAGCGGCGCTCCCACCCGCGCGCTGGCGGCCAGCATGGCGGAGATACCCGGCAGCACCTGGATGTCCAGCGCCCGCCACGCCGGCTCGCTCGCCTCCAGCGCCTCGAAGAGGGCCGCGGCCATGGCGAATACGCCGGGGTCGCCTGACGAGACCACCACCACCCGATGGCCAGTGGCGGCCAGCTGCAGCGCCTGCTCGGCCCGGCGGATCTCCTCGCGATTGTCCGAGCCGTGGCGCGTCAGCCCCGGCCGCGGCGCCACCCGCTCGACATAGGGTACGTAGCCCACCACATCGGTGGCATCCGCCAGCGCGGCAGAGACCTCGGGGGTGATCAGCGCATCGCCGCCCGGGCCCAGGCCGACCACTTTCAACCAGCCACCAACCGCTTCCTCGCTCATGGCCGCCTCCCGTTGCCATGAATCAGCAGAATGGAAAAGTACGGCACGCTGTCGCCCACTTCGTGTAGTGGCAGGATCCGCTGCTGGGGCATGGCGGCGTATTCGATCAGCCAGGCCTCGTCCTCACGGCCGGTCCGGGCCAGGGCTCGCCTGACCTTGTCCAGGTTGCGACCGATCTTCATCACCACCAGGGCATCGGTCTGGGCGATGCGCTCCACCAGCATCGCCTCCGGCAGGGTGCCCATCAGCACGGTCAGGATGTCGTCGCCCCAGGTCACCGGCCGCCCGGTGGCGGTCCAGGCGGCGGACATGCCGGTGATACCGGGCACCACCGCTACCGGCACCCGTCCCTGCAGCCGTGTATAGAGATGCATGAAGGAGCCGTAGAAGAACGGGTCGCCCTCACACAGCACCACCACATCCTGGCCGGCCTCGGCGATCTCGGTCAGCTGGGCGACGTGGCGTTCGTAGAAGGCCGCCAGCAGCTCGTTGTAGCGGGGGTCGTCGAAGGGGATCTCGGTGGTGACCGGGTACTCCATCGGCAGCTCGATGGCATCAGACGCGATCAAGCCTTCCACGATACTGCGGGCATGGCCGGTGCGGCCCTTCTTGCGGAAATAGGCGACATGCGACGCCCCGCGGATAAGCCGGTCGGCCCGCACGCTCATCAGGTCCTGGCTGCCGGGCCCGAGGCCGACCCCGTGGATGGTGCCCGGCTTCATGGTTCCGAGGCTCATTCGCTGCGATCCGCCATGGCATTGATGGCGGCCACCGTCACCGCACTGCCGCCGAGTCGCCCCTGGACGACGACGCAGGGCGCCGCGGCGCTCTCCCACAGGGCCTGCTTGGATTCGGCGGCGCCCACGAAGCCCACCGGGCAGCCGATGATGGCCGCCGGGCGGGGGCAGTCCGGGTCTTCCAGCATGTTCAACAGGTGGAACAGGGCGGTGGGTGCATTGCCGATTGCCACCACCGCCCCCTCCAGGTGAGGCCGCCAGAGCTCCACGGCCGCCGCCGAGCGGGTGGTGGACAGCTCCCTGGCCAGGTCGGGCACCCGCTCGTCGTGTAGGGTGCAAAGGATGGCGTTGTCAGCCGGCAGGCGCTTGCGGGTGATGCCCTCGGAGACCATGCGCGCGTCGCACAGGATCGGCGCGCCACTCTCTAGCGCCGCCCGGGCCCGGTTCACCGCGTCGCCGCGAAAGTGAATATGTGCGGCGAGCTCCACCAATCCGGCAGCATGTATCATGCGCACGGCCACCGGCTCTTCTTCCGGCGCGAAGCGCGCCAACTCGGCCTCGCGCCGGATGATGGAAAAGGACTCCCGGTAGATGGCCGGACCATCCGTTTCATAGACGTGGGGCATTCGTTTTCTCCAGATACACCATCAGCGTTTTTCTCAACCGGGAGCTTTGCCGGCAACAAGCCTTCACGAGGGCGCTGTAAACCCATCCCTGGGCGCTACTTTTGCCTTCCCTGGCAAAAGACCCTCGCTCCGCCTTGTCCCCGGCGCTCATCTAACCCACCGTCTTGAAACCATTTCCAGCGCCTCGGACTCATCGAGACCGGTGGCAACCGGCGTGCCATCGGCACGGCCGCCGACGATCAGGTCGTAGCGCCCGTCCCGCCCGCTCAGGCAGAGATCGGCCGGCATCTGGCGGGCACAGCCCTTGGCACAGCCGGAGACATGCACGCTGCCCTCGGTCCGGCCACTCAACCGCTCAGCCAGCGCCAAGGTCTCGACGCTGGCCTGCTCGCAGAGGGGAGCGCCCGGGCATACATCCACGCCTAAGCGCGGGTCCCGTTCATCATCCAGCAGCCCGGGGACGGATGTCGGCGCCTTGCCCTCAATCAGCAGGCGCCGCCAGGGCGTTACCCGCACGGCGCTGACCGCTGCTGAATCGACAGCGGCACGCAGCGCCGCGGCCGGGGCCCGCCCGAACGGCAGGCCAACTACCCTGCCCCACAGGCCCTTTCCTTCGAGATAGGGGCCCAATGCCAGCCGGGGGCCAGGCGCGGCGGGGGCCATGACTGCCGGTGCCCAGGCCGGCAATGGCGCCGTGTGGCGGCGCATTCGCCCGGCTTCCCGTCCACCGCTGTCGACGAACCAGTGCGCCAGCCGAATCAGCAGCTCGACGGCGGCGGCGGGCGAGTCCACCGGGGTGCCCAGCGCCCGCCCATCGGCGCGAACTAATAGACCGCCCGAAGCTCGCGACTGCAGGCCGCCCGAAGCCCGCGGCTGTAGACCGCCTGCTGCCGCGCGCTCGATGCGCAGGTCCGCGGACACCTCACCCAGCAGCGGCGCCGCACCGGCATCGATGGCCAGGCCCCACTTGGCCGGCAGTGCCGGTAATTCGTCGAGGCGGGCCTCCAGCAGCCGAACCGCCTCAAAGGTGGCGTCGCCCGCCTGCCAGTCCGGTGCCAGCAGCAGTTGGGGCCGGCGCTCGCTGTGGGGGTCCGGGTCGACCAGCCCATGCTCGACGAGGAAATCCATCAGGCCGGGCCAACTGGCCTCGGATACGCCGCGTAGCTGCAGGTTGGCGCGGCTGGTGAGCTCGATCAGGCCGCTGCCGAAGGTCTCGGCCGCCTCGCACAGCGCCAGCATCTGGTGGCGGCTGAGTCGCCCCAGCGGAGGGCGCACGCGTACCAGCAGCCCATCGCCGCTGGCCATGGGTCGCCACGCCCCAGGGCACCAGCCCTTGATGCGTGGTGCAACCGGCTTACCCCGCTGGCTGGTCGTCATGGCGCGAGCTCCCGAGTCTCGTCGATCTCAAGCAGCAGGGCCTGCAGGGCCGGCCCTTGCTCGCCAGGCTCCTGCCACAGGCCTCGCTGAACGGCCTCAAGCAGCCGCTCGGCCATCTCCTCCAGCGCCGCCGGGTTGTGCTCGCGCAGGAACTGCTGGTTGCGCGGATCCAGCACCAGCGCCTCGCTGACCTGGGCGTACTGGTAGTCGGCGACCAGATCGGTGGTGGCGTCGTAGGCGAACAGGTAGTCGACGGTGGCGGCCATCTCGGCGGCGCCCTTGTAGCCGTGCTCACGCATGGCCTCGATCCACTTGGGATTGAGCACCCGGGAGCGGATCACCCGCGCCAGCTCCTCCTTGAGGGTGCGCATGCGCGGCTGCGCCGGGTTGGCGTGATCGGCGTGGTAGATGGTCGGCGCCTGCCCGCCGAGGGCCCGGCTGGCGTTGGCTATGCCGCCCTGGAATTCGTAGTAGCCGTTGGAATCGAGGATATCGTGCTCGCGGTTGTCCTGGTTGTGCATTACCGCGTCCAGGCCCTTGATCCGTTCCTCGAAGGCCCGCCGCGCCGCGGTCCCCGACTCCGGGAACTGGCCGTAGGCGTAGGCCCCGGCATCGAGATAGGCCTCGGCCAGGTCGTCGGCACTGTCCCAGGCGCGACTGTCGATCATGCGGTTCAGGCCGGCGCCATACTCGCCGGGCTTGCTGCCGAAGATACGATATCCAGCCTCCTGGGCGGCGGCATCCGGGGCGAGCCCCTGGCCTTCGAGCTCCTGGCGACGCGCCAGCACCGCCGCGCGGATGGTGTTGCCGTCGCCTGGCTCGGCGTACTCGGCGACCGCCCTCACTGCCCGGTCGAACAGGCGAATGACATTGGCAAAGGCATCGCGGAAGAAGCCAGAGACCCGCAGGGTGACGTCCACCCGGGGGCGGCCCAGCAGCATGGCGGGAATCACCTCGACATCGATCACCCGCTGGGAGCCCAGCGACCAGAGCGGCCGTACCCCCATCAGGGCGAAGGCCTGGGCGATATCGTCACCGCCGGTGCGCATGGTGGCGGTGCCCCAAATCGACAGCCCCAGCTGGCGTGGGTAGTCGCCGTGGTCCTGCAGGTAGCGCTCGACGAAGGCCTGGGCCGACTTCTCGCCCAGCGACCAGGCCGCGGGTGAGGGTATCGCCCGGTTATCGACGCTGTAGAAGTTGCGCCCGGTGGGCAGCACGTCCAGCCGCCCGCGGCTGGGGGCGCCGCTCGGCCCAGGCGGCACGAACAGACCGTCGAGGCCGTCCAGCAGCGACTGGATCTCCATCTCGGCGCCACGCTGCATGGCGACCCACAGCCGCTCGCGGGCATAGCGGCACTGCTCGGCGGTGGCCGGGTAATCCCGGGCCAGGGTGGCCAGGCAGCCCGGCTCCAACACGTAGGCGTCGATCAGCCGGTGGGCGAGCAGCTCCAGGCGCTCGCGGGTATCGGCGGCGGTGCGCCAGGCGGAGCTGTCCTGCTCGGCCAGGGCCGGCGGCCGCGGGCCGTGCCAGGGCTCGGCCCCGGCCATCAGCGGATCGAAGTCTGCGGCCAGCCCCAGGTCGTCCGCCAGGTTGTGCAGCAGGCCGCGCTGGGCCGGCGTCTCGCCCCGCGGCAAGCGCAGGATGGCCGCCAGGGTTCCCGCCTGCTTGTCCCGCGGCGGCACGCTGCCCAGCACGTGCAGGCCATGGCGGATCTGGGCCTCCTTGATATCGCACAAGTAGGTGTCCAGCTCGTTGAGCAGGCGCTCGTCATCGCTACCCTCGGCGCTATTCCCGCTCTGGGCCAGCTCCTGGTCGATACCGGTGCGGCGCAGATGCGCGATGATCCGCTCGCGCAGCAGCGTCTCGCGCCGCGGGTCCATGCCCAGGGCCTGATAATACTCGTCGGTCAGGGCTTCCAGTTCCGCCATGGCGCCGTAGAGTTCGGCGCGGGCCAGCGGCGGCATCAGGTGGTCGATGATCACCGCCTGGCTGCGGCGCTTGGCCTGGGCGCCCTCGCCCGGGTCATTGACGATAAACGGATAGAAGTGCGGCAGCGGCCCCAGGGCGATATCCGGCCAGCACTCGGCACAGAGCGCCGTGCTCTTGCCCGGCAGCCATTCCAGGTTGCCGTGTTTGCCCACATGTACCACCGCATCCACCCGGTAGTGCTCGCGCAGCCAGAGATAGAACGCCAGGTAGCTGTGGGGCGGCACCAGCTCGGTGTCGTGGTAGCTCTTGACCGGGTCGTCGATGCGCCAGGGGCCTTGAGTGAAAGCACGCTCCGGCTGTATGCCGACGAAGGTCTCCCCCAGGCGAATTCCGGCGATCATCAGCCGGCCCTGGCGGCACTTGGGGTCCTCCGACGGCGGGCCCCAGCGTGTGGATACCGCTTCCTGCAGCGCTTCCGGCAGGGTCCGGAACCACGCCAGATAGTCGTCGAGCCCGATGCTCTGCCAACAAGCGCGCTGGTCCAGCACATCGCGATCGTTGGTGACGGCGCCCTGCAGCAGGCGAATGAGGTCGTCGCCGTTTGCCGGCATGTCGCCTACCGGATAACCCGCCTCGGCCAGTGCCCGCAGGATGCGTAGCGTCGATGCCGGCGTATCCAGGCCGACGCCGTTGCCGATGCGCCCATCGCGGTTGGGGTAGTTGGCCAGCACCAGCGCCAGGCGCTTGTCGGCATTGGGTGTCTGGCGTAACCCACATACGCGGCGCGCCAGCGTGGCCACGAAGGCGGCGCGCTCGGGGTGCAGCAAATGACGGATCACCGACAGCTGGCAGCGCTCGCTGTAGTGTGCCTCGCTCTTGAAGCCCACCGCCCGGGTGATGACGCGGCCGTCCATCTCCGGCAGCACCACCTGCATGGCCACGTCGCGACTGTGCAGGCCGCCGGCCTTGGCCTGCCAGTCCTCCTCGGTGCTGCTCGCCAATATGGCCTGCAGCACCACCGGCCGGCCGACGAACTGCCCGGCGAAGCGCCCCTCGAACGGATCCCCTCCCAGGGCCTCCTTGTCGTCGTCACTGCGATTGACGGAAAAACTGGTGGTATTGACCACCAGCATGGCCCCGGTCTGCTCGATGAGGTGATTGACGAAGGCCACACAGGCCTCCTCCTTGAGCGACGCCACGGCCACCGCCAGCGGCTCGAGCCCCTGCTCCCGCAGCGCCTCGATCAGGCCATCCAGCATGGCGGTGTTGGCGCCCTGCAGATGGCTGCGGTAGAAGAGCAGCAGGCAGACCAGGCGTTCGGGATCGCGCAGTGCCATCCATTCATTCAGTGTTGCTTCCCGTTGCGTGGCGGCATGTGGCATGTAGAGCAGCGCCGCGGGAATCGCCCTGGGCTCCTGCCAGTCCAATCCATGGCCAAAGCACTCGCTGCCGACAAACCGCAGCAGCTGCTCGGCATTGTCCACCCCGCCCTCGCGCAGGTAGCGCCACACCCGGTGGGCCGAGGCGAAAGCCACGCTGGAGTCCTCCAGCAGGGCATCGTCCGGGGCGTCGCAGCCCGGCACCAGGATCAGCTGCCGCCCGCGTACAGCGGCGGCCCAGGCCAGCAACCGCTCGTGGCCGTAGCGCCAGTAGCCGCTGCCGCCCAGCAGCGAGACGATCACCACCCGCGCCTGTTCCAGCACGCGGTCCTCGTAGAGGTCGTAGGCGGCGGGCTTGACCAGGTTCATCCAGTTCGCCAGCCGCACCGTCGGGTAGTCGTCGCCGAGCGTCACGCTCAGCCGCTCGGCCGCCTGGGCCAGCGCCGAGAGGCTGCTGTCGGCGGCGGACAGGATGACGATCTCGGCGGGGCTCTGCTGCAGGTCGACGATGCCCTCATCCTCGACGAAGCCCCCGGGCTTGGCGGCGAAGAGATGCATCAGGCGGTCGCTTCGATCTCGGCGCTCGCCAGGGCCGCGTACAGGGCCTGCTTGTCCAGCGCCCGACCGATGATCACCAGCTGGGTGCAGCGCGGTTCGTCCTGCCTCCAGAGGCGGTCGAAGTAGCCGTCCAGACGCTCGCCGACGGCCTGGATCACCCGGCGCATGGGCTTGCCCGGAATCGCCGCGAAACCCTTGGCGCGATAGATCTCGTGGGCTTTCAGCAGCTGCTGGAGGCTGTCCGCCAGGAGGTCGCCGTCGACCTCGCCCAGGCGGATCACGCAGGAGTCGAAATGGTCGTGGGCGTGGTCGTGGTGCGCCCCCTCGGCGTGATGACGATCGTGGTGGTTGTCGATGCGGTCGATGTTCTCCTCGCTCGCCGCGCCGATGCCCATCAGGGCTTCCAGCTGGGCGCTGTCCGCGGCCAGGCTCTGGTCGATGAACAGCGTCTTGACGGATGCCGGCACCCGCTGGGCCACCAGTTCCTCCACCCGCTTGCGGTCGGCCGGCTCGAGCAGGTCGGTCTTGCTGACCAGCACCAGGTCGGCGGCGCTCAGCTGGTCGTCGAGCAGTTCGCGCAGGCTGGGGTCGTGGTCCAGGGAGTCGTCGGCCAGGCGCTGGGCCTCCACCTTGCCGACGTCGCTGGCATAGCGGCCGGCGGCCACCGCTGGCCCGTCGATCAGGGTGATGATGGCATCCACGGTGCAGTGCTGGCGCACCTCCGGCCAGTTGAACGCCTGCACCAGCGGCTTGGGCAGGGCCAGGCCGCTGGTCTCGATGAGGATATGGTCGATGTCGTCGCGGCGCGCCATCAGCTTCTTCATCACCGGCAGGAACTCCTCCTCCACGGTGCAGCAGATGCAGCCGTTGGCCAGTTCGAAGATGCCGCTCTCCGATTCCACGGGGGCGCTACCTTCCTCTTCACAGCTCAAGGCACAGCCGCGCAGCAGGCTGGAGTCGATGTCCTGCTCGCCGAACTCGTTGACGATAACGGCGATGCGCTTGCCGGTGACCTGACGCAGCAGGCTGGCCAGCAGCGTGGTCTTGCCGCTGCCCAGGAAGCCGGTCACCACCGTGGCGGGGATCTTGTTCAGGTTCATCCGTGGAGTTCCTGTGTGGTGATGGAGTGAGTCTCGCTGGCCTGGCCCGGCATGAACAGGCGGGCCACGGCGGCGGGGTTGTCGGGGAAGAACAGGTGCAGATAGGTCGCCGTCAGGCGGCGCTGGCGATAGATCGCCTCGCCCGGTGCGGGGTGGCGCTGGCGCCGACCAAAGGCGATGGCTTCGGGGGTGCCCTCTGCCAGCGAGCGGTGATGGGCATGGCCGCGCACCGGCCCCTCCGGTAGCTCGGCGGTCTGCATGCCCTGGCAGCCGCGCCGCCCGCGCATGGCGCCGTGGCCGGGCAGCAGCCCCAGCATGGCGTGGGTGCTGTCGGCATAGTCCGTCAGGGTCTCGAGGGAGTAGAGCAGGCCGCCGCACTCGGCGAGAATCGGCTTGTCCGCGTCAAAGAAGCGGCGAATGTCATCGCGCATGGCGCCGTTTTCCGCCAGCCGCGCGGCGTGGAGCTCCGGGTAGCCGCCGGGAAACCAGAGGGCGTCGCAGGTCGGCAGTTGGGCATCGTTGAGCGGTGAGAAGAAGCGCAGGGTCGCGCCCATCCCCTCCAGCAGGTCCAGGTTGGCCTGGTAGATGAAGCTGAAGGCCGCATCCCGGGCCACGCCGATGGTCTGGCCGGCAAGCAGTGGCTGAAGCGACGACAAGGCGTGCAGTGCTTCCACGTCTGGCGCCGAAAACATGACCGGCGGCAGTTGCAGCAGGGCCTCCGCCAGCCCCTCGGCCTCGAGCGCCGCGGCGCCGGCCTCGAAGCGGGCCTCCAGCTCATCGCGGATCTCATCGGCCTGCACCAGCCCCAGGTGGCGCTCGGGCAGGGCCAGGGCGGTGTCCCGCGGCACCGAGGCCAGCAAGGGTATGGCGTCAGGCAGCGCCGCTTCGATCAGCTCGCGGTGGCGCTGCGAACCACAGGCGTTGGCGATCATTCCGGCGATTCGGATGTCGTCGCGGAAGCCCGCCAGGCCGGCCACCAGCGCCGCCGCCGTCTGGGCCATGCCCTTGACGTCCATGACGATGACCAACGGCAGCTCGAACAGGGCGGCGAGATCGGCGCTGGAGGGTTCGCCATCGAACAGGCCCATGGCGCCTTCGACCAGGATCAGGTCCGCCTCGAGCGCGGCCTCGAACAGGCGCTGTCGGCAGTAGGCCTCGCCGGCCATCCACAGGTCGAGCTGATCCACCGGCTGGCCTGAGGCCTGGGCCAGCACCAGGGGATCCAGGTAGTCCGGGCCGGTCTTGAAGACCCGCACCACCTTGCCCCGGTTGCGCAGCATCCGCGCCAGCGCAGCGGTTACCGTGGTCTTGCCCTGGCCCGAGGCGGGTGCGGCGATAAAGACCGCAGGGCAGGCGGCACTCGTCGGCGCCGCACGGTTCGGATCATGCTCTGTCATGTGGTCTCCAGGCGGCGTTCCAGGTGAGACAGGGGCCGGTACAGCGCACCCAGCTGCCGGGCGATCTGCGTCCCCCTGCCCCGCTTGACCGCGGCCTGCTCGGTATCCACGACGATGCAGTCACCCAGCGGCGGCAGGCCATCCAGGGATTGGCGGGTACGCCCGTCGGTGATGAGGTAGGTCCGCACATGCAGGCCAGGATCCTGTCGCCGCCACTGGCGAATCAGGCTCGCCGCCCGCAGCACGGCGTCGCGAAGCGGCGTGCCGCCGCCGCCGTCGGCGGCATCGAGCCGCTCACGCAGCGCCTTGGGGGCGCGGCGGCGTAGCAGCACAGGCGTGACGCCGCCATTGCCGAAGCCCAGCACCGCCATCTGCTCCCGGGCGTCATAGGCCTGCTGCGCCAGCCGCTCGACCAGGCCCTTGGCCCGGCCCAGCAGCTGCCGGCCGAGGGTCGAGGCGGAGGTATCCAGCAGCACCAGGTGCAACACCGGCTGGCCACAGCGGGCCTGGCGATAGCGCAGCTCCCGCCAGGGCCAGCGGCCGCGGTTGGCAACCAGGGTGGCGAACCAGTCCGGTCGGGATGCTTCGCGATGTGCCCGGCGCCGGCCGGGCTGTTGTCCGCGGCGCACGGATGCCGAAGCCGCCGAGGTCGTCGGTTTCGCGGGTGTTTCCGGGGAGATTCCCGGCAAATCCGTCGCCGGCACAGTGACGCTTTTCTGGGTGACCGGCGGCATGGCGCCCCACTGCCCCTGCGCTTGCGAGGCTGGAGCGCTCTCGCTAGCACCCGGCGTCTGGCTGTCGGCAGCCGAGTTGCCGCTATCGGGAGGCGGCGTGGTCTGGTCCGGGCCGTGGCCTGGAGGCTGGTCTGGGGTGTGATCTGAGTGCCGGCGATGCGCCAGGACCCAGGGCTCGACGCTGTCCAGGTCCTCCCGGCCCACCGTGGTCGCGCCGCGCCAGGCGGCATGGGCCCTGGCGGCCCGATGCCAGGTCACGTCCGCCCGCAGGCCCTCGACGCCGGCACGCTCGCAGCGCACCGCGATATGCTCGTAGACCCAGGGCTCGCTGGTCATCTCAGCCAGCGCCCGCTGCGCCTGCCCCAGGCGCTGGGTCAGCGCGGCCTGGGCCTCCGCCTGGCAGGCCACGTAGCCCTCGGGGTCACGGTCGAAGGCCTCACGCTGCTGCAGGATGGCCACCCGCTCCCGTACGCTCATCGCCGCGCCCTGCTCGAGACACAGGCCGAAGCGATCGAGCAACTGGGGGCGCAGCTCCCCTTCGTCGGGATTCATGGTGCCGATCAGGCTGAAGCGGGCGGGATGGGTGTGGCTGATGCCGTCGCGCTCGACGATGTTGGTGCCGCTCGCGGCCACATCGAGCAGCAGGTCCACCAGGGGATCCGGCAGCAGGTTGACCTCGTCGACGTAGAGCACGCCACCGTGCGCCTTGGCCAGCAGGCCCGGATGGAAAGCCGATTCGCGCTCGGAGAGCACCCGCTGCAGGTCCAGGCTACCGGTCAGGCGCTCCTCGCTGGCGCCCAGCGGCAGGGTGACGAACGGCGGACGGCGCCCTTCGGGGTCATCGGGCAGGATCGCCGCCAGCGCCCGGGCCAGGGTGGACTTCGCAGTGCCGCGAGGGCCGCTGATCAGCACGCCCCCGACCCGGGGATCGATGGCGTTGAGCAGCAGCGCGGTCTTGAGCGCCTGCTGGCCGACCACGGCGACGAAGGGGAACTCAGCCCGTGACATCATGGCCCCGGGCATCATGACCACCTGGCGTACCGACAAGCGACGTCGGAGCGAGGGCACACGAGCGCCCGTCCGACAGCCGGCAGGAACGGAAAGCTCCCGGGAAGGAGGAAAAAGGAATCATTGCGACACGCTATCCCCGATGCCCACCGCACCGTTGCTGGATGAAACGACATGACGGGCCGGTCTCCGGGCTCGAGGAGTGACGCAAAAACTCGCGCCATTGCCTGCACCTTCCCGGCCAATGCCAGTGGTTCTTGCAGGCTACTCACTCATTACCGTTGCGGGGGCAGCGATGGGATGGGCGCAAGCGCCGTACCATACTTCCCGATTATCCCCTACAAGCAGGGGCACCCGTCTCGAGTAGGCCCATCCTAAAGCAATAGTCGCAACAGGCGCAATTTGACCACCGGGGCGCCTGCCGTGGCTCGCAGGCACCCCAACCGGCAAGCTGGCCCGACAGGTGAGTTCCAGGCTTCTCTTCAAAATTGTTATAGTATAACATAACAATTTCTTTCTCATCCTGTGGCTGGCAATCGAGGCGCCGACATGCAAAATGCAGTGCTATGATCGCCGCCCACCAGGGTCAGATTGGCCAATACACTTCCGCCATCCGGATATGACGCGATGAATTACGCTCAACGATTACTGGCAACTCTCGCTCTTTTTACCGCACCATTTGTCATGGCGGAGCCCACCGATTACCCCCTGACATTGACAAATTGCGGCATGGAAATCAGCTTCTCGTCCGTACCGGAAAGCACGGTTACCGTCGGGCAGTCGGCTACGGAAATCCTCTATTCATTGGGACTTTCCGAGCGGGTATCCGCGACGTCAGTGTGGTTCAATCCCGTGCTGCCACAGTTCAGCGAGATCAATGCCAATATCGAGCGTCTCGCCGACAACGATCCGAGCTTCGAATCCGTCATCAGCCGCAGACCCGATCTTGTCGCCGCCCAATATGAGTGGCACGTTGGCCCCACCGGAAGCGTGGCGAGCCGAGAGCAGTTCCATGAGCTCGACATCGCCACCTACATCATGCCGGCGGACTGCGACACCAAGGACAACAACACCGGTGGCGACGGCACGCGCATCGCCGCCTTCTCCCCTGAACATGTCTACAAGGGCATCAACGAACTGGCCAGTATCTTCGATGTCCGCGAAGCCGGAGATGCCCTGGTCGCCGACCTCCAGGCGCGCGAGGCCAGCGCCATCGAGAGTGCCAGGCGCCTGGCGCTACCGGAAGACCTGTCAGCGGTATTCTGGTTCTCCTCCCCCGCCGAGTCGGCGGATCCCTTCGCCGCCGGCCGGCTCGGCGCGCCGGGCTATATGATGGATGCCTTGGGCATCCATAACGTGGTGGAATCCGATGAAGAGTGGCCAGTGGTCGGCTGGGAAACCATCGCCCGGGCCGATCCGGATATCATCGTGGTCGCCAGCATGGACCGCCGCCGCTTCCCTGCCGACGATGTCGCCAATAAACTCGAATTCCTGCATAGCGACCCCGTGACCCGCGAAATGTCGGCAGTCAGGGACGGACGTATCGTTGAGATGGATGCCCATGCGATGAGCGCCACCATGCGCACGATCTTCGGTCTCGAAACGCTGGTCGAGGCCCTGACGACGATGCCCTTCGACCAGTGATTCTTCGACCAGTGATTTCGACCCTGGCACTGCGCCCGGCGATACGCATTCGCTGGCACTGGACCTGGCTGACGCCGTTGGTCCTGTTCATGGGGATAATGGCCGGCACCGCCATCGGCGAGACGCCGATTGCGCTGGATACCATTCTCAAGGTGCTGGCCAATCAGCTGTGGGGCGCGGGCTATGCCGTGGACCGGATCGATGCCGGCATCATCTGGAACTACCGCCTGAGTCGCGCCATTCTTGCCGCCTGCTGCGGGGCCGGCCTGGCGCTTGCCGGCGTGGTCCTGCAGGCGTTGCTGCGCAACCCCCTGGCCGACCCCTTCCTGATGGGAATTTCCGCCGGCGCCTCCACCGGTGCCGTGGCGGTGACCATCGCCGGGTTTGGCGCCGGCGTCGTCACGCTCTCCCTTGGCGCCTTCGCCGGGGCCGGGCTGGCGTTCGGTCTGGTGGTGATGCTCGCCCATGCCGCCAGCAGTGGCACCGGTGGCGGACGCAGCACCCAGGCCGCGGGGGCCATCATCCTCGCCGGCATCGCCGGCTCGCAGCTGTTCAATGCCCTCACCGCCTTCATCATCGCCAGGTCGGCGAGCGCCGAGCAGGCGCGGGGCATCATGTTCTGGCTGATGGGCAACCTCTCCGGGGTACGCTGGGAGGATGTTACCCTGGGACTGCCCACCGCCGTGGCCGGCCTGCTGGTCTGTCTATGGTACCGGCGGGCGCTGGATGCCTTCACCTTCGGTGCCGACAGCGCCGCCTCGCTGGGCATCCCCGTGCGCCGCGTGCGCGGCATTCTGATTGCCAGCATGGCCCTGGTCACCGCGGTGATGGTCTCCATGGTCGGCGCCATCGGCTTCGTGGGGCTGGTGATTCCCCACGCCATGCGCTTTCTGGTCGGCAGTCGCCACACCCGGCTGGTGCCCGCCTCGGCGCTGGCCGGCGCGGTCTTCCTGATCGCTGCGGATATCCTCTCGCGCATCCTGGTGCCGGGGCAGGTGCTGCCGATCGGAGTGGTCACGGCGCTGGTCGGCGCCCCGGCCTTTGCCCTGATCCTGGTGCGTGGGACGAGGACGAAATGAGGCTGGCCGCCGAACGCATCGACTGGTCGGTCCACGGCCACAAGCTGCTGAACGATGTCAGCCTCAGGGTGGCGCCCGGCGAGACCTTCGGCCTGATCGGCCCGAACGGCTCGGGCAAGACTACCCTGCTGCGGGTGCTCGCCGGACTGCGCAAGCCCAGGACCGGTCGCGTACTGGTGAACGATGCGTCGATGTACGCGATGCGCCAGCGCGACATCGCCCGGATCATCGCCTTCGTCGAGCAGCAGGCCGAGACCCTCGACCGTATCGTGGTTCGCGAGGCGGTGGCCCTGGGCCGGACGCCCTTCCTCTCGGCGCTGCAGCCGTGGTCGGAGCAGGATGACGCCATCGTCGCCCAGGCACTCGCCAATGTCGGCATGGCGCATCTGGCGGATCGACTCTGGCATACGCTGTCCGGCGGCGAACGACAGCGCGTCCACATCGCACGCGCCCTGGCCCAGCAGCCGAGGATCCTGCTGCTCGACGAGCCCACCAACCACCTCGATATTCGGCACCAGCTGTCGATCCTGTCGCTGGTCCGGCAGCTGTCGGTCACGGTGGTCATCGCCCTGCATGACCTCAATCAGGCCATGGAGTGCGACCGCATCGGCGTGATGGATGGCGGTCGCCTGGTCGATGTCGGCCCACCCAGCCAGGTACTGACGGCCGAAAGGCTGCGCCATACCTTCGGCGTGCATGCCGATTTCCTCGATGATCCCGTCGACCATCGCCGGATCATGCGCTTCCGCAGCGCTCTGTAAAGCCTCCGAAAGCCCTGCCCCGCGAAGCCCCGTCGCGCCAGCCATCGATAGCGCTGGCAGGCCCACTTGGCGCTATCTCACGGGTACGAAGACAGGCGCACCGTCGATCTCGGCGGTGGCCAGGCGCTGGCCGTACAACGCCTCGAGCGCGGCGGGCACCAGCATGGCGTCGCGCGGGCCCCAGCACGCCTCGCCATCGGGGTAGAGCAGCAGCAGATGATCGCACCAGCGCGCCGCCAGATTGAGGTCGTGCAGGCACATCATCACCGCCCTGCCCTCGGCGGCCTGTTCGGCGAGCAGCGCCATCACCGCGGTCTGGTGGTGCAGGTCGAGATGGTTGGTGGGTTCGTCGGCGAGCCAGATCTGCGGTGCCTGGGTCAGCACCGTGGCAATGGCCAGGCGCTGTCTTTCGCCGCCCGAGAGCGTACTCACCAAGCGTTCGGCCAGGTGATCGACGTCGAGCCGCGCCAGCGCCGCCTCGGCCAGCTGCAGGTCCTCGCCGCCCTCCATCTGCCACGCCGAAAGCCACGGGTGGCGGCCGATCAGCGCGGTTTCGCGCACCGTGGCGGGAAAGCCGTCCTGGCGATCCTGGAATACCAGCCCCAGCGTGCGCGCCACCTGGCGACGGCCAAGCGCTGCCAGCGGCCGGCCGTCGACGAGCACCTGACCTGCCCGAGGAGCGCGCAACCCGGCCAAGGTATGCAGCAGCGTGGTCTTGCCGGCGCCATTGGGACCGAGCACGCCCCATACCTGCCCCGGTTCGATACTGAGCGACAGCGCTTGGCCGCTGCGCCGCTCCGGCACGTCGATCACCAGCTCGCGGATCTCGAGGCGGCTCATCAGCGGCTCCGATAGAGCAGGTAGAGGAAGGTGGGCACGCCGAGCAGCGCGGTGATCACCCCCACCGGCAGCTGTTCCGGGGCGATCAGGGTGCGCGCCAGGGTGTCGGCCAACACCAGCAGGGTGCCGCCGGCCAGGGCGCAGGCCGGCAGGATCAGCCGCTGGTCGTTGCCCAGCACCAGGCGCAGCATGTGCGGCACTACCAGGCCGACGAAGCCGATGCTGCCGGCGGTGGTCACTGCCATGGCGGTGAGCGCGCTGGCGACAAGATAGATCGTCCACTCCAGTGGGCGCACGTTGACCCCCAGCGCCGCCGCCTGCAGCGGCCCCCGCGCCATCACGTTGAGGCTGCGGCCCAGCGGCATCAGCAGCAGGCAGATCAGCAACAGCAGCGCCAGGGGTGGCCAGGGCGTACGCGAATAGGAGAGATCCCCCATCAGCCAGTAGAGCATGCCGGGCAGACGCTCCGCTGGGCTCAGTGCCAGCATCAGAGTGATCACCGCGCCCCAGCCGGCCGCCACCACCACCCCGGTGAGCAGCAGCCGCGACGGCGTCCAGCTACCGGTGCCGTGGGCCAGGCCGAAGACCAGCAGCGTAGAGAGAAAGGCCCCGGCAAACGCCGAGCCGGTAATCACCGCTCCCCCCAGACCCGCCAGCATCGCCGCCAATGCCCCCACCGAGGCGCCACCGGAGAGGCCCAGCACGTAGGGGTCGGCCAGGGGGTTGCGCAACAGCACCTGCATCAGGGCACCGGCCACGGCGAGCAGGCCACCCACGGCGAAGGCCGCCAGCGAACGTGGAACGCGCAGTTCGAGAATCAGCGTGCGCGCCAGGGGGCTACCCTCGCCGCGCACCACCGCCCAAACGTCGGCAAGCGACAGCGCAGCGCTGCCCACCGTGACCGAGAACAGCAGCGCCGCCAGCCCCACCAAGGCCAGTGCGGCCAGGGGTGGCCACAGCGAGCGCCGGGGCATCAGGCGGCTCATCTCAGCGCTTGTCGCGGGCACGGTCGAGTTTCTCGCAGAACAGCCGGCTACCCTCGAGCAGCCGCGGCGTGGGCCGCTGGATCAGTGACGGCGGCACGAAGTAGAGGTTGTCCTGCGCCACGGCCGTCAGGCCCGGGTACTGCTCCCAGTGGGTCAACCATTGCCGATTCTCCTCCCCCATGCCGCCGGCGAGTATTGCCTCGGGATCGGCGGCAAGTACCGATTCGTCGTCGATGCGCGGCACCAGACGCGACAGCTCGCCGAACACGTTGACGCCACCGCACAGGGTCAGCACCTTGCCGATCAGGTGCTCGTCGTTGATGGTCATCAGCGGCTCGTCCCACACCTGGTAGAACACCGATATCGGCTCGGCATCGGCGTAGCGCCCGGCCAGCGCCGCCATGCCGTCGCGGAACTCGGCCGCCACGCGATCGCCCTCCTCGCGGGTATCGGCAAGCAGCGCCAGCCTCTCGACAGCGCTGGAGACGCTTTCGAAGTCGCGCGGTTCGATATAGAACACCGGGATGCCCAGCGCCTCGATGGTCTCGAGCTGCTCTGGCGGGTTGCCGGTCATCCAGCCGATCACCAGGTCGGGGTTTAGTGTCACCAGGGCTTCCAGGTCCATCCGGGTGTGGCTTCCCACCGACTGGACCTCTTGCGCCTCGGGCGGGTAGTCGCTGTAGGCGACCACGGCGACCACCTTCTCCCCCGCACCGGCGGCGTAGACCAGCTCTGTGGCGCCGGGCGAGAGCGCGGCGATGCGAGTGGCCGGTGCTTCCAGGCATATCTCGCGGGAACGGTCGTCGGTGGCGCAGAGCGCCTCGGCGCGCGCCTCGCCGACACCCGGCCCCAACAGGGCCAAGGCAAGCGAGGCACCGGAAAATACGGCGGGGCCAAGGGCCCCGCCGAACCGGCCATTACTGGCCGAAATGGACACTGACGAAGGCCGCTCGGCCGGCGTTGAGATAGTCATCACCATTTGCGAATCTTGCCGTCGCGTATTCCTTGTCCAGGGCATTTTCGACGGTCAGACGAGCCGACCACAGCGGCGCGAACTGCCAACCGGCGCGCAGGTTGACCAACCCAAACCCACCGATACGGTTCTCGTTGGCCGCATCGTTATAGCGATACCCCTGTAGGACCCAGGAGCCCCCCAGGGACCATTCACCCAATTCACGGTCCACATCGAACCGAGCGCTCTGGCTGGCACGACGCTGAATCCGCTTGCCCGCATTGAGCCCGCTGCGATTCTCCGGGTCGGTCCAGCTCAGCGCTGCGGCCAACGTCCAGTCATCAATGTCGACGCCGCCTGACAACTCAACGCCACGAATACGCGCTTCAGCAATATTCTGTGGCGCCCACAGGCCCGTCTCGGTCGGTGCCCAGGCGATCATGTCATCGAGATCGCTCTGATAGGCTGCGAGGTCCCAATACCAGCGCCGGTACTGTCCGCGCACACCCACTTCAACAGTCTCGGATGTTTCAGGATTGAGCTCGGGATTACCCGAGTTCGGCCAAAACAGATCGTTGAAGGTAGGCGCTCGGAAAGCCGTGCCGTAGCTGGCACGCAAGGTATGGAAGCCATCCAGATCATAGCCCAGCGCCAGACTACCGGTGACCTCGTCGCCATAGGCCTCGTTGTCGTCGTAACGTAGAGCAGCCTGCACCGCAAAGGGGGAGAAGTCGAGCAGGCCCTGAGCGAAGACGGCAGTATTGTCCCGGCTGGACACCTCGTGATCCGTTGTCCCGGAAACCCGATCTTCACTGTACTCCGCACCGGCCACCAGCTCGTGCATGCCGAAGCCCAGGGTATTCTGCCAACGGACGGTCTGGGTGCGGGTATCAAAGACAGAAGTGCTGGCGGGCCCCCACTGGGTAGCCTCGACATGATCGTCGAGCTCATCCCGGGACTCACTTAGCGTCAGGCGGCTGCGCCAGGTCTCGGTCACGGGCAGCTCAGCGTAAACACCGGCGACCTGCTGGACGAAGTCCATTTCTCCGCCATCATACTCGTTGCCACCTCGCCCTCGCAGCGCCAGCATCCCGACTTCAGCACCGCCATCGAAGGTATGGGCGATACGTGCCAGGGCCGAGGTGTTGTCGTAACCCTTGTCCTCGCCGTCGCGGCGCACCGGTGTGCCATCGGTGATGAAATGGCTGCCGGCGAAACTGTAACGGGTGCCGCCGCCGCTGCCGGAAAATCCTGCGCTGTAGCGCTGGGTATTGAAGGAGCCACCGCCCACTGAGACGCTCGGATGCGGGCCGCCCTCTTCCGTTTCATGGGTGAAGAGCTGCACCACGCCACCCACCGCGTCGGCGCCATACAGGCTGCCGCGCGGCCCGCGCACGATCTCTGCGCGCTCAAACATACGTGGATCGAGATAGTGCCACGCGGCGCCACCGGCCGTGGCGGAGCGCAACCGAATGCCGTCGATCATCAGCACTGCCGACTCGTTCCCGGTGCCACGCAGATAGACGCTGCTGTTCTTGCCGAAGCTGCCGTTGGTGGTGACATCCACCCCCGGCTGGCCGCGCAGTAGATCGGTGACGCTGGTCGGATCCTGCCGACGCAGGGTGGCCTCGTCGAGTACGGTCACCGAGGAGAGTGTCTCGTCGGCGGTGCGCGGCGCCAGTGTGGCGGTGACCACCATTGGGTTCAGCGCGACGGTGTCGGTCTCCTCGGCTGTGGCGGTCTGGGCCTGAACGGCAAGCGGCAGAGCGGCCAGGCCGAAGGCGGCCAGCCCCTGCGCGGCCAGATGGTATTGGGTTTTCATTCTGATTCCCTTGCTCGCCGTGCCTACCCGCACGGTCTTCTATGCGAAGCCGGGGTGGCGTGAAGGGAACGAGAAAGGGAGAGAAAAGCGGCTTCTACCCTGCCTCGAGGTTACCCACCGCAACCCGACAATGTTCTCTCGGGCCGGTCTCCGGGCTGACGAGCGAAGCGGCCAGTAGGACGCGCTTCGGGCCCACCGCCTTCCCATGCCGGGGCACAGTGGCGTAATGATGGACCCACACTCGATCACCGTTGCGGGGGCAGCGTCGGAATGGGGCGCACCGACTTCCCGTTTAACCTCGATATTGCAATGAGGCACCTGAGAGTGGGCGTAAGCTAGCAACAGCAGCGACAGGCGTCAACGCATCGTTACGCTCAGTCTGATATGGATCAACGACTTAGCTCTTTCACCAATCCATTCCATAGGTACCACACCCGCTCGCAGCGCGACGCGGCGTCCTGGGCGAGCCAGCCATTGAGGTCACGCAGCCGCCGCTTATCGGCGCCGAGCGGCACGATCCCGCGGCCCATCTCGAGCATGATCAGCACTGCCTCGCCGCCATGCTCGGCTTCCCAGGCACACAGCGCGTCGAGCTCGCTGGCCATCGCCTGGCGCAGCCTGTCGTCGTCGGGCTCGCCATCGAGGCGTTCGGCTATCCAGCACTCCCAGCCTTCAAGCACCAGGCATGGCGCCTTGGCCAGCGAAGGCCACGACTCGAGCCGACAGCCCGCATAAGCGGAGTGCCAGCGGGGAGAATCGAAGCGCTGCCTTACGATACCGCGCTTGCCGGCGCAGGCACCGCCGATGAAGAGCTGCATTGCCAGCCTCCCTGCCGATGGGTAAAGGTCAGCCGCCGCCCCTGGGCCTGACCGACGCTGCCGTCCCAGAAGTCGATGGCCTCGAAGCGCCGGCGCAGTTCGCGAATCACGCCGCCATGGGTCACGGTCAGTATCCGGCGGTGCCCTTCGGCCTCGGCGGCCAGGAACAGCTCCGTCAGCCAGGCGCCAAGCCGTTGCCTCAGCGCTGCCGTGGATTCTCCACCGGGCGGGGCCTGCTCGCCGCGGCTGTCGATCCAGTCCCGATAGAGCGGCTCGTTCTTGAGGTCCGCATAGCGCATGCCTTCATAGTCACCGAAGTCGAGCTCGCGCAGCCGGGCGTCGAAGCGGGGCTCGCAGGATACGTCACCGGCACTCCACACATGTGCCAGGGTCTGTCGGCAGCGGGTAAGATCACTGCAGTACACCGCCTCGAAACGCTCATCGGCCAGCTGGTCCCGCAGCCGATCCATGGCATCGAGTGCATCGGGCAGCAGCAGTGGGATATCGCGCTGCCCCTGGTAACGCTGCTCGCGGTTCCAGTCGGTCAGCCCATGGCGGACGATCACCAGTTCCAGCGTTGTCGAATCCATGACAGTCTCTCCTTCTCCCGGGCAGTTAGTTGATGATCGACACCCACCAGACCCAGGCAATCAGCAGCAGCAATAGCTCCCCAGCCTCGACGGCGGCCCCGACGATATCGCCATTGATCCCGCCGAAGGCGCGGCTCATGAGCAGGCCATAGCCCAGCAGGAAAAGCAGCAGACAACCCAGCAGCAGCGCAGCCAGCCCACTCGCCAGGAACAGCCCACCCGGCAGCAGCCAGAACACCGCCACCAGGGGCACCAGCGAGAACGCAAGATCGCGGCGTTGCAGGTGCTGTCGCCAAGCCCAGGCCAGGCCCTCGCGCCGGGCGCAGGGTGCAAGCAGCAGCAGCGCGACACCACCCAGGCGCCCCAGGGCTGGCACCACCACGAGCACGACCAGACTCACTCCCGCCTCCAGCAGGGCCCAGAGCAGCGTTACCTTCCAGCCCAGCAGGAAGACCAGCGCCAAGATGCCGAAGCTGCCCACCTGGGGGTCCTTCATGATCTCCCAGCGCCGCTCCAGCGGCGCATTGCTGCCCAGGGCGTCGGCCACGTCCATCAGGCCATCCAGGTGCAGCCCACCGGTGAGCGCCACCCACAGGCTAAGCAGCAGCAGCGCCAGCATTGGCGTGGGTAGAACACTCTGCAGCAGCGCCCCGAGGCTGGCAAGGATCGCCCCGAGCAGCAATCCGACAAGCGGGTAGCAGCGCAGCGCCCAGCGGCTGGTGGCAGGCGTCCAGGGGCATGCAACCGGCACCGGCAGCCGGGTCAGGAACTGGATCGCCAGCAGCAGGCCATAGCCGGCTTCTCTCATGGTGCGGGCTCCTCATCGGTTTTCCATTCGATGGCCATGCCCGCCACCACCTCGACCACGCGATCCGCCTCCATGGCCAGCTGACGGTGCAGCCGCTGCAGGAAGGCCAGATAGCGCCAGGTCTCGGCGTCCCGGGGCGGCAGGTCCTCGTTGAGGTCGTTGGATACCACCACCAGGGCGATCTGTCTTTTCCCGGCGTCGAGTAGCAGCTCCGCCAGTTCTGCGCACCCCTCTTCTTCGTCGAAGCCGGCTTCATAGAGCGCTCGGCTGGCCCAGAGCGTCAGGCAGTCGAGCAGCACGGTGGCCCCGACCGGCACCTCCGCGAGCGCCTTACCGAGCGCCAGCGGAGCCTCCCGGGTGGTCCAGCCGCTGCCTCGTTCGCGTCGATGACGCGCGATACGGGCCGCCATCTCGCTGTCCGAAGCCGTGGCGGTGGCCAGGTAGAAACGTGGCCCACCACGCCGCTGCTGCCAGTCGAGGGTCAGCCGCTCGGCCACTGCGCTCTTGCCCGATCGGGCCCCGCCGCTGACGAAGGCGATCATGGCGCCCCCTCCGCCGTCAGCGCCGCCAGCAGTCGATCGTTGTCGGCGCGTCCGCGCAGCGCCAACCGAACCCAGCCTCCGTCGAGGCCGGGGAAATTATGCGTATGGCGGGCCAGGATGCCGGCCTGCAACAGTCGCCGCAGCAATGCATCGCCTGTTGGGGAGCCACTGCCCTGGCGCACCAGAAAGAAATTGACCCGGCTCGGCACCACCTCGAGGCCCAGCGACAGCAGGCCCGACTGAAGGCGCGGACGCTCCTCACGCAGCCAGGCATGGGTGCGATCGAGGAAGTCGCTATCCGCCAACAGGGGCGCCACCAGGGCAGCGGAAAGGTGATTGACGCTCCAGGGGGGCTGGCCAGCCTGGAGCCGACGGATCGTCTGCGCGCCTGCCAATAGATAGCCCAGCCGCAGTCCCGGCAGGGTATACAGCTTGGTCAGGGAACGCAGCAGGATCAGGTTGTCGAAACGTGCCAGCAGCGGAGTCAGCGCTTCCCCTGGCTCGTCGACGAAATCGATGAAGGCCTCGTCCACCACCACCGTGACGCCCTGCTGCCGCGCCGAATCGAGCAGCCTCTCCATGGCATGCCATGGCAACAGGGTGCCGGTGGGGTTGTTGGGCCGGCAGAGAAACAGCACGTCGGCCTGGCGGAGCGGGGAGGCGAGCCTGTCCGGGTCCAGGTCGAAGGCCGGTGCCGGCAGGGGAAGCGAGGTGATCTGGAGACCATGTGCCGCGCAGGCCCGGGCATACTCCGAGAAGCTTGGCTCGACGATGACCGCCTGGCCACGGGCATGCAGCCCGGCGGCCAGAAAGATCGCCTCGGCACCGCCGTTGGTCAGCAGTACCTGATTCGGGTCAACGCCTTCGTGACGGGCGATCGCCTCGCGTGGCTCTGTGTAGCTCGGGTCGGGGTAGCAGGCTAGTCCCGCCATCGCACCGGCAATGGCATCGCCCAGCCAGTCGGGTGGCCCCAGCGGATTGAGATTGGTACTGAAGTCCACCAGGGACTGGATCGCCGGCAGGCCGAAGCGTTCCAGCAGGGCTGACGCCTGTCCGCCGTGACTCGGCCAGGCACTGTGTGACGTCATGCCAGCCCCTCCTTTACCACTATCATGAGCGCCATCAGCAGAACGAAGAGCAGCCAGGTTCCATGCAGGTGGCGGATCGACAGCGCGATATGACGAACCTCCAGCGCCGCGAGCGGCCGCCCCAGCGTGGCACGATGGGAGGCGACCCCGGCATAGTGGTTGGTGCCGCCCACCTGAACGCCCATCAGGTTGGCCATCATCGCCTCCGGCCAGCCGCTGTTGGGACTGGCATGGCGTGGTGCCTCGCGCCAGGTGGACGCCAGGGCACCGCGGGTACGTGCGCCGGGAATCGTGAAAGCCGCCAGCCACATCGCCAGCGCGGTGAGCCGTGCCGGCACCCAGTTGGCCGTATCGTCGAGCCGGGCAGATGCCCAGCCGAAGTCACTGTAGCGCTCGTTGCGATAGCCGACCATGGAGTCCAGGGTATTGACCGCCTTGTAGGCCAGGGCCAGGGGAGCCCCGCCGAGCAGGGCCCAGAACAGCGGCGCGGTGACACCATCGACGCTGTTCTCGGCCACCGTCTCCACTGCCCCCCGTGTGATCTCGCACTCGTCGAGCGTTGCCGTATCGCGCCCAACGATCATCCCCAGGGCACGGCGCGCCCCCGCCAGGTCACCGGCGACCAGGGGCCGAGCCACGTCCCGTGCGGCATCCTGCAGTCCCTTGATGGCCAGCGTGGAGGCCAGCAGGCCGATCTCCGCGGCCAGCGCCAGCAGGGGGTGAAGCCATGCCAGCCCCGTCAGCAGTCCCCAGGCCAGGAGATAGACGCCCATGACCACGAGAAGGGTCATGATGGCTCCCTTGCATTGGCGCGCGTGTGGCGAACCGCGGTTCCAGGCTCTCTCCAGCCGGGCGATCACCCGCCCCATGCCCACCACCGGGTGGGGCAGACAGCGTGGATCGCCAATTACCAGGTCGAGCAGGATCGCCATCGCCACCAGGGCAAGCAGGGCCAGAGAGAACGGCTCTGCCGTCATGCGCCTTCGCTGCCCGCAACCCCGGCAGAGGCGAAGGTGGCCATATCGGCCAGCATTCGGGTCGCCGCTTCCAGCAGCGGAAACGCCAGCGCCGCTCCGGTGCCCTCTCCCAGGCGCAGCCCGAGCTCCAGCAGCGGGTCACCGCCCAGCGCCGTCAGGGCATGCACGTGGCCCGGCTCCCGGGAACGGTGGCCAAAGACAAGGTAGTCGCGCACCTTCGGGTCGATACGACACGCCAGCAACGCCGCCACGGTGGCAATGAAGCCATCCACCAGCAGTGGGACACGTCGAGACGCCCCGCCCAGGTAGGCGCCGGCCATGGCGGCGATCTCGAGCCCTCCCAGCTTGGACAGGATATCCAGCGGATCCTGAGGGTCCGGCGCCCGGGCCTCGATGGCGCGCTCGATGACGTCTTGCTTGTGGGCCAGCCGGCTCTCGGGAATGCCGGTGCCCTGCCCGGTCAGATCGGCTACCGGCTCACCGGTCAGCACCGCCAGCATGGCGCTGCTTGCCGTGGTATTGGCGATGCCCATCTCGCCCACGATCAGGCAGCGACACCCGGCGGCCACGGCCCGTTCGGCGGCGCGAATGCCCACCTCGATCGCCTGCACCGCCTCGCTTCTCTTCATGGCGTCCTGCTCGGCAAAATTGGCGGTGCCCCTGCGCACCTTGTCGTGCACCAACCCACTCTCCCCGCCCCGCGCGGCGCTGTCCCGGGAGAGTTCGCTGGCCACACCCACGTCGATGACCTCGAGCCGCGCACCGATCTGGCGGGCGAAGACATTGATGGCTGCCCCGCCGGCAACGAAATTTCCCACCATCTGGGCGGTAACCGCCTGGGGAAATGCCGAGACGCCCTCGGCGGCGACACCATGGTCGGCGGCGAATACCAGCACGCCGGGCGGGGTGATACGGGGCAGCTCCTCGCCCGTGATGGTGGCGAGGGTGATCGCCAGCGATTCCAGCCGGCCGAGACTGCCCGGCGGCTTGGTCAACTGATCGAGGTGATCGGCGACGCGGCCAGCGATGTCCCTGTCGGTGGACTGGAGGCGGGCAAGGGTATCGGCGAGCATCGTGGCATCCTGCGTGGGGTGTGGAAAGGAACATGGAAAGGGGCACCATATTAGCAAGGGCAGGGCATGGTGCGCATGCCGCTCAGGAGACCCGCTTAGTCTCTATCGCGAACTCACCGCCCTCTGGCCTCAACGGTTTCCCTGCCTCGCCCGGCTCGGCTGCCGGCTCCGCGCCGTCATGCCATGCCAGCCGAGCGGAGTTGCCCATGACGCTCAGCGAACTCGCCACCATGGCCAGCACGGCGATCAGGGGAGGAATCGCCATGCTCACCGCCAGCCCCAACGCCAGGGCATTGTAGAGCCCCGAGAGCACCAGGTTCTGGCGCATCACCCGCCGGGTCCGCCGGGCCAGCCACCATGCGGAGGCCACGCCCTCGATGCCCGGGCGCATCAACACCACGCCGGCCCCTTCCCGGGCGGCCGAACTCGCACCCAGGGGTGCAATGCCTACCGTTGCGGTCGCCAGGCCCAGCACGTCATTGATGCCGTCCCCCACGTAGAGCGAGGGCTGGGGCAGTGCACCGACGAGCCTTGCCTTGGCTTCGGGGCTCCGCTCCGGGTAGCACTCCTCGGCCGACAGGCCCAAGGTCCTGCCAAGGCTTTCGACGGCACCTCGCCGATCGCCGCTGATCAGAGCCAGGGCCAGGCCGGCTTCACGCAGCCCTGCCAGCGTCTCGCCGGTGCCGGGTAACGGCTGCTCCCCCAAGGTAAAACTCCCCAGCCAGCGGCCATCGCAGGCCAGCAGTATCTCGCTGCTCGACGCCTCGCCGTATTCAGGCGCGCGAATGCCCTGCTCCTCCAGCCACGAGCGACTGCCCAGCAGCAGCTCGCGGCCATCATCGAGCCGAACCCGTCGCCCACGTCCGGCCAGTTCCTCCGCCCGGGTGACGCTCTCCGCCTCCGCCTTTGTCACGGTTACGCCTTCATCACGCAGATGACGTCGCAACGCCCTTGCCAGCGGATGCTGGCTATCCCGGGCCGCCTTGGCCGCGAGCGACAGCAGCGTCGCCCGTACGACATCGGGTGCCACGTTGACGCCGAGCACCCTCGGCTCCCCGGGCGTCAGGGTGCCGGTCTTGTCGAACGCCGCGGCCCGGATGCCCGCCAGGCTCTCGAAGGTGCTCGGGTCGCGAAACACCACGCCCCGGGCGAGTGCCTGACCACTGCCCCCCAGCCCGGCCAGGGGCACCGCCAGGCCCACGGCGCAGGGGCAGGCCACGACCAGTACCGACAGCGCCCGCACCAGGGCTTCCTCACCCGGCACGCCCGCCAGCAGCGCCATGCCCCAGGTGAACAGGGCCAGCGCCACGGCCAGCGGACTCAGCCAGGCGGCGAAGCGGTCGGCCAGGCGCTGTAGCTCACCCTTGCGCGCCTGCTGCCACCACATCTGCTCACGCAGCTTGTCCAGTCGGCACTCACCGGCGACGGCCGTCACCTCCAGTATCAATGGCCCACCCAGGTTGCGACAGCCAGCTGCCACGGCGTCACCCGGCAGGCAGCGACGTGGCGCACTCTCCCCGGTCAGCGGCGCAAGGTCGAGCAACGCCTCCCCCTCCCTGAGCACCCCATCCAGGGGAAGCACCTCGTCTTGTTCCACACAGAGACAATCCCCCGGCGCAACGGTCTCCACCGGGCAGCTCCGCCAGCGGCCCCGGTCCCGTCGTCGCACCTCACCGGGTGGCGTATGCAGGGCATGCAGTGCACGCAGGCCGCGATGACGGCAGAGGGTCTCGACCAGCCGACCCGCCAGCAGCAGCAGGATCAGCATGACCGCCGTATCGAAGTAGACCTCTGCCGAGCCTTGATAGAGCAACCACAGCGAAACCCCTACGGCCCCCAGGGTGCCCAGCGAGACCAGCGCGTCCATGCCGGGGCGCCTGGCGCGCAGGGTTCGCCAGGCGGCACGATAGAATGGCAGCCCGGCATAGACCACGACAGGCAAGGCAAAGGCTCCCGACACCCAGGCCAGTACCTGCTCCAGTCCGCCATCGGGCAACGCCCCCGCATAGATCAGCAGCGATGCGATCATCGTCCACATGCCGAAGGAGGCGGCGATCAGCAGCCGCAAGATGAGGTAGCGGCTCTCTTTCTCGAGGCGTGCCTCGGCATCGCCGGCCGCCTCCGGTGGTCCCAACCGATAGCCGATGCGGCGTACCGCGCTGGCCAGGACGCTCTCGTCGAGAGCCTCGGCTTGCCCGCACACCAGCAGGGTCGCGCTGGGATAATGCAGGCTGGCCGACGTGACGCCGGGCAGCCGTTCCAACTGCGCCTCCACCGCAAGGGCACAGCTGGTGCACCAGAGCCCCTGCACGGAAAAGAGCGCTTCGGCGAGGTCCCGGGATTCACTGTGGGTAGATGACGTCATGCCAACAAGCGTAATGGGCTGCCGTCATTTATCCAGCATTGGCACTTCATAGGCTGGTCTCTATACTGTACATAAATACAGCTAACGGAGTCGTGACCATGCCGCCATCCGACCAGCAGCCGCCACGCAAGGGGCGCGGCGCCACCTTCAATCCGGACAACCGCTTCGCCCCCACTCACAGCGAAACCGAGGACGATGGCTGGTGGCAGGACGCGACGCCTCAACGTCTCGCCACACTGGTACGCGACGAAACCGCCCGCAGCGCCCTGTCATGGAACCGCTCCCCGGACCTGCCCTTCGACCGCTCGCTCAACCCCTACCGGGGCTGCGAGCATGGCTGCATCTACTGCTATGCCCGGCCCAGTCACGCCTACTGGGACCTCTCGCCCGGGCTCGACTTCGAGACCCGACTGATCGCCCGCAGCGGCCTGGTGGAGCGCCTGCGGGAGGAGCTATGCCAGCCGAGCTATGTCTGTCGGCCGATCAGCCTCTCCGGCAATACCGACTGCTACCAGCCGCTGGAAGCGGAGCGCGGTAGCACCCGAGAGATACTCGCCTTTCTGCTCGAGTGCCGCCATCCGGTTTCGATCATTACCAAGAGCGCCTTGATCCTGCGCGATCTCGACCTGCTGACCGCGCTGGCCGGCCACAACCTGGTTCGCGTCATGATCAGCCTGACAAGCCTGGACCGTGACCTCAAGCGCACCCTGGAGCCGCGAGCCGCCTCCCCCACCGCCCGGCTGCGAACCATCGAGGGACTCGCCCAGGCCGGCGTGCCGGTCGGCACCCTGATCGCCCCGGTGATTCCCGGGCTCACCGACCATGAAATGGAGCGACTGCTGGAGGCGGCCCGAAAGGCCGGCGCCGACTGCGCCGGATGGACCCTGCTGCGACTTCCCCACGAGGTTGCACCGCTGTTCGAGGAGTGGCTGCATGCCCACTACCCCGAGCGGGCCGCCAAGGTAATGAGCCTGATGCGCCAGTGTCGCGGCGGCATGACCTATGACGCCCGCTACGGTAAGCGCATGCGTGGCCAAGGGGTGTTTGCCGACCTGCTGGCCCAGCGCTTCGGTCATGCCTGCCGGCGACTGGGCTTCAATGAACCGGCCGCACGCTCGGCGCAGCGGCTGGATGTCACGGCCTTCCGGCCGCCCCGCGACCAGGGCGACCTGTTCGAATAAAGTCAGTCGGCCTGTGGCCGCGATTCTTCCGTCACCTCACGCCGATCCTCAAGGACGGTGCCGCTCCTGTGCAGCTCGGCTTCATGGTCCGCCTCGCGCCAGGGCTCGGCCAGTGCCTCGGTGTACCATTGCCGCATGGCCGGCAGTGCCAGCAGGCGCTCGGCATAGGCCAGTGACGGCTCGCTCAGCTCCAGGCCGAAGGTCTGCACGCGAAATGCCACCGGGGCGAAGAAGGCATCCACCGCCGTGAAAGCGTTGCCCGCCAGGAAGGGGCCGCCAAAGCGCTCGAGCCCCTGCTGCCAGAGCTCGTCGAGCCGGGCCAGGTCGCGCGCCAGCTTCGGCGACACCTCATGCAGCCGCACCCGCACCCCGCAGTTCATGGCGCACTGCCCACGCAGCGCGGAGAAGCCGGCGTGCATTTCGCTACTGGCGCAGCGGGCCCAGGCCCGGGCATCGTCGTCGGCAGGCCATACGCCGGCATGCCGCTCCGCCAGGTACTCGATGATGGCCAGCGAGTCCCAGACCGGGCGGGCGCCATCTTCCAGGCAGGGGACCAGGCCCGATGGCGAGAAGCTCCGGAACGAGGCCCAGCTGGTGCCGGGATCGAAGGGTGTCAGGCACTCCTCGAAGGGGATCTCGAGCTGGCGCATCAGCACCCAGGGGCGCAGCGACCACGAAGAGTAGTTCTTGTTGGCGATATGCAGGCGATACATTGTCCTGTCCTGAGCTGTCGGAAGCACAAGCATAGCCTCTTGCCGCAACACTGCGACACCGTTTCAGGCCACCGCCACCTCGTAGCCGGTGAACTTGCGCAGGTTGATAACGCCACTGTCGAGGATCAGGTACTGCCCCTTCAGGCCAAGCAGGGTGCCGGCCACGACGGGATTGTTGTCGAAGTTGTGGGAGACGATCTTGCGGGGAAATTCCAGGACCGGGTACTCGAACGCCATCGGCGAGGCCTCGAGCACCTGAATCGCCTCGGCCCCGAAGCGCTCGTGCAGGTTGGCCAGCCCCCCTTCCAGGCGCGCCAGCAGCCGATCCCGCTCGGCGCAAAGATCCAACGGCTCGACCTCGCCCTTGAGCATGGCACGCCAGTTGGTGCGATCGGCCACCTCCTCCTTGAACAGCATCTCGACGAAGCCCGACTGCTGACGCGTATCGACCTGCAACACCGGCAGGGCCTGGATCGCTCCCTGGTCCAGCCAGCGGGTCGGCACCTGGGTGCCGCGGGTGATGCCGACCTTGAGGCCGGAGGAGTTGGCCAGGTAGACCACATGGGGCTGGAAGCAGTGGCGCTCCCCCCACTCCGGCTCGCGGCAGGTGCCGGCGAAATAATGACAGGTCTCCGGCTTCATGATGCAGGTATCGCACTGGGCCAGCTTCTTGAAGCAGGGATAGCAGTGACCCTGGGCAAAGCTCTTCTTCGTCGCACGACCGCAATGGGTGCAAGCGATGGCGCCCGTCCAGGTCAGCCGCAGCGGCTTGCCCAGACGCGCATTAAGGTCGAGACGCTGCTCGCCGGCGCGCAGGGTATAGCGTACCGGTTCGCCCTGTTCACCGGGGACGATAGCCATCTTGCTCAGGCAGCCCTGAAGCGTTGTCTCGGCCTCGATCAGGCGGGCATCAGTCACGGGTGGCATCCCGGGCCAGTCCAGCCAGCTCCGGCGGCACATCGGCGCCGGAGCTGGCGCTACCGCAGGTGCGCTGCTCCAGATAGCCGACCCGCTGCGCCTCGGGCACGTTGTTCTCCACCTCGTAGCGCATCACCGCCTCGAGACAGAGTTCGGTCTGGTCAGGGGTCAACATCCGGCCATCCGGCCATTTACGCAGGGACACCGCCTGCTTGAGGCTATCGTAGATGGCCGGGGTCATCTGCTGGATCATGCGCTCGAAGGTCATGTCGCTCATTGCAAACTCTCTTGATCAAAGGCGGCGGGCACGCCCGGAATAATACCACCCCATGGCCAGCCCCACGACCAGGCCGCCAAGATGCGCCTCGTTGGCCACATTGCCGAAGCCCACGGCGGCGGCGGCATCGGTCATGGTGAAAACCATCCAGCCCAGCATGAAGACCACCAGCATCTGGGGAACGAAGAAGCCGCTCTGGGGCGCTCGCCGTGACATCAGCCAGACGTAGCCCAACAGGGCGAAGTCGACCCCGGACATACCGCCGAACAGCACCGTGCCGGTGGCGTACTGGGCCAGGTTGGCGCCGATGCCGGCCACCAGCAGGATCGTCAGCATGCGCCAGGAGCCCTGCAGGGCCTCGACCTGGCGTCCGAAATACCACAGCCACAGCATGTTGAAGATGAGATGCATCCAGCCGAAATGCAGGAAGGCTGGAGAGAGCAGCCGCCATACCTGTCCCGAGGCCATGGCATCGCCCAGACTGCCGAACATGACGCTACCGTTGACGATGCCCACAGGCACGATGGTCAATGCAGCCACCACGATATCGCCCATCACCCCCATCAGCGCGAATACCAGCAGGGAAAGTGCCAGTGCCGTGGCCGTAACCGGCGCCTGGCGGAATGGCACCGCCAGCGAGTTGCCGCCCGATGCCTTCCGACGCCGCTCGGTGGTGAGCCGCTCGCCCCGCTGCCAGCGCGACAACAGCTGTATCATGGCGTCGTGCTGATCGGGGTTGGCCAGCCACAATACCTGCCCCTCCTCCTCTTCGGTGAAGCGGTGGCCGATCCGGTGGGCCCAAAGCGCTCGGCGCAGCTCTCCGATCTCGGCATCATGGGGAAACAGCATGATGCGGTACATGAACACTCCCTGAAGTCATTACGGGTTCAATTCTGCTTCGCAACGGCGAGCGCCACAATGGCTTGCGCTGGAAATGATGGTTTGTACGGAAGAATCGTGCCGACGCAAAGAAAAAATCCGGCGGAGGGGGCCGCCGGATAAGAGCAAGGGATCATTCAAGGGAACACTTACTCTGATGGACATTGCAGCGGGAAGTTCAGGGCCGAGAGAGAAAATGTTGTTATTCTTTGTAATGGCATTGCCAGCCTTCCGAACGGCACCGCTCAGTCGAAATCGATCTCCCATGGCCTGGGCCTTGCTGCCTCCTCCTGAGGCACCCGAACCCAGACGAAATGGTTGGCGTCGAGCCGCGCCTCGCCGCTCCAGCGGTAGGCGACCAGCCGCCCGAACTTCACGGCACTGTAGTCGAGGCAGGCGATGTTGGCCGTCGGCAGGGCCGGAATTCCCTCGCACCAGTAGTGGCCGATGAACAGCGGCCGCTCCTCCAGGCCGTAATGACTCAGTCGAGCCCGCTCGTCTTCGGTCAGGGCACGTGCCTCCAGCCCCCCCGGCAGATTGTCGGGTTGAAAGATGACGTCGCCCCAGGTACGCGGCTCCCTCGCCCAGAAATGAGCGCGAAAGCTGCGCCGGGTAAAGCCGTCCCCTGAATGGATCTCGACGCCTTCCGGCAGCGGCAGGTGAGTCCCCCGGGTCAGCCGGTCCAGAATCCGGCACGCCCGGGTTCCCGATGTGACCGACTCTTCCAGGAAGACTTCGTCGATCTGGCCATCGGGGTGGGTCTGACGCAGCGAGTCGATCAGGGCCTGGTCCCAGCAGGCATGCACCACTCGCAGGCCGGGCAGCTCCAGAAACAGCGGAATTTCCAGGAACCAGGCGAGGGCCTCCTCCCACTCGGAGGGGTGGTCGCGATACTGCTCCAGGGTCTCCTTGATGATGCGATTGTGCCGCGGCGAATGCTCTCGCAGCCACTCCCGGCCCAGACGCCGGGGCGCACGATGGCAGTAGGCCAGGGCATTGTACTCGTGGTTACCCATGACGATATGCGCCTCGCCCTCCTCCACCATGCGCCGGGCGATGCTCACCGCCAGGCGGATACGGGGGCCTCGGTCGATCAGGTCACCCAGGAAGATCACTCGGCGTCGCGGGTGGCGGTAGACGCCACCGCGCTGGTGATAGCCAAGCTTCTCCAGCAGGGCGCCCAGGGTGGCGCCGCAGCCGTGCACGTCGCCGATGAGATCGTAGCCTTCGATTGCTGCCTGTCTCGTCACGTCAGTCCCCCAGCCGATTGCTCCAGCCCAGCTTGCTGCGCAGGACCTCATAGAAATTGTGGCCCAGGGGATGGACCAGCTGCACTCGCTGGGGCTTGCGCTTCACGACCAGGACATCGTCGGGCTTGGCCACGGCACGGGTCTGGCCATCGCAGCTGATATGGGGGTAGGTCTGATTGGTCTCGCCGATATGCACGCGGATCTCGCTGGCCGCATCGATCACGATGGGCCGGCTGGAGAGGGTATGGGGAAACATCGGCACCAGCTCGATCACGTCCAGCTTGGGATGCATGATCGAGCCGCCGCCGGAGAGGGAATAGGCGGTGGACCCGGTAGGCGTGGCCATGATCAGGCCATCGCTGCGCTGGCTGTAGACGAACTGGCCGTCGATGAACAGCTCGAACTCGATCATCCGCACCGCCTTGCCCGGATGCAGCACGATCTCGTTGAGCGCATCGCCACTGCCAACCTGGACCCCATCCCGGTAGAGTTCGGCATCGAGCAGGAACCGCTCTTCCACCTCGTACTGCCCGGCCAGCACCTGCCCGACGCGCTCCTCGAGCTCGTCCGGCGAGATATCGGTCAGAAATCCCAGGCGGCCACGGTTGACGCCCAGCACCAGGGTACCGCTATGGCAAAGCGTCCGCGCCGCACCCAGCAGGCTGCCGTCACCGCCCACCACGATAACCAGATCGCAGAGTTCACCGAGGGTGCGGCGACTGGCCTCCGGATGTCCATGGTCGAGCAGCACGGTAGCGGTGCGATCCTCGATGATCACATGGTAATCCCGCTCGTCGAGGAAGTGCAGCAGCCGCTTGAGGGTATCGACCACCTTGGCACTGCCCAGGCGACCGATCAGACCGATGTTCTTGAAGGTTTGCATGCCCTGGCCTCTCGGATCACGGCCGGCCATTATGGAGGCTGGCAGCAGGCCGGGCAAACTCAAGCCGCAACCGCTGCCCGGCGACGCAGCCACCACTCGTTGAGAAACAGCGAGCCGACGATAATGGCTCCGCCGATAGCCAGGCGCGGCAGGTCGGCCTCGCGGTTCCAGATCACCAGGTTGACCACAAGCCCCGCGGGGATCAAGGCGTTGTTCATGATCGCCAGGGCGCCGGCATCCACGCGGGTCGCCCCCAGGTTCCACAGGAAATAGCCGATGCCGGAGGCCACCAGGCCCAGCCAGGCGAGCACGCCCCACTGCAGACTCGTGGTGGGCATGGCACCGGCATTGCCCAGCAGGGCAAAGGCCGGCAGTGCGACGATCAAGGCACCGAGATAGAACCAGGCGAAGACGCTATGGCGCGGCAAGGATGGCGGCAGAGTCGCCGAGAGACGGCGGTAACCCACCTGGCCCAGGGCAAAACAGAGATTGGCGCCCTGTACCACCAGGAACCCGAGCCAGAAGCCGCTATCGAGCCCCTGGTAGCGGATCACCGCCGCGCCCAGCACGGCGAGGGCCGCCGTGAGCAGGTAGAACGGCGTGAAGCGGCCGAACAGCGCATCGTCGAGCAGCGTGACATAGAGGGGCGTGAAGATGGTGAAGAGCAAAACTTCCGGCACCGTCAGCAGCAGGAATGACTGATAGAAGAAGATATACATCAGGCCGAGCTGCACGGCGCCCAGCGCCATCAGCGTCATGCGCTGCCGCCCCTGCAGGAGCGACGGCCGCAGGAAGGGCAGGAATATCAGGGCCGCCAGGGCAACCCGCACCAGCACGGCGAAATAGCTGTCCACCTGGCCAGCCAGGTAGACGCCGATCAGCGAGAACGAAAAGGCCCATAGTGCGGTAACGCCAATCAGATAGCCCACGGTAAACTCCATAGAACGAAATAGTTGACAGCGATTATACGCACAACCGACCCCGCATCAATTCCCTGTCGACCTCTTTCCCGAGCCCCCTTTCCCCTGGCCGAGACCACCCGAGACCGTTCCTTACTCGCCGGTTGTCGGCAGGACCGCCTCTTCGCCACGGCTGGCGGCAAAATACTCCTCGTACCGGGCCTCGGCCTGATCACCGAACAGGATCGCACAGGCTTCTCTCAGCCCGGGCGAGTCACGTATCGCCGACTCGTGCACGACGAGGGCGATCTTTGAGCGTCGACGCAGGAAATCCTCCAGACGGGTGACCATTTCGCGACGCTGGGCATGACGCAGTTCGCAGCGCAGGTATTCGGTTCCCTCTATCAATACCTCGGCCTGCCGCCGGTCCTCGCGGATCTCTTCGAGCATCTCCAGGGCATGGGTGCCGTAGCGGCGCCATAGGCGGGTCGACAATGGCTCGGAGGCCTCCGGTGCCGTCATGGCGTCGAGCCCCATCAGCGCGGCCTGATGCATGAACTCCTGCCGGACCTCTGCCGGCGGCTCGCCATACCAGCGGTGGCCCGGGTGAGGTATCGTCACGCCCATGTTGCGAACGGCATCGACCACCTCGTCGCCGACATTGAGGCAATCGGTGAGCTTGCCGCCGAAAATGCTCAGGTGGGCGTCGTCGCCATTGATGTCGATGGCATGCTTGCGCGACAGCTGAAGAAAGTCGCGATCAGCACCGCCGCTGGCCCGTACGGCCAGGGGTCGAACGCCGCATCGGGTGGAGATGATGTCGTCGGTGGTCAGGGGCTTGTCCAGGGTAAGCCGCTTGTTGATGTTGTCCAGGACGAAGCGGATGTCCTCCTCGGTGACACCGACTTCCGGCTTCTCGACCCGGGTGTCGGTGGTACCGATACAGGTTCTCGGCCCCATGGGGATGACGAAGAAGAGACGGCCATCGTCGGCGAAGAAGGCCAGTACGCGCTGACTGTCGGTCAGTCGCGGCACGATCAGGTGAATGCCCTTGGAGTAGACATGACGATAATCGGTCTGCTGCCCCGTCAGGGCGTTGTGCTTGTCCACCCAGGGACCCGCCGCGTTGATCAGGACGCGAGAGCGCACCTCCAGCGTTCTGCCATCCATTACGTCACGCAACTGGGTGACCCAAAGCCCGTTCTCACGCCTTCCACCCAGCGACTCGACATAATTGACTGCCACGCCGCCATAATTGAGCGCCCCACGAACGAAGTTGAAGACGAAGCGGGCGTCGTTGTCATGGAGATAGGCGTCCGAGTACTCGAAGCCACCCATGGCCTCGCCCACGTCGACGATCGCTTCGCTCTGCTTGATCGCCGAGGGCGTCAGGAAGCGGGGGATGCGCGTAAAGCCGTTGCCGATCAGCCAATAGAGCCAGCTGCCGGCCCAGAGATAGCGGGGGTGGTATCGAAAGCCCCTCGAAATGGTGGTCAGGAAACGAATCTCCTGCACCGTCGAGGGGTAGCTCTTGATCAGGTGATTACGACTCTTGCAAAGCTTGCGAACCAGGGCGAAATCACGGCTCTCCATGTACTTGATGCCGCCCCAAACCAGATTGGAGGAGTGCATGCTGGTGCTGCCGGCGAAGTCGCCACGTTCGACCAATGCCACCCTGGCGCCCTTTCCTGCCAGGGCCGCCGCGGCAGCTGCACCGTTGATGCCACCGCCGACGATCAGGACGTCGAAGACCTCTCCCGTCAACTTGTCGATATTGCTGCTGCGCAGTTGCATGTGTGGACCTATCTGGAAATTCGGACCTTTTCGAAAAAAAACCCGCTCGGCAAGCGCCGAACGGGGGAAAAGTTGACCCGGTCAGGCTACCGGAAACACGAACAGCGGGTGTCGGGCTCGGGCGCGGCAAGTCGGTACGGGCTTGCCGCGCCGGTGAAAGTGGTCTCGGTCAGGCACCACCGCCCGACAGGACCCCTCAACGTGTACCGGCAGCCATCCACTCCTCCATCATCTGGTCATAGGGAACGGTGGTGCCTTGTGGCATCTCGTCATCGAGCTTGGCCTTGGGCGCGCCATCCTGCGACAACCAGTACTCGGCGTCCTGCTCCTCGTTGAGTGCGGGTGCATAGGCCTCGAACACATTGGCCCGAGCCAGGCGGGACATGATGTTGTCCATGGCACCGGCCAGGTTGTCGAGACCTTCCTGCGGCGTGATTTCACCGCTGATGACCGGTGCGAGGTTCTGCCACCAGAGCGGCGCCATGCGCGGATAGTCAGGCACGTTGGTACCGGTCGGCGTCCAGTTTGACTCGTTGGGGCTGCGATAGAACTCCACCAGGCCACCCAGCTTCGGAGCCATCTCGGTCATCTGGTCGGAGAAAATGTCGGATTCACGGATTGGCGTGAGGCCGGCAATCAGCTTTTCCAGGGAGACGGTCTTGGCGGTGGTGAACTGGCCGAACAGCCAGGCAGCGGTACGGCGATCCTCCGGGGTGGAGTCGAAGAAGGTCCAGGAGCCCACGTCCTGATAGCCCACCTTCATGCCCTCTTCCCAGTACGGGCCCACCGGTGACGGCGCCATGCGCCACTTGGGATTGCCTTCTTCATCGGTGACCGCGACGCTGGGATCGGTCATGTCGGCAGTAAAGGCCGTGTACCAGAAGATCTGCTGGGCGATCTGGCCCTGGGCAGGCACCGGGCCGGCCTCGCCGAAGGTCATGCCCTGGGCCTCGGGCGGCGCGTAGTCGCGGAGCCAGTCCACGGCCTTCTGCATGGCAAATACCGAGGCAGGCGCATTGGTACCCCCACCGCGGGTCACGCTGGCACCCACCGGGCGGCTCTCTTCATCGACACGGATACCCCAGTCGTCCACCGGGTTGCCGAACGGTACGCCCGGGCTGCCCATGCCGGCCATGGAGAGCCAGGAGTCGTGGAAGCGCCAGCCAAGCGACGGATCACGGCGGCCGTAGTCCATGTGCCCATAGACCTGCACTCCGTCGATCTCGCCAACGTGCTCGGTAAAGAACTCGGCGATGTTCTCGTAGGCCGTCCAGTTGGTCGGCACGCCCAGGTCATACCCGTAGATATCGCGGAACTGCTCCTGCAGGTCCTCGCGCTGGAACCAGTCGTAGCGGAACCAGTAGAGGTTGGCAAACTGCTGAGTCGGCAGCTGGTAGATGCTGCCATCGGGGCCGGTGGTGTACTGCAGCCCGATGAAGTCATCCAGATCCAGCGTCGGCAACGTAAAATCCGCCCACTCGTTCTCCATCGCCTGGGACAGGTTGACGGTGGTGCCATAGCGGATATGGGTACCGATGGCGTCCGAGTCATTGACGTAGCCATCGTAGATGTTGCGGCCGGTTTGCATCTGGGTCTGCATGTTGTCCACTACATCACCCTCGCCGATGATGTTGTGGGTCACGCTGATGCCGGTAAGCTCCTCGAAGGCCGGTGCCAGCACGTCGCGCTCCCAGACGTGGGTGGTCAGACCCTCGGCGACGGTATTGATCTCCATGCCGCGGAACGGCTCGGCGGCCTGGGCAAACCACAGCAGCTCCTCGATCTGCTCCTCGCGTGAGAGCGTGGAGTTCTGGAAGTGTTCATCGACCAGTCGTTCGGCGATGGCCCGTGCATCGTGGGAGTCGGCATGCAGCGCGGCAGACGCAAGCAGAATGCTGCCTGCCATTGCCGTCAGTTGGATCCTTTTGTTCTTCATGTTGACCTCGTTGTGCGTATTGTTAGTCATCCGTGACACGTTTATCGTCCGTACTGCCTTGGTTCAGCCCCAGCGCATCAGCACCAGCAACCATAAGACGGAAGCCCCCAGGGCAAACCAAATCGTGATATCGGTGAAGCCGACGACTGCCAGATGAATATAGGCAGCGGAAAGCAGGCCTATGAAGAGCCGGTCGCCACGGGTGGTGGCGATCGGCAGGAAGCCACGCCGCTCCACCGTGGGCGACGCCAGCTCCCAGGCCGTCATGCCAAGCAGTATCGCGGCGATGACAGAGAAGAAGATTGCCGTGGGTAACGTCCAGACCATCCATTCCATCGTGGTTTCCTCCCGTTCAGGTCCGGCCCAGGGCAAAGCCCTTGGCAATGTGATTACGCACGAAGTAGACCACCACGATGCCCGGGAGGATGGTCAGCACACCGGCCGCTGCCAGGGTTCCCCAGTCGATACCCGACGCCGTCGAGGTACGCGTCATTATCGAGGCAATCGGCTGAGCATTGGTTGCGGTCAGCGTGCGGGAGAGCAACAGCTCGACCCACGAAAACATGAACAGAAAGAACAGTGTCACGCCGATTCCCGAGCGAATCATCGGGATGAATATCGTGACGAAGAAGCGTGGAAAACTGTAGCCATCGATATAGGCCGTCTCGTCGACCTCCTTGGGCACGCTACTCATGAAACCTTCGAGAATCCATATCGCCAGCGGGATGTTGAACAGGCAGTGAGCCAGTGCGACGGCGATATGGGTATCGAAAAGGCCCACCGAGTAGTAGAGCTGGAAGTAAGGCAGCAGGAAGACCGCCGGTGGTGCCATCAGGTTGGTCAGCAACCAGAAGAACAGGTGCTTGTCGCCGATGAACCGGAAGCGGCTGAAGGCATATGCGGCAGGCAGCGCCACCGAAATGCTGATCAGCATGTTCATCAGTACGTAGGCCAGCGAGTTGACGTAGCCCATGTACCAGTTGGCATCGGTGAAGATGCCCACGTAGTTGCCCAGTGTGAAGTTTTGAGGCCAGAACGAGAAGCTGCCGAGTATCTCGCTGTTGGTCTGGAACGACAGGTTGAGCAGCCAGTAGATCGGCAGCATCACGAAGACGAGGTAGAGCCCGAGCAACGTGCGGCGCCGCCAACGAATGGGGGCGGAGCGTGCCCGCTTGCGACGCTTGGCAGCGCTCTCGGCGGCCTGTTGGCGAACGGTTTCAGGCGTGGTCGGTACGGAGCGGGTCATGTCAGGCTCCTCCCTGATTGGCATTGTCTTTCTGCATATTCATGATGGCGGTATAGAAGACCCAGCAGACCAGCAGGATGATCAGGAAATAGATCAGGGAGAACGCCGCCGACGGGCCCAGGTCCTGCTGACCGATGGCCATGGTGGTCAACGACTGGCTGAGGAAGGTGGTGGAGCTGCCCGGCCCGCCGCCGGTGAGCACGAACGGCTCGGCATAGATCATGAAGGAGTGCATGAAGCGCAGCAGGATGCCGATGACCAGAACGTTAGTCAGCTTGGGGAGCTGGATGTAGCGGAACACCGCCCACTTCGATGCCCTGTCGATGCGCGCTGCCTGGTAGTAGGCATCGGGAATCGAACGCAGGCCGCTGTAGCAGAGCAGAGCGATCAGCGGCGTCCAGTGCCACACGTCCATAAGGATGATGGTGGCCCAGGCATCGGCGGGATTGCGGGTGATATTGTAGGCGTAGCCCAGTTGGCGAATGCCCACGCCCATCAGGCCGATGTCGCCGCGGGTGAAGAGCTGCCAGATGCTGCCCACCACGTTCCAGGGAATCAGCAGCGGCAGGGTTATGAGGATCAACACGGCAGATGCCTGCCAGCCCCGCTTTGGCATCAACAGGGCGATGCCGATGCCGAGCGGCACCTGAATGGCCAGGATGGTGAAGGAGAAGGCAAACTGACGCAGCAGAGCGGCCTGCAGCGTCGGATTGTTCAGCATCGTCTCGAACCACTCGGTTCCCGTGAAGAAACGCGTATTGGCATCGAAAACGTCCTGGACCGAATAATTGACTACGGTCATCAGGGGTATGATGGCGGAAAAAGCCACCAGCAGAAGCATGGGCAGGATGAGAAACCATGCCTTGTTATTGTATACCTTATTCATCACCCACCTCCACGCGATACTCATCGACGTACAGGTTCAAATGTGCATCCGGAAAGCGCACATGAACCCGATCCCCTGACACGACCTGACCCTCATCGATACGCGCCTTCAGATTCTGGCCAGCGAAATGGAAGGAGAGGATGCGGTAGGTGCCAAAGTCCTGGGTGTTCTTGACTTCCACCACACAGGTATCGTCGGATGATTCCGGCAACACCTCTACGAACTCAGGGCGTATACCGATTTTCAGATTACGAGAGCCTGCACGCCGCATGGCAGCCTGGAAACGTTGGCTCAATGGAAACGAGACACCATTGACCAGCGCCCCCGACTTCGTCAGCTCGACATCGAGAAAATTCATCCCCGGGCTGCCGATGAAATAACCCACGAAAGTGTGTGCCGGCACTTCGAATAGCTCCCGCGGAGTACCGAACTGCACGACCTGTCCGTCATACATCACCGCTATCTTGTCGGCGAAGGTGGAGGCTTCGAGCTGGTCGTGCGTCACATAGATCATGGTGATATTGAATTTCTCGTGGATCTCCTTGAGTTTGCGACGCAGTTTCCACTTGAGTTGAGGATCGATGACCGTCAGCGGCTCATCGAAGAGGATGGCGGAGACATCGTCACGTACCAACCCGCGCCCCATCGATACTTTCTGCTTTTCATCCGCAGTCAGGTTCTTTGCCTTGCGCTTGAGCAGCGAGGTGAGATCGAGAATATCTGCCACTTCTGCAACCCGCTGCTTGACCTTGTCTGCCGACGTGCCGATGTTTCGCAGAGGGAACGCCAGGTTATCGAAAACCGTCATGGTGTCGTAAACCACCGGAAACTGGAAAACCTGAGCGATATTACGCTCCTCAGGAGGTAATTCGTTCATGACCTGGTCATCGAACAGCACCTGCCCATCAGAGGGTGTCAGCAGGCCGGAGATGATATTGAGCAGGGTGGATTTTCCACAGCCCGAAGGTCCAAGAAGCGCATAGGCACCTCCCTGATGCCAAACGTGATCCATTTCACGTATGGCATAGTCTTGCGGCCCGTCTGGACTGGTCGAATAGCTGTGAGCCAGCGCCTTCAAAGTAATCTGAGCCATCTCACTGCACCCCTGGCCGTGCAGGAATGTGTACGACGCCACCACTCCTGTCGAAGGCATATATCTTGTGTGTCGGAAAATAGACCTTGATCGTCTGGTCTACATCGAAGTCATAAATCCCCGTGAGATGGAGAACCAAATTGAACAAATCGTTTCTCACATGCAGGTAGGTTTCAGAACCACTAATTTCCGCAATATCAACCGTTACCTCGAGCTCAAGGTCATCATCGGCCTGTGGTTGCAAACCGATATGCGATGCCCTGACGCCGAAGTGATACTGACCCGGGGCCAGCGCGCCCAGATCCTGATTCAATGGAAAATGGATATTTCGGTCGAATGTCACCTCTGAACCCGACACCATCGCCGGTACAATATTGATGGGCGGCTCGGAGAACATCTCGGCGGAAAGGATGTCCTTCGGTCGATGATAGACATCGTCGGTACGGCCATACTGCAACAACCTTCCCTCATGCAGTACCGCAGTATAGCCGCCCAGTGCCAGCGCCTCGTTGGGTTCGGTCGTGGCATAGACGGCAATGCAGTTACGTGTCTTGAAGAGCTCCCGAAGCTCTTCGCGAAACTCCTCGCGCAACTTGTAGTCCAGGTTGACCAGCGGCTCGTCGAACAGGATCAGGTCGGCATCCTTGACCAGGGCCCGGCCCATGGCGGTACGCTGCTGCTGGCCACCCGACAGCTCCTGAGGGAACCGGTCCAGGAGATGCTCGATATGCAGCATCTCCGCGGTTTCATGAACCCGCCTGTTGATCTCTGCCTTGGGAACGCGGGCCAGCCTCAATGGCGACGCAATGTTGTCGAAGACGGTAAGGCTCGGATAGTTGATGAACTGCTGGTAGACCATCGACACATTGCGCCGACGTACCGAGGTTCGGGTAACGTCCTCCCCGTTCATCAATATTCTTCCTCGGGTCGGCGTATCCAGCCCGGCCATGATTCGCATCAGTGTCGTCTTGCCGGCCAGGGTTCTTCCCAGCAGGACATTGAACGAACCCGGCGCCAACTCCAGATTGACGCCTTCGATATGCGTGGCCCCGTTGACCACGTGATCGACGTTTTCCAGGATCAGTGACATGCTGAACTCGCTGTCATCGTTGTTATGTCGGATTGTTAGTCACCGCATGCTGCGCGATGACCGCCAAGGATCTGGCCTGCCGGGGCAGGCACACAGCTCAGGCCGGCACGGCCTCGCCGAGATCGCTCCTCACACGTCGCACGGCACTCTGCCAACCGTCGTAGAGCGATTCCCGCTCGGCAGAAGTCATGCTCGGCGTGAAGGTTCGCTCGCATTGCCAAAGTGCGGCCAGCTCATCCAGTGAGCGATACCACCCCACCCCCAGCGCGGCCAGATACGCCGCACCCAGGGCCGTTGTCTCGAGGACCGCCGGCCTGTCCACCTCCTGGCCGAGCATGTCGGCCAGGAACTGCATCAGCCAGCTGTTGCACACCATGCCGCCATCGACCCTCAGCCGCCCCTGCCCCAGCGCCATGTCCTGCCCCATGCAGACATGCAGGTCACGGGACTGGAAGCAGACCGATTGCAGGCCGGCGGCGACGATCTCGGCAATGCCGGTATCCCTGGTCAGCCCGAAAATGGCGCCTCGTGCCCGCGGATCCCAGTGCGGCGCCCCCAGGCCGGTGAAGGCGGGAACCAGATAGACGCTGTGCCCCGCGCGAGTCTGGTGGGCGAGGCGCTCGGTCTCGGCGACATCCTTGAAAAGCTGCAAGCCATCCCTGAGCCACTGCACGGTTGCACCAGCCACGAAGATGCTGCCCTCGATGGCATAGGTAGGCCGGCCGTTGAGTCGATAGGCAAGCGTAGTCAATAAACGGTTATTTGAAACGACCGCTGTCTCACCGGTATTGAGCATCATGAAGCAGCCGGTACCGTAGGTACTCTTGGCCATTCCCGGCTCGAAACATGCCTGCCCGACCAGGGCGGCATGCTGGTCACCCGCTACGCCCGCTATCGGCACCTCGCAGCCAAGCAGCGATGCATCGACCAGGCCGAAGTCATCGCTGGAATCCTTGACTTCGGGTAGCAGGGCGGAGGGGATATCAAACAGTTCGAGAAGCCTTTCGTCCCACGCCTGGGTGTGGATATTGAAAAGCAAGGTGCGCGATGCATTGGTCGCATCGGTGAGGTGCTGCCTGCCACCGGTCAGCCGCCAGATCAGGAAGGTATCGATGGTGCCGAAGGCCAGCTCACCGCGCTCGGCGCGCTCGCGAGCGCCGGGGACTTCGTCGAGAATCCAGGCCAGTTTGGTGGCGGAAAAATAGGGATCGATCAACAAGCCGGTCCGTGCCTGAACGTCCTCGGCGTGGCCAGCAGCGTTCAGGCTTTCGCACTGCTGCACGGTCCGCCGGTCCTGCCAGACGATGACCGGATGGATCGGTCTGCCAGTGGTGCGATCCCAGACCAGCGTGGATTCGCGCTGATTGGTGATTCCGACACCCGCCAGATCGGCGGCCCGAACACTCCCTTTTCTCAGGACATCACGACAGATGAACTGCACCGACTCCCAGATCGACTCCGGGTCGTGCTCGACCCAGCCATCCGCGGGAAAGGACTGTGCAAGCTCCTGCTGGGAGATGGCCACAGGGCGGAGCTCACGGTCGAAAAGAATCGCCCTGGAGCTGGTGGTGCCCTGATCGATGGATAGCAGATAGGAAGACATACACTTCGCCCTGGTTATTGTTCTGGGTCGATTCGGCGTAGAGATTGCGCCCAGCGCAACCGAAATGTTCGCTTTCAATCATTCCTGACCGAAAATGTTCGATTTCGATAGCGAGACTAGCGCACGACCCACCCATGGGCAACGTTCACGAGCGCCTCACGCCCTAGACCTTGGTCTAAGGAAATGAAAAAAGTGCCTTCAGGTTTCGCTAACTTACTGTCATATCAGGAGAACTGTTCCGGCAAGCCATTTCGTTCCGCGCAAAACCTTTCGCTTCCGAACATTATTGCGCGGTTTCGCGTTCATAGCAGCGCTCGTATGAGCGATTGAGGAAGGGAACGGTGAAGGGGCCTCGACTCAGCCAAGCACGCGCCTGAGCCACATGAAGGCATGGATCATGCCAGGCACCCAGCCCAGCAGGGTCAACAGCAGACTCACCACGATACGACGCCTGCCGCCATGGGAGAGCCCCACTGCCAGTGGCGGCATCAAAACCGCCAATAGCTTCAAGGCAACGCGAAGCGCCGTGGAATATACCCGAGCCGCATCCTGTGATTGGTGCGCGCCCCCGATGCGTGAATGGCCGGCATCGGGCGGAGTCACATGCTGGACCGCATCACGTGATGACGACGCCGATCCATGACGGTGAGCGTCATGGTCGATCTTCTGCTCGATTTTCTCGGCGCCCTCGGCCAATTCATCGTGATAGCGCTCCCAGTCCTCCCAATCATAAGGGGTGCCCGCATGCGGCTTATGATCGCCAGCACCACGAGCTCGCTCCCAGGCCTTTTCTTCCAGCGTATTGGGGCGCTCTTCCTCTCGACCCTGGCCAATGCCTTTCCTGGCCAGATATTCCCGGGCATCCATCGCAGTCTCCTCTGGTAAGGCGGCTCATCCGCAAGGCAAGCCGACCTCGTAGGGTAGCGTACAGGATTGGAGTCATGGCAGGGCGCCATGTTCCGGGACAGAATCGCAGCAGCGTTGGAAAAAGTGTTTATGCCCACTGGCCAGACCCGGGCTCCTCTCGGCTATGATGGTTACATGACCTGCCAAGTGCCACCGGCCAAGGAGATGCCCCATGCCCACAAAGGCTCCCACCATCGTTCGCGACATCATGTCCCGCGACTGCTATCGGGTCACCGCCAACACCTCCGTGACAACCCTTGCCGAAGGCTTGGCCCTGCATCGACTGCCGGGGGTTCCCGTGGTCGACAAGAGTGACCGCTTGATCGGCTTCATATCCGAACAGGATGTCATGGGAAAGGTTCTCGAGAGCGCCTACCTCAACGACGAGCCGCCACTGGTCAGGGACCTGATGCGTAACGAGGTCCTGTCGGTTTCACCCAACAAGAGCATCACCGATCTTGCCCAGGAGATGCTGGGGAACAAGCCCAAGGTTTATCCGGTAGTCGAGCAGGAGAGACTGGTCGGCATCGTCACTCGTCGCGATGTCCTCACGGCCATTGTGCGCATGCGACACAAATAGGTCGGCGCCGCCCTCCTATTCATACTCTATCCATCCTGACACTGCGCCCGGCGATCGCCGGGCGCAGTCTCGACGCCCCCGCCCCATTGGCCAGCAGGCGCGAAGGCAGAGGAACGTAGGCGCAAAAGAAAGCCGCCACATGCGAACATGGGCGGCAAGATCGAAACTGCGAGCCAGAGCAACAGTGTTAGCGACTGCCATCGCGCTGTTGTCTGTACTAGATCAGACAGCGCAAGCGACAAAAGTTCTCGCTCGACGAAAGATTTTTCTTGCCAACCGCTTTCACTATTCGGGCAGCACATCACCCGAGCGGAAAAACAAACACTTAGAGGAGCAGGGCCGGCAAAAGCGCGAGATGGCTTGCGTCGCATAAGACATTGAGTTTACTATCGAAACACGGTCGCGGGTGTAGCTCAATGGTAGAGCAGAAGCTTCCCAAGCTTAAGACGAGGGTTCGATTCCCTTCACCCGCTCCAGTAGCCACTCAAGCCGTTGATACTCAAGGTTTTCCCCACCAATCATGGGGTTAGGTGCTACAGGAATGGCTACAAAAGTGGCTACACTTCTCCCCCGCTCCGCTGTATGCTCCGCGTTCTTCCACTAGCGCACCGGAGCATCATCTATGGCCAGAGGCAAGCCAGCCGACACCCGACACCTTCGCATGAGGGGCAACGTCTGGTTCGTCCAGAAGCGGCTCTCCCCTACCCTCGCTCAACACCTCGGCAAGAAAATGCTCCAGCAGAGCACCCAGACTGGCGACCTTGATGACGCTTGCCGGATCAGGGACCGACTATTGGTTGAGCTGTCGGAGCTGGAAGCCTCGCTAACAGGGGAACTCTGCCAGGCGAAGCGGCGTGGTCTGTTCCTGGCTGCCCGTGAGCGCTTCACAGAGGCTGACCAGGAGCTGCGCAGCAATGACCCTGATGGCCCGTATCTGCTTGAAGTGATCGAGGCAGAGAAGCTGTCTGAAATCGAGCAGGACGCTCTACGCTACATGGGCACAACCGAGACGCCGGAGACGTACAGGCTCACCCTCAAGGCAGCCCTCGAAGACTGGCTCCACTCCCCTCTCATCGAGCGGAAGCACTCCACACGCTTGAAGAACAGCCATGCCGTACAGCTCTTCCTCGACAACCTCGGGACAGAAGACGCGGCCCTGGTCACGATGACGCGCAAGCAGGTCAGGGAATTCACCACAGACCAGCTCAGCATCGGCAAGACCAAGCAGACCGTGGCCAACTACCTCTCGGGTCTGTCGGCTCTCTGGCGTCACGCCGAGTACACCATGGAAGAGCCGCTGCCAACCGGGAACCCTTTCAAGGGGCACAGCCTCAACCCCAAGGCCACCGTGAAGAGCTACGATCAATTCACCCGCGATGACGTCGAGGCGATCTTCAAAGCCACGGAAGGGGATGACGGCATCTTCTACCTGCTGCCCCGCCTCGGCTTCTACACAGGCGCAAGGCTCGAAGAGCTGTGTTCGCTTAAGACGACCGACATCATCCAGCAGCAAGGCGTTTGGTGCCTGTCAGTGCGTGAAGGCAAGGGAAAGAACAGCAATGCTACACGAGACGTCCCGCTACACTCCGCCATCAAGCCGCTGGTACTAGAGCAGCTCAAGCAAGCCCAGACGGCAGGGTCTGAGTACCTCTTCCCCGAAGCTGGGGCAACGAACCGCACCGATGGGAAGAAGGGACCGAAGTTCTCCCAGTGGTTCTCTCGGCTGACCGGGAAGACGATTCCCAAGGAAGGCAGAAAGATAGGCTTCCACTCGTTCAGGACCACAGCCATCACCATCATGCTCGGAGCTGGCTTCCAAGAGCAGCTCGTGGTCTGGGTCACAGGTCATGAACGAGGACTGACCACAGCCAGCAAGGTCTATCACCGTGGCCCGGACTTCAAGGCGAGGCTGAAGGCTGTGGAAGCGATCAAGGCTGAAGCCCTGCTGAAACCTGATAGCTGAAATCCTCAACCCGAGGAAAATTGTTTGCTGAACAGCACTTACCCAACGGGGAGCCGCCACTGCTCCCGGCGGTTACAACAACGATTCTGAGGTCATCAAGGTAACGATACCGATCACTGCGCTGCCCAGGCGTTAGGCGCCCCTTGAGCCCCTTCACACAGACCATGGTAAGGTTACTAGTAGATTCAACTGCGGGAAAACATAAACTTAGGAGCCAAGGGGGGGAGAGATGGAATGGAGTGATATGACCAGCCAAGCGCACTGCTGCCAATTCTATCCGTGTACAACTGCTCGTCAGTTTCTAGAGTATCTTAACCCTTTAGAGACAGAGCGCTGGAAAAATAGCATCCATGTATTTCGCGGACAACCAGATGCGGAATTTGGTCTCGTTCCTTCCGCCCACCGCCGACAGGGCGAAGTGACTGCAGCCCGCTATTACGGCAATCAAGACATTTCCTGTAATGATCAGGTAGAATTTGAAAAAGCAGTAATTAAGGCCTTTATCGCTGCTTGTGATCGAGCGGGTCTAGCGATACCAGGCGACTCCCCACAGGTGCGACAACAGCTTGATCCTATAGATGAGTTGATAGGAACCAGTCAAGAGTGGCCCGATCCAGCCATGTACAATCTGCTAGCATTTGCTCAGCATCACGGTGTTCCAACCTGCCTACTCGACTGGACTCGCAGCTCTTATATAGCGGCTTATTTTGCAGCCGCTTCTGCCCTATCGAGTCTCAATGACGATCAAGCTATTCTTACTGGCAGCCTTGCCGTTTGGGCCCTAAGCACACGGGTCCGTGAGGTTAGTTTTGCACAACCTCCGGGAGCAACAAGCCCTTACTTGGCGGCACAGTCGGGCTTGTTTACTGTCTCGCGCACTGAAGGCAATAGTAATGATATATTCACCGAGCGAAGGCTGGAGCTAAGAGCCTGTGATTTTTCTGGCCCTGACGCCCCGTTTCATCTTCAATGTGTGACACTTCCAAAAACTGAAGCAGGTGAGCTGCTGGCATGTTGTGAGTCAGTCGGTGTTTCTGGAGTAACCCTATTCCCTGGATATGAAGGAATTGCCAAGAGCATCAGAGACTGGGCAAGAATTCGTCATAAGTGGCCCGGCTCATATGAGGCTTCAACCCGGTATCTTCTAAGCGAATAGGCAATTCAGTGGAACGACAACACCCTGACCGTTCGCGTAGTGGAGATCGCTGGCGAGCCTTGGTTCGTAGCCGCTGACGTGTGTCGTGCGCTCGGCCTACACATCCAGCCCAATGGACCGAACGTTACTGTGGCAACCCGCAAGCTGGCTGCCGATGAGAAGACCCTGTATCCGTTACAGGGAAAGCGTAAGGGTGCCGTGGTCTCCGTGCCAGGCCTCTACAAACTCATCATGCGTAGCGACAAGCCGAGGCGAAGGCCTTCCAAGACTGGGTCACTGGGGAAGTTCCTGCCCGACTTCATGCGGTCGCCAGTAACGAAGGAATACATCGCTGAACTTTCTAGCACCGGGAAAATCCCGGCCCAAGAACTCGTAGATAAAATCCCAGGCAACCGCTACATCCCCAACCGTAGCACCTGGGCACACCCGAAGCTGGCCGTGTTCTTCGCCCCGGGTCAGACCCAAGGAGTCGCAGTAGCAGACCACGCAGCGGCAGACCTACTGACCAACCCGATGAAGTACATCGAGGCACTCATGGGTCAGGCCAAGAAGATCGAGGCTGAGCGTGACCTCGCCATTCAGCAGAAGGAGGCGAACACTCGCCAGACCTTGGAATGTGCAGCACGATCAATGCGAGCGCCTCAATGGGCAACGGCACGTTACCAGCAAGATCGGCGACGTTCGATTACTGAACAGTTATGGAGGAGAAGTGCAAAGCGGACTCATAAAGAAAGACATGAAGCCCAGCCCAAGCATGGACTCAGAGTGACTACCTACTACTGACCATCACCACCCGTGTATACCCAAACCAGACCCACCTATAGATGCAACTTATAAGACAGACCTATAGAGGGGTTTTTCTTTACCACATTTCTGACAATGGAACAACTGACAAAGGAAGAAATATTCCTCACTGGTCAGGGATGTCCTGTCAGGGATAGGAATACTGGTGGTAGTGGTAACCATCACTGACCCTTGTCAGTACAACCCAAGGCTTTCCCCAAGCCACTCTTCAAGATAACCCCAGTGACATTCTCGAAGGCGATAGACAGGCAACGGCGTATGTCCGTTCGCTGGGTCCGTTGTCTGAGGGGAGCTGTCGCCTTCGACAATGAGGACATACGCTCATGCACATCATCACCCCCGTTCCCCCTTCTGGCCCCATCACCATCCATACGGACGGCTCCTGTATCAACAACGGCTCGCCCTTCGCCTTCGGTGGATGGGCTGCCATCTTGGACTACCCCCAGGAGCAGAGACGCCTCAGCGGCAAGGTAGAGCCGACCACCAGCAACCGTATGGAGCTGACCGCCATCATCGAGGCATTGAAGGCCATACGCTCCGACTGGTCAGACGCTCATGCCATCGTCCACACGGACAGCGCCTATGTCTCCCGTGGCTGCAACGAGTGGCTCCAGGGATGGAAGGCCAAGGGCTGGGTTAATGCCCAGAGGAAGCCCGTGGAGAACCAAGACCTGTGGCGAGAACTGGACGCTCTCCTGATGAGCCGACCCGTAGAGGTCCGCTGGATCAAGGGGCACAGTGGCCACCCTCTGAACGAGCTGGCGGACAAGATGGCCATGGCAGCAGCCTACGGCAACATCTTCAATATGGCCCACTTCCAGCCCGGTGATACCCGTGACCATTTCGATAGATGCGGGATTCCTGAGGGTGGTCTTTTCGGCGGTGTAGCTCCGGCATGATTTTGTGACAGAAATTTGAGCCGACACCCACGGGTTACGCTGCGCATCTATCCCCCCTGGCCCCGGTCGGTCCCTTCGAGCAGCGAGGGGTGCCACCTATGCACGTCGGATGGAAGGGAGCGGGGGTGGTAGGGCTGAGCAGGACGCTCCACAGCGCCACAGGAGACGCTCTCCACCTGAACCATGCCATTGGCCCTGCCTCTCTCCTAGCGACGCACTGATGGCTTTTGCTGAGCTTCTCGACGCCCACCATCCCTGTTCATTGAGGTATACCACAAAGGGTACGTCCTGAGAGCTGCCGTATTCGTATTCATATCCAGTGTTTGACAACCCTAACGAGTACGCATATTGTGAACACACTCAAGTGAACACAAGCGTGCAGCAGGGAGACACAGGAATGGCCTTCATCCGAGCGTACCTCAGAGCATCAACCGACGATCAGAATGCCAGCCGTGCCCGTGAGGCACTGACAGCCTTCGCCCAGGAGAAGGGGGCCAAGGTTGCGTCTTGGTACGTGGAAAATGCAAGTGGCACCAAGGCAGACCGTACAGAACTGGCTCGGTTGATTGACGATGCACAGCCAGGAGACGTTCTCTTGGTCGAGCAGGTAGACCGCCTGACACGCCTGACTAAAGGCGATTGGAACAAGCTCAAGGGAGCCATCCAGAGCGCTGGACTCCGGGTGGTGTCTCTCGATCTCCCCACCAGTCACACAGCCATGACGGTGGGCAGCGGAGACGACTTCACCGGCAGGATGCTGGATGCAGTGAATGCCATGCTGCTGGACATGCTGGCGGCTGTAGCTCGCAAGGATTACGAGGACAGGAGAAGGCGTCAGGCGGAAGGTATCGCCAAAGCCAAGGAAGAGGGAGCCTACAGGGGGAGGCCAGTGGATGGCGAGAAGCATCGTCGGATCATGGAGTTGAGACAGCAAGGCTTCAGCATCCGTAAGACAGCGGACATCATCGGGTGTGGAGTCAGCACCGTACAAAGGGCTGAGAAGCGAGCTGCTGAGAACAGCATCAACCGCACCTCGGCGTAGGGGTCGAGGCACCATGCGCCTTCCATACGTTAGTGGAACAGTTACGATAACGTAAGTAAGTTATTGAAAGCATTGCTTTTACAATGTTTCCTGGCGTGATAAAAAGTAGCCTCTCTCACGCAATCGGGGAACACCAAGAATGACCATCAGGATTGGCAGGTTTGAACTGGAAATGAGCTTCTACGGGGTCTTCCTGAGGGTGCCACGTCTGGTAGAGCTGGCATGGAACCGCTCGGGGTTCTACCTAGACCGCCCCTGATGATAAGCTAACCAGGACAGCCCCACTTGTTGAGAATAGCTTGCACTCTCATCGTGGGGCTTATTTATTTTTACTTGTCTTCTTTTGGATCCTCAGCCTCCGCCTTTGCTTGCTCAATAGCCTGAGAGACCTTCTTGAAGATAAAGGCGCTCCTCTCCTGCTTTTGCTCCTCGGTCATCACTTCATGCTGAGCCGCCAGCTTCTCCAAAGCTAGCAGTCTATCGAGAGCTGTATCATGACCGAGCAGGGCCGCTGTTCGGTAACAGCCGACCGCTTTGCCGTGATCATATGAACCCGAGACGGCTGGATCCCCGTACTCATAGAGCCACCCCAGACAGGCGGCACTATCCGCGTGTCCCAGTCCTTGCTGGTATTCGCATAGGTCTATCAGTTGGGCGTACTCGAACTTCCCCCTCTTCCACATCTCCACCGCTGACCATGGGTCCAGAAGCTCCTCCTTGGGTTCTCCCTTGGCTTCCGATGTCTGCTCCTGGGGTTCAGGCTTCGCCCCGGAGTGGCTCCCAAAAACAAACCCGCCCATTGCTCCGCACCAAGCCCATACCCAGGGACTCGCAGGGTCAATAACGTCAGTCAGGCCAAGCACATCGACAAGAGCCACCAACGGTATGAGAAAGACTCCACCGAAGAACATGCCGACTGCACCACCCATAGCAATAGAGACCAACTTGGTCCAGCCTCGCTCTGCCCATGCCACCGCTGCTTTAACTGCCACGTAGTAGCCTCATTGTCACCGAGTTAAGTGTTGATCAGCCCCGCACGAATCACACAGGTAGGCTGTGCCATCCAAGGACATGGACCGATGCCATGCTTATCGGCCAGCCTCCTCCTCACTTTAGGCGGCAGGGCAGATAGCCAGGGCAAAAAGGAAGAACGTGTGTCGGAGAAGGTCATCGATGACGAAGCCGTGGCCCAGTGGCGTCAAGAGAACAGCCCTAGTATCAAGGCAGCGACGGATCACTTCGGTATTTCACCCGCCTCGGTCAAGCGAGCCTGTCGGGCAATTAAGGAAACGTAGCCACACGAAACAGCAGTAGAGATTGCCAGATCAGCCTTAAATGAGCGACACTTTATTTTTTACTTCTAGCGAGGGTCATATGAGACCAGATAAAATGCTTTCATCTCGCTTCAACAATGATCTCGACAAAATCGCCTCATCCCTAATCAGAACCTATGGGCTAAAGTATGAACGGAAAATTGACAATCTAAGCAGACCCCTGCTGAGATGGCTAGATTTTCGCTTAAGGTACGTCGACCCAAGACCGAGAAGAGTATGCTTATCCAACCAATTTCCAAAAAAGTTACCTTGCCCTGCACACCAAGGCCTAATTGACTTTTCTATCACGAACAGCATAGGCAGTGACATCAACAGACTGCAGGGAAAGGGGCTGGTACTCTTCAACGATACCAGTGGTAAAAAAGCTACTCAAAGAACAGATCACTTATGGGCGGACTGGGGAATTCATCACTTTCATCTTTGCACTAAAGAACAAATTCAAAAAAGTTACTTCTCCCCTAGATCCGACTGGCTGGCCTTCTGTTTTGTTCAGCCAAATTCAATCCATGTTATCGATATTCGCCCTCACACCGAGAAGAATGTCTTTTCGAATGATGAGCTGGTCTATATTCTAGCCGAGTCGTGGCCGGAAGTAATGCAACACTACGAGCTACGGGGTATCCTACCTGGTCGTTCACCAACACCTGAAGAAAGAAAAGCCCTGCGTAGGAGTGGCGTGACTTCCTTTATAAATATTGGCGAGAAAGCATATGCACCATTAGGCATGGGGATAACAACAGCAAGCACTCCTACCAGAGTCAGTCATGCAGAAATGATACTGCATCAGTATACAGCTTGGTTAGGCAGCTATCTCATCGAGGGTAAAGGTACGCTTTCCGAGAAAATCAAGAAGGAAGGAGTAAAACTAACCGAGCTTGAGCTTACCCTTACCAAAGAGGGTGTTGCCCTCTATTCGCCCAAAGCAAACCTGGCTTGGCGCACGTCAGCTCACCCAGAAGACGTCTTAACCATCATTAGCAATGCTGTGGCTCCCGATTGGGCCATAGCGTTTGCAAAGCACCGAACAGAGAATGCTGCTCTAGCATGGCATTGGGAGCCTCTCAAACCCAGCTAGCTATCCCTTGCCATTCACAGTCCCAGACAGATAGGATGGATTTCTCAAGGGCTACGGAAGTGGCTACAGTAACGGCTTCACATGGCTACGCCACAGACGTAACCGACTGAATTACAAAGCATATGGCGGGCGATGGGAGATTCCCTTCACCCGCTCCAGTTCGCCGCAGGCATACTGCCCGTCGTGACCAGGCGGCACAGGCCCTATCGGCCGGCCATCATCCTGCTGCGACCCTGACGTCTACCGGCGCGAGCACCCGCATGGCCCTTTTCTTTCTCATCCTAGCCGTCTGCACGCTGATCATCGGCGGTATGTTGCTGATCCTGCTGTTTTCGCGCACCCCACGCTATCGCACCGAACCGGAACACCTGCTCGAACTCTTCGACAAGGCACTGGAAAATCGCCTCAGCCAGCACGAGTGGGATACGATCATCAACTACCCGATACGGCATGACGACTACCTGGACGGGGTGAGGCGTCGGGCATACCACCTGATGGAAGCGCATGGGCGAGCCTGGCGCGTCCCCCAGGGCAAGCCGCTGCTCGACAGCACCGGACAGGAGGAACTGGCCGCGCTGCGCGACCACCTGGCTGCCCATACCCAGCTCAGACACCGCCAGCGGGACCAGGACGAAGGCTGACAGCTTTTCGAGTATGGTATGCTTTGAAATGATGCCAGTCAGGCCGGGAGGTTCCCATGCCCAGCGCCATACGTCAGATTCCGCTCGATACCGCCACTCAGCACCATGCTCACGACTTCCACCAGATCGTGATTGGCCTGCAGGGCAAGGCCGAGTTCGAGATCGAAGGGCTCGGCGGCGCCATTTCAGCCCTGTCCGGCTGTATCGTGCCAGCCAACCACGTGCACTACTATGTAGGCCAGGGTGAGAACCGGCAGCTGATCCTCGATCTACCTGCCGATGCCCCCTCGCTGACCGGCTATCATCATGAGCTCTCACGCCTGTTCGATGCCCCACGCTTCTTTGCCCTCGACGACCCCCTGAAGCGCTACCTCGATTTCCTGCTCCACGAACTGGCCATCACCCAGGCAAGCATGAGCGCACCCGCTCAGAGCGACCGCCTGGCGGCCACCCTGCTCGGCTGCCTGCATGCCCGCCTGGGTGGCGACGCGGCACCACCCACCGCCGGACGTCGGCTGGACCTGCAGAAGCTGGACCACTATATCGACCAGAACCTGGCCCGCTCCCTGACGGTCGGCGCCCTGGCCAAGCAAGCCTGCCTGAGCGAAGCGCATTTTCGCAGCTGCTTTCGTGAGCAGACCGGCCTGTCACCCTGGCAATACGTTCGCCGCCGTCGCCTGGAGGCGGCTCGGCGCCTGCTGGAAGAGAGTCGCCTGCCGCTGTCGGAGATCGCCGCCAACACGGGCTTTGCCCATCAGAGCGCGCTCTCCCACGCCTTCCGCGGCACCTTCGGCTGCCCCCCCAGTCAGCTGCGGAGAGCCAGCAGCAAGCGTGGCGATGCAGCCCTGATCGCCAGGCCGCAGCCTACGACTTAAGTCGAAAACATAGCCCCAGGGCAGCGATTAGCCACGAAATCGACAAACAAATCCGGGAAATTGACAAGCGTCACCCCCTTTGCCCCCCTACAGTCAAAGTTATCTAACGGCACCAGGCAAGATCGTCTGGTGAAGCCGTGGATTTGCCGTTTCATGGCGGGTGACACCCGGGGGACCTCTGATGCTCAATGCCAATAACATGCTGGATACTGCCACCTGGCAGCAGGAACTCGACACCCTGTTCGCACGGATCAGTGAACACTACGCGATCGATGAAGACGCCTTCGTCCGCGAACTCGTCCATGTGCTGAGTGCCGATACCGATGACTTCCGGCGCATCGCTGGCAAGACCGCCGAGCTCGTGCGTGAAGTGCGCGAGATGGACACCGCGGTGGATACCATCGATGAACTGTTGCAGCAGTACAGCCTCGATACCCATGAGGGCCTGATGCTGATGTGCCTCGCCGAGGCCATGCTGCGCATTCCCGACAAGGCCACCGCCGATGCCCTGATCGAGGACAAGCTGGGCCCCGCAGACTGGCAGGCCCATATGGGACAGAGCGAATCCTGGCTGGTCAACGCCTCCACCTGGGGGCTGTTGATGACCGGCCGCGTCGTCTCCCTCGACAAGCCGCGGGAAGGCAAGCCATCGGGCTTCATCAACAAGCTCGTCAACCGCATGGGCGAGCCGGTCATCCGCCGCGCCATGGTTGAGGCCATGAAGATCATGGGCAAGCAGTTCGTGCTCGGCCGTGATATCGATGAAGCACTGAAGCGCTCCAAGCCCCTGTTCAACAAGGGATACACCTATTCCTACGACATGCTTGGCGAAGCCGCACGCACCCGCGCCGACGCCAAGCGCTACTTCGACGACTACGCCCGAGCCATCGAGCGCGTCGGCAAGACCAGCCAGGCGCTGCCAGCGACCACACCCTCCCCCTCGGTTTCCATCAAGCTATCGGCCCTGCACCCGCGTTACGAGTTCGGCCGTCGCGACCAGGTCCTGGTCGAGCTCGTGGGCACCGTGCGTGAGCTTGCCGCCATGGCCCGGGAACGGGACGTGGCCCTGACCATCGACGCCGAGGAGGTGGACCGCCTGGAGATCTCGCTGGAGGTCTTCCGCGCCATCTACGAAAGCGATACCTGCAAGGGCTGGGGGCACTTTGGCCTGGTGGTACAGGCCTACTCCAAGCGCGCCCTGCCGGTCTTGCACTACCTGAATCGCCTGGCCGATCGCCAGGGCGACGAGATCCCGCTGCGTCTGGTCAAGGGCGCTTACTGGGACAGCGAGATCAAGGAGTCACAGCAGCTCGGCGTCGAGGGCTATCCGGTCTTTACACGCAAGGCGAGCACCGATGTGGCCTACCTGGTCTGCGCACGCTTCCTGCTCTCGGACCAGACCCGCGGACGGATCTTTCCCCAGTTTGCCACCCATAACGCCCACACCATCAGCACCATTCTCGAGCTGTCGAACGAGGCCACGCGCTCGTTCGAATTCCAGCGCCTGCATGGCATGGGCGAGGCCCTCTACGATGCAGCCCTGAAACGCGCGCCGAACGGCACCTACTGCCGCATCTATGCTCCGGTGGGCGCCCACAAGGATCTGCTTCCCTATCTGGTGCGGCGACTGCTCGAGAATGGCGCCAACTCCTCCTTCGTGCATCAGCTGGTCGATCCCAAGGTGCCGGTGGAATCGCTGTGCGTGCACCCGGTGGAGAGCCTGCGCCAGTACGCCAGCTATGCCAACCCTCGCATCCCGCTTCCCAAGGACATCTACGGCAAGAAGCGCCGCAACTCGAAAGGGGTAAACCTCAACGTGCGCAGTCATTACCAGCCCCTGATGGACGCCATGGCCGGCTTCATGGACAAGCGCTACGACGCGGCTCCCCTGCTTGCCTTCGAGGTGCCGAAGGATCCCGCCAATACCCATGAGGTCAACACCCCCTATGACCGCAACCAGCGGGTCGGGAGCGTGCAATGGACCAACAGGGAGCAGGCATCACGGGCGGTGGATGCCGCCTGGGACGCCTTTCCCCGCTGGGACGCCACGCCGGTGGCCGAGCGAGCCGCGATCATTCGTCGCCTGAGCGATCTCATGGAGGAGAACCTGGCCGAGCTGATGACGCTCTGCTCCCGTGAGGGCGGCAAGCTGCTCACCGATGGCGTCGACGAGATCCGTGAGGCGGTGGACTTCTGCCGCTACTACGCCATGCGGGCGGAAGAGCTGTTCGAGGCGCCGACCGTGCTACCAGGACCCACCGGTGAATCCAATGAACTGATGCTCAGCGGCAAGGGTGTCTTCGCCGCGATCAGCCCCTGGAACTTCCCGGTCGCGATCTTCTGCGGCCAGGTCGTTGCCGCCGCGGTAGCGGGCAACACCGTGCTGGCCAAGCCCGCCGAGCAGACCTCCATCGTCGCCCACCGGGTGATCGAGCTGCTCTATGAGGCCGGCATGCCCCGGGACGTGGTACAGCTGCTACCCGGCGATGGCCCCACCGTGGGCAGTGTGCTGAGCGCCGATACGCGGATCACCGGCGTGGTCTTCACCGGCGGCACCGATACCGCCCAGATCATCAATCGCGCCCTGGCGGCGCGGGAAAATGCCCCCCTGCCGACCCTGGTCGCCGAGACCGGCGGCATGAATGCGCTCATCGTCGACTCCACCGCCCTGCCCGAGCAGGTCGTGGCCGACGTGATCCAGTCGGCATTCCAGAGCGCGGGCCAGCGCTGCTCCGCGCTGCGGGTGCTCTACCTGCAGGATGATGTGGCCGACCGGGTGATCGAGATACTCAAGGGCGCCATGGACGAACTGCATGTCGGCGACCCCCGGGACCTGGGCACCGACGTGGGGCCGGTGATCGACGAGGATGCCCGCAAGGGGCTCATGGCCCATATCGACAGGCTCAAGGGCGAGGGCCGGCTGCTGGCGGAGACTCGGCTGGACCCGGCGTTCACCGCACTTGGTACCTTCGTGCCGCCGGTGGCCTTCCGCATCGACGGTATCGACGCACTGGAGCGGGAACAGTTCGGCCCGGTGCTGCACATCGTGCGCTACAAGGCCGACGAGATCGACCAGGTCGTCGAGTCCATCAACAGCCGAGGTTACGGACTGACATTTGGCGTGCATAGCCGCAACGAATCCTTTGCCAATGCCATTGCAGAGAAAATTCGTGTTGGCAACGTGTACATCAACCGCAATATCATCGGCGCCGTCGTAGGGGTGCAACCCTTCGGTGGCCAGGGCCTTTCCGGCACCGGCCCCAAGGCGGGCGGGCCGCACTACCTGCTGCGCTTTGCCACGGAAAAGACCGTAACCGTCAATACCGCCGCGCTGGGCGGCAACGCGTCACTGCTAGCGTTGGGCGACGAGTGACTCCCCCGCTCGTCGCCCCGACAACAACACTGAAGGAACCTTCACATGGTTGACAACAATATGGCCGTCGGCTTCACCTTCCTGGCGTACCTGCTACTGATGCTCGGTGTCGGTATCGTCGCCTATAAACGCACCACGAACCTCTCCGACTACATCCTGGGCGGACGTTCGCTGGGCCCCTGGACCTCGGCGATCTCCGCTGGCGCATCCGACATGTCGGGCTGGCTGCTGCTGGGCCTGCCGGGGGCCGCCTACGTCAGCGGCATCTCGGCGAGCTGGATCGCCGTGGGCCTGCTGATCGGCACCTGGCTCAACTGGCTGGTCGTGGCCCGCCGGCTGCGCCTCTACAGCTTCAAGGTCAGCGATGCCCTGACACTGCCGGAGTACTTCGCCAACCGCTTCCAGGACAAGACGCAGCTGCTGAGGGTGATCTCCGCCATCTTCATCCTGATGTTCTTCCTGTTCTATACCAGCTCCGGGCTGGTGGCGGGTGGCCGACTGTTCGAGACGGTCTTCGGCTACGACTACACCATCGCCGTGACCATCGGCACCATCGCGGTGATTTCCTATACCTTCTTCGGCGGCTTCCTGGCGGTTTCCTGGACCGACCTGATTCAAGGCCTGATGATGGCAGCGGCGCTGGCCATCGTCCCGGTCATCGCCTTCAGCGACCTGGGTGGCGCCAGCGGCGCAGGCGCAGCCCTGGCAGCCGAGAGCGAGTATATGCTCGCCTGGTTCCGCGACGCCTCCACCGGTGAAGCACTGACCACCATCGGCATCATCAGCTCGCTGGCCTGGGGCCTGGGCTACTTCGGCCAGCCACATATCCTGGCTCGCTTCGCCGCCATCCGCAGCGACCGCGACATCCCTGCCGCCCGTCGCATCGCCGTCTCCTGGACCGCCATCGCCCTGGTCAGCTCCATTGCCGTGGGCCTCCTCGGGGTGGGTTTCGTGCAGCGCGACCTGGCCGATGGCGAGACGGTCTTCATGGTGATGGTCAACATCATCTTCCATCCGGTGATCGCCGGAATCCTGCTGGCCGCCATCCTGGCCGCCATCATGTCCACCGCCGACTCCCAGCTGCTGGTCTCTTCCTCGGCGCTGACCGACGACTTCTACAAGGCGATCTTCCGCAAGGATGCCAGCCAGACCGAACTCGTCTGGGTGGGCCGCTTTGCCGTGATCGGTATCGCCGCACTCGCCTACCTGCTGGCGCTCAACCCCGATGCCACCGTGCTCGACCTGGTTGCCTACGCCTGGGCCGGCTTCGGTGCCGCCTTCGGCCCGGCCCTGATCATGTCGCTCTACTGGCGGCGCATGAACAAGTGGGGCGCGCTCGCCGGCATCGTGGTGGGTGGCGTGACCGTGGTGCTGTGGGCAGAGATCTCCGGCGGCATCTTCGATCTCTATGAGATCGTGCCGGGCGTGATCCTGGCCTATATCGCCATCGTGGTGGCAAGCCTTGCCACCGAAGAACCCAACCTGCGGGTCACCGCCGACTTCGATACCTTCGAAGAGGCCTGACGGCCCAAATCGGTGGCAGCCCACCCGTCAATGACCGCAACAGGCCGCCCTTGGGCGGCCTGTTGCGTTACTACGCCAGCAAAATCATGCCAGCCATTTCATTCCAACCACATCATACCAACCGAATCATGCCAACCAGAGGGCACGCAGCACCACGATCAGCGTGAACGCACCCAAGGCTACCAGGCTCCAGGGCGGCGTGGTGGCACGCCGCTGCCAGTGGCGCCGCAGCTCCAGACCCATCGGCTGCATGAAGGCGGCACCCAGGGCCCAGAAACCCAGGCCGATCGCCGGGAGGCGCAGCGGCATGGGCAGACCGCTGATCAGTTCCGGATGCAGTAACAGCCAGAGGGCCAGGGCTGCGGCCAGCAGCATGGCTCCCATTGCGAGCCAGACCGGTCGCTCGTTCGTTGCACTCTTCATCACCCTCTCCTTCCGATCGACTATAGACAAGGCTTAGCCCCTCACGCTCCTCCACGCCAATATTGCGCCACAGCAATAGTTATACAAACTGGTGCCTTGACCGTTCCATCTCAGAAGGAAAAGAGGCGCTTAATTTAGGAGAATATCGCTATGAATCCGGCCTATCGCGGCCATAACAAAATTAAACAAGACTTTTAGAAACGGTGTTTCTATACTAGACACAGTTCAATAGGCCGGACTCTTCCGGCCAGCGTCGACCAGGAGAACGCACTGATGAATACGACTCGCTTGATTCCCGTGGCTGTCATTGCCGCCAGTTGCGCCTTCGTCAGCCAGGCGGCCCTGGCCTACAGCGCCGGTGACACCTTCGTACGCGGTGGCTTCGCCAAGTCCGATACCCGCTCCGACAATGGCGTACTCGACAGCATCAGCAGCGGTGAGACCGGCTTCACCTTTGGCGCAGGCTACCTGTTCCACGATCAGATCGGCATCGAGCTCAACAGCTCCGAGAAGATCGAGCACGACTTCTCCGCCGGCGACCTGGCCGGCAGCGTCGACCGCATGCCGGTCAACCTGCTGGTGAACTACTACCCGCTGGGTGGGCTGGATTCACGCGTGCAGCCCTATGTCGGCGCCGGCCTCAACTACACTCGCTTCTCCGGCGAGCCCGAAGGGATCGACGCACGTCGCTCCTATGGTGCCGTCGGCCAGGTTGGCATCGACCTGGCAGTCACCGACAACTTCATGCTCAACGGCTTCGCCAACTATGCCGACGTCGATTCTCGCCTGTCGCAAGATGGCGAACGGCTGGGTACCGCCAAGGTCGATCCGATGACCATTGGCGGCGGCGTAACCTTCCGCTTCTAAAGCCGAACGAGACGATAGCAGGACGACGCCGGGCCATGCGCCCGGCGTTTTGCGTCATGTGCACATGTATCAAGGCCATGCATATAAGGAGTATTTTAAATACCCGATTAGTTGTCGGTAGCAACTATTGTCATGGGTCAATAATTCATTCCCGGCCGCTGAGTAGACTGACTTCGTTCATGGCAGCCCGAGGCTGTCCCTTTGCAACGACAGGAGTCGACTCATGCGCAAGCACGCACTTCCCACCCTGCTGACCGCCGGCCTGGCCGCCACTGCCTTCTTTGCCAGCAGCCAGGCACTCGCCTACAGCGAAGGCGATTTCATCACCCGCGTGGGCGTTGCCCATGTCGACCCCAAGAGCAACAACGGCAGCCTGGCGGGCGGCACAATCGATGTCGACGTGCGCAGCGATACCAACCTCGGCTTCACCCTGGGCTACCTGTTCCACGACAATTTCGGCGTGGAACTGCTTGCGGCACTGCCCTTCAAGCACGATATCCACCTCAATGGCGCCGACATCGCCTCCACCAAGCATCTGCCGCCGACCCTGACCGTGCAGTACTACCCGCTGGGCGGCACCGGTGCACAGATCCAGCCCTATGCCGGTATCGGCCTCAACTACACCAACTTCTTCAGCGAAGAGATCGACATCGAAGGTGTGGACCTCGACCTGAGCAGTTCCTGGGGTGCGGCGGGCCAACTGGGCGTCGACGTACGCCTGGACGACAACTGGGCGGTGAACGCCGCCGCCTGGTATATCGACATCGATACCGACGCCAGCCTGAATGGCACTGACGTCGGCAAGGTGAGCATCGACCCCTGGGTGTTCATGGCCGGTATCAGCTACCGTTTCTAGGGCGCCCGACGAGGCCCACCTTGCGTGGGCCTCGTGCGTTTCAACAGCGGAAGCGAGTCGACTCTCAGCGCGGAGAGTGGCGCGACAGGCCCAACTGGCCCAGGACGCCGTCTTCCAGCCCTTCCACCGCGTCGACCTGCCCCAGCCGGCGGTAGTAATCGCCGCTGAGAAAGGCCTCGCCAGCGAGCAGATGCGCCAGGTACTCACGGGCCGGCTTGAGGGAGGGAGCCGTGGTACCCGGCGCAGCGATATACACCCACGACGGAATGGCGCCCTCCTCGGTGACGACTGGTAGCCGATGGCGCTCATATTCATGTGGATAACCTTCGTAAGGATCCATCAGCTCGATCTGCCGGGGTTCGGCAAGCTCGAACAGAGCGCCCTCGACCCGTCCACCGATCGCCGGGACAATATTGGCGTGGGCAATGCCGGCCACCCGCGATGCCTTGTCGAAGCGCAGGGTGTACTCGTGCAGCACGCCGGACAGCGCGCGCCGGGTAGCCCCGATGCGCGCTTCCACCCGGGCCGTGTTCATGTTGCTGCCATAGGCGAAGTAGTACGGCATTCCTCGTCTCGCTCTCCTTGGTCAGGGTTATCCTGCGTCAGTTTTCCGTCACCAGCTGGTCGATCTCCTGCACCGCCTTGCAGATCAGCAGCCGGTCGGTGGCACGCGTTCCCTGCTGAGTCAGGTAGGCTTCCATCGCCGGGGCCACGTCGCACTTCTCCGGCATCGGCCCACCCGCCTCGACCAGGGCATCCAGCCGCGCGATGAAGACGAAGCGCAGCCACTGTGGCAGCGCCATGGTATCGATGCAGAATGGCTGCTGACTGTCGAAGGCGTCGGCGTCGGGCCGCTCCACTCGCCACATGTTGGTGGCCTTCATGGTGGCCTCCAGCCGGCGTAGCGCCACATCGAGCTCTTCGTGAACGGTCATGTCGGGTACCTCGCTTGCATTGGGTTCCATTATCTCGTTCCTGTTCCGGCCTGGCCACCCCGGCCTGCTGCGCTCTATACACAGATATCCTGCAAGAGCCTGTGGATAAACTATGGAAAGCTGCCCTCGCCCCCGATGGGCAGGGCGCTGGAAGCGATCGGTCAATTCTTGACCAGACTCTCTCTCGCCCGACCCACACCAGTGGCTGACAAGCCCCCGGGGGGCAAGGTAGAGTGCACGCTTCAAGAACGGAGTCGACATGCAGCCGATCCATACGCTTCACGATTTCTTCATGCGCACCGGTGCTGAAGTGCGGGCCTATCACCTTGGGCGGAGGGTCGAACCCTGCACCCTGGAAACCCTGGCGGACTTCGAAGCCGGCGATCTCCCCTGGCCCTGCCCATGGCAGAGCCAGGCCAGGGTCGGCCTGGTGTTTCGCCTGGGCGACATGAGCGACCCATTGATCTGGTTTCTCGCCCTGCCGCTGGACGAGCAGGGGCGCCTGGTGCCGGCCTCCCGTGACGCCTTCCTTCAGCGGCTGCTGGAGACGCTGGGCCGCAGCGTACAGCAGGTAGGCCGCAGCGAGCCGGGCGAGTCGATCGACAATCTGATGAAGGACAACCCGCTGGCCTTCACCCCCTCGCTGCACTTCCAGGCGATGCTGCATGCCCGGGCCAGCCATGACATGGGCAAGCCCGCCAGCCCCCACCTGGAGCCCGTGGAGGCGTATCTCAGCGGCCAACAGCCCCTGGACTGGCAGGCACTGGGGCTGCAGGGCTTGGCCGACTACGCGGTGCGTCTGGACGAAGAAGCGAGCCGGATGCTGGCCGAGCGGCTGCCCGCCCTCCCCGGCGAGGTACTGACTTCACTATGCTACTGTCTTGAGCATGTCGACATGCCCGAGAGCCTGGCATTGGCGCTACGCCGCCGGGGAGAAGACGCCGCTGCCGCGGGCGAGATCGAGAGCTTCTGCGCCTGTGTCCGTGCCGTCAGCGGTGCCGCCATGGCCGGCGAGTGGTTCGATACCCTGCTGGATGACCCCAATGCCTGTGGCCCGGACCTGCTGGCGGCCATGGCCGGCCGGGGCTGGCGACACCTGGAACATGCCGAACGCCTGCCCCGCTTTCTGAGCCGGCTGGCAGAGACACCACAGGCCGATTTTGCGGCCATGGCCCGGGACCTCGCCCTGATCCCGCGCCTGCGGCTGCCGGTACTGATGGTGCTGCGCGAAGCCGCTCCGGACTCGGCCATCGGCCAGCGGCTAGCCGGGTTGGGCCACTGAGCATTGAGACCAGGAAGTGAATCGATGAAGGAACTGCCCTACACCCCCAAGGCCGTGATCGGTCGGCGTGAAATGGTGACGCTGCCGAAGATGGGTATGACGGTCTGCGCCAAGGTCGACACCGGCGCACGCACCTCGGCCCTGCACGCCGAGGATATCGAGATCTTTGAGGAAGAGGGTCACCTGTGGGTCAGCTTCACCACCCGCAGCGGGGGGCAGGAGACGCCTCCCCATGTCTTTCGCACGCACCTCCATGATCGCCGCCGCGTGACCAGTTCCAACGGTCACAAGGAGTGGCGTTATGTGATACGCACCCCCATGCAACTCGGCAAGCTCGAGATGATGGTGGAACTGACCCTGACCGATCGCCGCAACATGCGCCACCCGATGCTGCTGGGCCGCCGCGCCCTGCGTCGCCTGCTGGTGGCTCCCGGCGTCACTTTCCTCCACGGCGAGCCCTGACCCACCCGCCCATTCGACTTCGGAGTCCTCGATGCATATCGCGATATTGTCCCGCAATCGTAATCTCTACTCCACACGTCGCCTGGTGGAAGCCGCCGAGAACCGCGGCCACAGCATCCGGGTCGTCGACACCCTGCGCTGTTACATGAGCATCGCGGCACACCACCCCTCGATCCACCTCAAGGGTCAGGAACTCGAACATTTCGATGCCGTGATTCCGCGTATCGGTGCATCGGTGACCTTCTACGGCTGTGCCGTGCTGCGCCAGTTCGAGATGATGGGCACCTATGTGGTCAACGACTCGGTTGGCATCACGCGCTCCCGGGACAAGCTGCGCTCGCTGCAGCTGCTCTCGCGCAAGGGGCTGGGGCTGCCGATCACCGGCTTTGCCCACTCCCCCGATGACATCCCCGACCTGATCACCATGGTCAAGGGCGCCCCGCTGGTGATCAAGCTGCTCGAAGGGACCCAGGGCATCGGTGTGGTGCTGGCCGAGACCAACCAGGCCGCCGAGTCGGTCATCCAGGCCTTCATGGGCATGAAGGCCAACATCATGGTCCAGGAGTACATCAAGGAAGCGAAAGGCGCCGACATCCGCTGCTTCGTGATCGGCGACAAGGTGGTGGCGTCCATGAAGCGTCAGGCCGCCGATGGGGAGTTTCGCTCCAACCTGCATCGCGGGGGCAGCGCCAGCGTGATCCGCATCACCCCCGAGGAGCGCTCCACGGCAATTCGGGCAGCCAAGGCCATGGGATTGAGGGTCGCGGGCGTCGACCTGTTGCGTGCCAATCACGGCCCGGTGATCATGGAGGTCAACTCCTCGCCCGGACTGCAGGGCATCGAAACCGCTACCGGCAAGGACATCGCAGGCCTGATCATCGAGCACCTGGAAAAACACGCCAGCACGCCCCGCAAGACGCCGCACAAGCCAAAGGGTTGAACAGGCAATTAATTTACCGAGGGGGTGGCAAAAGGACGGCGAGACCCCCACAATCTGCGTCACCGGAGGAGGTGACCGCTCATGTTTCTCGACAATCGCCAAGTGGCGATGGACAGCGTTCTGGAAGCGCTGGCCGACAGCATCGATTATTTTCAGGACAATCTGGAGCGCCTGCGCCCGTCGCTGCGCGAAGCCCTCAAGCCCCACTACGAGGCCAGGGCCAAGGCGATGCGTCGACTCCAGGAGCTTGCCAGGCATCATCTGAAGATGCTCCCCAGGGATGCCGATGTCGAGCGCGACGACTACATGTGGCTGTGGAGCCGGTTGAAGAGCTTCGTCGGCAACGAAAGCCAAGTGGTCATCGGCGAACTGCTGGAGCAGGAGCGCGTGCTGATGCAGGCGCTTTCCACCCTGTTCACGCACCCGCTGCCCGACCCCCTGGAGCCCATCGTCGAAGAGTGCTGGCAGCAGTGCCGCGCCCTGATCCGTGAACTCTATCGGCTACAGAAGCAGCGTCAGCGCTAGAAACTGCATCAGCGCTAGAAACGCGTCAACCGTAACGCACTGGCGCTACTCCCCCGGCTCCTCACCGTCTGACCCGACTTCGTTGAGCGCCCCGTCGATCATGACGGCATTCCATATCTGTGGGGCGATCTCCAGTGGCTCGACGGGGCCCAGGAAATAGGGCTCCCGACCCCAGAGGTAGAGATCCCCCACGGTCGATGCCCTGGCGGCCCACTCCCTGACCTGCAGCCGCCATAGTCCGGCCACCGGCCGCTCCGGCGCGGCACAGCCGATCGCCTCGACGCCCAACGCATCGGCAATGAAAAGCGCCCGGGGAAGATGCCAGGACTGGGTGACCAGCAGGGCCTGGTCGACGCCGAATACGTCCCGCGCCCGAGCCAGGGTATCGAAGGTACTGAAGCCGGCATAGTCGAGCGTCATGTCCTCGTGACGCACGTGCTGACCGCGCAGGTCGCGCCACATGGTCACGGGCTCGTTGTAGTAGCGAGTCCGGTTGTCGCCGGAGAGCAGCAGGTGCTCGACCCTGCCCAGTCGAATCAAGCGGGAGGCGGCATTGATGCGCGCATCGAAGTGGGGGTTGCGTACTCCGCTGCGGGTCCAGTGCGAGGTGCCGAAGACGATACCCACCCGCTCGGGACCGCAAAGTGGCAGCGCGTGCTGGATACGGCCCTGGGTCTGGCCCAGCACCCAGAAGTTGGCTCCCACGAACAGCAGCGACGCCAGGAGCAGTGCGGCTCCCAGCGCCATCAGCAGTACCTTGAAGACCTTCCACAACAGCGCAACCATCGATATCCCCGGATCGAGAAAGGGGAAGCAGGAGCGCCGATTCGCGTTGCGAATGAGAGAACCGCACCAGTGAATCGGACCTGTGGCTAGAACATGCCCAGCTCGAGCTTCGCCTCGTCACTCATCATCTCACGGCTCCAGGGTGGATCGAAGACGATTTCCGTGTGTACCTTACTGATTTGTGGCGCACCGAGGATCTTGTTGCGTGCATCGGCGGCAATGACGTCGCCCATACCGCAGCCCGGCGCGGTGAGAGTCATGCGAATGGTGACGAGGCGCTCCCCGGTAATCAGCCGTTCGATGCGGCAGCCGTAGACCAGCCCCAGGTCGACGATATTGACCGGGATCTCCGGGTCGAAGCAGGTGCGCAGCTGATCCCAGACGAACTGCTCGATCTCCTCCTCCGTGGCATCCTCGGGCAGGGTCGGCCGCGGCAGGGCCTCCAGCCCCAGGGCGTCGAGGTTGGCCCCCTCGATCAGGTAGAGCCGACCCTCGTAGCCGACGCTGATCGAGCTGCCCTTGGCCTGCATCACGCTGACGATGCTGTCCTCCGGCAGGGTAATGGTCTTGCCGAACGGGATCGAAATCGCCGCCACGTCACGTTGCAACGGCAGCGTCTGCCCCCGCTCCAGCCGGGCAATCTGTTCGATATCACTCATGCTCAACGCACCATCCCGATCACCCGCTCCAAGGCCGCCACGAAGGCGTCGACCTCTTCCAGGGTGTTGTAGACGGCAAAGGAGGCCCGGCAGGTGGCATCGACACCGAACCGAGCCAGCAGCGGCTGGGCGCAGTGATTGCCGGTACGGATCGCCACGCCCAGCTGATCGATCAGCAGCGCGATATCCTGGGAGTGGGCGCCATCGACGATGAAGGAGAGCACGCCGGCCTTGTCGGGCGCGGTACCGAGCAGCCTCAGCCCATCGATACGCGAGACACCCGCGGTGGCCCGTGCCAGCAGCTCGGCCTCCCAGGTGCCAATGCGTGCGAGCCCCACGTCGCTGACCCAGTCGAGGGCAACGCCAAGCGCGATGACCTCGGCGATGGCCGGGGTACCGGCCTCGAACTTGTGGGGGATGTCGGCGAAGGTAGTCGGCACGTCGAAGGAGACGCTCTTGATCATCTCGCCACCGCCCTGCCAGGGCGGCATCGCCTCCAGCAGCTCGGCCTTGCCGTAGAGCACACCGACGCCGGTGGAGCCGTAGACCTTGTGACCCGAGAAGGCGTAGAAGTCGGCATCGATGTCACGCACGTCCACCACCTGGTGCGGCGTGGCCTGGGCACCGTCGATGAGAATCCTGGCGCCATGTTCATGGGCGATGGTTGCCATCTCGCGCACCGGGTTGATGGTGCCGAAGGCATTGGAGACATGATTCACCGCCACCAGCCGCGTGCGCTCGGTGAAGAGGGCGCGATAGGCGTCGAGTTCCAGCACGCCACGCTCGTCCACCGGGATCACCTTGACGACGATCCCGAGCTGGTCGGCGAGAAGCTGCCAGGGCACGATGTTGGAGTGGTGCTCGAGCAGCGACACCAGCACCTCGTCGCCCGGCTGGAGATTGGCCCGGCCCCAGCTGTTGGCCACCAGGTTGATCGCCTCGGTGGTACCGCGGGTAAAGACGATCTCGCGCCGATCGGCCGCATTGAGGAAGGCGCGCACCCTTTCGCGGGTGCCCTCGTAGGCCGCCGTGGCCTCGTCGGCCAGGGTGTGCAGCCCGCGGTGGATGTTGGCGTTGTAGCGGCTGTAGTAGTCGCGGAAGGTATCGATGACGCACAGGGGCGTCTGGCTGGTGGCAGCGTTGTCGAAGTAGATCAGCGGCCTGCCGTGAACCTGCCGTTCGAGGATCGGAAATTGCGCACGTATCCCGGCCACATCCAGGGCCGGGGTCTTGAGCACGTGATCGGTGGCCAGGTGATTCATGGTTGACTCCTCGGCTCAGTCGTCATGCAACGACATGGCGGCTTCCACCAGCCCGGAAAGATTGAAGCGCTCCGGCAGTTTGCCGGCCACCGCCAGTTCGACCCGCTCGGCCACGGCTTCCAGCTCCACTCGCTCCATCACTTCCCCGGCGAAGGCGAGCGTCAGCAGCCCACGGGCCGTCTGCTCGTCGATGCCACGGGTGCGCAGGGTGAACACCGCCTCCTCGTCGAGCTGGCCGGTCGTGGCCCCGTGGGAGCACTTGACGTCGTCGGCGTAGATCTCGAGCTCGGGCTTGGTATCGATCTCGGCACGGTCGGAGAGCAGCAGGTTGGCGTTGCTCTGATGCGCCTCGATCTTCTGGCTGTCGCGCTTGACCACCACCCTGCCGTTGAACACGCCACGCGCCCGGTCGTCGAGAATGCCCTTGTAGTTCTCGTTGGAGAACGTGAGCGGCGCGTTGTGGTTGGCCAGCGTGTGGTTGTCCACGTGCTGGCGCCCCTGGGCGAAGAACAGGCCGTTGAAGTTGGCTTCGGCGCCCTTGCCATTGAGGTCGACCACCAGGTCGTTGCGCACCAGGCTACCGCCCAGGTTCAGGTTGAACGAGGTGTAGCGGCTGTCACGCCCCTGCTCCACATGGATGCTGGCGACATGAAGGTCCTTGAGCGACGCCTCCTGCAGCTTGTAGTGGGTCAAGATCGCTCCGCGATCGAGCATGACCTCGTCCACCAGATTGGTGAAGTTGGCCGCCTCGCTCTCGCCGATGTGATGCTCGATCACCGTTGCCTGGCTGCGGGCGCCGGCCTCGATCAGCACCCGCGGGTGGCTCATCACCGGCTGCGCATTGGCACGGGACAGGAACTGCAGGAGGATCGGCTTTTCCACCACGCTGCCCGGGGCCAGGCGTACCACGGCGCCCTCCTCCATGAAGGCGGTATTGAGGGCCGAGAAGGGCGAGAACTCCACTCCGGTGAGGCGCCCCAGCGGGCCGCCCACGGCCTCGTGATTCTCGGCCAGCGCTTGGGAAAGCGGCAGCACAGCGACCCCGGCCGGCAGCTCGCCAAGATCGGAGAGTGCCGCGGAGAAGACGCCATCGACGAAGGTCAGCCGATGCGCCGCGATAGGCAGCGTCAGCGCTGCCGCCGAGGCAGGCGAGAAGTCGGCACTGTCGGTCAGGGCAAAGTCGCCGCGGGCGATGGCGCGCACGTCGGTATATTTCCACGCCTCGACGCGACGATCGGGAAAGCCCAGCGCCTCGAAGCGCGCGGCACCCGCCTGGCGCCGGGCGGCGATCCAGGTCGGTTCCGGGCCGTGGGCCTGGCGCCGGGCTTCAGTGCGTTCGGCCAGGCGATCGAGAAAGGTCTGAACATCGCTCATGCAGCGGTCTCCTCCACCACCCAGTCATAGCCACGTGACTCGAGTTCCTTGGCCAGTTCCTTGTCGCCGCTCTTGGCGATGCGGCCATCGACCAGCACATGGACGTGATCGGGGATGATGTAGTCGAGCAGGCGCTGGTAGTGGGTCACCAGCAGGATGCCGCGATCGGCGGCGCGCAGGCTGTTGACCCCGTCGGCCACGATCCGCATGGCATCGATGTCGAGGCCGGAGTCGATCTCGTCGAGCATGGCCAGCTTCGGCTGCAGCACCAGCATCTGCAGGATCTCGTTGCGCTTCTTCTCGCCGCCGGAGAAGCCCTCGTTGACGGCACGCTGCAGGAAGCTGGCATCCATCTTCATCTCGGCGATCTTGGACTTGATCAGCTTCATGAACTCCGGCGCCGGAATATCGGCCTGGCCGTTTGCCGCACGCTGGGCGTTGAGCGCCGCCTTGAGCAGATAGATGTTCTTGACCCCGGGGATCTCCACCGGATACTGGAAGCCGAGCAGCATGCCGGCCAGGGCCCGCTCCTCGATCTCCATCTCGAGCACGTCCTGGCCTTCGAAGGTGATCGTGCCACTGGTCACCTCATAGCCCTCCTTGCCGGCGATCACCGCCGACAGGGTCGACTTGCCGGCCCCGTTGGGGCCCATGATGGCGTGAACTTCCCCGGCCTTGACGGTCAGGCTGAGGCCCTTGAGGATTTCCTTGCCTTCGACCGTGACGTGCAGATCCTTGACTTCGAGCATCTTGAGTACCTTTTCGATTCTGGCGAGCCGCCGCGGCGACCCGATAAAAGTGTCTTTCCATCGCCCTTGAAGCGCATCATGAGCGAGCGCAATAGCGCCTAGCCCACGGCGCCTTCGAGGGTCACGTTCAGCAGCGCCTCGGCCTCCACCGCGAACTCCATCGGCAGCTCCTGGAAGACGTCCTTGCAGAAGCCGTTGACGATCATGCTCACCGCATCCTCCTCGGAGATGCCCCGGCTCTGGCAGTAGAACAGCTGGTCCTCGCCGATCTTCGAGGTGGTCGCCTCGTGCTCGACGGTCGCGGTGCTGTTGCCGATCTCCTGATAGGGAAAGGTGTGGGCGCCACACTGGTCGCCGATCAGCAGCGAGTCGCACTGGGTGAAGTTGCGCGCACCCTTGGCCCTGGGGCCGATCTTGACCAGCCCACGGTAGGACTGGTTGCTGCGGCCGGCGGAGATGCCCTTGGAGACGATGTAGGAGCGAGTCCCCTCGCCGATATGGATCATCTTGGTGCCGGTGTCGGCCTGCTGGCGGCCGTTGGTCACCGCCACCGAGTAGAACTCGCCGATGCTGTCCTTTCCGCGCAGCACGCAGGAGGGATACTTCCAGGTGATGGCGGAGCCGGTCTCGACCTGGGTCCAGCTGATGCGCGAACGGTCGCCGCGACAATCGCCGCGCTTGGTCACGAAGTTGTAGATGCCGCCCTTGCCGTCCTCGTCGCCCGGGTACCAGTTCTGCACCGTGGAGTACTTGATGTAGGCATCCTCGAGGGCCACCAGCTCGACCACGGCGGCGTGCAGCTGGTTCTCGTCACGCTGCGGTGCGGTGCAGCCTTCCAGGTAGGAGACCTGGGCGCGGCTCTCGCAGATGATCAGCGTGCGCTCGAACTGGCCGGTATTGGCGGCATTGATCCGGAAATAGGTGGAGAGCTCCATCGGGCAGGTCACGCCTTCCGGCACGAAGACGAAGGAGCCGTCGGTGAAGACTGCCGAGTTGAGCGCGGCGAAGTAGTTGTCGGCCACCGGCACCACGGTGCCCAGGTACTGCTTGATCAGCTCCGGGTAGTCGCGGATCGCCTCCGAGATGGAGCAGAAGATCACGCCCGCCTCGCCCAGCTTCTCCTTGAAGGTGGTGGTCACCGACACCGAGTCGAACACCGCATCCACCGCCACGCCGGCCAGCGCCGCACGCTCGTGCAGCGGAATGCCCAGCTTCTCGTAGGTCTCGAGCAGCTTGGGGTCGACCTCGTCGAGGCTCTGGGGGCCGTCTTCCGGGCGTTTCGGCGCACTGAAGTAGGAGATCGCCTGGTAGTCGATGGCCGGATAATCGAGGTGTGCCCAGGAGGGTGGCGTCATCTTCAGCCATTGATGGTAGGCCTTTAGCCGCCACTCCAGCATCCACTCCGGCTCCCCCTTCTTCTGGGAAATGAAGGCAATGGTGCCCTCATCGAGTCCCGGCGGGATAGTGTCGCTCTCGATATCCGTAACGAAGCCTTCCTTGTATTCGCGACGGACCAGCTGTTCCATTTCCTGACTTGCCATGATGGTTCCCCTCCCGGGCGGTTGGGTCGGCGAGCAGCGAGCCCGCTCGGGTAATGTGTTCGGTGGCTTGCGCGTCTCAGGCCGTGTCGGCGGCCAGACTGATACTCTGTATGGGCAGCTGTACCGGCAGCTTGATCGGCGAGGAGTCGGCCAGGTGCGCCAGGGTCACGCTGTCGAGCAGGGTGCGTACCGCCAGCGAAACCCGCTGCCAGTTGTCGGACACACCGCAGGTGGCGAGCAGGTCGCAGTCGCCGTCCACATGGCTGCACTCGGTCATCGCCACCGGCCCCTCGATGGCGGTGATGATGTCGCGGGCCGTGATGCGCGACGCCGGCCGCGCCAGCGAATAGCCGCCCTGGGCGCCGCGGCGGGATTCCAGCAGTCCCGCCCGCACCAGCATCTTCAGTGTCTTGCTCACGGTCGGATGAGGCAGCTGCACCGCCTCGGCCAGCTCAGCCGCTGCGTGGGGCTGCTCCGGGTGACGGGCGATCTGCGCCATCACCACCGCGGCATAGTCGGTCAGCCGAGAAAGCTTGAGCATGCCTGACTCCTCACGATTCGCCGCCAAGCCCTGTACGAGCTTCGCATTCGATTGAGGACCATTTTAGTCCTGTATGGATTCGATGTGAAGACCCCTCTGCCCATTTGGCCAGGGCTAGCGGCACGATAGCGGCAAGATCGATGCCGATCGCACAAATAACGACAATCATTCTCATTGGTAGGGCGTGCTGGAAAGACCTCAATAGTGAGTGCGCCCGCGACGCTTCAGTTTCGAGGCGACGAACAGAGATTCGCTGGCGCCTGATCGTTCTGCCAGCCGCTGTCATGCTGTCGGCACCACTGTTGCAGTTCCTCAGCCGGCAGCGCCTTGGCGTAGAGAAAACCCTGGGCCTGGTCACAGCCCAATTCACGGAGTATGCAGTGCTGGGCGAACGTTTCGACCCCTTCGGCGGTGACCTCAAGGTCGAGGGCATGCCCCACATCGACAAGGCAGGTCATCAGCTTGCGCGCCCTTTCGTCCTCCTCGAGTCCATTGACGAAGGCGCGATCGATCTTGAGCCCGGTAATCGGCAAGTGGCGCAGATATTCGAAGGAGGCGAAGCCGGTACCGAAGTCGTCGATACTGACCCGTACGCCGAAACCACGAATGCGCTCCAGCGCCTGCTTCGCCGCAAACATGTCGTACATCAGCGCAGACTCGGTGATTTCGATCTCGAGCTGCGATGATGATATTCCCGCCTCATGGATCAACGCCTTGATCTCCTGCAGCAGGTCATCGTCAAGCAGATTGCGTACCGACACATTGATGCTGATCCTGCCATCGAAGCGATCGGCGAACGCACAGGCCTCAGTGGCCACGAACCGGGTGACCGGAGCGATCAAGGTGGTGTTCTCCACCTTGGGCATGAAGAGGCCGGGGGGAATCAGCCCGCCTTGGGCGTCGCGCCAGCGAATCAAGCCTTCACAGCCGCAGACCCGGCCATCGGCGAGCCGCAGCTTGGGCTGGTAATGCAGCTCGAACTCCCTTTGCTCCAAGCCACGCCTCACCTGGGAAATCAGTCGTATCGTCTGCACGCTGCGCTGAGCGTAGGAGGGCTCGAAGTGGCAATGATGGCGATGCTTCTCGGTGGCCGCCAGCATGGCGATGCGGGCCTCGCGAATCAGGCTCCCCGGAGTATCGGTGTTGGCCTGCTGAAGGCTGCTCCCCAGCACCAGCTGCACCCGAATGGGAACATCCATGGCAACCAGGTTCTCCTCCCCCAACCCCATGATGCGTTCCGCGATCCGGTGGAGCTCCTCCCGATTGACGGACTGATACAGCAGCATCAGCTCGGCGCCGCTGAACCGATAGCTGCTACCCTGCCAGGGCCCCAGTTGGGCGAGCCGCTGGCTCAAGGCGACGGCCAACTCATCGGAGGCATCGGCCCCCAAGGCTTCCAGGATGTCGGTGATATCAGCGATCCGGACCAATATCAGGCCCGCAGCACGGCCGCCCTCGCGAGGCAGTTGCTTCAGGCTCCTTCCGAGATCGGATTCCAGTGCCACCTCATTGGGCAACCCGGAGCGCGGGTCGATGCGTGATGCCCTGTCGCTCTCTGCGCGGGACCAGCGCAAGCGGCTGAACAAGACTCCGGCAAAGCCGCCGATCAGCAGGAACATGACCAGGCGCATCAGCCAGTTGAGCATCGATTGCGGCTCACCGGTGGCAACCGCCATGGGCATGGCGCTCATCAACAGGCCTGCCGCCAGTGCCACAAGCAGCGCCCCGCTTATGCCATACCAGGCGGCGCCAAGCAGAACGGGAATCAGCATCAGGTAGGGGTAGGCGTAGCGTGTCCCCCCGGTGACATACACGATGGCCGTGCCCAGCGCCAGCAGTGTCAAGAGTATCAGCAAACGACACAGTTGCCGCCCGGCTGTCGGACAGCTAGCCCAGCGCATGCCCCAAAGGCTTCGACTCGATAGCATCCTGCTTCCCCCCTGCGAGCCCCCCGCAACTACGGCACCGGGTTGCGTTTTTCACGACCTACAACAATCATTATTTTTTATTACTACATTCAATATTCTCTCTTAACTTTCCAACGTCAAATATTGATTAATTCAATTTAATCGATTGAGCGACATGGCCATCCCCTTCAGGCTGCTAGACTGAATGGAAACAACAGACTGCATAGCGCGAGCGGCAAGCCGCTGCAGGGAGACACCATGAAGCCGTGTGGAACTGTCACGAACCCTAACGCAGGGTTGGCGCGCCTTGGCGGCAGCCTGCTGCTTGTCCTGGCACTGATGCAGCCCGCTCAGGGCGGAGAAACACAAATCGTCATCGGCACGGCCAGTCCGACCGGGGTCTATCACATTACCGGCCAGGCATTCTGTCGCCTGATCGAAGGCCCTTGCCATGCCCGCCCGTCGGAAGGCTCGGTAGCCAATCTACACAGCGTACGTCAGGGCGACGTCCCGATCGCGCTGGCCCAATCGGACCAGCAATACTATGCCCTCGAGGGCCTGGAAAACTTCGCCGACGCGGGCCCCGACGATTCGTTGCGCGCCCTGTTCTCGGTGCACAGCGAACCCTTTACCCTGGTGGTACGCCGGGAAGCCGGCATAGAGAACTTCAACGACCTGGAGCAGCGAGCGGTAAACATCGGCAACCCCGGTTCCGGGCAGCGGGCCACCATGCTGCAGCTGATGGCGGCCAGGGGCTGGACGCTGAGAGATTTCGCCATGGTCAATGAGCTACCCGCCGATCAGCAGTCGCTGGAGCTGTGTCACGGCAATATCGATGCCATGGTCTACACCGTGGGTCACCCGGACCTGACGATTCGCCAGGCCGTCGATCTATGCAACGCCGCCGTGGTGGGCGTCGAGGGGGATTTCGTCGAGGCCCTGGTGGCCGAGGCCCCCTACTACAGCCTGGCCGAAATACCCGCCGGGCTCTACTACCCCGAGCAGCCGGAAGTGAAGACCTTCGGCGTCCGCGCTACCGTCGTGGCCAGCGAAGCCACCGATCCGGATCAGGTCTATACCCTGGTAGCCGCCGTGTTCGACAATTTCGAGCGCTTTACCTCCTTTCATCCCGCCTACTCGGTGCTCGAGCCCGAGCGAATGATCAAGGAGGGGCTCTCGGCCCCGCTTCACGAAGGTGCCCTGCGCTACTACCGCGAGCAAGGTTGGATCGAGGATGAGGCCAACGGCGAAGGCAATGACGCAGCCGAGGAGGTGGAGACCAACGCTGCGACGGACTAGAAGCCTGGCGCTTACGCCTTCTTGACGAACATAGACTTCAGCTTCATCGGCCCGATGCCGTCGACCTTGCAATCGATGTCATGATCCCCCGGCACCAGACGAATATTCTTCACCCTGGTGCCGACCTTGACCACCGCGGAAGAGCCCTTGACCTTGAGGTCCTTGATGACGGTGACCGTATCGCCATCGGCGAGCGGGTTGCCGTTGGCATCGCGTACGGCAACCTCATCCTCTGTCGCTTCGGCCCCCGCCCCCTTCGACCACTCATGCCCGCACTCGGGGCAGACGAACTGCAGGCCGTCGTCATAGGTGAACTCCGAGGCGCAGGCCGGGCAATGGGGCAGGTCACTCATGGGCTATATCCTGATGGCAGTGGAGACGAGCCAGCGCAAACACGGCACAGCGGACTGCGCGAGCGAATCGCTGGGTTGCGCGGCGTCGAGGAAAGGCGCATAGCCTACACGGCAGGCCGATGCGACTCCAGCCATCGCGGTCAATCTGGCGTACGCTGAAGCAGTCCGCTGGCACAGACGACACCCAGCACGACCATTGCCATACCGAAGGCCGAGAGTGGATCGAGGCTCTCGTGCCATAGCAGCCAGGCCAGCAGGGAGGCACACACAGGGGTGAGCGAGCCGATAGCGGCGGTGGCCTCCGCCCCCAACTGACGAATGGCGTAGCCATAGAGAAAGCTCGACCCCAACCCCACGGCAACACCCTGCACGACGAGCTGTACCCCCCATTCACTGGCTGGCAGGTCATGCAGCGACAGCGGCGTTCCCGCCAGCCACCAGTACAGAAGCACCAGCGCACCGTTGGGAACCGTCACCACGGCCGCAGCCTCCAGCGGACTCAGGCCGCTCTGTCGCATCGACACCGTGAACACCGCCCACAGCAGGCTGCAGACCAGAAACAGCAATTGCCCCTGGCCCAGTGCGGCGGCCTCTCCCAGCCCCGCGGCAATCAGACAGGCCACCCCCGCCAGCACGGCTGCCAGGCCCACCCGGCGCCAGCGAGAGAAACGCTGGCGGAATACCACAACTGCCAGCAGCGTCACGAACAGCGGCGCCGTACCCGGTATCAGGGTGCTCCCCTGCGCCACGGGTGCCCAACCCATGCCGATGGCGCCGAGCAGGAAGAACGGCAGCCCCGCGCCAAGACTCATACCCAGCAGCCAAACCGGCGAAACCGCACGAATCACCGGCCAGCGGCGCAGCAGCAACGGCAGCAGCAACAGACCCGGCACTGCGTAGCGGAACAGCGTCATGTCCAGTCGCGCCAGGGGCGAAAATGCCCCCTGCCGCAACGACAGGAAATAGGCGGACCAGATCAGCACCATTCCCAATGCCGCGCCGCATCCCATCAGCCGATGAGAATGACTCACGAGGAGGGGACGAACGATGGTCAGGGAGTGAATTCGAGTGTTCATGGGCGCTTGGCTCGGAGAATCGAGTAGAAGCCGACAGTGTGCGCCAATACCACTGGCAAACATGGGCAATCTTACCCAGAATCAAAGAGACTATTAGCCGTCCCAGCCAAGAAATAACGAAAAGTTACACTGATGAGGCAAGGACATGCGCATCTTGAAGCTCGACCGCATCGACCGCATGCTGCTGGAGGCCCTGCAGCAGGACGCCCGCCTGACCACTGCGGAGCTAGCGGAGCGCGTCAACCTCTCGCCCTCCCCCTGCGCCAGACGCATTCGACGACTCGAACAGGACCGCCTTATCACACGCTATCGCGCCGAGCTGGACAAGGAGCGGCTGGGCCTTGATGTCACCATCTTCGTCCAAGTACGCCTCAGCCAGCATCAGGATGCGCTGGTCGAGCAGTTCGAAGCGTCGGTGAGCGAAATGCCGGAAGTCATCAACTGCCACACCATTTCCGGCGCCTTCGACTACCTGCTCCAGGTGGTGACCGCCGACCTGCGCGGCTATGAGCAGTGGGTGAGACGACTGCAGAAGCTACCCATGGTCAACAGCGTGGACAGCAGCTTCGCCATACGCGCCGTCAAGGAGAACGGGGCGCTGCCCCTGCCGCCGGGTTGAAGCATCTAGCCCTTTTGCACCGCTCATGGGCCGCCTGGTAGGTCAAGAGCCCACTCGGGAAAGGATGAAGGGAGTCAACGATGTCGAACGGCTGCGTCACCGTCTTCGGCGGCACCGGCTTTCTCGGCAGCCACGTGGTTCGTGAGCTGGCGGAGGCCGGTCGCACGGTACGCATCGCCGCACGTCGGCCCGCCCTGCCCGACTGGGCGGAACCCGGCGATCCGCTGGAGCTCGTAAGCGTCGATATTCGCAGCAAGGCCGATATCGCCAAGGCGCTCGAGGGTGCCGAGGGTGTGGTGAATGCGGTCAGTCTCTATGTGGAAAGCCGCAGCGCGCGCTTCCAGACCATTCATGTGGACGCTGCCGGGCAACTGGCACGGCTCGCCCATGAGACGGGTATCCAGCGGCTGGTACAGCTATCGGGCATCGGGGCCGACCCGGCCTCGCGCTCGGCCTATGTCCGTGCGCGAGGCCATGGCGAAACGGCAGTGGTCGCGGCGCTTCCCAAGGCCATCATCCTACGACCCAGCGTCATGTTCGGCCCCCATGACGCCTTCCTGTCGGCCCTGGCGGGCTTGACGAGGCTGCCGGTCATTCCCCTGTTCGGCCATGGCGAGACGCGCCTGCAGCCGGTTCACGTGATGGACGTGGCCCGCGCCATCGGCCGGCTGCTGGGCAGCGACCCGCCCGAGCGACGCCTCTTCGAACTCGGCGGCCCCGATATCATTCGCTACCGGGAAGCGGTGGAACTGGTCATGCGCGAACTGTCGCGGGAACGGCCGCTGCTTCCCATCCCATTCCCGCTGTGGCACCTGCTGGCGCTCATGGCCTCCCCCCTGCCCAATCCACCGCTGACCCGCGACCAGGTGGTCTTGATGGCCCAGGACAATGTCGCAAACGACGCCGTTGGCAGCTTCGATGACCTGGGCATACTGCCACGCTCGCTACGAGACAGCCTCCCACTATGCCTGGCGGCTGATGCGGGTTGACCCTACCCCTGCCCGCTCAGCCGTCGTCGTCGGCCTCGGAATAGAAATCCAGGTCTTCCAGCCTTCCCAGAACGGCCGTGGCAATATTGGCCAAGTGAGCGGCCACGCGCTTGTAATGCCGCGCCAGCAGCGAATAGGCCACCGCCTCGTGAAACTCGATCTGAAGCTCATCGCGAAACAGCTCCTCGATCAGGCGATCGCTGCGCTGACGTACCTCCACCGCCTTGGAGAGCGCCTGGCGGGCCTGCTGCTCGTCGGAATTCCGCGTCGCCTTGATCACCTTGTCGAACATGCCGCCCATCTCTAGCGCCATGTTATCGAGCGGCTCCTGGTACTTGGGCACATGGAAGCCTTCGCTGTAGAAATGCCCCACCTCGAAGACATTCTTGCAGTAGTCCCCGATGCGCTCGGCATCCTTGGCCACGCTCATCAAGGCCAGGCAAATGGCGACATCATGTCCGGGATTGACGGTCAGGTGACGCAGCACCTTCCGGCGAATCGAGCGCTCCAGCTCGTTGATTGCCCGGTCGCGGTCATAGAGCGGCTGGCGCACCTCATCGGCCGATGCCTTGCTGTGCAGGACCTCGTTGGCGCGGTCGAACATCCAGGCACCGTGCTTGAGCATCTGGGTCAGATCCTCGAAGGCCAGATTGAGCGTGTTTTCCGAGGTCAGGGCGCTGTATAGCTGTCGAAACATGGCAGAAATCTCCTGAGTCGCCGCGCTCAGCGCAGGCTCGTGAACAGTTCAGTGGCACCGATCCCCAGCAGCGGTATCACCAGGAATACGCCGATCAGGAAGACGAAGGCGTAGCGGGTCTGCCGCGCCGCCAGCCGGCCATACCAGATAGCAATCCGAAGCGGGATATAGCGCAGCGGGTACCAGATGGCGGTGCCGGTCAAATTGAAGATGACATGGAACAGGGCCACGGTCATCGCGGCGGCCACAGGATTCGCCGTGGCGGCCAGCACACTCGTAATCGTAGTACCCAGGTTGGCCCCCATCATGAAGGGCAGCACGCGACGCAGGCGAACCACGCCGGCGCCGGCCAGCGGTACCATCAGGCTGCTGGTGATGGTGCTGGACTGGACCAGGATGGTGGAGACCAGGCCGACACCGTAGGCACGCACATCGCTGCGAAAGAAGTAGGTACGAAACAGGCCGTCCATGTGGCGTAGCAGCGCGCCGCGCAGGTTCTGCACCATGAAGATCAGCGCGGCGAACATCAGCAGCATGCCGAGACCGGCCACCAGCAGCCCCTGGGAAGCGGGGGCCGTCGTCAGGAGGGAAGCGATACCGTTGGCGGCATCGACCACCGGCGCGGTGATCACCTTGATCGGGCTGTTGGGTCGCGCCACCTCTTCCAGGCCGATCAGGTCGGCCAGCCAGCCCGCCATCCGGGTGAAGATCCCCCTTCCGGCCTCGTGAAAGAGGCCGCTGAGCAACTCCAGGGGAAAGACGATCGCCACGGTAAGGATGTTGAAGAAGTCGTGCATCAATGCCGCCGTGAACGAGCGGCGGAAATTGCGCTTGATCCGCACGTTGGCCAACGCCACGATCACCCCGGTGACCGCCGTCCCGATATTGGCCCCCATGATGGCGAACACCGCCGTGCCCAGCGTCATCTCGCCGCTGGCGACCAGCGTCACGATCAGCGCCGAGGTGAAGGACGAACTCTGCACGATCATGGTGACCAGCACACCGGCCAACAGGGCGATGAAGGGGTTCTCGCCGTAGGCGAAGAGCTGGGTCAGGAAATCGCTGGCCCTGCCAAAGGTTCCCAGCCCCGAGCCGAGTACGTTCAGCGCCGCCAGGAAGAAATAGAGACAGAGACCGGCGTAGATGCCGCGCAGCCAGGCCGGTACCTCACGAATCTGCTCGCGGGTGAGAGCCGCTCGGTTCGTGTCGGGAATAGAGGAATCTGGTTTCGACATGAAAAGGCCGTTGAAAGGTTACACGTTCAGGATGACGGGCATGTGACACCCACGTTACTGTCCGCGCACGGTAACCGGGACATGTGACAGTTTCATGACAGCCAGGCACATCGCCTCGCCGGCATGGGTCCGCCTTCCGGTACGGTGCGCTACTCCCCGATGTCTTCGTTCCAGAGTTCGGGCGATGCCTCGATGAAATCGGACATCATGTCGATGCAGGCCTGCGACTGCAGCACCGCGACGTCGACGCCCCGAGAGCGCAACAACGCCTCTTCACCCATGAAGGTCCGGTTCTCGCCAATGACCACCCGGGGAATGCCGTAGAGCAGGATGGCGCCACTGCACATCGGGCAGGGTGACAGCGTCGTATAGAGCACGCAATCCCGATACACTGAGGCTGGCTGGCGCCCCGCATTCTCCAGGGCATCCATCTCGCCATGCAACACCGTGCTGCCCGACTGCACCCGCCGGTTATGGCCCCGCCCCAGGATGCGTCCACGGTAGACCAGTACCGAGCCGATGGGGATACCCCCTTCCGCCAGGCCCCGACGAGCTTCATCCAGGGCAGCTTGCATATACTTGTCCATGGAAGGCTGACTCCAAGTCCATGAGATGGGAAAACGCCGATCGCCGCGTGACCATAGCAAAACAGCGGCAACTCTGCGCGGTGACCGGCCGGCGAAGCGCAGAGTGTAGCAACCTGCCGGCCGGGCTCATCCAAATGACGAAATGGCCCAGGGAGATCCAAGATGTCAGACCAGACCACCGCAGCTCGAATCCTGGTATTCGCCGGAAGCACCCGGGAAGCGTCCTTCAACAAGCGGCTGGCCCGCCTGGGTGCCCGCCGCCTGGACGCGCTGGGCGCCGAGGCCACCTTTATCGACCTGCGCGACTATCCGATGCCGCTCTACCAAGGCGACCTGGAGGCCGAACATGGCCTGCCCGAAAACGCGCTGGCCCTGCGCAAGCTGCTGGCCGAGCATCGGGGCCTGCTGATCGCCTCCCCGGAGTACAACGGCTTTATTACCCCATTGATGAAGAACACCATCGACTGGATCTCGCGTCCCCATGAAGGCGAGAGCGGCCTCAAGCTGTTCGCGGGCCGGGTCGCAGCGCTGCTCGCAGCCTCGCCCGGTGGACTGGGCGGCATGCGCAGCCTGGCGCTGATGCGCCAACTGCTGAGCAATGTCGGGGTGACGGTACTCCCGGACCAGCTGGCCGTGGCCAAGGCGGGTGACGCCTTCGATGACCGCGGGGCCCTGACCGACGAAAGCCAGCAGCAGAAACTGGACGCCATCTGCCAGCGTCTCGCCGAGACAACGAGGCTGTTCGACCGGGCATGAGCGAGTCCGCGCGTAGCTCTGGCAAAGCCAGCAGCAGCTACTCCCAGCGCCAGCCGTGCCGCTGCCACCATGCCAGCGCTATTTCGCGGTTCTCGCGGTTGGTAGCTTCCGTCAGCACCGTACCCAGTTGGATGTAGTCGCCCCCCGTCGCCGCCAGGAGTGCAGGGTCCTGGGTGGCCAGCTGTAGCGCGTAGAGCACCAGCATCAGCTCATAGGCATCGGTAGTATCAATCAGGCCGAACAGCAGCGGCACGGCCGGCTCACCGATCTGCCCAAGCCGCTCCGCGGCGATATACCAGACCCGCGGATGCTCGTCGCCCCCATAGGTGTCGATGAAGCGCCGATCCGCCAGCCGGCTGACGTAGTAATGCGCCTCATCCTGCTCGGTGGCGAACAGGGCCGGCAGCCAGTAGCGATCTTCCCGTGCCGTGCCGCTTGGGGGCGGTTCGGCTTGGGAGGAAGGCGGCGGTGCCTCCGCCTGCGGTGGTGGCGGCTCGGAACGCCCGGCACAGCCAGCGGCCAACAGCGCGGTCAGCAAGCCCAGGCCGGCGAAAAGCGTGCGAATTGACATAGTGCCCCTTCTCCCTACGTTCGGCATGTCATTGCCGGTAACTTTCAAGCCGGCCACCGCCCCTCCCTGCCGGTAGAAGAGGGACGAAACCAGCCGGATTCTATCGCGGTCGCGGCAAACCGCACAGCACTTCACGGGCACTGACGAGCGCTTGCCGTTACACAGGGCTGTCACAGAAGGTTCATCAAACCCCCGGCTTTTGTCACCGAAGTGTCATCCGCTCTCCCTATAGTCGCAGCCATCGGTCATCGCGAATGTGATCGAGATTCCAAGCTGGATGCCAACGCTGCGAAATAGTGGAGAGAAAAAATGAAACTGAAGGTAATGGCTGCTGCCGTCATTGGCGCCTCGTTCATTTCGATGCCTGTCCTGGCGAATGTCGATCCCGATCTGCCCGAGTATGAGCGGGTCAGCGGTATCTCCGGCAACATGACCAGCATCGGCTCGGACTCCCTGAACAATCTGATGACCCTGTGGGCCGAAGAGTTCGCCGGCTTCTATCCCAACGTCAATATCCAGATCCAGGGCGCTGGCTCCTCCACCGCGCCGCCGGCCCTGGCCGAGGGTACCGCCAACTTCGGGCCAATGAGCCGCGAGATGCGCGCCTCCGAGATCGCCGAGTTCGAAGAGCGCTACGGTTATCCGCCGACCATGGTGCCGGTGGCCATCGATGCCCTGGCGGTCTATGTCAACCAGGACAACCCCATCGAGAGCCTGAGCATTCCGCAAGTCGATGCGATCTTCTCCGAAACTCGCCGCTGCGGCTACGACGAGGACATCACCCGCTGGGGACAGCTGGGCCTGGACGGCGCCTGGGAGAACCGTGACTTTACCCTCTATAGCCGTAACGCTGTCTCCGGCACCTACGGATACTTCAAGGAAAACGCGCTGTGCGGCGGTGACTTCAAGGCCTCGATCAACGAGCAGCCAGGTTCAGCCTCGGTGGTGCAGGGTGTCAGCGAGTCGGTCAACGGCATCGGCTACTCCGGCATCGGCTACATGACCTCTCAGGTGCGTGCCGTGCCGCTGTCCCGGGAAGACGGTGGTGAAGCCTTCGACGTTTCTGCTGAGAACGCTGTATCCGGGGATTATCCGCTGGCCCGCTTCCTGATGGTCTACGTCAACAAGCATCCCAACGAGGATCTGGCACCGCAGCAGGCCGAGTTCCTGCGCATGGTGCTCTCCAAGGAAGGGCAGGAAGTCACCCATCGTGACGGCTACATCCCGCTGCCCGAGGCGGTTGCCAGTCGCGTGCGCGGTGAACTGGGCCTCGACTGATCCGGGTGATCGAGCGGGCCATACAAGGGGCGCTTCGGCGCCCCTTTTACTTGGATGTCAGCCAGGGTTGTCACGGTTCTGTCATCTATGCCCCTTACGCTTGCCCTACCCTTTCGCACTCGCCGGGACTGCCAATCCATCATGAATGACATTTCCCAGTCACCTGAACGTCGACAGATCGCCCCGGGTGGCAGCCGCTCGCTGCTACCTTCACCCGATCAAAGAGAGAGGCTGCGCAAGCGGCGCGCCTTCAAGGATCACTTCTCTCGCTACGGAATCGGCATCGCCGGGATCGGCGTGGTCGCCGCCCTGGCGATGATCTTCGTCTACCTGTTCTCTGAAGTGGCTCCGATGTTCCGGTCCGCCTCCGTCAGCCCTCAAGCCAGCTACAACGCGCCCGGCGTCGACGCAGACGACGAGCTCGTACACCTTGCCTTGGAGCGCTACAACATACTGGGCTCCAGTTTTTCGCGCTCGGGACGCGCCACTTTCTTCGAGATCGCCGACGGTGACGTACGCGCCAGCTTCGAACTGCCGACGCCTGATGGTGCCGAAGTCTCGGCGGTCGGCGTCGGTGCACCGCGTTCGCAGTCGATCGCCTACGGCTTTGATAACGGTCAGGTGGCGCTGGGGGTGGTCGAGTACGAGATGACCTTTCCCGACAACCAGCGACATATCGAGCCGAAGCTGACTCAGCCACTGGGCGATGAACCAATCACCCTCGATGAGCAAGGCCGAGCGCTGAGCGTGATCGGCGTACAGGTCAGTGACCGTGGCAGCTACATTGCTGGTGCTACCGACGATGGTCGGCTGCTGGTCGCCTCCTTCGATACCCGCCAGAACCTGATGACCGGTGAGGTCACAGTGGAGCAGACCGTGGTGGAGTTGCCGGGCATCGAGGGCGAGCCGCAGCAAATCCTTATCGACGGCCGCTTTCGCCACCTCTATGTCTCAGACGAACGCGGCTATATCCACCACTTCGATATCAGCAACCTGAATAACGTCGAGTACGTCGAGGCGGTGCAGGTCACCGACAGCGGGTATGTCTCGAGCATGGCCTACCTCAACGGCACGGTGTCAGTGATTGCCGGCACCAGCGAAGGGGAGCTGAGCCAGTGGATCCCGGTGCGCGATAGCCACAATGCATATAGCCTTGTGCGCATTCGCGACTTTGCGAGCTATAACGGCGCGATTCGGCATATTCAGCCGGAGTATATCCGCCGCGGTTTCCTGGTCGGCGATGACCGGGGCAACGTGGGCATTCATTACACCACCTCCGGCCGCGATCTGTTCCAGTCGTCGTTAAGCGATCAAGCGATTCGCATGACCGCCATCTCGCCATCCAATAACCTGGCCCTGATCACCGATCAAGGCAACCAGCTGCAGGTGGCCGAAGTCAGCAACCCGCATCCGGAAATATCCTTCTCGGCACTGTGGAACAAGGTCTGGTACGAGGGGCGCAGCGAGCCGCGCCATGTCTGGCAGGCTTCGTCGGGCAGCAACGAATTCGAGCCCAAGATGAGCCTGATGCCGCTCACCGTCGGCACCCTCAAGGCGGCCTTCTACGCCATGCTGTTCGCCACCCCGCTGGCGCTGATGGGAGCGGTCTACACGGCCTACTTCATGACCCCCAGACTTCGCGGCAAGGTCAAGCCGACCATCGAGATCATGGAGGCACTGCCGACGGTGATCCTCGGCTTCCTGGCCGGCCTGTGGCTTGCCCCCTTCATCGAGGGCAGCCTGCCTGCCGTGTTCAGCATCCTGATCTTCATGCCGCTGGCGATGCTGGCCACTGCCTATGCCTGGAGCCGGCTGCCGGAGAACCTGCGCAATGCGATTCCCGATGGCTGGGAAGCAGTGCTGCTGTTACCCACGATCTTGCTGGTGGGCTGGCTGAGCGTGGCCATGAGCCCCTATCTCGAGATCTGGCTGTTCGACGGCAGCATGCGCCAGTGGCTGACCAATATCGGCATCAACTACGACCAGCGCAATGCCCTGGTGGTGGGCATCGCCATGGGCTTCGCGGTGATCCCGACGATCTTCTCGATCGCCGAGGACGCGGTATTCAACGTGCCGCGCCACCTGACCCAGGGCTCGCTGGCACTGGGGGCCACCCGCTGGCAGACGGTGATGGGCGTGGTGTTGCCCACCGCCAGCCCCGGGATGTTTTCGGCGGTGATGATGGGCTTCGGCCGTGCGGTGGGCGAGACCATGATCGTACTGATGGCTACCGGCAACAGCCCGATCATGAACTTCAACATCTTCGAGGGCATGCGCACCCTATCGGCGAATATCGCCGTGGAGCTGCCGGAAACGGCAGTGGGGTCGAGCCACTTCCGCGTGCTGTTCCTTGCCGCCTTGGTGCTGCTGGGATTTACCTTCGTGATCAATACCGCTGCCGAGATCGTTCGTCAGCGCCTGCGCAAGCGCTACAGCAGCCTCTAACCCGGAGATGAAGATGAAACAGTGGTTCAAGAGCGGTGCGCCCTGGATCTGGCTGAACGGTGGAGCCGTGGCCCTGTGCATGGTCATGGTCCTGGGGCTGCTGGGGCTGATCGCGGTGCGCGGGTTCAGCCACTTCTGGCCGGCCGAGATCGTCGAGTTTCGCGTCGGCAACGACAGCATCGGCCAGGGCCAGCAGGTCGTCGGTCAACATGTGCGCTCCCAAACCATTCCGGTCCAGGTGGCGCGGGATGCCGGCATCGCCGTGCCGCCTGATCTAGGCGAGGACGAACTGGTCACTCGTCACCTGATCAAGCAGGGCAACCGCGACGTCACCGGTCGCGATTTTGCCTGGTACCCCGAGATCCAGATGACCGAGTGGATGGCCCCCCCGGATGTCATAATGCTCGAGCGCCGTGAATGGGGCGATTTCTACGGCTTCCCGAGGCGCTTGCTCGAGGATGGCGAGGTGGTGGCAGAGGGCGACGGTCTGTGGGATGCCCTGCAGGAGCGGGTGGCGCGCAGTAATGCACTGTTCCGCGAGATCCGCCGTATCGAGCGCCGCGATGTCGGTATCATCAGCGAGCGCATGGAGGAGCTACGACTTCAGGAGCGTGGCCTGCAGCGCGACCCCGATATCGATGAAGCGGTGCTCGCCGATCGCCTGGATGCCATGCATGCCGAGCGTGAGGTGCTGGAATCGGAGTTCCGGGTATTGCGTGCCGAACTCGATGAGCTGCATGCCGCCAACCGCCGAGACACCTTGGTGGCAATGATCGCAGGCGGCGAGGAAGTCGAGATATCGGTAGGCGATATCGTGCGCGCCACCAAGAACAATGACATGTCGCTGGCCAGCAAACTTCGGGAATATATGTACCGCTTCTGGCATTTCGTCAGCGGCGAACCGCGCGAAGCGAATACCGAGGGCGGCATCTTCCCCGCGATCTTCGGCACCGTGACCATGGTACTGCTGATGTCGCTGATCGTCAGTCCCTTCGGCGTACTGGCAGCCATTTACTTGCGCGAGTATGCGAAGCAGGGGCCGCTGCTCAAGTTGATCCGGATCTCGGTCTACAACCTCGCCGGGGTACCGTCGATCGTCTATGGCGTGTTCGGCCTGGGTTTCTTCGTCTACACCCTGGGCGGCTCCCTCGATGAGCTGTTCTATTCCGACCGCCTGCCCTCGCCCACCTTCGGCTCACCGGCGCTGATCTGGGCCTCGCTGACCCTGGCGCTGCTGACCCTGCCGGTGGTGATCGTCTCCACCGAGGAGGGCCTGGCGCGGATTCCCTCCTCGGTGCGCCAGGGCAGCCTGGCCCTGGGTGCCACCAAGTCCGAGACGCTGTGGAAGGTGGTGGTGCCGCTGGCCACCCCGGCGATGATGACCGGCATGATCCTGGCCATTGCCCGGGCGGCGGGCGAGGTGGCGCCGCTGATGCTGGTGGGCGTCGTCAAGCTGGCGCCGACGCTGCCGGTGGACGGGACTTTCCCATTCGTGCACCTGGACCGCCAGATCATGCACCTGGGCTTTCACATCTACGATGTCGGCTTCCAGAGCCCCAACGTCGAGGCCGCGCGGCCGCTGGTCTATGCCACGGCATTGATACTGGTGATCCTGATCATCGTGCTCAACATGACGGCAATCAGCGTGCGCAACCGACTGCGCGAACGCTACCGCGCCGCGTCCGATTGACGCCAACCCGACTGCATGGCGGCGGCCTGGGCCGTTGCCACAACACCCAAGAGGTGAGAGATGACTACCATGACGTCAGCCATGACCACCGCCAGCCATCGTGACGCCATGCTCGGCATGGGCAAGACCACCTTCAAGGTGCGCGACCTCAACCTGTTCTACGGTAAGGATCAGGCGCTCAAGGGCATCGACCTTAATATCCCGGCCAACAAGGTGACCGCCTTTATCGGCCCCTCGGGCTGCGGCAAGTCGACCCTGCTGCGCTGCTTCAACCGCATGAACGACCTGGTCGATATCTGCCGCATCGAGGGCGAGATCCTGCTCGACGGCGAGAATATCTACGCCCGCGGCGTGGATGTCGCCGAGCTGCGCCGCAAGGTGGGCATGGTGTTCCAGAAGCCCAATCCCTTTCCCAAATCGATCTACGAGAACGTCGCCTACGGCCTGCGCCTGCAGGGCGTCAACAACAAGTCGGTGCTCGATGAGGTGGTGGAGCGCTCGCTGCGCGGTGCGGCGCTGTGGGACGAGGTCAAGGACCGGCTCGGCGACAACGCCTTCGGACTCTCCGGCGGCCAGCAGCAGCGCCTGGTGATCGCCCGGGCCATCGCCATCGAGCCGGAGGTGATCCTGCTCGACGAACCGGCCTCGGCGCTGGACCCGATCTCGACGCTGAAGATCGAGGAGCTGATCCACGAGCTCAAGGAGCAGTACACCATCCTCATCGTCACCCACAACATGCAGCAGGCGGCGAGGGTCTCCGACTACACCGCCTTCATGTACCTCGGCGACCTGGTCGAGTTCGGTGAGACCAACACCATCTTCACCGAGCCGGAGAAGAAGCAGACCGAGGATTACATCACCGGACGCTATGGATGATGCCGGCACCCACCGTCGTCACTTCCACCGGGTCGCCGGGTGCGATAGCGCTGTCATCGGAATGACATGATATCGTGCTGTTATCGTCATCGACCCGCTACTGAGCTAGAGGCCCCGAATGACAGCCAAGACCGTTCTGATCGTCGATGATGAAGCGCCGATCCGCGAAATGATCGCCGTGGCCCTGGAAATGGCCGACTACCGGGTGCTCGAGGCCGACAACGCCCAGACCGCCCACGCCATGGTCGTCGACCACCAACCCGACCTGCTGCTGCTCGACTGGATGATGCCCGGCACCAGTGGGATCGAGCTGGCCCGTCGCCTCAAGCGCGAGACCGCCACCAGCGAGCTGCCAATCATCCTGCTCACCGCCAAGGGCGAGGAGGACAACAAGATCCTGGGGCTCGAGGCCGGCGCCGACGACTACATCACCAAGCCCTTCTCGCCGCGGGAACTGGTGGCCCGGCTCAAGGCCGTGCTGCGCCGTTCCACCCCGAAGGGGGTGGAAGACCTTGTCGAGGTCGAGGGGCTGCAGCTCGACCCGGTCAGCCACCGGGTCAGCGCCAACGGCAAGTCGCTGGAAATCGGACCCACCGAGTACCGCCTGCTGCAGTTCTTCATGACCCACCAGGAACGAGCCTATACCCGCGGCCAGCTGCTGGACCAGGTGTGGGGCGGCAATGTCTATGTCGAGGAGCGCACCGTGGACGTGCATATCCGTCGCCTGCGCAAGGCCCTGGGCGATGACCATCAGCATCTGATCCAGACCGTGCGTGGCACCGGCTACCGTTTTTCCATCAAGGTCTGACATGCGCCTATGGAGCCATGAAATCTGGCGGCTAGGGCTGATGGCCGGGGCCGGCGGCCTGATCGGCTGGTTCTTCTCGGCCTTCGGGCTCGGCCTTGCCGCCGGCATGGGCGTCTACCTCTACCGCCACCTGCGCCGGCTTCGCGCCCTTCACCGCTGGCTCACCCGCAACCCCCAGGCCGAGCCACCCGCCGCCAATGGCCTGTGGGGGGAGCTGTTCGATCGGCTCTACCGCTATCAGAAAGGCCAGCGCCATACCCAGGAACGGCTTCGCACCACGCTCAAGCGCATCCAGGAGTCCTCCGAAGCCATGCGCGACAGCGTGGTGATGCTCGACCAGCATGGCGACCTGGAGTGGTGGAACGGCGCCGCCGACCGCATGCTGGGCCTGCGCACCCACCAGGATCGCGGCCAGCACATCACCAACCTGGTGCGCGATCCGCGCTTCGTCGCCTACTTCAATGCCCGCGACTACCGTGACCCCCTGACGCTGCCCTCGCCCATCGACGAGCGGATGGTCCTGCAGATCCAGATCACCCTCTACGGTGACGACGAGCGCCTGTTGATGGCGCGGGACATCACGCGCCTGCATCGCCTGGAGCAGATGCGGCGCGACTTCGTCGCCAACGTCTCTCACGAACTGAGGACCCCGCTGACCGTGCTGGCCGGCTATCTCGAGACCTACGCCGACAACGCCGACCAGCTGCCACCCCGCCTCGCCCGCAGCCTCGCCCAGATGCAGGGGCAGACCACGCGCATGCAGAGCCTGGTCAACGACCTGCTGCTGCTGTCACGTCTGGAGCTCGAGCAGAGCGGTGACGACCACGCGCCGCTGGACATGAGCGAGCTGCTCGAGAGCGTCCGCCACGATGCCGCAGCGCTCGCCAACGGCCAGCAGCAGATCTCGGTGGAAATCGACGAGCAGCGGCCGCTGCTCGGCAGCGAACAGGAGATACGCAGTGCGGTATCGAACCTGGCCTACAACGCCGTGCGCTACACCCCGGCAGGCAGCCATATCGTCCTGCGCTGGAAGGCGTGCGGCCCAGGTGCCTGTATCGAGGTAGAAGACAACGGCGACGGCATCGACCCGGAGCATGTGCCCCGGCTCACCGAGCGCTTCTACCGGGTCGACAAGGGTAGAAGCACTGCCACCGGCGGCACCGGCCTGGGGCTGGCCATCGTCAAGCATGTGCTGCTGCGCCACGACGCCAACCTGGAGATCGATACGCGCCCCGGCCAGGGGGCGCTGTTCCGCTGCATCTTTCCCGAAGGGCGGCTGGTCTCACGGCGCCTCAACCACGACGCTTGAGCGCATCCTCATCGATCTGATCCGGGTCCATGTGACGAATATCCAGCCCCTTGACCAGGTAGATGACGTACTCCGCCAGGTTGTCGGCATGATCACCGACCCGCTCCAGGGCACGCAGTATCCACATCACGCTTAGCACCGGACCGATGGCGCGGTTGTCCTCCATCATGAAGGTCATCAGCGAGCGCATGGCGCTGCCGTATTCGTCGTCCACCGCCTCGTCCTCCCGCACCACCTGCAGCGCCAGCTCGGTATCGAAACGGGCGAAGGCGGTCAGCGCATCGCGTAGCATCTTGCGCACGTGCTCGCTGATGTGGCGAACTTCCACCAGTCCGCGCACGGTGGTGCCGCTTTCGATCAGGCTCAGGGCGTTGCGGGCGATCTTGCTCGCTTCGTCGCCGATCCGCTCCAGGTCCGCCGTGGCACGGATCACCGCCAGTACCAGGCGCAGGTCCGACGCCGCCGGCTGCCGGCGCGCCAGCACCCGGGTACACTCGTCGTCGATCTTGAGCTGCATGTCGTTGACCTGGCGATCTCTGTCGCGGACCTTCTCGGCCAGCCGGCTGTCGCCCTCGAGCAGGGCCCTGACCGCCTCCAGGACCTGGTTCTCGACCAACCCCCCCATGGTCATCAGGTGGGTCTTGAGCTCCTCCAGCTCCTGATTGAACTGCCGGGAGATATGCTGGCTATGGGTGTCGCTGGTAATGTCCATGTGACTCTCCTGATGAGCGTCGAGGTCAGGCCATACGGCCGGTGATGTAGTTTTCGGTGCGCGCCAGGCGCGGGTTGGTGAACAGACTGGCCGTGGGGGCGTACTCCACCAGTTCGCCGTCGTGGAGGAAGGCGGTATAGTCCGAAACCCGCGCCGCCTGCTGCATGTTGTGGGTGACCAGCACCAGGGTCAGCTGCGACTTCAGGCTGCGAATCAGCTCCTCGATCTTCAGCGTCGAGATCGGGTCCAGCGCCGAGGCCGGCTCGTCGAGCAGCAGAACCTCGGGGCGAACGGCCAGGGTCCTGGCGATCACCAGGCGCTGCTGCTGGCCGATGGAGAGCGACCAGGCCGAGGCACGCAGGCGATCCTTCACCTCATCCCACAGCGCCGCCGCCTCCAGCGCCCACTCGACGATGTCGTTCATCCGGCGCCGCGTCAGGCCGCCCTGCAGCCGGAGTCCGAAAGCCACGTTCTCGTAGATCGACATGGGAAACGGGTTGGGTGCCTGGAACACCATCCCCACCCGGCGCCGCAGCTCGTCCACCGCCACCTCGGGCGCATGGATCTCCTGTCCCTCCAGGCGGATGCTGCCCTGCCGACTCACCGCCTCGTTGAGGTCGTGGAGCCGGTTCAGGGCCCGCAGCAGGGTCGACTTGCCGCAGCCGGAGGGCCCGATGAAGGCCGTGACCCGGTGCCGCGGCACCCGCAGGGTCAGGTCGCGAAGCGCCGGCTTGCCGCCGTAGGCCAGGCTCAACCCCTCGACATCGAGACAGCTGACATCGGGGGCGAAATCGATGATCGGCCCCGCTGAGTTGGGGCGACCCGATTCCAGACGACTGGCATCCGATCGCTGGCTTGGCTGTGAGAGCGGCAGTTCGGGCATCGCTTGGCTCTATCCTCGGTCAGTGGCGCGACAGCGCACCGTGACGCGCCCTGAAATAATGGCGCAGAAATATTGCAGTCAGGTTAAGCACCACCACCACCAGAACCAGCAGCAGCGCGGTGGCATAGACCACCGGCATGGCCGCCTGGATATCGTCGCCATGGAACGCGGTATCGTAGACGTGATAGCCCAGGTGCATGAACTTGCGATCAAGATGCAGGAAGGGGAATTCGCCGTCCACCGGCACCTGTGGCGCCAGCTTGGCGACACCCACCAGCATCAGTGGCGCCACTTCGCCGGCGGCACGGGCGACGGCCAGGATCACGCCGGTCAGCATGGCGGGTACGGCCATGGGCAGCACCACCCGGGTCAGCATCTCAAGACGCGTGGCTCCCAGCGCCAGCGCGCCTTCCCGCTGGTGGTCGGGAATCCGCACCAGCCCCTCTTCGGTGGCCACGATCACCACCGGCAGGGTCAGCAGCGCCAGGGTCAGCGAGGCCCACAGCAGGCCCCCGGTGCCGAAGGTGGGCGACGGCAGCTCATCGCTGAAGAACCACTCATCGAGAGAGCCGCCAATCCCGTAGACGAAGACCCCGAGGCCAAACACGCCATAGACGATGGAGGGCACGCCGGCCAGGTTGCGTACCGCGATGCGTACCCAGTTCGTCAGTCGGCCCTGGTGGGCCACCTCGTTGAGGTAGACCGCCGCCAGCACGCCGAAAGGCGTGACCAGCAGCGACATCAGCATCACCATCAGCACGGTACCAAAGATTGCCGGCCATACGCCGCCGGCGGTATTCGCCGCCCGCGGCCCCTCGGAAAGGAAGCGCCACACGCCCCGCGACCAGGCGCCGATCTTTTCCGGCAGCGGCATGGCATTGGGCCGCCAGGCCCTGAGCACCTCGTCCAGGGTCAGGAGCAGTCGCCGGCCATCGGCGCTCTCCAGCACGACCACATCCCTCCGCATGCTCTCCTGAAGCCCACGAACCCGCTCGTTGGTCTCGGCCAGCCTGCGCTGCGCCGCCCCATCGCCGGGGTCCTTCTCGAGCCGGCGCACCAGCGGCTGGATCACGCCGTGCTGGAGGTCATCGCGCTCGCCACGCAGCGCATCGACCGCGGCTAGGCGCGCCTGGAGCGCTGCCCAGGCCGCTTCGCCGCCTGCGGCTGTCCGAGCCCCTGTCTGCCCCGCGGGTCGCACGTCGACCAGGCGGCCGATGAAGTCACCATGGCGCAGACGTTCCATGACCACAAGCTCACGGGGGCGGTCGCTTTCGACGATGCGGTCGACTTCTACCCACTGCCAGACATGGCCGTCGAGATCGCGATTGCCGGTAAAGTAGAGCCGCTCCCGGCCCCCGCTTGCGCCATCCGCTGCCGGCAGCGGCAGTTCGCGCACCGCACGGCCCGCGAACACCTGGCCATCGTCGAGTTCCACCAGCGACACTGATGCCGGCCAGAAGTGTGCGAGGCCGCGCACGGCGATCAGCGTCAGCAGTCCCCCGAGCAGCAGCAGCGACAGGGCCACGCTGCCGGCGGCCAGCCAGGCCCAGGCCCCCTCGCCCCGGGGCAGCCGGGCGCGCCTCGTCAACGCGGCCGGACTCATGACAGGTCTCCCAGCCGACGATAGCGGCGCCGCAGCCGGCTGCGCACCACCTCGGCCAGGGTATTGACCAGGAAGGTGAACAGGAACAGCAGCAGTGCCGCCAGGATCAGCAGCCGGTAGCTATCGCTGCCCGCTACCGCCTCGGGCAATTCGATGGCGATGCCCGCCGCCATGGAGCGCATCCCCTCCAGCGGGCTGAGGCTCATCAGTGCGGTATTACCGCTGGCCATCAGGACAATCATGGTCTCGCCCACGGCTCGTCCCGCGCCGATCATCACGGCGGCGAAAACGCCAGGCGCCGCCGCCGGCAGCACCACCTTCCACAGGGTCTGCCACCGGGTTGCCCCCATGGCCTGGGCGCCCTCTCCCAGGCTGCTCGGCACCCCCGACAGGGCGTCTTCCGCCAGGGCGTAGACACTGGGCATCACCGCAAAGCCCATGGCCAGGCCGACGATAAGGGCGTTACGACTGGCATAGTCGATGCCCAGCTCGGCATCCAGCCAGCCCCGCAGGTCACCGGCGAAGAGCCGTGCCTCCAGCCAGGGGACCAGTTCCAGCGCAGCCAGCCCCAGCATGGCCAGCCAGGGCACCAGCCATAGACCGGCCCAGGCCAGCGGCAGTCGCTGGCGTAGTGCAGGGCTCAGCCATCGCCAGGCGCCACCCGCCATCAGGATGCCCAGCGGCATCACCAGCAGCAGGGCGAAGGCCCCGGCCAGGTGGCGCTCCACCCAGGGGGCCAGCACCAGGCCCGCCACGAAGCCGATGACCACCCCGGGCAGGGCTTCCATCAGCTCCAGTGTGGGCTTGATCCGGCTGCGCAGCCCTGGAGACATATACACGGCGGAATGAATGGCCGCCCCCAGCGCCATGGGGACGGCGAATACCAGCGCCCAGAAGGCCGCCTTCAAGGTCCCCCAGGCCAGCGGCGACAGCGACAGGGTGATCTGCTCCTGGCCAAGTGCGCCGCTGAATAGTGACGGCACCACTTCAATCGCCAGGAAGGCGCCAATGGCCAGCACCGCCAGGATCACGCCGATACCCCCCGCCGCAATCAGCCCCGTCGCCAGGCGATCGAGCAGATGGCGCCGCGGAGACCGGTGTGCAGGAGAAGCGGGAAAGGGCTTGGTCATGAGCAGGAGAATATAACGGCTTGATGACAATTGGATGACAAGCTCACGGCGCCAGGCCGAGGTCATGCCGCTGGCGCGACAGTGTTGCTTCTGGCAAGGCCACGAAGCCCAGGGACGCTACCGTCTCCTGCCCCTGCGGGGAAAGCACCAGGTCGAGAATGGCCCGCTCCGGCGCCGGCAACACTTCGCCCGGGGGGAGGTTGAGGTAGAGATAGAGCGAGCGCCCCAGCGGATAGTCACCGCGTTGCACGCTCTCGGTGTCCGGGGTGTGCAGCGCTCCCTCGGCATCCACCAGGCCCAGTGCCTTGACCCCGGGGGTCAGGTGGTTGAGGCCGGCATAGCCGATGGCGTCGAGGCTTTCGGTGACCGCCGCCACTACGGCCGCCGAGCCGGGGTGCTCGTTCAGCCTGTGCCGATACTGGCCGCCGCACAGCGCACGCTGGCGGAACAGGCCATAGCTGCCCGATGCCAGGTTGCGGCCATGCAGCTCGATGCGCCGAGTGGGGAAGTCGAGGCCCAGCTGTTCCCAGCGATCAATGGCATGCTCGGCGCCACAGCGACGGGTACGCGAGAAGATCGCATCGAGCGCCTCCAGCGGGAGGACTTCGAGTGGATGATGGCGATGCACCACCACCGCCAGGGCATCGCGGGCCACCTCGACCTCAAGTGGCGGATAGCCGTGACGCGCCATGAACGCCTCGCGCTCCTCGCCGGTCATGCGGCGCGACATGGGGCCCAGCCGGGTGGTGCCGGCAGTCAATGCGGGTGGGGCACTGGCGGAACCGCTGGCCTGCAGTTGCAGGCGTACGCCGGGGTAATGGTGGGTGAGCTGTTCGCCCCAGCGCAGCATCAGCCCGGCCAGGGTATCGGAACCCACCGCACCCAGCGTTCCCGTGGGAATATCGTTACGCGCCTGCGCAAGCGGCTGGCCTTGGACAAACAGCAGGGCAAGGCAAGCCAGCGCAACCCGAAGGCCGAGCCGCCAAGGTGACAGTCGCATCAAGGCCAGCGTCACTTCTTCGTATCCTGCATTAATCGGCCACGCACCCTACACTCGAACAAGACGCCTCCTTCACTTTACAGGGTTTTACTGACGTAGCGCTGCCACTGCATCATCTGGCGCATGGAGTCCGGCAGCTCGTCCATGTCGCCCTTGAGGATATACCCTGCGGCACCAGCCTCGAAGGCCTCCCGGCCACGGAAAAAAATGGCCCATCGCCGATGGAACCGATTTCTGCATCGACGGACATTATCGCTATTCTGATAACCATACCCCCGAAACTTACTCCAATCGAAGGAGGCAGGATGAAATTCGCAATCATGGGCAGCGGTGGCGTCGGTGGCTACTTCGGGGCCCGACTGGCCGAAGCGGGCGAGGACGTGACCTTCATCGCCCGTGGCGAGCATCTGGCCGCCATCCGCCAGGATGGGCTGAGCGTCACCAGTATCAAGGGGGATGTCTCGATCAAGCCTGCCCAGGCCACCGACGACCCGGCCAGCGTCGGCGTGGTGGATTGCGTGATCGTGGCGGTGAAGGCGTGGCAGGTGCGCGAGGCGGCGGAAGCAATCCGCCCGATGATCGGCCCGCACACCATCGTGCTGCCGCTGGAGAACGGCGTGGAAGCCGCCGACACCCTGATCGATGTGCTGGGCTCGGCACCGGTGATCGACGGCCTGTGCGGCATCCTGGCCTGGCGCGAGGCCCCGGGGCATGTGCGTCACGCCGGGGTGGATCCCTTCGTGCGCTTCGGCGAGTGCGACAATCATGCCAGCGAGCGAATCAGCCAGCTCAAGGCCGTCTTCGATGGGGCCCGGGGTGTCAGCGCCGAGATCCCCGATGACATCAAGGTCGCCCAGTGGAGCAAGTTCCTGTTCATCTGCGCCATGAGCGGCATCGGCAGCATCACCCGCGCGCCCATCGGGGTGACGCGCCAGCTGCCGGAGACAAGGGCCATCATCGAACGCATGCTCGAGGAGATCGATGCCGTCGCCCGCGCCCACGGGGTGGGCTTCCCCGAGGACGCCGCCGTCCGTGCCATGCAGTTCATCGATGCCATGCCGGCGGAAAGCACCTCCTCCATGCAGCGCAACATCATGGCCGGTCAGCCCTCGGAGCTGGAGTCGCAGAACGGTGCCGTGGTGCGTCTCGGCCGCGCCGTGGGCGTCGCCACACCGACCCATGAGTTGATCCACGCCGTCCTGCTACCCCAGGAGCTCGCGGCTCGCGACGAAGCGGCGAGCGACCGATAGGCCGGTCCACGATGCCCCCTGTCCGACGGCCGTTCAGCAAGCCACTGGAATGAGCGCCACGGATGGCGGGGTCGCATTAATGCGGTAATCTAGGTGAAACAACAACTCACCCCCGGAGGCACCATGAACGACGTCCCCCACAACGCCCCCGGGCAGCATTGGCAGGCCAGTGGCTATGCCCATCACGCCGACTTCGTTCCCGCCCTGGGCGACGAAGTGGCCGCGCTGCTGGCTCCGAAGGCCGGCGAGCGCATCCTCGACCTGGGCTGCGGCGACGGCAGCCTGACCGAGGTCCTGGCCAAGTCCGGTGCTACGGTCATCGGTGTGGATGCGTCCCCCGACATGGTCGAGGCCGCCAGGGCACGCGGCCTGGACGCGCGAGTGGTGGATGCCCACCACCTGCCCTTCGATCATGAGTTCGATGCGGTATTCAGCAATGCCGCGCTGCACTGGATGCTCAACTACGAAGCCGTCATCGCCAGCGTGCACCGCGCACTCAAGCCCGGGGGACGCTTCGTCGCCGAATTCGGCGGTCACGGCAACGTCGCCGCCATCTGCACCGCCTTGCTGGCCGCGCTCCAGGCTCGCGGCATCAGCGGCAAGGCGCGCTTCCCCTGGTTCTTCCCTACCGTGGAGGAGTACAGCACCAGCCTGAAGGCGGCCGGCTTTACCATTGATTCCATCGAACTGATCCCGCGCCCCACCCCCCTGCCCACCGGAATGGCCGGCTGGCTGGCCACCTTCGCCAATCCCTTCCTGCATGGCCTCGAGGAAGAGGTGCGCGCAGCCATTCTCGACAACGCCGTCGACCTGCTGTCCCATAGCCTGAGCGACAGCCGCGGTAACTGGACCGCCGACTACGTCCGCCTGCGTCTCAAGGCATACCGCTGAGGAACGAGGCAGGGGCCGGGTGCAGGATGAGGATCAGATTCCGGTGTCAGCCGGGCCAATCCAGACGAAGGGATTGTGGGCCACCTCCCAGAGATAGCCATCCGGGTCGGCGAAATAGCCGGAGTACCCACCCCAGAACACCTTCTCGGCCGGCTTGACCAGCGTCGCCCCCGCAGCCACGGCCTGGGCGATCAACTCATCGACCTCCGCTTCCGAACCCAGGTTATGCGCCAGGGCGATGCCGGCAAAGCCGCTGCCTTCTGGTGAGACGCCGGCATCCGCCGCCAGCGCTTCGCGGCCATACAGGCCCAGCCAGCTACCGTTCAGGGTAAAGAATGCCACTTCCGGTGGCGACTCCATGCGCGGCAGTCCCAGCCCCTGTTCATAGAAACGAACGGACCTCTCCAGGTCATCTACACCGAGTGTGATCATGCTGATTCTGGGCTGCATGGCAAACCTCTGGCTAATCTCTAGGAAACGCTGCACAAATCGTAGTTTCTGGCTGATCTTCAGGCGAGCATTTCGGGCCTTGCCGGCTGCTTACGGGAATCGCCAACAGGCAGTAACTCGCTGTCGGGACTGTTGGGGAAAGCGTTCATAGCCCCTGGGCGCCTCGACGCAGCCAGTCATGCATGAAGACAAGCTTGCGGCGCGACATTTCGGAAAGCACGAAGGGATACAGGTCCAGCAACCCCATTGAGCGATTGGTGTGATTGACCCCCATGACCAGATGAGTCGCAACATGGATCAAGCGCTCGGCATCCGCCTCCATGTAGGGATCCCACCCGTAATGCGGCAGGTCGGCAGAGGAAAGGCCGGCGGCAACGAAGCTATCGGCGATATCCGTGAGATGCAGCAGATGGGCAGCGGTTTCTGCCCAGTCCTCATGGGGATGAGCGGAGGCATAGGTGCTGACAAAGTTCGAGCGCCAGCCCGCAGGCGGGCCTTGTCTGTAGTGCCGCTGCAGGGCCTCGGCGTAATCTTCACGCTCGTCTCCAAACATCGCCCGGAAGGCGTCGAGAAAGTCGTCTCGCAGGCTGAGTCGCCACCAGAGCATATGCGAAACTTCGTGCCGCATATGGCCGATCATGGTCCGGTATGGCTCTTCAAGCGCCTCACGACGGGTGGTTCGCAGCACAGGGTCCGCTTCCGCCACGCTGATGGTGACTACCCCCCCTACATGCCCCATGGCAACGGGCGTTGGCCCTTCGGCCAGCAGATGGAACACCGGGGGAGCCCCGGGATCTTCCGGCCGGAACCAGTTCCACCGGCCCAGGTTATCGATCACCCAGCGCTTGGCGGCCTCGGTTTTGGCCCAGTGGGGCATGGCATTGGGTATGGAAGGGTCCGGGGCCAGTGCCGTCATCGCACAAGAGCGACAGAAGCCCCCCTGCTCGGGGGCGATCCAGTTGCATCCTATGACGTCGCGATTGGCGCAGAACGGCGGCATGGTGATGAAGGCCCTGGCCTGCGGGTCATAGGCAACAGGCGTACCCGTGGCTGTAGCAAGGTTGTCAAACCACAGAGACCCGCGACCGACTGGATTGGCATAGACACGCATAGGCAGTGACTCCTGGACTACGGCAGAGCGCGCTCAGGATAAGAGCGCTGTTCTCTGGCGCAGTACTCTGGATTAGGAGCGCGGCTGCATGCCGCACTCCACCTGTCAGCCTATCACTTAAGCAGCAAGTGCCCAGGCATCTCTTGTTACCCAAAGTAAGAAGCCAAAATCTCGATCGGCGACGACATCAAACGTCGGCTACAGAAACGACGCCATCGGCGCTTCTCGCCCGCAGTGCCACGGTTCAGGGCGATGCACGACGACACGACGAATGGCAGCGGCATGGAACTTTCCAAGTCGTCTGCACGGCGGTGAACGAGAATCGGATCGCCGCGCGCTATCGGGAAGCCCCAAACGACACGCCATCATGGTTCATCCCGCCGAGCAGAAAGGGCCGAACTGGTAAAAGCGACGACAGCGCAGTTCCGCTTCGCAGGCGGGAAGTTGCGCCTGGTAGCGGGCGGCTCGCGAACTGACCTGATTGGCGGCTCGAAGAACCTGGGGCTTGTTCTGGTAAGTGCCTCGGCGATAGCCACCCTGGCCTTCATGATAGGCCAGGTAGAGGTGCTCGGGATTCTGCAGCGATATGCCGAGTTGGTCGTGCGTGCGGCGGTTGTACCAGCCAATGAAGTCGGTGGCATGCTTCATATGGCTGCGGCGTGCCAGGGTACTGCCCGCATCCTCCCGGTACTCTCCCCAGACGGGATCCATGGCCTGTGAATAGCCTCGCGCCGAGGAGGGGCGGCTCCCGGGAATGAAGCCCAGGATGCGATTCCTGGGTGGTCGAACATGGCTCCGGAAGGAGGACTCCTGTTGAATGAAGGCCATCTGGGTGGCAATGGGCGTGCCCCACGCCTCTTCCGCAGCGCGTGCGTAGTCATACCAACTCGGCTGTTCATGAAATATCTTGCAGATATTGGTCTGATCCTGCGGAGGCGATGGCGCCATCATCGCACAGCCCGATCCCAGCAGGCCGATGGCCATCACCAATAACCCAGGCGCCAGGCGCCGAGCACCGCTCGCAAGCCACCGTTGGCGGCCCTGGTTCCCGCCTCTCCGAGCCACAAAACCCAGCGTCATCACGCACCTATCGGTCGGCCTCTCCAGCCTGGGAGGCTACGCTAGTGCCAGTCGGCCGGCAAACCCGGCAGGCCTACTCCCCAGCCAGCTCCTGCTGGTGTGCATACTCGCGCCATTTCTGATCGAGGTAAGTCGCCCGGTCGATCTCGAAGAGCTGCCTGGGGTAGCGCATGGTCAGGGTGAACCAGCGCTGCAGACTGGCTTCCAGGCGCTCGGACTCGGGAAGGTCACGGCTTTCGAGGTGCGCCTCGAGCGCCAGATAGAAGCGCATGACGTTACGCTCGATCATGCCCCGGGTGCCTCCCACATGGATCGGTTCTCCGCCGGCAGTCGTCCCCTCGACCGTAAAACCCACCCGATCCCGTCCAATGAAGGTGAGATAGCCATGAAGGGCAAGCCGCCCCCGCATCCCGAAGACCAGGGAGTAGCGCAACTGGACCAGACTGTGATCATCGTCCTCGGGCACCGCCCGCAACTGCAAGCGAAAGGCGCGGGTGCCGTAGGGCCCCTGGTCGCCCTCCAGCATCACATCCAGATAGCGCGGCTGGCGGTCCACGACTCGCCATCTCAGATCGAGGCGCTCTGCATCCACCAGGGCGGCGAAATCCCGGTGCCCGACGAAGAGGGCCAGGCCACTGCCGAGAACCCTGTCCTCCTCCTCGACGAGGCAGCCCTTGATGTTCACGTGCAGGAAGAGAATCTCGCACCAGGCCGTGACCGAGGCCAACTCCTCCGCGAGCGGCTCGAACGGATGGTGGAGCCGGGCATGGACGCTACCGCTCACCGAATGACTGCGCGATTGCGAGTCGACCTGCAGAGGCTCGTCGAGGGGGGAGCCAGCTATCACCTCCCGCCAGCTATCGCGCAGCCAGTCGTCCTGAGCCATGGCCGGCCCCGGCAGCAGCCAGGCCAGCCATGCCCAGAGCATCAGCCACACCGGCCAGGGGAGGCGATCCGCCCGGACCGGGGTTATGAACCGATATCCTCGTTCCATAGCACAGGCGGCTCCTGGATGAAGCCCTCCATCAGGGCGATGCGTTCGGGCGCCTGGAGGAGTGCTGACCCTATCCATAAGACTAGCCCAGATGCTCCCCGCCAGCCGATACAGATCGGCCCTGGCGCCCATGTTGTCTACCATCGGGATTCCAGCCGGTATTGCCTGGGTGTTTCGGGGGCCGCGAGCGTGGGGAATCTCCAGCGGGGTGAACCATACTGACAGCGAAGCCCGGCAACCGGAGGCACCGGCATGGTCCTGGACACACTCGATGGCCCCTTTCGTCATCGCTACCTGACCCACGAGGCGCTGACCCGACAGCTCGAGGCATGGGCACGGACCTATCCGCAGCTAACCCGCCTGCAAAGCATCGGCACCAGCCCCGAAGGCCGTGAGATCTGGGTGCTTGCCATCGGCCCCGAGCCGGAGCGCCGGCGCCCCGCCGTGTGGGTGGACGGTAACCTGCACGGCGTCGAGCTGGCCGGCTCCAGCGTCGCGCTCGCGGTGGCCGAGACCGCGCTGGCCGTGCATACGAACCCCACCGCCCTGCCCCGGCACTTGCCCGATCACCTGCTCGAGTTCCTGCGCGGCGTACTGTTTTACATCTGCCCGCGGATCTCGCCGGACGGGGCCGAACAGGTACTGCGCCTGAGTGGTTTCGTGCGCTCGGCCCCTCGCCGCACCCCTCACGCCCCCGACCTGCCCTACTGGCGCCTCCAGGACATGAACGACGATGGCCGCTGCCGCTATCTGCGCGTGCCGGACGAGGCTGGCGACTTCATCGAGTCGACGACCTGCCCCGGCCTGATGCTGCCACGCCGAGTCGACGACCCGCCGCCCTACTGGCGGCTCTACCCCGAGGGGGTGATCGAGCACTGGGACGGCGAAACCATTCCCGAGCCCAACTGGCTGCTCGACACACCGGATTTCAACCGCAACTTCCCGTGGAGCTGGCAGCCGGAACCCGAGCAGATCGGCGCCGGCCACTACCCTGGCTCCGAGCCCGAGACCCGTGCGGTCATCGACTTTGCCATCGCCCACCCCAACCTCTACGCGTGGCTGAACCTGCACACCTTCGGCGGGGTATTCATCCGCCCGCTGATCGACGCGCCGGACAGCCGCATGGACCAGAGCGATCTGGCGCTCTACCGGCAGCTGGCCGCGTGGGCCCAAGACCTGGTCGGCTACCCGACCGTCAGCGGCTACGAGGAGTTCACCTACGAACCCGAAACGCCCTTGCGCGGCGACTTGACCGACTTTGCCTATCATCAGCGTGGTTGCGTCGGCCTCGTCTGCGAACTATGGGACCTGTTTCACCGCCTCGGACACCCAAAGCCCATGCGCTTTGTCGAGCACTACACCTCGTTCGAGCGTGAGGACATGGAACGGCTGGCCCAGTGGGATGCCGATCACAATCAGCGGCGAATGTTCGGCGCCTGGCAGCCCCTGCAGCACCCGCAGCTCGGGGCGGTGGAAGTCGGCGGCCTGGACCCATGCATCGGTCTTTGGAACCCGCCGCCGGAGATGCTGCCGGCGCTGTGCGACAGCGTGGCCACCTACTGGCTGCATGTCGCGGCGCTGGTGCCACGCCTGGCCCTGGAGTCCGTTAGCACCATTGCCCTGGGCAACGACCACTGGGAGTTGAAGGTTACCGTGGCCAACCGCGGCTACCTGCCGACCCACGGCGTCAATGCCGCGGCCCGACGCCCCTGGAACACCGGCGTGGAAGCCCGAGCCAGCGCCGAAGGCGGTTGCCAGTTGCTCGATCCCGAACGGGCCCGCCAGCGGCTGGGCCATCTCGACGGCTGGGGCCGTGGCCTCGGCGAAGGCGCACACATGCCCTGGTATCAACGCTCACGGGGTAGCAGCCATCGTGCGAGCGTCCGCTGGCTGATCCGCGGCGCGGGTGAAGTCCGATTGAACATCGGCGGCCCACGGCTGGGCTACCTGAGCCGCACGATCGAAATTCCGGGTGGCGCGGCGCTCCCCGGTCACGGGAGCCGCCCTTCCCGGGCGAGCCGCCGCCGCACCCAGCATCGATAGGCCCACTCCAACAGCGGTTTGAGACCCGGCAGGCCGATCAACCAGGCCAGCAGCGCGAGTCGCGGCACCCGTCGCATCAGCAGGATGTAGGCATCAATGCCCTGCACGATTCGTCCCCGGTGGTCCTCCACGTGGAGCGACAGCAACGCCTCGCCAGGATCGACCTTGGCGGCACGCAGGGTGTCCTCGTTGGCGGTGACGTCGACCCACTCCACCGAGTTCGCCGCGTCACCGGCCCAACGCTCGTAGCGTGCCCTGTCCCGCCGGCAGATGGGACAGATGGCGTCGTAGTAGACCTTGAGAAGGGGCCAGTCGCGCATGGAAACTCCGTTCATATCGGAACAGGCTCGGCCTCAGGCTCGCTGGTAGGTTCCGATCAAACGGTTCATGCCAATCAGATGGGGCTCGAGCTGCTTGAGCAGCTCGGGCAGGCCGAGGCCTTCCGGAAGATCGGTCGGCTTGTCCAGGGCCAATACCCAGAAATAGTAGTGATGCTGGCCATGTCCCTCCGGCGGCATGGGTCCGCCATAGCCCATCTTGCCGAAATCGTTCTTGCCTCGGGTGCCCTCACCGGTGTTCTCAGCCAGGGAGGTGGTCGAACCCGGCAGGTTGTAGAGCAGCCAATGGACGAACCCGTAGCCGCCGTTCTGCACCAGGGGGGCATCCGGGTCGTGGCAGATGATCGCATACCCCCTGGTGTCCTCCGGCGCATCGCGCCAGCTCAGAGACGGCGAGACATCGTCGCCCTCACCGGTGTATTTCTCGGGTATCGCGCCATGGGCAGTAAACGCGGAACTCTCCAGCTGCATATTCGAAAGTGCAAAGGCCATTCAGGCATCCTCCTCAGTTCCAGTGATAGTTCCAGTGCTAGTTTCTGTGATGGTTCCTGTGATAGCGCCTGTGATTCCAGGGATTCGAAAGCGAAAGGGCGAGCTGCTGAAACAGCGTCGGAAAAAGCCGTTAGACTGTCAATATGAGACAGCTTCTGATCGTGGCCCATGCGCCCTCCCCCAATACGCAGAGACTCCGCGAAGCCGCCGAACGCGGGGCGCGACACCCAGAGATCGAGGCGGTAGAAGTCATCGTCAAGCCCCCGCTGGAAGCGGAGCCCGATGACGTGCGGGCCTGCGATGCCATCCTGCTGGGGACCACCGAAAACCTGGGCTACATGAGCGGTGCCCTCAAGGATTTCTTCGACCGCTGCTACTACCCGGTGCTGGAAGAGAAACAAGGCCTTCCCTGTGCCCTCTATATCCGCGCCGGCCACGACGGCACCGGCACACGCCGGGCGGTGGAGAGCATCGTCACCGGGCTGCGCTGGAAGTGGGTACAGGAGCCGCTGGTATTACGCGGCGAGTGGCAGGAAGACTTCGTGGCTCAAGTCGAGGAGCTAGGCCTCTATCTGGCCGCCGGGCTCGAAGCGGGCGTGCTATAGCGCGCAGGCTAGACCTTGGGAGCAACCCGCGACTTGTGAAAAAACGGGCGTGCGCCGAAGGGCACACCCGCTGCTTTCGTTTGGCAATGGCTATTGGCCGGGAACGCTCGAGACACCACCGCTGTCGCTCGGGGTTAGCTGCACGACCCGCAGCAGACACCAGGCTCCCCATGCTTAGCCTTCTTTGCTGCGTCGGTGCCGGCACTCTCGCCGACGTTGGCGACCGTATCCGGCGTCGTTGACACCGCAGGTTCAAAAGCCTGAACGGCTTGCTTGTCTTCTGTCTTGTCTTTCTTGAAAAGGTTCTTGAGACGGCCCATGAGTCACCCCGCAGTGGATTCCATAAGAAGTATAAAAAATGCATCTTATTGCTCATCCACCAGATCGTCAACGCCTCAAAACAAGAACGGCCCCGTACCTGTAAGGACGGGGCCGCCGGCTGCAGAAGTGCTTATTTCAACCGTTCAAACACCGTGGCCACGCCCTGCCCCATGCCGATACACATGGTGGCCAGGCCCAGCGTGGTATCGCGCTGCTGCATCACGTTGAGCAGCGTGGTGCAGATACGGGCACCGGAGCAGCCCAGCGGGTGCCCCAGGGCGATGGCACCGCCATTGAGGTTGACCTTCTCGTCCATGGCGTCGAGGAAGCCGAGGTCCTTGAGCACCGGGATCCCCTGGGCGGCAAAGGCCTCGTTAAGCTCCACGGTCTGGATGTCGTCGCTGGTCAGGCCCGCCACCTTGAGCGCCTTCTGCGAGGCCGGCACCGGGCCGTAGCCCATGATCGAGGCATCGCAGCCGGCAACGCCGGTCGACAGCACCCTGGCGATCGGCTCGAGGCCCAGCGCCTGGGCGCGTTCGTAGCTCATCACGGCCATACCGGCGGCGCCCACGGAGAGCGCCGAGGAAGTCCCGGCGGTAACGGTGCCGCCCCGCGGGTCGAAGACCGGCTTGAGCTCGGCCATCTTCTCCAGGCTGGCATCGCTGCGCACGACTTCATCATGCTTGAACAGGGTCTTGAAGCCACGTTGATCATGGCCCTCGATACCGATGATCTCGTTATCGAAATAGCCCTTCTCGTTGGCCGCAAGGGCACGCTGGTGCGAACGCACGCCGAACTTGTCCTGCTCCTCACGGGTGACGCCGTGCATCTTGCCCAGCAGCTCGGCGGTGAGGCCCATCATCATGGCCGCCTTGGCGGCATACTTGCTGGCCGCCGGGTTGACGTCCACACCGTGGGCCATGGGCACGTGCTCCATGTGCTCGACGCCGCCGATGATATAGAAATCACCCATGCCGGCCTTGATGTTGGCAGCGGCGATATGCAGCGCGGTCATGGAAGAGCCACACAGGCGATTGACGGTCTGGGCCGGCACGCTGCGGGGAATGCCGGTCATGATCGCCGCGTTACGGGCAATGTTCATGGCCTGTTCGAGGGTCTGGTTGACGCAGCCCCAGATCACGTCATCGACTTCGGACGGATCCAGGTTGGGGTTGCGATCGAACAGCGCCTGCATCACCGCGGCGGAGAGGTTCTCGGCCCGCACGTTGCGGAAAGCCCCGTTCTTGGCCTTCGCCATGGCAGTGCGGACACAGTCGACCACCACGATGTCTCTCGGATTCAAACTCATATCAACTCACCTCCTGATCGTGGTGGATTCAGCTCTGGGCCTGGGTGGAATAGAAGCGTTCGCCGGCTTCGGCCATCTTGCGCAGCTTGTCGGTGGGGGCGTACAGCGGCCCCAGTTCATCGGCGAGACCCTCGGCCAGCTTGACGAACTCGCCGACGCCCATGGCATCGATATAGCGCAGCGCACCGCCGCGGAACGGCGGGAAACCGATACCGTAGATCAGCGCCATGTCCGCTTCGGCCGGGGTCTCGACGATACCGTCCTCCAGGCACCGCACGGTCTCCAGGCAGAGCGGCACCATCATGCGGGCAATGATGTCGTCGTCGGAGAACGTCTTCTGCTCCTTCACCACCTGCTTGACCAGCGCGTAGGCGTCAGCGTCGCTGACCTTCTTCGGCTTGCCCTTCTTGTCCTCCTCATAGGCGTAGAAGCCCTTGTCGTTCTTCTGGCCCAGGCGCTCGTTCTCGTACATCACCTGGATCGCCGTCTTGCCCTCGCGCGCCATACGGTCGGGGAAGCCTTCGGCCATCACCTCATTGGCATGCACTGCGGTATCCATACCCACCACGTCGAGCAGGTAGGCGGGGCCCATGGGCCAACCGAACTTCTCCATCACCTTGTCGATGTGCTGGAAGTCGGCACCCTGCTCGACCAGCAGGCTGAAACCGCCGAAATAGGGGAAGAGCACGCGGTTGACCAGGAACCCCGGGCAGTCATTGACCACGATGGGGGTCTTGCCCATGGCCCGGGCGTAGGCCACGGTGGCCGCCACGGCGGCGTCACCGGTCTTCTCGCCACGGATGACCTCGACCAGCGGCATGCGATGCACCGGGTTGAAGAAGTGCATGCCGCAGAAGTTCTCGGGGCGCTTGAGGTTCTGCGCCAGGCGAGTGATCGAGATGGTCGAGGTATTGGAGGTGAGGATGGTCTCCTCGCCGACCAGGCCTTCCACTTCGGTCAGCACCGCATCCTTGACCTTGGGGTTCTCGACCACCGCTTCGACCACCAGGTCGACGTGGCCGAAATCGCCGTAGGAGAGGGTCGGACGAATGAGGGTCAGCTTCTCGGCCATCTGCTCGGTGGTCAGCTTGCCACGCTCGGCCTGCTTGGCGAACAGCTTGCGCGACTCCTTGAGACCCAGCTCGATGGCCTCTTCCTTGATGTCCTTCATCAGGATGGGCGTGCCCTTGGAGGCGCTCTGGTAGGCGATGCCGCCACCCATGATGCCGGCGCCCAGCACGGCCGTCTGCTTGACCGCCCTGGCCTGCTTCTCGTACTTGCCGGCCTTCTTCTTGACCACCTGATCGTTGAGGAACAGCCCGACGAGGTTGAAGGCAACATCGCTCAGCGCCAGCTTGGCGAAGGCCTTGGCCTCGATGGCCTGGGCCCGCCCGCGCTCCTCGCCGGCGCCCTTCTGGATCACCTTGATCGCTTCCACCGGTGCCGGATAGTGCGGCCCCGCCTTGCCCTTGACGTAGCCCTTGGCGGTCTCGAAGGCCATCATCTGCTCGATGGGGTTGAGCTTGAGCGGCCCCTTCTTCTCGTCGCGTCGCGCCTGGTAGTCCAGCTCGCCGCTGAAGGCACGCGCCAGAATATCCAGCGCGGCGGCTTCGAGGGATTCATCCGGCACCACCGCATCGACCGCACCCACCTTGAGAGCGGCATCTGCACGGTTCTCGGTGCCACCGGCGATCCATTCGATGGCGTTGTCGGCGCCGATCATGCGCGGGAGTCGCACGCAGCCACCCCAGCCCGGCAGGATGCCCAGCTTGGTCTCGGGCAGGCCGATCTTGGCCTTCTCGCCCATGACACGAAAATCGGTGGTCAGGGTCACCTCACAGCCGCCGCCCAGCGCCAGGCCGTTGATGGCGGTAACGGTGGGGAACGGCAGGTCCTCGATGGCGTTGAAGATGTCGTGAACCTTGAGGTTCATCTCGACCAGATACTCCTCGCCCTTGTCGAACAGACCATGGAATTCGGTGATATCGGCGCCCACGATAAAGACATCCTTGGCGCTGCCGATGACCAGGCCCTTGAGACCGCTCTCGCCCTGGATCGCCTTGACGGCATCGTCCAGCTCGGCCACCACCGTGCTGGACAGCTTGTTGATGGACTCGTCCTTCAGGTCGAAGGTGAGCATGGCGATGTCGTCGCCCCCGGTCTTGGTACCGCGTGCCACCGTGATGGCGTTGCCTTGATAGATCATCCACGAATCTCCACACAGAGGTTGGCGTTGGAGGAGTGCCCAATTTCATACGGCCGTTTGATTCCTTGAAGCTTGGTGTACTACAGCCAGTACGTCAAGCCCCGGGTGCATCACCAATGGTCTAGCACAGGCCACAGGCAGTACATCGCTACACCGGCGATACCGGATGGCTGATAGGATAGTCCCAATGTCCCGCCAAGGTGTCGTCCATGAATCTGCCCGATACGGCGCCCTCCTCGCCTCCGCCCAGCGCATCGCCCCGGATGCGGCGTTTCCATGACCGCGTCGAACGACTGGTCGAGCATGTCCGTCCCTGGAGCTGGCTGTGGCCGCCCGTGGCCTTTGCCGCCGGGGTAGGCAGCTTCTTCCTGGTGGATCGCCAGCAATGGCTGGGCGTCGTGCTGGCATTGAGCATGCTGCTGGCCTGGGCCCTGCTGCTCTCCGAGAGCCTGATCGGGCGCCTGCTGGCCCGCCGTGGCCACCCCAGCCTGCCCAAGGGCGTCACCACCTTCATCGCCCAGATGGTGCACCAGGAGACACTGTTCTTCTGCCTTCCCTTCGTACTGGCCACGACCGTCTGGGCCAGCGGTCAGGGGCTGTTCGCCCTGCTGGTGCTCGGCATGGCACTCTTTTCGATTCTCGACCCGATCTACTACAAGCTGGCCGAGCGCGCCCGCTGGCTCTATTTCGCCTTCCATGCCCAGTGCGTCTTCCTGGTCGTGCTGGTGATCATGCCGCTGATGCTTCAGTTGACCACCGGCCAGAGCCTGAGGCTGGCTCTGGCATGCATGCTGGTATTCAGCCTGCCCAGCCTGCTGCAGCTCTTGCGGCCGATGACCATCCGACGCTGGGCGATCGTACTGGTCACGCTACCGTTATTGACGCTAGTGGCATGGACCGGACGTGCCTGGGTGCCGCCTGCCAACCTCTGGATATCGGCCAGCGCCCTGTCACCGGCCTTCGATGTCGCGCAGCGAAGTCCTCAAGGCAGCGCCCTGCTGACGCCCGACACCCTTCGCAGCCAGGGGCTCTATGCCTACACGGCCATTCGCGCGCCGCGGGGCCTGCGCGAAGAGGTCGTACACGAGTGGCGGCATGAAGGTGAGCTGGTCGACCGCATTCCGCTGACCATCAACGGGGGGCGCCAGGAAGGCTATCGGGCATGGACCCACAAGCTGAACTTCCCCGAGGACCCCGCCGGCAAGTGGCGCATCGATGTGATGACGGACAGCGGGCAGCGCATCGGGGTGCTGCGCTTTCAGGTAGCGCAGGATGCATCGGAGGCCACCCTGGCCGATGGCCGGGCCTCACCGCCGCCGGGGCTGCCTGGACTCGACCTGCGGCGCCTGGTTCCGGGAAATCGCCACAGCCAGACCGAACGACCCGATGAGCGGAATACACCAGTTGAATCCGCTCCTCATACCCGGGAAAACAACGAATCCGACGCAGGTGACACGGAGGCTCCGGAGGCAGACACAGACTCGTAGCCCCTCCTCGACAGCGCCTGTCACATGCCGCTGTTCGCTTGGAGTTGCATTACACGCTGCGGGTCCGGACAATTCGGCAAATTCAACGCAATTGCGGAGTCCCATGCACCAGAACATCGGCTTCCGGCTCTCCCGCCTGCCCCGGCTGTGGCGGGCCATCATCGACGAGCGGCTGGCGCCCCTGGGCCTGACTCAGACGCGCTGGATCACCCTCTACCATCTCTGGCGTCTCGGCGACGGCCAGCCCCAGTGCGACCTGGCCCGCGCCATCGGCGTGGAAGCGCCATCGTTGGTACGTACCCTCGACCAGCTCTCGGAGCAGGGCCTGATCGAACGGCGGCCCTGCGAGCAGGACCGCCGCACCAAGCGGGTTTTCCTCACCCCCGATGCGACACCACTGCTGGAACAGATCGACGAGGTAGTGACCCAGGCCCGCCGCGAAATGCTGGCAGGCCTCAGCGAGGACGATATCAAGCGCCTCGACGCCCTGCTGGCCCATATCGAAAACAACGGCCTGGCCATACAGGCCCGCGAAAGCGGCGCCTGACCGGCTCAGCGAGAGTCACCGAGGTGTCGAGCCGTCTCCCTCGCCGAAGGCACGGGTGGCCGGCGGCCGGTCGGCATGGCCGGCCAGGGCATCGCGCAGGCGGCGAAAGTCTTCCACGTAGGTCAGAAAACGCTCGGCGCCCTGGGACTCCCACCACCAGAGCGTGATGCCATGCTCGCTGGACTCGACCACCAGGGCATCTTGTGGCAATCGCATCAGCAGCGCTTCCAGCGGCTCCCGCGCCCTTTCCGGCAGGGCACGCAGGGGCTCGATGCGCCAGCGCCAGCCTGCCAGACAGGGCTTGAGGGCGTCGCTGGCCACGCTGTCGCGCACCAGCAGAAACCGGGGACCGGGCGACTCGACCGGATAGGACCAGCGATAGCCTGGCATGGCCGTACCGATGCCATGCAGCGGCGGCGTCTCCAGCTTTACCTTGACCCCGGCCTTCGCCGCGGCATTGCGCAGCGGTGCGATGCGGCGCTGCCTCGGGCTGGGCTTGAGCCACATCACTGGCGCGACCATCAACAGCAGCACCCCGATTATCATTGCCCAAACCATCGGCTTCTCCTGAATGAATCTTGACGCAAGTCGTTGTCTTGGCTCGGCAGTCGTCCTAGAGTGAAGGCATGACACCAATTACCATGCCGTTCCGCAGGAGCCTGACATGAGCAATGAATACCGCCACATCCTGGTCGCCGTCGACCTGACCAAGGATTCACACAAGGTATTGGAGCGCGCCTTGCAGATCGCCGAGCGCAACCAGGCCAAGCTCTCGATCATGCACACCCTGGAGCCGCTGGGCTTCGCCTACGGCGGCGACATCCCCATGGACCTCACCAGCATTCAGGACCAGCTCGACGAGCACGCCAAGCAGCGCTTGGCCGAGATCGCCGACCCCCACGTCGCCAAGGAGAACCAGCACGTGGTGGTGGGCATGCCCGACACCGAGATCCACCGCTTCGCCGAGGAATACAATGTCGACCTGATCGTGGTGGGCTCCCATGGCCGCCACGGCTTCGCCCTGCTGCTCGGCTCCACCTCCACCGGCGTGCTGCACGGCGCCCGGTGCGACGTCCTTGCCGTTCGCGTCGGCAAGAAGGGCGAAACCAGCGAGGAATAGTCTCCGTCACGAGCGCAGATAGGTTGGCCGCCGCCGGCGGCCAGCTTACTCCTCAAGTGCGCAAGCACAGTAGTGAATCATCGCTTACTCCCCCGCCGCCATCGCCTCCAACTCCATCCAGCGCTCCATGGCAGCCTCCAGCTCGGCCTGCTTGTCATTGAGTGCCTGCAAGGTGGCGGTAACACTGTCGGCGTCCTGCTGATAGAAGCCAGGATCACCCACTCGAGACTCGAATTCAGCCACTTCGGCCTCCAGGGTCTCGATCCGTGACGGCAGCGTATCCAGCTCGCGCTGCAGCTTGTAGGAGAGCTTGACCGCTTTCTTCGCCGCTTCGGGCTGGGATTTCCTCTTGTCCTCGGCCGGCTCGGCCGCCTGGCGCGTGGGCTCGATGCCCTGGCGGGCAGCGCCTTCCCAGGGCGCCGGCGGCAGGCTGCCGCCCTGGCGCACCCAGTCGGTATAGCCACCCACGTATTCACGGACCTGGCCGTCGCCCTCGAAGGCCAGCACTCCGGTCACCACGTTATCCATGAAAGCGCGGTCGTGGGAGACCAGCAGCAGCGTGCCCTCGAAGTTGAGCAGCAGCTCCTCCAGGAGCTCCAGCGTCTCGACATCGAGGTCGTTGGTCGGCTCGTCGAGCACCAGCACGTTGGCCGGCTGGGTGAACAGCTTGGCCAGCAACAGGCGGTTGGACTCACCGCCGGAGAGCGCCTTGACCGGCTGGCGCGCTCGCTCGGGGGTGAACAGGAAGTCCTGCAGGTAGCTGATGACATGCTTGTCCTTGCCGCCCACGGTGACCCGGTCGCTACCCTGCGCCACGTTGTCGTAGACGGTCTTTTCCGGCTCCAGGCCGGCGCGCAGCTGGTCGAAATAGGCCACCTGCAGGTTGGTGCCGAGCCGCACCTCTCCCTCGCTGGGCTCGAGCTGTCCGAGCAGTATCTTGAGCAGGGTGGTCTTGCCGGCGCCGTTGCGACCGATCAGGCCGATTCGGTCACCGCGCTGGATCTCCAGGCTGAGGTCGCGGATCACCACCTCGTCGCCGAAGCGATGGGTAACATGCTTGAGCTCGACGACCCGCTTGCCGCTGCGCTCGCCGCCGTCCACGCTGAGGTTGGCCTTGCCCTGGCGCTCACGGCGCTGGCTGCGGTCGCGACGCAGCTGCTCCAGGGCACGCACCCGGCCCTCGTTGCGGGTGCGACGGGCCTTGATGCCCTGGCGAATCCACGCTTCCTCCTGGGCGAGCTTCTTGTCGAACTCGGCGTGCTCCCGGGCCTCTACCTCCAGCTCATGACTCTTCTGTTCCTGATACTTCGCATAGTCGCCGGGATAGCGACCCAGGCGGCCGCGGTCGAGCTCCAGGATGGCCGTCGCCAGCTTCGACAGGAAGGCCCGGTCGTGGGTGATGAACAGCACCGAACCGGGGAAGGCGGCAAGCTGTTCCTCCAGCCAGGCGATGGTATCCAGGTCCAGGTGGTTGGTGGGTTCGTCGAGGAGCAGCAGGTCCGGCTCGGCAACCAGGGCCCGGGCCAGGGCCACGCGACGGCGCCAGCCACCCGAGAGCGAGGCCATCTCGTCGTCGGCGGGCAGTCCGAGACGGGTCAGCACCACGTCGATGCGCTGGTGGAAGGACCAGCCGTCGATGGCTTCCAGCCGGGTCTGGAGCTGTGCCATGCGGTTCATGTCGGGGTCGGGGTCCTGAACCAGGTGATGATACTCGGCGAGCAGCTTACCGGCCTGGGGCAGCCCTTCGGCCACCACATCGAAGATGGTCTCGCCGGAGGCCGCCGGCAGGTCCTGGGCCAGCACGCCGATCTTGAGTCCCGGCGCGCGCCATATGCTGCCGCCATCGGGCAGGATCTCGCCGGCGACCAGCTTGAGCAGCGTCGACTTGCCGGTGCCGTTGCGGCCCACCAGCGCCAGTCGCTCGCCCCTCTCCAGCACCAGGTCGGCGCCGTCGAGCAGTACATGGTTGCCATAGGCCAGTTGCAGCCGTTCCAGACGTAGCAGGGTCACGCGCACACCTCATCCAGTCATCGAGGCGGCTAGTGTAACGCATGGCCGGCTCGGCGTGGTCCTGTACAATACGCCGCATCCCGGAGGCACTCGCCCCGACGCCCTGATGACAGTAGGAGTTCTGCCTTGGTTGACCCGACCGAGACCTGCGATGATTTCCTGCCCGAGGCCCTGCGGTTTCGCGCCCCAGCACCGCTGGTGGATATCGGTGCCAACCTGACCCACGAGAGCTTCGCCCGCGATCTCGACGCGGTGATCGCCCGCGCCCGGGCGGCCAACGTCACCGACCTGATCCTGACCGGCACCGACCGGGAGCACGCCGAGCAGGCCGTGGCGCTGGCACGACGCCATCCTGGGCTGCATGCCACCGCCGGTGTCCATCCCCACGATGCCAGCCGCTGGGACGCCTCACTGCAGCAGGCAATGCGCGAGCTGCATCGGCAGCCCGAGGTGGTGGCGGTGGGCGAATGCGGGCTGGACTTCAATCGCAACTTCTCGACGCCCGCAGAGCAGGAGCGCGCCTTCGAGGCGCAGCTGGGCCTGGCGGTGGAATGCGGCAAGCCGCTGTTCATCCATGAGCGCGACGCCGGCAAGCGCATGCGGGACATCCTCCATGCCTGGCGCGACGATCTCCCGGATGCCGTGATCCACTGCTTCACCGCCGATCGTGAGACACTCTACGGCTATCGTGATCTCGACCTGCATATCGGCCTGACCGGCTGGATCTGCGATGAACGGCGCGGCCACCACCTGCGCGAACTGGTCGGCGAGATCCCCCTGGATCGCCTGATGGTGGAAACCGACTGCCCCTACCTGCTGCCGCGCAATTTACCTGCCAAACTCAAGGGCAGGCGGCACGAGCCCTCGTTGCTGCCCTGGATCGTGAGAGAGATCGCCCATTGGCAGGGAATCAGCGAAGGCGAGCTGGCCCAGGCCACTACCCAAACCGCTCGGGCCTTCTTCCGGCTGGCAGAGACCGAGGACCGTAACGTTGCTGGCAATTTCCAGCAGGAGGAGCACTGAGATGGCCGACATTCCCGGATTCATTGCCGTGGAGACCGGCGACGACAGCGACCTGCCCCTGGCCATCGCCTGGGTGCTGCCTGACGGACGCATCAAGCACACCCTGATCCAGCCGGATGATGACTGGCTCGACGACGAGATGAATGCCCTGAACGGCTACAGCATGGAAGAGCTGACCAGTTTCGGCGCAAGCCCCTTGGACGTGATACGGGAGTTGGAAAACGACCACTTCAACGCCACGCTGTTCACAGCCGGCATCAGCGACGACGAGGCCGCCCTGGCGCGCCTCTTCGACACCTACGGCATCGACCCCTTCGTCGAACTGGCGCCGGCCGACAGCCTCTATCCCGCCCTGTCCGGCGGCGAGTGGAGCCGTGCCCGCAACGAGCTGTTCGGTGAGATGGGGCTCGAGCCGATGCGGCCCGAGCACGAGGTCGAGGTCATGCTTCGGCTGCACGAGCGCCTGGGCCTGGCGGAATAGCGAGCCTCAGCGCAGCAGCCAGTCACGCTGCTCAGGCATGCCCATGCAGATCAGCAGGGGGTCGTCGGCCTGTCGGGCCTGGAAGGCTTCCTTGCTGTCGAGCCCTTTCCAGCCCAGCTGAATCAGCGCCTGGGCGGTGGCACCACCCAGCGTCGCGCCCGGCCCCGGAATGACGATACGGTCCGGCGCAAACTCCCTCACACCGACCCGTAGCGCCGCCGTAAAATCATAGGGCGCCACCAGCTGTTCACCGAGGGTGTAGTCCCACAGTGCCTGGGGAGCCGTGCTCCAGGGCGTCCAGACATGGCCACGCCCGTCGATCATCGGCACCCTGGGCACCCGGAACGGGGCATCCGTCAGCCGCTGGCGAGCCGCCTCCCGCACCTCCTGCTGCAGCGGCGTGTGAAAGGCCGAGTGTTGATGCAGCCGCATCGGGAAACGCTCCCGGGGCGGCAGCGCCTCGGTCAGCCTGGCCAGCCCGGCCTCATTGCCGCCGAAGACCAGCATGCCGCCCAGGTCGATGGAGAGGTAGAGCGCCGCGCCCTGTTCACCATGCAGCCGCTCCACCAGCCCCAGCAGGTCACGGCGTAGCGACCACTGCGGCCGCCACTGCTCGTCCACCCAGGGGTAGAGTACCTGCCCGCCGACCAGGGTCTCCTGCATCATCTGGCCCATGGTACCGATCAGGTGGTGGGCATCCTCGGGCGCCAGGGCACCGCTGCCCGCCAGGGCGATATACCAGCCCATGGAGTTGCCGGTGACGGCGACGACCTCATAGCGCTCGGGATCGATGGCCTGCATATCGGCCAGGGCACAGGCATAGATCAGCGGCGAGGCGTGTTCGCCTCTCCCATGCAGGCTCTGGCGAAAGGGAATCTCGCCGTCCAGCTCGCTGAGACTCGGCAGCCCCGCCTCGCGGCGCTGGGCATCGAAGCGGGCCAGCCACTCGCTGCCTGACGCCTGGCGCTTGAGGCTGCCCCACTCCGGGGCATTGTAGGTACCGCGGCCGGGGCAGACGAGCAATAGCCGTTCGCGTGTCACTGTCGTATTCGAGGCTGTCATTCGCTGTCGCTCCCTGCCGATACCTTGCCGCTGGACGCTGCCGCCGGCACGCCGGAGACTGCCGAAACCGACCTGCCGACGGCTCGCCGCGCCCGTTCGACGATGGCATCCGCCGAGGGCAGGGTCACCGTGGCCGCCCGACCCAACGGAATGAAGCTGTCCTCGGCCGTCAGCCGATGCAGGCGGTGGCTTTCCATGCCGCGCTCCACCAGGCCGGTGATCAGCTCTTCGCTGACCGAGCCGCTGCGGCGACACTCATCCACCACCAGCACCTGTTCGCACTCGGCAAGGTGGCGATGCACGGCCTCATGGTCGATGGCGGTCAGCCAGCGCAGGTCGATAATGCGCAGGGCAATGCCTTCGGCTTCCAGACGCACGGCGGCCTGCCGGGAGAGGTAGACCCCGTTGCCGTAGGTGACGATGGCCAGGTCGCGCCCTTCGCCCCATGCACCGAGTTCACCCACGCCGAGGCGATGCTCCGGCCCCGGATCGGCGAAGCACCACTCCTGGTCCCCCTCTTCATGCAGGTCGCGGTTGTGGTAGAGGGCAATGGGCTCGAGCATGACCACGACGCGCTGCTCCTCGTCGGCCAGGCGCACCGCCTCCTGCATCAGCCCGACGGCATCGGCGGCGTTGGAGGGGCACGCCACCAGCAGGCCGGGGATGTCGCGCAACACGGCGATGGCGTTGTCGTTGTGGAAATGGCCGCCGAACCCCTTCTGGTAGCCGAGCCCGGCAATGCGCACCACCATGGGATTGGTGTACTGGCCGTTGGAGAAGAAGCTGAGCGTCGCCGCCTCGCCGCGCAGCTGGTCCTCGGCATTGTGCAGGTAGGCGAGAAACTGGATCTCCAGAATCGGTACCAGGCCGTTGTGACCCAGGCCGATCCCGAGCCCGAGGATGCTCTGCTCATCGAGCAGGGTATCGATCACCCGGTGCGGGCCGAACTGGGCCTGCAGCTTCTGGGTGACGCCGTAGACGCCGCCCTTGCGGCCGATATCCTCGCCGGCCATCACCAGGTGGGGATGGCGGGACATCAGGCGATGCAGCGATTGGTTCAACAGCTTCGCCATGGGGCCGGGGGAGGTGTCGACATCCCCCTCCCACGGCCGCTGACGCCCTGGCCGCAGCGGCGGCACGATGCTGGCCATGACCTGCGCGGCGGTTTCGAGCCGAGGCCGGCGAATCGCCTCTTCGGCGACCCGGGCCACGCGCTCCCCCACGGCCCGGTAGAGCTCGCCGACCTGCGCCTTGTCGAGCACCCCATGGCGCTGGAGCAGCCCGGCGCTGACCAGCAAGGGGTCACGCGCCTCGTCGGCCTTGATGCGTTGGGGCGTCATGTAGGCCTGCTGGGCATCCGAGCCGGCATGGCCAAACAGCCGCACGCAGCGCATGTGCAGGAACACCGGCTGCTTGCGACTGCGCGCGATACGCTCCGCCTCCCGGGCGGCGCGCCAGGTATCGAGCAGGTCGAGCCCGTCACAGCTGAGATAGTGAAAGCCGGGGCGAGCGCGCATGCTCGCCTCGATCCAGCCATCGGGCGTGAGGGTGGAGATGCCGATGCCATTGTCCTCGCAAACCATCACCAGGGGCATGGGCGAGCCCTGGTAGGCGGTCCAGCCGGCGGCGTTGAGCGCCCCCTGGGCGGTGGAGTGGTTGAACGAGGCGTCACCGAAACTGCAGATCGCCACGCTATCGGCCGGCCATTCGCCGCCGCCGCCCAGGCGTCGCCACAGGCCGAGGCCGTAGGCGGCCCCCATCGCCTTGGGCAGGTGCGAGGCGATGGTGCTGGTCTGGGGCGGAATATGCAGCGCCTTCGAACCCAGCACCTTGTGCCGGCCACCGGAGATCGGGTCGTCGGCCGAGGCGGCGAAGCTCAACAGCAGGTCCCAGAGCGGCGTCTGTCCCGGCACCTGTCGAGAGCGCTGGATCAGGAAGGCGGCGTCGCGATAGTGCAGGAAGGCGGGATCGGTGTGGCGAAAGGCCCGGGCAATCGCGGCATTGCCTTCGTGACCGGCGCTGCCGATGGTATAGAAGGCCTCGCCCCGGGCCTGCAGCCGCCGGGCATGCAGGTCCAGGTGACGGCTCATGAGCTGGGATTCGAACAGCTCGGCCAGGCCGGCGGGGCTGAGTCCGGCCTCGTCGAGCGTCCACGCCTCCTCGGGTTCGGGCCAGTCGCCGGAACGCAGGGCAGAGAAGAACAGTTTTTCCTGAGGCAGCGGGTCGGCCACGGTAGCGGGCTCCTGTCGGCATTCGCGAGAGTGAATGCCTACAGCCTAGCGCGCCTGCTTGATAAAGGGATAATATCGATATCCTGGATCAGGTATAGGTAACCTTTATGGATGTGCGCAGCCTGCGCTACTTCATTGCGGCCTACGAGAGCGGCTCGATCAGCGCCGCCGCCCGGCGCTGCCATGTGGCCCAGCCCTCCATCTCCACGGCGCTGGCCCAGCTGGAGGAGCGGCTCGGCACGCCGCTGTTCGAGCGGCACCGTCGTGGCATCACCGCCACCGAGGAGGGGCACCGGCTCTATCCACTGGCGCGCCAGGTCAGCGAGAACCTGGACGCCATCAGCCGCCTGTTTCGCACCGACTCGCCGCCCACGCCGGTTCGCCTGGGCCTGATGCGCTCATTGGGCGCCAGCCGCATGACGACGCTGCTCAAGGAGTACATCGGCCGTGGCGACAATCTGGCCCTGACGCTGGTCAATCCGGAAGAGCGCTGCGATGCCCGCATCATCGGCGAACAGGACCTGGCCCATGGAGAGCGCTTTCAGCCGATCTGGCACGACAGCTATCGCCTGGCGCTGCCGAGCGGACACCCGCTGGCCATGCAGGCGTCGATCTCACTGGGTGACCTGGATGGGCTGCCCTTCATCTGGCGCCACCCCTGCGCCGCCATGGAGCAACTCGCCGCCGCGCTGAACGCGGTGGAATTGCGCTGCCAGATCCGGGCGCGCCTGCGCACCATCGAGTACACCCTGGGCCTGGTTGCCGCCGGGGTCGGGGTCTCCCTGGTACCGGCCTGGCCCGAGATCCTCGCGCGACACGACGTGCAGTGCCGCCCCATCGATGGCCTGGTCATCCATCAGACCATTGGCGTCGCCTATCCGACCCACCACACCCCACCCGCGCTGGCACCGCTGCTGGCCCTGGGCAAGGAAGCGTGGCGTCAGGCCGGCAGCGACACCGGTAGCGAAGCGCGCCCTGACACGACGGCGTCGTCCAGGCTTCGCCCCTCGCGGTAGAACGCCGCCAGCGCGGCCTGGAACGCCGCCGCCCGTGGCGGCAAGCCCTCACGTTCATAACGAGAAGCCCTCGCCTCGACCCGGGCCAGGAAGGCGACACGGTCCACCTCCGCCTCGCCACCCAGGTTGTCGACGCTGACATTGAACGGCCGGCCGCAGGCGCGTGTGAAGAGCAACTCCAGCGCCTGGGGGGCCACCTCCGCGGCCTCGAAGGCGCGCTGCTGCTCGGCATCGCGGCCATCGGGAAGGTACCAGTAGCCGTAGTCTTCAAAGCGACGACGCCGCTCCCCGGCGATGCACCAGTGGCTGATCTCATGCAGGGCGCTGGCATAGAAGCCATGTGCGAAGATCACCCGATGAAAGGAGCAGCCGGCATCGGCCGGCCGGTAGAGCGGCTCATCGCCACCGCGCACCAGCCGCGTATTGAAAGTGTCCTGGAAGAGTCCGTCGAACAGCGCGATCACATCGTCGAGTCGGTGGGTCACGTGGGCTCCGGGTCATTGAGAAGGATTCATTATAAGCAAGTGACACATCGGGCGAAAACCACCGGTAGTTGCTAACATAACCGGTTCCCTCGGTCGTTGAGACCAGGCATTACGACGTCATGGCGGTCCATATCGCCTGCATGGAGCTTGACCCTTGGCCACCTTTTTCACCCAACTCGCCGGCGTCAGCCGCAAGGAAACCCGGCCGCTGATCACCCTGGCGCTGCCGATCTGCGGCGCCCAGCTGGCCCAGGCCGGCATGAGCGTTGTCGACGTGATGATGACCGGGCGCCTGAGCGCCACCGACCTGGCGGCGGTTTCCGTGGGCTCCAGCATCTGGCTGCCACTGATGCTGTTCATGACCGGCACCCTGATGGGACTCACCCCCATCGTCGCCCAATTGCTGGGCGGCGGTACCACCGCTCGCATCCGCCCCAACGTGCATCAGGCGCTGTGGGTGGCCCTGGCACTCGGCCTGGGCGCTGCCCTGCTGCTGTGGTTCACGGTGATGCCGATCTTCCGGCTGATGGAGGTGCCCGACGAAGTGGCACGGCGCTCGGCCGCCTACCTCTCCGCCGTCGCCTTCGGCATGCCCGGGATCGCCCTGTTCCAGGCCCTGCGGGCCTTCTCCGACGGCATGAACCACACCCGCCCTGCGCTGTGGATCAGCCTGGTGGGCCTGGCCGTGAACATACCCAGCAACTATGTGCTGATCTATGGCGGCGACGGGCTCACCGAGCTGTTCGGCGAGTGGCTGCCCGCATGGGTACAGGGAATTCCTGCACTTGGCGCCTTCGGCTGCGGTATCGCCACCGCACTCTCCATGTGGGTGATGAGCCTGGCGATGATCGCCTATACCCGGCGCTCCCGGGCCTACGGCGATGTCGAGCTCTGGTGCGACCCCGCGCCGCCGCGATGGAAACTGATCGGCGAGCTGCTCTATGTCGGCGTACCGATCGGCGTGGCGATCTTCGTCGAAGTGACGCTGTTCACCCTGATTGCACTGTTCATTGCCAGCCTCGGCGAGGTGACGGTCGCGGCACACCAGGTCGCACTCAACTACACCTCGATCCTGTTCATGCTGCCGCTGTCGCTGAGCATGGCGCTGACCGTGCGGGTCGGCAACACCCTGGGCCAGGGACGCCCCGACCATGCCCGCCTGGTGGCCTGGAACGGTATCGCCATCTGCCTGCTGGTGGCCGGGTTCAACAGCCTGGTGCTATGGTTCACCGCCGAACCGGTCATCGCCCTCTATACCCACGACGTCGCGGTGCAACGCCTGGCGGTTTCACTGGTCATATTGGCCATGATCTATCAGGTTTCCGACTCGCTGCAGGTCAATCTGGCCGGCGCGCTGCGTGGCTACAAGGACACCCGCATCGTCATGGTGATCACGCTGGTCGCCTACTGGCTGGTCGGGCTGGGCGGCGGACACTGGCTGGGCATGCATGGCCTTGCCGGCTGGAGCGGCCCCCTCGGGGTGCACGGCTACTGGATCGGGCTGATCGCCGGGCTGACCGTGGCGGCCCTGCTGCTCGGCGAGCGACTGCGGCGACTGGCCAGGGGGGTGGCGAATGGCGCAATCGAGATCCCGCGCAGCTGAGTGCTGCCTGAAGCGATGCATGGCCGGCCTGATGACCGCGGCCTTGCTGGTCGGCTGCGGTGGCAGTGGCGAAGGTGAAGCCCTGCTGACGAGCTACCAGCGCGACCTCGCCGAGGCGCTGGGGCAACCGGCGCCACAGCCCGGCGCCCCCACCAATATCGGCGCCTTTCCCGAACGGCGCGAGCGCCTGTTCGAGATTCCCGAAACCCGCGAGGGCATGCTCGATGTCTACGCCCTGCGAGAATGTCATATCACCTCGCTGGTGGCTGCCAGGAACAATCAGCTAGGCCGGGTCGCTCCACCCAGCCAGCGCTGGATCTACGAACTGGAGCTCTGGCGACGCCTCCATGACTGCTGGCACAGCGAGGTGCCGGCGGCACTCTCCGAGAACAATCGCGATCGCCTGGCACGACTTACCATGGCCAAGACCGAGCAACTGCCACTGGTCAGTTGGAACACCCTGTTTGACTCCGATGAGTGGACCGGCAGCTTCTCCCGGGCCAGCTCTCCTCTGGAACCCGATTCACGTGACGCCATCGATGAGCAATTGGCAGCCATCGAGTGGCTGCACGCCGCCACGCTGAACCAGTTCAGCCAGGAGTGGCAGCATGCGTCGTCAACCCTCGAGGGGCACCTCGACACCCTTCGCCGCCGACCACTGACAGCAGAAGTGCTGCGGGCCCTGCTGCTGGCAGAACAGCGCCTCGGTGAAGCCAATGCGCTACTGGAAGCCAGTCTGGCCGATACAGCAAGCTGTCGGCCGCTGGCTGAGGCCGGCTCCGAACTGAAGTCGCTATTCCAGCAGAAGCCGGCAGCCGAGTGGCTGGACGACCTCGAAGCACAAGCCACCCACTGGCTGGGCGCCATCGACGCGCTGCTGGAGAGCCATGTCCCCCCTCCCGAAGCCGTCGCCCACTATCGTGACCGCTGGCTGTCGCTGGATAATCCCGCAGCGCCGCTCCCCGCTTTTCTCGCCGCACGCGATATACATCGGCGTCATTGGCAGGCGCTCGCCGAGCGCTGTGAGTGAAAAACCTTTCGTCAGGCTTAACTTGCAAGGTGACTCTGTGATATTGGTGGGAACAAGTAGGTAGGTGTGGATCCCGTCAGCCTTGCCGCAGCCGTGACCCTTTACAGCTCGGCCCATGCAGAATCTGGAGGGAGATCATGGGTATGACAATGTCACCCCGCCCTGCCCGGGTCATCGACCTGGAAACGATGCGCCAGAAACAGTTGGCCAAGCGACGCCTGATACGCCTTTCTCCAGAGCTCGACGGCCTGGAGATGGTCTATCGTCTCGCCTCCGACCCCGACTCCTTCTACGGCATGCCGATTCTCGCCTGGGGCCTCCGCGAGGATGGAGAGGTAGTGGGCCTGGTCCCCTGGATGGAGGCGCTGACGCCCTGCCATTACATCGACGACTCCGAGCACGGCAGCTTCGTCGGTTACCGAGATCCGGAAACCGAGGAACTGATGGAGACGGCACCGCCTCACAAGGCCTACGAGCTGGAGCATGCCGCCGCCTACTTCGATTACGAAGAGACGCGTGACATCACCCTGATACAGCAATTGCCAGACACCCTGGGCACCCATGCCCTATGCGTCGATGACGACCGCGGCCCGTGGCAGCTGAAGCAGGTATTCGGCTGGCGCCTCTACAGCGATGGCAACACTGAAGCCTTGCTGGCCGACGAGAAACTGATCGAGTCCACTCCCGTGCTCCCCGGAGACCCCTGCCTCTACCCCGGCCACAGCCGCCACCGCATGGTCTATTTCTTCCAGCGCAGCATCGCCAGCCGCATCCGGGAACAGGACCCCGGCACGCTGGAAGCCCTGGCACTGATGGTGGCTCCCGAAGAGTCGGCGACCTCCGGCTGAGACTGCCAGGGCATAGGTCGTCGCCCACCACAGCTCCCTACCGCCGGGCCAGACCATGCACGAAAGCCAGCAAGCTCAGGCACTTTTCGTGCAAGGTCTGGCGATACATCAGCCTAAGCGGATAAAGTAGAGGTACCGTTCATCCGACGCCTGCTGAGCCAGCAACTCATGACCCAGAAAGCTGCAGAATTTCGGCACGTCCCGGGTGGTGGCCGGGTCGGTGGCCACCACCTTGAGTACCTCGCCTGTCTGCATGTCCCGGACCTTGTTGTGCATCAGCATGATGGGTTCCGGGCAGTAGAGACCGCTAGTGTCCAGTTCAGCCTGAAATTCCGGCAGGGAGTCGGCAGTATCAACCATCGATCGACCTCGGTGTAGGGAGTCAGCTTAGATGATCAAGATCATTATCGAACGTCGCATCATGCCCGGCCTGGAAGAAGAATACGAGGAGGCTGCCCGTGAGGCCATCCGCTGGTCCTTGGGAGCCAGGGGCTTTGTGGGCGGCGAGACACTCATGGAACTCGGGCACAGCGACAGACGCCTGATGATCACCAAGTGGCGCGACCTTCGCGCCTGGAAGGAGTGGTACAACAGCGAGGAGCGTTCCCGGGTCATGCAGCGCATCTGGCCGCTTCTGACCGAGGATGAGACCATCCGTATCTATGAGCCGTCCTATTAGGCCACCCACATCGGACCGCTCCGGTTTGAATGGACTGATTCTACCACCCTCAGTCATTGCAGATGGAATCAGTCCAGCAACCTGACATGCACCGTGACCTCTTCCCGGTCATGGTAAAGATGCCGGCAGCGTATCTCCGCCCGCACGCCGGCTTCAAACAGCGCAGCCTCCAGCCCGGAAAGGCAGAGAGTCACCTCCTCCCAGCGGCGCTTCATCGGCAGCTTCAGGTTGAAGACCGCCTCCCGACACCAGCGTTGCACCAGCCAGCGCTGCACCATGGCCATGACTCTTGATGGCTTGTCGACGATGTCGCACACCAGCCAGTCGAGCCGGCCAGGCGGCTGCCAGACGAAGCCGTCTTCTCGCAGGTGCTCCACCAGTCCCGTCGCCATCAGGGCTTTATCCATCGGACCGTTATCGATGGCAAAGACATTCATGCCTCGCGCCACCAGCTGCCAGGTCCAGCCTCCCGGCGCCGCACCGAGGTCGGCCGCCTGCATGCCCTCGGCCAATCGCTCGTCCCACTGATCGCGCGGCACGAACTCATGCCAGGCCTCCTCCAGCTTGAGGGTCGAGCGACTCGGTGCGGCATGAGGGAAACGCAGGCGCCGAATGCCACCCGGCAGCTCGCTGCGGTTGCCGGGGAAGCTCATCCCAAGCTGCACCCGATCGCCATCGCTCCACAACAGGTGAAGCCTGCGACCGGCGGCCTTGCGGCGTAGCGCCCCCCGCTTCTTCAGCATCGACTCGAGGGGGCGTGTCAGCGCCTTGATCAGCCCCGAGAGAGCCTTGCCGTCATTGGTATCGGGCGTTTCATGCCAGATGGCATCGAAGCTCCAGCCACTCGCCACCACCTGCTCGATGATCGGCGACAGACGGTTCTCCCGTGACAGCGTCAGTGCCGGAAGCGCAACCAGGCTCTGCCGCGCAAATATCAACCCTTCCAGCGGCAGTTCACGCTGGAGCAGGTTGACGGAACGTGCGTCCGACACATGAAAGCAGACGTACCCGGCCTGAGGGTCGTATTCCGCCTGCCCGGACCACCCGAGCCCCCTGGCGCGGGAATCGATTTCAGCCGCCAGGTCAGCCTCGAAACCGGGCCGGCAATAGAACAGCATCCGATCGGGTAGCGGGGACTTCTCTTCCGCTTGAACTTGCCGTGTCAAGGGGCCTCCTTCGGCTCATCTCGCGAGGCGCTCCCGCTACGGCTCTGCCTGCCACCCAGCGCCTCGATATCCTGTAGCTGCACGTTCAGCGCATTCGTTGAAATCGTCACCTCCCAGAGTGAATAGACCAGGGACACGGACAGCGTGACCAAACTCGCCCCGAACAGGATCATGCCCAGCAGCTCTAGCGAGAGGAAAAGGGCAAACATCGACAGGGTGCAAAGCAGAAAACTCAGCACACCAGCAACCTGCATGCGCTTGGTCAGTGAGATCCTTCTGCGCAGCAGCAAAATCTGGCGTGCCGTAGCGGCCTGGTGAAGGCTGCGCTCCTCCTCCGCCAGCTTGCGGATCAGCTGCGCCAGTACCAGAAACCGATTGGTATAGGCCAGCAGCAGCAGCGAAATGGCAGGAAACAGCAGGGCCGGTGTCGTCAGGGTCAAGGTTTCGGAACTCCCGGTCTATTCAAGGGAATACATGATACCAGCCATCTGTCGGGCATGGGCGTGAACAGACATATCGTTTGAACATCGTTTATGAACAATGCTTAGTGGTCGATAATGGTGCACAGCTTATTGCCTTTTAAAAGCAATTTCGCCTCATATCTATGTCTAATCCCAGCATGACCCATACAGTTGCTGCATAATGGTGCATTGGATTATAGTGGCCTCAATCCACTTTTAATCGGGAATACACATGACCTACGTGCACGATACCCTTGAAGGGCTCAGGAAAAGCAGTCCGGCCCAGGGCGAGTTCTATCAGGCTGCAGAAGAAGTGCTCGAGTGCCTGCGCCCGCTCCTCGACACGACGCCTCGCTACCATCAGCACAGCATCATCGAGCGTATCGTCGAACCTGAACGACAGATCATGTTTCGCGTCAGCTGGACCGATGACGCCGGACGGGTACATGTCAACAAGGGCTATCGGGTCCAGTTCAATTCTGCGCTGGGCCCCTATAAGGGAGGCCTGCGCTTTCATCCCAGCGTCAATGCCAGCATCATCAAGTTCCTGGGCTTCGAACAGATCTTCAAGAACGCGCTGACCGGACTTCCCATCGGCGGTGGCAAGGGTGGCTCCAACTTCGATCCGAAGGGCAAGTCCGATGGCGAAATCATGCGTTTCTGCCAGTCCTTCATGGCCGAGCTGTATCGTCATATCGGCCCTACCACCGACGTGCCAGCCGGTGACATCGGCGTTGGTGCCAGAGAAATCGGCTACCTGTACGGCCAGTACAAGCGTCTCACGGGCCGCTATGAAGGCATTCTCACCGGCAAGGGGCTGAACTGGGGCGGCTCCCTCGGCCGCAAGGAGGCCACCGGCTATGGTGCGGTCTACTTTGCCCAGAACATGCTCGAGGCACGCGGCGACAGCATCCTGGGCAAGACCTGCCTGGTATCGGGTGCCGGCAACGTGGCCACCTACACCATCGAGAAGCTCTACCAGCTCGGCGCCCGGCCGGTCACCTGCTCCGATTCCCGCGGCACCGTCCATCATCCAGAAGGTATCGACCTGGATACCCTCAAGCTGCTCAAGGAGGTCAAGCGCACCTCCTTGCGTGAATATGTCGAGCATCACCCCGAAGCTCACTACATCGACGCCCAGGACTACCCCTCAGACGGCCACGCCGTATGGCGCATCAAGGGCGATATCGCCTTCCCCAGCGCCACCCAGAACGAGGTAACGGAAGCCGATGCCCGGGCCCTGCTCGAGAACGGTATCCACTGCATCAGCGAAGGCTCCAACATGGCCTCCACCGCCGATGCCGTCGATCGCTTTCTCGAGTCTCGAATCGCCTACGGGCCCGGCAAGGCCGCCAATGCCGGCGGCGTGGCCACCAGCCAGCTCGAGATGGCCCAGAACAGCAGCATGCAGCAGTGGCCCCTTGAGAAGGTCGACACCAAGCTGCAGGCCATCATGGCCGACATCCACAAGCAATGTTCCGATACCGCCAGTGAGTTTGACGAACCGACGAACCTGGTACTCGGTGCCAACATTGCCGGCTTCCGCAAGGTAGCCGATGCCATGATCGAACAGGGTGTGGTCTAGACCGCACTCACCAGCACCCTCCCCGCCCTCCAAACCCGGCGCCACTGGCACCGGGTTTTTTCGCCCCCCCGGGCAACCCCCTTCACATCCGACAGCCAAGCGAAGGAAAGGAAGTGAGAACAACTCGCACGTGTTACATGGGCGCATGTGTCAGATATCACCACTTTTTCAGCCCATCAACCGGCACCAGCCGACCCACGAATCAGCGCACAAATAATTGATATAAAAAGATTTATCATATTCTTGGCAAAACTGGTCCGTAGTCTGCATTCCTCAGAGTGAGCAAGACGTGCGGGTTGAGCTTTATGATCGAGGCGACTCTCGAGGCCACTCTTCACCGCCATGACGCACGAAGCCCCAGGCTTCACCAAGGCACTTCAAGTCAGACTCCAATGGAGGTATGCACATGATGTCCAAGGAATTCCTCAAGAAACTCGGTATTGTTGGTATCACTTTTGGTCTTGCAGCCAGCCCGCTGGCATTTGCCGACTTCCACGAGGAAGAGGAGCAAGAGCCGGTTCCGCAGGAAACCGCTCCTGAGGGCGAAGCCGATGACGGCTTTGGCGCCGGTGCTGGCACCGAGTATGAGAACGAAGAGGAAGAGTGGAACGCCGAGGAGTGGGAAGAAGAGAATGAGGAGGAAGAGTGGGAAGTTGAGGACGAAGATGATGATCAGAATTGGTAATAGCTGATCGCCCTCACGGACGCTCGACTCTACCCAGGGACGGGTAACCAACCACTCCTCAGGTTGGTCCGCAATAATCACCTCCGGTACTTCCGGAGGTGATTTAGTTTTATGCAGAGCAATATAGAAAAAACCCCAGCCTCTTTCGAGACTGGGGTTTTTGGGATAGGTGCCTGACGATGATCCGGGCGGCGCTCCGCTACTCTCCATGGGAGACCCCCAAATAGCGAAGCCCCGACCAATGGCCGGGGCTTCTGAATAAATGCCTGACGATGACCTACTCTCGCATGGGGAGACCCCACACTACCATCGGCGCTGAGCGGTTTCACTGCTGAGTTCGGCATGGGATCAGGTGGTTCCCGAACGCTATGGTCGTCAGGCAAAACTGGTTGGAATCATGCTGGCGTGATCGTCTCGGCCACGGTGCTCACCGGGCCTTGCGTATCCGTCAATTGCGCGCGTAATGCGCAGACCCCTTGGGGTTATATGGTCAAGCCTCACGGGCAATTAGTACCGGTTAGCTCAACGCCTTGCAGCGCTTCCACACCCGGCCTATCAACCAGCTGGTCTCGCTGGGCCCTTCAGGAGGCTCAAGGCCTCAGGGATGTCTCATCTTGAAGGGGGCTTCCCGCTTAGATGCTTTCAGCGGTTATCCTGTCCGCACATAGCTACCCGGCAATGCCACTGGCGTGACAACCGGAACACCAGAGGTGCGTCCACTCCGGTCCTCTCGTACTAGGAGCAGCTCTTCTCAAACATCCAACGCCCACGGCAGATAGGGACCGAACTGTCTCACGACGTTCTAAACCCAGCTCGCGTACCACTTTAAATGGCGAACAGCCATACCCTTGGGACCGACTTCAGCCCCAGGATGTGATGAGCCGACATCGAGGTGCCAAACACCGCCGTCGATGTGAACTCTTGGGCGGTATCAGCCTGTTATCCCCGGAGTACCTTTTATCCGTTGAGCGATGGCCCTTCCATACAGAACCACCGGATCACTAGAACCTACTTTCGTACCTGCTCGACGTGTCTGTCTCGCAGTCAAGCACCCTTATGCTCTTGCACTCACTGCACGATTTCCGACCGTGCTGAGGGTACCTTCGTGCTCCTCCGTTACTCTTTAGGAGGAGACCGCCCCAGTCAAACTACCCACCACACACTGTCCTCGATCCGGATAACGGACCTGAGTTAGAACGCCAATGATGCCAGGCTGGTATTTCAAGGTTGGCTCCACCTGAACTGGCGTCCAGGGTTCAAAGCCTCCCAGCTATCCTACACAGGCAACATCAGCGTCCAGTGTGAAGCTATAGTAAAGGTTCACGGGGTCTTTCCGTCTAGCCGCGGGTACACAGCATCTTCACTGCGATTTCAATTTCACTGAGTCTCGGGTGGAGACAGCGTGGCCATCATTACGCCATTCGTGCAGGTCGGAACTTACCCGACAAGGAATTTCGCTACCTTAGGACCGTTATAGTTACGGCCGCCGTTTACCGGGGCTTCGATCAGGAGCTTCGCCCGAGGGCTAACACCATCAATTAACCTTCCGGCACCGGGCAGGCGTCACACCCTATACGTCCGCTTACGCGTTTGCAGAGTGCTGTGTTTTTAATAAACAGTTGCAGCCACCTGGTATCTTCGACCGGTTCGAGCTCCAGCAGCAAGTGCCTTCACCCTACGCCGGCGTGCCTTCTCCCGAAGTTACGGCACCATTTTGCCTAGTTCCTTCACCCGAGTTCTCTCAAGCGCCTTGGTATTCTCTACCTGACCACCTGTGTCGGTTTGGGGTACGGTCCCACATGATCTGAAGCTTAGAGGCTTTTCCTGGAAGCGTGGCATCGATGACTTCCTGACCGTAGTCAGTTCGTCTCGTCTCTCGGCCTTAGGAGTCCGGATTTGCCTGAACCCCCAGCCTACTGACTTTCACCAGGACTACCAACGCCTGGCTCACCTAGCCTTCTTCGTCCCCCCATCGCAACCATGTGAGGTACGGGAATATTGACCCGTTTCCCATCGACTACGCCTTTCGGCCTCGCCTTAGGGGCCGACTCACTCTGCTCCGATTAGCGTCGAACAGAAACCCTTGGTCTTCCGGCGGGGGAGTTTTTCACTCCCCTTGTCGTTACTCATGTCAGCATTCGCACTCGTGATACCTCCAGCAGACTTCTCAATCCACCTTCATCGGCTTACACGACGCTCCTCTACCGCTTGC
>NZ_JAKCMI010000027.1:77500-238488 GCF_021412585.1 Halomonas alkalisoli | reverse complement strand
CCATCGGCTGCACAGTGGCCTTGGTTACCGGACTCCGATAGAGTTCGAGGAGATTAACTGATGGTGGCGTGTCCACTTTGTCGGGGGAAGTCCACATGACTCGCCACCGCATAAGAAAGAAACATTGTTGGAGGTAGCTTTAGCTCGCGACCGCGGTGTCACCAAACCTTGCCGATTAATACCAACAGCAGCGCTGCGACAGAGTAAAAAATAACTGCCTTTGTTTCCACCACCTAGTTGTAAAATCAGTCCAATGGCAGAAATCGGCCATGATGCGCCATCAAACAAGAAAAGAACGTTGTTGGAGGTAGCTTTAGCTCGCGACCGCGGTGTCACCAAACCTTGCCGATTAATACCAACAGCAGCGCTGCTACAAGAGTGAAAAAAACTGCCTTTGTTTCCACCACCTAGTTGTAAAATCAGTCCAATGGCAGAAATCGGCCAGAAGCAGATATCCAGAGAATTTTCATACAACGCTCTGGAATTCCTCTGCGATGCGCAAAGCACGATGATAGGTGAATGCTCCGTCGCCCGCCGCCACCTCGGCCATTCCCCTTGGCCGGCACATCGTCGACAAGGTGAAGGAGCAAGTGGACGGGTGACAGTAGTCGCACCTGCTAGACTATGAGAAGGGACACAAGACCGGGCAACAATTGGGAGATTGACGCCATGATGCAGTCCATACTGCTGGCTATCGATTCTTCTCCGTCCGCCGAGGTGGCTCGCCGGTACGCGATCGACATGGCGCGCCGACTGGAGGGGACGGTGCATGCGGTGTTTGTTATCGACTCTCGGCTCACGGAATTCTCTTACTTTAGCGATGAGTCGCGCCCCGGCGTCGTCGAAGCCGCCTTGCGGCTCCGGGAGCAGACCCTGCAGCAGCTTGAAGAGCAGGGTGAGCTTCTGCTGGAAGCGGTCAAGGCCGAGATCGAGGCAGCGGGCATCGAGTGTCGTGTCGACAGGCTCAGTGGCGTGCCCGCGGTGCGGATTCTCGATGCCGCGAGCGACAGCGATCTGATCGTCATGGGGCGGCGGGGCGAGTCCGCGGGCCTAGGCGATACCAAGGGACTGGGCGAAGTGGTGGAGCGGGTGTTGCGTACGGCCGATCAGCCGGTACTGCTCGCCGGCGCCGATTTCCAGGAGATCACACAGGTCCTGCTCGGCTTCGATGGCTCCAAGCCGGCCCGAGAGGCTATGAACTATGCCATCGAACTCGCTCAGAGGCTTGTGCTGCCGGTGAGGGCTGTCAGCGTGCATCACGAGGAACACGTTGCCCGTCGTCATCTGGAGACCGTCGAGCTCTATGCGGCCAGCCACAAGGTCAAGGTCGACACCGATATCCGCAAGGGCGATCCGGCCGACGTGATCCTGAGCATGGCGCAGCCGGGTGACTTGATCACCATCGGCGCCTTCGGCGAGGGGCGCATTCGAGAGTGGCTGCTAGGCTCGACCACTGAGACGATCTTGCGTTCGGCGGCGCAGCCGGTATTGTTGCATCGTTGAACGCGTGACTAAAAGCGCAGGGTGGCGCGCGTATCTTATCCAGATCACCCTCAAATTTCAGCGATCACGAGACCTTGGCACCGGCGCCCCCTATCAGCGTGGCATCCTGGCGGCTACTTCTTTTCCAGCGGCTCGGGCCACCTGGCTTCCGGCACGACAGAAGTCACCTTCGAGATCGAGGTAGAACCACAGTGAACAAAACCCTTCTCATCTCGATAGTCACTCTGCTCACCTCCCTACTACTAACTGCCTGCTCACCAGCCATCGGCGAGCCACCGGCACACTACCTGGAACGCGCCGGCACCGCCCTCATGGAAGCCATGGGCGATACGCAGCAGCTCGAAAACGTTCTTGCGATCTACGATGAAGGGCTGGAACGACACCCCGACAACGCCGAATTGCTCAACAGCCGCGCACAGCTTCTCGCCAGCCTCGGCCGTTACGAGGAAGCCAAACGTGACCTGGATGAACTGCACGAAGGGGAATTACACAAGGAGGGAATGCTGCTGCGCTGCATGCTGCAAGAGCGCCTGGAAGGAGCCACGGACGATGCCTTGGCGTGCTATGCGGAGGTGGAGGCCGCCTATGTCATGGCCGGCGAGCCAGACGACCATCCCAACGCCAATCACATCCTGGCGGCTCGCCTGGCCGAAACATCCGAGGCCGCCGACCTGCTAGAGGAGTGGCAGGCAAGCGACGACCCGATGAAGAACCTGATGGTGGAAGAGATGCTGGAGATGGAACGAGGGGAGCTGATCCAGATGCTATTGCCTTGAATGTTGCCCTACGTGAGAAGCCCAAGGCCGATAGATATCTGGCATCCTTATGGGGAATGTTGAGTACAGGGCGTTACCCAAGTGGACGACATGATCGAACGGGCTGCACTGTTCAGCAGGGCCGCCCACCAAGCCGTGGGGCAGCAACGCAAATACACCGGCGAGCCCTACTGGCACCATCCGGTGGCCGTCTCGGAGATGGTGTCAGCCGTCGAGACGGCGACCCCGGAGCTGATCGCTGCAGCCTTGCTGCATGACGTGCTTGAGGATACCGACGTTACGCCGATGGACATCGAGGAGTGCTTCGGTCAGCGAGTCACCGTCCTGGTCCAGGAGCTGACGGATCAATTCACCGATCCCGAAATCGGTAACCGTACCCACCGCAAGGCGCTGGAGCGTGACAGGCTGGCCGAGATTTCCCCAGAGGCTCAGACCATCAAGTACGCCGACCTGATCGACAACACCGTCAGCATCGTCGCGCGAGACCCTGGCTTCGCCCGGGTTTATCTGGCCGAGAAGCGCCGACTCCTCGAAGTGATGGCAGCGGGTGACCAGGAGCTGAGGCGCAAGGCATGGAGCGTATTGCTTGAAGGTGAGGCAAAGGTTCGCGGAGCAGCATCGAACGCTCGCACCTCGACGCGCTAGCTAGATCAGCTAGCGGCTATGATGCGCCACAGCATAAGAAAAGAACGTTGTTGGAGGTAGCTTTAGCTCGCGTCCGCGGTGTTGCCAGTCTTGCCGATGGAGACCAACAGCCGCCCTGCTATAAAAGTGGAAAAATCGCTGCGTTTGGTTCCACTTCCTATAGCTTGCAAATCGATTCAATGGCAGAAATCGGCCATGACGCGCCACCACACAAGAAAAGAACGTTGTTGGAGGTAGCTTTAGCTCGCGACCGCGGTGTTAACTAATCTTACCGATTAATACAAACAGCAGCGCTGCGACAAGAGTGAAAAATAACTGCTTTTGTTTCCACCTAGTTGAAAAATCGATCCAATGGCAGAAATCGACCAGAAGCTGGCTCTCAGAAAATACTGATTTAACATCGTGCTCTGCGGCAAATTTGTAGCGCAGCGGAAAATTTGTCCGACAGCAGCACTTTGTTATATGCCCTTTTCATTAGTGGCTCACAGGTATTGCTTGGAATTGGTGAGACATTTCCGTTTGGTCAAGGGTGCGGTCACGTAGTCTTCGTCCAGAAAGCGGATCAGCTCCTTCAGTTGTTTCTTGTCTTCCGGGATAACCAGCTTGCCGTCGTCGTTGACGATAATGGTGATGTGGTGATCTTCTGGCAGTTCGGCATTGAAGGTGTAGGCGACGACTTGGATGTCGGTGACGGTGATGTCTTTCAGTACTTCATTCTTCTGCAACAGGGCGATTTTCTTGCGGATGATGGAGTCGGCCTGCTCCTTGAATCCTGCTTGGTCTTCAAAGGCAAAGAGGTCGGTGGCGGCGAAGCCCTCGAGATCGGTGTCGGTGGCTTCTCGGTAGTATTCGGCCAGATCCAGAAAGCGTTTAGTGTTGTGGTAAGAAGTAAAATACAGGGTGCCGTTATGGAAATGGGTGGTGAGTTTGTCTTGCAGCATCATCCCCGGCTCTTCCAGTTTTTTGTAAGTGTCGCCACTGCCGATCAGGGTAAAACCGCGCTTGAGCAACTTACCGGCATCGAAAACCTGAAAGTTAACGGTTTTGTTGGCTTCTGTCCAAGTGCCGCTAAACAAGGCCTTGATGCGGTGCGTTTCGGCATTGAGGTCCAGCACCGGACAGGTGAGCGGATTGCCGATGGCCTGTCTGATGGCGGGTGGCAATGGGTAATCGGCAATGGTGAAGATTTCGCCTTCATCCACGTTGTAGCTGCCGGTAAAGGCGATCGACTGCCGGTCGCCAAGCAGTGTCGACTGTTGCTCGGCGAACAATTGTGCCAGTTCGGTATTGAGTGCGGCGGTCAGTGGTATGCGACGGATGGGAGCATCGTCATCATCGACCAAAGCGAACAGGTTGGAAGGATTATTGTTATTTGGCATGGTTGGCATCCAATATCATATATTCCGTTAATTGCACCACCTGTGAGACGGCCTTGCAATCGGTAATGTTCTGGCGGGTGACCAGCACATAGGTGATGTCGCCTTCGATCGTCACTTCAAAGAAGTGATAGCCGAAAAAACCCAGCAAAGGGTTGAAGTGGTAGGCGTGGGAGTTGTAGACGATAAAGAAGAAGATCACCGCCACAAACACCAGCACCGGCAGACTGATGGTGCTCTGGCTCTGGTTGATCAGCGGCAGCAGGTAGACCAGCAGAAAGCCGACGATCTCCTTGTCCACGGTTTTGACCGATTTGATCTTCACCGGCAGACGCTCCAGCCCGTGGCGCGAGGCAGACAGCCATACCAGTCCAAAGCACAGGCCACTTAACACCAGCGCGGCCAGCAGATAGCCGCTGCCCACTAGCCAATGAGCGGCCAGATTCTCCGTCCACGGCAAACCGCGCAGCCATGAACTGCTGATTTCGACAAACCACAGCGTCAGAAAAATGGGCGCAAGTGCCGTAGACACCAGCGCCAATTTGGCGAGCCGATTAAGCACGGGCAGCCTCTGGGGTATCAGCGCTGACTTTGTTATTCTTCGCTGCGGGTTCAGCTGCGCTGTTATGGCTGAAGGCTTCTTTTAACACCGCTTGCATCAGTTGTTCGGCGTGGTTCTGGTTTTGGGTGATCTGGGTTTCCAGTTGATCGCAGATGGCGAGGAGTTTATATGCCTTGTCGACTATTTTTTCTTGCTCATCAATCGCTGCTAGGGGAAACCGGAAGTTAGATAGTTTTGTAGCATTTATGTTTGACTGACCAAGTGCATCAGTTTTAACTTCATCGCACCATGCTGAATGTAGGCGCGAATTCATCACTAAATTTGCATAATCAGGTGAGATGCTGCCTGCCATGTGGAACCGAACCAAGTAACCGGCATAGATCGCTGGGTGCTCACCTCTATATAGAGCTGTTTTTCCAACCAGCTCTCTACTGTTCGTACGATTAAACAGTACATCACCTTCGATCAGTTCATATTTCTCAATTTCAACTGGATCATTTGAATATACCAATCCATCCCAGTCTATATCACCAGATTGAATATTCCCCATTCTTAGGACCGGAACATCACCTGTTTTCTTTGATTTGCTACTGGTTCCGTATTGAAATCCGTAGGTAACATCAGCCAACCGACACCATTCCCACCCCTGCGGCAGTTCGAACGGTTTTTCCTCGTCCGTAATCGGTGGCAACGGTTTTTGCGCTTTGATTTTTTTGTCTTTGACCAGCTGCGCTTTTTCGGTGGCGATGCGTTTGAGCAGTTCGCTGGCCGGTTCCACATCGGGGTTTTGCGCGCGCCATTCGGCGGTGAGTTTGCCTTCGATGGCTTCTTGTAAAATCTGCTGACGCAGTTTTTTCAGAAGGGCTTGTTGGTGGGTGAGTTCGGAAGATAATGTTGTACTTCTTGCTTTGATCGCCTGAAATTGCTTATTGAATACTCGCTGTTCTGTCAAATCGGGGAGGTAAATTGTCTGGTTAAAAAATTTATCTTTTTGTAAGCGAATTCGTTGCGTTGTGCCATCACTGCCTTTTCGGCAGATCTCGTCAAACCAATGCGTTGAAGTGAGCTCCAAAAAGAAACTTTTATCGACCACATCGTCGTCAATTTCAAAGCACCAGAAATCGTTGGTAACAACTGCGCCGTCCAGTTCCGGCGGCACAATACCAAAAGCCCCATTTCTGGCGTCAATGCCAGAAAAAATAAAATCACCCTCTTTAACCTGATACATTTTTGACTTTATATCAGCGCCAAGTTTTTCTTCACGTAGCACTACTCCCTTGTGATACAGCTTCACAGTGACAAGTTTGTACCGTGATGTTGGCTCAAGGTTTATTGGCCTTTTAATACGGTGAAGAAAATCGCCAATGAGTACCGGATTGCTCACTACACCAACTCCTTGCGCAATTGCTCCAGCAGCTGATCACCCTTGGCAAAGGACTGATGCAGCAGGTCGAGCAGTTCGGTGCTGCTGTGCTGTTTTTCTTCCTCGGCGCGATGCGGGTTTTTGATGTCGAGGTTGTAGCCATTGGCCTTGATGGTGTCGATATCCACCTGCCAGGCCTGTTTGTTGGCTTCGCGCTTCCCTTTATTTGAGCTCCACCAGTTTTTCAGGGAGTCGAACTCGGTCAACTGAATCGGCTTGGTTTTAGAGTAGGACTTGTAGCTTTCCGGCAGTTTGTGTTCGTAGTACCAGATGGTTTTTGTCGGCTCTCCCTTAGTGAAAAACAGCAGGTTGGTGGCCACCGAGGCATAGGGCTGGAACACGGAGTTGGGCAGGCGCACGATGGTGTGCAGGTTGCAGTCTTCCAGCAGTTTCTGGCGGATGCGTTGTTTGACGCCGTCGCCAGTGAGTGAGCCATCGGGCAGGACGATAGCGGCGCGGCCACCGTCCTTGAGCAGGTGAATCATCAGGATCAAGAACAAGTCCGCCGATTCCTTGGTGCGGTAGGTTTGCGGAAAATTATTTTCATTGTTATTGGAGACTACGCCACCAAAAGGCGGGTTGGCGATGATCACGTCTACCCGGTCTTTGCGGGTGTATTCGCTCAGGGGGCGTTGCAGGGAGTCGCCAAACTGGATATTGGGGGTGATGATGTCGTGCAGGATCAGGTTGGTGTTGGCCAGCATATAGGGCAATGGTTTGTATTCCCAGCCGCGCACATTGTGGGCAATGGCTTCACGCTCGGCTACAGTGCTGGCGCTGGCCTTGAGGTGCTCGATCACCGCCGTTAAAAAGCCGCCGGTGCCGCAAGCCGGGTCGAGCACCGTTTCGCCGTGTTCGGGATTCACCATTTCGGTCATCAACTGGGTAATGGCGCGGGGGGTGTAGAACTCGCCCAGGGTGCCGGCGCTTTGCAGTTCGCTCAGGAAGGTTTCGTAAATCTGGCCGAACAGGTGCAGGTCTTTGCTGTTGTTGAAGTCGATTTCGTTGAGCTTGTTGATCACCTGACGCAGGTGAATGCCGGATTTCATGTAGTTGTAGTTGTTGGCAAACACCTCATGCACCAGCACGGCGCGGCGCTTGGCGGTGGACAGATCAATCTCGGAGAGCGTGGGGAACAGCTTGCGATCAACAAACTGCAACAGCTCGTCGCCGGTCATCCCTTCGTCATCGCCGGCCCATTCGTCCCAGTGCAGCTCTGCGGGGATAGGTGAGCTGTAGTTGTCGTCCATCAGCTCCAGTTCTTTGTCCTTGTCGCTGAAAATTTTCAGAAACAGCATCCAGCCCAGTTGCAGAATGCGCAGCTCGTCGCTGCCGGTGCCGGTGTCTTGCCGCATGATGTTGCGGGCGGATTTTACGATGCCTGATACGTTTCCCATGTTACTTGTTGCTCCAGTGGGATTTTTCGTAGGCGCTTTGCTCTTCCCGACCTAGCGGTTGCGAGGAGCAACCGCTGCGCACGAAAAAGTCTTCCCTACCTTCATATTGGATGAATACCGGCTTGCCGCTTTTGGATACCTTGACGCGGCATATCTGCGTGTCTTCAACGGTGGGGAAGCTGATTTTTACATGAGAGATCAGCCCCGCGCCGATGTACTTCTTGATGATTTCTACCAGGTGCAGCTCAAAGCCATCGATATTGGGTTTCGACAAGGTGGATATATCATCAACAAGGCCCAGCATGTTCTGGTTATCGTCCACTCCGATAAAAAGATTGCCGCCCTCGCTGTTCATGAAAGCAGAGATGGTTTTGGCAATCACATATTCCAGCTTTTTATTCACCTCTTTGGTTCGCAGGTCATAACGCAAGGTTGACTTGAATTCGACGGTATCGCTCTCTCCCGACAGGATCAGCTCTTGCACCTCTTCGTTGGCCGGCTCTTCGTGGCTAAGTTCAATGCGCGATTTAAGCTCCCGGTAGATCAGCTTCGCGCGCGCCTGCAAAAAGGTCTCGTAATCATTGCTTTCGATGCCGAAGCCTTCGACATCAATAAAATGGGTTTGCAAGGCTTTGTTGATCTGGCTGTTTTCGTCCTGAAAATCCGCTATATATTGCGACGGGGCTTTGGCGCCAATCTTGCGCTTGTTCAGGTGGTCGCTGACAAAAGTAATATTCACCAGGCTGTTGCTATTGAGCACCGTTTGGCTTTTCAGGTAGGCCTTGGGGAAGAAGTGATGATAATTCTTGCTGCTGGCCACCTTCAGCCATGAGTTATCGAGAATAACCTTGCCGTTATCCTGAAAATCCTTTGGTTCCTGATAGGCCAGCAGGCACAGCACGGCCTTGCAATAACTGTTGCCGGCGCTGAAGTTAGTATCTATCAAGGCCTGTGGCGAATCAAGATAAACCTTGATGTCACTGTAATCGGGCCGCTGGCCGGCGAGAATCTGGTCGATGCGCTTGATGTCCTGTGCCAGCTTTGATTCCGTTGAGCTGGAGTAGCGGGACGATAAGGAGATACGCCAAAAGAACTCCTCAAGGTACTTGCGATGGTCGCCACTTGGCTTGCCCTTATTGACGTGAAAGAAATAGGCAAAAGGCACCAAAAGTGAGTCATAAGGGAGCAACTGGGAAACCGGGATGCGATAGGTTGTGCGGAAATAATCGACGCTGTCCTTGAGAGCAGAAATTACGGAATCCCAGCTATCGATAATGCTTTGCTTATCCAGGGCGAGGATGGTTTTACGCTTGCATTCCTTGGTGCGGCTTAACAGCAGCGCCAACAGACTCAGCACCACACTGCTGGATATGCCTTCGTATTTTATTTCCTTCAGCTCCTTGATGAAACCTTCCCACTTCACCTGCATGTCGAAGTGTTGAGGCTCGTCGTAGGTCTTGGCGGACATGATTTCAAACAGGGTCAGGGTTTGACCGCCCGTGTTGATGCGGGTGAACACTTCGATTGCCGAATCAATATCTTCCTTTCTCAGGATGACGGTCGAAAAATCATAAGTGTCAAAGGCTCTGGAATAAGCATGGATATTCTTGAAGTCCTCATCGGAGAAGCGCTCCTTGATATCGGTCATTCTGTCCATAAAGTTCAATACATCGGATAACGAGATAAATTTTTCACCCGTTGCTTCTTCGGTGATTACTTGCTCATCGTTATCGTTGATATCGACATCAAGATTTACCACGATGCTGCCGTAGTCCGTAATCTTTTTCTCGCCGACTTTCTGGATATGCGCCCCCTGATAGGCTGCAAACAATGAGGTGATTCGTTGCTGTCCATCTAGAACATACTGAACTTTGACACCGTCGGGGGTGTCGGGAATGTTCAGATTGCCAACGTTCTTGATGTCGTTGATGCGCTCGTCTGTTTGCCAAAGGATAAAGGTGCCGATGGGATAACCCTTTAAAATGCTGTCCAGCAGCTTGGCTGTTTTATCGATGGTCCAGACAAAATCCCGCTGGAATTTCGGGATCTTGATGATGCCTTTCTGTATCTCATTGATGAGGTCAGAATATTTTTTTGAATCGGGTTTTGGTTGTTCAAAATTCATGTTTTATGCCGCCTGATACAAGGCTTGTTCCAGTTGGGTCAGGGCTTGCAGGTATTGCTGCTTGCCGCCGAAGAGTTTGATGATTTCTGTCGGGGTGCCGAACTGGTCGAAGGGATTGACCTTTAGCACCTTGATGTCTTCGATGTTCTCGATGCCTTCGTCGGCGTATTTGTCCAGCAGGGCGTCCAGCACTTTGCGGGCCTGCTCGCCATAATGTGTGAATACGTCGCGCTTTCTGACCTGTTTGGCGCGCTCGGCGCGGGTGAGCGGCGGCTGATCAAAAGCGGTGTGACAGATCATGTCGAAGATATCCATCTCTTTGCCGATGGCTTCCTTCAGGTTTTCCAGCACGATGCCCTGCTCAGTCAGCTCATTGATAATGGCTTGCTTTTTGTCGGCGCTATGCCACTTGTTGAGGAAGGCATCCAGTGAGTGGAATTGCTCGCGCACTTTCTGGCGGGTATAGTCCTTCAGGCTGCCGGTGATCAGTTTGCCGTTGCCGTCCATGTACTGGATGCGCTCGTTGAGGATAGCGACATTGATGCCGTTGACATAAAACTTGGGACGCGGTTCGCTGATGATCTCCCCACCGGTGATGATTTCCGGCGGTTCAGGCAACGGATCAAAGATGATCTCCTCTCCCGCTTCATCGGTGATGGTATCGCCCTCGGCGATTTCTTCTTCGGGTGTGTCAAAGTCGTCATCTTCGTCCAGCTCTTTCACGCGTACCGGGTCGCCGTCGAAGTCTGGGTCGGCAAACAGGTCGGTGACGTTGCGGAAATCAAGAATGGTGAAAAAGGTCTTGCCGAACTCTTCGTTGATGCGGGTGCCGCGCCCGATGATCTGCTTAAACTCGGTCATCGAGCCTATGTTGCTGTCGAGCACGATCAGCTTGCAGGTTTGCGCATCCACACCGGTGGTCATCAGTTTGGAGGTGGTAGCGATTACCGGATAGCGTTCTTCCGGGTTGATGAAATTGTCCAGTTCGCGCTTGCCTTCATCGTTGTCGCCGGTGATCTGAATGACGTACTTGGGGTTGTGTGCCATCAGGTCGCCGTTGGCATTGGCCAGCGCAGTACGCATACGCTGGGCATGGTCGATATCCATGCAGAAGACGATGGCTTTGTCGAAGCGGTTGGTTTTGGTCAGGTATTCGGTGATCTTGTTGGCCACGGCTTCGGTGCGCTCGTCGATAACCAGGCTCTTGTCGTAATCCTTGCGGTTGTAGATACGGTCATCCACCAACTGACCACTTTTATCAGTTTTGCCTGCCTCCGGTCGCCAGCCTTCCAAATCAACATTCAGGCCAACCCGTAGCACCTTGTAGGGGGCAAGAAAGCCGTCCTGAATGCCCTGCTTGAGCGAGTAGGTGTAAATGGGGTCGCCGAAGTATTCAGTGCTGGAAACGGTTTCGGTTTCCCTGGGCGTCGCGGTAAGGCCGATATGAGTAGCGGTTTTGAAGTAATCCAGAATTTCGCGCCATGCGCTGTCTTCCGAAGCGCTGCCACGGTGGCACTCGTCGATGACGATCAGATCGAAAAAATCAGGGCTGAATTCGCGGTAAGCGTCCTTGTCTTCATCGTAGTTGGTCAGCCCTTGATAAAGCGCCAGATAGATTTCGTAGGATTTGTCGATCTTCTTGTGCTTGATGACCGTCATTTTGTCTTTGAAATGACGGAAATCGCCGCGCCGGGTCTGGTCGATCAAGGCGTTTCGGTCGGCCAGAAACAGGATGCGTTTTTTGGCCCCGGCCTTCCACAGGCGATGGATGATCTGAAAAGCGGTATAGGTTTTACCGGTGCCGGTGGCCATAGTGAGCAGAATACGCTGCTGACCGTTGGCAATGGCCTCTACCGTTCGGTTGACTGCGATTTGCTGATAATAGCGCGGGCTACGACTGGTGCCGTCAAAGAAATAATCCTGGGCGCTGATACGTTCTGCTTCTGGCGAAGTGATGCCTTTGTAGCGTTTGTAACGCTCCCAAAGCTGTGCTGGCGTTGGAAAGTTGTGCAACGGGAGTTCGCGCTCGATACTGCCGCTGGCGGCTGTGCGGTCGTGTTCAAAAAAGCCATCGCCATTGCTACTGAACACCGAGGGGATATCCAGAATGGTGGCGTAATCCAGCCCCTGCTGTATCCCTGCCATGACCGAGTGCTTGTTGTCCTTGGCCTCGATGATGGCGACCGGGATATTCGGCTTGTAGTAAAGGATGTAATCGGCCCGCTTGCGCTTGCCGCGGGTGGTGAGATTACCCTTCACATAGATACGGCCATCGGTGAAGCCGACTTCCTCGCGGACTTGCTTCTGCATGTCCCAACCGGCTTGCTCCAGCGCAGGCGTGATGAACTTGCTGCAGATGTCGCGCTCTGATAGTGCTTTTTTATTTGTCATCCGATGGTCGGGTTCCCTTTGTTAGTTCGAGCTGGGCTGGGCAAAACAGTTGTGCTATATGGCATGCTTGATATTCCACTTGAACACGCACGCACGTCAAACAGTGTTATGCTGCGCGCTCAAACACATCTTATCCTATTTTAAACCCTATAAACTAAGTATAGCTCGGCAGTATAACACCAATCATCGTGCATGCTGCCTTTCCCACATGTCCGCTTTGGGGTCGTTTCTACCTTTGGTTCAACCCTACTCAAATGCCGATAGCAAGTTGCCCCCATCAAGCCACGGCGATCCCCGCCAGTCGCGAGCTAAAGCTGCCTCCAACAATCGTTAATGCGACCGTTAATGGCTATCTCGGATCGGAATCGGAACTCTGCATTGGGACTTACCAGACTAGTCTGATTCTTTAATGACGGGCTAGCGCTTCATCTTCCGTAATACTTCTCGAAGGCAACGAAATCGGAATATCCGGCTGCTGTTATGTGCTTAAACACACTACCGCCCGGGGATAACATCATTTCCCTGCGACAGCCCTGTCTGCGTTGTACTGCCTGTTCTATCGGCGGTCGTCTCGGCGACCTTAACCTGAGTTAACTAAATCTTGTAACAAATTGCAAAGAGAAAGGGCCTACCCTTTGGTAGACCCTTGATCCCGGTCAGCTTAGCCGTGTCAGGCGTTCTGCCTAGACGCGCCTCACTCCCACTCGATCGTCGCGGGCGGCTTGCTGCTGACGTCGTAGGTCACGCGGGATACACCAGCGATCTCGTTGATGATGCGGTTGGAGACTTTCTCCAGCAGCTCATACGGCAGGTGCGCCCAGCGGGCGGTCATGAAGTCGATGGTTTCCACGGCGCGCAGGGCGATGACCCATTCGTAGCGGCGGCCGTCGCCGACCACGCCGACGGACTTCACCGGCAGGAACACGGCGAAGGCCTGGCTGGTCTTGTGGTACCAGTCAGCGTTGTGCAGTTCCTCGATGAAGATGGCGTCGGCTTCTCGCAGGATGTCGGCGTACTCCTTCTTCACTTCGCCGAGGATGCGCACGCCCAGGCCCGGCCCCGGGAAGGGGTGGCGGTAGACCATGTCGTAGGGCAGGCCGAGCTCGACGCCGAGCCGGCGCACTTCGTCCTTGAACAGCTCGCGCAGCGGTTCGACCAGCTTGAGCTTCATGGTCTCGGGCAGGCCGCCGACGTTGTGGTGCGACTTGATCACGTGGGCCTTGCCGGTCTTGCTGGCGGCGGATTCGATCACGTCGGGGTAGATGGTGCCCTGGGCCAGGAAGTCGACGCCTTCGATCTTGCTGGCCTCGTCGTCGAACACCTCGATGAAGGTGTTGCCGATCGCCTTGCGCTTGGCTTCCGGGTCGGCAACGCCCTTGAGCTTGTCGAGGAACAGCGCTTCGGCGTCGACGCGGATCACCTTGACGCCCATGTGCTTGGCGAAGGTCTCCATCACTTGCCCGCCTTCGTTCTTGCGCAGCAGGCCGTTGTCGACGAACACGCAGGTCAGCTGGTCGCCGATGGCGCGGTGCAGGAGTGCCGCCACCACGGAGGAGTCGACGCCGCCGGAAAGGCCGAGCAGCACGTGGCGGTCGCCCACCTGGTCGCGCACCCGGGCGATCTGGTCTTCGATGATCTTGGCCGGGGTCCAGAGCTTCTCGGCGCCGCAGATGCCGACGACGAAGTGCTCGAGGATGCGCTGGCCCTGCAGGGTGTGGGTCACCTCGGGGTGGAACTGCACGCCGTAGAAGTGCTTCTCGGCCCAGCTCATGGCGGCGATGGGGCAGCTCGGGGTGGAGGCGGTCACGGTGAAGGTGTCCGGGGCACGGGCGACCTTGTCGCCGTGGCTCATCCACACGTCGAGCAGCGCCTTGCCGTCGTGGTCCACATGGTCCTTGATGTCGCGGAACATGTCGTCGCTGCTGTCGATGGTGACCTGGGCGTAGCCGAATTCATGCTTGTTGGAGCCTTCCACGGCGCCGCCGAGCTGCTCGGCCATGGTCTGCATGCCGTAGCAGATGCCCAGCACCGGCAGGCCCAGCTCGAACACGCACTGCGGCGCCCGGGGCGAGCCCTCGGCCACGGTGGACTCCGGCCCGCCGGAGAGGATGATGCCGTTGGGCTTGTACTCGCGGATCTCCTCTTCGGTGATGTCGAAGGCGCGAACCTCGGAGTAGACGCCGATTTCGCGTACGCGGCGGGCGATCAACTGGGTGTACTGGGAGCCGAAGTCGAGGATCAGGATCTTGTGGGCGTGAATGTCGGTCATCTGGGCGTCTCTTGCTGGCAGCGTATGGCGGCGGGCCGGATACAAAAGCGTGCGGCGGGGTCGTTTGACGTTGCCCCGCCGCTATTGAGTCCTGCTATGGGCTCAGCTGGCCCGGTAGTTCGGCGCTTCTTTCGTGATCTGCACATCATGCACATGGGATTCGGCGAAGCCGGCACCGGTGATCTGCACGAATTCCGGCTTGGTGCGCATCTGCAGGATGTCGGTGCAGCCGGTGTAGCCCATGGAGGCGCGCAGGCCGCCCATCAGCTGGTGGACGATGGCGCTCATCACACCTTTATAGGGCACGCGGCCTTCGATGCCTTCCGGCACCAACTTCTCGGCGCCCTCGGACTTGTCCTGGAAGTAGCGGTCGGAGGAGCCCTGGCTCTGGGACATGGCGCCCATGGAGCCCATGCCGCGGTAGGCCTTGTAGGTACGGCCCTGGAACAGCTCGACCTCGCCCGGGGCTTCCTCGGTACCGGCCAGCAGGCCGCCGACCATCACCGAGCTGGCACCGGCGGCAATGGCCTTGGCCAAGTCGCCGGAGAAGCGCACGCCGCCGTCGGCGATCAGCGGGATGTCGTAGGGCTTGAGCGCTTCGGCCACGTTGGAGACCGCGGTGATCTGCGGCACGCCGACGCCGGCAACGATACGGGTGGTGCAGATGGAGCCGGGGCCGATGCCGACCTTGACGCCGTCGGCGCCGGCTTCGGCCAGGGCGCGGGCGGCATCGGCGGTGGCGATGTTGCCGCCGATGACCTGGATCTGCGGGAAGTGCTCCTTGACCCAGGCCACGCGGTCGATCACGCCGCGGGAGTGGCCGTGGGCGGTGTCGACGATGATGGCATCGACGCCGGCTTCGGCCAGGGCGGTGACACGGTCCACGGTCTCGGGGCCGGTGCCCACGGCGGCGCCGACCAGCAGGCGGCCGTCGCTATCCTTGGCGGCGTTGGGGAAGGTGCGTGCCTTCTCGATGTCCTGGAAGGTGACCAGGCCGCGCAGGTGGAAGCTGTCGTTGACCACCAGCATCTTCTCGATGCGGTGCTCCTGCATCTTGGCCTTGATCTGCTCCAGCGGGGTGCCTTCCAGCACGGTCACCAGGCGCTCGCGGGAGGTCATGATGTCGGCCACGCTGTCGCCGTGGTTGGGCTGGAAGCGCATGTCGCGCTCGGTGACGATACCCACCAGGGTCTCGCCCTCCACCACCGGGAAGCCGGAGAAGCCGTGCTCCTGGGCCATGGCCAGCAGGTCTTCCAGCTTGGCCTTGGGCCCCACGGTGACCGGGTCCTTGACGATGACGCTCTCGTGCTTCTTGACCTTGCGCACCTCTGCCGCCTGCTGGGCGATGGTCATGTTCTTGTGGATGATGCCGATGCCGCCTTCCTGGGCCATGGCGATGGCCAGGCGCGCTTCGGTCACGGTATCCATGGCGGCGGAGACGAGCGGAATGTTGAGGTAGAGATCGCGGGTCAGGCGAGTCCGGAGGCTGACATCCTTGGGCAGGACCTCCGAGTAGCCGGGTACGAGCAAGACGTCATCGAACGTAAGAGCTTCTTGTGCCATACGTAGCATAATCGGCAACACCCAGTGCGCTGGTGGGAGGGGAGCGAAGTCAATCGACCATTATAACGGGCCTGCTCGGGGTGGGGCAATGCGTGCCGGCCCTGTCGGGCACCCGCGAGGGATGACGCTCTGGCGGAGGTCGCACACTTGGAAACATAAGAATACCTAGATATCACTTACAGCCACCGGGATGTGCACTAGCTTGAAAGTGCGTTACCACAGCCACTCAAGGATAGGAGTGAAGACATGAACTGGGACCAGGTTGAAGGGAAGTGGAAAGAGGTGAAAGGCAAGGCCCGCTCCAGCTGGGGCGAAATCACCGACGACGAGCTGGATCAGATCGGCGGCAAAAAGGACCAGCTGGTCGGCAAGATTCAACAGAAGTATGGCCTGGAGCGCGAGGAAGCCGAACGCCAGGCCGATGACTGGGCCAAGGGGCTCTAAGGCCCATCGGCCCTAAGGCCCATCAAAGCAAGCCAAGATCCTAAGTCTAAGGACAGGTCTAAGGAGATTGAAAATGCAGAAACATATTCTGACAATTGCCGTTGCAGCCATCGCCGGTGGTCTCACTTTCGGTGCCAGTGCTGAACAGGACGCCTTCGCCCCTCAAGGGCTCTATTCTGCGAATGACATCATCGGCGCCGATGTCTATCACGCCGATGACACCGACGAGGAGGTCGGTACCGTCGAGAACATCCTGTTGGATGAAGAGGGCAAGGTAGCCGCCCTGATCGTCAGCGCCGGTGGCCTCTGGGGCATGGGCGGTGACGATGTCGTCGTGGGCATCGAGCACTTCAGCATGGAAACCCATCGCGACGATGACGGTATTTTCGGTCAGGATGACGTCACCCACCGCATCCTGGTCAACGCCACCGAGGATCAGCTGGAGACTTTCCCGGAGTATAACGAGGATTGGTTCAACACCGAACGTGACCGCCGCGCTCAAGCGCATGGCGACCGCGAAAGCGCCTGGCGGACCACCGGCACGGCCGGCACCGGTGCCGTGGGCGATGGCGAAGGAATGCGCGACGATGATCGTAGGCAAGACGGTGAGCACAGGCAGGACGGTGAGCACAGGCAAGACGGTGACCGTAAGCGCGACGATGACGATGCCGAGTATACCGATGAGGATATCGAGGACGATTTCGATTGATCGTCTTGGGTAGGCTTCTACCCCTCTCATGATATCAATGCATGATATGAACGCATGAGGTGAACGGCGCCGGGCCCCAGGGCTCGGCGCCTTTTCTTGTGGGGCTGCTTTTCTTGTCGGACATGTCGCCATGCTAGAGTGGCGCCAAGGTTTCACCACAGCCAGGGTTTACCAGAGCCCAGGCTTCGTCAGGAATATGCCGCCATGCCGCCACCCGATACCCCCGCGCTCTCCGTCAGTGACGTGAACCGTCGCGCCCGGTCACTGCTGGAGCAGGGCATCGGCGAAGTCTGGGTGGAGGGCGAGCTGTCGGGGGTTTCCCGCCCCGCCTCGGGGCATGTCTACTTCACCCTGAAGGACGCCACCGCCCAACTGCGCGGCGCCCTGTTCCGCAACCGGGCCCGCTTCGTGGCCACCCCCATGCGCGACGGCGACCGGGTGAAGGTGCGCGGCCGGGTCTCGCTGTTCGAACCCCGCGGTGACTATCAACTGATCGCCGATGCGGTGCAGGCGGTGGGCGAAGGCGACCTGCTGGCGGCACTGGAGCGACTCAAGCAGCGCCTGGCCGCCGAAGGGGTCTTCGCCAATGCGCGTCCGCTACCCTATCCGCCTCGTCACCTGCTGGTACTCACCTCCCCTACCGGCGCGGCCATTCGCGATGTCATGGCGGTGCTGGCGGCGCGCTGGCCGCTGGCCCGGGTCACCCTGATCGCGGTGCCGGTCCAGGGCCGCGAGGCCGCCCCGGCCCTGGTCGCCGCGCTCGGCCTGCTCAACCGGCAGCAGGCGCTGGACCCGGCCCGCGACGTGATCCTGATCACCCGCGGCGGTGGCAGCCTGGAGGACCTCTGGGCCTTCAACGACGAGCACCTGGCGCGGGCGATCTTCCATTCCCGGCTGCCGGTGATGTCGGCGGTGGGCCACGAGGTGGACACCACCCTCTCCGACCTGGCCGCCGATGTGCGGGCACCGACCCCTTCCGCCGCCGCGGAGCAGCTGGTTCCGGACCGCCACGACCTGCTGCGCCGCCTGGTGAGCCTGGAGCGCCAGCTGCAGCGCGTTACCCAGGCCCGCCTGAACCGCGAGGCCCAGCGGCTGGACCACCTGCGGGCGCGGCTACGCCACCCCGGTGAGGTGCTGAATCGCCAGCGCCTAACCCTGGGGGAGATCGATGCCCGGCTGGCCAGGGCCATGCAGCGTCGCCTGGCCGACGAGCGGCGCCGCCTTGCCCATCTGCAGCGCCGGCTGGCGGCGCGCCCACCGCGGCGGGACGTGGAGCAGGCCGGCATACGACTCGCCGCCGCCCGGGCCCGGCTCGAACAGGCCATGCAGCATGCCCAGGCACGCCAACGCGAGCGCCTCAGCGGCCTGGTGCGGCAGCTGCAGGCGGTCAGCCCGCTGGCGGTGCTGGGAAGGGGATACGCCATACTGGAAGACGATCGGGGGCAGGTGATCCACCGGGCGATGGACACCCAGCCCGGCCAGGCGCTGACCGCTCGCCTGGGTGAGGGCAGGTTGCGCCTGGAAGTCAAAAAGCGCCTGGAATAGCCCTTTTCAGCCAGTAGTCCGATCCAACCAGGAGCCCACTCCTAGGAGACGGGCTTGAAGGTACTCGGCTCCAGCTCGTGGCGGGAGAGCAGCTTGTAGAAGTCGGTGCGGTTGCGACCGGCGATGCGTGCCGCCTGGGTCACGTTGCCCTCGGTGATCTTGAGCACCTTGACCAGGTAGCTGCGCTCGAAGGTGGCCCGGGCATCGTTGAAGGTGGGCAGCGCGCTCTCCTCCGCCGCCAGCGCCTGGGACACCAGGGCCTCGGGGATCATCGGCGAGCGGGTCAGCGCCACGCACTGCTCCACCACGTTGACCAGCTGGCGTACGTTGCCCGGCCAGGCGCAGGTCGCCAGCAGATTGAGCGCCTCCGGCGAGAACCCCTTGACGAACGGCTTGTGCCGGGCCGCTGCCTGCGCCACCAGGTGGCGCGCCAACAGCGGAACGTCCTCGGCACGCTCCTTGAGCGGCGGCAGGCGCAGGTTCACCACGTTGAGGCGGTAGAAGAAGTCTTCGCGGAACTCACCCTGATGCATGGCCTGGCTGAGGTCGCGATGGGTGGCCGAGAGGATGCGCACGTTCACCGGGTGCGAGGTGGTGGAGCCCAGCGGCCGGATCTGGCGTTCCTGCAGGGCACGCAGCAGCTTGACCTGCAGCGGCAGCGGCATGTCACCGATCTCGTCGAGGAACAGCGTACCGCCTTCGGCGGCCTGGAACAGGCCCTTGTGGTCGCTGACCGCACCGGTGAAGGCCCCCTTGGCATGGCCGAAGAGTTCGCTTTCCAGCAGCTGTTCCGGCAGCGCCCCGCAGTTGATCGCCACGAAGGGTTTGCTGGCACGGGGACTGGCGTCGTGAATGGCCCGCGCCAACAGCTCCTTGCCCGAGCCGGAGGGGCCGGTGACCAGCACGCTGACATCGGACGCGGCCACCATGCGCGCCTGCTCCAGCACCCGCTCCATTTCCGGGCTACGGGTGATGATACTGGCGCGCCAGGCGTCGTCGCCCTCTCCGCTCCCCCCGGGAGCGCCCTGAGCCAGGGCCTCGTCGATGGCGCTGAACAGCTCGTCGCGATCCACCGGCTTGGTGAGAAAGCTGAACACCCCCTGCTGAGTGGCATTGACGGCATCGGGAATCGATCCGTGAGCGGTCAGGATGATGACGGGCAGTCCCGGCACCTGGCGTTGAATGGCCTGGAACAGGGCCATGCCATCCATCTCGTCCATGCGCAGGTCGGAAAGCACCAGCTCGGGGCGCTCGGCATCCAGGCAGCGCAGCGCTTCCTGGCCGCTCTCTGCCGTGGTCACGCGAAAGCCGCGGCTCTCCAGGCGCATCCCCAGCAAACGCAGCAGGCTGATGTCGTCATCGACCAGCAGAATGTGGGCGCCGGTCACCTTGCTGCCAGCCATGCGCGCCGCGGCCTTGCGAGTCTCAATGCTTCGGTTTTGGGCCACATCCATCACGTCCTATCTCCAGGTCGCTCAGGGCGACTGCTGCCTCAGGTTGATATTCTGCTCGATGGCCGTCAGGGCCTCGAGCTTCTCGGCAAGTTGTTCGTTCTCTTCGCGCTGGGCGGCGAGCGCGCTCTGGGAGCGAGACAGCTGGCCCGCCATGGCGCGCCGCCCCTCCAGTTCGTTGCGCCAATAGCGCAGCAGCGGCTGCAACGTCTCCGGCGCCGCCCTCAGGTGGGTTTCGAAAAGTTCGGCGGCCTGGGACCACTGGCGCTCACTGCCCCAGGAAAGCGTGATGGCACGGGCCAGGTGGCGCGCGTCCTCACTGTCTATCAGGGCCTGCTCCACTTCGGTCAGCTTGGCGCTGCGCCAGTCGCCGTCTCCGCGCTGGGACGCCAGCCCCAGGGCGATCCATTCGGGCAGCAGGCAGGCATCCTCCTCGAAGGTCGGCACGGCACCAGGGCAGTCCGTGGCCACCGCCACCATCTCTTCCTCGTTGGCTTCGGTGCGCCCCTGCTCGGGCAGAAACTCGCAACCCGCAAGCCATAGGGCAGCGGCACAAGTAAATAGAAATCTGGTCTTCATGGTCAGTCGCTCCTTGCGTCCATGCCCGCTTCCAGGGGCTTCCTATTATTATCGCTGCTGGAGAGAGGCACCGACTGGCGCGGCAGCGTCAACCGAAAGCACACCTCCAGTTCCCGATCCTCAACCAGCTGGAGACGGCCATTGTGCAGACGGGCACAATCCGCTGCCACCGAGAGTCCGATGCCGGACCCCTTGAGCGGTCCCTTGCGTCGGGAACGCCCCTGGTAGAAGGGCTCGAATAGCCTGGGCTGATCCACCTCGGCGATGGGCTCACCGCTGTTGGCCACATCCAGTACCAGCCGCTCATGGCCGGCATGGGCGCGAATCAGAAGATCGCCACCGTCGTGGCCATAGGCGATGGCGTTCGACACCAGGTTGTCGAGAATGCGTCCCACGGCAGTGGGATCGATCACCCACTCCAGCGGTCCGTCGAAGGCCGTCACCCGCATGCGCTTCTGCTCCAGCGCCAGGCGGTGCTTGGTGAGGGTGGTCATCACCAGTGTCGCCACGTCAACTTGCGCCAGGGCAACTCGCTGGTTGTGCTGCAGCAGGTTGTAATCGAGCAGTTGCTCGATCAGTCGCTGCAGCTCGCGGCCACTGCTGTCGATCAGCGAGAGGATCTCGCGCTGTCGCGGGCTGAGCTCGCCGGCCACCCCGTCGGTGAGCAGGGCGGAGCCTTCGCGCACGCTGGCCAGGGGGGTCTTGAGTTCGTGGGACATATGACGCAGGAACTGCTGCTTCTGGGCCTCCAGGTCGTTCAGCCGGGTCGACAGCCAGTCGAGCCGGTCGCCCAGTTGGACCAGTTCCGCCGGGCCCTGGATATCCTCGGCCTCGGCGCCGTCGACACCGCTGCCGATGCCCAGGATGCGTCGCTCGAGCTGGCGCACCGGGCGGATGATCAGCCAGCTGAACAGCAGCATCAGCGTCAGGCTGGCCGACACCAGCGCACCGGTCTGTAGCCACAGCCGGGACTGAACGGCCACGGCCTGAGCCCGGATCATCTCGATGCGATCGTCGATATGCTGATTGGTTGCCTGACGCATGGCATCGGTGTGCTGGGCGAAAGGCCCGAACAGGGACAGCCAGACATCCAGCGCCTCGGGCTCCAGCTCCGGCAGTTGCGAAAGCAGCAGCAGCTGCTCTTCCAGTGCCTGGACGTCGCTGTTGCCGGGCAGCAGGCGACGCTGCTGGGCGAGCAGCTCATCGAACTCGGCGTGACGCTCGGCATAGATATCGAGCAGGCTCTCCTGCTCCACCACAGCGTACTGACGCGCACTACGCTCCATCTCCAGGGCAAGGCTGCTGAGCTGGCGCGCACGGCGTGTTTCCTCGATGGCCTGACGGGCACTGACATCGGCCAGGCGTGACAGCTCCGAGAGCGCCTGCCCAGCCTGGAACATCACTACACCCAGCGGCAACATCACTACTAAAAATGCCAGCAGCACCAGCTGCGGCAGGGAGCGCGGGCGCCAACGGCGCGAGACCCGTTTGGTCATGACCAGTGTTCTATTCAGTAGAGAGGGGACCAACATTGGTTCATGCCTGCAGGATAACAGATTCCACGCTCTAACCGCGCCTGGCCAGTCCTCGGTGCGTCTCCCCCTTGGTATCACAAGGGTATGAAAAAAAAGAGGCCGGCATGGCCGGCCCAAGTACGCAGGGAACTGAAGGGATTGAAAAATATGGGCATCGATCGCCTGGTCGAGCCATGTCCATACTTTCCATGAGCCCGAGGGCTCCGAAGCACCGTACCGACCCTTGGCCACCAGGAGCGTCCGGTACGGGTGGGCGGCGAACCGCCCGGCTTCGTTTTCCATGTCGCCACCGCCGCGAATCGTATCGCCAGCGATGCCGTGCTGTTCGATCCCCCGAGGGGGATGAGGCATCCTTGCCGGGGCTTCCTTGCCCTTCTGGTACCATTCCGTGCCTTACTGGCGGTACCCGTCTCATCGCAACCTAAGTTACACATCGCGGAGCAGACGCTGATCATCGTTTGGCCCGGGTGCACAGGGCATGGGGGGTGGTACCCGAGCTTCCCGATGATCAAAAGTGGTTCGAGCCGTTTGAACCACTTCCGTTGCTCACCCTGCACATTGCTAGAGCCGTGCCAGGAATCCTGCAAAACCTATAAAATCAATAATTTGAGACGGTGAAATAAGAAGCGTGAGCGCAGCGGGCCAAGATAACCGTCGGAAATGGAGGTTAGCACCCCCCTTTCTGTCACCAATCAGCGACACCGAAATCACCGCAATGTAAATAGCCATGATAATCATACGGTTACGGCGTAGCTTTTTAGAGACAGTTTTTCGGCCAGCGTAGCCCAGTGGCGACAGCGCCGCAGCCGGCGGGGCTTGCCGGTGCGGCGATGGTGACGTTCAGGCGAGGGATTTGACGAGAATCTTCGACTTGCGGGCGTGGTTGTAGGTGTCGCGCTTCAGCGGTGGCAGCGCCTCGATATCGGAGGGGCGGAAACCGTGATCGACGAACCAGTGGGCGGTATGGGTAGTGAGCACGAACAGCGACGTGAGCCCGAGCCGACGCGCACGACGCTCCACGCCGGCGAGCAGGAGCGTGCCGCGGGCACCGCCACGGTAGTCCACATGGATCGCCACACAGGCCAGTTCGCCCATCTCGGCCTCGCCGAAGCAGTGCAGCGCGGCACAGCCGATGATCATGCCGTCGCGCTCGATTACCAGGTAGTCGTCGATCTCGTGCTCCAGGCGCTCGCGGGAGCGTGGCACCAGCATGCCGTGGTGCTCCAGCGGTTCGAGCAGCTCCAGCAGGCCACCGATGTCACCCAGCTCCGCGGGACGCAGTTGCTCGTAGCGGTGCTGGGTGATCATGGTACCCACGCCGTCTCGGGTGAAGAGCTCACCCAATAGGGCGTCATGGTTGTGCCATGACAACAGGTGGGTACGTGCCACGCCGTGGCGAGCGGCAGCGCAGGCCGCCGCCAGGTGGCGTGCCGCTTCGCTGCCAGGCACGGACTGCGCCAGCAAGGGCTCCGCCTCGCCGGGGGTGAGCTGTCGCTGCAGCGCGCCGCTCTCGTCGTAGAGGCCGTCGGCCTCGCCCAGCAGGATCAGCTTGTCGGCGCCCAGCGCCATGGCAGCATGCTGCGCCACTTCGGAGGCATCCAGGTCGAAGACCTCGCCGGTGCTGGAGAAGCCCAGCGGCGGCAACAGCACCAGGGAGCCGCGATCAAGCAGGCCCTGGACGGCGGAGGTACGCACCCGGCGCACCTCGCCGCTGTGGTCGAAGTCGATGCCTTCGCGCACACCCAGCGGCTTGGCCATCACCAGGTTGCCGGAAACCGCCGTCAGCTCGACGCCGTGCAGCGGTGTATTGGGCAACCCCAGGGAGAGCCGCGCCTCCAGCCACAGCCGCTGCTCGGCGGCGACACGCTGGACGCATTGCATGATGGCGGCATCCGCCACCCAGCGGCCATCGTGGCGCAGCGGTTCGATGCCGGCCTCGTCCAGGGCCAGCTGTACCTGGGGCCGGATGCCGAACACCACGACCAGGCGCACGCCCAGCGTATGCAGCAGCGCCAGGTCCTGGATCAACTGCTCGCCTCGCCCGCGCGCCATGGCTTCGCCCTCGATCAGAATCACGAAGGTTCGCCCTCGGTGTGCATTGATATAGGGCGATGAGTTACGGAACCAGTCGACGAAGGGGAAACGAGTATCCAAGGCCGCTCTCCGGCAGCAGGTGGAAGGGAGGGTGCAATCATCTTCGACTATATCAGAGCCGCGAAAACGGCGGCAGCCTAGCCTGCCACCGTCTCGCCGAGTCACTCAGCGGGCATCAGCCGCCGAAGACCGCCTTGAACAGGAAGAAGAACATGATGGCGAGGCCGGCGCCGGCCGGCAGCGTGATCAGCCAGGACATGACGATGGTGCCGATCACCCGCATGTTGAGGGCCGCCATGCCGCGGGCCAGGCCCACCCCGAGCACCGCCCCCACCAGGGTGTGGGTGGTGGAGATCGGCAGCCCGGTGCCCGAAGCCAGCACCACGGTGGTGGCGGCCGCCAGGGTGGCGGCAAAGCCTCGGCTGGGCGTCAGCTCGGTGATACCGGTGCCCACGGTGGCGATGACCTTGTGGCCATAGGTGACCAGGCCCGCCACGATACCGCCGCCACCCAGCACCAGCACCCACCAGGGCACCAGCGCCGACGCATCGATGACGCCGTCGCTGCGCACCACGCTGATTACCGCGGCCAGCGGCCCCACGGCGTTGGCTACGTCGTTGGAACCGTGGGCGAAGGCCATGGCACAGGCGGTGAAGATCATCAGCACACCGAAGACCCGCTCGACGTTGTCATAGCCGAATTGATCGTCGGCGCGACGCTCGCCCTTGACCCGGTTCTCCAGAACGATGCCAATGCCCATGACCCCGACCCCCAGCAGCACCGATAACAGCAGGCTCTGGCCGAAGGTGAAGTTGAGGCCCACATGAGTCAGGCCCTTGGTCAGGGTCACCATGGAGACGATGAAGCCGACCAGGAAGATATAGAACGGCACGGTGCGCTTGGCGGCGACGAAGGGGTCGCGGGCCTCGAAGATCAGGTACTGCACCGACTTGAACAGCACGAAGGCGATGGTTCCCGCCAGCAGTGGCGAGATGACCCAGCTCGAGGCGATGGTGCCGACCCGGTTCCAGGCCACCGCCTCCATGCCCAGCCCCACCGCGCCGAAGCCGACGATGGCGCCGACGATGGAGTGGGTGGTGGAGACCGGCCAGCCCTTGGCCGAGGCGATCAGCAGCCAGATGGCCGCCGCCAGCAGCGCCGAGAGCATGCCATAGACCAGCAGCTGGGGGTTGGCCTGCAGCAGGTCCGGGTCGATGATACCGCCGCGAATGGTCGCGGTTACCTCGCCACCGGCCAGCCAGGCACCGAGGAATTCGAAGATCACGGCGATGATGATCGCCTGCTTGATGGTGATCGCCTTGGACCCCACCGAGGTGCCCATGGCATTGGCGACATCGTTGGCGCCGACGCCCCAGGCCATGAAGAAACCGAAGAGGCAGGCAAGGATGATGAAGATTTCACCGTGCTGCGCAATGATCGACATAGGGGGTGGTTCCTATGTGGCTGTCAGAGAGGAGACATCAGCCCGGGATTGCCGGACAGGACGATGCCCTATCGAGCAGTGAGTATCTGCAGGCGGCTGCCGACGCGCTCGGCACGATCGGAGAGTTCACCTACCCAGTCGATGATCTTGTACAGAAAGACCACGTCCACCGGCTTGAGTCGGTCTTCGAGCTCGAAGAGTCTGCGGCGAATGGCCACCTGCTGGGTGTCGGCCTGCTGTTCGAGGATGTGCAGCTCACGGATCAGGTTCTGCATCACGTCGGTGACGTGGCGGCCGAAACCGGATTCCAGCAGGTCCTCCAGCTCTTCCAGGGCCTGCCGGGCCTGGGCGACACAGGCCACGGCGGTGCGCATGTAGTCGCGCATGGGCTGGGCCAGCTCGGCGGGCACCTGCATCTTGCGACCCAGCATGATGCCGGTGATATCGCGCACCTTGTTGGCGATCTTGTCCTGGACGGTGATCAGGTCGAGCAGATCGCTTCGCGAGACGGGCAGGAATAGCGTGTTGGGCAGGTTGAGGCGCAGCTCGGTCTTGAGGGTGTCAGCCTCGTGCTCGAGCCGGGTGACTTCCTCGCGGATCCGGGCGGCCTCCTCCCAGTCTCCATTCAGGCTGGCTTCGAAGAAGGGAAGCAGCTGCTCGGCACACTCGCTGGCCTTGACGATGTGGGCCAGCAGCGGCTGGAACGGCGAGCGGCCGAACATCGCGGAAAACGGATTGGGCTTTACCATGGCGTATCATGCGCTTGTGAAATGGCGGCGCCAGTATAAAGACTGGCAAGCTGTTACGTCATGAAAAAATTACACCAGCCACCCGACGACGGCGTGAACAAGGAGTGTGCGACATGAGCCAAGAGGTCGAAATGAAGCTGGCACTGGGCCGGGACGGTCCCGAACGACTCTGCCGCCACCCGCTGCTGCAAGGCCAGCCGGAAGCGACGCAGCGGCTCGCCAATACCTACTTCGACACGCCCCGGGGTGAGCTCGAAGCCGCCAGGATGGCCCTGCGGCTGCGCCGATGCGACGACGCCTGGGTACAGACCCTGAAGACAAGCGGCGAAGTCGGCGGCGGCCTGAGCCGGCGCGGCGAATGGGAGTGGCCGGTGGCAGGGGGCGCGCTGAATGAGGGAGCGCTGGACCGGCAAGGACTCGCCGCCCTGCCGCCCATGGCCGAGCTCGGCACCGACGTGCTCGAGCGACTGGAGGCGCGCTTCACCACGGACTTCGAGCGCCGGCTCTGGCTGCTCGACCACGCCGGGGCCACCATCGAGGTGGCACTCGACCAGGGCGAGATTCGCGCTGCCGGCCGTGTCGTGCCGATCCGCGAGCTGGAACTGGAGCTCAAGACGGGCGACCCCGCGGCACTATGGGACCTGGCGCTGGCCTTGGCCGAGACGATCCCGCTGCGCCCCGCCGATGCCAGCAAGGCCGCCCGTGGCGGCGCCCTGCTGAGTGGTCAATGGACGCTACCCGAGGGCGACACACCCACCGGCTGCCTGCACCGTGCCATCATGGCGCTGGACGCCCTGGCCGACACCCGGGATGACGCCTGGCGCCCGATAGCCGCCGAGGCCATGCAGCGGCTGGCCGCCGATGACACCGCCAAGGGCGACGCCGCCGAACTCGCCGCGGCCCTGGCCGGCCCCGGCTGGCTGACCCCTGCCTTCGGCCAGGCCGCCCTGCGCCTTGCTCGTCGACTCGATAGCACCGAAGGAGCCTCACCGTGAACGAACCTCTCCAGCCCGCCGGCGGCGGCCTGCGCACCCGCCTGTTCCAGATCATCTTCGAGTCGGACACCCCGCTGGCCAAGGGCTTCGATATCGCCCTGATGGCAGTGATCCTGGCCAGCGTACTGGTCGTGATGCTGGATAGCGTGGAGGGCTGGCACGCCGCCTATGGCGACCTCTTCTACTGGCTGGAGTGGGGCTTCACCATCGCCTTCACCGTCGAACTCCTCATACGCATCTATATTCTCGACAAACCGCTGCGCTACCTGAGGAGCTTCTATGGTGTCGTCGACGTCATCGCCGTGCTGCCCACCTGGCTGCTGCTGCTGGTCCCCGGCACCCAGACCCTGGTGGTGGTGCGCCTGCTGCGGATATTGCGCATCTTTCGCGTGCTGAGGCTGATGCAGTTCGTCGGTGAAGCGCAGCTGCTGCTGGATGCCCTGAAGCGCAGCACGCGTCCGATCTTCCTGTTCCTGTTCAGCATCTTCATGCTGGTCACCATCTTCGCCTCGGTGATGTATGTGATCGAGTCCGCCGAGGCGGGGTTCACCAGCATTCCTACCGCCATCTACTGGGCCATCGTCAGCCTGACCACGGTGGGCTACGGCGATATCGTGCCTGCCACGCCGCTAGGCCAGGCCATCACGGTCATACTGATGCTCACCGGCTATTCAATCATCGCCGTACCCACCGGGGTGTTCTCGGCCCAGGTGATCCGCTCGTTACGCGAGGACCGCTACTCCGAGCAGGCCTGCCCCGGCTGCGGCTACGACCGCCACGAGAAACGCGCCCGGTATTGCCTGAAATGCGGCACCTGGCTGGATGAAGAAACGCAGGACCCCAATGCGCCAGAGACGGATGGCGAGCGGCGAACCTGATTCCGCCGCCCGTCACACCCTGAACGGCTCCAGGTCGCCACGGCCCTCGCGCACGATGGTCGGCGGCAGCTCGCGCAGGTCGACGACGCTGGTGGCCTCCAGCTGGCAGGCGCCGCCATCGATGATCAGGTCGAGCTGATTACCGAAGCGGTCCCGGATCTCTTCGGGATCGGTCATCGGCAGCGCCTCGCCTACCGGGATCAAGGTCACGCTCATCAGCGGCTCGCCCAGGGCGTCGAGCAGCGCATGGGTGATGCGATGGTCCGGCACACGTACGCCGATGGAGCGCCGCTTGGGATGCAGCAGCAGTCGCGGCACTTCGTTGGTGGCGTTGAGAATGAAGGTATAGGCCCCGGGCGTGTGCGCCTTGAGCAGGCGGAAGACGGCGTTATCCACCTTGGCGTAGGTACCAATCTCGGAAAGGTCGGAGCACACCAGGGTGAAGTTGTGCTTGTCGTCCAGCGAACGCAGTCGCTTGATCCGCTCGACGGCCTTCTTGTCGCCCAGGTGGCAGCCCAGGGCGTAGCCGGAGTCGGTGGGATAGGCCACGACACCGCCATCGCGAATGATCTGAATGGCCTGGTCGATCAGACGCTTCTGGGGGTTCTCCGGGTGCAGCTGGAAATACTGGCTCATGGTCACTCCCTGTTGGTCTGCGTTCAATGCGGGCTTCCCCCGATCGTTCAAACCGCCAGTTTATCCTGCGACCGGGCCCTGCGCGACTTCACGACACGACTTCACGGCGCGGCAATGCTGCCGCCGGGCGGGACGTCGTCGCCAAGGGAAGCCTCGATGAAGGCCGCGATCCGGGGGTGGGTCCATACCGGCGCCACCGCGGTACGCGGTACCGGGCTCATGCTGCCCGGCGCCAGGTGGCCGCCGGGGAAGTGGAAGTCGCTGCCCACCGAGGCGAAGAGCCCACGGTCGGCGAGCTGCCGGGCCAGGTCGCGGGTCACGTCGGCGTTCTGGAAGCCGCTGACCAGCTCCGCCGCCTGGCCGCCGGCCTCGGCGAAGGCGTCCAGCAACAGCCCCCGCTTGCGGCGGGTCAGCCCGTGGCGCAGCGGATGCGCCAGCACCGCGACACCGCCGGATTCGAGAATCCAGCCCACGACCTCGGCCAGGGCGGGCCAGTGCGCCTTGACGTCGCCGGCCTTGCCACTGCCCAGGTGTTTCTTGAAGGCGGTCGCCATGTCCGGCACCACGCCCGCCGCCACCAGTGCGCGAGCGAAATCGGGCCGCCCCAGCGGCCGGTGCGGCCCGGCCAGCTCCCGGGCGCGGGCCAGGGCGTTGGGCAGGCCGATCTTCTCGAGCCGCTGACCGATCACCACGGCCCGGCTCTCCCGGGCTTCGGCCTGTGCCAACAGCCCCTCGGCCAGGGCACCGCTGGCGCCCCGAGGCAGCAGGCCCACCACATGAATGCCGATGCCGGACCATAGGGTCGAGAGTTCGGTGCCCGGCAGCAGGCGAACGGCCAGCCGGCCGGCCGTCGCCTGGGCCTCGGCGATGCCGGCCATGCTGTCATGATCGGTGAGCGCCATCAGCCGAACGCCGCGCTCGGCGCACAGGGCGACCACGTCGGCGGGCGCCAGGGCGCCATCGGATGCGGTGGAATGCATATGAAGGTCGACCCCGAGTGGCGTGGGGTCGCCCGAGAAACTGGCAGGTAATGGAAGCATGGGCATGACGCAGAGGGGCGACTTTGTCAGAATAATGGTCCCCATGGTGCGCGCCCGACGATAGCCGGTCAACGTCAGCACCCCGTTGGAGACCTGCGGCTCACGCCGCGCATGACCGAGGAAACACGGCGATGCTCTACGCAATCATCAGTGAAGACGTCAAGAACAGCCTGGAACGCCGGCTGGCCGCCCGCCCGGATCACCTGGCACGCCTGGAGAAGCTGCGGGACGAAGGTCGCCTGGTGCTGGTCGGCCCCCACCCTGCCGTAGACGCCGAAGACCCCGGCGAAGCCGGTTTTACCGGCAGCCTGGTGGTGGCCGAATTCGACAGCCTCGAGACGGCCAAGGCCTGGGCCGACGCCGACCCCTACATGATCGCCGGCGTCTACGCCAAGGTGACCGTCAAGCCGTTCAAGAAAGTGCTGCCCTGACCCGCATCCAATAACGACATGAGCGTCTCCTGACGTACAGAGGCGGTGCTATCCACAGCGCTTACCCACAGCGCATTACCCACAGCTCCTGTGGATAACACTGTTGAAACGCCGCGGATGCCTGCCGCTATCCCCCATGGCAGCCCGCTGAAATGAAATCGATCACATATTGAGCAGCGCGGGCCAGGCCTGGCGCGCTGCCCGCTTGTTTCTGTCAGGAGATGCCGTGTCTACCCTTCCCCCTCTTGCCGGTCTCGAGACCGCCCACCTCGACTGGGCGACCAACGAGGACGGCGAAGCCGGCCCGCTGTCGACCCGGTTTGGCGACGTCTATTTTTCCCGCCACGACGGCCGTGCGGAAACCGAGCACGTCTTCCTCGCCGGCAACGACCTGCCCCGCCGCTTCGCCGGCTGGCCCGCCGGCAGGCCCTTCGTCATCGGCGAGACGGGCTTCGGTACCGGACTCAACATGCTCTGCGCCTGGGCCTGCTTCGATGCCCACGCCCCGGCCGAAGCACGGCTGCACCTGGTGTCCACCGAGCGCTACCCGCTGAGCCGTGACGAACTGGGACGGGCGCTGGCCGCCTGGCCGGACCTGGCCGGACGCACCGAGCGCTTGATTCGCCAATGGCCCGAGCCGGTGGCCGGTGTACATCGGCTATGGCTCGACGAGCGGGTCACGCTGGACCTGCACTTCGGTGACGCTGCCGAGCGCCTGGCGCTTCTCGAGGGCCGGATAGACGCCTGGTTCCTGGACGGCTTCGCCCCGTCGAAGAACCCCGAGATGTGGCGCCCCGAGCTGTTCGCCGCCATGGCGGCACGCTCCCGGCCCGGGGCGACCTTCGCCACCTTCACCTGTGCCGGTGTCGTCAAGCGCGGGCTGGCCGAGGTCGGCTTCGCCTGGCGCAAGGTGCCGGGCATCGGGCGCAAGCGGGAAATGCTGGCCGGCGAGATCGCCTCGCCGCCCGTCGACACCCGCCGGGAGCCTGCCCCCTGGTTCACTCCCCCGCCGCCACGCCCGACGCGCCACGTGGCGGTGATCGGTGCCGGTATCGCCGGCGCCAGTACCGCCGCCGCCCTGGCTCGGCGTGGCATCGCGGTCACGCTGATCGACCGCTTCGACCGGGCCGAGCTGGGCACCACTCACCTGCAGGGGGCGCTCTACGTCAAGCTCGCCGTGGAGACCAACCTGCAGAGTCGTACTTACCTGGCCGGCCTGCTCCACAGCCGGCGCTGGCTGGCCAATCTCGACCCGCAGCAGGCGCTGTGGCAGCCCAGTGGCGTGCTGCAGCTGGCCCTGAGCGAGAAGGAGCAGGCGCGCCAGGCACGCTTCCTGGACAACCACCCCTTGCCGGAGAGCGTGGTGCGCGGGCTCGATGCCGAGGCGGCCAGCACCGCCGCAGGCATCAGGATCGACACACCTGCGCTGGACTACCCCGGTGCCGCCTGGGTCAAGCCGCTGGAACTGTGTGTGAAGCTGGCCAGGACGCCCGGCATCGGCTTTCGCCGCGGCGAGGTTACGGAGCTGGTGGGGGATGAGGCGGGCTGGACGCTGACCCTGGCCGGCGGCGAGCGCATCGAGGCCGACCAGGTGGTGGTCGCCACCGCCAGCGAGGCTGCCAGGTTCGACCAGTCATCGGCGCTGCCGCTGCAGCCGGTACGCGGCCAGGTCAGCCAGCTGGCGCTGCCCGAAGGGGCCCCTGCGCTGGGCCGCGTGGTGTGCGCCGGCGGCTATGTGCCACCGGCGGCGGATGGGGTGCTCAACTTCGGCGCCACCTTCGGGCCCGGCGATACCGACCCGGCAGAGCGCGAGGCCGACCACGCCGCCAACCTGGCGGAGCTGGAGCGGGGCCTGCCCCACTTCGTGGCGGCGCTACGCGAGGCCGGTGCCGACCTGTCGCCCGAGCGGCTCACCGGCCGCGTGGGCGTGCGGGCGGCAAGCCCCGACAAGTCGCCCTACTGCGGCCCGGTGCCCGATGCCGCCGCCTGGCGCGAGGACTACGCCACCCTGGCCAAGGATGCCACTCGGGTGCCGGACACTCCCGGGCGCCACCACCAGGGGCTGTGGATCAGCGCCGCCCACGGCTCCCGCGGCCTGGCCAGCGCGCCGCTGTGTGCCGAGCTGATCGCCTCGCGGATCTGCGACGAGCCGCTGCCGCTGGAATGGCCGCTGGTGGATCACCTGCATCCGGGTCGCCGCGTCATCCGCGACCTTATCCAGGGCAAGCTGGCGCCGTGACAGAGCTGCAGGCTACGAGACCACGGCTCAGTTCGGCGTCATATCCCGGAGCCGGCTGACGCTGGCGAAGTGCGGTGCCGGGCGTCCCAGGTGATAGCCCTGGCCGAAGTCGATGCCCAGCTCCACCACGGCGGCCAGCACCTCCTCGTCTTCGATGAATTCGGCGATGGTGCTGACCCCCAGGCTCTGAGCCAGGGTCACGATACTCTTGACGAAGGCCATGTACTTCTCGTCGCTGAGCATATTGCGAATGAACTCCCCTTCGATCTTGATCACATCGATGGGGAACTGCTTGAGGTAGCGGAACGAGGAGTAGCCCGAACCGAAATCGTCGATGGCGAAGTTGAAGCCCTCGAGTTTCAGGTCGAGTACGAACTTCTCCAGCAGCTTGAGGTTGCTGACGGTCTCGCGCTCGGTCAGCTCGAAGACGATGCGCTCCGGCAAGATATCGTAGTCGATGGCCAACTGGTGGATATGGCCGATGAACTCGCCGATGATCAGTGACTTGGGCGATAGATTGATGAACAGCATGCCCTGGTATCCCTGCTTATGGATCTGGGCGAAGGCCTTCTCGATCAGCAGATAATCCATCTTGTGGATGACGCCGATGCTTTCGGCGATATCGATGAACTCGCCAGCCGGCACGATACTGTCACCGACCTGTATCCGCATCAGCAATTCGTGGATGTTCACCTCGCCGGTACGTACGTCGGCAATGGGCTGGAAGTAGGGCACGATGCGCTCCTCTTCCAGTGCGCTGAGCACCATCTGGTTCTTCTCCCCCACCTCGCGGAAGACAGCCGCCACCTCCTCGCTATCCGGCAGGGCGATGCAGTTCTTCCCCTTACGCTTGGCCTTGTACATCATGTTGTCGGCCATCAGGAAGAGGTCATGGGGATTGCTTGCATGGTTCGGATAGGTAGCGATGCCGATCGAGGTGGTGGCCCTCACTGTTGACCCATCGGGGGCGGTCAGTACCTGGCTGGTCAGGCTGTCGGCGATCCGTAGCCCCACGGAATACGCCTGCTGCTGCTCGGTCTCGGGCAAGATGATGGTGAACTCGTCGCCGCCGTAGCGCGCCAGGAAGTCACCGGGACGCACCGATGCCATCAACGTGTCGGCGACGGCCCGCAAGAACTGGTCGCCGAAAGCATGGCCATGCCGGTCGTTGACGTGCTTGAAGTTGTCGAGATCGAGCATCAACAGGCTGAAACGGTCCTGATGCCGGGTTGAGCGGCCCACCTCGTAGCTCAGCATGTCCTTGAAGATGCGCTGATTGTGCAGCTGGGTAAGCGGGTCGCGGGTGGCGTAGAACTCCAGATCCTGAGTGTACTTGTAGATCGCCTTGACCGAGCCGACCAGATTGAGCAGCGTCGACAGGATGCCGTCGATGACGATGTGGCGGATCGGGTCCTGTGCCAGGTCGGACTGCACGCCAATACCCACGATGCCACCGATCTTGGGTGCCTCCAGTAACAGCGACTTGGTCTGCAGCCGAATGTCCTCGGCAGTGAGTTCCGCCGCCAAGGAAACACCTTCACCACAGGGGTGAACGGTATGGTGAATCACTTTGAGCACCGTGGCCCCCACGCCGTGGGGCTTGGCTTCCACCAGCTGTGTGAGAATCCGTTCGAAGGTCTCGCGGGTTTCCGCCACGACTTCGTGATACCAGAAGACCTCCAGTTCGTAGCCCTCCTCCTCCACCTGGAATATCGTCACCAGGGTGTGGGCCGGCATGATGGTATTGATCTCCGACAGCAGCTCCTTGATGAACTCGCGCCAGTCGCGCACTACTTCAGAAGTGATGATGAACTTGCTGAGTAGGCGAATCTCGAACTCGAGGATGTCCTTGTCCACGGCCACGTCCTTGAGCCGCCCAACCAGGGCGTTGACGTGCTGGTAGGCACTGTTGAGTTCGTGGAAGTGGACATCGATATCACTGATGTCTAGCTGGCGGAAGTCCTCCACCGAGTTGACCGCCGCCAGGCGCGAGCGGAAGGTATCCAGAGAGCCACGGATGCGACCGGCGAAGAGCGTCGAGATAGCCACCGCCAGCAGCAGGATCAACAGGGAGGCGACAATGAACATCGCCACGTAGTTCTGGCGCATCTCACGACTGATCGGGGCCATGTCGTGCTGGATGTCGATGATGCCCAGTACGTCGCCGCTGGCGGCGTTCTGGTGACAGGTCAGGCAGTCGGAGCGGGCGATCAGCGGCATGATACGCCGCACCGTGCCATCCTCCCGCCACACTCGCTCGCCGCCCGATGCCAGCGCAGAAAGAATGACGATATCCATGTCGGGCTGCTCGACCTCGCCATAACGCTCCGCGACCCGGTCGCCACGATAGAATTCGAAGCGATAGCCGGAGCCCTCATGGGCACTCCGGGTCTCCTCGATGAAGGCTTCCATCTGCTCCCGACTCCAGCCCTGGCGCATGACCTGCAGCATGGCATTGAAGCTCTGTCGAGCAAGGGTCTCGGAGGTCTGCTCGGCCTGACGGGCCAGGATATCCTCGTAAAGCAACGTGACGACCAGGGTCACCCCCAGGAAGACCGCCAGCGAGGCCGACAGGATGGCCATCAGCACGAACCCCTTGAGGGTCCTCAGGGAGGTGAGAAACGATCGAGCCATGGTCAGCATTGCAAACCCATCCTTCGAGACAGGAGCCAGCAAACCACTACCCTAGTTGAGAGATTTCGGCTGAAGTACCAGAAATATCATCACGAGTGTTGAGAATATTAATCAAATGATTCAGATCAAATCTTCGTTACATTTCTCTCCGGTCGAGACTGAACAAAGGTCGCAAAGCATCACCCCTCCTCTTCGTCATCCGCCAGGTCGCGGCCGAAGGCGCGCCACTGGGCCAGGGTCATCACTTCGGTGGTTTCGGTCTGCAAGTCGTGGGCGATCAGCAGGTCGCCCCGCTCCAGCTGCTTCCTGAGCTCGCCGACCCAGCCGCGCATGCCCTCGCCGGTGTCGGTGGTGTCGTAGCCCTGCCGGGTGACGAAGGTCTCTAACAGAGCCTCCAGGGTCTCGGGCGGCAGCATGCGATAAGGCACCTCGATGAAGCGGCCGTCGTTCATTGCTCTGTCTCCCTGCCACTCTCCCAGGCTTCGAGGCGTTCCAGGAAGCCTTCCTCGTCGAGTACCGGCACCCCCATCTGTTCCGCCTTGGCGAGCTTGCTGCCGGCGCCGGGGCCCGCCACCACGCCGGCGGTCTTCTTCGAGACGCTGCCGGCCACCTTGGCGCCGAGCGCCTGGAGGCGCTCCTTGCCCTCGTCGCGGGTCATGCTCTCCAGGGTGCCGGTGAGTACCCAGGTCTGGCCGGCCAGGGGCTGGGGGCGCTCGCCGATCTCCTCCTCTTTCCAGGCCAGGCCCAGGGCCCGCAGTTCGTCGATGGTGTCGCGATTGTGGGGCTGCCGGAAGAAGGTGTGCACGTGGGCGGCGACCACCGGCCCCACGTCCTCGACGGCTTCCAGGTCGGCGACCTCGGCCCCCATCAGGGCATCCAGGGTGCCGAAGTGGCGCGCCAGGTTGGCGGCGGTGGCCTCGCCCACCTCGCGAATGCCCAGGGCGAAGACAAAGCGGGCCAGCGTCGTCTGCTTGGCCTTGTCCAGGGCCGCCACCAGGTTGTCGGAGGACTTCTGCGCCATGCGCGGCAGTGAGGCCAGGCGCTCGGCGTCGAGCCGGAACAGGTCGGCGGGGGTCTTGACCCAGTCCCGCTCCACCAGCGCCTCGATCAGCTTCTCGCCGAGCCCGTCGATATCGAGCGCCCGCCGCGAGGCGAAGTGCTTCAGCGCCTCCTTGCGCTGGGCGCCACAGTAGAGCCCCCCGGAACAGCGGGCCACCACCTCGCCCTCGAGGCGCTCGACCTCGGAGTCGCACACCGGGCAGCGTTCGGGGAAGACGATTTCCCGGGCATCGGCCGGACGCAGCGAGGTTTCTACCCGCACCACCTGGGGAATGACGTCGCCGGCACGGCGAATCGTGACGGTGTCGCCGATCATCACCCCGAGCCGGGCGATCTCGTCGGCGTTGTGCAGGCTGGCATTGGAGACGGTGACCCCTGCCACGGTGACCGGCTCGAGCCGGGCCACCGGGGTGATCGCCCCGGTGCGGCCGACCTGGAACTCCACGTCGTTGAGGGTCGTGGTCTCCTCCTGGGCGGGGAACTTGAAGGCGATGGCCCAGCGCGGCGCCCGGGCAACGAAGCCCAGCTCGCGCTGCAGGCGCAGGTCGTCGACCTTGATCACCACGCCGTCGATATCGTAGCCGAGCCGGTCGCGCCGCTCGCCCAGTCGGCGGCAGTAGTCGATCAGCCCCTGGCTGCCGGTGACCACTTCAAGGGCGGCGCTGGTGCGCAGCCCCAGGTCGCCCAGCCGAGCCATCAGCTCGCTGTGGGTGGCATCACCCGGGTCGGGCTCGAAGCGGGCCGCCTGGTAGGCGCTGAACTCCAGCGGGCGCGAGGCCGTTATCCTGGGGTCGAGCTGGCGCAGGCTGCCCGCGGCGGCGTTGCGCGGGTTGGCGAACACCTTGCCGTCCTCTTCACGGGCCTTGGCGTTGAGCGCCTCGAAGCCCTCGTGGCTCATGATCACCTCGCCACGCACTTCCAGCAGATCGGGCAGCGCCTTGCCACGCAGCTTCAGCGGTATCGAACGCAGGGTACGCAGGTTGGAGGTAATGCCCTCGCCGGTGCGGCCGTCGCCGCGAGTCGCACCGCTGACCAGCACGCCCTGCTCGTAGACCAGGGACACCGCCGCGCCGTCCAGCTTGGGCTCGCAGCAGAAGGCGATGGTTTCGCCATCGATTTCCAGCCGGTCGGCCACGCGCTTGACGAAGGCGGTGATCTCATCCTCGTTCAAGGCATTGTCGAGGGAGAGCATCGGGACCGCGTGCTGGACCTCGGGGAAGCCGGCATCGGGCGGTGCCCCGACCCGCTGGGTCGGCGAGTCGGGTGTCACAAGGTCGGGATACTCAGCCTCGATTTCCTGGAGCCGACGCAGCCGACGGTCGTAGTCGGCGTCGGTCATGCGCGGCTCGTCGAGCACGTAGTAGCGGTAGTTGGCGTCGTCGAGTTCGGCGCGCAACGTGGCGACTTCATCGAGGGTCTTCTGTTCGGGCTGGCTCATGCGTCTCGGTGTCTCGAAGAGGATTTCTTGCCGCCCGGAACACGACAACCCCGTGATCGCTCACGGGGTTGTCGTCAGGTACGGCATGGCACTCGGTCAGGAATCAGTTCACCTGGTAGCGATTGAGGCGGTTGCGGCGCTCGAACTCCTGCACGCGCTGGCGGGCGAACTCCACGGTCTGGGCGGTCATCACGCTGTGATTCTCGTCCTTCAGCTCGCCACCCAGGTTGCGCACGATCACCATGGCGGTTTCCACCATCGCTTCGAAGGCTGCCGCCGTATCCAGCGCGCCGGGCAGTGGCATCAGCAGGGTGACGCCAGGCGTGCGGAACTCGTCCATGGCCTCGATGGGGAAGGTCCCTGGCTTGATCACGTTGACCATGGAGAATTGCAGTTCGCTCTCCGGGTCCTCGGTCTCGAAGCGATGGAAGATACCCATCTCGCTGCTGTAGCGCAGGCCGCAGGCCAGCATCAGATCCAGCAGCGCCTCGCCGGAGAAGCCCTGCTCGTCACGGGAAAGCACGCTGATGACGATGACCTCGTCGGAATGGCTGAGGGTCTCCCGGGCGCGCTCGGCATTGACGTCGTGCCGCAGCGCCTTGGCCAGTGTCGGGTGGGCCCGCACTACGTCGTCGTCAATCAGGTCGTCATCGTACATCGCGACGTCCGGCTCGGCGGCAGAGGCGTGCTCGGCAGCGGACGGCATCGGCTCGTCGTAGGCGGGATCATCCCGATCCGCCACCGGTTGCCGCGTGCGTGGCGGAGCGAACAGCGGATCGTCGTCGTCGGCCATCTCGATGACCTGGGCCTCGAGGCGGCGGCGCTCGGCATCCCTGGCGGCCTTCTCGGCCTCGGCCTCACGGCGGCGCTGGGCATCCCGGGCGGCCTTCTCGGCACGCGCCTGCTCACGGCGTGCCTTTTCCTTCCGCTTCGCTTCACGCCGCTTGGCCAGACGCTGCTGCACGGAAACGCCGAAGCGCTGGACCGAATGGCCCATGCGCCGCGACCCGCTCTTGAGCGAGTCGGTCATGCCCTCCAGATCGACGAGGCGATAGCGCTCGTCGTCGTCATGCAGTTCTTCGTGGTCCTGGGGATCGGCGGCCAGCGGCTCGGCAGCCATGGCGGCGGGCGGCTCGGCATCGTCCAGAGCCGAGAGCGTCGGCTCGCGACGGGGGACATCCGCTTTGGCATCGTCAGGGCGCTGTGACGTCGGGCTGGCCGTGGCGTCGACGGGGGCTTCCTGTCGCGCTTGCACCGTCGGTGGCACGCTGGGCGCTTCGCGCCCGGCAACCGAAGGCTCGCTGCTCGATGAAGCCGTCTCGTGATCACGCCCGCGCGTAGATGCGGCATCAGCGACGACATCATCGCGACGCGGCTCGCTGGACGCAGCCGACGCTTTCGGGGCACCTGTCGCTTCGAGCGATGGCTCGTTAAATGATGGCGCTTCAACCGATGGCTTTTCAAGCGACGGCTCTTCCATCGATGGTTGGGCCCGCACGGCATGGCGTGCCTGGGTGTCGTCACGCGGTGGCGACGACGCCCCTGGCGGCGGACCCGCTCCGGGTGTGTGCCTCGCGGCCTTCAGGCCGGACAGCACCCGTGAAGGACCAGGATGTTCCTGGCGCTTCAATTTGGGCTTGGGTTTGCTCTGCCCCTGGGCATAACTGGCAGGGCTGATGACACGCGCCCCACCGTTGGGCAGTTCCCAGTTTGTGTCAGCCTCGGACGATGCTGTTGCGTCATCGCTACCGTGGTTGTTGTTTTCCCCTACCTGGTCCAGGCGGGGCACTCGGCGCTGGCGTTTCAGGCGACGTACCCCATCAACAACGATGAGAGTCACCAGTGCCAGCCCCAGAATGATCAGCCATTCTCTAAGTTCCATGGGTCGTCTTGCCTATCACTAGGGCGCCATGCCGGATGGATGTCCGTCAACAGCATAGCGCGATTGCCTGAAAAAGGGCCACTTTTTTTATTTGTCAAGCCCCGGCATTCTCGCTTGAGAGTCCAATCGACCCTGCGCCTTTCCCTGTCATTTCACACTTCGATAGTGCGATCTGACCATGATGACTATTCTGTAACCGCTCTGTTATCGCGTGTCTATAACACTTGCCAGCCACGTCAGGCCTCGGCTAGCGCGGCGGCCTCTTCGACCCCTACCGCAACCAGGCGTGATACACCAGGCTCCTGCATGGTAACACCCATCAACCTTTCCGCCGCCTCCATGGCGATCTTGTTGTGGGTAATATAGATGAACTGCACCGAATCCGACATGTCCTTCACCAGTTTGGCATAGCGACCCACGTTCGCGTCATCCAATGGCGCATCCACCTCGTCGAGCATGCAGAAAGGCGCCGGATTGAGCTGGAAGATGGCGAAGACCAGCGACAGGGCAGTCAGTGCCTTTTCGCCCCCCGAGAGCAGGTGAATGGTGCTGTTCTTCTTGCCGGGAGGACGTGCCATGATCGCCACCCCGGTATCCAGCAAATCATCCCCGGTGAGCGTCAACCATGCGGTTCCACCGCCGAAGACTCGGGGGAAAAGCGTCTGCAGGCCCTGATTGACCCGCTCGAAGGTGTCACGAAAACGGGTGCGGGTTTCCTGGTCAATCCGTCGAATCGCCTTCTCCAGAGTCTCCAGCGCCTCGTTCAACTCGGCCTGCTGGGCCTCCAGGTAGTCGCGACGCTCGGCCTGCTGGTCGTACTCCTCGATGGCGGCAAGGTTGATCGCACCCAGCCGGCGAACCCGCTCGGCGACCTCCTCCAGCCGGGTCTGCCAGGCGGATTCCGTCGCCTCGGGGTCCAGCGACTCCAGTAGGACCGCAGTATCATGACCGAGTTCAGCCAGCTGCTCGTCCTGGGTTTCGGCCTTGAGCGCCAGCGCCTGGACCTGCATGCGTGACTCCTGCAGGCGCTCGCGAATGCCTTCCAGGCTGCGCTCGTGGCCCTGCCGGGCCTGCTCGTCCTCACGCAGCCGTTCGGCCAGCTCGGCGGCACGGCCACGCACCTCATTGAGCGCCCGCTCGTCGCCTTCGCGCCGATGCAGCAGATCGTCGAGCCGCTCGCGCTGCTCCTCGTCGGGCTCGCGCAGCTGTTCCAGCGCTTCGCTCAGTTCGCCACAGCGGGTCGCAAGACGCTGGCGGGCGTCGCCGGCGCGCCCCTGCTGCTCCGCCAGGCCCGCCCGCTCGGTGCTCAACCGCTGGTACTCCAGCGCCAGCTGCTGGGCGCGCTCGTTCAGCGGGCGCTGGCGGGCACGCAGCGAGGCGAGCCGCTCACGACTCTGGCTGCGCTCCCGCTCCAGCCGCTCGCGCTGCTCGGCGCCCTCCTCGAGCCTCGCCATGGCCTGCTGCCACTGCTCACGGGCCTCCTCGATCGCCAGCCGCGTCTCTTCGCCGGTCTCGCGCAGTCGCTCGACCTCCTCGACCAGTTCGGCGGCCCGGCCCTGCAGGTGCTCGAGCCGGCTGGCCAGGCCGCTATCCTGCACCGCCAGCTGTTGATGTTCCGCGGCCAGGCGGCGTTCGTCGTGACGCACGCCCTCGAGGGCGCCTTCGGCCTGCTCAGCCCGCTCGCGCTCGACGGCCAGCTCGGCGTCCTGAGCGACCAGGCGGGTCTCGACGCCGTCGAGCTCGGCGGCCACCTCGTCCCGGCGCCGCCGGCTGACCAGCAGCGCATCGGGGCCCGCGCCCTGGCCACGGTGGCGTATCCAGTCACTGCCCAGCCATAGCCCCTGTGGCGTGATCAGGCTCTCCCCTGCGGCCAGGCCTTCGCGCTCCTCCCAGGCCTGGGCATCGCTTTCGACGCAGCGAATCGCCCCCAGCCAGGCCGACGCGGCACCGGCGCCGCGCACCCGGGCCGCCAGGCTGTGGGACGGCGGCTCGCCAGCGGTATCGGGGGAGAGCGCTCCCAGTTCGGCGGGCGGCGCATCGCTTGCGGCCTGAAAGGAGCCGGGGGTGGCCAGCCGCGCCTTGAGCCACGGCGCCAACACCCAGGAGACACTGGCCTCCCAGCCATGGTCGACCTCCAGGGACTCCCCCAGCCGGGGGGCGTCGCCCAGGCCGTGGTCGGCCAGGTGGGACGCCAGCGCTTCGTCCGGATCGGTCAGGGCGGCCTGGATCAGCGCTTCCAGCGAGGCGAGCTCACCCTGGAGCGCACTGCGCCGGGCGCGCTGTTCCTCGCGTCGCTGCTCCAGCTCGGCGGCGGCGGCCCGCGCCGTGTCGCGCTGCTCCTGCAGCTGCTCGCGCCGTGCCTCGGCGCTCTCCTGCTCCAGCCGGAACTCGGCCAGACGCTCCTGGAGCTCGCCCCGCCGAGCCTGCAGCTCGGACAGGTCCGGCAGCTCCTGCTGCTGCTGGCGGCGGCGCTGCTCGTCGGCATCCAGCCGTGCCAGCCGCTCTTCCAGTTCGCGCAGGCGGTCCTGCGCGCGCTCGGCCTCGCGGCTGGCTTCGCGCCAGCCCTCGCTGAAGGCCTCGTAGGCGAGCTCGGCCTCCTCGGCACCGGGCTCCGCCTCTTCCAGCATCGCCTCCAGCTCGGCCAGCTGTTCGGCGACTTCCTCCTGTTCGGGGCCCAGGCGCTCGAGCCGCTCGTCGAGCCCTGCCAGCCGCGCCTGGTCGTCTTCGCCCAGCCGGTCCAGCTCGGCCAGCTCGCGATGGGCGCTCTCCAGGTCGCGCCCCAGCTGGGCTTCCCGGCTGCGTGCGTGCTCCAGGTTCTGCTCCAGCCGGGCGATGGCGCCGGTGGTCTCGAAGAAGCGCGCCTGGCTCGCTTCCAGCTCCTCGGCCAGGCGGTCGTGGCCGGCACGGGCCTCCTCGAGGCGGGTCTCGCACTGCCGCATGCCGAGGATCTCGCGCTCCACGGCGGTTTCCAGCTCGCGGACGCGGCTCTCCTCCTCACCCTGGCGGGCACGCAAGGCGCGGCCACGCAGCAGCGCCAGCTCGCCCTTGAGCCGGTGCTCCTGTTCCTTGAGGGTCTGGTAGCGCCGCGCCGCCTCGGCCTGGCGCCGCAGGCGTTCGAGCTGCTTGTCGAGCTCCTCGCGGATGTCATCCAGGCGCTCGAGATTCTCCCGGGTGCGCCGCATGCGGTTCTCGGTCTCCCGGCGACGCTCCTTGTACTTGGAGATACCGGCCGCTTCCTCGAGGGTGGCACGCAGCTCCTCGGGGCGTGCCTCGATCAGCCGCGAGATCATGCCCTGGCCGATGATGGCGTAGGAGCGCGGGCCGAGGCCGGTTCCCAGGAAGAGGTCGGCGATGTCGCGGCGACGACACTTCTGGCCGTTGAAGAAGTAGGCGGACTGGCCGTCGCGAGAGACCAGACGCTTGACGGCGATCTCGGCGTACTGGGCGTAGATGCCGCCCATGGTGCCGTCGCGGTTGTCGAACAGCAGTTCGATGGCGGCCTGCCCCACCGGCTTGCGACCGGTGGAGCCGTTGAAGATGACGTCGGTCATCGATTCGCCGCGCAGGGTCTTGGCCGAGGATTCGCCCATGACCCAGCGCACGGCATCGATGATGTTCGACTTGCCGCAGCCGTTGGGGCCCACGATGGCGGTCATGTTGCCATCGAAGGGCACCGTGACCGGATCGACGAAGGACTTGAACCCGCTCAGGCGGATCGAGGTCAGTCGCATCCCGGCTACTCGACGAGGCGGTCGATGACGACCTCCACGGGTGCGTCGTCGACGCTGCCCACGGCAACGCCATCGAGGTCGCCGAACATGTCACCCGGTGCCGGCGTGGCGTCGCCACTGGAGGTGACGCGGACCAGCAGCCTGGCCTCGCTCACCTGGGAGAGGCTCGCTTCGTCGGACATGGCATGCCGGTCGTCGAGCACCAGGCTCGTGGGCAGGTCGCCAAGCGTGACCCGGGCCACGGCCAGCGGGGGCAGTTCGCCCTCCATGTCCCGGGCGATGATGAACACCCGGGTGTCGTCATCGAGCATGCCCTCGAGGCTCTCGTCCAGGCGAACGCTCACATGGATTCCCGGCCCCTGGGCGATGGGCTCCTGCTCTTCCGATGCGACGCCCATGCGCTGCTGGGCGATGCGAATGCCTTCCCGCAGGGCTTCCGAGGAGCTGGAGTCGGACATGCCGGCAATGGCACGCCGCCAGCGATCGATGGCCAGCTCGTAATCGCCGCCATCGAAGGCCTGGACGCCGAGCATGCCGAGGATAGTGGGCTCGCGGGGGTCACGCTCCAGGGTCTCGTCCACCAGCGCCTGCACTTCGTCGGTGACGCTGCGGTTGGCCATGAAGAACTTGAGCTGGGCCTTCTGCGCCAGCAGCGATGGCTGCCGCCCCTCGAGTTCAATCAGGTTCTCCAGCGCATTCAGCGCCGCGGTGCCCTGGCCGGAATCGCGGTAGATGGGGTAGAGGGAGGCCCAGACATTGGGGTTGTTCGGCTGGCGTTCCGCCTGCTGCTCCAGCCGCTCCACCAGCGTCGGCAGGGAGTCGCTCTCCTGGTAGGCCTCGTAGATCGCCAGGTCGCCTTCGGCGCCGTGTTGCAGGTACCAGGCCACCGATCCGATCACCACGGCCACCGCCACCAGCGGGACGACGAAGCGGCCGGAAGCGGGCGAGTGCAGCGGAGGACGTTTCAGGGCTTCGGTATCCTCGAGCAGGCTGCGATCGAGCTCCAAGCGATCCTCCTCGAAGCGGGCCTGGTCGATATCGCCCCGCTCCAGCGCCGCCTCCAGCGATGCCAGGCGGCGGCGATAGATCGCCACGTTCTGTTCCGCGGACTTGTCATTCTCCTCGAAGCTCACCTGAGCATCGTGCACCAGGCGCGCCCGGCGCAGGGGGGCCACCAGCAGCCACAGCGCGGGCAGCAGGAGAATGGCAAAGGCAAGCCACAACAGACTCATGGGGTTCTCCCGCGGTTGATCAGGGCGTCGAGACGCGCGCGCTCTTCGTCGCTCAGGGCGCGGGCCGAGGCGTTGCGCCGCGCGCGCACCACCAGCACCACCAGGATGCCGCCCAGCACCACCAGCGCGGCCGGCAGCCCCCACAGCAGGTAGGTGCGGCCTTCCAGGCGCGGGTTGTAGAGCACGTAGTTGCCGAAGCGCTCGACCATGTGGTCGCGGATCTCCATGTCTGCCCTGCCGTCCTGCAGCATGAAGTAGACCCGGTCACGCATGTCCCGGGAGACCGGGGCGTCGGAGTCGTTGATGGCCTGGTTTTCGCAGGTCGGGCAGCGCAGCGAGGCGGTCAGGCTACGGTAGCGCTGCTCCATGACCGGGTCGTCGAATTCGCGCATCTCAATGGCAGCAGCCTGTACCAAACCGGCTACCAGCAACAGCACGAGGCTAGCGAGGGTCAGTCGAATCACTGCCATTTTGCCACCTCCGGCAGGATGTGTTTGCGGATGTCTTCCGGCGAGATATAGCCGGTATGGTGATAGCGGATGATGCCGTCGCGATCCACCAGGAAGGTCTCAGGCGCCCCGTAGACGCCGAGCTCGAAGCTCAGGTCGCCCTCCGGGTCGAAGATATTGACTTCGAAGGGGTCGCCGAAGTCCTGCAGGAAGCCCATGCCCTTCTCGCGGGTGTCCTTGTAGCTGATACCCACCAGGCGGATGCCGCGGTCGGCCAGGTCGAGCAGCTGGGGCATCTCGCGCTTGCACTCCGGGCACCACTCGCCCCAGACGTTGACCAGGGTGACCTGGCCGAGGAACAGCGACTCATCCACCCGCTGCTCCGAGTCCTTCAGGGTTTCCTTGTCGAAGGCCGGAAAGTCCCGAGCCATCAGCGCGGAATCGCGGTGGAAGGGGTTGAGCGACAGCCCCTGGTAGAGAAACACCGACAGCGCCAGGAAGCCGATCAGCGGCAACAGCAGTATCAGGCGACGCGTCATGCCGTGGCCTCCTTCGACGCCGCGGGCCCCGGTGCCATTTCCGGATCCTCCGACGTGGCCAGGCGCCGGTAGCGGCGGTCGGCCACCGCCAGCAGGCCGCCGCCGGCCATCAGCAGTGCCCCCAGCCATAGCCAGCGCACGAAGGGCTTGTACTGCACGCGCATGGCCCAGCTGTTGTCGCCGAGGTCCTCACCCATGGCCACGTAGAGGTCGCGGAACAGGCCGGGACGCAGGGCGACCTGGGTCATGGGCATGCCGCGGGCGATGTAGAGCCGCTTCTCGGGGGTCATGGTGAAGCTGCGGCTGCTGCCATCACGCTGGACCTCGATCACCGCCCGGTCGGCCAGGAAGTTCGGGCCGCGACGGCTGGTGAGTTCGGTCATGGTGAAGGTGTAGCCCGCGACCTGGGCGCTGTCGCCAATGCTCATGCGCACGTTGCGCTCGATGTTGTAGTTGGAGACCACCGCTACGCCGATGATGGTCACCGCCACGCCGAGGTGGCCCAGCTGCATGCCCCAGTAGGCCAGCGACAGCTTCTTGAGCCCGGCGATGCGCGTCGGTGCATGGCGGGTCTTCTCATAGATGTCCCGGAACATCGGCAGCACGATCCACATGGCGGTCACCAGGCCGATGGCGACCCAGGCGTTCCACTCCTGGCCAAAGATGAAGGGCATGGTGACGCCGATGGCCAGCGCCGCGACACCGGCGAGCCAGAGCCGCTTGACCAGCGAGCGGACCTCGGTCTGCTTCCAGCGTGCGATGGGGCCGAGCCCCATGAAGATGCACATGATCACGGTGAGCGGCACGAACAGGGCGTTGAAGTACGGGGGGCCCACGCTGATCTTGCCCAGGTTGAGGGCGTCGAGCAGCAGCGGATAGACGGTACCCATCAGCACGGTGACGGTGATGATCACCAGCATGATGTTGTTGATCAGCAGCAGGGCGTCACGAGAAAGCCAGTTGAAGCTGGTCTTGTGGCTGACCCGCGGGGCGCGGAGGGCGAAGATCAGCAGCGACAGCCCCACGGTGATACCCAGCAACACCAGGATGAAGAAGCCGCGGGACGGGTCGTTGGCGAAGGCGTGTACCGAGGTCAGCACGCCGGAACGCACCAGGAAGGTGCCCAGCAGCGACAGCGAGAAGGTGGTGATCGCCAGTAGCAGCGTCCAGCTCTTGAAGGAGCCGCGCTTCTCGGTCACCGCCAGGGAGTGCATCAGGGCGGTGCCCGTCAGCCAGGGCAGCAGCGAGGCGTTCTCCACCGGGTCCCAGAACCACCAGCCGCCCCAGCCCAGCTCGTAGTAGGCCCACCAGCTGCCCAGGGCGATGCCCACGGTCAGGAAGGCCCAGGCCAGGTTGGTCCAGGGGCGCGCCCAGCGGGCCCAGGCGGCATCGAGCCGACCGCCCAGCAGCGCGGCGATGGCAAAGGCGAAGACCACCGAGAAGCCGACATAGCCCATGTAGAGCATCGGCGGATGCAGGATCAGGCCGATGTCCTGCAGCAGCGGATTGAGGTCGGCGCCATCCTGCGGCACGTTGGGCAGCAGCCGCTCGAAGGGGTTGGAGGTGATCAGGATGAACAGCAGGAAGCCGACGCAGACCGCGCCGAGCACGCCGACGACCCGGGCCACCATCTCACGGGGCAGCTCACGGGAGTAGCGGGCGGCAAAGAAGCCCCAGCCGGCCAGCATCAGGCTCCACAGCAGTACCGAGCCCTCATGGTTGCCCCAGACGGCACTGAACTTGTAGTACCAGGGCAGCATGGAGTTGGAGTTGTTGGCCACGTTGGCCACGCTGAAGTCGTCCAGCATGTAACTCGCCGTGAGAGCGGCATAGGCGATTGCCACGAACAGGAACTGTCCGCTTGCCATGGGGCGGGCATAGGCCATCAGCAGCGGCCGGCGCAGCGCCGCGCCGGCCAATGGCATCGCCGTCTGGGCCACCGCCAGCAACAGGGCGATGACCAGGGCGAAATGGCCGATTTCGGGAATCATCTGGATCGACATGGTTACTCCGGATCAGTACTGGCTCTGGCTCTGGCTTTGATTCTGGCTCTCGCCTTCGCCTGACTCCCGCGCCTCGACACGCTCGGCCACCTTGGCGGCCTTGGTCTGAAAGTCGGCGGGAGAGTAGCCGGCCGCTTCCAGCGCGTCGGCGACCTCGGGTGGCATGTAGTTCTCGTCGTGGCGCGCCAGCACCTGGTCGGCACGGAACATGCCATCCTGCTTCAACTGACCGACGACGACCACGCCCTGCCCCTCGCGAAACAGGTCGGGCAGGATACCACTGTAGGAGACGCGCAGATCCTCGACATAGTCGGTGACCGTGAACTCCACGTCCAGGCTATCCGGATTCCTCGACACGCTGCCCTCCCTGACCATGCCGCCGGCACGGATCTGGCGTTCATAGGGCGCATCACCGGCCGCGATCTCGATCGGGCTGAAGAAGAGATTGATATTGGCCCGAAGGGCATAGAGCGTCAGGCCCACGGCGATCGCCGCGAGCGACACCAGCCCCAGAACCACGAACAGCTTCTGCTTACGTTTAGGCGTCATTGGTGCTACCACCCCTGCTAGTTTGAATCGGTTGCGCCTCGGCGGAACGACCAGCCAGGCGACTTTCGCGGCGAACGCGACGCTTGAGCTGACGCAGCAGCTGGCGGCGCTCGGCGCGAGCATGTATCACGCTTCCCAGGAGCAGCACCGCGGTGACACCCCAGGCTGCCCAGACATAGGGGGCATGGCCGCCCATGGCGAAGAGTTCCGAAAGACTGTCGAAGAACATCACGGCGCCTCCTCGGCCAGTTCGCGGACCCAGCGCTTGTTGGCTTCCCGGCGCAGTATCTCGCTGCGGGTGCGCGTCAGCGTCAGGGCGATGAAGAAGCTGTAGAAGCCCAGCACCATGATCAGCAGCGGCAGCCACATCTCCAGGGGCATGGCGGCGCGGCCGGTGATGGTGAAGGTGGCCGGCTGGTGCAAGGTGTACCACCAGTCGACCGAATACTTGATGATCGGGATGTTGATGACCCCCACCATGGCCAGCACGGATGCCGCGCGGGACGCGCTGTCGCGACTGGTGAAGGCGCCACGCAGGGCGATCACGCCCAGGTAGAGAAACAGCAGGATCAGCATCGAGGTGAGGCGCGCATCCCACATCCACCAGGTTCCCCAGGTGGGCATGCCCCAGACGGCACCGGAGAACAGCGCGATGAAGGTCATGGCGGCACCCAGCGGCGCCATCATCGCCGCTGCCATATCGCAGATCTTGATCTTCCAGACCATGAAGACAACCGCCGAGATGGCCATGGACACGAAGATCGACTGCGCCAGGAAGGCGGCCGGCACATGGACGTAGATGATGCGAAAGCTGTTGCCCTGCTGGTAGTCCGCCGGGGCGAAGGCGAGCCCCCAGACCGTGCCGACAACGATGAGGATCAGCGCCGCGGCCCAGAACCAGGGCTGCAGCCTGGCGCTGATGGTGTAGAACCACTTGGGAGAACGCAACTTGTTAATGAAAGCCCACATGCCAGGTCACCCTCTCAACCGTTGATACTGATGCGCAGCGATGCCGCGATTGCCAGGGGCGCAAGAATCAGCGCGAGCGCCAGCAGCGCGCCGAGAATCGCCAGATGCGCCATGACACCGTCGCCGAAGATGGCGGCCTGCACGGCTCCGGCACCGAAGATCAGCACCGGGATATAAAGGGGAAGCACCAGCAGCGACAGCAGTACACCGCCGCGGGACAATCCCACCGTCAGCGCCGCTCCGATGGCACCAATCAGGCTGAGGCTGGCACTGCCCAGTGCCAGTGAAATCGCCAACACGCCATAGCTACCCGCGGGCAGCGCCAGCATGATCCCCAGCAGCGGCGCCATCAGCGCCAGGGGCAGGCCGGTCAGCAGCCAGTGCACGGTTACCTTGGCCAGGGCCAGCACGGCCAGCGGCTGCGGTGTCAGCAGCAGTTGCTCGAGCGAACCGTCGTCGTAATCGGCCCGGAACAGGCTGTCCAGCGACAGCAGCGCCGCGAGCAGCGCCGCCACCCACAGCAGGCCCGGGGCGATGGCCGCCAGCAGCTGCGGGTCGGGCGAGATACCGATCGGGAACAGGGTGATCACGATGGCGAAGAACACCAGCGGATTCATCACCTCGCTGCGTCGCCGCAGCAGGAGCACCAGATCGCGCTTGAGCGTTGCCCAGAATGCGACAGCCAAGCCGCCGCCAGGTTCCCCGTGAAAGGTCACCGGGGCCTCCTCGCTCAGCAAGCCTTCAGTTCCCGGCATCGAGACCTCCCCCGCCAAGGCGGATACGGCGCAGCTCGGCACAGGGCGTCAGCTCGTGGTGAGTGGTCACCAGCACGCAGCCGCCCCGCCGCGCATGGGCGAACAGTCGCTGCTCCAGTGCCGCAACGCCGTCGCGGTCGATGGCGGTGAAGGGCTCGTCCAGTACCCACAGCGGGCGTGGCGTCAGCACCAGGCGGGCCAGCGCCACCCGGCGCTGCTGCCCGGCGGAGAGCTGGCCCGCCGGAAGGTCCTCGAAACCGGCCAGGCCGACATCCTCCAGTGCCGCATAGCGGGATGCCTCATCCTGCGACTGGCCCGCCATGGCCTGATACCAGGTGAGGTTTTCCAGCGGCGTCAGCGCCGCCTTGATCCCCGGCGCATGGCCCATATAGAGCAGGTTGGACAGGAAGGCATCCCGCGCCTCACGCATGGGCCGCTCGTCCCAGAAGAGCTCGCCTTCGTAGTCGGCCAGCTGGCCGGACAGGATCTTCAACAGGGTCGTCTTGCCGCTGCCGTTGGGCCCTTCCACCCGCACGATCTCGCCGGCGCGGATGTCCAGGTCCAGGCCCCGGAACAGCCAACGGTCATCACGCTCACATGCGAGGTTTTGCGCTTGCAGACGCAGGCTCAACGGCACTCTCCAGGAATGGTAAATACGCTGGAAATGCTACACTGAATGGCCTTTTGCTACTAGTAATCCGCCTGCGTCACGACGCCACTCTTGCCGCAGGTCAAGGCTTGTCCCGGACCAGGGAACTTGCCTGTGAGGCATCGCCTGCTATGATGCTTGATACCTGTACATTTCCACAGGGTCGATCAGAGGGGGAAACGCCACATGCCACAGGCTTCCACGCACTATCTGCACCGACGTCCCAACCTGCCCATGGCCGAGGCCTGGATCCGCATCGAAGGCGACGACCTGGTCGAGGTCCCGCTGCTGGGCGACGTCTCGGCCGGCATGCCCATCGAGGCCTGCCCCACCATCGGTGCCGTACACGCCCCTTCCTGCATGGTACGCCGCAATACCTATGCCCTGCGCGTGCGCGGCGACTCCATGATCGACTGCAATATCTTCGACGGCGACGTGATCATCATCGAGCGCCAGGAGAGTGCCGAGAACGGCGAAACCGCCGTGGTGCTGATCAATCAGCAGGAGGTCACCCTGAAGAAGCTCTATATCGAGAAGAGCGGGGTCCGCCTGCAGCCGGCCAACGAGAGCATGCCCCCCATCTACCTGAAGAACAGCGACATCCAGGTGCTGGGCATGGTGATGGGCGTGGTGCGCCAGCACGAGCTCACCCACTGATGCGCTACCCGGTCCCCGACCTGCCTGCCGGCACCCGGCGGGAATCCGAGACCGAGGTCGAGAAGAGCCGCTTCATCACCTGGATCTGCCATGCGCCGGACGTGGCCAGCTTCACCGCCCTGCTTGCCGAGGCCCGCAGGGTCCACCCCAATGCCAGCCACCACTGCAGCGCCTTTATCGCCGGCGCGCCGGGCGAGCAGAATGCCATCGGCTTTTCCGACGATGGCGAACCCGGCGGCACCGCCGGTCGCCCGATGTTTCAGGTCCTCGACGGTGCCGGCCTGGGCCAGGTCGGCTGCGTGGTGACACGCTACTTCGGCGGCACCAAGCTCGGCACCGGCGGCCTGGCCCGTGCCTATTCACAGGCGGTGAGCCAGGCGCTGGCCGAGTTGCCCCTGCACCAGGTCACCGAACGCACCCCGTTGCGGCTCAAGGTCGGTTTCGCCGGCGAAGCCGAGGCCCGCACCTGGCTCGAGAGCCTGGCGGTTCCCGTAACCGCCGCAGAGTACGCCGCCGATGGCGTCATACTCACCGTCGGCTGGCCCCGGGACACCGCTATCGACCTCGGGCCGCTCGAAGCCCGGCTGCGAGGCAATCTCGCCCTGGTCGATACCTGAGCGTGGTCGACCCCTGAGCGCTGGCCGGTCCCTTCAGGTCACACCGTTCAGCGCCACCGCCGGACATGGTCGTTCATCAGTAGCGTGCCGCTTACTTTCTCGCAATAATCTAATCCCTTTAAAATAACCATGTATTGGATGGAAAAGATCATATGAAGGAGAGAGCAACCTCCCGAGCCAGAACCGACCGAAGCTTGGCACTGTCATGACATCCTCTCCCGACAAGGTCCCGTTCAGCGCCCTGTTCTGGGCCTTCACCCGCATCGGCCTGCTCGGCTTCGGCGGCGGTCCTGCGATGATACCCCTGGTACAGCAGGAAGTGGTCAAACGGCATGCCTGGCTGAACGACGAGGAATTCGCCGACGTGCTGGCCATCGGCAACACCCTACCCGGCCCCATCGCGACCAAGATGCCCGGCTACATCGGCTATCGGGTAGCCGGCGCAACCGGCTGTGCGATCGCCGTGACCGCCGTCATCCTGCCCATGGTCGTGGCGATGATCGCGCTACTGGCCCTTTTCAGCAGCTATCGCCACGTGGCCTGGATCCACGGCATGGGCCAGGCCGTCGTCCCCGTGGTCATGGTCATGATGGGCCAGCTGACCCTGGACTTCTGGAACAAGTCGCGCCTGGCCCTGGGCTGGGCGGTGAGCCTGGCCATGGCGGTGGTCGCCGGGGCCCTGATCTACCTGCTGGGGGTCCATCCCGGCTGGGTGATCGGCGGCATCCTGGCGGCGGCGCTGCTGCGACCGACATCCCGGCGGAGGGCCGCGTGATGCTGGTCTATTGGGAGCTGTTCCTGGCCTTCTTCATCCCCAACATCATCGGCTACGGCGGCGGGCCGGCGATCATTCCGCTGATCGAAGCGGAGGTGGTCGGCCGCTACGGCTGGATGAGCCCCCAGGAGTTTGCCGAGACCCTGGCGCTGGGCAATGCCCTGCCAAGCCCCATCGCCACCAAGATGGCCGGCTATGTGGGCTATGACGTGGCGGGTATCGGCGGCGCCCTGGTCGCCATATTCGCCACGGTGGTGCCTTCGCTGCTGCTGATGCTGGGTGCCCTGGGGCTGCTTTATCGTCACCGCGACTCTCCCCGCGTCAAGCGCATGAGCCAGTGGGTACGGCCGGTGATCGCGATGATGATGGCCTGGCTGACCTGGAGCTTCTTCAGCGAGGGCCTCAACAGCGCGGGCCTGCTGCACACCGTCCTCATCGGCGTGGCTGCCGCCGTCGCCCTGCTGCACTTCCGGACTCACCCGGCCTTCGTGGTCCTGGCTGCACTCGTCTACGGAGGCCTCTTCCTCAGTTGACACACCCGACAACAACCCCCGAAGCGGGAGCACGCGCTCACCCCGTTGCTGCCTCGCCAGGCGCGAGCGGCAGCTACCACACCACCAACAATATAAAGGTGTTCCATCATGACGCGTACGAAACTGACCCATACCTTCGCCACCATCGGCGGGTCCAAGCCGTAAAGGAGCCTCCTCAATGCAGCACGACGCGCGTTTCTATCCGAGCCCTTCGCGGCGCATGGCCACCTTCGGCAGCCGGGGAATGGTCGCCACCTCACAGCCCCTGGGGGCCCAGGCCGGCATGCAGATCCTCCAGCAGGGCGGCAATGCGGTGGACGCCGCCATCGCCGCCGCCGCGGCACTGACCGTAGTGGAGCCCACCTCCAACGGACTCGGCAGCGACGCCTTCGCCATCGTATGGATGGAGGGCAAGCTGCACGGCCTGAACGCCAGCGGTCCAGCCCCCCAGGCGGCCACCATCGAGGCGATGAAGGCGCTCGGCCATGAGCGGGTTCCCGAGTATGGCGTGCTGCCGGTCACCGTGCCGGGCGCGCCAGCTTCCTGGGCGGCCCTCTCCGAGCGCTTCGGCAAGCTGCCCTTCGCCGACCTACTGGCCCCGGCCATCGCCCTGGCGGAAGAGGGCTACCCGGTCTCGCCGATCGTCAACCAGATGTGGGAGGAGGCCCATGACATCTATAGTCGCCACGATGACCCCGCCCTGAAGCCCTGGTTCGAGACCTTCGCCCCGAAGGGCCGGGCCCCGCGCCCCGGCGAGCGCTGGGCCTCCCGGGGCCATGCCGCCACGCTGCGGGCGATCGCCGAGACCCACGGTCGCGCCTTCTATGAAGGGGCGCTGGCCGACAAGATCGACGCCTTCTTCCGCGAGCACGGCGGCCTGCTGCGCAAGGAGGACCTGGCGGCCTTCCAGCCGGAGTGGGTCGAGCCGATCAGCACCCGCTACCGCGGCCATGACATCTGGGAGATACCGCCCAACGGCAGTGGGCTGATCGCCCTGCAGGCGCTGGGCATGCTCGAACGCATGGGCGAGGAGGGTCGTGACCCGGTGGAGACCCTGCATCGGCGCATCGAAGCCACCAAGCTGGGCTATGTCGATGGCCAGCGTTACGTCACCGAGCGCGAGGCCATGGGCCCGAGCGTGGAGCAGCTGCTGGCCGACGACTATCTCGCCGAGCGCGCCGGGCTGATCGGCGAGCAGGCACTCGACCCGAAACACGGCAACCCGATCAAGGGCGGCACCGTCTACCTGGCCACCGCCGATGGCGACGGCAACATGGTTTCGTTCATCCAGAGCAACTACAAGGGCTTCGGCTCGGGCATCGTGGTACCCGGCACCGGCATCAGCCTGCAGAACCGCGGCTGGGGGTTCTCGCTGGATCCCGAGCACCCCAATGCACTGGCGCCCGGCAAGCGCACCTACCACACCATCATTCCCGGCTTCATCACCAAGGATGACCGGGCGGTGGGGCCGTTCGGCGTCATGGGCGGCTACATGCAGCCCCAAGGCCACGTGCAGGTGATCACCGCCATGCTCGATGACCACCTCAACCCCCAGGCGGCGCTGGACATGCCGCGCTGGAAGTGGACCAGGGGCAGGACCGTGGAAGTCGAACCGCACTTCCCCGATCACCTCGCCCAGGCGCTCACGCGACGCGGCCACGATATCGTCAAGATGGCCGACACCCTGAGCTTCGGTCGCGGCCAGGTCATCCTGCGCGACGGCGACAGCGGCGTGCTGTGCGGCGGCACCGAGCCCCGCACCGACAGTGCCGTGCTGGCCTGGTAGCAACTCTGAAGCAACTCTGAAGGAAACGGCGGCACGGTATACCATATGGGATTATAGTAGGCCGTAGCCGCCACCTTCCCGCCCCCTCTCTTCCTCGGGTGGCGATACCTGTCGCCGTCCGCAAATCCTCTTCCCATCCCCCCATCATCCCGCCCAACTCCTGCATGCGACGGCGTTTTCTGCGTCCCGGTACGCACGACGTTCCCCGGGCCTCTCAGAAATTTGACCCAGATCAGAAAAACCCTTGACAGCGCCGGAGGGTTGAAATTATTCTTGCCACATGGCTTTTGGTATACCATGAGCCAAACAGGAAGCGAGAGGCCCACAACGCCAACGACCTCCACCCTTCCCTGACTCCCGTAGGCATACCAACAAGACGGGCCATTGGCTGCCGCCGCAGCCAAGCCCCAGGCAACCAGGAGAGATCCCCATGGCCGAACTGATGAATCGTGACGAATTCCGCACCGCCCTCGAAGACGCCATCAAGGGCAAGAGCGCCAACAAGGCACCGTTCAGCGTGGCATGGGCCAGCGGCAAGCTGAGCCGCGCCCACCTCGCCAAGTGGGCCGAGAACCACTACCACTACGTGGGCCCCTTCGCCGACTATCTGGCCTACATCTACGCCCACACCCCGGAGAACTACACCGAGGCCAAGGACTTCCTGCTGCAGAACATGTATGAGGAGGAGCTCGGCGGCGATCGCCATACCGACCTGCTGATCCGCTTCGCCGAGGCCTGCGGCACCACTCGCGAGCGCGTCGAGAACCCCGACAACATGTCGCCCACCACTCGTGGCCTGCAGAGCTGGTGCTATGCCGTCGCCATGCGCGAGCATCCGGTGGTGGCCGTGGCCGGCCTGGTGGTGGGCCTGGAGTCCCAGGTGCCCTCCATCTATCGCAAGCAGACCCCGACCCTGCGCGACAAGTACGGCTTCACCGATGAAGAGGTCGAGTTCTTCGACCTGCATATCGTCTCCGACGAAATCCATGGCGAGCGTGGCTACCAGATCGTGCTTGAGCACGCCGACACCGTCGAGCTGCAGCAGCGCTGCCTGAAGATCTGCGAGATCGGCGCCCAGATGCGCCTGCTCTACACCACCGCGCTCTACTACGACTATGTGGCCGACGACCTGCCCCTCTCCGAGCTCGACCTGGCGGCCTGATACCAGCCGACTCGGTTCGTATCTACGCACGATGCCTGCCGGCTCAGGCCGGCGGGCATCGGCCCCAGGACAGAAAGCACCAACGACCACACGAGGTGAGCTTCTTGGATAACGTCACTCAGTTTCTCAATTACATCGACGGCAAGTGGCTAGCATGCGGCTCGGGGTCGACCTTCGAGAACCGCAACCCGGCAGACCAGGACGACCTGCTCGGTCATTTCCAGGCCTCTTCCGCGGAAGATGCCCAGCAGGCCATCGCCGCGGCCGAGAGGGCGTTCCCCGCATGGCGGGACACGCCCATCTCGAAGCGGGCGAAGATCCTCAACCAGGCGGCGGATTACCTGGTCGAGCATATCGAGCAGTTCGCCGAGGAGCTGACCCGCGAGGAGGGCAAGCTGCTCGCCAACAGCCGCGACGAGATCGCGCGCTCGGCCCAGACCCTGCGCTTCTACGCCGTCGAGGGCCAGACCATCACCGGCGAGACCTTCCCCCAGGACGACGCGAAGATGATGGTCTACACCCAGCGCGAGCCGCTGGGCGTGGCAACCATCATCACGCCGTGGAACTTCCCGATCTCGATTCCGGCGAGAAAGATCGCCCCGGCCCTGATCACCGGCAACACCGTGGTGTTCAAGCCCTCATCGGATGCGCCGCTGATCGCCTATCGCCTGGCGGAAGCGCTGCACCACGCCGGCGTTCCCGAAGGCGTCTTCAACTTCATTACCGGCGGCGCTTCGGCCATCGGCGAGGCGATCACCGGCGCCCCCGCGGTGCGTGCGATCTCCTTTACCGGCTCCACCGCCGCCGGCGAGAAGATCCATCGCAGCGCCTCGATGGCGACTCGTACCCAGATGGAGCTCGGCGGCAAGAACCCGCTGATCGTGCTCGACGATGCCGATATCGACACGGCCGTCGACCTGACCATCAAGGGCGGCTTCTCGCTCACGGGCCAGGCCTGCACCGGCACCAGCCGTGTGCTTATCGCCCCCTCGGTCAAGGCCGCCTATCTAGAGCGCCTGGTGGAACGAGTCAAGGAACTGCAGATCGGCAACGGCCTGGACAAGGGCACCCAGATTGGCCCGCTGGCCACCCGCCAGCAGCTCGATACCGTGCTCGGCTATATCGAGACCGGCAAGCGGGAGGCGACCCATGTCCACGGCGGCGAGCGCTTGAGCGGCGGCGACTACGACAAGGGTTTCTACGTATCGCCGGCCATCTTCAGCGACGTGACGCAAGAGATGCGCATCGCCCAGGAGGAGATCTTCGGCCCCGTGGTCGCGGTCATCGAGATCGACGGCTACGACGATGCCATTGCCAAGGCCAACGATACGCCCTACGGGCTGGCGGCCGCGCTGGCGACTCGCAACATCGAATACATCCAGCGCTTCCCCCACGACATCCAGGCCGGCACCGTCAAGGTCAATCGCACCACCACGGGCAACCTGGTCAATGCTCCCTTCGGCGGCCTGAAGCAGTCGAGCACCTCAACCTTCCGCGAGTCCGGCCGTGCAGGCCTCGACTTCTTTACCCAGACCAAGACGGTCTACGTGGGCCGCTGAACTCGGCAACGTTACTGATTAGGTGATTTCATGAAAACGGTATTTCGTCTCGAACTCGAAGAAGCCAAGTTGATGGTCGAAGCGGCCAAGCGGAAATCCGAGGAGATCAACGTCCTCGAGACCATCTGCATCGTCGACGACGGCGGCTATCCGCTGGCGCTGGAGCGCATGAACGGCGCCCGCATCACCGGCCCGCAGATCGCCTGGAACAAGGCCTTCACGGCGGCCGGCCACAAGCGCTCCACGCACCTGTTCAATACCGCCCCCAACGGCCCCGCCCTGCCCGGCAACGAGGCCTTCGGCATCCAGTGGAGCTTCGAGGGCAAGTTCGCCGTCTTCGTCGGCGGCTTCCCGATCGTCGTCGATGGCGAAGTCGTCGGCGGCGTGGGCCTCAGCGGCGGCAACGGCGAGCAGGACACCAAGGCCGGCCTTGCCGCACTGCAAGCACTGCAGGAGCACCTGAGCGGCGCCGGCCATGAAGTGATGGTCGAAGCCGACATCAAGAAGTAATCCCCGACTCCGCCGGCAGGGTCCAGCGATGCTGCCGGCGCATGATAACGACAAGCCAGGTGCCGACACCCCACAACGACAAGGGCATGCCAATGCCATGGGTGTGCGCCAGGAGGCAGCTATGACATATCGAATCACCCTTGCCGACACCGCCGAGACCTTCGACGTCCAGCCTGGCGAGCCGCTGCTCGACGCGGCCGAGCGGGCGGGCTTCCCCCTCGTGCACGACTGTCGTTTCGGTGGCTGCGGCGCCTGCCGGATCAAGCTGCTGGAGGGCCAGGTGGCCTACGAGGAGATGCCCATGGGGCTCTCCGAGGAAGAGGAACAGGAAGGCTACGCCCTGGCCTGCCAGGCGGTCGCCCAGAGCGACCTGACCATCAGCGCGGACGTGTTTCCGGCGGGCTACATTCCGCCCGACTATCATGAAGCCACCATCGTCAGCCTGGAGAAGCTGAGCCACGATGTGACTCACCTGGTGCTCAGCATCCCCTCCGCCAGTGAGGTGCGCTTCCTGCCGGGCCAGTATCTCAACATCATGCTGGACGACGGCACGCCACGCAGCTTCTCGATGGCCTCTCCGCCGCGCAGCGACCTCTTCGATTTCCATATCCGCCGGGTACCGGGCGGCTATTTTACCGAGCGCCTCAACACGCACTATCAGCCCGGCGACACCCTGGACGTCGAGCTGCCACTCGGAGCCTTCCGACACGACGCGGAAAGCACCAACCGCCTGCTGATGGTCGCCGGCGGCACCGGCCTGGCACCGGTCAAGAGCATCATCGAGTCGCTGAAGGATGAGCCCCAGGCGCCGCACATCACGCTCTACTGGGGCGTACGCCGCGCCGAGGACCTCTATCTCGACGAGCTGCTGCAGGACTGGGCCAGGACGCTGCCCCACTTCCACTATATCCCGGTGCTCTCCGACGCCGACCCGGAGTGGGAAGGACGACGCGGCTTTGTCCACGAGGCCGTGTGCCAGGACCATCCCGACCTCAGCGAGTTCGATGCCTACCTGTGCGGCCCACCGCCGATGATCGCCGCCGCGAAGTCCAGCTTCGCCGAGCGAGGGCTGAGCGTGGAAAGGATCTTCTCCGACAGCTTCAACTTTACCCATGAACTCAACGAAAGCGTGGCATGACGCCCCACCGGCCATAGAGAGGTTGCCACCATGCTAGATATCACCTTCATCACCAACGACAACAAGACCATCGCCGCCCCGGAGGACTCCAACCTGCTGCGCGTCTCGCTGCGCGAGAAGGGGGGCATTCCCTTCAAGTGCGGCGGCGGACTCTGCGGTACCTGCAAGTGCCTCATCGAGGAGGGCATCGAGAATACCGATGCCGTGAAGAAGAAGGAGGAGAAGCTGCTCACCGCCGAGGAGATCAGCCAAGGCTATCGCATGGCCTGCCAGACCTTCCTCACCGGCAGCGTGAAGGTCTCCTGGGATGCGAGCAAGCCGGCCAGGCCCATCACGGCAGGCCAGATCAAGTCCAAGACGGAAGCCTGAGGGGCGTCGCTTCCACCCGGCCCGCCAGGCCCGGCTGCCGCCACGGCGCCAGGAGCTGCGGCTGGCCCAGCACTCAGATGTGAGGTCATATGATACGCGTTGGACTCATCGGATATGGCACGGCGGGCAGGGATGTCGCCGAGGCCATCCTCGGCGGCCAGGCGGGCAACACCCGGCTGGCCGCCGTTTTGGTACGCGACACCGGCAAGTATGCCGACGCCCTTGAGAGCGGCCTGATCACCGACAGTGAAGAGGCGTTCTTCGCCTGCCGGCCCGACGTGGTGGTCGAGACCGCAGGCCACGAAGCCGTGATCCGCTACGCCGAGACATCGCTCTCCCATGGCTGCGATTTCATGGTGGTATCGGTCGGGGCCTTCTGCGACCAGGCACTGCATGACCGGGTCATGACCAGCGCCAGCCGGCATGGCAAACGTGTACTGGTCCCCTCCGCCGCCATCGCCGGGCTCGACCGCATCGCCGCCGCCGCCCAGGGCCCGCTCGACAGCGTGACACTGACGACCCGCAAGCCGGTGAAGGCGTGGCGGGGCACCTTCGCCGAGGAAGTGGTCGACCTCGATACGGTCGAGAAGCCCACCGTGATCTTCGAAGGCAATGCTCGGGAGTCATCGCGGGTCTTCCCCGAGAGCGTCAACGTCTCGGCGGCCCTGAGCCTGGCAGGCGTAGGCTTCGAGGCCACCCAGGTTCGGGTGCTGGTCGACCCCACCATCGACAAGAACATCCACGAGGTCTCGGCCAAGGGGCTATTCGGCGAAGTCCGCATCGAGGTGCAGAACACCCCGTCCCCGAACAACCCCAAGACCGGGTATATCGTCGCAATGAGTGTGGCACGAGCGTTGAAGAACCTCTCCTCGCCGCTCGTCATCGGCTAGACAAGGCTCGACATGTCGCCCTCTTACACAAGGAGTTCGAGAGATGAGTAAAGCCTATTGGGTCTCTTGCTATCGTGAAATAACGGATGCGAAGAAGTATGCCAGCTACATACAGCTGGCAATCCCTGCCATCGCCGCTGGCGGCGGCATCTTCCTGGCGAGGGATGTGGCGGCTTATGCCTATGAGGACGGCCAACAGGACCGCACCATCATCATCGAGTTTCCCGATCTGGAGAGTGCCCGTGCGACGCATGATGGAGAGGCTTACGCTGCAGCGCTGGAAGCCCTCGGCGATGGCGCGGTCAGGGATATTCGGCTTGTCGGAGGCGTCTGAAGGAGACGAGCTTGCCGACCTCCTGGATGAGCCAACCTGAGGAACGAGACCCCGGGCGCCTGTGGCGCCCGGGGTCTGTCGTGTAAACGCCCGACACCCATCTCAAGCCTGAGAGCGGCTCATATAGGCCTGGCGGGACTTCTCGAGGTGGATGCGGGTAAAATTCTCGGCCAAGTCTGCTTCTCCACTGCGGATCGCGCTCAGTACGTCCTGGTGCTCACGAAGGGCCGCCTTGGTGCGGCCGGGCAAGGCGCTGCTGAGATTTGAGAAGGCGCGCACGTAATCCTTGAGGTCGACCAGCATCTCGTGAAGCTTGGGATTGCCGGAGGCACGCCCGATCAGCTCGTTGTACTTGACGTTGAGCTCGACCTCGTCGCCACCCCCGTTGTTCAACGCCTCCTCCATCTCGGCCATGAGCTGGTCGATTTCGGCGATGATGGCATCGTTGACCTTCTGGGCCGCCAGCCGCGCGGCCAGTGACTCGAGGGAAGCCAGGATCATGAAGACTTCCAGGATCTCGGCCTGGGTGATCTCGTTGACCACCACCCCCTTGCGCGGCACCGTTCGCACGAACCGCTGGGTCTCGAGTCGAAACAGCGCCTCGCGGATGGGGGTACGACTGATATTGAGTTTCTCGGCCAATACCCGCTCGACCAGCCGATCACCCGCCTTGTATTCCCCACGCAGTATCGCGTCCTTGAGGTAGACATACACCTTGTCGCGGATCGGGGAGAGGTCTTCCTGAGTCCAGGTCTCTGCCATGGGGACTTACCTTCGAGTGGCCAAAAAACAAGAAATAATCAGATGTAACAGGATACCACAGCGGGACTTTCCTGGCATACGAAGCACCGTGGGGGAAGTGTCGTGGGGGAAGTATCGTGAAGAGTGCAGCCTGGGCCCCCTGGCCAAGTCGACGTACCTTCAGCAAGCAGTAAGCCAGTATGCAGAAAGCCCCGCGGGAGACCCACGGGGCTGTATCGCGCATTTCGAACAGCCGGTTACGACACCGCTGCAACCCTCTCGAGGCGCGTATCGATGGTGCCGAAGGTGACCAGTTGCTTCAGCTCCTGGCGAGCCTCTTCCACGGTCGCGAACTTCTCGAAGAACTTGATCGGTACGCTGTTGGTCAGCCCGTTGTCACCACACTCGACGATGCTGACCCGGCTGCCATCGGCCTCGACTTCGGCAATGGTGAAGTCGGCTTTCTTCTTGCCGTAGAAGTAGTAGGCATAGGACTCGACAGGCGAGATGCCGCTGTCCGGCCTGGCATCATATTCGTCGGACTTGCTTGTCAGGATGATGTACATAACAGTGCCCTCTTTCGTCATTGTAGTAGCATGCCTCCGGGCGACTTCACCCGATAGCGGCATCGAAGGCCGATCTCAGGCGAGTTCCACTGGCGCCGCCGTCTGAACCGGTTCGGCCAGAATCTCCCTGACCGCCGTCGTCAGCCCTTCCAGCGCCTCCTCGACGATCGCCTGGCCGATCTCGTAGCTGGCCTGGGTCGCATCCCCGATGCAGCCGTTACGAGTCATCTCCTCGTAATGGTAGAAACCCTGGATGGGGTTGCCGGGGCGCAGCCCCTCCCAGCGCCCGCCGGTGACGATGTCACCCTTCTCCAGCCTGTCGGGGTGGACCAGGTGAGGCGCCAGGTAATAGGCCTCCGAGACCTCGCGCTCGCAGCTGTGGCCATAGAGCGTCGAGTGGATGTGCTCCTTCATCGCCGTCTTGGCGGCAGCGGTGGTCTTGGCGAAGTAGCACGCCACACCGAGCTCCTGGGTAAGGCTGGTGCAGGCCAGGCCGAGGGTCGACTGATTGCCGCCATGGCCATTCAGGAACAGCACACGGGTAATGCCGTGCCGTTTCAGCGATTCCACCATGTCCCGCAAGAGTGCCAGCAGGGTTTCGGGCCGCAGGCTGATGGTCCCGGGGAAATTCATGTGGTGCGGGGATATCCCCATGTTGACGGTGGGTGTCACCACGACGTCGGGATGAAGCGCCGTGGCGAGTCGCTTGGCCATCTCGGTGGCCAGCACCGCATCGCAGCTCTCCTTCATGTGGGGTCCGTGCTGCTCGTGGGCGCCCACCGGAATGATGGCCATGCGGGCGGTCTTCAGCGCTTCCTCGACCTCAGGCCAGGTCATCTCGGTCAGTACGAAACCGTTCATCCGGTTCTCCTTTCGGGCCTTGCACCCACCGGGCATCGCGCATTCAACGCCTCGGGGCAAGGCCCTGATGTCATTCGTCAGGGTCGCATCTTATGGCATATGGTATACCGTATGCCCGAAACTAGCGCAACTCCGGTCCACCTGTAAAGCCCGATCAGCATAAACTTGCCCCACCCGTGCGGCGATCTCCGACGCCTTCAGCCACGTTTCAGGCGCTGTCTGCGGGATCGGCGCACGCAACCCTTCGGTCAGGAGCCGATTTTTAACGCCGTATGGCCGAGCACAGCCAGTTTTCGGTCAGTGTCTAACAGCTGCGCTGAGCCACCTGGCTGGAGAGCGTGATGTGCTCCTCGATCAATGCCCGGGCCCTTTTCGCATCGCGTGTCAGCGCCAGCTCCACGAGCTCGCCGTGCTGGGCATCGAGCCGCTGCCTCAGCTCCGGGGCACTGGGCGCGACTCGCCGATAGCGATCGAACTGGTCGTGCAGCTGGCTGATGAAGCGCAGCAGCCAGACCGAACCGCAGGGCGCCACCAGGGCGTTGTGAAACCGCGTATGCAGCTGCTCCCACTCACGCAATGGGGTCGAAGTCCCGGCGCGGGTCAGTCGATGATTGGCCGCCAGCAGCTGGGACTCCCATTCCTCGTCGCCATGGGCGATGGCACGCTCGATCGCCATTCCCTCCATCTGGCGGCGCATCTCGGTGATGTCGTCGAGCTCACGCCGGGTCAGCTCAAGCACCCGAAAGCCGCGCTGGTTCTCCTGGCGCAGCAGGCCAGAGGCCGCCAGCCGGTTTAGCGCTTCGCGCAGCGGGCTCAGCCCGACCTGGTAGGTCTCCTTCAGTGAGCTGATCGACAGCCTCTCGCCGGCCCCGAATCGTCCACTGAGCAGATCCTGGCGAAGGACCTCGAAAATCCTGCTCGATGCCGTAGCACCCGGCTGCTTTGCATTCTGTGTCATGGCGTGCTTCCAAAAATTATTTGGGATTTGGTATACCGGGGCCTTGACGACCCTCTCCTGAGCATCATACTCTAGGTCAAATAATCGATTATTACCAGGAAAACGCTCAACTGGACATCGGTATGATGATGATTTCAATGATTTTATTCCACAGCACCCCCGCATGGATGAGCACGTCATGAGCGGGCCGATACAGGGCAGGATATTCTTCTCCTTCCTTCGAATCGGCCTGCTGGGGTTCGGCGGAGGCCCTTCCATGATCCCTTTGGTACACCAGGAAGTGGTCAAGCGTCACGGCTGGCTGGAAGACGAGGAGTTCGCCGACATCCTTGCCATCGCCAATACCCTGCCCGGCCCCATTGCCACCAAGATGCCGGGATACATCGGTTATCGCATCGGCGGCGTGGCCGGCTGTGCCAATGCCGTGCTCGCCGTGATCCTGCCGATGATCGTGGCGATGATTCTCATGCTGGGGCTGTTCAGTCACTACCGTGGCGTGAGCTGGATCCACGGCATGGGACAAGGCGTGGTTCCTGTCGTCATGGTGATGATGGCCCAGCTCGCCTGGGACTTCCTGCACAAGTCCCGCCTGGCGCTCGGCTGGACGGTGAGCCTGGGCATGGCAGCCATCGCCGGCGGGCTCATCTACTGGCTCGGCATCCATCCCGGCTGGGTCATCGGCGCCATCCTCGTTACGGCATTGCTGCAGCCGGCGCCGAAAGCGAAGTCGGCAGAAGGAGCGACGCCATGATCCACGCCGAACTCTTCCTCGCCTTCTTCATCCCCAACATCATCGGCTACGGCGGTGGCCCGGCCATCATCCCGCTGATAGAGGCTGAAGTGGTCGGCCATTACGGCTGGATGACCGCACAGGAGTTCGCCGAGATCCTGGCGCTGGGCAACGCCCTGCCAAGCCCCATCGCCACCAAGATGGCCGGCTATGTGGGCTATGAGGTCGCCGGCATCGGCGGCGCCCTGGTGGCGGTCTTTGCCACGGTCGTTCCCTCGCTGCTGCTGATGCTGGGCGCACTGGGCCTGCTTTATCGCCACCGCGACTCGCCGCGCGTGAAGCGCATGAGCCAGTGGGTTCGCCCCGTCATCGCGATGATGATGGCGTGGCTGGTGGCCAGTTTCTTCATGGAAGGTGTCGATGGGGCCGGCCTGGCTCACACGCTACTGATCGGTGCGGCGGCGGCCATCGCCCTGCTTCGCTTCAGAACACACCCCGCATTCGTGGTACTGGGCGCACTGCTCTATGGCGCCGTCATGCTGGGCTAACCCTCAGGCAGCCTGGCAGCGGGCTGACCATTGACCAAACTGGAGAATACCCATGCAGCCAATACCCCGTTGAATCACATGCTGGAAGGCGCGTCGGTGCCCCTCGCCTGACTGGCGTAACGGCACTGCAACAAGGCAGCGATCAACAAGAACAACGCTACCCCAAACCTGACAAACACAATCCAAGGTGCAATATGGAACAACTTGAACAGGTACAACTAACCGCGTCGCACTGGGTGTTCCTGCTGGTCATCCTGGCGATTTTCGTCTCCATCGGCTTTCGCAAAGGGGTCATCGTCCCCTCGATAGTCGGTATCTTCCTGCTGGGCCTGCTCGCCGAGCCTCAGCACGAAGGTCCTCTCAACCAGGTCATCTTTGCCGTACAGGTGGTCTTTCGGGCCCTGCTGAACGCCGGTACCGAACTGTTTGATATCATGCTGGTCATCGCCCTGATGGTGGCGATGCTGAAATCGCTGCAGAGCCAGGGTGCCGACCGGCTCATGGTCGCACCCATGAAGAAATTGATGGTGGGACCTTGGACCGCCTTCTTCGTGCTCGGCGTGACGATGTATGTGGCGGCCGCCTTCTTCTGGCCGACTCCGGCCGTGGCCCTGGTGGGCACCGTGCTGATCCCGGTTGCCATGCAGGTCGGCCTGCCCGCCATCGGCGCTGCCATGGCCGTCAACCTGTTCGGCCACGGCATGGCCCTGTCGGCCGACCCGATCATTCAGGGCGCCAGCCGCCTGACGGCCAGTGCCGCGGGGATCGAAACCACCACGCTGGTACCCTATACCCTGCTGTTCTCAGTCGTCGTGGGTGTCGTGGCCATCACCCTGGCCTGCCTGAACCTCCGTCGGGATATGCGCTCCGGCGTCCTCGAAGCGCCCAAGGGCGACGAAGTCTTTGCCCCCCGTTCGGCAGGTGCCGCAGCGGTGTGCACTGATACTGTAAAGGAAGAAGTCGAACCCGAAGCCGGTCCCTACGCACGCATCTTTGCCGTGGCCGTACCGGTGATCCTGATCGGCATCGCCGGACTGATGATCTATCGCGCACTGTTCCTGCCCGACCAGGCGATTCGCGGCGGCGGTGCCACGGCACTGCTGGGCGGCACGGCCACCGTGCTGCTGGTGCTCTCCTCGTTCGCTTCACATGGCCACCACGCCTTGGATGGCATCAGCTCCTATACCCGTGAAGGCTTCTTCTTCGCTATCAAGATCTTCGCCCCGATCATCCCCATCGCCGGCTTCTTCTTCCTCGGCCACCCGGGTCACTCCGCCGAGGTCATCGGTGCAGGTGCAGCTGGATTCCTCTTCGATATCGGTCACAACATCGGCCATTACATTGATGGCAATATCTTCCTGCTGACCTTCGGCATGGCCTTCATAGGTCTGCTTTCCGGCATGGATGGCTCCGGCTTCTCCGGCCTTCCGCTGGTGGGTTCACTGTCAGGCGCACTGGGTACCGCAGCCGATGTCGACATCCACGTGCTGGCAGCCCTCGGGCAGGTAGCGGCGATTTTCGCCGGCGGCGGCACGCTGGCAGCCTGGGCTTTCGGCGTGGCAGCTGATGCCGGCATTGCCGGGGTCAGCCCCGCAGCCTTGGTGCGACGCAATTTCGTACCGGTCATCTCGGGTATCGTCGTGGCCTCACTGCTAGCCGTGTTCTTGCTGATGTAGGATCAGTGCGCCCAACCTGGCTGTGACCACCTCACCCGGCGCCTCGGCGCCGGGTGATTCTATTTGCAGGGCATGAAAAATAGAGGAACGGAGGGTTGACGAAACCCATCACATGGCACATGGTATACCATATTCCATGAAGCAAAGCCCATACCGTGCAGTGAACCCCCACGCACAATCTGACGATAATGAGCTAGGTGACGACTATGCCCCTGATCAAGATTCACAAGAACGGCGAGGTCTTCGAAGGAGAAGTCCAGCCCAAGACCAACCTGGTCGTGCGTGCCGGCATACGCCAGTTTCCCTACCCCCACCTCAGCTACGGCTGCGGCATGGGCAAGTGTGCCAAGTGCATGTGCAAGGTGCTCAAGGGTGGAGAAACTCTTGCCGAGCCCAACTGGAAGGAGAAGAAGATGCTGGGCTCACGCCTCGAGCAGGGCTATCGCCTTGCCTGCCAGCTTTGGGTCGAGGAAGATCTGGAACTGGCCCAGGAGGCTGCCGTCACCCCAGCCAGCCCGAAGAAGCCCGGCACCGTGACCAGCTCGTAGATGCCCTCTACCTCCTCTTCCGAACAGTCCCCGCAAGCAGAAGACACCACACCAGAAAAAGCCCATCAGGCGACCTGATGGGCTTTTTCCTTTTTCCTGCGGCACGGACCAAAACCCCGTTAACGCCAGTTACCGGTCAACCCAGGTACTTGATCATCACCCCCGCCGCCACCGCCGAGCCGATGACACCGGCCACGTTGGGTCCCATGGCGTGCATCAGCAGGAAGTTGTGCGGATTGGACTCCAGGCCCACCTTGTTGGCGACGCGCGCCGCCATGGGCACCGCGGAGACCCCGGCGGCACCGATCAGCGGGTTGATCGGCATCTTGCTCATCAGGTTCATGAGCTTGGCCATCAGCACCCCGGCCGCGGTGCCGATGGCAAACGCCACCATGCCCAGCGCCATGATGCCCAGGGTCTCGAGCGCGAGGAAGCTCTCCGCCATCAGCCGCGAGCCGACCGCCAGCCCCAGCACGATGGTGACGATGTTGATCAGCGCATTCTGGGCCGTATCGGTCAGACGCTCCACCACGCCACATTCGCGCATCAGGTTGCCGAAGCAGAACATCCCCAGCAGCGGGGCCGCATCGGGCAGGAAGAGCGCCACCAGCATCAACAGCAGGAGCGGGAAGACGATCTTCTCCAGCTTGGAGACCGGCCGCAGCTGGGTCATCGTGATGGCCCGCTCACGCTTGGAGGTCAGCAGCTTCATGATCGGCGGCTGCAGCAGCGGCACCAGCGCCATGTAGGCGTAGGCCGCCACGGCGATCGCCCCCAGCAGCTCCGGGGCCAGCACGCTGGAGACATAGATCGAGGTAGGGCCGTCGGCACCGCCGATGATGCCGATGGCGGCCGCCTGTTCGAGCGAGAAGTCCATCCAGCCCAGGGTGGTCATGCCGACCGCCCCGAACAGGGTGGCGAAGATGCCGAACTGGGCCGCGGCCCCCAGGAACAGCGTCCGCGGGTTGGCCAGCAGCGGACCGAAGTCGGTCATCGCGCCCACGCCCATGAAGATCAGCAGCGGTGCGATTCCCGATGCCACGGCTACCGCGTAGAAGGTGTAGAGCAGCCCGTCACCGTAGCCCACGTTCATGGCCACATCCCGCGCAGCGCGCAGCTGATCGGGCGAGGCGCCGTCGTCGGCGATCAGCTTGAGGGTCGCCCGCCACGCCTCTTCGCCGGCCAGCGGGTCGAGCGTCGCCCCCAGCGCCGAGGCGATCTGATGCAGCACGGCCGGCCTGGCCACCTCGATGGCCTGGTCCAGCGCCGAGATGGCCAGCCCCGCCTCGGGAATGTTGGCGAGGATCCCGCCGAAGCCGATCGGCACCAGCAGCAGCGGCTCGAATTTCTTGTGGATCGCCAGGTAGAGCAGCACCAGGCCCACCACGATCATGACCGCCTGGCCAGGGGCCAGATTGTAGAGGCCCGAGCCCTCCCACAGGGTCAGTAGCTTTTCCATGTGGCGTTGCCCTTAGAGCACGATCAACGCATCGCCGACGGATACGCTGTCGCCTTCGCTGACCTTGACCTCGGAGACGGTGCCGGCACTGCTTGCCCGCACCTCGGTTTCCATCTTCATGGCCTCGAGGATGATGACCACGTCACCCTCCTTGACCGCGTCGCCCGGCTTGACGTTGACCTTGAAGATATTGCCCGCCAGGGGCGCGGCAATGGTTTCGCCACTGGGCGCCGCCGGGGTCGGGGTCGGGGCCGTGCCCTGCTCCGACACCTCGCCGATCTCGCCGCCCTCGGCCACTTCCACCACGTAGGCCTTGCCGTTGACCTTGACGGTGTAGGTCTCGGGGCCGGCGGGGGCGTCGCTGCGGGTGGCCGGCACCTTGGCCTGCGTCGTGGCCGGCAGGCTGGCCGCGGGCTGGGCTTCCGCTGCCTGGGGCACCGGCTCGAAGGCATCGGGGTTGTCGCGGTTCTTGAGGAACTTGAGCCCGATCTGCGGGAACAGTGCGTAGGTCAGGACATCATCGATCTCGCGTGCCCCTTCGGCGAGGCGAATGCCTTCCGAGCCGGCCTTCTCCTTGAGTTCGGCGGCGAGGCGTTCCATTTCGGGCTCGAGCAGGTCGGCGGGCCGGCAGGTGATCGGCTCGCCCCCCTCCAGCACGCGCTGCTGCAGCTCCTTGTTCAAGGGAGCGGGGGCTGAGCCGTACTCGCCCTTGAGCAGCGCCTGGACCTCCTTGGAGATCGACTTGTAGCGTTCGCCCATCATGACGTTCATCACCGCCTGGGTACCGACGATCTGCGATGTCGGGGTGACCAGCGGAATGAAGCCCAGGTCCTCGCGGACACGGGGGATCTCGGCCAGCACGTCGTCGAGCTTGTCACCGGCGCCCTGCTCCTTGAGCTGGCCTTCCATGTTGGTGAGCATGCCGCCGGGAACCTGGGCCACCAGGATGCGGGAGTCGATGCCCTTGAGCGAGCCCTCGAAGGCGGCGTACTTCTTGCGCACCTCGCGGAAGTAGCCGGCGATCTCCTCGAGCAGTTCGAGATCGAGATTGGTGTCGCGCTCGGTGCCCCGCAGGATGGCGACCACCGACTCGGTGGGACTGTGGCCGTAGGTCATCGACATGGAGGAGATGGCAGTATCGACGTTGTCGATGCCGGCCTCCACGGCCTTGAGGATCGAGGCGGTGGACATGCCGGTGGTGGCATGACACTGCATGTGGATCGGGATCGACAGCGCCTTCTTCAGTCGCGAGACCAGTTCGAAGGCGTCATAGGGCGTCAGCAGGCCGGCCATGTCCTTGATGCACAGGGAGTCGGCGCCCATGTCAGCGATGGTCTCGGAGAGCTCCACCCAGCTGTCAAGGGTATGCACCGGGCTGACGGTGTAGGAGATCGTGCCCTGGGCATGGCCCTGGACATCGCGCACCGCCTTGATGGCCCGCTCCAGGTTGCGCGGGTCGTTCATGGCGTCGAACACGCGGAAGACATCGACGCCGTTGGTCTTGGCCCGCTCGACGAAGCGGTCGACCACATCGTCGGCATAGTGGCGGTAGCCCAGCAGGTTCTGGCCGCGCAGCAGCATCTGCTGCGGCGTGTTGGGCATGGCCTCCTTCAACGCCCGTATCCGCTCCCACGGATCTTCGCCGAGATAGCGGATACAGGCGTCGAAGGTGGCACCGCCCCAGGACTCCAGCGACCAGAAGCCGACACGGTCGAGCTTCTCGGCGATGGGCAGCATGTCGTCCAGGCGCATGCGGGTCGCGAACAGCGACTGATGGGCGTCGCGCAGCACGACGTCGGTGATGCCCAGCGGGCGCTTGGTCTCACTCATGACGATGACCCCGTAGAGATGGCAATGTATTTATGTAGTAATATGGCGCGCCCTCGCCGCACTCTCAGTCAGTAGCGCAGTCAGTGACGAGGGCGGCGATGACGGTAGCGATGTACGGCGGTGCTGATGACAGCCATCAGTTCGGCATCATCGGCCCTGTCAGCGGTGGGCGCCACGCCTTGCCCGGCGGCGGGCTGCACAGCGGGAGGCTTGGGCACCAGGCGGCGAACGACCAGCGACATCAGGGTAGTGGTGAGCACCAGCACGGTAAGAAAAACAAAAACGAATCCCATGCCAACCCCCATCAGGGCCAGTCCATCCTGTAACAGCTGCAGATCCTGCATGCGCCTTCTCCCGTAACCTGACCGCGAACTGACGCAATCAAGTCAAATAGCGTAGAAATCCGGTCGTATAAACTGCCACACTCAGGACAGATTGCAAGCGCCCTATGGTGGAAGCCAGCGTTGTTAATTTACTACATGAAGGTCGTGAAAGGGGTCGGATCGGACTCGCCCCCATGGAGGGAGTGATCGACTCCATCACCCGCGACCTGCTCACCCGGCAGCCCGGCTTCGACTGGACTGTCACCGAGTTCGTGCGCGTGGTCGATACCCGCCTGCCGCCACGGGTCTACCACAAGACCTGCCCCGAACTCGCCCGGCTACCGGCTCGAACGCCGTCGGGCGTGCCGGTACACCTGCAACTGCTGGGCAGCGACCCCGCGGCCCTGGCCGCCAATGCCTGGCAGGCCCTGCAGCTGGGCGTGCGCAGCATCGATCTCAATTTCGGCTGCCCTGCCAAGCTGGTCAATCGCCATGATGGCGGCGCCTCGCTGCTGCGCGATCCACGCCGGGTATACGCCGCGGTATCCGCCGTACATCGCACGGTCGGCCACGCCATACCGGTCACGGCCAAGATCCGCCTCGGATTCTCCGACCGTCGCCTCGCCCTGGCCTGCGCCAGGGCGGCTGAAAACGGCGGCGCGTCACAGCTCGTGGTGCACGCCCGCACCCGCGACGAAGGCTATCGGCCTCCGGCCCATTGGGAGTGGATCGGGCGCATACGTCGGCACCTGAGCATTCCCGTGGTCGCCAATGGCGACATCTGGAGCCTGGAGGACTACTGGAAAGCGAGAACGCTTTCCGGCTGCCGGGACGTGATGCTGGGCCGCGGCGCCCTGGCCGACCCCTGGTTGGCGCCACGCATCCATCACTGGCTGATGACCGGCGAGCGCCTGCCCGACACTCGCTGGCAGACCCGCGCGGCGTTTCTCAGCGCTTATGCTGCAACGCAGCGCGAAAAACTGCAAGCACGAGTGGTCGTTTCACTGGTCAAGCAGTGGCTGAATCAGATGCGTCATCGAGACGCCGTGGCGGCTCAGCGCTTCGAGGAGCTCAAGCGCATTACCGAACTCGATGCCCTGCTTGCCGGGCTGGAAGCGGCCCCGGCAACACCAGAGCAGAGCGCCTGCGACCGGCGTCACCCCGCCGCCCTTCAGGCGCAGCCGGAAGCGCTGCCGCAACCATAAAAAAGGGGCGTCCGTCGACAAGCAACGACACCCCAAACGATCGCGGCCGGCACACTCATCCCTGATCGGACCGATGCCACTAGCAGAGAAACCGAACCGGCCCAATGGCCACAAACAGAAGACCCGCCCTCTAATCGAGGGCGGGTCTGAATCTGGCGCGCCCGGGAGGATTCGAACCTCCGACCACCTGATTCGTAGTCAGGTACTCTATCCAGCTGAGCTACGGGCGCAAGCGGTATAACCGCGTCATGCTTTCCAGCCTCAAGACATCGTGCATGAAACCACGCTACCTAGTACTACACGCTACCTAGCACTACATGATTTCCAGTACGACATGCCGCCAACAACATGATGGTGTCAACAACATGGCGCGCCCGGGAGGATTCGAACCTCCGACCACCTGATTCGTAGTCAGGTACTCTATCCAGCTGAGCTACGGGCGCGTTGCTTCGTCTATCCGCTGCTTTCGTCTTTCTACTTCCAGTACAGCTTTTCGCTTCTGCTGCGTGTCGTCATGGCGGAGAGGGAGGGATTCGAACCCTCGATGGGGCTATAAACCCCATACTCCCTTAGCAGGGGAGCGCCTTCAGCCACTCGGCCACCTCTCCCTCACGACACGGCGCATATCCTATCGTCACTGCGCTTCTTTGTCCAGCGTATTCAGGGATTTGTTTCCTGCCACCTGAACCGCCAGCATCTCGTTGTCACCTTCAGGATGCTGCGCTACCACCCCCCTCTTCATCAGACTTCTCACGCTGAATGCGCTGGTAGATCTCTTCACGATGTACGGCGACATCCTTGGGTGCATTGACGCCGATTCGGACCTGATTGCCCTTGACGCCAAGGACGGTTACGGTGATGTCATCACCGATCATCAGGGTTTCGCCGACACGGCGGGTCAGGATGAGCATGACTGATCTCCTTCTCAGACGACTGGCAACGGGATACGCGACGATCCAATCGACGCTAGTACTCTAAGCCTATTATGTGGCATGACACCACTGTGCACCACCGACGCGCACCATGACATCATGAATGCGTTGAAGGAAAGTCGAATGTCGTGGTGTCTCCGACTCCCCTTCAAGCGTAGAAGATACAGACTAATCCCGTCGCTTTCTGGTCTTATTCGCTTTCGACATCGCTCTTGTCAAGGCCGAAGGCCTTGTGCAGCGCCTTGACCGCAAGCTCCATATGCTTCTCGTCGATAACCACCGAAATCTTGATTTCGGAGGTTGAGACCATGCGGATATTGACGTTCTCGTCGGCCAGCACGCGGAACATCTTGGAAGCCACGCCGGCGTGGGAGCGCATTCCGACCCCCACCAGCGACACCTTGGCGATGTTGTCGTCGCCCTTCACCTCGCCCTCGCCCAGGTCAGGCAGCACCTGCTCCTGGAGGATCTTCAGCGTCTGCTTGTAGTCGCCCTTGGCCACGGTGAAGGTGAAGTCGGTATAGTCGCCCGCCGGCGCCACGTTCTGCACGATCATGTCGACCTCGATATTGGCATCGGCGATCGGACCCAGGATGCGCGACGCCACACCGGGCACGTCCGGGGTATTGAGCAGGGTCAGCTTGGCCTCGTTGGCGGTGAAGGCGATACCGGAGATCAGCGGTTCTTCCATGGAGTCCTCGTCTTGGTCGGAGTCAGCAACGATCAGGGTGCCGGGGCCATCCTGGAAACTGGACAGCACGCGCAGCGGCACATTGTATTTCCCGGCGAATTCAACGGCGCGGATCTGCAGCACCTTGGAGCCGAGGCTCGCCAGTTCGAGCATCTCCTCGACGGTGATGGTGTCCAGGCGCTGGGCCTTGGAACAGACGCGGGGGTCGGTGGTATAGACGCCGTCGACGTCGGTGTAGATCTGGCACTCGTCGGCCTTGAGCGCCGCCGCCAGGGCCACACCGGTGGTATCGGAGCCACCGCGGCCGAGGGTGGTGATGTTGCCCTCCTCGTCGACGCCCTGGAAGCCGGCGACAACGACCACCTTGTTGTCGTCCAGGTCCTCACGCATCTCGTCGGTCTCGATGCGCTGGATGCGCGCCTTGGTGTGAGAGCTGTCGGTGAGAATGCCCACCTGGGAGCCGGTATAGGAGGTCGCCGGCACGCCCAGCTTGTGCAGCGCCATGGCCAGCAGCGAGATGGTGACCTGTTCGCCGGTGGAGACCAGCATGTCCATCTCCCGGGGTGTCGGCTCGTCGTTGATCTCGTTGGCCAGGCCGATGAGGCGGTTGGTCTCGCCACTCATCGCAGACAGGACGACGACGATCTGATGCCCCTGGTCGCGGAAGCCCTTGACCTTCTCGGCCACGGCCTTGATGCGCTCCACGGAGCCCACCGAGGTGCCGCCGAACTTCTGAACGTATAGTGCCATATGCGGTTTTCCCTCGTTTTTCGAGTGTAAGCGCTCGTATTGAGTGAAAGGGGCCGGACGTCGCCGGGGCCGGCCCGCGGTATTACTGCAGCCGCTGCTCGAGCCAGGCCGGCACGCTCTGCAGGGCCGCCGGAAGGGCCGCGACGTCGCTACCCCCTGCCTGGGCCATGTCGGCGCGCCCACCGCCCTTACCGCCCACCTGGGAGGCGACATGGTTGATCAGCTCACCGGCCTTGACGCGAGAGGTCAGGTCATCGGTGACGCCGGCGATCAGGCTCACCTTGCCGGCCTCCTTGTCGGCCACGCCGAGTACCACGACGCCGGAGCCCAGCTTCTGCTTGAGCTGATCGAGCACGCCGCGCAGCTCCTTGCCGGAGACGCCCTCCAGCTGGGTGGCGAGCACCTTGATGCCGCCGATCTCGCGGGCCTCGCTCAGCATGTCGCTGCCGGCGGCGCTGGCCAGCTTGGTCTTGAGCCGCTCGAGCTCCTTTTCCAGCGCACGGTTGCGCTCGACCAGCGATTCGACCCGTTCCTCCACCTGCTCGGGCCTGGCCTTGAGCCGCTCGCCGATGCGATTGATCCTGGCCTCCTGCTCACGGAACCAGGCGAGCGCCCCCTCGCCGGTGATCGCCTCGATGCGGCGCACGCCGCTGGCGATACCCTGTTCGCTGACGATATGGAAGCAGCCGATATCGCCGCTGCGCGCCACGTGGGTGCCCCCGCAGAGTTCGATAGAGAAGTCGTCGGCGCCGATGGTCAGCACTCGCACGCTATCGGCGTACTTGGCCTCGAACAGCGCCGCCGCACCCTTTTCCTTGGCCTGGTCGAGGGTCATCTGCTCGATCCGGGTGGCCGCATTGGCCAGGATCTGCTCGTTGACCAGTCGCTCCACTTCGGCCAGCTGCTCCGCGGTCATCGGCTCGAAGTGGCTGAAGTCGAAGCGCAGCCGTTCCGGCGTGACCAGCGATCCCTTCTGCTGGACGTGATCGCCCAGCACCAGGCGCAGCGCCTTGTGCATCAGGTGGGTGGCGGAATGGTTGCGGATGGTGGCGCCACGCAGCCCGGCATCGACCTGGGGCCGCACCTCGGCGCCGACGCTGAGGCTGCCCTCGAGCAACACGCCATGGTGCAGGTGGTGACCACCCTGCTTCTGGGTATCGGTGACCAGGAAGCGGCCGCCCTCGACGTAGAGATAGCCGGTATCCCCCACCTGCCCGCCCGATTCGCCGTAGAACGGCGTGCGGTCGAGCACCACCAGGCCACGCTGCTCGGGCTCGAGGCCGGCCAGGGCGTTGCCCTCGCGATCGACGATGGCGGTGACGGTGGCGCGATCCTCGAGCCTGTCGTAGCCGGTGAATTCGGTTTCACCCTCGAGCTCCAGGGCGGCACCATAGTCGGCGCCGAACTGGCTGGCTGCCCGGGCCCGCTCGCGCTGGGCCTCCAGCTCGCGTTCGAAGCCCTCGGCGTCGAGCGTCACGCTCCGCTCGCGGCAGACGTCGGCGGTCAGGTCATAGGGGAAGCCGTAGGTGTCGTAGAGCTTGAACACCGTCTCGCCCGCCAGTACCTCGCCATCCAACGCCTCCAGCGCCTCCTCGAGCAGGCCCATGCCATGCTCGAGGGTACGGGCGAACTGCTGCTCCTCCTTGAGCAGGACGCGTTCGATCTGATGGCGCGCCTCGCGCAGCTCCGGGTAGGCGTCGCCCATTTCGGCGTCAAGTGCCCCGACCAGCTTGTGGAAGAAGTCGCCCTTGGCGCCCAGCTTGTTGCCGTGACGAATGGCCCGGCGAATGATCCGTCGCAGCACGTAGCCGCGCCCCTCGTTGGAGGGCAGCACACCGTCGGCGATGAGGAAGGCGCAGGAGCGGATATGGTCGGCGATCACGCGCAGCGACGGGGTGGTGGTGTCTGCATGGCCGGTATGGCGGGCCGCCGACTCGAGCAGGTTCTGGAAAAGATCGATCTCGTAGTTGGAATGCACGCCCTGCAGTACCGCGGCCACGCGCTCCAGCCCCATGCCGGTGTCGATGGAGGGCTTGGGCAACGGGTTCAGGTTGCCCGCCGCATCGCGGTCGAACTGCATGAACACCAGGTTCCAGATCTCGATGTAGCGGTCGCCGTCCTCTTCCGGGCTGCCGGGAGGCCCGCCCCACACTTCCGGGCCGTGGTCGAAGAAGATCTCCGAGCTGGGCCCGCAGGGGCCGGTATCGCCCATCTGCCAGAAGTTGTCCTCGTCGAGCTTGGAGAAGCGTGCCGGGTCGATTCCCATCTCCTCCTTCCAGATGCGCTCGGCCTCATCATCGCTGATATGCACCGTGACCCAGAGCTTCTCCTTGGGCAGCCCCAGCGTCTCGGTAAGGAAGGTCCAGGCGAAACGGATCGCATCGCGCTTGAAGTAGTCGCCGAAGCTGAAGTTGCCCAGCATCTCGAAGAAGGTGTGGTGACGCGCCGTGTAGCCGACGTTGTCCAGGTCGTTGTGCTTGCCGCCGGCTCGCACGCAGCGTTGGGAGGACGCCGCCCGCACGTAGGGGCGCGGGTCGCGACCCAGGAAGACGTCCTTGAACGGCACCATGCCGGCATTGGTGAACAGCAGGGTCGGGTCCGTGCCCGGCACCAGGGAGCTCGACGGCACGATGGTATGACCGTGCTCCTCGAAGTAACTCAGAAAGGCCTGTCTGATGTCTGCGCTTTTCATGGAATATCCGTGGCGATGAGCATGATGACCCGACGGGCGGGAAAGCGGGTGCGGCCGTCGAAAAAAGGCCGCTGCAGGGGCGCCGTAGCGCGCCGAAGCGCCACCCGGGGCGTTCGCAAAGGGAGGTATTATAGCGTAGTTGTCAAGCGACTGAAGAGTGCGAGCCGAAGCGGCCGTTTCAATGGCCGTCCCAGGCGTGGGAAAGGGCGTGACGCAGATGCTCGAAATCGAACCCCCGGCTGGCGAGGAAACGCTCCCGCCGCGCGCGCTCACGGGGCGAGTCGCCGGGACCGTCGAAGCGCCTCACCAGCGACTCACAGGCCAGCGCAAACCAGTCGGTCTCCGCCTCGGCAAAAGCGGCCTCGAGGGTGGCGCGGTCGATACCGCGCCGGGAAAGCTCGCCACGAATCTTCAGCGGCCCCTGGCCCCGGGCCACCCGCGAGCGCAGAAAGCTCTCGGCGAAACGGCTATCCGACTGCAGCCCCTGCTCGGCCAGGGCGTCCAGGCAGCCCCCGATGGCGGCCGAGTCGTGGCCCTTCGCGGCCAACCGCTCCGCCAGCTCGGCACGAGAATACTCGCGCCGAGCCAGCAGGCGCATGGCATCCTCCCTGGGGGAGGTCTCGCGATCGCTCGCCGGCTGGCCCAGCATGGCTTAGAGCAGGCTGCCTTCGTCGGCGTCATCGGCCAGCTCGGCGGTGGCTTCCTTCTCCCGGGGCTCTACCGTGGCCAGCAGCTGGCCACGGATCTGGCTTTCGATCTCCTCCATCACCGCCGGGTTGTCCTCGAGGAACTGGGCGGCATTGGCCTTGCCCTGGCCGATCTTGTTGCCCTTGTAGCTGTACCAGGCGCCGGCCTTGTCGACCAGGTTGCACTGCACGCCCAGGTCGACCACCTCGCCGGCATGGTAGATGCCCTTGCCGTAGAGGATCTGGAACTCGGCCTGGCGAAACGGCGGCGCCACCTTGTTCTTGACCACCTTGACCCGCGTCTCGTTGCCGGTCACCTCGTCGCCCGACTTGACCGAGCCGGTACGGCGAATGTCCAGGCGCACGCTGGCGTAGAACTTGAGCGCGTTGCCGCCGGTGGTGGTTTCCGGCGAGCCGAACATCACGCCGATCTTCATGCGGATCTGGTTGATGAAGATCACCATGCAGTTGGCGTTCTTGATGTTGCCGGTGATCTTGCGCAGCGCCTGGGACATCAGGCGCGCCTGCAGGCCGACGTGGGAGTCGCCCATCTCGCCCTCGATCTCGGCCCGCGGGGTCAGCGCAGCCACCGAGTCGATGACGATCACGTCGACGCCGCCGGAGCGCACCAGCATGTCGCAGATCTCCAGCGCCTGCTCGCCGGTGTCGGGCTGCGAGACCAGCAGGTCGTCGAGGTTGACCCCGAGCTTCTCGGCATAGCTGGGATCGAGCGCGTGCTCGGCATCGATGAAGGCGCAGGTCTTACCCTGCTTCTGGGCCTGGGCGATCACCGAAAGGGTCAGGGTGGTCTTGCCCGAGGACTCCGGCCCGAAGATCTCGACGACCCGCCCCAGCGGCAGGCCGCCGATGCCCAGGGCGATATCCAGCCCCAGGGAGCCGGTCGACACCGACGGCATGATCACCCGGGGCGTATCGCCCAGCCGCATCACGGTGCCCTTGCCGAACTGGCGCTCGATCTGGGAAAGGGCGGCATTCAATGCCTTTGAACGGTTGTCTTCCTGTGCCATGTGGCGCTCCTCGTAGAACTCGTCGGCAGAAATTCGGTTGCTGGGCTTGCGGCGCAAGGTGCCGCAGTGGCGTTCGCTTGCCAAACAATCGGAATGGCGGACGAAACCGATAAGGGGTCGCCCGGACACTGTATGGTTGGACAGTAGTATGGCGAAAAAATCGCCGCACGCCAAGCGTGGCGCCTACGTGCCCTTGATATGACTGGCCTCGATATGACGGATCAGGCCGACGATGGCGTCACGCACCGCGCGCTCCCGCACCGCCCGGCGGTCCCCGGGGTAGTGCAGTTGCTCGGCCTGCTGTCCCTCGGCATTGCCCCAGGCCAGCCACACGGTACCCACCGGCTTGTCCGGCGAACCGCCACCGGGGCCGGCCACGCCGCTGACCGCCACGCCAAGCTTCGCACCGCTTTCGCGGCAGGCGCCGGCGACCATGGCCTCGACCACCTCGCGGCTCACTGCGCCGTGCTCGGCAAGGGTCGCCTCCGGCACGCCGAGCAGGCGAGCCTTGGCGGCGTTGGAGTAGGTCACGTAGCCGGTCTCGAAGTAGTCGGAGCTGCCGGCAACGGCGGTGATGGCGCTGGCCACACCCCCGCCGGTGCAGGACTCGGCAGCGGTCACGATCAACCCGTGCTCCCGGCAGCGGCGCCCCAGGCGCTCGGCAAGGGTGATCAGGTCGAGATTGGCCAGGCTGGCGGCGCGATGAGCCATGGTGTCGCTCCTTCAAGGGTGGTGGCCGGTCCCTGACGTCGGCCGCGCGCAGGGATAGACTTTTGCGTACAATAGCGCCTTTGTCTGCGATATGCAGGCCGTGGCACCATCGCCGCGTCAGAGACCCGGAACCGACCGCTCAGCACAGGACCCCCATGTCACAGGCCAGCGCCCAGCATACGCCCATGATGACCCAATATCTGAAGATCAAGCGCGAGCATCCGGAGGTGCTGCTCTTCTATCGGATGGGCGATTTCTACGAGCTGTTCTTCGACGACGCCAAGCGCGCCGCGGCGCTGCTGGACATCACCCTGACCCAGCGCGGCCAGTCGGCGGGCAAGCCGATCCCCATGGCCGGGGTACCCTACCATAGCGCCGAAGGCTACCTCGCCCGCCTGGTCAAGGCCGGCGAGTCGGTGGCCATCTGCGAGCAGTTCGGCGACCCGGCCGCCAGCAAGGGCCCGGTCGAGCGCAAGGTGGTGCGAATCGTCACCCCCGGGACCCTCTACGACGAGGCATTGCTCGATGCCCGCCGCGACAACCTGCTGGTGGCCGTGCACCCCCTGGGTAACTGCTGGGGGCTGGCCTGGCTGGAACTCTCCAGCGGCCGCTTCAGCGTGCTCGAAGTGGAAGGCGAGAGCGAGATGCTGGCCGAGCTCCAGCGCCTCGACCCCGCCGAGCTGCTGGTGCCGGAGAGCCTGACCCTGCCGCCGGCCCTGGAGGGGCGCCGCGGCCTGCGCCGCCAGAGCGACTGGCTGTTCGATCACGACGGTGCCACCCGCACCCTGTGCGACCAGTTCCAGTGCCAGGACCTGCGCGGCTTCGGCTGCGCCCATCTCGAGGCCGCCATCACCGCCGCCGGCGTGCTGATCGAATACGCCCGTGACACCCAGCGCTCGCGCCTGCCCCATGTCACCGCGCTGGGCGTGGAGAGCCGGGACGATGCTGTGGTGATCGATGCCGCCAGCCGGCGCAACCTGGAGATCGATACCAACCTCGGCGGCACCGCCGACAACACCCTGGCCAGCGTACTCGATACCTCCGCTACCGCCATGGGTTCGCGACTGCTCAAGCGCTGGCTCAACCGTCCGCTCCGCGACCGCGCCCTGGTCCAGAATCGCCAGGCGGCGGTCGCCCTGCTGCTCGACCAGGAGGCCTTCGTCACGCTGCGCGAGCTGCTCAAGGCCATCGGCGACGTGGAGCGCATCCTGGCCCGGGTGGCACTCTACAGCGCCCGGCCCCGGGACCTCGCTCGGCTGCGTGACGCCCTGCTCGCGCTCCCGGCGCTGCAGCAGGAGCTCAGTGCCTTCAGCGACGGCACCGCCCTGGACGATCTTCAGCACCATATCCGCCCCTATCCCGAACTGGCCGACACCCTGAGCCGCGGGCTGATGGACAACCCGCCGGTGGTGATCCGTGATGGCGGCGTGATCCGCGACGGGTACGACGCCGAACTCGACGAGTACCGCGGCCTGGCCGAACACGCCGGCGACTACCTGATCAAGCTGGAACTCCGGGAGCGCGAGCGCACCGGCCTGCCCGGCCTCAAGGTGGGCTACAACCGGGTACACGGCTACTATATCGAGATCCCCCGCGCCCAGGCCCAGGACGCCCCGGTCGACTATGTCCGCCGCCAGACGCTGAAGAATGCCGAGCGCTTCATCATTCCCGAGCTCAAGGAGTTCGAGGACAAGGCGCTGTCGGCCAAGTCCCGCGCCCTGGCCCGGGAGAAGCTGCTCTACGAGAGCCTGCTCGATGCGCTCAATGCCGAGTTGGGCGAGCTGCAGGCCACCGGCCAGGCACTGGCGTCGCTGGATGTGCTGGCCACCTTTGCCGAGCGCGCCCAGGCGCTCGGCTTCGAGCGCCCACAGCTGCTCGACACCCCCGGCATCGAGATCCGGGGCGGCCGGCACCCGGTCGTGGAGCAGGTCAGCGACACCCCCTTCGTGCCCAACGACCTGATCATGGACGACAGCCGCAGGATGCTGGTCATCACCGGCCCCAACATGGGCGGCAAGTCCACCTACATGCGCCAGGCGGCACTGATCACCCTGCTGGCCCATACCGGCAGCTTCGTCCCCGCCGATGCGGCCCGCGTCGGCCCCGTGGACCGCATCTTCACCCGCATCGGCTCCAGCGACGATCTTGCCGGGGGCCGCTCGACCTTCATGGTGGAGATGACCGAGACCGCCAGCATCCTGCACAATGCCACCGAGCAGAGCCTGGTGCTGATGGACGAGATCGGACGAGGCACCAGCACCTTCGACGGCCTGTCGCTGGCCTGGGCCAGCGCCGAACACCTCACCCGGAGCCGGGCCTTTACGCTGTTCGCCACCCACTACTTCGAGATGACCGCCCTGGCCGAGCAGGCCGAAGGGGTGGCCAATGTTCACCTCACCGCCGCCGAGCACAGGGACGGCATCGTCTTCATGCACCGGGTCGAAGACGGGCCCGCCAGCCAGAGCTACGGCCTCCAGGTGGCCCAACTGGCCGGCGTCCCCCAGGGAGTGATCGCCCGGGCTCGGGAGAAGCTGGCGCAGCTGGAACAGCAGGAGGTCGACCAGGGCAGCCGCCTGCCACTGCGCAGCAACGGCGAGCCGGCCCCGCTGCAGACCGACCTGTTCGCCACTGCGCCGCACCCGCTGATCGAGGCATTGTCGGGGCTGGACCCCGACGCGCTGACCCCGCGGCAGGCGCTGGAGTTGCTCTATGAATGGCGCGAGCGCATCTAGTCGGCTTGCTCCCACCGTGGCGCATGACTAGAATGAAGCGTTTCTCCGAGCGCAGATTATATAAACGGATTTTTTTATAACCATCAGGCCTATCAACCTGATGCTCAATCATCACCAGATCGGGCACCGCACACCCCCGGCCCCGAGGAGGGAGACAGGCATGACATTTGTCGTCACCGAGAACTGCATCAAGTGCAAGTACACCGACTGTGTCGAAGTCTGCCCGGTGGACTGTTTCTATGAAGGCCCCAACTTCCTGGTCATCCACCCGGACGAATGCATCGACTGCGCCCTGTGCGAGCCGGAATGCCCGGCGGAGGCCATCTTCGCCGAGGACGAATTGCCGGAGGGGCAGGAGGAGTTCATCGCCCTCAATGCCGAGCTGTCCGAGGTCTGGCCCAATATTGCCGAGAAGAAGGACCCACCGGCCGATGCCGAAGAGTGGGATGGCAAGCCGGGCAAGTTGCAGCACCTGGAGCGCTAAGCCGAGCGCATAAGAAAGCGCCGGACGTCGATGACGTCCGGCGCTTTGCTTTCAAGCGTTATGCATATTCAAGCGTCATGCATAGCCGAAAAGGCGACCCTCAGGCCGCCCGGCTTCCAGCTACTCCTCGGACGGGTCCCTCCGTCCGGACTCCTTGTGGTAACGTCCCTGCCCGGAGGCGACATCCTGTCGCACCGGGCGCACCATCTTTAACGCATCCCGTTTTGCATCCTGCCGGAAAGCCATCCCGCTCTCCCTTGTCCCAAGCGTATTGTGGCACTTCCCCAAAAGGACGCAACTGCGCCAAGCCCTCGATCCTAACTTAACTTTTGCCCTCCGAAAATAAAAATGCCTTTTTAAAACAGATAGATAAAAAAAGACCGACGCCATGAGCGCCGATCTTCCTGCCTTAAACTAAGCTTATAACGTCGGCTTTTTGTAGGTGATTTCCTACAAGCCGTGTAGTCAATGTCGTCGGCCGGCTACTCAGTAGTGAGTACTGCGGCGACGGCTCATTGACCCTTTATGGCGGCAAGTCCCGGGTACTCGACCTGCCCACCCAGCTGCTGTTCGATCACCAGCAGCCGGTTGTACTTGGCCACGCGGTCGGAGCGGCACAGCGAGCCGGTCTTGATCTGGCCTGCCGCGGTGCCGACGGCCAGGTCGGCGATCGTGGTGTCCTCGGTCTCTCCGGAGCGGTGGGAGATGACGGCGGTGAAACCGGCGTCCTGGGCCATCCTGATGGCATCCAGGGTCTCGGAGAGCGAGCCGATCTGGTTGAACTTGATCAGGATGGAGTTGCCGATCTTCTCGTCGATGCCGCGCTTGAGAATCCGGGTATTGGTGACGAAGAGATCGTCGCCAACCAGCTGCACCTTGTCGCCCAGCTTGTCGGTGAGCGCCTTCCAGCCATCCCAGTCGGACTCGTCCATGCCGTCCTCGATGGACACGATGGGATAGTCGTCACACAGGCCGGCGAGGTAGTCGACGAAGCCCGCCGCATCGAATGACTGCCCCTCGCCGGCCAGGTTGTACTGGCCATCCTTGTAGAACTCGGAGGAGGCGCAGTCCAGCGCCAGGGTGATATCGTCGCCCAGGGTATAGCCGGCATCCGCCACGGCCTGCTTGATCACCGCCAGCGCCTCGGCATTGGAAGCCAGGTTGGGGGCGAAGCCGCCTTCGTCGCCCACCGCCGTGGAGAGCCCCCGGGCGGCCAGCACCTTCTTGAGGGCGTGGAAGATCTCGGCACCCATGCGCAGGCCTTCGCGGAAATTCGGCGCGCCCACCGGCTGAATCATGAATTCCTGGATATCGACATTGTTGTCGGCATGCTCGCCACCGTTGATGATGTTCATCATCGGCACCGGCATGCTGTAGCGGCCAGGCTGGCCGTAGAGCTCGGCGATATGTGCATAGAGCGGCACACCCTTGGCGTTGGCGGCCGCCTTGGCGGCAGCCAGCGACACCGCCAGGATGGCGTTGGCGCCGAGCGAGGCCTTGTTGTCGGTGCCGTCCAGCGCGAGCATGGCGTTATCCAGGCCGCGCTGATCCCGGGCATCCATGCCCACGAGCTTGCTGCGAATCGCACCGTTGACCGCTTCGACGGCTTTCAGCACGCCCTTGCCCAGGTAGCGCGCCTTGTCGCCGTCGCGCAGCTCCAGCGCCTCGCGGGAACCGGTGGAGGCACCGCTGGGCGCACAGGCCACGCCCACCGCACCGCTCTCCAGGCGCACTTCGGCCTGCACGGTGGGGTTGCCGCGGGAGTCGAGCACCTCGAGGGCAAGGATATCGGCAATCTTGGTCATCGTGTGTCGTCCTATTCTTATGAATCAGTCTTATGAATCAGCGTTGAGTGAGTCAGTGAGTATCAGGTGATGTCCAGCGCAGGGAAGCCCTTGACCATGTCATCAATGGCCTTGAGCTGCGCCAGGAAGGGCTCGAGCCGGTCCAGGGGCAGCGCACAGGGGCCATCGCACTTGGCGTTGTCCGGGTCCGGGTGCGCTTCCAGGAAGAGGCCGGCCAGCCCTACGGCGACGCCGGCCCGGGCCAGCTCGCCAACCTGCTCGCGGCGGCCTCCGGCACTGTCCGCCCGGCCGCCCGGCCGCTGCAGGGAGTGGGTGACGTCGAAGAAGACCGGATAGCCGGTCTGCTTCATGTCACCAAAACCGAGCATATCAACCACCAGATTATTGTATCCGAAGCTCGACCCGCGCTCGCAGAGCAGCAGGCGGTCGTTACCGGCTTCCTCACACTTGCGAATGATGTGACGCATCTCGTGGGGCGCCAGGAACTGTGGCTTCTTGAGGTTGATCACCGCCCCGGTCTCGGCCATGGCCACCACCAGGTCGGTCTGACGGGCGAGAAAGGCCGGCAGCTGGATGATGTCGGCGACCTCTGCCACCGGTGCGGCCTGCCAGGGCTCGTGCACGTCGGTGATGATGGGTATGCCGAAGCGCGACTTGACCTCGGCCAGTATCTCCAGCCCCCTCTCCAGGCCCGGACCGCGGAAGGAGTGGATCGAGCTGCGGTTGGCCTTGTCGAAACTGGCCTTGAACACGAAGGGGATGCCCAGGCGGCCGGTCACCTCGACGTAGGTTTCGGCTACTTCCAGGGCCAGCTCGCGGGACTCCAGCACGTTCATGCCACCGAGCAGCATGAGCGGCAACGAATTGCCGGCCTGGAGGCCGGCAATGTCGATGATGCGTTGTGCGTCTGTCATGGACACTCCTTTGCCCCTCAGCCTTGTGGCTGCGCCTGGGCCTGTTGGCGGGCACGAACGTTCTTGTGCTCCAGTGCCGCATTGATGAAGCCGGTGAACAGCGGGTGGCCATCGCGGGGGGTGGAGGTAAACTCCGGATGGAACTGGCAGGCCACGTACCAGGGGTGGTCGGGCAGCTCGATCATCTCCACCAGGGAGTTGTCGACGCTCTTGCCGGAAACCACCAGCCCTGCCTGCTCCAGCTCGTCGATGAACTGGTTGTTGACCTCGAAGCGATGGCGATGGCGCTCGACGATCTCGTCGGCGCCATAGGCGTCACGGGCCTTGGTGCCTGCTCTCAGGTGGCAGACCTGCCCGCCCAGGCGCATGGTACCGCCCAGATCCGAGGCCGAATCACGCACCTCGATCTTGCCCTCGGCGTTGAGCCACTCGGTGATCAGGCCGACCACCGGGTGCTGGGTGTCATGGGTGAACTCGGTGGAGTTGGCGTCTTCCCAGCCGGCCACGTGCCGGGCATATTCGATCACCGCCACCTGCATGCCGAGGCAGATACCCAGGTAGGGAATACCATTCTCCCGGGCGAAGCGGGCCGTGGCGATCTTGCCCTCGACGCCGCGCTCGCCGAAGCCGCCGGGCACCAGGATGGCGTCCTTGCCGGCCAGCCGCTCGGTGCCGTGGCGCTCGATATCCTCGGAGTCGATGTAGTCGACGTTGACCTTGACCCGGGTCTGGATGCCGGCATGGATCAGCGCCTCGTTGAGCGACTTGTAGGCGTCGAGCAGCTCCATGTACTTGCCGACCATGGCGATGTTGATCGACTTGAGCGGGTTGAGCTTGGCATCCAGCACATGAACCCACTCGGTGAGATCCGCCTCTTCCGCCTCCAGGCGCAGCTTGTCGCAGACGATCTCGTCGAGGCCATGCTCGTGGAGCATCAGCGGGATGCGATAGATGGTATCGGCATCCTGCAGCGGGATGACCGCACGCTCCTCGACGTTGGTGAACAGCGCGATCTTGCGCCGCTCGGTCTCCTCGAGCTCCACTTCGCTGCGACAGATCAGGATGTCGGGCTGGATACCGATGGAGCGCAGCTCCTTGACGCTGTGCTGGGTCGGCTTGGTCTTGGTCTCGCCCGCCGTCTTGATGTAGGGCACCAGCGTCAGGTGCATGAAGATCGCCCGACTCATGCCCAGTTCGCTTCGGATCTGGCGAATCGACTCCAGGAACGGCAGCGACTCGATGTCGCCCACGGTGCCGCCGATTTCCACCAGGGCCACGTCGAAGCCCTCGCCACCGGCATAGACCCGGCGCTTGATCTCGTCGGTGATGTGGGGGATCACCTGCACGGTGCCGCCCAGGTAGTCGCCACGGCGCTCGCGGCGCAGCACGTGCTCGTAGACGCGGCCGGTGGTGAAGTTGTTGCCCTGGGTCATCTTGGTACGAATGAAGCGCTCGTAGTGGCCCAGGTCCAGGTCGGTCTCGGCCCCATCCTCGGTGACGAAGACCTCGCCGTGCTGGAAGGGGCTCATGGTGCCGGGGTCGACGTTGATGTACGGATCCAGCTTGAGCATGGTGACCTTGAGGCCGCGCGCCTCGAGAATCGCCGCCAGCGAGGCCGACGCGATGCCCTTGCCGAGAGAGGACACAACGCCGCCGGTCACGAAGATATATCGTGTCATGGAGAACCTGTCGAAACGTGATCATGAGGCGCGGCAGGAAGCTGCGCCAGGATGGGACGACAGACTAGCAGATTACGACCAATGGCTCAATTTCGGTCAGGCCAGCACCCGCGGCTGTTCCGGCGACAGGTCTTCGCGGAGGCGCTGTGAACCCCTCCCTGGGCGCTACATTCTTCATCCATGAAGAATGACCTCCGCTCCGCCCCGTCCCCGGCGCCGCTCACCAGCGGGGCCGCAATCGTCACACACCCAGGTAGTCGAGGATGCCCTCGCCGGCCTGGCGTCCTTCATGGATGGCGGTGACCACCAGGTCGGAGCCGCGGACCATGTCGCCACCGGCGAAGATCTTCTCATTGGCGGTCTGGAAGGCGTAGGTGCCATGCTCGGGCGCCAGCACCCGGCCGCGCTCGTCGAGCTCGATGCCCGCGGGCTCGAACCAGGGCGAGGGGCTCGGCTGGAAGCCGAAGGCGATGACCACGGCATCGGCAGGCAGGACTTCCTCGGAACCCGGCACCACCTCGGGACGCTGGCGACCGTTCTCATCGGGCTCGCCAAGCCGGGTACGCACCACCTTCACGCCTTCGACCTTGCCCTCGCCCACCACCGCCACCGGCTGGCGATTGAACAGGAACTCCACCCCCTCCTCGCGGGCATTCTTCACCTCGCGCTTGGAACCCGGCATGTTCTCCTCGTCGCGGCGGTAGGCGCAGGTCACCATCGAGGCGCCCTGACGGATCGCCGTGCGGTTGCAGTCCATGGCGGTGTCGCCACCGCCCAGCACCACCACCTTCTGCCCTTCCAGCGAGACATAGTCCGCCGGATCCTTCTCGAAGCCGAGGCAGTGGTTGACGTTGGCGATCAGGTAGTCGAGCGCCTTGTGCACGCCCGGCAGATCCTCGCCCGGGAAGCCGCCGGTCATGTACTTGTAGGTACCCATGCCGAGGAAGACCGCATCGTACTCCGCGAGCAGTGCCTCGAAGTCGATATCGCGGCCGATCTCGGTATTGAGCCGGAACTCGATGCCCATCTCCTCGAAGACCGCACGGCGGCGCTCCATTACGGTTTTCTCGAGCTTGAACTCGGGAATGCCGAAGGTCAGCAGGCCGCCGATTTCCGGGTACTTGTCGAAGACCACGGGCTTGACGCCGTTGCGCACCAGGATATCGGCGCAGCCCAGGCCCGCCGGGCCGGCGCCGATGATGGCGACCTTCTTGTCGGTCCACTCCACCTGGGACATGTCCGGGCGCCAGCCCATGGCAAAGGCGGTGTCGGTGATGTACTTCTCCACCGAGCCGATGGTCACCGCACCGAAGCCGTCGTTGAGGGTGCAGTCCCCCTCGCACAGGCGATCCTGGGGGCATACCCGGCCGCACACCTCGGGCAGGGTGTTGGTCTTGTGGGACAGCTCCGCCGCCTCGAGGATATTGCCCTCCACCACCAGCTGCAGCCAGTTGGGAATGTAGTTGTGCACCGGGCACTTCCACTCGCAGTAGGGGTTGCCGCAGTGCAGGCAGCGGTGCGCTTGGCTTGCCGCCTCCTGGGGCTTGTACGGCTCGTAGATCTCGCCGAACTCCCGCGCACGGGTGCGGGCATCCTTTTTCTGCGGGTCCTGGCGACCCACGTCGATGAACTGGAAGTCGTTGTTGGTCAAACGATTGGCCATGTCTTGTCTCCTGGGAAATCCGGCTTACTCGGGGCGCCTACGGGATTCGTCGAGCAGGCTGCCCAGGCTCGCCGCCTTGGGCTTGACCAGCCAGAAATGACGCACGTAGTCGCTGAAGTCGTCGAGTATCTCGCGCCCCCGGGCAGACCCGGTCTCGGCAACGAACTCCTCGATGACTTCCCGCAGGTGACGCCGATAGGCCTCCATGGCCTCGGTATTGACCCGGTGGATCTCCACCAGCTCATGGTTGTAGCGGTCGACGAAGGAGCGGTCCTCGTCGAGAACATAGCCAAAGCCGCCGGTCATGCCGGCACCGAAGTTGACGCCGGTCTCGCCGAGCACGCAGATCATGCCGCCGGTCATGTACTCGCAGCAGTGGTCGCCGGCCCCTTCGATCACGGCGTGGGCACCGGAGTTGCGCACCCCGAAGCGCTCGCCGGCGGTACCGGCGGCGAACAGCTTGCCGCCGGTGGCACCGTACAGGCAGGTGTTGCCGATGATCGCGGTCTCGTGACTGGCGAAGCGGCTGCCCCGTGGCGGCACGATGACGACCTTGCCACCGTTCATGCCCTTGCCCACGTAGTCGTTGGCATCGCCTTCCAGGTAGAGGTGCAGGCCGCGCGCGTTCCACACCCCGAAGCTCTGGCCGGCCACGCCCTCGAAGCGCAGCGTGATCGGGTCATCCTCGAGCCCGGCCTCACCGTATTGCTTGGCCACCGCACCGGAGGAGAGCGCCGGCACCGAGCGGTCGCAGTTGGTGATGGTGAAAGCGAACTCGCCGCCGCTCCTGTCGGCGATGGCCCGCTCGATGGCGGCCAGCACCTCCTGGTTCTTGGCGCCCGGGTCGTGGGGCACGTTGCGGCTGACCTGACAGAACTGCGGCGCATCCGCCGGCACGAAGTCGTTGGTCAGCAGCGGCGACAGGTCGAGCTTGCGCTGGGAGGCGGTCTCGCCCTCCAGCACCTCGAGCAGGTCGGTGCGGCCGATCAGGTCGGTCAGCTTGCGCACCCCCATCATCGCCAGCAGCTCACGCACTTCATCGGCGATGAAGCGGAAGTAGTTCTTGACCATGTCCACGGTGCCGCGGAAATGCTCGTCACGCAGGTATTGGTGCTGGGTGGCGACACCGGTGGCGCAATTGTTGAGGTGGCAGATGCGCAGGTACTTGCAGCCCAGGGCCACCATCGGTGCCGTACCGAAGCCGAAGCTCTCGGCGCCGAGAATGGCCGCCTTGACCACGTCGAGACCGGTCTTGAGGCCGCCGTCGGTCTGCAGGCGAATCTTGTCCCGCAGGCCGTTGATGCGCAGCGCCTGGTGCACCTCCGGCAGGCCCAGCTCCCAGGGAGAGCCGGCGTGCTTGATCGAGGTGAGCGGGCTCGCCGCGGTACCGCCGTCGTAGCCGGAGACGGTGATCAGGTCGGCGTAGGCCTTGGCCACGCCGGTGGCGATGGTGCCGATACCCGGCTCGGAGACCAGCTTCACCGACACCTGCGCTTCCGGGTTGACCTGCTTGAGGTCGAAGATCAGCTGTGCCAGGTCCTCGATGGAGTAGATATCGTGGTGCGGCGGTGGCGAGATCAGCGTCACGCCGGGCACCGAGTAGCGCAGCCGGGCGATCAGGTCGTTGACCTTGCCGCCGGGCAACTGGCCGCCCTCGCCGGGCTTGGCACCCTGGGCCACCTTGATCTGCAGCACGTCGGCATTGACCAGGTAGGCCGGGGTGACGCCGAAGCGGCCCGAGGCGATCTGCTTGATCTTGGAGCTGCGAATGGTGCCGTACCGAGAGGGATCCTCGCCGCCCTCGCCGGAGTTGGAGCGCCCACCGGCCTCGTTCATGGCCTGGGCCAGCGCCTCGTGGGCCTCGGGCGACAGGGCGCCCAGCGACATGCCGGCGCTGTCGAAGCGAGGTATCAGCTCCTCGACCGTTTCCACCTCGTCCAGCGACAGCGGTGATTCGGTCGGCTTGAGCCTGAGCAAGTCACGCAGGGTGGCGGGCGAACGCTCGTTGACCAGCGCGGCGAATTTCTTCCACTTGGCGTAGTCGCCCTCCTGCACGGCCTGCTGCAGGGCCATCACCACGTCCGGGTTGTAGGCGTGATACTCGTGGTCGTGCACATACTTCATCAGGCCGCCCTGGGAGATACCCTTGCGCGGCGTCCAGGCGTCCCGCGCCAGCAGCTCCTGCTGCAGCTGCAGCTCGGCAAAACCGGCACCCTCGATGCGCGAGGCCATGCCGCTGAAGCACAGGTCCATCACCTCCGAATGCAGCCCCACTGCTTCAAAGAGCTGGGAGCCGCGATAGGAGGCCAGGGTCGAGATGCCCATCTTGGAGAGGATCTTGTAGAGGCCCTTCTGCATCCCCTTGCGGTAGTTCTCGCGAGCGTCCGCCGGGTTGCCGACCAGCTCACCGGTACGATGCATGTCCGCCATGACCTGGTAGGCCAGCCACGGGAAGACCGCGGTGGCGCCCACGCCGAACAGTACCGCCATCTGGTGGGCATCCCGGGCATAGCCGGTCTCGACCACGATGTTGGCTCGCGGGCGCAGTGCCAGCTTGCCCAGGTGATGATGCACGGCGCCGACCGCCAGGGCCGCATGGATCGGCAGCTGACCCTTCTCGAGATTGGCGTCCGACAGCACCAGGATCACCTTGCCGTCATGTACCGCGGCTTCGGCCTGGCGGCACAGCTCGACGAGTGCCGCCTTGAGCCCGACCCGCTCGGGATCATAGCCCAGCGGAAGAATGTGACTGGCGAAGGTCGGATCGTCCTGCTCGAGCAGGGCGGTGAACTTGCGCGGCGACAGCACCGGGGTAGTGAGGATGATGCGGTGCGCATGCTCCGGCGTGGCCTTGAAGACATTGAGCTCCGGCCCGATGCAGGTTTCCAGCGACATCACGATCGCTTCACGCAGCGGATCGATGGCCGGGTTGGTGACCTGGGCAAACTTCTGGCGGAAGTAGTCGGTCAGCAGCCGATGCTTGCGCGACAGCACCGCCATGGGCGTGTCGTCGCCCATGGAGCCCACCGCCTCCTGGCCGCTCTCCGCCAGCGGACGCAGCACCTGGTCGCGCTCCTCGAAGCTGACCTGGAACATCTTCTGCCAGGTATTGACCGCCTGATGATCCATGTTCTGGAAGCTGGCAAGTTCGGTCAGCGCCGACTCCAGGTAGTGCGCCTCCTCCTTCAGCCAGCGCTTGTAGGGGTAGGCGGACTTCAGCCGTTCATCGATATCGGCGGTATGCAGCACTTCACCGGTCTGGGTATCCACGGCGAGCATCTGGCCCGGCCCCACGCGCCCCTTGGCTACGACATCTTCCGGCTTGTAGCCGTAGGTACCGATCTCGGAGGCCAGGGTGATGTAGCCGTTCTTGGTGATGACCCAGCGCGCCGGACGCAGGCCGTTACGATCGAGCATGCAGACCGCCTGGCGGCCATCGGTCATCACCACACCGGCGGGGCCGTCCCAGGGCTCCATGTGCATGGAGTTGTACTCATAGAAGGCGCGCAGCTCAGCCCCCATGGTCTCGACGTTCTGCCACGCCGGCGGCACCATCATGCGCACCGCCCGATGCAGCTCCATGCCGCCCATCAGCAGCACCTCGAGCATGTTGTCCATGCTCGATGAGTCGGAGCCGACCGTGTTGACGATCTCGTCCAGCTCGGCGATGTCGGGCAGCCGCTCGTTGACGAAGTTCTCCTTCCGCGAGTTGGCCCAGCCACGGTTCGCCTCGATGGTGTTGATTTCGCCGTTGTGGGCCAGCATGCGGAACGGCTGCGCCAGCGGCCAGCGCGGCGCCGTATTGGTCGAGAAGCGCTGGTGGAAGACGCAGATGGCCGTCTCCAGGCGCTCATCGCCCAGGTCATGGTAGAAGGCCGGAAGATCCACCGGCATCACCAGCCCCTTGTAGGAGACCACCTCGGTGGAGAGCGAACAGACGTAGAAGTCCTCCTCGTCGCGCAGCATCTGCTCGGCGCGGCGGCGGGCCATGAACAGGTCGACGTCGAAGCGCTCAGGATCGCTCGACTTGCCCGGCTCGACGAACAGGTGGCGGATGCGCGGCAGGCACGCCAGCGCCATGGGGCCGCAGAAGGCCGGATCCACCGGCACGTCGCGCCAGCCCCGGATGACCAGGCCACAGGCACGCAGCTCACCCTCGAGGATGCCGCGCGCACGGGCCTCCTTGGCGTCATCGTCGGGCAGGAAGATCGCACCGACGGCAAAGTGTTCGCCCAGGGTGACGCCGAGCGCCTCCGCTGCCACCTCACGCATGAAGGCGCCGGGCATCTTCAGCAGCAGGCCACAGCCATCGCCGGTCTTGCCATCGGCAGCGATACCGCCACGGTGGGTCATGCAGGTCAGTGACTCGATGGCCGTCCGGAGCAGGTCATGGCTGGCCTGCCCTTCCATGTGGGCGATCAGGCCGAAGCCACAGTTGTCGCGAAACTCACCGGGATGATGAAGGCCTCTGTTCATGGGCGTGCCTCAAAAAAAGAGTATTGACTTAACAGCAGAGAGTTTATATTATTTCTCGTTTTTTATTTATTGCGGGCAAAAAAGCGGCGCACTGCTGTCGGGAGAAAAAGGACGCCCAGCATAGACACCATGGGGTGTAGCGCGCAATTCCCGTCCACTTCCCGCCCCATGAAAACTCCCGCCAAATCCGCAACTTGCCCCAGCAAAACGCAGGAAAAAATCCTGTAGTTCAATAACTTGCACTCGCCATAAACGGTTTTCAAACGGCACGCCCGAGAGGTATAGACTTTAGTCTAATATCGCCATTTTTCCCCATACCGATCCGGCATAAGGCATACAGATTTATCGCTTTCCTGCATGGCGATAGGCGGCAGAAACAGCAACGCCCGTCGCAGACGGGCGTTGCATGCTCAAAGCCGGATGGATCGACGCGCCTTCCTTTATCCAGGCACGGGAAGGGATCAGTGGCGCGGAAAGGTAGCCAACAACTCCGTCAGCAGTTCGGGGGGCGTCTCGTCATCCAGCCGAGCATCGCCCAGGCTGCGCAGCAGGATAAGGCGCAGACGGCTGTCGACGTTCTTCTTGTCGAGCCGCATGCGGTCGAGAAAGTCCTCGGCCGTCATGTCGGCAGGCGCCAGCAGCGGCAGGCCGGCAGCCTCGATGATGGCGGCGGTACGCGCCACCTCCGCCACGGAGAGCCAGCCGAGGCGCTGCGACAGCTCGGCCGCCATCAGCATGCCGGTACCCACGGCCTCGCCGTGGAGCCAGTTGCCATAGCCCTGGTGAGCCTCGATGGCATGGCCGAAGGTGTGCCCCAGGTTGAGCAAGGCACGAACCCCCTGCTCGGTCTCGTCCTCGGCAACGATCTCGGCCTTGATCGTACAGCTGCGCTCGATGGCCTGGGTCAGCGCCGCGGCATCCAGATCACGCAGCGCCGCCATGTTCTCCTCCAGCCAGCCGAGGAAGTCGGCATCGCGGATCAGGCCATACTTGATCACCTCCGCCAGGCCCGCCGACAGCTCCCGTGGCGGCAGGGTCAGCAGGGTATCGGTATCGATCAGCACCGCCTGGGGCTGCCAGAAGGCCCCGATCATGTTCTTGCCGCGCGGGTGATTCACGCCGGTCTTTCCACCCACCGAGGAGTCGACCTGGGAAAGCAGGGTGGTCGGCACCTGGATGAAGGCCACCCCGCGCTGATAGCAGGCGGCCGCGAAGCCGACCATATCGCCGATCACCCCGCCACCCAGAGCGATCAGGGTGCAGCGACGATTGAACCCCGCCGCCAGCAGGGCGTCCCAGATCCGACTCACGCTTTCCAGCGTCTTGGTCGCCTCCCCATCGGGCAACACCAGCTCCTCTACCTCGAGGCCCTCGGGAAGCCCTTGGCGACAGCGCGCCAGATAGCGGGGTTCCACCGTCTCGTTGGTCACGATCATCACCTGACGACCGGCGAGATAGGGCGACAGCCAGGTGGCATCGCCCAGCAGACCGGGGCCGATATGGATGGGGTAGCTGCGCTCGCCCAGCGCGACCTGGAGGCTGCGCTGGGGGGCGGGGGATTGCGTCAGGGTCATGGGCATCAGGCCTTGGCTTGAAGGGGGTCGACCAGCCGCTGGATGCGACGCACGATCTCGTTGACCACGGCGCGGGGGCTGCGCCGGTCGGTACGTACCACGACATCGGCGGTGGCGCGGTAGAGGGGGTCTCTCAACTCGAACATCTCGCGCAGCGTCGCTTCCCGGTCGGGGCGCTGCAACAGGGGGCGATTGCGGTCCTTGGCCACCCGCTTGAGCTGCTGCTCGACGGTGGTAAACAGGTAGACCACGGTACCCCGCTCGCGCAGGCGGCGGCGATTCTCCTCGCGCAGCACGGCGCCACCGCCCGTCGCGATCACCACGGCGTCGAGCCGGGTCAGCTCCTCGATCATCTGCACTTCACGCTGGCGAAAGCCGTCTTCGCCCTCGACGTCGAAGATCCAGGGGATATCGGCGCCGCAGCGAGACTGAATCTCGTGGTCGCTATCAAAGAACTCACGTGACAGCTCGGCCGCCAGAAGGCGGCCGATGGTACTTTTGCCGGCCCCCATGGGGCCGACCAGTATCAGATTGGGCAAATCCTGCATCAACGAATCGCCAGACCGTCTTCGAGTATCCGTGGAGTAATGAAAACCAGCAGCTCGACTTTCTGGCTGCTCTCCTCATTGTACCGGAAAAGCCTGCCCAGCACAGGCAGGTCACCGAAGAAGGGCGTCTTCGCCAGCCGGCTAAGCTGCTCGGTGGTCAGGATGCCGCCCAGCACCACGGTCTCACCGTTATCGACAAGCACCTGGGTCTCGATGCGATTGGTGTCAATGGGCGGCTCTTGCCCGCCTGTAACATCGCGAAAACTGTCGTTCTTGATCACCAGGTCCATGATGATGCGATTATCCGGCGTGATCTGCGGTGTAACCTCCAGCGATAATTCAGCCTCTTTGAATTCGATTTGCGGAATACCGTCTGTCCCAACTGTTTGATAAGCACGCTCTTCACCCTGGATGATGGTTGCCTTACGCTGATTGGCGGTGATGACTCGCGGCTGTGAAATCGTCTGACTCTGGTTCTCGCTTTCCAGCGCACGCAACTCCAGGTCGAGGAGGATATCCCCCGAAAGGTACCCAAAGCCAAAGGTCGAGGCAGCGTTCTGAAAATCACCCAGGTCGACAGCCAAACCGCCGCTTCGGGTCGAACGAGTAGTGAACTCTCGATCCACCCGCCCATCAGGATTGAGCGATATCCCGTCACCCAAGGTCAATCCATCGCGAGTACTGCTTCCAAAAACACCTCTAACTGGACGTGAAGAAGAGACTCCCCAGTTAACGCCAAGCTGCTGTGTCACGCCATCCCGGGCGATCACGATGCGCGCCTCGATCTGCACCTGACGCACCGCCACGTCTAGCTGGTCGAGGGTGCGCAGGATCTCCTGCACCTGGTCGGCGGTGTCCTGAATCAGCAGCATGTTGGTGCGCTGGTCCACCGCGACCCGGCCACGCTCGGTGAGCAGGCCGAAGCCGTCGCCACCGCGCAGCAGCTGGGCCAGGTCCTCGGCCCGGGCGTACTTGACCTCCACGTACTCCGAAACCAGCGGCGCCAGCGTCTCCACCTGCGCCCTGGCCTCGATCTCCTGACGCTCGATATTGGCCAGCTCGCTGGCAGGGGCCACAACGATGACATTGCCTTCCTGACGACTGGCCAGGCCATGGCTCTTGAGCACCAGGTCGAGCGCCTGGTCCCAGGGCACGTCCTGAAGGTTGAGGGTGACACGCCCGGTCACGCTATCGCTGGCGACGAGGTTGAGGCCGGTGAAGTCGGCGATGACCGCCAGCACCGAGCGGACCTCGATATCCTGGAAATTGAGGGTGATACGCTCCCCGGTATAGGGAAATTGCTGACGCACCCGCTGGTCGCGTTCGTCCTGGGTAACCGGCTGCGCCTCGATGGTCAGCTGCCGGCCGCTCTGGGTGGAGAGCATGGCGAATTCCCCGCTGCCTTCGATATCGAAGGTCACGCCATCACGACCCACACGCGGGGTGATGCGGCGTAGCGGTGTATTGAAATCGCTGACGTCGAGCACCTGGTCATGGGATGCCGGAAGCTCCACGTCGCGCATTTCGGCAACGATACGGCTGCGCCCCTCTTCCCGCACCCGCGCATCGACGCCAGCGCGGTCGAAGGTAACGATCAGCCTTCCCGAGCCGCCTTCGCCGCGACGGAAGTCGATATCTTCGATCACAGGCCTGCTGCTGACGGGTACCGGCGCCGCCGGGCGAGGCTCCGGCTGCTGCGCGGCCGCCACCCTCGGCGCAGAGGCCCCACCGCCGATGGAGAGCCTGAGGCGATCGCCCTGCTGGGTGGTGTCATAGGGCAACGGACCCTCGAGGTTGAAGACCAGCCGGGTGCGCGACCCCGCCTCGAGGGCGGTGACCTGCTCGACGCCCCCGATGCCCAGCTCCATCCGGCGCTGCTCCAGTTGATTGGCGGTATCGACCAGGTCGATGGTCAGTCGCGCAGGGTCGTCCAGCCGATAGCCGCGGACCTCCGGCACCCCGTGACTGAAGGTGAGGTCCACCTGGAGCTCCCCGCTCTCCCCCTGTCGAAAATCCAGGCCGGTCAGTGTCGTCGTCGCCAGCGCTGCCGAGGACACTGCCAGCAGGCAGAACCCTGCCATTGCGCGAATCATCTGTATCATCGTTACCGTTCCCCCCGCCTGAGCCCACGCCCTGTTCGGACGCGGTGATGCAGCCGTCATTTCTAGTTGTCCAGTTCTAGTTGTCCAGCGCGAGACGCGTGTTGCGCTCTACCCAGCCGCCCCCGCCCGTGGGCACCAGCTCCACCAGCTGCACCGAGGAGCCCGTGATGCTGACGATCCTGCCATGATCTCGCCCCATGTGACGCCCGATCTGCAGACGATGCACTTCTCCATCCGGCGCCTTGATGAGGGCATTGGATTGCCCCCCCATGGCCAGCACGCCGACAAGCTCCAGCTCCTCCAGCGAATAGGCTTCCAGCGGTTCGCGAGACCGATCGGCATCCGGTGCCAGCCCGGCTTCACCGGCCGGTGCCGTTTCAGGCTCCGGCAGCTGTGGCCGGAAGGGGCTCCGACGGTCCCCTTGCTCATAAGGCGTCGCCTCGTAGCTCGGCACCTGTGGCAGCTCCAGGGATGCCGGCGTGCCGGGATTGGCACGAATCGTGGCCAGCTCACGGTCGAGCGAAGACAGCTGAGGATCCGCACAGCCGGCAAGCGCCAGCATCAGGCCACCGCCTACCACCCGCCAGTAGCGCCGCATCTCTCTCATGGCGATGCCTCCTGGGCCGTAGGACGATAGCTGTAGGTGCGAGCCAGCATTGACAGCCGCAGGCGATCGCCACCCTCTACCGGCGTCAGGGTAAAGTCATGCTGGGTAACGATACGCGGCAGCGATGCGATGCCGGCCAGGAAGGCCGCGATATGGTGGTACTGCCCCTCCACCTGGATGTCGAAGGGTCGCTCGATATAGAAATCGCGCTCCACCGTGCCGCGCAGGCGGATGAAATCGATCGACAGCTGATTGTCGATGGCGATCTCACTGATGCTGTCGATCAGCGACGGAATCTCGGCCCCCGACGGCAACATGGCCATGAGCTGATCCATGCGGGACTCGAGCACCGCCATCTGCTCGAGCATGTCCGGCAGCCTGGCTGCCTGGGCGGCCCGGTTGCGATAGTCGCGCAACAGCTGACGCTCCTCGGCCTCCACCTGCTGCAGTTCCGCCGCCTTGGGGCTGGCGAGATACCAGTGCATGCCGGCAAAGGTCAGGCCGAATATCAGCACGCAGCAGATCAGCTGAAGCAGCCACGGCCAGGTGCCCGCCTCCTTGATGTCCAGCTCTCGCCAGTCGAGTTCGCGCAAGCGACGCATCTCAGCCTGCAGGTTCATGGCGCCTCCTCATTCGAGCCGGATGGCTGGCCCGCCAGCTGGACCACACTGAGACTGAAGCGCCGCCTGGCGCCGCCATCGGCCTCGACTTCCGACAGCACCGGTTCGGAAAGGGAGGGGGCCGCGGACAGCCCACGCAGCTGATCGGATACCTGATGATTGCTTTCGGCGCGTCCGGAGAGCCGCAGCCGGCTCTCCTGGCGGCTCAGCTCGGTATAGTGCACGCCGTCGACCAGGCTGGTGGCCAGGTCGCGAAAGACATGCACCGTCTGGGAGCGCCCCTGCTGCAGGTCGCTGAAGACCTCGATCTGGCCGATCATGCGCTCACGAATCGCTTCATACTCGCTGATCGAACGAATGTCGCCCTCCAGGCGCTGCATCTGGTCGCGAATATGGGCGTTGCGCTGCTCCTGGGCCGACAGTGCCTCCTGGTAGTGGTAGGTCATGCCCAGCCCCCCCACCATGCCCAGCACCGCCACCATCCCCATGGCGACATAGAAGCGCCGGCTGCGACGCTCTCGCTGCCGCTCGCGCCAGGGGAGCAGGTTGATCTCGATCGTCATGATGCCGACCTCATTGCCAGGCCGCATGCCGTCAGCATGGCGGGTGCATCACTGGCCAGGGTCTGGACGTCGATACGGGTATTGATCCGCATGCGCAGGAAGGGGTTGGCGATCACCACCTCCATGCCGCTCTCCTGTGCCAGCCGCTCCGCCAGGCCGGGAATCACGCTGGACCCGCCGGCCAGCACCATGCGCCGCACCTCGTGCTTGCGGCCGGCTGTGTAGTAGAGCTGCAGCGAGCGGCCGACCTGCTGGACCAGGGTATCGAGAAAGGGCGCCAGCACGCTGGTCTGGTAATCCTCGGGCAAGCCGCCACGCTTCTTGGCCAGGCCGGCTTCCTCCAGGGTCAACCCATAGCGGACGCGAATCTCCTCGGTCAGCTGGCGCCCGCCGAAGACGGTATCCCGGCTGTAGGTGACGCGACCCTCGCGCACGACGTGAAAGGCATTCATGGTCGCCCCGATATCGACCAGTGCCACGCAGTCGTCGCTCTCGCCAGCAGGCGGCAACTGATGGCGAAGCTCGGTGAAGGCACGCTCCATGGCAAAGGTTTCGACATCCACCGCCGCCGGCGTCAGCCCCGCCTGAACCAGGGCATCGGTCAACTGATTGACATCCTGCTGGCGACAGGCGACCAGCAGGATGTCCTGCTGGTCGCCGTAGCGTGCATTGAGACCCAGCCGCTGGAAGTCGAAGGCGACCTCACTGAACGGAAAGGGAATATGCTTGTCTGATTCGAGTTGAATGCGCGCCTCGATCTCATCGTCATTGAGCGAGGCGGGCATCGTCAGTGTCTTGGTGATCGCGGCACTGGCCGGAACGGCGGCCACGGCGAGCTTCGAGGAGGGCCTCGCACTCTCCACGGCACGGCGCAAGGCATCGGCCACCTCGCCCATGTCACGAATGCGCCGCTCGACCACGGCACCTTCCCGCAAGGGCCTGACGGCATAGCTGTCGATCTGATAATGGGAGCCGGCTCGCTTGAGCTCGATCAGCTTGACCGTCGCCGAGGTGATATCGACGCCGATCAACCCCTTGCCCGAGGCTCTGAGTCGCATCAATTCATATACCTGCGTAATCAGTCGCGGTATTCCGCTTGTTATCGATACGCCTTAGATCGCCTGAGCGACAAGGCTCAGAAAGATAATACCCTGCTCTGTAGCATCGAGGTTACATGATATTGGCCGTTGTCACACAAAGTTGGACTTCCAACGCCTCAACGCTGGTGACCGACGGCCTGGATTCATATAATGGTCGACGCCAGTGAAGGCCAGCTTCATCGTCGCCCTTTCCATCCTGCCCTCACCACGGATACCGCCTTTACATGAAGTGGATCAAGACCCTGATTTTCTCGGCTTTCTGGCTGCTGATAGCGCTGTCGACCACGGCCCTGCTCAGTGTGGCCGGCGCAGCTCTCTACTTCACGCCCGGGCTACCCGACGTGCGCCAGCTCCAGGACTTCGAGCTGCACACTCCCCTGCGCATCTTCACCCGCGACGGCAAGCTGATCGGTGAATACGGTGAAGAGCGCCGCATGGCGGTGGACTTCGACGAGATTCCCGACGACTTCATCCAGGCGCTGCTTGCCGCCGAGGATGCCGCCTTCTTCGAACACCGCGGCGTCGACCCGCGCGGGCTGGCGCGCGCCGCCGTGGAGCTGGCTTCCAGCGGCGGCGACATCCAGTCCGGCGGCTCCACCATCACCATGCAGGTGGCACGCAACTACCTGTTGACCCTGGACCGCACCTTCACCCGCAAGATTCGCGAGATCCTGCTGGCGCTGCAGATGGAGCGAATCCTTACCAAGGAGGAGATCTTCGAGCTCTACGTCAACAAGATCTTCCTCGGTAACCGCGCCTACGGCATTGCGGCAGCGGCCGAGGTCTACTACGACAAGCCCCTCGAGGAACTCAGCCTTGCCCAGAAGGCGATGATTGCTGGCCTGCCCAAGGCGCCCTCCGCCTTCAACCCGCTGGCCAATCCGGAGCGCTCGCTGATCCGGCGCAACTGGATCCTCTATCGGATGCGCCAGCTCGGCAATATCGACCAGGCCAGCTATGAGGCCGCCGTGCAGGAGCCCATCACCGCCCGCCGACACGTCGCCCAGGTCGAGGTAGACGCCGACTATGTCGCCGAAATGGCGCGCCAGTATGCGGTGGAACGCTTCGGCGAGGACGCCTATACCGGCGGCTATCGCATTCACACCACCCTGGACAGCGAACTCCAGCCCTTTGCCCGCGACGCCCTGGCCAACGGACTGATCGACTACGACACCCGACATGGCTGGCGCGGCCCGGAAGAGACCGACATCCCGAGCAGCCTTGCCGAGGCCCAGGCGCGCACCGAGCGTCGCGGGCTGGAGGAGGAGCTGTCCGAGTCGCCCGAAGTCCTGGAAACGGCCCGCCAGGCGGCCGAGCGCAGCCAGACCGAAATCGAGGGCGTCGATGGCGATGTCAGCAACTGGCTGCGAGTGCTGGAGCGCACCCCGGGGTTCGGCCCCCTGCAGCCCGCCATCGTCGTCGCCAACGAAGGCCGCGAGCTGCAGGTCATGACCCGCGGCGGCGAACTGCAGACCGTGGAGTGGGGCGGCCTGAGCTGGGCCCGCGCCTACCGCAACCCGCGTGCCCGCGGCCCCGAGCCGAGCTCCGCCTCCGAGATCGCCAGCACCGGCGACCTGGTTCGCATCCTGCAGCGGGAAGACGGCAGCCTGAGGCTCTCCCAGCGGCCCGACGCCGAAGGCTCGATCGTGGTACTTGAGCCCGATACCGGCGCCATCCTCGCCCTGCAGGGCGGCTTCAGCTTCAATGCCAGCAAGTTCAACCGGGCGGTGCAGGCCCAGCGCCAGTCCGGCTCCATCTTCAAGCCATTCGTTTTCCTGGCGGCTCTCGACACCGGCCTGATGACCGCCTCGAGCGTGGTCAACGACGCACCGGTCGTACTGCAGGATGGCAGCAACGAGATCTGGCGCCCGGTGAACGCCAGCGGTGACTTCCTCGGCCCGACACGGCTGCGCGTCGCCCTGGCCCGCTCACGCAACCTGGTGACCATACGGGTACTTCAGACCCTGGGACTGGACGCCACCATCGACTATCTGGAGGGCTTCGGATTCGCCTCGAACCGACTCCCTCGCGGCCTGTCGCTGGCGCTGGGCAGCGCAGACCTGACCCCGCTGGAGATGACCAACGCCTATGCCGTGCTGGCCAACGGCGGCTATCAGGTCTCGCCCTGGTTCATCGAGCGAGTCACTCGCACCAGCGACGACAACCTCATCGAAGAGGCCAGCCCGATGATCGCCTGCCGGGAGTGCCGCGAGGACCAGGCCGAGGTGCAGATCGACGGCAGGACCTATCGGGTCGCCCCCCAGGTAGCCGACCCCACTGCGGTCTATATCCTCACCGACATGCTGCGCGACGTGATCGAGACCGGAACCGGTCGCGCCGCCCTCAGCCTCAACCGCAGCGATGTGGTCGGCAAGACCGGCACGACCAACAATCAGCGCGACGGCTGGTTTGCCGGCTATAACCGCGACCTGGTGGCGACCGTCTGGATCGGCAAGGATGACAACGAGACCATCGCCGAGTATGGGGGCAATGCCGCCCTGCCGATCTGGATCGAGTTCATGGAACACGCCCTCGATGGTCGCCCCGATGCCAGGCCCGAAGCGCCCTCCGGCCTGGTGCAGGCAAGGGTCGACGGCCAGACCGGACGCCGTCTCACCGACGGCCAGTCCGGCGGCATCACCGAAATATTCCATCCCGACTATCTGCCGGACATGGAGCCGCGCCGTATCGAGCAGGAGGTCGAGCAGAGCAGTGGCTCCCAGGGGAGCGGGAGCTACGAGGCGATCTTCTGACCCGACAGCTTCACCGGGCGGCAGGGACGCCGCCTTTCACGTCTTGCCAACCGCGTCAGCCGCACCCCTGTGCGGCTCAGTCTCACGGAAAAGCAGGTACGCCTTGTCATGCAACGCCCCACAGCACCCTCCTGGATCACCTTCGGCCTCTTGGCATTATCCGGCACCGCACTCCCCGCCATCGCTCAGGCAACCGGCTTCTTCTATGCCCCACCGCCCCCGGACGAAAATGCCCCCACCTTCAGCGGTGAAGCCGAACTGGGCTACACCCACCTCTCCGGCAATACCGATAGCCAGACCCTGATCGGCAAGAGCCGACTCTCCTGGCTGACCGGCGACTGGACGCACACGCTGCGTGGCGAGGTACGCAACGTCACCCGCGACGGCGACACCAGCGCCGAGCAGTACCTGCTCTCGGGCCGGGAACGCTACGACTTCGACGGCCCCCACTATGTGTTCGGCTTTGCCCGCTGGGAAAAGGATCGCTTCAGCGGGTATGAGCAGCAATCCACGGTCATCGGCGGTTACGGCCGAGACATCATTGACACCGAACACCACCAGCTCTCCCTCGAGGCCGGGCCAGGCTACCGCCATGACCGCATCGACGATGAAGGGAACCGGGGGCTCGGCGTGATCTACAGCGCCCTCGACTACCACTGGACGCTCTCGCGATTCGCCAGCCTCCGTCAGGAGATGTCGGTCGAGTCCACCGACGAGAACACGACCTCACGCTCACTCTCGTCGCTCACCGCCCGCCTCAATTCTCGCCTCTCCCTGAGGCTCTCGCATGAGGTCAAGCACAACTCCAGCCCTCCCGAGACGGCCGTGGCGGACACCGACAACACCACCAACGTGACGCTGCTCTACACCTGGTAGCCCCCTCAACGCACTGCGCCGGCCCAAAAGGCCGGCGCAGCAACAGAGGCACATGTCAAAGAGACACAGGCAATCGCATCAATTCCCGTAGACGTCGTCCACGGTCTTGAGCGGGTAGTGGGCCGGATAGGGCCGGCGCGCCACGCCGGAATCCACTGCCGCCTGAGCCACCGCCGAGGTGATCCGCCCCAGCAGGCGAACGTCCACCGGGGTGGGAATGATGTACTCGGGGCCGAACGCCATGTGGTCGAGCTCATAGGCATCGAGCACCGCCTGGGGCACCGGCTCGCGGGCCAGATCCTTCAGCGCATGCACCGCCGCCACCTTCATCTCCTCGTTGATGCGCGTGGCGCGTACGTCCAGCGCACCACGGAAGATGAAGGGAAAGCCCAGCACGTTGTTGACCTGATTGGGATAGTCCGAGCGGCCGGTGGCCATGATCACATCCGGACGAGTCTCGCGAGCCAGCTCGGGGTTGATCTCGGGGTCCGGGTTGGTACAGGCGAAGACGATGGGATTGGGCGCCATCTTGCGGATATGATCGGCCGTCATCAGGTTGGGGCCCGAAAGCCCGATGAAGACATCGGCACCGTCGATGGCGTCATCCAGGGTTCGCTTGTCGGTTTCCACGGCAAATATCGCCTTGTAGGGATTGAGCCCCTCGCGCCCGGCATGAATCACGCCGCGACGATCGAGCATCACCAGGTTCTCGGCACGGGCACCGCAGGAGATCAGCAGCTTCATGCAGGCGATGGCTGCCGCACCGGCACCCAGGCAGACGATCTTGGCGTCTTCGAGTCGCTTGCCGGCGATATCCAGTGCGTTGAGCATCCCCGCCGCGGTGACGATGGCGGTTCCATGCTGATCATCGTGGAACACGGGGATACTGCACTGCTCGATCAGCGCCTGCTCGATCTCGAAGCACTCGGGCGCCTTGATATCCTCGAGATTGATGCCTCCCCAGGTGTCGGCAATGCGCGCCACGGTGTCGATGAACGCCTGGGGGCTCTCGGCATTGACCTCGATATCCACCGAGTTGATGCCGGCGAAGCACTTGAACAGGACCCCCTTGCCTTCCATGACCGGCTTGCTGGCCAGCGGCCCCAGGTTGCCCAGGCCGAGAATGGCGCTGCCGTCGGAAATTACCGCCACCAGATTGCCCTTGCCGGTGTAGCGATAGGCGTTTTCGGGGTCACGGGCGATTTCACGAACCGGCTCGGCGACACCGGGGCTGTAGGCGAGGGAAAGATCACGAGCCGTCGCAGTGGGCTTGGTCAGCTCCACCGAGAGTTTTCCGGGAATGGGCTTGGCGTGATAATCCAGCGCGGCCTGCTTCTTGGTGTCTGTCATGCTGTGATCCGGTATCCGTGTAACGTCTCAGGAAGGAAAACCAGAATATAGAAAAACCTTCCACTCCTCAATGCTCGTCCCGTTCGCGCATTTTCTTTGCCTGTTCATGACCATTCGAAGCTATTTGCTGTAACTTATACTCAGAAGGCCAGTCATAAGTCATTACTTATCACTGTGGCGCCAGACTTGCGGGCAAAAAGAAACCCGCCACATGGGCGGGTTTCCTCTCGGCCGCAGCCGCGGGCAAGTCGCACATCAGCCACGCTTCACGGCGGCACCGAAGCGCTTGTTGAAGCGCTCGACGCGGCCACCGGTGGTCGCCTGCTTCTGCTTGCCGGTATAGAAGGGGTGGCACTGGGAGCAAACGTCCAGCGACAGGTCATGGCCGACCGTGGAGCCGACCTCGAAGGTCGCGCCGCAGGAGCAAGTGGCAGTGACCGTCTTGTAATCGGGGTGGATACCTTGTTTCATCTTGAGCCTCATGGAGCGGTATGCCGCCACCTGATCCATTGCCAGGCACCGCATACGGGTTGTCTGTCGTCTCTAACCGGTTGCCGCCGGGAACGCCAGGCGCCACGACGGCGGAGCATTCTAGCAGAGCCGAGGCCGGAGGCCAATTGCCCGACTCATCTTGCGTTACCCCTGCCGTACTGCGCGTGGCCATCCCCACGCCACTGCGACGGCTGTTCGACTACCGGCCGAGTCAAACGCCACCGCCCGGCGGCTGGCAGCCGGGCATTCGCGTTCGAGTGACTTTCGGCCGACGTCTTGTCGTGGGCGTGGTGGAGAGCTGCCGCCAGGACAGCGACCTGCCGCTGGCCAAACTGAAGCCTGTGGAGGAGTGGCTGGACGCGACCCCGCTGCCGGCCGACTGGCTGTGGCTGTGCCGCTTCACCGCCCGCTACTACCAGCACTCGCTGGGAGACACCCTGCACCAGGCCATGCCGGTACTGCTGCGTCAGGGCCGCCCCCTGGCGGGCCGCATGCGCGAGCAGTGGCGTGTCACCGACAGCGGCCGGAGCCCGGACGACGAGCGTCTCAAGCGGGCTCCCCGCCAGGCCGAGCTGCTGGCCATGCTGCGCCAGCACCCCCACGGCCTGCCGACCCAGGCGATCGTGGCCCAGTCCTTTACCCGCGGACAGCTGCTGGCCCTGGTGGAGAAGGGGCTGCTCGAGCGCCAGGAGACCCCCCTGACGGCCACCCCCCAGCCAGCCAGCGGACACCTGCTGGCCGAGCCGTCGCTGCCGCTGAAACGGGAGCAGGCGGCCGCCCTGGCGGCCATCCACGAGCGACTGGACCACTTCCACCCCTGCCTGCTGCACGGGGTCACCGGCAGCGGCAAGACCGAGGTCTATCTCCAACTGATCGAAGCGGTTGTCAGCCGCGGTAGGCAGGCACTATTGCTGGTCCCCGAGATCGGCCTCACCCCCCAGACCCTGGCCCGCTTTCGTCAGCGCTTTCAGGTGCCGGTGGTCGCGCTGCATTCGGGGCTGACCGACAACGAGCGCCTGGATGCCTGGGAAGCCGCCGCCAGCGGGCGGGCGCCCATCGTCATCGGCACGCGCTCGGCCATCTTCACGCCGCTCTCACGCCCCGGCGTGATCATCGTCGACGAGGAGCACGACGGCTCGTTCAAGCAGCAGGAGGGCTTGCGCTACCACGCCCGGGACCTGGCCGTGGCACGCGCCCACCACCATGGCATCCCGCTGGTGCTGGGCACCGCCACCCCGTCGCTGGAGAGCCTGCACCACGCCCGCAGCGGTGCCTATCGCCACCTGCGGCTGACCCAGCGCGCCAGCCGTCACGCCCCGGCCCGGCTGGAGCTGGTCGACCTGCGCGGACGCCCCCGCCAGGGCGGCCTGATTCCTCCCGTGCTGGAGGCGATTCGCGGCACCCTCGATGCCGGCCATCAAGTCCTGGTGTTCATCAACCGGCGGGGGTTCGCCCCCACCCTGGCCTGCCATGCCTGCGGCTGGCTGGCCGACTGCGACCACTGCGATGCGCGCATGACCCTGCATCGCCAGCCGCCCGTACTGGCCTGCCATCACTGCGACAAGCGGCGCCCGATCCCGGACAGCTGCCCGGCCTGCGGCAGCGGCGATCTTCGCCCGCTCGGCAGCGGCACCGAGCGCACCGAAGAGACCCTGGCCGCCCTCTTCCCCCAGGTCCCGGTGCACCGCATCGACCGCGACAGCACCCGCCGCCGCGACGCCTTCGAGGCGATCCTGAGCGAGGTGAAGCGTGGTGAGCCCTGCCTGCTGGTGGGCACCCAGATGCTCGCCAAGGGACACCACCTGCCCCATGTCACCCTGGTGGTGGTGGTCAATGCCGACGCCGGGCTCTACGCCAGCGACTTTCGCGCCCTGGAGCACAGCGCCCAGCTGCTGGTCCAGGTCGCCGGCCGGGCCGGCCGCTCGTCCCACCCCGGGCGGGTGCTGGTGCAAACGCTGCACGACGATGACCCGCACCTGCGCCTGCTGGCGGAAACCGGCTATGATGCCCTGGCCGAGCAACTGCTGGCCGAGCGGCGCGCCGCCGCCCTCCCCCCCTTTCGCTTCCTCGCCCTGCTGCGCCTGGAAAGCCCCCGGGAGGACGCGGCCAACGCCCTGGCCTCGAACGCTTCGGCGGCACTGCGCGAGTGGCTGCAGGCACGCGGGCTCGGCGTGGACTGCCTGGGGCCGGTGCCGGCGCCCATGGAACGGCGCCAGAATCGCTACCACCTGCAGCTGATGCTGGCCAGCGACAAGCGCAGCCAGCTCCATGAAGCCTGCGCCCAGCTCACCGCCTGGCTGGAGGCGACGCCCGAGGCGCGCAAGGCCCGCTGGTCGCTGGATATCGACCCCCAGACGCTTTCCTAAAGGCGGCTCAAGCCACTGGGTCAGGGCACCCCGCGAACAGCCTGCCTGCGCGGGGTTTAAAGCCGAGGCACAATTGCCGATAATGGGCGATCATGCCCCACCGGGCGAGTTTTCATGCCAGCGTCCGCCCGCCAGTCGCACAGTCACCCTTACCCGATGCGGGCCCGGCGCTACAGGACAACAGATTTCATGAAAGAAACGATCGTTTCCCTGCTCGAGAATGCCCTCGACAACCTCAAGCAGCAGGGCGTGCTGCCTGCGGATGCCACCCCCGCCATCAAGGTCGACCCCACCCGGGACAAGGCCCACGGCGACTACGCCACCAACCTGGCGCTGATGCTGGCCAAGGCGGCGGGCAGGAAGCCCCGCGAGCTGGCCGAGGAACTGGTGGCGGCCCTGCCCGCCAGCGAGGCCGTGCAGCAGGTCGAGATCGCGGGCCCCGGTTTCATCAACTTCTTCGCCGCCACCGATGCCGCCGCCCAGGTGGTCCGTCAGGTACTCGAAGCCGGCGACACCTTCGGCCGCAACCTGAAGGGCAAGGGGCAGAAGGTGCAGGTGGAGTTCGTTTCCGCCAACCCCACCGGCCCGCTCCACGTGGGCCACGGTCGCGGCGCGGCCATCGGCGACTGCATCTGCCGCCTGCTGGAGGCCACCGGCTTCGACGTCACCCGGGAGTTCTACTACAACGACGCCGGCGCCCAGATCAGCAACCTGGCGCTGTCGGTCCAGGCCCGGGTGAAGGGCATCGAGCCCGACAGTGCCGCCTGGCCCGCCGACGGCTACCGCGGCGACTACATCGCCGAGGTGGCCAAGGATTACCTGGCCGGCGAGACGGTCCACGCCGACGACCGCCACGTCACCGCCAAGGCCGACCCCGACGACCTGGAGGCGATCCGTGAATTCGCCGTGGCATGGCTGCGCCGCGAGCAGGACCTCGACCTCAAGGCCTTCGGGGTCGAGTTCGATGTCTACTTCCTCGAGTCCTCCCTTTACGACCAGGGCAAGGTCGAGGAAGCCGTCGAGCGGCTCATCGCCAAGGGGCACACCTATGAGCAGGATGGCGCCCTGTGGCTGCGCACCACCCGCTTCGGTGACGACAAGGACCGGGTGATGCGCAAGTCCGACGGCAACTACACCTATTTCCTGCCCGATGTGGCCTACCACCTGAACAAGTGGCAGCGCGGCTTCACCACGGTGATCAACGAACAGGGCGCCGACCATCACTCCACGGTCACCCGGGTCCGGGCCGGCCTCCAGGCACTGGAAGCCGGGATTCCCGAAGGCTGGCCCGACTATGTGCTGCACCAGATGGTGATGGTCACCCGCTCGGGGGTCGAGGTGAAGCTCTCCAAGCGTGCCGGCAGCTATGTCACGGTGCGCGACCTGATCGACGAGGTTGGCCGCGACGCCACCCGCTTCTTCCTGGCCGCTCGCCGGGCGGACTCCCAGCTCACCTTCGATATCGACCTGGCCCGCTCGCAGTCCAACGACAACCCGGTCTATTACGTGCAGTATGCCCATGCCCGGGTCTGCAGCATGCTGCGCCGCGCCGAGGCCGAATCCCTGCATTTCGATCACGACCTCGCCATGATCAGCCTGGCAAGACTGGAGGCGGAACAGGAGAAGGCGGTGATGAACCGCCTGGCCCGTTTCCCTGAGGTCGTTTCCCATGCGGCCCTGTCGCGGGAGCCGCAGCAGGTGGCCCAGTACCTCCTGGACCTGGCCGCCGAGTTCCACTCCTGCTACAACGCCGTCAAGGTAATGGTCGAGGACGATGAGCTGCGCAATGCCCGCCTGGCCCTGGGCCTCGCCACGCGCCAGGTGCTGCGCAACGGCCTCGACCTCATGGGCGTCAGCGCCCCGGAGGAGATGTAAGCCATGGCAACCCGTCGAGCCCCCCCGAAGAAGCGTGGCGCCACTGCCAGCCAGCGCCGCAGCGCGCGACGCCGCGAGGGCTTTCGCCTGCCCGGCTGGGTGTGGGGAATCGGTGGCGTGGTGGCGGGCTTTCTGCTGGCGCAGCATCAGCACGGCACGGCACCCTGGCAGGAGGGGCACGACTCACCGCTGGCCAACCTGATACCGCGAACCCCGACGACGGAACAGGCATCGCCCACGCCCACCGTGGAGCCCAGCGAGCCGCGCATGCCGACCTTCGAGTTCTATACGCTGCTGCCCGAAGAGGTCGTGGCCCCCCGTGACGTCGCCTCGACGGCCTCCCCGCCCGAGGTCGTCACGCCCGTGCCCGACGTCACCGAGGCGCCTGTCGACGGCGACAGGGTCGATGACCCGATCGCCCAGGTCATCGCCGCCAACCTGCAGGATGAAGCCAATGCCGCGGCCAGCGCAGCCGCCAGTGAAGCGGCGGCACCCGACGGAACGCGCTATATGCTGCAGGCGGCCTCCTTCCGCCAGCCGGCGGACGCCGAAGCACTGAGGCAGCGTCTGCGCAACCTCAGCCTGGTGGCCCAGGTCAGCCAGGTCCAGTCGGCCGATGGCGATACCTGGCACCGGGTCATGGTGGGCCCCTACGACGATACCCGTGAGCTCAATCGCGCCGAGGACCTTATGACGACCCAGGGCATCACGCCGCTGCGGCACCGGGCCAGTAACTGACGGACGGTAATTGCCAGCTGCAACGACGCTGCCGGTTGAATTCGAGACATCACGCCCACACCTTCCTTGAATGCTCGTTCACGGCACCCGGCACCGCCGCGGCGCCGAAAGTCATCGGGAGCCTTCGCTCCCCGTTACGGAGTTCTCTCCATGACCACGATCGTATCCGTGCGCCGCGGCGACCAGGTTGCCCTTGCCGGTGACGGCCAGGTCTCGCTGGGCAACACGGTGATGAAAGGCAATGCCAGCAAGGTCCGCCGCCTCTATCGCGGCCAGGTGCTGGCAGGCTTCGCCGGCGGCACGGCCGATGCCTTCACCCTGTTCGAGCGCTTCGAGGCGCAGTTGGAAAAATACCAGGGCAACCTGGTCAAGGCCGCCGTGGAGCTGGCCAAGGACTGGCGCACCGACCGCGCCCTGCGCCGCCTGGAGGCGCTGCTCGCCGTGGCCGACAAGGAGGCCTCGCTGATCATCACCGGCAACGGCGACGTGGTGGAACCCGAGCGCGGCATCATCGCCATCGGCTCCGGCGGCAACTATGCCCTGGCCGCCGCCCGCGCCCTGCTCGAGAACACCGACCTCCCGGCCAGCGACATCACCCGCAAGTCACTCGATATCGCCGGTGACATCTGTGTGTTCACCAATCACCACGTCACCCTCGAAGAGCTGTCTACCAAAGACGCTTTACAGGAACGCTAAGGCCGCCACCATGACCCAGATGACACCCCGCGAGATCGTCCACGCCCTGGACCAATACATCATCGGTCAGCAGGATGCCAAGCGCGCCGTCTCCATCGCCCTGCGCAACCGCTGGCGGCGCATGCAGCTCGACGACGACCTGCGCCACGAGGTCACCCCCAAGAACATCCTGATGATAGGCCCCACCGGCGTCGGCAAGACCGAGATCGCCCGCCGCCTGGCCAAGCTGGCCCGGGCGCCCTTCATCAAGGTCGAGGCCACCAAGTTCACCGAGGTGGGCTACGTGGGCCGCGACGTCGAATCGATCATCCGCGACCTGACCGAGGCGGCCATCAAGCTGGTCCGCGAACAGGCCAAGGAGGAGGTGAGCCACCGCGCCGAGGACGCCGCCGAGGACCGCATCCTCGACGCCCTGCTGCCCCCGCCCCGGGGCCAGGAAGAGAGCGCCCGCAGCGACAGCTCGACGCGCCAGATCTTCCGCAAGAAGCTGCGCGAGGGCCAGCTCGACGACAAGGAGATCGATATCGAGATCACCCCCCAGGGGCCGGGTATCGACATCATGACCCCGCCGGGCATGGAGGAGATGACCAGCCAGCTGCAGAGCCTGTTCTCCAACATGGGCCGGCAGAAGAGCGAGACTCGCCGGGTGGCGGTGAAGGATGCCTTCGCCCTGCTGCGCGACGAGGAGGCCGGCAAGCTGGTCAACGAGGAAGAGATCAAGCACCGCGCCATCGACGCGGTGGAGCAGAACGGCATCGTCTTCCTCGACGAGATCGACAAGGTGACCAAGGGCAGCGGCCAGTCCAGCGGCGGCGAGGTCTCCCGCGAGGGGGTCCAGCGCGACCTGCTGCCGCTGATCGAGGGCTCCACGGTCTCGACCAAGTACGGCATGGTCAAGACCGACCATATCCTGTTCATCGCCTCCGGCGCCTTCCACCTGTCGCGCCCATCGGACCTGATCCCCGAGCTGCAGGGCCGCCTGCCGATCCGCGTCGAGCTCAATGCGCTGACGCCGGACGACTTCAAGCGCATCCTCACCGAGCCCTCGGCCTCGCTGACCAAGCAGTACAAGGCGCTGCTGGCCACCGAAGGGCTGGATATCAGCTTCACCGAAGACGGTATCGTGCGCATCGCCGAGATCGCCTGGAAGGTCAACGAGGGCACCGAGAACATCGGCGCGCGCCGCCTGCACACCGTGATGGAGCGCCTGCTGGAAGAGGCCTCGTTCAAGGGGGCCGATATCGGCACGCCGCTGGAGATCGATGCCGCCTACGTGGATTCCCAGCTCGGCGAGCTGGCCATGGACGAGGATCTGTCCCGGTATATTCTGTAGCGTATGAGCTGAGCTGTCAGAAAGGTGCCTGTCACCGGGACAGCCGAAGCCAACATGAGCGCGGCGCCGGGGACAGACCGAAGCGGAGGTCATTCGTCAGGGATGACGAATGTAGCGCCCAGGGATGGGTTCACAGCGCCTCCGCGAAGCGTCTGTCGCCGGGACAGCCGAAGCCAACATGAGCGCGGCGCCGGGGACAGATCGAAGCGGAGGTCATTCGTCAGGGATGACGAATGTAGCGCCCAGGGATGGGTTCACAGCGCCTCCGCGAAGCGTCTGTCGCCGGGACAGCCGCGCTTCACCAACGCAAGCGGAGCCATGCATGACTACCCCCGCCCCCAGCAAGATCCATTACCGCAAGAAGGCCCGCGAGCTGGAGCTCACCTACGCCGACGGCCAGACCCATTGCCTGCCGGTCGAGTACCTGCGCGTCTACTCCCCCTCCGCCGAGGTGCGCGGCCACAACCCCAGCCAGGCGGTATTGCAGGTCGGCAAGAAGGATGTCGGGCTCAAGAACATCGAGCCTGTCGGCCGCTATGCCGTCAAACTGCATTTCGATGACGGCCACGACAGCGGCCTGTATAGCTGGGAGTATCTCCACGACCTGATCAAGAACCGCGAGGCCTACTGGGCCGACTACTTGAGGCGCCTGGAAGAGGCCGGCGCTTCACGAGAACCGCTTGGCATCGAGATCAAGCAGTTGTAGGGGACCGACGTCAAGACAAGTACGGCCGTGCAAGGCTACAATGGCGCCCATTCGAGGCCGAATCACCCCGGCCTCCTCTCACTGCCGCGATTCGGGAGCCTTTTCGCATGAGCCCTCTTTCCAGCCCCGGGGACAAGCACACCACTCACTTCGGCTACCAGGAAGTGCCGGTCGACGAAAAGGCCTCGCGCGTGGCCGATGTCTTCCACTCCGTGGCGGCCCGCTACGATGTCATGAACGACCTCATGTCCTTCGGCATCCACCGTCTCTGGAAGCGGCTGACCATCGAGCGCTCCGGCGTTCGCCCCGGCCATAGCGTGCTGGATATCGCCGGCGGCACCGGCGACCTGACGCTGAAGTTCTCGCGCATGGTGGGCCCCCGCGGCCACGTGGTACTGGCCGACATCAACGAGTCCATGCTGCGGGTCGGCCGCGACAAGCTGCTGGACAACGGCGTCGGGGGCAACGTCGAATACGTCCAGGCCAACGCCGAATGCCTGCCCTTCCCCGACAACACCTTCGACTGCATCACCATCGCCTTTGGCCTGCGCAACGTCACCGACAAGGCATCCGCCCTGCGCTCCATGACCCGGGCGCTCAAGCCCGGTGGCCGCGTGCTGGTGCTGGAGTTCTCCAAGCCGGTCAATCCGCTCCTTTCCAAGGCCTACGACGAGTACTCCTTCCGCCTGCTGCCGCGGATGGGCCAGATGGTGGCCGGCGACGCCGACAGCTATCGCTACCTCGCCGAATCCATCCGCATGCATCCCGACCAGGAGACGCTGCAGGAGATGATGGAGGCCGCCGGGCTGGAGCGGGTCGAGTACACCAATCTCACCGGGGGCATCGTTGCCCTGCATCGCGGCATCAAGCTTTGAGGCGGTGATGACGTTGACCCCCACCCTGCTGCTGGCCGGCATCGAACGGACGCTCAATGCCCTGCTGGCGCGAGACCCCGCAGCGCCTGCGCGGCTGGCCCGGCTCAGCGGCAACCGGGTGCTGCTTCGCCTGGCGCGACCCGAGCTGTCGCTGGCCATTCACTTCCACCCTGCCGGCCTCGATCTACTGCGCCCGCAAGAGGACACCGACGACGCCTTCGACGCCGTCGTCGAGCTGAACGCCGAAACCCTGGGCGAACTGCTGGGCGACGAGAGCATCGAGCGGCTGATGTTCCAGGGCAAGCTTTCGGTACGCGGCCATGTCCACCTGCTCGAGGCGACCCGCGACCTGCTGCTCGACCTGGACCTGGACTGGGAGGGCGAACTGGCGCGCTGGCTGGGCGATGTCCCCGCCCACAGCCTGGCCGAAGGATTGCGCCGTGCCACGCGCTGGGGGCGCCGTGCCCATGGCGAGATGCGCAGCGATATCGCCGAGTACGTTTTCGAGGAAGCAAAACTGCTGCCTGGAAAGCACCAGCTCGAGAACCTGCGCGACCACCTCACCGAACTCGAGATGACCACGGACCGGCTCGAGGCTCGTCTGGCGAGGCTGCGTCGTCAACTCCAACGCGAGGCCTCGCCGCGATGATGAGCTTTCGGCTGTTGCGCATCCTCTGGGTGATCACCCGCTACCGCCTCGACACCCTGCTGCCGTTGGAGCGACTCCCCTGGTACCTCAGGCTGGTGTTCATCCTCTCGCCACTGCGCCTGGTCCCGATCGGCAGCCGCTCGGCGGGTGAACGCCTGCGCCTGGCGCTGGAGGCCCTCGGCCCCATCTTCGTCAAGTTCGGCCAGCTGCTCTCCACCCGGCGCGACCTGCTGCCCGAGGAGATCGCCGACGAGCTCCGGCGACTGCAGGACCAGGTACCCCCCTTCCCCGGCCGCGAAGCGCGCGAGCTGGTGGAGGCGGAGCTGCACATGTCGATCGAGGAGGCGTTCGCCCACTTCGAGCCCGAACCGCTCGCCTCTGCCTCCATCGCCCAGGTCCATGCCGCCCGGCTGCATACCGGCGAAGAGGTGGTCGCCAAGATCATCCGCCCGGGTATCGAGCACATCATGCGCCAGGACATGGCGCTGATGTATCGGGTGGCCGGGGTGCTGGCCAGAATTCCCGAGGCCCGTCGCCTGCGGCCGGTGGAGGTGGTGCGCGACTACGAGTCGACCCTGTTCGACGAGCTGGACCTGCACAAGGAAGCCGCCAACACCTCGCAGCTTAAGCGCAACTTCAAGGATTCGCCGCTGCTCTACGTACCGGCGACACACTGGTCCCATACCCGCCGCCGGGTCATGGTGCAGGAGCGCATCTACGGCGTTCCGGTCGCCGACCTGGCCGCGCTGAAGGCGCAGGGTACCGATCTCAAGCGCCTCGCCGAACGCGGCGTGGAGATCTTCTTCACCCAGGTGTTTCGCGACAACTTCTTCCATGCCGACATGCACCCCGGCAATATCTTCGTGGCCCGGGAGCACCCGAACGATCCCCAGTATATCGCCATCGATTGTGGCATCGTCGGCAGCCTCACCCGTGAGGATCAGGACTACCTGGCGCGGAACCTGCTCGCCTTCTTCCACCAGGACTACTATGAAGTGGCGGCGCTGCACATCGAGTCGGGCTGGGTCGGCGAGAATACCCGGGCCAACGAGTTCGCCGCCGCCATTCGGACCGTGTGCGAGCCGATCCTCGAGAAGCCGCTCAAGGACATCTCCTTCGGCCAGGTGCTGCTGGGGCTGTTCAAGACCGCCCGTCGCTTCAACATGGAGGTCCAGCCGCAGCTGGTGCTGCTGCAGAAGACACTGCTCAACATCGAGGGGCTCGGGCGCCAGCTCTATCCCGACCTGGACCTCTGGACCACCGCCAAGCCCTACCTGGAGCAGTGGATGAAGGAGCGTGCCGGCGCCAGCGGCTTCTGGGAGTCACTCAAGCGCCAGGCCCCTGAGCTGGCGCGCCAGCTCCCCGAGCTGCCGTCGGTGGCGCACCACGCCCTGAGCCGAATCGAGTACGAGCATCGCCAGCGCCACCGCCAGGCCCTCGCCCTGGACGGCATACAGCGGCAGCTGCAAGACAGACGCCGCATCGGCCGTCGACTACGGCTGGGCGTGCTACTGGCGGGGCTGGCGCTGGCCTGGCAGCCGTTGAGCGGGTGGGCCGCCGACCAACCATGGCCCGTGCTGTTGATCGCCGCCACCGGCCTGCTGCTGCTGGCCTGGCAATGAACTTGACCCACCGCAACAGGAAGCGCTGTCATGCGTGATATTCTCGACCAACTCTTCGAGGTGCTGGAGCAGCGCCGAGCCGCCGATCCCGACGAATCCTACGTTTCCGCCTTGCATCACAAGGGGCTGAACAAGATACTCGAGAAGATCGGCGAGGAAGCCACCGAGACACTGCTGGCTGCCAAGGATGCCGAGGCCGGCGGTGAGGCAGAGCGACAGGCACTGGTCGCCGAGACCGCCGACCTGTGGTTTCATAGCCTGGTGATGCTGTCGCATCTCGGACTCGACCACCAGGACGTGCTCGATGAACTGGCCCGACGCTTCGGCATTTCCGGGCACGAAGAAAAGGCTGCAAGGTCCAAGTAACCAGGTGTTCCGGATCGACCGGAGACCCGACTCAGAGGAAACTTCCATGTTAGGTGGCATCAGTATCTGGCAACTGCTGATCGTACTCGGCATCATCATCCTGATTTTCGGCACCAAGAAGCTGCGCAACGTCGGCACCGACCTGGGTGGCGCGGTGAAAGGCTTCAAGCAGGCCGTCAATGAGGAAGAGAAGGACGACAAGGACAAGGCACAGGCCAAGGTCGCCCATGACGAGCAGCCCAACACCTATGACGTTCGCGCCGAAGAGAAGGCGGCGGCGGACAAGGTGGATAATCAGGAAGAGCGCAAATAAGCCCTCATGTTTGATATCGGCTTTCTCGAACTCCTGATCCTCGGGGTCGTGGGCCTGCTTGTACTGGGCCCGGAGCGCTTGCCCAAGGCGGCGCGCACCGTCGGGCTGTGGGTGGGCAAGATCAAGCGCACCGTCTCGAGCATGCAGCGGGAGATCAGCTCGCAGCTCGAGGCGGAAGAGCTGCGTCAGAAGCTCAAGGAGCAGCAGTCGAAGCTCGATGAGAGCCTCGACAGGGCCAAGCGCGACGTGGAGAGTATCGCCAAGCCCTACACCTCCTCGACACCCAGCCGACACAGCGACGAAAGAGCCGAGCCTGACAGCACCGCTGACGACGCTCCGCCGCGACCTGCCGCTGCCCGGCTCGACGACGCCCTGGCCAGCGCCCAGCAACCCGATGAGCCGACCTCGAGCGAGCGCCCCTCTCCTCCCGACGATGACAAGAAGGATGCCGCTTCCCGATGAGCGACTCCGGTGACAAGCAGGATCTCGGCCAGGCTCCCTTGATCGAACACCTCATTGAACTGCGATCGCGACTGCTGCGCGCGGTCGTCGCGATCCTGGTGATCTTCCTCGGGCTCTACCCCTTCGCCAACGAGATCTACACCTTCGTGGCCCAGCCGCTGATGGCGCTGCTGCCGGAAGGCTCCCAGATGATCGCCACCGAGGTGGCTTCACCCTTTCTCGCCCCCTTCAAGCTGACCCTGGTGGTGGCCGTGTTCGTGGCCATCCCCTACGTGCTTCACCAGGCCTGGGCCTTCGTCGCGCCGGGGCTCTACGATAATGAAAAGGCCCTGGCCCTGCCGATACTGGCCTCCAGCGTCGGCCTCTTCTACGCCGGTGCGGCCTTCGCCTACTATGCGGTGTTCCCGCTGCTGTTCCAGTTCTTCACCCAGACCGGGCCGGAGAACGTGGCGGTGATGACCGACATCAACCAGTACCTGAACTTCGTACTCAAGCTGTTCTTCGCCTTCGGCGTGGCCTTCGAGATTCCCATCGCCACCTTCCTGCTGATCGCCTCCGGCGCCACCACCGTGGAGAGCCTGTCGAAGAAACGCCCCTATGTGATCCTGGGCTGCTTCGTGGTCGGCATGCTGCTGACACCGCCGGACGTGATCTCCCAAAGCCTGCTGGCGGTGCCCATGTACCTGCTCTACGAGGTGGGGATCCTGTTCGGCCGCCTGGTCCGCCACCGCCGGCGCAAGACCTCCGAGACGAACGACGAAACCCCAGAGCGGGACGAACCCTGAGCGGCATTGCACAGCGAACAGCTAGGCAGCGAAACCGAGACACATTCTGCATAAAAATGCCCCCACTCGAGTGAATCGGGCGGGGGCATTTTTCTGTGTCGCCAGAGGCTAGAGATCCATCATCTCGTCGATACGATCGACCAGCTTGAAGATGCCGGTAGCGGCCTCGCTGATACGGGTCGCCAGCATATAGGCCGGCGTGGTGACGACGCGGTTCTCGAAGTCGACCACGATATCCTCGACGCCACAGCTGCGGTGCAGCCCCCCCATGGCACTGATGCCGCCGGAAATACCCGGGTCGTGCCCGATCGTCACGGCGATCCCGGGGCCCAGTAGCTTCGGCACCAGGGCGGGCGCGATACACATCAGGCCGATGGGCTTGCGCGCCTCATGAAACGGCGCAATGGCGTCGATGAGGTCCTCATGGACTTCCATATCGTTACCCGCCCAGGCGAAGTTGGACAGGTTCTTGGCCGCCCCGAAACCGCCGGGCAGGATCACGGCGTCGAACTCGGCCGCGTCGAGATCCTCGAGTGGGCTGATGTCACCGCGCGCCAACCGCGCCGACTCCGTCAGCACGTTGCGCAGCTCACCTTCGACAACCTCGTTGCTGCGATGATCGATGACATGATGCTGCTCGATGTCCGGCGCGAAGCAGCGATAGCCGATACCCAGCTGGTCCAGCCGCAGCAGGGTCAGGGTGGTCTCGTAGATCTCCGAGCCATCCTGCACGCCGCAGCCCGACAGGATGACCGCCACCTGTTTGCTCATGCCTTTCTCCTTGTAATGAAAGCCCCTTGAATGAAGGGCTCTGCCTGAAATGGTGAAGCCAACACTTTAGAGAGTCGCACGGGGTGCGACAAGCCGCAGCTTTCGGTAGCGGGTTGCACTGATATACTCATGGGCATCGACACGGGGTCGCCAGGGCCCCACAGCCGGAGAAGAGCCTTGAGCTTCATGACCACACGCCAGTTTCCCGCCACCCGCATGCGCCGCATGCGCCGTGACGACTTCTCGCGCCGCCTGATGCGGGAATCGACCCTGACGCCCGCCGACCTGATCTGGCCAGTGTTCGTGCTCGATGGCGAGCAGCGCCGCGAAGCCGTTCCCTCGATGCCCGGCGTCGAGCGCCTGTCGCTGGACCTGCTGATCGAGGAGGCCCGGGAAGCCCATCAACTGGGCATTCCTGCCATCGCCCTGTTCCCCGTGGTGGACCAGTCGCTGAAGAGCGAGCTGGCCGAAGAGGCCTACAGCTCCAGCGGCCTGGTGCAGCGCAGCGTCCGGGCGCTGAAGGAGGCCATTCCCGAGCTCGGCATCATCACCGACGTGGCCCTCGACCCCTATACCAGCCACGGCCAGGACGGCATCATCGACGCCAGCGGCTATGTCCTCAACGACCGCACCGTGGAGACCCTGCTCAAGCAGGCGCTCTCCCATGCCGAGGCCGGGGCCGACGTGGTGGCACCCTCCGACATGATGGATGGCCGCATCGGCGAGATCCGCCAGGTACTCGAGCAGGAGCACCTGCACAACGTCCGCATCATGGCCTACAGCGCCAAGTACGCTTCCCACTACTACGGCCCCTTCCGCGATGCCGTGGGCTCCGCTGCCAACCTGGGGAAGGCGGACAAGCGCACCTACCAGATGGACCCGGCCAACGGCGACGAGGCGCTGCACGAAGTGGCCCTCGACCTGGCCGAGGGGGCCGACATGGTGATGGTCAAGCCGGGCATGCCCTATCTGGACGTGGTGCGGCGCATCAAGGACGAGCTCAAGGTGCCCACCTACGCCTATCAGGTGAGCGGCGAGTACGCCATGCACATGGCCGCCTTCGACAACGGCTGGCTGTCGGCCGACGAGGTGATCCTCGAGTCTCTGATGTGCTTCAAGCGAGCCGGTGCCGACGGCATCCTCACCTACTTCGCCAAGCGCGCGGCCCGGCTGCTGGCAGAAGGCTAACTACGCTTGAAGGCGGCCAGGTCGTGGGGGTCGAACCCCTCTACCCGCTCGGCCAGGCCCCGCTCTTGGCGCAGCCCCCTGATCTTCTGCCGCTCGGCGATGAGTTCGGCATCGTCATCCATGGTGCGGCCGTTGAGCTCGGCCAGCTGCACCATGCCCTGGTGGTAGAAGGTCATCAGGTCGAGTGCCACGTCATTGCCCAGCGCCGCCTCGCGACGCAGGGTGGAAAGATAGCCGCTGACCCGGGAAAGGTGGTGCTTGAGCTGCCATACGTAACGCATCTCGGTCATCCAGGGGCGCTCGCGAAGCACGGCGAAGGTCAGGCTGGTGACGATCAGGCCCAGCAACACCCCAAGCCCGTTGAGCCAGAGGCTGGAACCGAAAGTGGTGGTCAGTAGCTGGGAGAGCACCAGCCCGAAGACGACCAGCTGGGCGGCCATGGCCACGCTGATCAGCCGCGCCTTGCGACGGTAGGTTTCCGGGTCATGGTGCTCGAAACGGAACGGCATCGGTGCCTCCTCTGCTTGGCTCGCGGCGGGAAAGTACGGGATTATCCCGTCATTCACCGCCACGGTACAGGCAAAGAGGCCATGTCGGCATGGCCAGCCAGCCGGATCAGGCCGAGCGAAGCTGTTCCGCTGCCTCCAGCAGCAGCGCCTCGGTGGCTTCCCAGCCCAGGCAGGCGTCGGTCACCGACACGCCGTAGCGCATGGTAGCGGGCTCGAGGGCTTGGCGCCCCTCCTCCAGGTGGCTCTCCAGCATCAGCCCCATCAGCGAGGTCTCGCCGGCCAGGCGCTGGGCCAGCACGTCGCGCAGCACCTCGCCCTGGCGGCGATGGTCCTTGCAGGCATTGGCATGGCTGCAGTCGACCATCAGGCGAGGCGCCAGTCCGGCGACTTCCAGTGCCTGGCGACAGGCGCGCACCGAGTCGGCGTCGTGGTTGGGGCCGTCATGGCCGCCGCGCAGCACCAGGTGAGTGTGGGGGTTGCCCGCGGTTTCCCGCATCACGGGGCGACCATCGGCGGCAAGGCCGAAGTGCTGGTGGGGATGCGCCGCCGCCTGCATGGCGTCCAGGGCGACCTTGACGTCGCCGCTGGTGGCATTCTTGAAGCCCACCGCCGCGTCCAGGCCACTGGCCAGCTCTCGATGCAGCTGGGATTCGGTGGTGCGCGCGCCGATGGCAACCCAGGCCAGCAGATCTTCCAGGTAGGGCGCAAGCATCGGCTGCAGCAGTTCGGTGGCCACCGGCAGGCCAAGGGAGGCGATATCGCGCATCAGCTGGCGCGACAGCCGAAGGCCGAGGGCCATGTCGCCACTGCCGTCGAGGCCGGGATCATAGGCAAGCCCCTTCCAGCCCACCGTAGTGCGCGGTTTCTCCACGTAGACACGCATCACCGGCAGCAGGCGATCCGACACCCTGGGTGCCAGCTCGGCCAGGCGTTGCGCGTACTCCAGCGCCGCCACGGGGTCGTGGATCGAGCAGGGGCCCACCACGACCAGCAATCGGTCGTCACGGCCCTCCAGGATATCGTGGACGGCCTGGCGTTGGGCCTGAAGCCGCTCGGCCAGCAGCGGGTCCAGCGGGAGGCTGCGACGCAGTTCGACGGGTGTCGGTAGCGTCATCTCGGTTCGGTTCGTGTCGGCGGCGACATCGAGATCGGCAAGGTTGTCGGGCAGGCGCTCGGCAAGGGTTGTATGGGCATTCATGGTGGTCAACTCCGTGAGATCGGCAAACATCGTGTCGCGTCCGTGCCACCCGAGATCTCACGGTCGGAGGTGGCGCACTGACCCGACCGCGTAGCGCTAAATCGCCAGCCATAGCCCCAGCCATGATAATCCTGGCGGTTCCGGGCGTAGGCGGCAAAGGCGCTGTAGCGTGCGGTCATGGTGCGTCTCCTCTCATTGCTGCGTTGCAAAAGGCTGCGTTGCAAAGATAGTGTTCGGGGCTGCATAACGCAAAACCCCCGGGCGGGTTGCCGACCGGGGGTTTCTGGTGGGAGGCAACCCGGTTAGGGTGTGCCTTCGCGGCGGTGTCCTAGGACCCGGCCGCCGGCACACCGGCGCTAAACCAGTACCAATACTGACCACCGAACTGACCACCGCAACCACGCGACTCCACCGCGCCGGGGGCGCGGCTGAAGGAGCTGCAGGTCTGAGTAGGGCTCGGTGTCATGGTTGTCTCCCTGGATTCTGCTTTCATCGTGCCGCATCGCGGCAACCTTGGCAAGCCCGGAATCAGGCGGCCACGGCGCGTAACACGCCGATGATCAGCGGCAACAGGTTCAGCGCCAGTACTGCCAGCAGGGCAAGAAACCACAGCGGACCACTCTCGTCGTGATACTCCTTGAGGGGGGCCATACTCGTCTCCTTTCCGTCAGCGGGTTCGTCATGCCGCTGCTGACCTTCGATCGGCAAGGCAGCGTGCCTGTGACTGACAGTCTAGCGGAGATGGCGACCACCATCGAGAGGCAGGGTGATCCCGGTCACATAGCGATTGTCGAGCAGGTAGCGCAGGCTCTGATAGAACACCCCCGGGCCCGGCACCATACCCATGGCCGACTTGGCCCGCGCCCTCTCGATGTAGGCTTCATCGTCGCCCTCATTGAGCATGATCAGGGCTGGAGCGATGCCGTTGACCTGGATCGACGGGGCGTACATGGCCGCGAACGACAGCGTCAGGCTCTCCAGCCCCGCCTTGGTCGCGGCATAGGCGGCGTGCTTCCTCGACCCCTTCTGCACGACGTAGTCGGTGATATGTACGATATCGCGCTGGGGCTCCCCGCAGGCGTCCAGCAGCTCACGGCAGTGCAGGTTGACCAGGTAGGGCGCCTGCATATGAATGCGGAACAGCCGCTCGAAGGTCGCCCCCGCCTGATCGCCGGCGGAGTCCGGCGCCCAATCGCTGGCATTGTGCACGATGGCCCTTAGCGACGATGTCTCGCTCTTGAGGCGAGCGATAAAGTCGAGGATACCCGCTTCGGTGGAGAAGTCCGCCTCGAGGGTCACGATACCCCGCTCGCGCAGGGCCGCCAGCGCCTCGCGTTCACGGCGATAGCTGATGATCACGGGATGCCCGTCCTCGGCCAGCCGTTCGGCACAGTGACGCCCCAGGCGCTGCGCGCCGCCGGTGATCAGGATCGGCGAGGCGCTCACCGACCGCCCTCCCGCCTGAGCACGCCGGCCGTAGGCACCAGCGGTTGGCGCGGCGCATAGGCGAAGACATCGGAGAAGACCCGGGAGGCAGTGAGCCCCAGCGAGGCCAGTACATCGACGCAGGCGTAGACCATGCCCGGCGATCCGGAGAGGTAGACGTCATGGCCGGAGATATCGTCGAGCCCCTCCGCCAGCGCCTGGTCGATGCGTCCCCGGTGCCCCTGGATGCGCTCGCCGGCTACCGACGTCTCCGGCGCCACCTCGGTGACCACATGGAAGCGGACATTCTCGTGGCTCTCGGCCCACTCCCACGGCAGGCTCTCGAGATAGAGGTCACGCCGCTCCCGCGCCGCCCACCAGAGGTCGATGGGTCGCTCCGGGGACTCGTGCAGCGAGGCCTCGACGATGGCTTTCATCTGGGCGAATCCGGTACCCGCGGCAATCAGCAACAGCGGCCGCTGGCTGGTGCTGTCCAGCACGCAGTCGCCCCCCGGCATGCGCAGGGTCAGGTGCCGGGCAACCACGACCAGGTCGCGCAGGCGCTCGGAGTTCTCCCGCTCGGGCCAGTGCTGGATATGCAGTTCGAGGGTGCCGTCACCGCCATGGGCGTTGGCAATGGAGAACGGCACCCAGGTGTCATCGTCGAGCGCCAGCTCGAGGTACTGGCCGGGGTCATGGGCCATGGCCTCGGGGCGCCCCTCCAGCCGGACGCGGAACACGTCGGGAGTGAGATCCTCCACTGCCGTCACCTGGCAGGTCAGAGTCCTTGCCGTCATGAATGCCTCTTGTCATCAGGGTTGGAAGGCAGCGCGATGCCCAGTTCGTTCCAGCGTTCGCTGACGCGGGCCTTGACGGCCTCGTCCATGACGATGGGCGTGCCCCACTCTCTATCGGTTTCGCCGGGCCACTTGGCGGTGGCGTCCAGCCCCATCTTCGATCCCAGCCCCGCCACCGGGGAGGCGAAGTCGAGGTAGTCGATGGGCGTATTCTCCACCAGCACGGTGTCCCGGGCCGGGTCCATCCGCGTGGTGATGGCCCAGATCACGTCCTTCCAGTCCCGGGCGCTGACGTCGTCGTCGAGCACCACCACGAACTTGGTGTACATGAACTGGCGCAGGAAGCTCCACACCCCCATCATCACCCGCTTGGCGTGACCCGGGTACTGCTTCTTCATGGTCACCACCGCCATGCGGTAGGAGCAGCCCTCCGGAGGGAGATAGAAGTCGGTAATTTCGGAAAACTGCTTGCGCAGGATCGGCACGAAGACCTCGTTGAGCGCCACGCCCAGTATCGCCGGCTCGTCCGGCGGCCGTCCGGTGTAGGTCGAATGGTAGATGGCGTCTTTCCGCATGGTCATGCGCGTGACCGTGAAGACCGGGAATTCGTCGACCTCGTTGTAGTAGCCGGTGTGATCGCCGTAGGGGCCTTCCGGCGCGGTGTCATCCGGGTAGATGAAGCCCTCCAGAATGATCTCCGCCGAGGCCGGCACCTGCAGGTCGGCGTGCCCGCACTTGACCAGCTCGGTGCGCGAGCCCCTCAGGAGTCCGGCGAAGGCGTATTCGGAGAGCGAGTCGGGCACCGGGGTGACCGCACCCAGGATGGTGGCCGGGTCGGCGCCCAGCGCCACCGCCACCGGGAAGGGCTCGCCGGGGTTCGTCTGCTGGAACTCCTGGAAGTCGAGCGCGCCCCCCCGGTGTGACAGCCAGCGCATGATCAGTCGGTTGCGGGAGAGCTTCTGCTGGCGGTAGATGCCCAGGTTCTGGCGCTTCTTGTGCGGCCCGCGGGTGACCACCAGCGGCCAGGTCACCAGGGGGGCGACATCGCCTGGCCAGCAGTGCTGGATCGGCAGCCGACCGAGATCGACGTCGTCGCCCTCATAGACGAGCGCCTGGACCGGGGCCGAACGCACCGTCTTCGGCCCCATGCTCATGACCTGCTTGAAGATCGGCAGCTTGTCCCAGGCGTCACGCATGCCCTTGGGCGGGTCGGGCTCCTTGAGGAAGGCGAGCAGCTTGCCCACCTCGCGCAGCGCCTCGACGCTGTCCTGACCCATGCCCAGGGCGACCCGCTTCGGCGTGCCGAACAGGTTGCCGAGCAGCGGCATGTCGTGACCCTTGACGTTCTCGAACAGCAGCGCCGGGCCACCGGCGCGCAGGGTGCGGTCGCAGATCTCGGTGATTTCCAGGTAGGGGTCGACCTCGGCCGAGACTCGCACCAGCTCGCCCTGCGCCTCCAGCGCGGCGATAAAATCCCGTAGATCCTTGTATTTCATGAACCAATCCTATCCCGTTTCCCGAACGACGAAAGGGGCAGCATAGCATGCCGCCCCTTTTCGCACCGCCGATCCCGCTTAGCGGCGTTTCATTGCTTCGAAGAACTCGAGGTTAGTCTTCGTATCCTTGAGTCGGTCGATCAGGAACTCGGTAGCCGCGGTATCTTCCATCGGGTTGAGTAGCTTGCGCAGGATCCACATGCGTTGCATCTCGTCCTCGGAGGCGATCAGGTCCTCGCGGCGGGTGCCGGAACGGCGAATGTTGATTGCCGGGTAGACGCGACGCTCGGCCAGCTTGCGGTCCAGGTGGGCTTCCATGTTGCCGGTGCCCTTGAACTCCTCGAAGATCACCTCGTCCATCTTGGAGCCGGTATCCACCAGCGCCGTGGCGATGATGGTCAGGCTGCCGCCCTCCTCGATGTTACGCGCGGCGCCGAAGAAGCGCTTGGGCTTCTCCAGGGCGTGGGCGTCGACACCGCCGGTGAGCACCTTGCCGGAGCTGGGCACCACGGTGTTGTAGGCGCGCGCCAGGCGGGTGATGGAGTCGAGCAGGATCACCACGTCCTTCTTGTGCTCCACCAGGCGCTTGGCCTTCTCGATGACCATCTCGGCGACCTGGACGTGACGGGCCGGCGGCTCGTCGAAGGTCGAAGCGACCACTTCGCCGCGCACCGTGCGCGACATCTCGGTCACTTCCTCGGGGCGCTCGTCGATCAACAGCACGATCAGGTGGCAGTCGGGATCGTTACGCGTGATCGAGGTGGCGATGTTCTGCAGCATCAGCGTCTTGCCCGCCTTGGGCGGCGAGACGATCAGGCCACGCTGGCCCTTGCCGATGGGCGCGGTGAGATCGATGATGCGCGACGTCAGATCCTCGGTGGAGCCGTTGCCGATCTCCATGCGCAGCCGCTCGTTGGGGAACAGTGGCGTGAGGTTCTCGAACAGGATCTTGTGCTTGGCGTTTTCCGGCTTGTCGAAGTTGATCTGGCTGACCTTGAGCAGCGCGAAGTAGCGCTCCCCTTCCTTCGGCGGCCGAATCTTGCCGGAAATGGAATCGCCCTTGCGCAGGTTGAAGCGACGGATCTGCGACGGCGAAACATAGATGTCGTCGGGGCCGGCCAGGTAGGAGCTGTCGGCGCTGCGCAGGAAGCCGAAGCCGTCCTGCAGGATTTCGAGCACCCCATCGCCGTAGATATCCTCGCCGCTCTTGGCGTGCTTCTTGAGGATGGCGAAGATGATGTCCTGCTTGCGCGAGCGAGCCAGGTTGTCGATGCCCATTTCGCGGGCAAGCTCCAGGAGCTCCGGGACGGTCTTTTGCTTGAGTTCGGTAAGATTCATCGGTGTGTTCGGAAGTTGCTCATGTCAGCGTGGCGGCACGGCGCCGTGAATGTGACGGGGGATAAAACGGTACGCCGCTTGGGTGCGTTCAGAGCCTGGGAAGGCTTCCACTCGCAGGTGATGACCGGCAAATCAGGACCTAACTTCATGCACTAACCAGCACTAGAAGGGGTCGCCGGAACGGTATCGTGTTCGAGGGAGCAGCGCTGTTGTCGCCTGGACTGTAATCGCCTGGGCGTCTTCGAGTGCCACCATGCCTTTCGGGCACATGATGACGAGCGACAAAAGGGGCTGTCTGACGACTTGATGTTGACCGCGACGCGGACGTCGTGTCTCGGTCGGAAAGCATTCGGAACAGGCGAACGACTCGATGTTAGTCAAGGGCGGCGACGAACGCAAGTCCATAAACCGACTCATCCTGCTAATTGACACGACAGGGGAGTCACCGCAACCTTGGACTCTCTGCCATCAGGATGACTCGATGACTCAGCCATTGGACCGGCATCGCCCCGAAACACCGCTCGCAGCCACCGCGCCCCTTCCGCGGCTGGCCGCGATCGACCTGGGCTCCAACAGCTTTCACCTGCTGGTCGCCGATTTCCAGGAGGGCCGGCTGCAGGCCGTGTCACGCCTGGGCGAAAAGGTCCAGCTCGCCGCCGGCCTCGACCAGGCCAATCGATTGAGCGAGGAGGCGATAGAGCGTGCACTGCGCTGCCTGGCTCGCTTCGTTCCACTGCTGGGCGACATCGCACCCGGCCGCCTGCGGGTCGTGGGCACCAGCGCACTGCGCACGGCACGCAACCGCCAGGCCTTCGTCGAGCGCGCGGAGTCACTGCTCGGCTGTCGCATCGAGATCATCGACGGCCGTGAGGAAGCGCGCCTGATCTACCTGGGCGCGGCGCATGCCCTGGCCGAGAACGGCAAGCGCCTGATCATCGATATCGGCGGCGGCTCCACCGAGTTTGCCATCGGCGAGAACTTCGCGCCGCTGCACCTGGAGAGCCTGGACATCGGCTGTGTGACCTTCACCCAGCGCCATTTTTCGGACGGCTCTCTCTGTGAAGCCAGCATGAGTCGAGCCGAGCAGGCCGCCAGGGTAGCCTGCAGCCGAGTCAGCCGCGCCTACCAGGCCTTCGGCTGGACCGACCCGGTCGGCTCCAGCGGCACCATCAAGGCCGTCGCCTCGGTCCTGGCGGCAAGCGACGAGAGCACTGGAGAAGCCACCATTACCCGTCAGGGACTTCTCGCTCTGCGCCAGCGGCTGATCGCCTGTGGACATCTGGACAACGTCGCCATGGAGGGGCTCAAGCTCGACAGGGCGCGCATCTTTCCCGCTGGCGTGGCCATTCTTGGCGCCATCTTCGAGACCTTCGGCCTCACCCGGCTGCGTTACGCCGATGGCGCCCTGCGGGAGGGGGTGCTCTACGACATGGTGGAGCGCGGCGGCGAGTTCGCCAGCAATGGCGACTGAGCCAGCCTCATTCAGAGCCTGAGTCGGCTTCCCAGCCCTCCGCCACGACCAGCCAGCGCCCCTGCTCCGGCAACAGCACCGCCACCACCGCATCGCCGTGCCATGCCACCAGCAGCCGCTCACGCTCCCAGGGAGGAAGATCGGCTTCCTGTAGCAGGCGCTTCAGATCCCGCGAACCACGCCCCATCAGGCGCAGGCGCTCACCGCCCTGGCGCAGCGTGAGCCGAAGCGCAGCCGGCCCTCCCTCACGGCGCCGCAGCGCCAGGGCCCAGCGCTCCAGGGGGGGCGGCAGGGGCGACAGTCCGTCCCAATCGACCCTCCATCCCGCCGGCAGAAAGCCGCCCGGGCTGCGCAGGTAGAGGCGCTCCCGCCAGATCCGTGCCTCACCGTTCGGCCAATCGACTCGTACCCGAGCATCGCGCCGTGCCGACAGCTGCGCCATAAGGGCGGCGAGGCGCGCCTCGGGAGGCGTGGGCAGCGACAGGCAGCGGCAGGCGTGACGAATCAGCAGCCGCTGGCGGGGGGGCGACAAGGCCCTGACGGCCGTCACCGAGAGCTGCCCGGGATCTCCCCCCAGGTGCTGGAGGTCCAGGGCGGCCAGTTCGTCGAGCAGCGCATCGGCCTCCCCGGCTTGCCTTGCCGCGCTCGCCAGCGCCTCGCCGGCATGAGGCCAGCGCGACTGCAGCAGCGGCAGCACGCTGCGGCGCAGGAAGTTGCGATCGAGTGACTCGTCGGCGTTGGAGGGATCCTCCATCCAGCGCAGCCCGATCCGCTGGGCCTCGGCTTCGAGTTCGCCACGTGAACGCGTCAGCAGGGGGCGCACCAGGCACCTTCCCTGCCACTCGCGGCCTGGCGGCATTCCCGCCAGGCCGCGCACGCCGCTGCCACGCAGGGCAGCGAGCAGGAAGGTCTCGGCCTGGTCGTCGCGGTGCTGGGCGAGCCACAGGGCCTCGCCGCAGGCGACCCGGCGCTGGAAGGCCGAATAGCGGGCCTGGCGGGCCGCCCCTTCCAGCCCCAGCCCCCCCGACAGCGAGACGTCAACTCGCTCGACGAACAGCGGCACCCCGAGACGGGAGCAGAGCCGCCGGCAGTGGGCCTCGAAGTCATCGGCGCCAGCCTGCAGGCCATGATGCACGTGGAGCGCGTAGAGCGGGCGGGGATAGCGCCGAATGGCATGCGCCGCCAGGGTCAGCAGCAGCGAGGAGTCCAGTCCGCCGGAAAGCGCTACCCATACGACACGCCCCGGCGGGGTCTCCGCCAGGGCGTCATCGATCAGGGTTTGCAGGGACATGGTCAAAACCTCCAAGCCAACGGGCCCGCTTCGAGCGAAGGTCAGGCTAGGCGGAGAAGACCGAGAAAGCGCAGTTTACAAGGGGGTAAATGAGCATTTCGAGGTCTTCTCCAACAACGCCTGACCGAGCGCAGAAAGGGCCGTTAAGCAGGGGCGCCATAGCTCATCAGGCGCTCATACCGGCGCTCGAGGAGGGCCTCGGTATCCATGGCCTCCAGGCGGTCGAGACTCGCCAGCAGCGCCGTCTTGACCCGCTCGGCGGTATCGACCGGATGCCGATGGGCGCCGCCCAGCGGCTCGGGAATCAGCGTGTCGACGAAGCCCAGCTCCTTGAGCCGCTCGGCGGTGATGCCCATGGCCTGGGCGGCGTCGGAGGCCTTCTCGGCGCTCTTCCACAGGATCGAGGCGCAACCCTCCGGCGAGATCACCGCATAGGTGGAGTACTGCAGCATGGCCAGCTCGTCGCAGACGCCGATGGCCAGCGCCCCGCCGGAGCCGCCCTCGCCCACCACGGTGGCGAGAATCGGCGTCTTGAGACGCGACATCACCGCCAGGTTGTAGGCGATGGCTTCCGACTGGCCGCGCTCCTCGGCATCGATACCGGGGTAGGCACCGGGCGTGTCGATGAAGGTCAGCACCGGCATCTTGAAGCGCTCGGCCATCTCCATCAGCCGGCACGCCTTGCGGTAGCCCTCGGGACGCGGCATGCCGAAGTTGCGGCGCACCTTCTCCTTCACCTCGCGCCCCTTCTGGTGGCCGATGACCATGACCGGACGGTCGTCCAGGCGCGCCACCCCGCCGACGATGGCCGGGTCGTCGGCAAAGCGACGGTCGCCATGCAGCTCATCGAAGTCGGTGAAGATGTGCTCGAGGTAGTCCAGGGTGTAGGGGCGCTGCGGATGGCGCGAAAGCTGCGACACCTGCCAGGGGCTCAGGCCCTTGAAGATCGACTCGGTGAGCTTGCGGCTCTTCTCTTCGAGTCGACTGACCTCGTCACTGAGGCTGACCTGACTGTCGTTGCCGACCAGGCGCAGTTCTTCGATCTTGGCCTGAAGCTCGGCGATGGGCTGTTCGAAATCGAGATAGTTGGGATTCATAGTGGCTAAGCCGCCTTGTCATTGCTGTCGCCGGGGTACATTGACCGCTTCTTGCCCCGGAAGCCATAAATTCGAGTGTCGGCATTATCGCACCCTGACGAAGTCGCGCAAGGCGTGAAAACGCGGCTTTTCCGGCGACAGGTCTATGCGGAGGCGCTGTGAACCCGTCCCTGGGCGCTACCTTTTCCATCCCTGGAAAAGGACCTCCGCTTCGACCTGTCCCCGGCGCCGCTCGCGGCGCGGGCAGTCCAGAGCCTAGTGATACTTCAGCCCCGTCGCCATCGCCCTTCGCCCTTCGCCCCTCACCCCTCGCTGGAAGGCGCAAGGCGATGCCTAGCGGTACTTCAACCGCACGCCGTCCTGCCCTTGCACCTCGCGCAGCGCGATCAGCAGTTCGTCGCAGGGCGCTACCCGCCACTGCTCGTCCAGCTCCAGCCAGCCGACGGCCTCGCCGTTGCGATAACGCAGCCGGACCGGCAGCCCGCTCGCGTCGCAGTGGGGCGAGAGGCTGTCGCGGAGGTTGTCGACCAGCCGCCCGTTGACCCGGTCGCCGTCGAGGGAGAGCTCCACGGCCTCGCCGTAGCGGCTGCGCGCCGCCACCATGGGGGTGATCTCCTTGCCGCGCAGGCGCAGCCCGCCGGAGTAGTCGTCGCTGGAGACCTCCCCCTCGACGATCAATACCTGCTCGGTGTCGAGCTGGCCACGCAGCGCCTCGAACATCTCACCGAACAGCGACGCCTCGATGCGTCCGGTGCGGTCGTCGAGGGTGAGAAAGGCCATGGTGTCGCCGCGCTTGGACTTCATGGTGCGCATCCCCACCACCAGGCCGGCGACCCGCTGCGGCTCGCGCGAGGGCTTGAGGTCGCTGATACGCGTCGAGACGAAGCGCTTGAGTTCCTGTTCGTATTCGTCGATGGGGTGACCCGTGAGGTAGAGCCCCAGCGTCTCCTTCTCGCCGGCCAGGCGCTCCTTGTCGGTCCACTCACGGGCCTGACGATAGGCCTCGTAGGGGTCCACCTCCGCCTCGTCGGCGAAGGCCTCGCCGAACATGTCGATCATGCCCAGGTTCTGGTTGGCCTGGGTCTGGGCCGCGGCCTTGAGCGCGGCCTCCATCGCCGCGCTGAGCACCGCGCGATTGGGGCCGAGGTTGTCCAGCGCCCCGGAGCGGATCAGCGCCTCCAGGGTACGCTTGTTCATGCGCCGGGGGTCGACCCGGCGGCAGAAATCGAACAGGTCGCTGAAGGGGCCGCCGGCCTCGCGGGCCTCGACGATGGCACCGATGGGCCCCTCGCCCACGCCGCGGATGGCGCCCAGGCCGTAGACCACCCGCGCCTCGATATCGACGGTGAACTTGTAGCCGCCGACGTTGACGTCCGGCGGGGTCACGGTCAGCCCCAGGTGGCGGCACTCCTCGATCAGCGGCACCACCTTGTCGAGGTTGTCCATTTCGGTGGACATCACCGCCGCCATGAAGGGGCCGGGGTAGTGTGACTTGAGCCAGGCGGTCTGGTAGGAGACCAGGCCGTAGGCCGCCGAGTGCGACTTGTTGAAGCCGTAGCCGGCGAATTTCTCCACCAGGTCGAAGATATTGCCCGCGAGCTCCTTGTCGATGCCGTTGGCGGCACAGCCCTCCATGAAGCCGGCACGCTGCTTGGCCATCTCCTCCGGCTTCTTCTTGCCCATGGCCCGGCGCAGCATGTCGGCCTGTCCCAGGCTGTACCCTGCCAGCACCTGGGCGATCTGCATCACCTGCTCCTGGTAGAGGATGATGCCGTAGGTGGGTTCGAGCACCGGCTTGAGCAGCTCGTGCTGGTAGTCCGGGTGGGGGTAGGAGATCTCGGCACGGCCGTGCTTGCGGTTGATGAAGTCGTCGACCATGCCCGACTGCAGGGGGCCGGGGCGGAACAGCGCCACCAGGGCGATCATGTCCTCCAGCGAGTCCGGCAGCAGGCGCTTGATGAGCTCCTTCATGCCGCGGGATTCGAGCTGGAACACCGCCGTGGTCTCGGCGCGCTTGAGCATCTCGAAGGTGGGGGCGTCATCCAGCGGGATGGTGTCGATGTTGAGCGGCCCCTGGCCGGCCGCCGCACGCACCTTGTCGACCATCTCCAGCGCCCAGTCGATGATGGTCAGGGTCCGCAGCCCCAGGAAGTCGAACTTGACCAGCCCGGCCTCCTCGATGTCGTTCTTGTCGAACTGCACGACCAGGCCGTTGCCCTCCTCGTCGCACAGCAGCGGTGCGAAGTCGGTGAGCTTGGTGGGGGCGATCACCACGCCGCCAGCGTGCTTGCCGGTGCCGCGGGTGATGCCCTCCAGCTTGATCGCCATCTCCCAGATTTCCTGGGCCTCGTCGTCGTTGTCGATGAACTCCTTCAGCGCCGGCTCGGCCTCGATGGCCTTGGCCAGGGTCATGCCGACCTCGAAGGGAATCAGCTTGGAGAGCTTGTCGCCGAGCGAGTAGGGGCGGCCCTGGGCCCGGGCCACGTCGCGCACCACCGCCTTGGCGGCCATGGTGCCGAAGGTGACGATCTGGGACACGGCGTTGCGCCCGTAGCGGTCGGCCACGTACTCGATGACCCGGTCGCGCTTCTCCATGCAGAAGTCGACGTCGAAGTCGGGCATCGAGACCCGCTCGGGGTTGAGGAAGCGCTCGAACAGCAGGTCATACTCCAGCGGGTCGAGGTCGGTGATCTTCTGGGCGTAGGCCACCAGCGAGCCGGCACCGGAGCCACGCCCCGGCCCCACCGGGACACTGTTGTCCTTGGCCCACTGGATGAAGTCCATCACGATCAGGAAGTAGCCGGGGAAACCCATCTGGATGATGATATCGAGCTCGAAATCCAGGCGCTTGCGGTAGCGGGCGTCGATCTCGGCATACTCCGCCCCGTCCCTCGGGTAACGCTCGGCCGGGAACAGGAAGTCGAGTCGCTCGGTCAGGCCATCGTGGGAGACCTTGCGGAAGAACTCGTCCTGGGTCATGCCCTCGGGAATCTCGAATTCGGGCAGGAATATCTCGCCCAGCCGCACGTCAACGCTGCAGCGCGCGGCGATCATCAGGCTGTTCTCGAGCGCGGCGGGGATATCCGAGAAGAGATCGGCCATCTCTTCGGGGCTCTTGAGGTACTGCTCCTCGGTGTAGCGCCGCTCGCGTCGCTTGTCGTCGAGCGCACGGCCCTCGCCGATGGAGACCCGGGTCTCGTGGGCCCAGAAGTCGTCGCGCTCGAGGAAACGCACGTCGTTGGTGGCCACCACCGGCGTACCCGTCTCCATGGCCAGCGCCACCGACAGATGCACACACTCCTCCTCCAGCGGCCGGCCGGTACGCACCAGCTCCAGATAGAAGCGCCCCGGGAAGGCGGCGTTCCACTCGTCCAGCAGCGCCCGGGCTTCGTCCCGGTGGTCGGAGAGCAGATGGCGGCCGATCTCACCGTCGCGGGCGCCGGACAGGGCGATCAGCCCCTCGCTCTGCTCGAGCACCCAGGCGCGGTCGAGCAGTGCCCGACCCTGCCGCTGCCCCTCCATCCAGCCACGGGATATCAGCTCGGTGAGGTTTCGGTAGCCGATGTCGTTCATGGCCAGCAGGGTCAGGCGGTAGGGGTGGCCCTCGTCGAAGGGGTTGGCCAGCCACAGGTCGGCGCCGATGATCGGCTTGAGCCCGGCACCCTGGGCACCGCGATAGAACTTGACCAGGCCGAACAGGTTGGCCTCGTCGGTGACGGCCAGGGCCGGCATACCCCGCTCGGCCGTGGCCTTGATCAGCGGCTTGAGCCGCACCAGGCCGTCGACCAGCGAGTATTCGGTGTGAACGCGAAGATGTACGAAGGGCGTGGTCATAGCGGACTCAAGATTTGGCAGCGAAAAGTGGTGCTGGTGACATTGCTCGGAGCTGATCCGGCGACAGCTCTCCGCAGGGGCGCTGTAAATACCTCCCTGTACGCTACTTTTGCCATCCATGGCAAAAGACCCCTGCTACGACCTGTCCCCGGCGCTCCTCAATATCGGAAGTACTGAACATTGGCCTAGAGCAGCGCCAGCTGGCGCCTGACCGGGCCGAAGGAGCGGCGGTGCTCCGGCAGCGGCCCCAGGCGCTCCAGGACGGCCAGGTGCTCGCGGGTCGGATAGCCCTTGTGGCGGGCGAAGCCGTAGCCGGGAAAGAGGCCGTCGAGCGCCACCATCTGCGCATCGCGCGCCACCTTGGCGAGTATCGAAGCCGCGGCAATGGCCGGGTGGCGGGCATCGCCCTTCACCACCGCCTGGCCGGGAACATGATGCCCGGGCAGGCGATTACCGTCCACCAGCAGGTACTCCGCGGCCAGCGGCAGGGCATCGATGGCCCGGCGCATGGCGAGATGGGTGGCGTGATAGATATTGAGTTCATCGATCTCGGCAACCGACGCCTCGGCCACGGCAAAGGCCAGGGCCTTTTCGCGAATCTCGTCATCCAGCCGTTCGCGGCGCTCTGCCGTGAGCTGCTTGGAGTCGGCCAGGCCGGCGATGGGCCTGGCCGGATCGAGGATCACGGCGGCGGCCACCACGGCGCCAACCAGTGGTCCACGGCCAACCTCGTCGACACCCGCCAGCAGGGTGCCCTGGTAGTCGATGGTCAGGGGTGGCAGGTCACATGGTTTCATCGCTCTGTGCGCTCTCTCGTCTCTGCCTGCTCCGGGCTCTTCACCTCTCCCACCTCTCCCGCCCGGGCACCTCCTGGCTTCGCCCCCGCCTCGGCGGCGGCGATAGCACTGGCGGGCGAGACGCTCTCGGGCAGCGCGCGCCCCTCCACCAGCGCCTCGACGGCGTCACAGGCACGACGACTGGCATCGCGCTGCAGCCCGGCATGCATCTCGGCGAAGCGCGTCTCCAGCGCCAAGCGATAGTCGTCGTCATCGAGCATCTCGCCCAGGCGTGCGGCGATGGCCGACGCACTGGCCGCTTCCTGGATCAGCTCGGGCACCAGGGTCTCGCGCGCAATCAGGTTGGGCAGCGAGATCCATTCCGTCTTGACCAGCCGCTTGGCCAGCCAGTGGGTGGCCGGTGCCATCTTGTAGGCCACCAGCATGGCGCGGTGACAGAGCATCGCCTCCAGTGCCGCGGTACCCGATGCCAGCAGCACGGCGTCGGCCGCGACCATGGCCTCCCGGGCGCGGCCGTCGAGCAGCACCACCCGGCCGGCGAGGTCGGGGCGTGCCGCCAGCAGCTCGCTCAGCTCTTCGTGCCGCTTCGGCGTCGCCGCGGGGATCACCACCTTGAGCCCGGGACGGGTTCGGCACAGCTGCTCGGCGGCGTCGAGGAAGGTGTCGCCGAGAAAGCGAATCTCGTTTGTCCGGGACCCCGGCAGCAGGGCCAGAATCGCCGCGTCCTCGTCCAGCCCCAGCGCGGCCCGGGCCGTGGCACGATCGTTGGTCAGCGGCAGCTCGTCGGCCAGCGGATGGCCGACGAAGGCCACCGGCACCCGGTGGCGGGCGTAGAAGGCGGCCTCGAAGGGCAGGAAGGTGAGCATGGCATCGACGGAGCGGGCGATACCCTTGACCCGCCCCTGGCGCCAGGCCCACACCGTGGGGCTGACATAGTGTGCGGTGGTGATGCCCGCTTCGCGCAGCTGTCGTTCCAGGCCGAGATTGAAGTCGGGGGCATCGATACCGATCATGATATCCGGCTGCCAGGCCAGGGCGTCAGACCTGAGGGAGCGGCGCACGCGGATCAGCTCGGGGAGGTGCTTGATCACCTCGACCAGCCCCATCACCGAGAGGATTTCCAGGGGAAAGCGACTCTCCATGCCTTCCCCGATCATTCCCGGCCCGCCGATACCGCGGAATTCGACGTCCGGGTGACGGGCCTTCAGGGCGCGCATCAGGCCGGTACCCAGGTTGTCGCCGGAGAGCTCACCGGCCACGATGTAGACGCGTCTTACCGTCATGACCGTGTCACGTCAGCGAATGATGCCACGGGACGACACCTCGATGGAGGCGGCGAAGGCTTCGGTTTCGGGCAGCGGGAAACGACTGCGGATGGCATCCAGGGCCTGCTCGACGGTCAACCCCTGGCGATAGACCAGCTTGTAGGACTCGCTCAGCGCCTTGATCGCTTCCTTCGAGAAACCACGACGCTTCAGCCCCGTCAGGTTGAGGCCATGAGCCCTGGCAGGGTTGCCATTGATCATCACGAAGGACGGCGTGTCCTTGGTGATGATCGAGCCACCGCCGGCCATGGCATAGGAGCCGAAATGGCAGAACTGGTGGATCGCGGAGAGCCCACCCAGTATGGCGAAATCACCCAGGGTGACATGACCGGCCAGGGTCACCTGATTGGCGAGCACGCAGTCGCTGCCGATGAGACAGTCGTGCCCCACGTGAACATAGGCCATGAACAGGTTGCGCGAACCGATGGTGGTCTCGCCACGATCCTGGGCGGTGCCACGATGCAGCGTCGCGCCCTCACGGATAACGTTGTCGTCCCCCATCACCAGTCGCGTCGGTTCGCCGGCATACTTCTTGTCCTGGCAATCCTCACCCACCGAGGCAAACTGGAAGATGCGAGTGCGTTCGCCCAGCACGGTCGGCCCCTTGATCACGACATGAGGACCGATCCGACTGCCGGCCCCGATCTCGACGTCGGGCCCGATCACGGTGAAAGGTCCGACCTCGACATCCTCGGCCAGGCGCGCACTGGGATCGACGATGGCAGTGGTATGTATCAAGCAACCTTCCTCTCGGCACAGATGATGTCGGCCTCACAGGCCAGTTCGCCCCCTACGGTAGCACGGCAGGCGAATTTCCAGATGCCGCGCTTTTCACGTTCCACGCGAGCCTCCAGCACCAGGCAGTCGCCGGGCATGACCGGGCGCTTGAAGCGCACGTTGTCGCTGCCCACGAGATAGTAGACATAGCCGTCCGCGGGCAGCTTGTTGACGGTCTTGAATCCCAGGATACCGCACACCTGGGCCAGGGCCTCGAGCACCAGCACACCGGGCATGATCGGGTGATGCGGGAAGTGACCGTTGAAGAACGGTTCGTTGATGCTGACGTTCTTGTAGCCAATGATCAGTTCGCCGAGCGCCAGTTCCGTGACCCGATCCACCAGCAGGAAGGGATAGCGGTGCGGCAGATAATCACGAATCTCGTTGATGTCCATTTCCATCGTAGCGACCTCTGAAAGGAAGTAGGAAAGCCGGAGCAGCATTGGCATGTTGCATCCGGCTTTCCAAAATGCCTGCAGGGAGAGAAAGGCAGGCGATGGATTATAGCGTCGCCAGACTTCGTCTCAACCCTCCTGGTTGCGCTTTTCGAGCTTGGCCAGGCGGCGGGCGATATCGTCGAGCTGCTTGAAGCGCACCGCATTCTTGCGCCACTGTGCGTTCTGCATCGCGCCAGTACCCGACGAGTAGACCCCCGGCTCATGAATCGAGTTGGTCACCAGGCTCATGCCGGTGACCTGCACTCCGTCACAGATCGTCAGATGGCCGGCGAGTCCCACACCGCCACCGAGCATGCAGTTGCTCCCCACCCGGGTCGAGCCGGCGATACCGACACAGCCGGCAAGGGCGCTGTGGTCGCCGATGTGCACGTTGTGGGCGATCTGCACCTGGCTGTCAATCTTGACGTCGTTGCCGATGACGGTGTCGTCCAGCGCCCCGCGGTCGATGCTGGAGCAGCTGCCGACTTCGACATCGTCCCCCAGCACCACGCCGCCCAGCTGGGCGATCTTGTGCCAGCGCCTTCCATCATGGGCGAAGCCGAAGCCGTCGCCCCCGATGACACAGTTGCTGTGCAGGATAGCCCGCTCGCCGATGACGACACCATGGCAGACGGTCACGTTGGGGTGCAGTCGTGACCCGGCGCCGATCCGCGTATTCGCCCCCACCACACAGCCGGGGCCGATCACGACGTCGTCACCCAGCTCGACGCCGGGCTCGACGACCGCCTGGGGGCCTATCTCCACCCCGCCCCCCAACCGTACGTCGTCGGCCACCACCGCCGTCGCATGGATGCCTCCGGCCGGCCGGGACAGGAACGGGTCGAAGAGCCGCGACAGCTGCGCATAGCCGAGATAGGGGTTGTCGAGTTCCAGACGGTCCACCGGGCATTCGCCGGCGTGCTCGGGGTGGAGCAGCACGGCACCGGCGCGGGTGTCTTGCAAACTCTTCAGGTAGGAGAGATTGGCCACGAAGGCGACCTGTTCGGGGCCGGCGTCCTGCAAGGTTGCCAGTCCCGTGATGCGGCGCGTACCGTCACCCACCAGCCGCGCTCCGAGCTGTTCGGCGAGATCGGCGAGGGTGAACTGTGGGGGAGCAGGTTGCGTCATGAAAGCCCGGTAGTCAGCAGAGCACGGCGGCAAGCCGCCGTGACGGATCAGTTGAGCGAGTTGAGGATATCGGTCACTTCCTGGGTCAGGTTCGGCAGATCGGTCTCCGAGTGAAGCACTCCCTGGGGATCGACCAGCACCTGGATGCCGTGCCGGGAGATGACCTGCTCCACAGCCTGTTCAAGCTTCGGTTCGGACTGCTGCAGGAATTCCTGCTCCGAGCGCATTTGCTCCTCGATGATCTGCTGGCGCAGTTGCTCGAAGCGGCTGCCCTTCTGCTGGAACTCCTGGATCATGGTCTCACGCTCGGCATCGGAGAAGCTGCCCCCCTGCAGGCGCTGCTGCAGGTTCTGCAGTTCTTCACCCAGCCCCTGGGCTTCCTGCTGCTGGCCACGAAGGCGGCTCTCCAGCTGCTCCATGGAGCGCTGGGCGGCATCGGACGAGAGCAGTGCCTGCCGCCAATCCAGCATGGCGACCTCGGCGGCATGCGCCGGCAGTGCCAGGACACTGAACAGGCCAATACAGAGAATGGCGGTCAACTTGCGCATGAATGACTCCTTGGTCGATGCGGGGTCAGAAGGTCTGACCCAGTGAGAACTGGAAGAACTGGGTATCGTCGCCACTCTTGTCGTTGAGCGGTTCGGCGATACTGAAGGTCAGCGGACCCACCGGGGTCAGCCAGGAGAGGCCGATACCGGCACTGTAGCGCAGCTCGCCCAGATCGACACCGGAGGAGCAGTTCGAGGGCCCGTCACCCTCGACCACCGGGTAACAGCTGGTCAGGAAGGTGTTGCCGGCATCGACGAAGAAACCGGTCTGCAGCGACCGCTGGTTCTCGAGGAAGGGCATCGGGAAGAGCAGCTCTGCACTACCCTCGACCAGAACGTTGCCACCCAGGGTACGGTCACGTCCCGCCTCGCGGGGGGTGGTCCGCTGGCCCAGGGTATTGGCCGTGAAACCGCGCACCGAGCCGAGGCCGCCGGAGAAGAAGTTCTCGTAGAAGGGATGGGGATCGTTACCGATGCTGTCGGCATAGCCCAGGGTCGAGCCGAATTTCAGCGCCCAGGTCTCCTCTTCGTTCAGGGGAAACAGCTGCTGCGCCCTGGCCCGCAGCTTGTAATACTCCGCGTCGCTGCCCGGCGCAGCGGTCTCCAGCGACAGACGCTGGTAGTTGCCCGAGGTGGGCATGATGCCACGGTTCAGGTTGTTGCGCGTCCAGCTGGCGGTGAGCTTGAGGCTCTGGGCGTTGTCGCCCTGCTCGTCGACGTAGCGCACGATCTCCGAGGCGGTATCGCGATAGGTCTTGACCGTCAGGTCCTCGATACTGGCGCCGAAATTGAGCCGCGACAGTTCGCTGATCGGATAGCCGAAGTTGATCCCCGCGCCATAGGCGTCGGTGGAGTAGGTCGAGATATCCGAATCCTCGTAATCGGTCTCGCGATAGAACAGGTTGTAGCCCCGCGAGATGCCGTCCAGTGTCCAGTAGGGATCGGTGTAGCCGAAGTTGAGACTGGTGAAGGTATCGCTGCGCTGTGCGCCGACGTTGACCCGGTTGCCGGTCCCCAGGAAGTTGTTCTGGGCCAGCGCCGCGCCGTAGATCACGCCGGCGCTCTGGGAGAAGCCGATGCTCGCCGACACCGAGCCGGAGGGCTGCTCCTCGACGGTATAGGTGACATCCAGCTTGTCGGGCTCCCCCGCCACCGGCTGGGTATCCACTTCCACCTGGCTGAAGAAGCCCAGGCGCTCCAGGCGACGACGCGACTGGCTGATCGACTCGGTGGAGGCGGGGGCGCCCTCCATCTGGATCATCTCGCGACGCAACACCTCATCCTGAGTGCTGGTGTTACCGATGAAGTTGATGCGCCGCACGTAGGCACGCTGTCCCGGCTGGACCATGATGGTGAGATCCACCGTCGAGCCGTCGGCACCCGGCTCCGGCACGCCTTCGACCCGGGCGAAGGCGAAGCCCTCGGCACCCAGGCGGGCACGCAGGGCTTCGGTGGAGGCGGTGACGTCGCTACGCGAGAATATCTGGCCGCTCTCCACCTGGAGCAGATCGCGCGCTTCACGCTCGCTGATCTGCAGGTCTCCGGCGAAACGGATGTCGCCCAGGCGATACTGGCGGCCCTCATCGATATTGACGGTGACGAAGATCTGCGACTTGTCCGGGCTGATCGACACCTGGGTGGAGGTGATGGCAAAGTCCACATAGCCACGATCGAGATAGAAGGAGCGCAGCCGTTCCAGGTCGCCCGCCAAGGCTTCACGGGAGTATTCGTCTCTCGAGAACCAGCCGAAGAAGCGACCGGGACGGTCGTTGAGCTCGAAGACATCACGCAGTTCGTCGTCGTCGAATTCACGGTTGCCGACGACGTTGATCTGGCGGATCTTGGCCACGGCACCTTCGTTGATGTCGATATCGACCTGGACCCGCCCCTCGTCGATTTCACGCACGCTGGTATCGATGCGAGCGCTGTAGCGGCCCTGGGCCTGGTAGACGCCCTCCAGCTCGCGCTGGATCTCCTCGAGCGTGGAGAGCTGCAGCACCTGCCCTTCGGCAAGCCCGCCTTCGCGAAGTCCGCGACGCAGATCCTCCTCGGAAAGGTGACGGTTGCCGCTGATGTTGAGCCGCGAGATGGTGGGGCGTTCCACCACCTGGATGACCAGCACGTCACCGTCCCTGGCCAGCTGGATATCGTCGAACAGGCCGGTGGCGAACAGGCTGCGTGCCGCCTCCGCCAGTTCGCGGTCATCCACCCGATCTCGGGCACTGACGGGGAAGGCGTTGAAGACGGAAGCGGCGGAAACCCGCTGCAGCCCTTCCACGCGAATGTCGGTCACTTCAAAAGATTCGGCCAGCACCGTATTGGAACCGGCCAGCAGCAGAGCCGCCAGTCCGAGGGTCTTGATATTCATGCAGTCGCTTCGCTCGCGTTGATCCGCCTGCCTGTCCAGACAGGCACCTTATACATTTGTGCGGGTGACTGACAAGGCTGGAGTCTGGCTCCACCTCTCCCTGTGCCCCCGGTCGGGGGTAGAGTCGCTCGCTACCAGAGACGCATCAGATCGAAATAGAGCGCCATCAACATCAGCGTGGCTATCAGCGCCAAACCAATACGCAGACCCATCGCCTGGGTCCGCTCGGAAACCGGCCGGCCGCGGACCGCTTCCACGAAATAATAAAGCAGGTGGCCACCGTCGAGTACCGGGATGGGCAGCAGGTTGAGCACCGCCAGGCTGATCGACAGGTAGGCCAGAAAACTGACGAAGCTTTCCAGACCGGTGCGTGCCGTATCACCCGCCACCTGGGCGATGGTGATGGGTCCGGACAGGTTCGAAGGCGAGATCAGCCCCACCAGCATCTTGCGGATAGCGCCCAGGGTCAATAGCGTCATGTCACTGGTGCGCCCCACTGCCTGCCCCAGGGCCGCCACTGGGCCATAGCGGATCTCGCGCCGATACTCTTCCGGCCACTCCACGCTCTCGACGCCGGCGCCAACGTAGCCGATGGAAACGCCGGTTTCCAGCTCTCTTTCGCCGGGCACCAACGTCAGGCTCAGCTGCTCGCCGTTGCGCGCCACTTCAAGGGCCAGGCTCTCGCCAGGACTCGTGCGCACGATATTGACGAAATCCATCCAGTCATCGATCGGCGTCCCGTTCACCGAGAGAACCTCATCGCCGGCCTCCAGCCCCGCCCGGGCAGCGGCCTCGCCGTCGATGACCTGCCCCAGCCTGGCCGGGAACGGAGGTTGCCAGGGCGTGATACCCAGGGTGGCCAGCGGCTGCGGGGGGTCCTGGCGAACCAGGTAGTTCTCCACCGGCAGCCGATACTCCCGAGCCTCCTCGCGGGCATCGCCGCGCGCCTGGAACAGCAGCTCGCCACTGGCCCCGATACGGGCGATCAGGCGGAGGTTGATGTCGTCCCAGGAGCGTACCGCGTCGCCTTCCACCGAGACGATCTCCTGGCCGCTGCGCAGGCCACTGCGCTCGGCCGGTGAATCGACGGCCACATCGCCGACCACCGGTGCCACCGTGGTGGTACCGGCGACGAACAGCGCCCAGTAGGCGACGATAGCGAGCAGGAAGTTGGCCAGCGGGCCGGCCGCCACGATGGCGATGCGCTGCCACACCGACTTGCGATTGAAGGCCTGGTCGAGCTGCTCGTCGGGAACCGGGGCCTCGCGCTCGTCGAGCATCTTGACATAGCCGCCGAGCGGGATGGCGGCTATGGCGAATTCGGTACCGTTGCGGTCGACTCGGGACCAGATAGGCTTGCCGAAGCCCACCGAGAAGCGCAGCACCTTGACACCACAGCGCCGCGCCACCCAGTAATGCCCGTATTCGTGGAAGGTAATCAGCAGGCCCAGCACCACGATGACGGCCAGCACATTCTGGATCAGGCCCAAGTCAGCCTCCTTCTAGGTAACATGATGACAGTCGCCACCGTTGGTTGGCTCAACGACGTTGCAGCCAGTCGCTGGCCGTATGGCGAGCCCGGGCATTGGCCTCCAGGATGGTGCCCAGGTCGGTGGCCGGCGCCACAGGCAGCGCCTCCAGCGTCCGCTCCACCAGCTCGGCGATGCCGCCAAATCCCAGTCGACCGGCGAGAAAGGCATCCACCGCAATCTCGTTGGCCGCATTGAGCACCGCCGGTGCCGTTCCTCCGGCCACGATGGCTTCCCGGGCCAGGCGCAGGCAGGGAAAGGCCGCTTCGTCGGGCGCCTCGAAGTCCAGCCGTGCGACCTGGAACAGGTCGAGGGCCTCGACCCCGGCATCGATCCGCTCCGGCCAGGCCAGTCCGTAGGCGATGGGGGTGCGCATGTCGGGGTTGCCCAGCTGCGCCAGCACCGACCCGTCGCTGTAGGCGGCCATGGAGTGGATCACGCTCTGGGGATGCACCACCACCTTCACCTGCTCCGGGCGAGCATCGAACAGCCAGCACGCCTCGATCAGCTCCAGCCCCTTGTTCATCAGAGTGGCGCTGTCCACTGATATCTTGCGCCCCATGGACCAGTTGGGGTGGGCACAGGCCTGCTCCGGCGTGACCGTCGCCAGCGCCTCCGGCGTCCAGCCCCGGAAGGGCCCGCCGGAAGCGGTCAGCAGCAATTGGGTGACGCCATGCTTTGCCAGGCCACCACGATGCTCGTGAGGTAGACACTGGTAGATGGCATTATGTTCGGAATCGATGGGCAGAAGCAGTGCGCCATGCCGAGCCACTGCGTCCATGAACAGGGCGCCGGACATCACCAGCGCCTCCTTGTTGGCCAGCAACACCCGCTTGGCGGCCCTCACGGCAGCCAGCGTCGGCAGCAGCCCGGCGGCACCGACGATGGCGGCCATCACCACGTCCACCTCATCCGCTTCGGCCACCTCGACCAGCGCCTCGACGCCGCTACGCACCTCCGTCTTCAACCCGGCGTCGGCAAGCTCCCGGCGCAGCCAGGCGGCATCCTCCTCCCCGTCCAGCACCGCCACCCTCGGCCGGTGGCGCCGGCACTGCGCCAGCAGGGCCTCGCGGGAGCGATGGGCCGTCAGGGCGTGAACCCGATAGCGTTCGGGATGACGGGCAACGACATCCAGCGTGCTGGTGCCGATCGAGCCGGTCGCGCCGAGCACCGTGACAGTCAGCACCTACAGGACCCCGAGAGAGAGCAACGCAAACAGCGGCACGGCCGCCGTCAGGCTGTCGATGCGGTCGAGGACACCACCATGCCCGGGCAGGAGGCTGCTGGAGTCCTTGATGCCCCGATAACGCTTGAGCATGCTCTCCACCAGGTCGCCGAGCACCGACACCAGGGTCACCACGGCGGTGGCCAAGACCAAGGCGATTCCGCCGGCCACGCCCAGGCCCTGCCAGACAGCGAACACCAGCGCCAGCAGGAAGGTCACGGCAAGACCGCCGAACACCCCCTCCCAGGACTTGCCGGGGCTGACCCGGGGGGCCAGCTTGCGCCGCCCCCAGGCACGGCCGCTGAAGTAGGCCCCGATATCGGCACCCCAGACCAGCAGCAGGACGAAGAGCAGCCATACCGCGCCGGTGTCGCGCAAGATATTGAAACCGACCCAGGCCGGCAGCAGCACCCACAGCCCCATGGCCAGACGCCTGAGCGTCGACTGCCACTGCTCACCCTTGCCGGGGTAGTGAATCACCCAGTAGAGATTGACCAGCCACCCCACCAGCGCCAGCCACAGCGGCCAGACGGCCAGCATGGCGCCTGTCGCCCAGAGCAGCAGCATCAATACGGCCAGGCCTGCCACCAGGGCCAGGCGCCGGTTAGGCTCCGTCACCCCGGCGAGATTGGTCCACTCCCAGGCCGCCAGCAGCACGATGGCGGCAGTAAAGGCGGCAAAGGCGCCGCCCTGCAGGCCGAACAGGCCAGCCAGCATCAGCGGCGCCAGCCAGGCCGCAGTGATTATCCGCTGTCTAAGCACCTTGGGCCTCGATCTGCTCGTCGGTCATGCCGAAACGGCGCTGCCGCCGGCGAAAGTCATCGATGGCCAGGTCGAGGGCCTCGCCATCGAAATCGGGCCACAGCAGTGGCGTGAAATAGAGTTCGGCATAGGCCATCTGCCACAGCAGGAAATTGGAGATACGCTGCTCGCCGCTGGTGCGAATGCAGAGATCCACCGGCGCTTCCTGGGCCAGACAGAGCTCGTCCTGAACGCTCTTCTCGGTGATATCGGCGGGGTCGAGCTCCCCCGTGGCGGCGCGCTCGGCAAGGCGACGGGCGGCCCCGGCGATATCCCAGTGGCCGCCATAGTTGGCTGCCACCACCAGATGCATGCGGGTATTGTCCCGGGTCAACGCCTCGGCCCGGACGATGTATTTCTGAATCGAGGGAGAGAAAGCGGAGCGGTCGCCGATCACCGAGAGCCGGATACCGTTGGCGTGGAGCTTTTTCACTTCACGCTTCAGTGCGATCAGGAACAGCTCCATCAGGGCACGCACTTCGGCTTCGGGACGTCGCCAGTTTTCGCTGGAGAAGGCGAACAGGGTAAGCGTTTCCACGCCCCGCTCCGCGGCACGCCGTATCACCGCTCGCACGGCCTCGACGCCGGCACGATGGCCACGCACACCGGAGAGCCCACGCGCTCGTGCCCAGCGATTGTTGCCATCCATGATAATCGCCACATGTCGCGGCACGTCTCCACCGGGTGCACTCGGGGGCACCTGGGAATCTTGGGTCTGCGCTGACGTCATGATGTCTCGCAATGGAGTGGGCGGAGCCTGGCGGAAACCCCTTGACGGGGCGTCCGCCCGGCGCTCCTCAGACCTGCATCAGGTCGTGTTCCTTCGTTTCCAGAAGCTTGTCGATCTCGGCAATGTACTTGTCGGTCAGCTTCTGAATGGCCTCTTCACCCCGATGCTGCTCATCCTCGGAGATTTCCTTCTCCTTGAGCAGGGACTTGAAGTCGCCATTGGCGTCGCGACGCACATTGCGCACCGCCACGCGGGCATGCTCGGCCTCGGCACGCGCCTGCTTGATGTAGCCCTTGCGGGTCTCCTCGGTGAGCATCGGCATGGGCACGCGAATCACGGTGCCAGCGCTCGCCGGGTTCAACCCCAGATCGGAGGTCATGATCGCCTTCTCGATCTTGGGCACCATGCCCTGCTCCCACGGCACGATACTCAGCGTCCGGGCGTCCTCCACGTTGACCGAGGCCACCTGGCTCAGCGGCACCTGGCTACCGTAATAGTCCACCATCACCGAGTCGAGGATGCTGGAGTGAGCACGCCCGGTACGGATCTTGTTGAAGTTGCCATGAAGGGCCTCGAGGCTCTTCTTCATTCGGCTTTCAGCATCTTTCTTGATGTCATCGATCACTGTGTCAACCTCTGTCTATCAGCGTGCCTTCCTTGCCGCCCATCACCAGGTTCAGCAGGGCGCCCGGCTTGTTCATGTTGAAGACGCGAACCGGCATGTCATGGTCCCGCACCAGGCAGATGGCGGTCAAATCCATGATGCCCAGCTTCTGGTCCAGCGCATCGTCATAGCTCAGCTTGTCGTACTTGATCGCATCGGCGTGCTTGACCGGATCCTTGTCGTAGACCCCGTCCACCTTGGTGGCCTTGACCACCACGTCGGCATCGATCTCGATGCCGCGCAGGCAGGCCGCCGAGTCGGTGGTAAAGAACGGATTGCCGGTTCCGGCGGAAAACAATACCACGTCTCCGGACGTCAGGTAGCGAATGGCGGTACGCCGATCGTAGTGTTCCACCACCCCGCTCATGGGAATCGCCGACATGACCCGCGAGCGGATGTTGGAACGCTCCAGCGCATCGCGCATGGCCAGTGCGTTCATGACCGTGGCCAGCATGCCCATGTGGTCACCGGTGACGCGATCCATGCCCGCCTCGTTGAGCGCGGCGCCACGGAACAGGTTGCCGCCACCGACCACGATACCCACCTGCACGCCGATGCCGACCAGTTGCCCGATCTCCAGCGCCATGCGGTCGAGCACCTTGGGGTCGATCCCGAAGTCGTGTTCGCCCATCAGCGCCTCACCGGAGAGCTTGAGCAGGATGCGCTTGTACTTGGATTTTTCACTGCGGGACTTGTCGGAGCGGGGCTGAGCGGGATTATCGACGTGATCGGTCGGGGGCATGGCTACTCTCCTGGGCGCAAGGGGATGAAGCTTTTCTACTACGGCCGACGCGGCGGCCGGATACGAGAAGGCGTGCGCTCGCGCGCACGCCGTTCTTCGAACTGGAACCTCTGACCTTAGCTACGGCCAGCCTGTTCCATGACTTCCTTGGCAAAATCAACCTCTTCCTTCTCGATGCCCTCACCCACCTCGAAGCGGATGAAACCGAGAACCTCGCCACCCGCGGCCTTGGCGAACTCGGCCACGCTCTGGTTCGGGTCCTTGACGAAGGGCTGCTCGGTCAGGCTGTTCTCGGCCAGGTACTTCTTCAGGCGGCCTTCGACCATCTTCTCGGCGATCTGCTCGGGCTTGCCGGCCATGTCGGGCTGGGCCAGGATGATCGCCTTTTCCTTGTCGAGTTCCTCCTGAGGCATGTCCTCGGGACGCGCCACGGAGGGGTTGATCGCCGCCACGTGCATGGCGATATCCTTGGCCACCTCGGCGTTGCCACCCTTGAGCTCGGTCAGCACGCCGATGCGGCCGCCGTGGACGTATTCGCCCACCAGCCCGCCCTCGGCTGCCTCGACGACGGCACAGCGACGCACGCTGATGTTCTCGCCGATCTTCTGAACCAGCTGCTCGCGAACGGTCTCGAGCTCACCGCTCATCACCGCTGCCACGTCTTCGCTCTTGGCGGCGAAGAAGGCACCGGCGATCTTGTCGGCGAAGGCCTTGAAGTTGTCGTCACGGGCGACGAAGTCGGTCTCGGAGTTGATCTCCACCACCACGCCGTAGCTGCCGTCTTCGGCGACACGGGTCACCACGGCGCCTTCGGCGGCGGTGCGACCGGCCTTCTTGGCGGCCTTGAGACCGGAGCTCTTGCGCAGGTTCTCGATGGCGACCTCGATGTCACCATCGGCCTCGGTGAGTGCCTTCTTGCACTCCATCATGCCGAGCCCGGTACGCTCGCGCAGTTCCTTGACCTGGGAGGCGCTGATCGCTGCCATGGTATTCACCTCTTGATAGTTGAACCCTGGATCGGTTCGACCTGGGAATAAGTGCGCCGGACCCTTGGGGCCCGGTGGAATCCCGCCCCGCGATGCCGGGGCGGGAGAGCGGGCCAGGGCTGTAACAGCCCCGGCCCGCCCGGACAGGCATTGCCCACCCGGATGGCTCGCCGTTACTCGGCAGCGGCAGTCGCGTCGCCGCTCTCGCCTTCGGTGACCTCGACGAACTCGTCCGGCCGACCTTCCTTCGCACGACCACAAGCGTCGGCAATCGCCTTGACGTAGATCTGGATGGCGCGGATGGAGTCATCGTTGCCCGGGATCACGTAGTCGACGCCGTCCGGGTCGGAGTTGGTATCCACCACGCCGATGACCGGGATACCCAGCTTGTTCGCCTCGTTGATGGCGATGCGCTCGTGATCGACGTCGATGACGAACAGGGCATCGGGCAGGCCGCCCATTTCCTTGATACCGCCGATGGAACGCTCGAGCTTGTCCTGCTCGCGGGTCGCCATCAGGACCTCTTTCTTGGTCAGCTTCTCGAAGGTGCCGTCCTCGCGCATGGTCTCGAGGTCGCGCAGACGCTTGATCGACTGACGAATGGTCTTGTAGTTCGTCAGCATGCCGCCGAGCCAGCGGTGGTTGACGAACGGGTGGCCGACACGATTGGCCTCTTCCTTGATGATCTTGCTGGCGCTGCGCTTGGTACCAACGAACAGGATCTTGTTGTTGGACGCGGCCATCTTCTCGACCACGTCGATCACCTCATTGAGGGCCGGCAGGGTGTGCTCGAGGTTGATGATGTGGATCTTGTTGCGGGCGCCGAAGATAAACTTGCTCATCTTCGGGTTCCAGTAGCGGGTCTGGTGACCGAAGTGAGCGCCTGCCTTCAGCAGATCGCGCATATTGACGTGTGCCATGATGACTCCTGAAAATCGGGTTAGGCCTCCACGCACCCCATGGATCCGACTACCGAGGCGGTGCCGCGGCAGCACCCGGGACCATGTGCCGGTGCGTGTGTGTTTTTCAAGGCTATGTTGTCGAAACGCGGTATGCGCCTCGTTATCACGCTCTCACTGCTGTCGACTCTCGGCCGAGCCACGGCCCTGAGAGAGGGTCGACGATTGCAGGATAGCGCGCGGCTTTATACCATAGTTCGCCGACGAGATGAAGTCGCCCGCCGCGTATACCCGCCAATTGCCGGGCGCGACAACCCCTCAGAACCGAGACCCCATGAACATTCCCATCAAGACGCCCGACGAGATCGAGATGATGCGCGAGGCCGGCCGCCAGGCCGCCAGCGTCCTGGAGATGATCGCGCCACACGTGAAGGCCGGTGTCACCACCGGCGAGCTGGACCGCCTGTGCCATGACTACATTGTCAACGAGCTGGGCTCCACGCCGGCCCCGCTCAACTACCACGGCTTCCCCAAGTCGATCTGCACCTCGATCAATCATGTGGTCTGCCATGGCATCCCGGATGGCGACAAGAAGCTGAAGAAGGGCGACATCATGAACATCGATGTCACCGTCAAGACGGCAGACGGCTATCACGGCGACTCCAGCGTGATGTTCATCATCGGCGAGAGCATCCAGGGCGAGCGCCTTTGCCGGGTCACCCAGGAGTGCCTCTACCACAGCATCGCCCTGGTCCGCCCCGGCGCTCGCCTTTCCGAGCTGGCCCGGGCCATCCAGCAGCACGCCGAGGCCAATGGCTATTCGGTGGTACGCGACTTCTGCGGCCACGGCATCGGCGCCACCTTTCATGAAGACCCCCAGGTACTGCATTATGACGGCTACGCCCCCGAGGCCGACGCCGAGCTGAAAGCCGGCATGTGCTTCACCATCGAGCCGATGATCAATGTCGGCGGGCATCAGACCAAGGTGCTGCGCGATGGCTGGACCGCCGTGACCCGGGACAAGAGCCTGTCCGCCCAGTGGGAACACACGCTGCTGGTCACCGAAACCGGCGTCGAGGTGTTGACTGCCCGTGGCGAAGAAGATCTCGCCTTCCTCGACCACTGAGTCGAACGCCCATGCTCCTGCACCACTACCGTTTTGCGCCGGATGAATCGCTATTCGATGCCGAGACATTTCGCAGCGAACTGACCGGCAACCGTTCGCCCATCGCGCCCTTCAAGGTGGCCCTCGGCGACATCCAGGCCCGGCTCGACGAACGCTTTCGTACCGGTGCCGACATTCGCGACCTGGTGCATGGCCGCGCCTGGTGTCTCGACCGCCTGCTCGCCATCGCCTGGGCACTGCAGAGATGGCCCGACGACGGCGTGGCGCTGCTGGCCGTGGGAGGCTATGGGCGAGGCGAGCTGCACCCCCACTCGGACGTCGACCTGATGCTGCTGCTCGAGCACGACGACGACGAGCCCTACCGGGAGCCGCTGACCGCCTTCATCACCTTCCTGTGGGACATCGGCCTGGAGATCGGCCACAGCGTGCGTTCGCTCTCCGACTGCGAGCGCGAGGCCGCGGGTGACATCACGGTGATCACCAACCTGATGGAGTCGCGCACTCTGGCCGGCCCGGAGCGGCTGCGCGACGCCATGAAGGCCCGCATCGCCGCCGATCGCATGTGGCCCGCCGACCAGTTCTTCGAGGCCAAGTGGCAGGAGCAGATCACCCGCCACCACCGCTTCAACAACTCCGAGTACCATCTGGAGCCCAACATCAAGAGCTCCCCGGGCGGGCTGCGTGACATCCAGATGATCGGCTGGGTGGCCAAGCGCCACTTCGGCAGCCAGCGCTATGAGGACCTGGTGGCCAACGGCTTCATGAACGACGCCGAGCTGCATATCCTCAGCCAGGGCCAGGCCTTCCTGTGGCAGGTGCGATACGCCTTGCACATGCTGACCGATCGCGCCGAGGACCGCCTGCAGTTCGATCATCAGCGCACCATCGCCGAGCTGTTCGGCTACCGCGACACCCCCGAGCGCCTGGCCGTCGAGCAGTTCATGAAGCGCTACTACCGCCACGTCACGGCGCTGGCCGGCCTCAACGACATGCTGCTGCAGCACTTCGACGAGGCTATCCTGCGCAGCGGCGAGCGCCTGGAGCCGGTACCGCTCAACGAGCGCTTCGAGATCGCGGGCGGTTATATCCAGGCACGCAGCCGCGCCGTGTTTCGCGAACACCCCTCCGCCCTGCTCGAGCTGTTCCTGCTGATGGCGGAGCATCCCGAGATCGAGGGGGTGCGGGCCGACACCATCCGCCTGATCCGCGACCACCGGCACCAGATCGACGACCTCTACCGTGACGACGCCCAACACCAGCACCTGTTCATGTCGCTGCTCGGCTCCGGCGGCAACGTGGCGCGCCAGCTGCGGCGCATGAACCGCTACGGCGTTCTGGGCAAGTACCTGCCGGAGTTCGGCCAGGCGGTGGGCCTGATGCAGCACGACCTCTTCCATATCTACACCGTGGATGCCCATACCCTGCGCCTGCTGAAGTTCATTCAGCGCTTCCGCGAACCCGATGCCCGGGACGAGTACCCCGTGGCGGCCGCCCTGATCCACCAGCTGCCCAAGCTCGAGCTGCTGTGGATCGCCGGCCTCTATCACGATATCGGCAAGGGCCGCGGCGGCGACCACTCGCTTCTCGGCGCCCGCGACGTGGAGCGCTTCGCCGAGCGCCACGGCATGACGCTGCGCGATACCCGGCTGGTCGCCTGGCTGGTGGAGAACCACCTGCTGATGTCGATGGTGGCCCAGAAACGCGACATCACCGACCCCGACGTGATCCGCGACTTCGCCCGGGTGGTGGGTGACGAGACGCGGCTCGACTACCTCTACGTGCTGACGGTGGCCGATATCAACGCCACCAACCCAACCCTGTGGAACGGCTGGCGCGCCTCGCTGCTGCGTCAGCTCCACGCCGAGACCAAGCGCGCCCTGCGCCGCGGCCTGGACAACCCGCTGGATCGCGAGGAGTGGGTCAGCGAGACCCGGGGCGAGGCGCGCTCGCTGCTGGCCACGGTGGGGGCCGAGCTCCCCCGGGTCGACCAGCTCTGGGAGTCCCTCGGCGAAGATTACTTCCTGCAGTACGCACCCAGCGAGATCGCCTGGCAGACCATGGGCATTCTCGGCCACGGGGACTCCCAGCTGCCGCTGATCCTGATCAGCGCCCCCACCGATGACATGTCCGACGGCGGCACCAAGGTGTTCATCCACACCCGCTCGGTGGACGATCTGTTCGCCGCCACCGCCGCCGCCATGGAGCAACTGGGGCTCTCCATCCACGACGCCCGCATCGCCACCTCGAGCAACGACTGGACGCTCAACACCTTCATCGTGCTCGACAGCCGGGGCGAGTCGATCCGCGATGCCGAGCGCATCGAGGCGATTCGCCGCCACCTGGTGGAGGAGCTCGACGATCCGGACGACTACCCCCAGATCGTCACCCGCCACACCCCGCGCCAGCTGCGTCACTTCCATGTCGCCACGGAAGTGCTGATCGAGCAGGACCCGGCCAACGAGCGCACCCTGCTGGAGCTGATCGCCCCGGACCGCCCCGGCCTGCTGGCCCGGGTGGGGCGTATCTTCATGGAGCAGGACATCGCCCTGTCGGCGGCCAAGATCGCCACCCTGGGGGAGCGGGTGGAGGACGTTTTCTTCATCACCGACAAGGGTGGCCGGCCGATCACCGATCCCGAGCGCCAGCAGCGCCTGCGGGCGCGCCTGATCGAGGTCCTCGACGTTTCCGGCTGAACGCGAAGGCTCGCGGGTTTGAGGCCAGCCGGGGGCTTCCCTATAATCGGCGGTCTGCCCGCACGCCCGTAGCGCCGTGCCCTGCATCACAACGCAAATACGACGCCGGTCCACGGCGCCCTGGACACCGATGAATCCCGACCTCGACGCTCTCAAGCCCTACCCCTTCGAGAAGCTCGCCGCCCTGAAGGCCGGCGTGACGCCACCCGAAGGGCTCGCGCACATTCCGCTGACCATCGGCGAGCCACAGCATGCGCCCTTCGCCGGGGCACTGAAGACCCTGTACGAACACCAGCTCGATTTCGCCCGCTACCCGGCCACGGCCGGCGTTGCCGAACTGCGCGGCGCCATCGCCGGCTGGGCCAGCCGCCGCTTCCACCTCGATGGGCTCGATCCCGAGCACCAGGTGCTGCCGGTCAACGGCACCCGTGAGGCGATCTTCGCCTTCGTCCAGGCCGCGCTGGATCGCTCGCGCCCGGCCCGGGTCGCGGTACCCAACCCCTTCTACCAGATCTACGAGGGCGCCACCCTGCTTGCCGGTGGCCGGCCGCTCTATCTGGACTGTCGGGCCGAGAACGGCTTTCGCCCCGACTTCGACGCCGTGCCCGCCGAGACCTGGCGCGAGGTACAGATCGTCTTCCTCTGTTCGCCGGGCAACCCCACCGGCGCGGTGACGCCGCTGGATGATTTCAAGACACTCATTGCCCTGGCGGATCAGCACGACTTCATCATCGCCTCGGACGAGTGCTACTCGGAGCTCTACCTGGACGAGAGCGCGCCGCCGCCGGGGCTGCTCGAGGCCTGCGCCTCCCTGGGCCGGCACGACTACCGCCGCTGCCTGGTGTTCCACTCGCTCTCCAAGCGCTCCAACCTGCCGGGGCTGCGCTCCGGCTTCGTCGCCGGCGACGCCGAGCTGATCGCCCCCTTCAAGCGCTACCGCACCTACCATGGCTGCGCCATGTCGCTGCCGCTGCAGCACGCCTCGATCACTGCCTGGAACGACGAAATCCATGTGCGCGCCAACCGTGACGCCTATCGCGAAAAGTTCGCCGCCGTCACCGAGATACTCGCACCGGTCATGGAATTCCCGGTCCCCGAGGCGAGTTTCTACCTCTGGCCCGCGGTGCCGGGGGGCGACGACGAGGCCTTTACCCGGGCGCTGTTCGCCGAGGAGCATGTCAGCGTGCTGCCCGGCTCCTATATGGGTCGCCCCGCTACCGGCGACGGGATGGGCCGCGAGGGGGCCCATGGCGACAATCCCGGTGCAGGGCGCCTACGCCTGGCACTGGTGGCCGAGCTCGAGCCCACGACAGAAGCCGCGCAACGCATTCGCCGCTTCATTGAAAGGAGGGCATGATGCTTACCCTTTTCGTGATCAAGAACTGTGATACCTGCCGCAAGGCGCGCAAGGCCCTGGATGAGAAGGGCCTGCCCTATCAGGTTCACGACCTGCGCGAGGATGGCCTCTCGGCGGCCCTGCTCGAGCATATCCTCGCCCGAGTGCCGGTGATGGAAGCCCTCAATCGGCGCAGCACCACCTGGCGCAACCTTCCCGAGGAGGACAAGAAGGAGATCGACGCCAACAAGGCCCGAGCGCTGATCATGGCCAACCCCACGCTGCTCAAGCGGCCGCTGCTCGATACCGGCGACGACATCATTCTTGGCTATCGCGACGGCGACTACGACACCCTGAAGGGCTGACGCCGACCTACCCTTACCTGACACGAGGACATCCCATGCTGAGCTTTGCTTTCGGAATCGGCACCCAGAACACCCAGGGCGACTGGCTGGAGATCTACTATCCCGCCCCCCTGCTCAACCCCGACGACAGCCTGGTCGACGCCATCGGCAAGGTGCTCGACGTCCCCGCCGGCAATGCCACGGTCAGCTTCCTGCCCGAGCACTGCGCCGCCCTGGGAGAAGCCCTCAAGGCCGCCGGCCATACCGCCCAGGCAGAGCTGGTCGACGCCTTTGCCGCCAGCCAGCGGCCGCTGGTCGCCATGTTCCTGGAGAGTGACCTGCCGCCACAGAGCGCACCCGAGGTCTATCTCAAGCTGCATCTGCTATCGCACCGCCTGGTCAAGCCGCACCAGCTCGACCTGACCGGCATGTTCGGCCTGCTGCGCAACATCGCCTGGAGCAGCGAAGGCCCCATCGACATCGAGGAGCTGCCCGCCCGTCGTCTCAAGGCGCGGCTGGAGGGGCGCACCCTCTCGGTGGATTGTGTCGACAAGTTCCCCAAGATGACCGACTACGTGGTGCCCACCGGCGTGCGCATCGCCGACACCGCCCGGGTGCGCCTGGGTGCCTACCTGGGTGAAGGCACCACCGTGATGCACGAGGGCTTCGTCAATTTCAACGCCGGCACCGAGGGCCCGGGCATGATCGAGGGCCGTATCTCGGCGGGCGTCATGGTCGGCAAGGGCTCCGACCTGGGCGGCGGCTGCTCCACCATGGGCACCCTCTCCGGCGGCGGCAATATCATCATCAAGGTGGGTGAAGGCTGCCTGATCGGCGCCAATGCCGGTATTGGCATTCCGCTGGGCGACCGCTGCACCATCGAGGCCGGGCTCTACATCACCGCCGGGGCCAAGGTCACCCTGCTCGACGACCAGAACCAGGAGGTCAAGACCGTGGCCGCCCGCGAACTCGCCGGCCATGACGACCTGCTGCTGCGTCGCAATTCACAGAACGGCCGCATCGAGTGCCTGACCAACAAGAGTGCCATTGCACTCAACGAGGCGCTGCATGCCCACAACTGAGCCACTCTCCCCAACCCTGGCGCTGGCCATCGAGCTGATCCGTCGCCCGTCGGTGACGCCCGACGACCTGGGCTGCCAGGCGTTGATGATCGAACGGCTCGAGCGCATCGGCTTCCATGTCGAGCAGCTGCCGTTCGGTGACGTGGAGAACTTCTGGGCGACACGCGGCCATCACGGCCCGATGCTGGCCTTCGCCGGCCATACCGACGTGGTACCGAGCGGCCCTCATGTGCACTGGGACTACCCGCCCTTCGAGCCCTGCATCGACGATGAGGGGATGCTCCGGGGGCGAGGAGCCGCCGACATGAAGGGCAGCCTGGCGGCGATGATCACCGCCGCCGAGCGGTTCGTTGCGGCCCACCCCGACCACCACGGCAAGATCGGCTTCCTGATCACCTCCGACGAGGAAGGGCCGGCGGTGGACGGCACCCGCGCCGTGGTCGAGCACCTGCGCGAGCGCCACGAGCGGCTCGACTACTGCGTGGTGGGCGAACCCTCCTCCACCGACGAACTCGGGGACGTGATCAAGAACGGTCGGCGCGGCTCGCTGGGCGGCGTGCTGCACATCAGGGGCAAGCAGGGCCACGTGGCCTACCCGCACCTGGCGCGCAACCCCATCCATCAGGCCATGCCGGCACTGGACGCCCTGGTGCGGGAACACTGGGATGCGGGGAATGACTTCTTTCCCGCCACCAGCTTCCAGATATCCAATATCCGCGCGGGCACCGGCGCCACCAATGTGATTCCCGGTGACGTGGAGGTGATCTTCAACTTCCGCTTCTCCACCGAAGTGACCCATGAGCAGCTGCGCGAACGCACCGGCGCCATACTCGACGGCTTCGGCATCGAGTATCATATCGACTGGACGCTGAACGGCGAGCCCTTCCTGACACCCGAAGGGGAGCTGGTGGAAGCCGCCCTCCACGGCGTCGAGGCGGTACTCGGCCGCACGCCGGCGCTCTCGACCTCCGGCGGCACATCGGACGGACGCTTCATCGCCACCCTGGGCAGCCAGGTGGTGGAGCTGGGGCCACGCAACGCCACCATCCACCAGGCCAACGAACGCGTCCTGGCCGCCGACCTCGACGACCTCAGCCGGATCTACGAAGCGATCCTGGCCAAGCTCTTCGTCAACGGCACCGCCCAGCCCTGAGGGTTCGCATGACTGACTACCCGGATATCGAGATCTACCTGGCCAAGGCTCCGCTGGACGCGCTGAATGCCTGGCTCGGCGAGCGGCTGGACAGCCCTCCGCTGAGTGCGGCAGGGCGTCGGCAGTGGCAGACCCGCGGCCAGCATGACGGCCATGGCGTGCCGGTGCTGCTGGTGGAGAAAGCCGCCGACGGCTACGCCAGCCTGTGGTTCGACAGCGCCCATACGCCCTGGGCGCGAGACTGCGACTGCGCCCGGGAAGCCGCCGCTCGCCTCGGCTGCGAGGTGCGCTGCTCGCTGGGCAGCTGGCAGCCCGGCGACGACCCCGACCGCTTCTGGCGCGTGCTGCCCGACGGCAGCGAAGCGGTCATCGAATGGCCCGACCCCGGCCAGTGACCCAAACGACATCGCCCCGCCTGTTCCGTAACAGGCGGGGCGATGAGGAAAAAGCGGATACGATTAGCCTGCAAGACGCTGCCGAGCGGCACCACGAACCTCGCGAAAGCCGCTTTTCTCCACCTAAGTAATGACGGTGACGTCGTCGGCCTGAAGCCCCCTCTCATTCTCGATCACGTAGTAGCGCACCTTCTGCCCCTCGGCCAGGGTCCGGTGCCCGCGGCCGCGAATGGCACGAAAGTGCACGAAGACGTCCTCCCCGCTGTCACGCTTGATGAAGCCGTATCCCTTGTTGACATTGAACCACTTGACCTCCCCGATCTCGCGATCGTCATTCTCGACGTCGGCAATGGCGGCTAGCTGTGGGCTCACGCCATGCACGAATAGCGTGGCCACCAGCAGCAGCAGGAAGACGGCTGCCAAGGCGGCAAGATAGACCGTCGCGGCACCGCCGACCTCCAGGGTGGCAAGAAGCTGGCGCGACGTATCGCCGCCGGTGAAATAGATGAACAGGGCAATCAGCAGTGGCGCCGGAGCGGCCAGCAGCAGACTGACGAGAGTGCAACGAAACATAACCTTGCGATTCATGGATCCGTAATGCTCACTTGTTTGTGGTGAAATGTTGTTGGTGAAACGACGAAACAGGATGTCCGATGACGACATGGCACACGGCCACATCGCCCGACGAAGGTGTCACGATGAACAGAGACACACAGCGCAACGATTCTAGCATGAGCCCCGATGAGACGTCCGCCTGGCTGTTATCGCGCCTGGAGGCATTGGAAAGCCGCATTGCTCACCAGGAGCACTGGCTGGATACACTGGACGAAGCCGTGGCGGCACAGGAGAAGCGCCTGATGCAGCTGGAGAGGATCAACGGCGTGATGCAGCAGAAGCTGCGCGACCAGCAGCAGGCGCTGCAGGAGATCGATATGGCGGCACCGTCACCACAGGACGAGGTGCCGCCGCACTATTGATGGCGTATCGATAGTGACAGGCCCGCGCCGTGTCGCTTCCCGAGGCTAGCCCGCGCCTTTACCGGCGTCAGGGGTTACGCGGAGGCGCTGTGAAGCCATCCTTGGGCGCTACTTTTGCCATCCATGGCAAAAGACCTCCGCTACACCCTGACCCCGGCGGCGCTCGCCACCAGCAAAGCGCCACAGACCCCGGAAGGGTAAATGTTCAGACGAGTTCGTCCAGATAACGCTCCGCATCCAGTGCCGCCATGCAGCCGGTACCGGCAGAGGTGACCGCCTGGCGGTAGACGTGATCCATGACGTCGCCGGCGGCGAACACGCCCGGCACGCTGGTGGCGGTGGCGTTGCCCGCCAGGCCCGACTGCACCTTGATGTAGCCACCGGCCATGTCCAGCTGTCCCTCGAAGATGCCCGTATTGGGGCTATGGCCGATGGCAATGAACAGGCCCGGCGCGACGATCTCCCTGGTGCTGCCGTCCTGGGTGGACTTGATCCGCACCCCGGTGACGCCGGTATTGTCACCCAGCACCTCCTCCAGCACATGGTTCCACTCGAGTACCACGTTGCCGTTCTCGGCCTTCTCGCGCAGCTTGTCCTGCAGGATCTTCTCGGCGCGCAGGGTGTCGCGGCGGTGCACCAGGGTCACCTTGGAGGCGATATTGGACAGATAGAGCGCCTCCTCCACGGCGGTGTTGCCACCACCCACCACGACAACCTCCTGATTGCGATAGAAGAAGCCGTCGCAGGTGGCGCAGGCCGAGACCCCTTGCCCCATGAATTTCTGCTCCGACTCCAGCCCCAGGTAGCGGGCGCTGGCGCCGGTGGCGATGATCAGCGCGTCACAGGTATAGCTGCCGCTGTCGCCTTTGAGGGTAAAGGGGCGCTCGCGCAGCTCCACCTCATGGATGTGATCGAACAGCACCTCGGTATCGAAACGCTCGGCGTGGCGCTTCATGCGCTCCATGAGCTCGGGACCCTGTACCCCGGCGTCGTCGCCGGGCCAGTTGTCGACGTCGGTGGTGGTCGTCAACTGGCCGCCGGCCTGGATCCCGGTGATCAGCACCGGCTTGAGGTTGGCACGGGCCGCATAGACCGCAGCGGTATAGCCGGCCGGGCCGGATCCGAGAATGATCAGGCGTTCGTGACGCGCTTCGCTCATGGAGAACCTCGTGACTCGCTGGATAGATGAGTATCGGTTGCCGGCCCTGTCCTTGCGGCATGGCAACCGCCAGCGCCGGACCCCCGAAAGCAAAGAGGACCATTGTAGCAGCCCAATCCCCCGGGCGGCGCATCCCGCACCGACCCGCTAGAGGACCTCGTCGTCACGCCCCACCAGGACATCCTCCAGTTCACCATCGAAGGGTGAGACGACAATGCGCAGCTGGATGGGTGCGCAGCAGTAGGGGCAGTCCTCCCAGGTCTCATGACTCCCCT
>NZ_JAKCMI010000027.1:0-75000 GCF_021412585.1 Halomonas alkalisoli | reverse complement strand
TCCAGAACGAGATGCTCGATGGCGTGGTCGGCGGCGAGACCCGCCATATACCGACGGGCGAACAGATGGCCATCTACGACGCGGCCATGAAGTACCAGGAAAAAGAAACGCCGCTGGTGGTGGTAGCCGGCAAGGAATACGGCACCGGCTCCTCCCGTGACTGGGCGGCCAAGGGAACCCGGCTGCTCGGCGTGCGTGCGGTGATTGCCGAGTCCTACGAACGCATCCACCGCTCCAACCTGATCGGCATGGGGGTGGTGCCGCTGCAGTTTCCGGAAGGCGAGGACCGCAAGACCCTGGGGCTGACCGGCGATGAGACGATCTCCATCGAGGGCCTGGACGCCCTCACCCCGGGGGGCAAGGTGAAGGTCACGGTGAAAGGTGACAAGGGCGAGAAGAAACTCGAGGCCCTGTGCCGTATCGACACCGCCAACGAGCTGGAGTACTACCGTCACGGCGGCATCCTGCACTACGTGCTGAGGAAGATGATCGGGACGGCGTAATTGCCCACGGCGACGCCGTTAAACGGCTGAGCCATCAAGGAACAAGCCATCAAGTAAAAAGGCCACCCCAGACAACCTGGCGTGGCCTTGTTCTTTCTTGTTCCTTATAGGGACCAGGGACTTAGAAGGACCGGCGACGATAGCCGCGATATTCAGGCAACCAGCTGCTGCGCTCGATGGCCTGACGCAGCTTGATGCCGTCGGTCTTGAGCGCGACGCCTTCGCCCTGGGCCTGGGCGGCGACGTCGAAGGCAATGGCCTTGGAGAGCTCGCGGATCTGCGAGAGCGCCGGCAGCAGGGCCCCTTCGCCATCCTTGACCAGCGGTGCTTCCCGCGCCAGCGCCCGGGAGGCGGCCATCAGCATGGCATCGGTGACGCGCTTGGCACCGCTGGCCACGACGCCAAGGCCGATTCCCGGGAAGATATAGGCGTTGTTGCACTGGGCAATGGGGTAGGTCTTGCCATCGTAGACCACCGGCTGGAAGGGGCTGCCGGTGGCCACCAGCGCCTGGCCGTCGGTCCAGTTCAGGACGTCCCAGGGCGTCGCTTCGGCGCGGGAAGTGGGGTTGGAGAGCGGCATGATCAGCGGCCGTTCGCAGCCGTCATGCATGGCACGCACGACCTCTTCGGTAAAGATACCCTTCTGACCGCAGACACCGATCATGACCGTTGGCTTCACCCGGCGGGCGACTTCGGCCAGCGCCTGTCCGTCCCAGCCCTCGGTCATGGCGGGGTCGTGTGCCAGCCGGCGCTGGAAATCGAGCAGCCAGGTCTGGTCGCTGGTGACCAGGCCTTCCCGGTCCACCATGAATACGCGCCCTCGCGCTTCCCGCTCGGAGAGGCCTTCCCCCTGCATCGCCACCACGACCTGCTCGGCGATGCCGCAACCCGCCGACCCGGCGCCGACGAAGACCACCCGCTGATCGGCCATGCTCTCGTCACGGGCCTGGCAGGCTGCCATCAGGGTACCGACGCAGACCGAGGCGGTGCCCTGGACGTCATCGTTGAAGCAGCACAGCTGGTTGCGATAGCGCTCCAGCAGCGGGACAGCATTGGCCTGGGCAAAGTCCTCGAACTGCAGCAGCACGTTGGGCCAACGACGCTTCACCGCGACGATGAATGACTCGATGAAGGCATCGTACTCCTCCTGGGAGATACGCGGGTGTCGCCAGCCCATGTACATGGGATCGTCCAGCAGCGCCTGATTGTTGGTGCCCACATCGAGCATGATCGGCAGCGTATAGGCGGGACTGATGCCGCCACAGGCGGTGTAGAGCGCCAGCTTGCCGATGGGGATGCCCATGCCGCCGATACCCTGGTCGCCGAGACCCAGGATTCGCTCGCCATCGGTGACCACGATGACCTTGACCCTGTCCTTGGTCGCGCTGCGCAGGATATCGTCCATCCGCTCCCGGTCCGGGTAGGAGATGAAGAGCCCCCGGTGGTTACGATAGATATTGGAGAACTCTTCGCAGGCCTGCCCCACCGTGGGGGTGTAGATGATCGGCAGCATCTCCTCGAGATGCTCGGAAACCAGTCGGTAGTAGAGGGTCTCGTTGTCATCCTGGATGGCGCGCAGGTGAATATGACGGTCCAGATCGCTGTGACACTGTCGATACTGCCGATAGGCCCGCTCGGCCTGCTCCTCGATGGACTCCACGTTCTGCGGCAACAGGCCGATCAGGTTGAACTCGAGCCGCTCCTCGCGGGAAAAGGCACTGCCCTTGTTGAGCAACGGCATCTCGAGCAGCGAAGGGCCGGAATAGGGAATGTAAAGTGGGCGTTTGGTTTCGATGGTCATTATGATCTCGATGCGTTGACTGGAATCCGGGCTATAGGCGCTCTAACGGCGCCTTGGCGCCAACTTTATCATGCCAGGCCCTCAACGGCGCCCGGCTCAGCTTCCCTTTACCCGTGCCGGCTGGCTCCGCCCACCGGTAAAGAAGAAGGGCCGCAGCCTGACGCCCGCCATGTTGCCGGCGAAGCCCGCCACCAGCCACACCCAGCCGTGCAGGCTGCCCGAGGAGATACCACTGAAATAGGCGCCGATATTGCAGCCGAAGGCCAGTCGCGCCCCATAGCCCAGCATCAGCCCGCCGATCACGGCGGCGGCCAGCGACCTCAGTGGGATGCGAAAGCTGGGGGCGAAGCGGCCGGCCAGGGTGGCCGCCATCATGGCGCCGAGGATGATACCCACGTTCATGACCGTGGTGATATCACTCCATACGCTGGCCCGAAGCGCCGCGGCATTACCGGGTGCCTGCCAGTAGCCCCAGCCGCTGACGTCGCCGCCCAGCAGCTCATAACCCTTGGCACCCCACAGGGCGAAGGCCGAGGTAATCCCCCAGGGGCGCCCGGCCAGGGCCAGGGTAGCGAAGTTGAGCAGCGCCAAGGCCACCGCCCCCAGCAACAGCGGCCAGGGCCCGGTGAGCCAACGGCGCTCGCTCAGGTTGATCCGCGGCGCCTCTTCCAGCTGGCCATGGCGGCGCTTCTCCATGAATACGGTGAAGGCGGCAATGGCACCGAACAACGCCAGGCTCACGGCAATGCCGCCGCCGGCACCGAAGGTCTGAACCAGGGAGACGGGCTGGAAGGCGGGAAGCGTCATCCACCAGGAGAAATGGGCACTGCCGATCACCGAGCCGACGATGAAGAACAGCAGGGTGATCATCATGCGGGCATTGCCGCCGCCGGCGGTGAACAGGGTGCCCGAGGCGCAGCCGCCGCCCAGCTGCATACCGATGCCGAACAGGAAGGCGCCCACCACCACCGAAACGCCGATGGGCGCGACGAACCCTGTCACTTCGCGACCGAACAGGGTGCCGGCACCCAGCGCAGGAAAGAACAGCAGCACGGCAATGGCCAGCATCACCATCTGGGCACGCAGGCCGCGGCCTCGGCGCTCGCTGATGAAAACCCGCCAGGCAGCGGTAAAGCCGAAGGCAGCGTGGTAGAGCGCCACACCCAGGGCGGCCCCGACCACCATCAGCAGGCCGACTCTTGCCTCGAAGGCGATACCGACCGCCAGCGCACCCGCCAGCAGCAGCATGGCCAGTACCTGGGAAACGACCAGCGGCCTGCCCGTCTCCAGCGTCGTGTTCATTAGCTGACTCCCTCGATTGATGCAGCCGAATGGCTCAGGCAACGATACATATTCGCGAATACTGGGACTCGTTAAGCCTAGCCGCTCGGAATGAGCGGGAACAGTGCGGCGGGAACGTGCGGCCTGAAAGCACGAGGACGCCCGTGAGGCGCCCTGGTGGTGGTGCGGGTCACAAGGCGCGGTCAGACGAAGCGGCCCAGTCCCGCGGCATGACGCAGGCGATCCATGAACGGCGCGGCCTCGGCGCGCGCTCGCTCGGCACCCTTGAGCAGCACCCGCTCGATATGCCCCGGATCCTCCATCAACGCCAGATATCGCTCCCGGGGTTCACGCAGCTGTTCGTTGAGCATCTCGAACAGCCGATTCTTGGCCTCGCCCCAGCCGATACCGGCCTGGTACTCCGCGCGCATGGCCGTCGTCTCTTCGGCACTGGCGAAGGCCGAGTAGATCTGGAACAGGGTGCAGGTGTCCGGATCCTTGGGCTCACCCGGCTCCAGCGAGTTGGTCTTGATCTTGCGCACCAGCTTGAGCAGCTTCTTCTCGGCGACGAAGAGCGGAATGGTGTTGTTGTAGCTCTTGGACATCTTTCGCCCGTCGAGGCCGTTCAGCGTGGCGACGTTGTCGTCCACCACCGCCTCGGGCTGGGTGAAGAAGTCGCCCTTGTAGAGGTGGTTGAAACGCCCGGCGATATCGCGGGCCATCTCGATGTGCTGGATCTGGTCGCGGCCCACCGGCACCTTGTGCGCGTTGAACATCAGGATATCGGCGGCCATCAGGACCGGATAGCCGAACAGCCCCATGGTGATGCCCTTGTCCGGGTCCTGGTTGCCCGCCGCCTCGTTCTCGGCCACCGCCGCCTTGTAGGCATGGGCACGGTTCATCAGCCCCTTGGCGCAGACGCAGGAGAGCATCCAGGTCAACTCGGGAATCTCGGGCACGTCGGACTGACGATAGAAGATGGCGTTGTCGGTATCCAGACCCAGCGCCAGCCAGGTGGCGGCAATTTCCAGGCGCGACTCCTGCACCCGCTGGGGATCCTGGCACTTGATCAGCGCATGCAGGTCGGCGAGGAAGTAGTAGGACTGTACGCTCGGGTCCTGGCTCGCGGCGATGGCGGGCTTGATCGCCCCGACATAGTTGCCCAGGTGGGGGGTACCGGTGGTGGTGATGCCGGTGAGAACGCGTGTCTTCTGGGATGCTGCACTCATGAAAGGCGGACTCTGCTAGCGGAAATGCCCGCTATGGTAACGCGAGGAGGCGGACAAGGCGACTGGCCAGGATAGCGGGGCGCCGGGGGCAGGTTGCCAATGAGGTCATTTGCCAGGGAAGGCAAATGTAGCGTCCAGGGAAGGATTTACAGCGCCTCATTGGCAACCTTTGCCGCCGGAACAGCCCCGCTGGCTGCGGCTCAGCCGTAAACAGCCAGTTGGGCTTGTTGCCCCACAAGAGCAAGAGACCTTCCATGGCACCGGACCTCCACTACGGCCTGTCCCCGGCGCCGCTCACCAAGGTTGGAATGTCTAGGTACTAAGCGCTTAGCTCACTAGCCGCGTGGGATCGACGCTCTCCAGCCCAAAGGCCTCGGCCACGGCACGGTAGGTGACCTGGCCGTCGTGGACGTTGAGCCCCGGCAGGAAGTGCGCATCGTCGGCAAGCGCCTGCTTCCAGCCCTTGTCGGCCAGGGCGATGACGAAGGGCATGGTGGCGTTGGTCAGTGCCAGCGTGGAGGTCTGGGCCACCGCCCCCGGCATATTGGCCACGCAGTAGTGGACGATGCCATCGACGATATAGGTCGGATCGTCGTGGGTCGTCGCACGGCTGGTCTCGAAGCAGCCGCCCTGGTCGATGGCGACGTCCACCAGCACGCTGCCGGGCTTCATGTCGGCGAGCATTGCACGAGTGATCAGCTTGGGTGCGGCGGCACCGGGAATCAGCACGGCCCCCACGATCAGGTCGCTTTCCCGCACCACCTCGTCGATCGCATCGGCAGTGGAGAAGACCGTCTTCATGCGCCCCTGGTAACGGTCGTCGAGCACCTCGAGACGCGCAATCGACTTGTCGAGCACGGATACCTCGGCACCCAGGCCCAGGGCCATGCGCGCCGCGTTCTCGCCCACCACCCCGCCGCCGATCACCGCCACCTTCCCCGGGGCCACGCCCGGCACGCCGGGCAACAGCACGCCGGCACCGCCCTGGGCCTTCTCCAGGCTGTGCGCGCCGGCCTGGATCGCCATACGCCCCGCCACGGTGCTCATCGGTGCCAGCAGCGGTAGGCCACCCTGGTGGTCTGTGATCGTCTCGTAGGCGATGCAGGTAGCACCGCTCGCCATCAGGCCGCGTGTCAGCGTCTCCTCGGCAGCCAGGTGCAGGTAGGTGAACAGCGTCTGTCCGCGAGTCAGCCGCGCCACCTCCTCGGCCTGGGGCTCCTTGACCTTGAGGATCAGTTCCGCGTCGCGCCAGACGGCGTCCACGTTCGCTTCGAGACTGGCACCCGCCGCCTCGTAGCTGGCATCGGGGAAACCGGCACCTTCGCCAGCGCCGGCCTGAACGGCAACCGAATGGCCACGGGCCACCAGCTCCCGCGCCCCGGACGGGGTCAGGGCGACGCGATATTCATGGTTCTTGATTTCCTTCGGCACGGCAATCTTCATGGGAACTCCTGGGGCATGGACAGCGTTATTGTTGCTCTTGGCTTCCATTACAGCACAGTCAGTCCATACACGAAGTATCCACGGACCAATACGATATAAATCCGCAAATCTCAGCTCTTGTGCAGAAAATCATCTCACGAGGAAAGCATATATCAGGAAATCAACAAAGGCTTACTCGGCCACCAGCGCATCGCCATAGGTCGCCGCATACTCGACCGGCAGCCGTCGCGGTCGGCCACTGGAGAGCTCGATACAGGCAAAGCGGGTGCGTGCCCGCAGCAGGGTACGGCCGTCGGCCGGGCGTATCAGCTGGAAGCGGCGAGTCAGGGTCAGGCGGCCATCGCAACCGACGATCCATGTCGCCAGTTTCAGGCGCTCACCCTCGAAGGCCGGCGCCAGGTAATCGAGTTCGTGACGATGCACGGCCATGGCCCGGTCCAGCGCCCGGTAGCGATCCAGGTCGAGGCCCAGGCATTCCGAATGCGCCCAGCTGATCCGCTCGACCCAGCGCAGGTAGGCGGTATTATTGGCGTGGGCATAACCATCGATATCGGTGGCATCGACCTCGATATCGATCACGAACGGGGTGGGCAGGTCCCAATCCAGGCTCATCCATCACTCCCTTGCCGTTCCACACTGCCAACAGGACTCGAAGACCCCCTCAAGGGTTTCACCACAGCCCGGGCAAGTCCAGTCGGGGCGATCGTCACTGCCCGCCATGGCGTCCTGTATCAGCGCCTCGGCACGCGCACGGTTGTGGGGCGCCACCCAGACCTCCGGTTCGCACTCCCCCAGGGGCAGCTCGCCGGCGCCGCCGCCCAGGGTCATGTTGCGCAGCTCCACCGGGATATCCGCCGCGGCCAGCACGTTGCGAACGTGACTGACCAGCAGGGCATTGGAATGGGCGAAGACACGGACGTAATTCATTGGCAAACTCAAGAAATTAGCGAGCGATGGCCAGGCAAGGCAAAAATTGGCGAGAACGCGGAGTTTACGTAGTTGTAAATGAGCATTTTGAGCCTATTTTTAACGCAGCATGGCCGAGCGCAGCAATTTCTTGCTCAGTCGCGGAAGACGCGGACACCCAGCGCCTTGAGGTAAGCGGTTTCAGGAATCGCCGGGTGCACCGGGTGGTCAGACCCCTGATGCCCCTGGAACACGACCTGGCCGTGGCGGTCCTGATGACGCACCGCGCCCCGCACGACCTCCATCAGCCGCTCCGGCGCCAGGTGCATGGAGCAGGAGGCCGAGAGCAGCAGGCCATCGCGACCCAGCAGGCGCATCGCTTCACGATTGAGCTTGCCGTAGGCGCGCTCACCGTTGGGAATGTCCTTGCGCTTGCGGATAAAGGCCGGTGGGTCGAGAACGATGACGTCGAACTGCTCGCCATCCGCCTTGAGGGCCGCCAGGGCCTCGAAGGCGTCGCCCTCGCCGACCGCCACCTGCTCCTGCAGGCCGTTGAGGGCCGCGTTCTCGGCGACGGATTCCAGCGCCTGGGCGGAGCTATCGATGCAGAGCACTTCGCTGGCCCCGTTCGCCGCCGCCTGAACGCCCCAGCCCCCCACATAGCTGAATACGTCGAGCACCCGCTTGCCGGCCACCAGGCCATTGAGCCAGGCGCGATTGGCGCGGTGGTCATAGAACCAGCCGGTCTTCTGTCCATCGAGCACCGGCACGCTGAAGCGCACGCCGTTCTCTTCCATCAACACCGGGCCGGAGAGTTCGCCCTTGACCACTTCGACCTGGCGTTCCAACTGCTCCTGGCGACGGCCCGAGGAGTCGTTCTTGAACACGATGACCCGCGGCGAGAGCACCTTGTCCAGCGCAGCGACGACCTCCTCGCCGAGCCGCTCCATGCCAAGCGTATTGAGCTGAACCACCAGGACGTCGTCGAAGCGGTCGATGACCAGGCCGGGCAGCAGGTCGCCCTCACCGTGCACCAGCCGGTAGAAAGGCTTGGCGTAGAGCCGCTCGCGCAGCGCCAGCGCCTGGTTGAAACGATGCACCAGCAGCGAGCGGTCGAGGCGCATGTTGGGGTCACGGGAGACGACCCGGGCGCTGATCAGCGAATTGGGATTGACGTAGGCGACCCCCATCGCCTTGCCGTTGGCGGCTTCGACAATCACCTGTGCACCCGGCTCCATGCCTTTCAGCGGCGTCGCCTCGATGTCGATCTCGTTGGAGTAGAGCCACAGGTGGCCGGCCTTGAGGCGGCGGTCGGCGTTCTTCTTCAGGCGCAGGTTCTGGGTCACGTTGTTCGTCATGATGCTTCTCGGCAAGTGCGGGCGATGCCTGGCAGCACCCGGAAGTTCAGAAAAAATGGTACCGGTCGACGGCAGCCGTCGATCAGTGCTGACACTCGATACAGAAAACGCTGGCACGCTGCCCCAGGGTCACCAGTCGCAGTTCGCCGCCACAGCGTCGGCAAGCCTGCCCATGGCGACCGTAGACGTTGAGCCGCTGCTTGAAATAGCCGGGCTCGCCGGTGCCGCTGACGAAGTCGCGCAGGGTCGTGCCGCCCTGGGTAATCGCCGCTGCCAGCACCTCCCGAACCGTCGCCGCCAGCCGCTCATAGCGCTCGAGCGAAATCCGCCCGGCGGCACGACGCGGGTCGATACCGGCCAGGAAGAGGGCTTCGGCGGCGTAGATGTTGCCCACGCCCACGACCACCGCGTTGTCCATCAGGAACGGCTTCACCGCCATGCGCCGGCCGCGGGACAGGCGGTAGAGCCGCTCCCCGTCGAAGGTGTCGGAAAGCGGCTCGGGGCCCAGGCGAGCCAGGCGCGGATCCTGCTCCACCCCACCGGCCAGCCAGTCGACGAAACCGAAGCGACGCGGATCGTGGTAGCGCAACAGCCCGCCATCGTCGAACACCAGGTCGATGTGGTCATGCTTCTTCGGCAGCTCGCCCAGCCGTGCGATACGCAGGCTGCCCGACATGCCCAGGTGCCAGAGCAGGGTCGCGCTCGACGGATCTTCGACACCACCTGCGCCGGCGCCCTCGCGCCTCCCGCCGCGCGTATCGGCCTCGGCGGTCCGCAGCGGTATCAGCAGGTACTTGGCGCGCCGCGCCAGGGGGCCGATGCGCGACCCGACCAGGCGGTCGACGAAGTCGTCAGGCACCGGCACGCGCAGGCGCCCCTGGCGCACGATCACCTCCACGATCTCGCGGCCCTCCACGTGAGGGGCGATGCCGCGGCGGGTTGTCTCGACTTCGGGAAGTTCGGGCATGGCGTCGCTCGCTCAACTCGGTCGATGGGCTGCCCTACGCCGCCCACTGATGGTGTTTTCACAAACGCCTGAACCCGGCATGAGCCGGGTTCAGAAGAACAGGTTTGAACACCTGCGGAAGACGACCAAGGCTTACTTGATCTTGGCTTCCTTGTACATCACATGCTGGCGGATGACCGGATCGAATTTCTTCATTTCCAGCTTGTCCGGTGTGTTCCGCTTGTTCTTGTCGGTGGTGTAGAAGTGGCCGGTACCGGCACTGGACACCATTCTGATCTTGTCACGCATGACTGCTCTCTCCCTGGACTGTATCGCTTAGACGGCTTCGCCGCGCTTGCGCAGATCGACGAGCACAGCGTCGATACCTTTCTTGTCGATGATACGCATACCCTTGGAAGAGACGCGCAGCTTCACGAAGCGATTCTCTGACTCCACCCAGAAGCGGTGGGAGTGCAGGTTCGGCAAGAAGCGACGACGGGTCTTGCGCTGGGAGTGTGAAACGTTGTTACCAGTCACCGGGCGCTTGCCGGTAACCTGACATACTTTGGACATGGGAGCCTCCAACCGCTTGGCCAGGTGATTTCAACCTGAGTGTTCAAAACCTGTCGGGCAAACCGGGAACGAGCCCGTTGTCATTTGACCCAAGGGAATTCAAAGGCTGCACTTTATAGCAGAGTACACCCCGTCAGGCAATAGCAGCCGCGTATTCTACACCCCTTTCCCCCTACTCCCGCAAGCTTTCATGCCTTACGGGCTTTGCCGGCGACAAAGAGTTACCCGCCTCGATCAGCCATCGGGCCAATCTTGAGCCACACTGAAAGAGCTCGGATGGTCAAGACGTTATAAATCGTCCTCCCTTAGCGACTTTCTCCACCAACGTTGCCACGCCGCTGTAGGAGTAGCTTCAGCTCACGACTGGAGGCGCAAGCCTCCCGGCGGTGTTGCCGGTATTCGCGACAACAACCAACCTTTCAGCCTCCGCCGAGGCGCCTATCGGCGCCAGTCGCGATGGGGACCAGCGCTCCAACAGCGGATTTCTCCACCAACGTTGCCACGCCGCTGTAGGAGGAAGCTTCAGCTCACGACTGGAGGCCGCAGGCCTCCCGGCGGTGTTGCCGACGCCAACGATCACCGCCAACGCGGCGGCCTCCACCAGGCGCCTGCTGAGTCGTAATCAGGAAGAGTTAAAGCCAACCCCTTTCTGCGAAGGAGACCACCTCACCGTCGCCGACGACGAAGTGATCCAGCACCCGGATCTCGAACAGCCCCAGCGCCTCGCGCAGCCGCTGGGTGATGCGGCGGTCGGCATCAGAGGGTTCGGCCACGCCGGAGGGATGGTTATGGGCGAAGATAATGGCACCGGCGCCGAGCTCGAGGGCGCGTCGCGCCACCTCCCGGGGGTAGACCGAAGCGCTGTCGAGGGTACCGCGAAACAGCGACTCGAACTGGATGACCCGGTGCTGGGTGTCGAGGAACAGCGCCGCAAACTCCTCATGCCCCAGGTGGCGCAGCTGTGCGGCCAGATAGGCCCGCACCAGGCTCGGCGAGGTCAAGGCGTCACCGCGGGCCAATTGGCTGGCCAAATGGCGCTTGGAGAGCTCCAGGGTCGCCTGCAACTGGACGAACTTGGCCATGCCCAGGCCCCGCTCGGCGCAGAAGCGCGACTGGTCCGCCTCCAGCAGCTGGCGCAGCCCGCCAAAGGCCGACAGCAGGTCGCGGGCCAGGTCGACGGCCGAACGCCCGGCCACGCCCACCCGCAGGAAGATCGCCAGCAGCTCGGCATCCGACAGCGCCTCGGCGCCCAGCGCCAACAGTTTCTCCCGCGGGCGCTCGCCCTCGGGCCAGTCACGAATCGACATCCCTGTCTTCTCCCCTCATGCATCCTTGATAACAAGGCATTATAGACACAACACAAAAGATTACCCCGGCTGCGTCGAGCCCTTCTCGATGGTATGGTAGACGGTCGTATTTCAGTTCAGGAAGCAGCCATGTCAACGCTTTCGGGCAACAGGCTGGCCGGCCGACGCATCCTGCTCGGCATCAGCGCCGGCATCGCCGCCTACAAGAGCGCTCAGCTCGCCCGCCTGCTCAAGCAGGCGGGCTGCGAGGTGCGCGTGGTCATGACCGAGGGCGCCCAGGCCTTCATCACCCCGTTGACGCTTCAGGCGCTGACGGGGGAGCCGGTACGCACCTCGCTGCTCGACCCCGAGGCAGAGGCCGGCATGGGCCATATCGAGCTCGCTCGCTGGGCGGATGTCGTGCTCATCGCCCCGGGCACCGCCGACCTGATGGCGCGCCTGGCCACGGGCATGGCGGACGACCTGCTCACGACCCTGTGCCTGGCCAGCGAGGCCGACAAGGTCATGGCGCCGGCCATGAACCAGGCCATGTGGCGCCACGCGGCCACCCAGCGCAACGCCGAGCGCCTGCAGCAGGATGGCTGGCGCCTGCTGGGGCCCGACAGCGGTGACCAGGCCTGCGGCGACGTGGGGCCGGGGCGCATGCTGGAGCCCGAAGCCATCGTAGCAGAACTCCTCGCTCAGACCGCCGAGACGCCGCCGCAGGCGCTGCTGGCGCGGGGCCTGCATATCGTGATCACCGCCGGCCCCACCCGCGAGCCGCTGGACCCCGTGCGCTACCTCTCCAACCACAGTTCCGGCAAGATGGGCTATGCCCTGGCCGCTTCCGCCGCTCGACTGGGCGCCCGGGTCACCCTGGTGAGCGGCCCGGTGACCCAGACGACACCCGAGGGGGTCGAGCGTATCGACGTGGAGACGGCGCTGGAGATGCAGGAAGCCTGTCGGGGCCTGGTCGCCGCATGCGATATCTTCATCGGCTGTGCCGCGGTGGCCGACTACCGCGTCGATGCGGTCGCCGAGCACAAGATCAAGAAGCAGGAAGGCGAGGACGGCCTGACGCTGAAGCTGATCAAGAATCCGGATATCATTGCCGATGTCGCCCTCAAGCGAGACCCGGCCAGCCGCCGCCCCTTCGTGGTGGGCTTCGCCGCCGAGACCCGCGACCTGGAGGCCTACGCCCGGGACAAGCTGATGCGCAAGCAGCTGGACATGATCGTCGCCAATGATGTCTCTGCCGAAGGCCTCGGCTTCGGTGCCGATGACAATGCCGTCCTGCTGCTGTGGCGGGATGGCGAAGGCGAAAGCGGCGAACGCCTGCCGCCCCAGGCCAAGACACGACTGGCCGACGCCATCCTGTCGCGGGCCCTGAGCTGCCTGCCCGACGGCCCGACGCACTGAGCGCGACAAACGCAAACCGAATGTAGCCGCACACAACGGAACCACCATGCCCGAGACTCAGCCCACACCGCCCGTCACCCCACCGACCGACAGGCCCAGGCTTGCGGTCAAGCTGCTCGACGAGCGCCTGCACGACTACATGCCCCGCTACGCCACGCTGGGCTCCGCGGGCATGGACCTGCGTGCGCTGCTCGATGCGCCGCTGACCCTCGAACCCGGCCAGTGCGAACTGGTGCGCACCGGTCTCGCCATCCACATCGGCGACCCCAGTCTCGCCGGCATGATCCTGCCCCGCTCCGGGCTGGGTCACAAGCACGGCATCGTACTCGGCAACCTGGTGGGGCTGATCGACTCCGACTACCAGGGCGAGCTGATGATCTCGACCTGGAACCGCGGCACCACTACCTTCGTACTGGAGCCTTTCGAGCGTCTGGCCCAGTATGTACTGGTCCCGGTGGTGCAAGCCGAACTCGAGATCGTCGATGGCTTCGAGGCCAGCCTGCGCGGTGAAGGCGGCTTCGGCAGCTCGGGGCGCCGCTGATAGTCGAAACACCGCGCCGGTCGTCCCATGGAGCGGGCCGCCCGGCAGGGTCCTCGCAACCTGGCACATGAAAACACACCTGTTTGACAAGGAACCGTTATGAGCCCAGTCAAGAACAGCCCCGTACCAGCCTCCATCTTCCGTGCCTATGACATTCGCGGCATCGTCGATGACACCCTCACCGAGGAGACCGTCGAGCTGATCGGTCGTGCCATCGGCTCGGAAGCCGCTGCCCGCAACGAATCCACCGTAGTGGTGGCACGGGACGGACGCCTCTCCGGCCCACGGCTGAGCGAGGCGCTGACCCGTGGCCTGATCGCCGCCGGCCGTGACGTGATCGACATCGGCATGGTGCCCACACCGGTACTCTACTTCGCCACCCACGTGCTGGAAGGCACCGCCTCGGGCGTCATGGTCACCGGCAGCCATAACCCGCCGGACTACAACGGCTTCAAGATCGTGCTGGGCGGCGAGACCCTCTCCGGCGAGGCGATCACCGCGCTCTACCGGCGCATCGCGTCGGGCGACCTCAGCGAGGGCCAGGGCAGCGTGCGTCAGGACGACCTGCGTGATGCCTACCTGGAGCGCATTCTCGGCGACATCACGCTGGAACGGCCGATCAAGGCGGTGGTGGACTGCGGCAACGGCGTGGCCGGCGAGCTGGGTCCGAAGCTGATCGAACGGCTCGGTGCCGATACCATCCCCCTGTTCGCCGAGATCGACGGCACCTTCCCCAACCACCACCCGGACCCGGGCAAGCTCGAGAACCTCCAGGACCTGATTCGCGAGGTGCAGGCAAGCGGTGCCGATATCGGACTGGCCTTCGATGGCGACGGCGACCGGCTCGGCGTGGTGACGCCGACCGGCCAGCTGATCTATCCCGACCACCTGATGATGGCCTTCGCCGAGGACATGCTTTCGCGCAATCCCGGCGCCAAAGTGATCTTCGACGTCAAGTGCACGGGCAACCTGGCTCGGGTCATCGATGACGCCGGCGGCGAACCGGAGATGTGGCGCACCGGCCATTCGCTGATCAAGGCGCGCATGAAGGAGACCGGCGCCCTGCTGGCCGGCGAGATGAGCGGACACATCTTCTTCCAGGAGCGCTGGTACGGCTTCGACGACGGCATCTACGGCGCCGCCCGGCTGCTGGAAATCCTCTCCAAGCAGGACCAGGACGCCGATGCCTTCTTCGCCCGCTATCCCCAGGATATCGGCACGCCGGAGATCAACATCCCGGTGACCGACGAGACCAAGTTCGATCTGGTGGAGCGGCTGGCCCGGGAAGGCGATTTCGGCGATGACGGGGTCAAGACCACCCTGGACGGCATTCGTGTCGACTACGCGGACGGCTGGGGTCTCTGCCGTGCCTCCAATACCACGCCGGTGCTGGTGCTGCGCTTCGAGGGCAAGAGCAACGAGGCGCTGGCCCGCATCCGCGCCCGCTTTGCCGACGCCCTGCAGCAGATCGACCCGGCATTGACCCTGCCGCAGTGAGCGGCAGCGTTTACCGTACCCGAAAGGAATGACCATGACCCAACCGACCCGTGATCCGCGCCTGGTAGTGGAAGTGCTCTCCGAGGCACTTCCCTATATTCAGCGCTTCACCGGCAAGACCGTCGTCGTGAAGTACGGCGGCAATGCCATGACCGAGGACACCCTGATCGACTCCTTCGCCCGCAACATGGTGTTGATGAAGGAGGTCGGGATCAATCCGGTGGTGGTCCACGGTGGCGGCCCGCAGATCGGCGACCTGCTGACCAAGCTGAAGATCGAGTCACGCTTCGTCAATGGCATGCGGGTCACCGACGCCGAGACCATGGACGTGGTGGAAATGGTCCTTGGCGGCCTGGTCAACAAGGGGATCGTCAACCTGATCAACCAGGCCGGCGGCAAGGCGATCGGCCTGACCGGCAAGGATGGCTCACAGATCCGGGCGCGCAAGCTCAAGGTGGAACACCAGACCCCCGAGATGACCGCTCCCGAGATCATCGACATCGGCCATGTGGGCGAGGTCGAGCATATCTCCACCGACCTGATCGAGATGCTCGCCGAACGCGACTTCATCCCGGTGATCGCCCCCATCGGGGTCGACGCCAAGGGCAACAGCTACAATATCAACGCCGACCTGGTGGCCGGCAAGGTCGCCGAGGCGCTGGGCGCCGAGAAGCTGATGCTGCTGACCAACGTCGCCGGACTGATGAATGCCGAAGGCGAAGTGCTGACCGGGCTGACCACCGCCCAGGTGGATGCGCTGATCGCCGACGGCACCATCCACGGCGGCATGCTGCCGAAGATTCGCTGCGCCCTGGATGCGGTCAAGGGGGGCGTGGCGAGCGCCCATATCATCGACGGCCGCGTCCCCCATGCCACCCTGCTGGAGATATTCACCAACGCCGGTGTCGGCACCCTGATCACCGATGCCGAACGCCACGGCAACGACGCCGGCTGAACGCGATGTCCGCGCGGCACCGTGCCGTGGCGGACACACCTTCAGTACCGCAATACAACCAAAAAAAGATACCAACATGACGCAGGCAACTCCCCCACCCAGCCGCCGCGAGCAGATTCTGCAGGCGCTCGCGCTGATGCTGGAGGAAGACAGTGGCAAGCGCATCACCATTGCGGCGCTGGCACGCCAGGTGGGCGTGTCCGAGGCGGCGCTCTACCGCCACTTTCCTAGCAAGGCGCGTATGTTCGAGGGGCTCATCGCCTTTATCGAAGAGACGCTGTTCGAACGCATTACCCGCATTCTCGAGGAAGTCCCCGACGCCGTGCCGCGTTGCGGCCAGATCCTCACCCTGCTGCTCGCCTTCACCGAGAAGAACCCGGGGCTGTCGCGACTGCTCGGCGGCGACGTGCTGACCGGCGAGACCGCCCGGCTGCGCCTGCGCATTCACCAGCTCTTCGAGCGCCTGGAGACCCAGCTCAAGCAGGTGCTGCGAGAAGCCGAGCTGCGCGAAGGCTGTCGTCCCACCCTGCCGGTGTCGGCGACGGCCAACCTGCTGATCGCCCAGGTGGAGGGGCGCATCTCCCAGTATGTCCGCAGCGACTTCCGGCGCCTGCCCACCGAACACTGGGAGGACCAGTGGGCCCTGCTCTCGGCGCAGCTGATGCGCCAGGCACGACAGAGCGCCTGACGCCTCCCCCCACGCAGCCCAGATGCACGAAGCCCAGATGCACGAAGCCCCGGTCAGTGACCGGGGCTTCGATGTCCCTGCGAACGGGAGCGATGCGGCTCAAGCGGCCAGCGTATCACCCAGCTGCTGGCGGATCTTCTTCATGGCGTTCTTCTCGAGCTGGCGAATACGCTCGGCCGAAATGCCGTAGACGTCGGCCAGCTCGTGCAGGGTGGCCTTGTTCTCGGCCAGCCAGCGGCGCTGCAGGATGTCGCGGGAGCGCTCGTCCAGCGCCTCGAGGGCGAACTGAAGCCGGCGGCTGGCATCGTCCTCCCAGTCGCTGTCCTCGAGCAGGGTGGCCGGGTCGGAGCCGGCATCGTCCAGGTAGTGTGCCGGCGACTGGTAGGTGGACTCCTCATCGTCGCTGGGCGAGGCATCGAAGCCGGCGTCGTGGGCCGACAGGCGCCCTTCCATCTCCCGCACCACCTCGGGCTTGACGTCCAGATCCCTGGCGATGGCGTCGACTTCGTCGTTGTTCAGCCAGGCCAGACGCTTCTTGGCGCTGCGCAGGTTGAAGAACAGCTTGCGCTGGGCCTTGGTGGTGGCGATCTTGACGATCCGCCAGTTGCGTAGCACGAACTCGTGGATTTCCGCCTTGATCCAGTGCACCGCAAAGGAAACCAGGCGTACGCCCTGGTTCGGGTCGAAGCGCTTGACCGCCTTCATCAGGCCGACATTGCCTTCCTGGATGAGATCGGCCTGGGGCAGGCCGTAGCCGGAGTAGCTGCGCGCGATATGCACGACGAAACGCAGATGCGACAGCACCAGGCGACGCGCCGCCTCCAGGTCGCCCTCGTCATAGAGGCGGTAGGCGAGCTCGCGCTCCTCGTCGGCGGTCAGCATCGGGATGCTGTTTACCGCCTGGATATACCCATTGAGGTCATGGCCCGGCGATAACTGTCCCACCGGTAGAAGACTGGTGCTCATATGCAGGTTGTCTCCCTCGAAACCCTGGTTCGTACTGTTCGTGACCGCTATGTTTGACGGCCACGACCATAGAATGTTCCGTCTTTGCTGGCTAGCGTGGCAGATTCCGCGGGTGTGTGCCAGCGGGTCGATACACCGGCGCTTCTTCGCTCTTTACCGCGGCCGAACCTCCGCGAGGTGGCGGCTCACGGCGATCCAGGCACCCAGCCAGCCCAGTAGTGTACTGCAGATCAGCAGCGTTGCCGAGCCCGCGACACCCAATTGGGGTAGCTGGAAGGTGGCGCCATAGCTGGACGCCAGGGCGCTGACAGGAGCTGCCAGCCACTCGCTGCCGAGGCCCAGGAGCCCCCAGGCGAGCAGGCCACCTCCCAGGCCGTACCAGGCACCGCTATACAGAAAGGGGCGGCGCACGAAGGCGTGGGTCGCGCCGATCAGCATCACCACCTCGATTTCCCGGCGACGACTCTCCACCGCCAGGCGAATGGTGTTGCCCACCACCAGCAGCACCCCAAGCCCGAACAGCACGCCCAGCGCCAGGGCCACGCGACTGCCGAGTTCGGCCAGGTGGCGCAGCCGCTCCAGCCAGGCCAGGTCGAGGCGCACTTCATCCACCCCGGTCATCTCCTGTAGCGACGCCGCCAATTCGCGAACCGACTCCGGCGCCGGGTCCACCGGTGTCACCACCACGCTTGCCGGCAGCGGGTTGTCGTCGAGTCGACCCAGGGCATCGGTCAGGCCCAGCGCCTGCTGGAACTCGGCCATGCCCTCGGCAGCGGTGATCAAGCGGGTGCGCGCCACCCCCTCGTGGGCACCGATGGCCTCGTCGATACGGCCGGCCTGGGCTTCATCGACCTGATGCGCCAGGTAGACGGTCAGGGTGGCGCTCTCCTCCAGCTCGGCGTCCAGCAGCCGGGCGCTGTCCAGCGCCAGCCACAGTGCCGCCGGCAACACCAGGGCGATGGCGATGGCCAGCATGGTCAGCAGACTGCCCACCGGGTGCTTGAGCAGGCGCCGGGCGCTGTCCAGGCACATGGCGCGGTGGTGGCGCCCCCAGGCACGCAGTCGACTACCGGTACGCGGCCCGCCCTGGCTGCGTGCCCCGCGGGGGGGCTGGCGAGCGGCGCCCCGGCTCATGCGGCCTCCTCGTCGGCCACCAGTCGCCCATCCCGCAGCCGCAGCATGCGATGGCGCAGCCGGGTGATCAGGGCCAGGTCGTGGCTGGCAATCACCACGGTGGTACCAATGCGATTGAAGTCCTCGAACAGGGCCATGATATCGGCGGAGAGCTGGGGATCCAGGTTGCCGGTAGGCTCATCGGCCAGCAGCAGCGATGGCTTGTTCACCACCGCCCGGGCGATGCCCACGCGCTGCTGCTCGCCGCCGGAGAGCTCGATGGGCAGCGCACGCTCGCGATGCAGCAGGCCGACCTTGTCCAGCGCCGCTCGCACCCGGCGCGCGGCCTCGCGGGGCTCGACGCCGCGGATCTCCAGCGGCAGCGCCACGTTGTGAAAGATGGAGCGGTCCAGCAGCAGCTGGTGGTCCTGGAAGACCACGCCGATCTGACGACGGTAGAACGGCACCTGGCTGGCGTGCAGCCGGGCGATATCGTGGCCCGCCACCAGCACCCGACCCCGGGTCGGCCGCTCCAGGCGCATGATCAGCCGCAGCAGCGAGCTCTTGCCCGCACCGGAGTGGCCGGTGAGAAAGACCATCTCGCCTCGATGCACGCGAAAGTCGAGGTTGGCCAGCGCGTCGAAACGCCCGCCGTATCGCTTCCCCACGTGTTCGAAGACGATCATGCGGAGGCAGCGTCGCTATCGTTGTCCTGGTCGAAGAGGGCATCGACGAAGTCCCGGGCCGCAAAGGGCCGCAGGTCGTCCAGGCTCTCGCCCACCCCGATGTAACGGATCGGCGTACCGAGCTGCTTGGCCAGGGCGAAGATGATGCCGCCCTTGGCGGTGCCGTCGAGCTTGGTCAGGGTGATCCCGGTCACCGGCACGGCCTCGTTGAAGGTCGCCGCCTGGGAGAGGGCGTTCTGGCCGGTGCCGGCATCGAGTACCAGCATCACCTCATGGGGCGCCGTGCCGTCCAGCTTGCCCATCACCCGGTGCACCTTCTTGAGCTCCTCCATCAGGTGCCCCTTGTTGTGCAACCGGCCGGCGGTGTCGGCGATCAGCACATCCACCTTGCGCGCCTTGGCGGCGGCGACGGCGTCGAAGATCACCGATGCGCTGTCGGCGCCGGTGTGCTGGGCGATGACGGGTACGCTGTTGCGCTCACCCCATACCTTGAGCTGCTCCACCGCAGCGGCGCGGAAGGTATCGCCGGCCGCCAGCATCACGCTCCTGCCCTCGCGCTGGAAGCGCTGGGTCAGCTTGCCGATGGTGGTGGTCTTGCCCACGCCGTTGACCCCCACCACCAGGATCACGAAGGGGCCTTCACCCTTGGGCGGCAGCGCCAGCGGCTGTGCCACCGCGTCGAGCATCACGGTCAGTTCGTCCTGCAGCGCCCGATACAGCGCCTGGGGATCCTTGAGCTCCTTGCGCGAGACGCGCTCGGTGAGCCGGTCGATGATCTCGGTGGTGGCCTCGATGCCCACATCGGCCATCAACAGCTGGGTCTCCAGGTCCTCGATCAGCTCGTCGTCGATCTGCTTCTTGCCCAGGAAGAGCCCGGCGATACCATCGGTGAGGTTGGCGCGGGTCTTGCCCAGGCCCGAGCGAATACGCGCGAACCAGCCCTTCTTCTCGGAGACCGGCTTTTCCTGCAGCGGCGTGCGGGCCGGCTCAGGCTCGGATGTCGACGGCCCGGCGTCGGGCTCGGGCCCTGGCGGCACAGGTGCCTGTGGCTCGGGCTGGGTTGCGGCGGGCTGGGATTCGGGCGACAACGCTTCCTCGCGCAGCACCTCGTTCTCCTCCTCCTGGCCGAGCGACTCGACCGCCTCGGTCCTCTCACGCGCCTCGACCGCCGCCGGGCCGGCCATGGCGACCTCCTCGGGCCGCTGCGCTTCGGTGATTGCCGGCTCCGAAGGGGCCGGCTCGGGGGAGGTTTCCTCAGCCGCCGGGGCTGGTGTCGCCGTTGCCTCTTCCTCGGCCAGGTGCTCCGAATCCGTTGGCCGCTGCTGCTGCTCTTCCTGCTGCTTCTTGCGCTTGAAAAAACCGAACATGGGGGAATTCAGCCTCACGGGTGAATGATCGCTACATCCTACCACCGCGCACCATGACTGTGGACAAGTCGACGGGTACAATTCGCCCATGACACGCCGCCGCTCGACGTCCCGCCCCCGCCGCTCCACCAGCGATACCCGCCAGGGCAAGGGCGGCGGTCGCCTGCGCCTCATCGGCGGCGAGTTTCGCCGCCGCCTGCTGCCGGTGCTGGACAGCCCCGGCCTGCGCCCGACCCCCGACCGGGTGCGGGAAACGCTGTTCAACTGGCTGGCAACGGCCACGCCAGGTGCACGGGTGCTCGACCTCTTCGCCGGTACCGGAGCGCTGGGTCTGGAAGCCATCTCCCGCGGTGCCAGGGCGTCGCTGTTCGTCGAACGCGACGCCCGAGTGGCCCAGGCGCTTGGCGCAAACCTCGAAACCCTGGGCGCCGCACAGCGCGGCCGGGTGATCACCGCCGATGCGCTCGCTTTTCTGGCTGCTCCCCCCGCCGACGCCACCCCGCCATTCACGCTGGTATTTCTCGACCCACCCTTCCGCCAACAGCTGGCCCAGCCCTGCTGCGAGTGGCTGGAGCGAGGCTGGCTGGCAGAGGAGGCCTACATCTATGTGGAAACCGAGTCGGAGCTCGCTCCCCAGGTGCCGGACAGCTGGCAACTGCACCGGGAGGTACGCGCCGGGGACAGCACCGGGCGGCTTTATCGACGGCTGCCGGCCGACGGCAGTTGACGCTTCATCGTCGCCTTCCGGCAACGCTTGCCGAGCCGAGGCCCTCGGCGTTACGCTGCGCGTCGGAGATCGACGGCGGGCATGGGTCCGCCGCGCAGGACGTCTTTTCAGGAGAACACAGGATGAGCACCGAACTCTTCAATCGGCTCGAACAGAAAGTCGCCAGTGCCGTCGAGGCATTGGAGTTGCTGAAGATGGAAGCCGAGGAACTGCGCGAGGAGAACAGCCAGCTCAAGCAGGAGCGCGAGGAGTGGGAACGCCGACTCACCGCCCTGCTGGGCAAGTTCGATGAGGTGGAAACGAGCAACGGCTGAGCTCGCCTACAACAGTCGGCGCGACATCAGTATCGCATCCTCCCGCCCAGCGCCGGCGTTTGACGACACCTCGCCGGCCCCTGACGGCATGACGACGCCTCCGCTGGCCAGCGGCCCGGCGGCGGTGTCAAGCTCAGGGGTTTCCAGGGCAGGATAGTAGCCACGACGCCTGCCGTCCTCGTCGAACCCCGACCGGCGATAGAGGGCCACGGCGCCTGAATTGCTTGCCCTGACTTCCAGCAGCAACCGCTCACTCTCCCAGCGCAGCGCCTGGTCGATCACTGCCGTGAGCAGGCTCGCCGCCAGGCCGCGCCGACGCAGATGCGGTGCCACCAGCATGGCCTGAAGCTCGGCTTCGAAGGGCAGGCGAGCCACCACGGCGTGCCCGGCGAGCTGCCCCTCCGCCTCGACACCCAGGACGCAGACCGCTTCGTCGGTCAGGAGCGTCTCGAACTGATCGCGTGTCCAGGGGCGGGGCCGGGCCCGCTCCAGCGCCACCAGGCGTTCCAGGTCGGCCACGCCCAGGCGCCTGAGCACTCCCTCAGTCATGGCTCGGGGCCTCGTCACCTGGACCCGAAAGCGACGCCTCCCCGCTGTTGCTGCGCCAGGCCTCACGCCAGGTAACCAGCGATGGCCACAGGGCACGCTTGGCCTCGGCACTGGCCGCCAATTCCTCGAGGCCGGGGCCCTGCCAGCCGGGCAGGGCCAGCAGCTCGCAATGCTCGCTCTCCAGGCTCAGTACCCGATCGAGCGTCTCGTCACTGCCAAAGAGCAGTACCCGCTCCGGGGCCCAGCCATGGCGACCCGCCCCCGCGATGAAGGCCTGCACGCCCTCCCTCGCCTCTTCCAGCGGCGACTCGGCGGGAAGCCCCTCCACCGGGGGCCAGCGAAAGCCCTGAAAGCGAGGGAGGCGTGACGGCGTGATGCCCACGGCGCGCAGCAGGTTGGCAAGCAGCTTCAAATGCATATCAGCCGGCGGCTCGTCCCCCGGCATCAGCAGCAGCCATCGGTCGTCCAGGCACGCCACCTGCAGGGAAAAGCGCAGCGGCTCCTGATTGATCGGGGCTTCACGACGCGGGCCGGCTGCCTCGATGTCCGCCTCCGGGCCGGATCCGGCTTCCCCGGCGCCTCCACCCAGCAACTGCCGGGCCCGCCCGGGCTGCACGGCTCGCATGCTGGGCGGTGGGGAAGACACGCTGGCGGGCTGCTTCGCCGCTGGCGGCTCGGCATCCTCCAGCAATGCATGAAGGCGCTCGGCGGGCGGTGTCGGGGCGGGCGGCGCAGGCGGCGCCCATTCACACGCTTCGGAGGGCCGGGCGTTGGGCAGCCGATAGCGGGCTACCCAGGCCGTCAGGCCCATGGCTTCCAGATACTGCAACCGCTGCGGCTCGGTTGTCACGCGCCGCCGCCACGACAGTCGGGGGAGTCCGGCCGGGCACCGCCGCGAGCCTCCCACTCGGCCGGGGTATAGAGGTGCAGTGCCAGGGCGTGCACCGGGCCGGCCAATTCATCGGACAGTACCGCATAGAGTCGCTGATGACGCTTGACCGGCATCAGCCCCTGGAATTGCGCGGACACCAGCGTGACCTTGAAATGGGTCTCGGAATTGGCCGGCACGGAATGCCGGTGACTCTCGTTCTCCACCGTCAGAAACGTGGGCTCGAGGGCCTGCAGTTTCGCTTCGATATCGGCCTGGACACTCATGTGGGCTCCACGGAGAAGGATGAGGCCTCATTGTACTATCTAGGCGGTGACGGCGTCTGCCGTGAGCTCGCCTGAGCGGCGCCGGCCAGCCGCATCCTGGCAAGGCTGGCGGCCAGCGCCAGGATACAGGCCACACAGCCGATCCACAGCGTGGCCTGCACCGGTGCATTCGCGGCCAGGAAGGCGCCCACCAGCGCCACGCCGAGCGACTGCCCCACGGTTCGCGTGGTGCTCAGCACCCCCGAGGCGGCGGTACTCAACTCCCGCGGAGCACTGGTCATCATCTCGCGGTTGTTGGGCGGCTGGAACAACCCGAAGCCCATGCCGCAAAGCGCCGTTCGCCACAGGCTGTCCACCACGCTGGCATCACTCTTCAGCAGCGCCAGCGAAGCCAGCCCTGCCAGCAATAGCAGCAGGCCCGTGCTGGCCAGGATGCTGGGGTTGACCTTGTCCGCCAGCCGGCCGGCAAAGGGCCCCACCAGCATGATGGCGAGCGGCCAGGGCGTGAACAGCCAGGCGGTCTCCAGCGGAGTGAAGCCCATCTCCTGCTGATAAAGGAACGTCAGCGCCACGAAGGCCAGCCCCTGGCCGACGAAGGCGAGTCCCGAGGCCGACACCGCGAGGCTGAAGCGAGGCTCCTGAAAGAGCCTCGGGGGGAGTAGCGGATGGCTGGCGCGGCGCTGACGACGCAGGAACAGATACCCGGTCGTCAGGCTCAAGGCCAGCCAGCCCAGCCACTGCCAGGCCGGCGCGTTGTGCCCCAGGGCATCCAGGGCCAGGAAGAAGCTGCCCAGCATGATCACGGAGCCCAGCGCTCCCCGACCATCGAAGCCACCACGGCGGCCCGGCTCCCGGGGCAGCGCACGCCACGCCAGCCATAGCGAGCAGAGGCCCAACGGGATATGCAGGGCAAAGAGCCAGGGCCAGTTGGCCACCGACAGCACCAGGCCGCCCAGGGCCGGGCCGGAGGCATAGCCACCGGCCACGATCAGCGCACTCAAGCCGAGCGCGGAGCCCAGCAGCCGGGTGGGGAAGATGGATCGGTAGAGCGAGGGGCCGATGGAGAGTGTCGCGGCGGCACCCAGCCCCTGCAGGGCACGGAACACCAGCAGCAGCTCCAGGCTGCGCGCCAGGGCGGCGCCCAGCGAGGCAACCACGAAGAGCGCCAGGCCCGCCACGTAGAGACGGCGACGGCTGATCATCTCGCTGAAGGAGGCGAACACCAGCAGGAAGGCGGCACAGACGATCTGGTAGAGGTTGGAGACCCAGACGGCACGCGCGGCGGACACCTCCAGGTCGCGGGCAATCGAAGGCAGCGCCAGGTTGATCATGGTGGTGTCCACCACAGCCATCAGCGTGCCGAGAATCAGCGCCAGTACCGCAAGGCGCCGCTCGGGGCCCGGCAGCCCATCGTCGCCAGGCCGGGTCTCGAAGAGTCGGCTCATCCTGTTTCCATCACTGCGGGGTCCGTAACGAGAAAACCGGCCTTAGCCGGTTCTCCTTGTCTTGCTGTAGCGCTTTCCCTAGTCCTGGTCTGTTTCCAGTAACAGCGAATCGTCCACCTCGGAGATCTCCAGCGCCGCTTCATTATCCAGGTCGATGGCCAGATAGCTGTGCTCGATCTGCAGAAAACGCTGGAACAGGGCCCAGTCCACGGCCTCGGGCCACTGCCGCTCGTCCTCTTCCCAGGCGCGCAGCTCGGTCTCGAGGATCTCCAGGTAGCGCTCACGGACGAAGCCTTCGAGTGCCTCCGGCGTGTCCATCTCGGGAATGAGGTAGACGGTGCTTTCGCGTTCGACGTCGGCCAGGGTGAGGTCGTCGTCCCCCACCGTGGGTTCCAGCGCATTGATCCATTCCACGAAATGCCGGGTCGGCCTGACGCTCAGGGCGGAGCGGTTGAGCAGTTTCATCACGGTCTCCTCGACGTCGAAACGGTGATCATTATGGGTGCTACTGCCGCTGCTTACCAATACTTCCGCTTTAGGGGCACAGCAGGCTCGGGGCTGATCCGAGAGAAGGGGCAGCGCGACGGGGGACATACCTTCGAGGAGGCGCACCGAGCCCATCCCTGGGAGCTACCGGCGCCATCCCTGGCGCCGGACCTCCTCTCCGGTATTCCCCCGTCGCCTCAGCGATCATCCCGGCCGAAGCGCAGCCCCTTCAATCCACCTCGGGGCGCATGGCCGGGAATAGCAGCACATCCCGGATCGAGGCGCTGTCGGTGAACAGCATGACGAGCCGGTCGATGCCGATGCCCTCGCCGGCGGTGGGCGGCATGCCGTACTCCAGCGCACGCACGTAGTCGGCGTCGTAGTACATCGCCTCCACGTCGCCGGCCTCCTTCTCGGCCACCTGCTCGCGGAAGCGCTCGGCCTGGTCCTCGGCATCGTTGAGCTCCGAGAAGCCGTTGGCGATCTCGCGCCCGCCAACAAAGAACTCGAAGCGCTCGGTGACGAAGGGGTTGCTGTCCTTGCGCCGCGCCAGCGGGCTCACCTCGGTGGGGTATTCGGTGATGAAGGTCGGCTGCTTCAGGCGGTGCTCGACGGTCTTCTCGAAGATCTCGATCTGGATCTTGCCGAGCCCCCAGCCATCCTTGACGTCGATGTCCAGCCGCTCGGCGATCTGGCGCGCGGCGGACTCGTCGGCCAGCGCCTCGGCGTGGATGTCAGGATTGTATTCGAGGATGGCGTCGAACACGGTGATACGCTTCAGCGGGCTGCCGAAATCGTACTCGAAGGTCTCGAGCACATCGCCCTCGCTGTTGCGTACGGTGTTGGCCACCGTGGTGGTGCCCAGCACCTGCCGGGCCACGCTGCGCAGCATTTCCTCGGTGAGGTCCATCAGGTCGTTGTGGTTCGCATGGGCCTGGTAGAACTCGATCATGGTGAACTCGGGGTTGTGCCGCGTGGAGAGCCCCTCGTTACGGAAGTTGCGATTGATCTCGAAGACCCGTTCGAAGCCCCCCACCACCAGGCGCTTGAGGTAGAGCTCCGGCGCGATGCGCAGGTACATGTCGATGTCCAGCGCATTGTGGTGGGTAATGAAGGGGCGTGCGGTGGCGCCGCCGGGAATCGGCTGCAGCATGGGGGTTTCCACTTCCATGAAGCCGCGCTCCTCGAAGAAGCGGCGCATGGCGCTGATCACCCCGGCCCGGGTCTCGAACACCTTGCGCGAGTCGGGGTTCATGATCAGGTCGACGTAGCGCTGGCGGTAGCGCGCTTCCATGTCGGTCAGGCCGTGGAACTTGTCGGGCAGCGGACGCAGGCTCTTGGTCAGCAGCCTGGCCTCTTCCATCATCACGTAGAGATCGCCCTTGCCGGACTTGTGCACCGGACCACGGCCGGCCACGATATCGCCGATGTCCCAGCCCTTGATGTCCTCCAGCGTCTCTTCCGGCAGCCCCTTCTTGTCGATATAGAGCTGGATCTGCCCCGTGGCGTCCTGGATGACCAGGAAGGGGCCCCGCTTGCGCATGATGCGCCCGGCCACGGCGGCCTCGCGCCCCAGCGCCTCCAGCGCGTCCTTCTCCTTGTCGCCGAGCTCCGCGATCAGCTCGGCGGCCTGGCTGTCACGGCGAAAGTCGTTGGGAAAGGCACTCTCGCCGCGGGCATCGGCCAGCTTGCGGCGATCGGCCAGCTTGGCGCGACGCTCGGCGATCAGGCGGTTCTCGTCGTGCTGCGGGCTATCCGGTGAAGAGCTCTCGTTGGCCATATCACTACCTGTTGGCAATATCGTGTGCGGTATCAAAGGCGCGCCTGCCGCGCGAGCAAAGCCGAGACAAGGCGCCCCTCTACGAGAGTGCGTCGCTGACTGTCGTCAATGCGCCTCTCTAGCGAAGGGGCAACCTCGTATCATCGAGCGAAGCGGACTCGGGCTACAGACCCTGTTTCAGGCTGGCGACGATAAACTGGTCCAGGTCGCCATCCAGCACCTTGTCACAGTTGCTGGTCTGCACGCCGGTGCGCAGATCCTTGATGCGCTGGTCGTCGAGGACATAGGAGCGGATCTGGCTGCCCCAGCCGATATCGGCCTTGGAGTCCTCGGCTTCCTGCTTGGCGGCGTTGCGCTTCTGCATCTCATGTTCCCACAGCCTCGCCTTGAGCTGCTTCATGGCGAAGTCGCGGTTGGCGTGCTGGCTGCGCTGGCTCTGGCAGGCCACCACGATGCCGGTAGGCTCGTGGGTGATGCGCACGGCCGAGTCGGTGGTGTTGACGTGCTGGCCGCCCGCGCCGCTGGAGCGATAGGTGTCGGTGCGCAGGTCCGCCGGGTTGATCTCGACCTCGAAGCTGTCGTCCACTTCCGGCGACAGGAACACCGAGGCGAAGGAGGTGTGGCGACGGCCGCCGGAGTCGAAGGGACTCTTGCGCACCAGGCGGTGCACGCCGGTCTCGGTACGCAGCCAGCCGAAGGCGTAGTCGCCCTGCACATGCACGGTAGCCGACTTGATGCCCGCCACTTCGCCGGCGGAGACCTCGGTGATCTCGGCCTTGAAGCCGTGATGCTCGGCCCAGCGCAGGTACATGCGCAGCAGCATGTTGGCCCAATCCTGGGCCTCGGTGCCGCCGGAACCGGCCTGGATATCCAGGTAGGCGTTGTTCTCGTCCATCTCGCCGGAGAACATGCGCCGGAACTCGAGCTTCTCGAGGCTGGCGTTGAGGCCATCCAGCTCCTTCTCGACCTCGGCGACGGTGTCCTCGTCCTCTTCCATCTCGGCCAGTTCGAGCAGGTCGCGGCTATCCGCCAGCCCCTGGTCGAGTTCGTCGATGGTCTGGACGATCTGCTCCAGCGATGCCCGCTCGCGGCCAAGCTTCTGGGCGTAGTCGGGATCGTTCCAGACGTCGGGGTCTTCCAGCTCGCGGGAGACTTCCTCTAGCCGATCCTTGCGTTCGGCATAGTCAAAGATACCCCCTCAGGACGTCTGTCCGCTCGGACAGGTCCTTGATGAGGTTGTGGATGGGGTTGGTTTCCAGCATGGGCTCGCTCGCCTGAATCGCATGGGAAAAACGGCCGCCGAAGATCCGGTATCGAACCAGAACCACGGCGGCGCGGAAAAGGCAGCTATTGTAGCGAATTCGCCAATGGGACGCATCCACTGCACGGCCACAATGCAAGCGACCCGGCCGAAGCCGGGTCGCGAGCCATACGCCGCTGCTTCCGCTTAGAAGCGGTAGGTCAGCTGAGCGCCGAAGCCATGGGCTTCGTTCTTGTAGTCGGCGGAGTAGTTCGCACCGCCAACAGGAACGCCGCCTGTTGCTTCACTGGCCAAGAGATCACTACGCTCCTGGCTGACGCTGGTGCCCCGCTCGGTCAGGTAGGAGTAAGCGAAATCAAGGGTCAGGTCCTCAGTGGGGCTCCAGCCGGCACCGACAGAGAAGATGCGACGATCATCCGAGGGAATCCGCACGCTGCGACGCTCATCGTTGGTCGGTGTAAAGTCCAGCGTGATACCAGCACGCAGCGCCAACTGAGGATTGAGCTGATACTCACCGCCCAGCGAATAAGCCCAAGCATTGGAGTAATCCTGGCTTTCCTGGGTAATGGTGTCGCCCTGACTACCCGTCACCAGAATCTGGTCGAAGCGGCTCCAGCGTACCCAGGAAGCACCCGCCATCAGCTTGAGGCGATCGCTCATCTGTTGAGTGATGGAAAAGTTGACGGTTTCCGGGGTGCTCAGATCCAGGTTGGCATCATCGGCACGTACCACATTGCCGGCCGGATCATATGCGCGGAAGTCACCGGTCAGGGTGTAGTCCACCTTGGAGCGGTAGGTCAGTCCTAAGGTCGTCTCGGGAACCGGTTGATAGATAACGCCTACGTTGTAGCCCCAGCCGTCGTCGTCCCCTTCTACCCGCGAGTCGATATCACCTGCAGCATTGAACCCAGCCTCACTTGGCAGTTGACGACGCAGCTCACCCTCAACTCGGTTGTAGGTAACACCCGCGCCAACTGACCATTGATCATTGAAGCGATAGGAGACCGTGGGCTGGGCACTGATGACGGTCAGCTCAGTATAGTTACCAAAGTAGCGACCCTGGAAATCGTTCTCGTAGTCGGTCTTGGATCCGAAGGGCGCGTAGACACCGAAGCCGAAGGCGAGGCGCTCATTGACCGGGTGCGCATAGAAACCAAAAGGAATCAGCGTGCCGGGCACCATATCACCTTCGTTACCACCGGGAATATCACCGACGGGCACCTGCACTCCCATGGGGGCTCCGCCCTGAGCGACTCCGGCATCCAGGAATCGTTGGGCCTGCACGTTCTTGATATCGGTATTGACGTTCAGGTAGGTCCCGCCCGCTGTCACCTGCGCCCGGTCGAGGAAGGACATGCCCGCCGGGTTGCCGAAAACGATGGTGGCGTCGTTGACGTTGGAACTACGCCCGGCATGACCATAACCCTGGCCGCTGACGCTCTGCTCGTTGATCTGGTAACCGCCGGCGTTGGCCTGGCTGGCGAAAGCAGCAGCGGCAACCGCCACGGCCCAGGTAAGCTTGTTGAACTTGTTCTGCATGTCTCGATGTCCTCTTCCAGATGCGAGCTGGAGCTGGTTATTTGTTCCGCCCTCACCGGAGCGGTGCCTTGCCCAACCAGTTTTCGCCAAACATTCGTTCGGATCAAGGCCAAACGTTCGTTTTAATCCCATTTTCTCTCATACTTTAGACTAAGATCCTGCTTAATCCATGAACTTTCATCGCTCTAGCCAATACAGCTAGTCGTTCCGAGATGTCATTAGATGAACCCCTCTTCGCCAGCACCAAGGACAATCAGCCACTCGAACGCACAGCCGGGTCAGCGACGGCGGTGAATGCCAAGCCACCGGGTGCTAGGCTGAAAGGAACACGGCAAGAGAGGAAGAAGAGCATGCCCCGACTCGACGGCGTCCTGGAAACCGCGCTCTACGTGGAGAACATGGACAGGGCACGCGCCTTCTTCGAGGGCGTGATGGGGCTCGAACCGTTCAACGCCGACCATCGCTTCACCGCCTACGATGCCGGTGCCGGCTCGGTGCTGCTGCTGTTCGGCCAGGGTGAAACCCTGGAAACGGTGGTGCTACCGAAGAACATGGGCACCATACCGCCCCATGATGGCAAGGGGCGGCTCCACCTGGCCTTCGCCATCTCAGCCGAGGCGCTGCCCAAGTGGGAGGCCCAGCTCGACGACCATGGCGTGATCATCGAAGGCCGCACCCACTGGCCCCGCGGTGGCGAAAGCATTTACTTCCGCGACCCCGATGGGCATCTGATCGAGCTGGCGACGCCAGGCGTCTGGCCTAATTATTAGGAAACGCCCATATAGCGGCCGGGCTTATGGTTCAGGGCAATAATCAAATTGAGCGCCACGGCCCCAAGCACCGAGAGCCCGACCCTGTCGGCCGGCAGTACCAGCAGGGCGCCCAGCATGATCAGCCCGTCGATGCCGAGCTGCACATAGCCGGCGCGCAGGCCGTAGCGGGCCTGTAGATAGAGCGCCAGGATATTGATGCCCCCCAGGCTGGTGCGGTGTCGAAACAGCACCAGCATCCCGATACCGATCAGGCTTCCCCCCATCAAGGTGGCATAGAGCGGGTTGAGGCTCTCGATGGTTATCCACTTACCGGTCAGCTCGGAGAAGAGCGAGACCAGGCCGATGGCGACGAAGGTGCGCAGGGTGAACGACCAGCCCATGCGTTTCACGGCCAGGTAGTAGAACGGCAGGTTGATCAGGAAGAACCACACCCCGAAGCGCCAGCCGGTGGCGTACTGCAGCAGGAAGGCCATGCCGGCGGTGCTGCCGGTAAGCAGCAGCGCCTGGGTATAGAAGGCCACCCCCAGCGCCACGAACAGCGTGCCCACCAGCATCGCCATGACATCCTCGTAGGGACGATGTGGGTCGGTCGATAGATCTTGTGGATCCATGCAGCATTCCTTGTGTGACGTCGAGTTCCACGAGCCCGCTCGGTGGGCAAGCCATGCGGAAGGGAGTTTACCGGACGGGCCGGGCAAGCACGTTGATCCAGCTCGCCTTCAGGTACTGCTGGGCGCCTCGGCATGCTCGACCATCAGCTGCAGCGACTCTCGCCCCTTCCAGCGGTTGCGACTGAGCCGATAGGCGCAGCGCAGCCAATCCCCCAGGCCAAAGGCCGGCAGCTCACCGGGGGTCAGGGCGCGAAACCAGATCGCCCGCAGGCTCACGGCTCCCGCCGAGAGCGTCATCATCAGGTGGCTGCCGTCGGCACCCACTGGCCTGAGCGCCTCCACCAGGAAATCGCCCTCGAACAGGGGGGCATCGAATTCCCGCCCGTAGGGCCCCAGCCGCTCCAGCTCGTCCAGCGTCGACAGGTCGAACTGGGCCGGCATCAGCTCGCCGTCGGTGAGCACGTGAGGAAAGAGCTCGATCCCGCCCAACTGTTCACCCACCGCCTGCAGGAAAGCCGTGCGAAAGGCATCGAACTGGTCGACCGGCACGCCGACCCCCGCCGCGCCACGATGCCCGCCGAATCGTGGCAGCGCCTCGGGGGCCAGCTCGAAGGTACGCTGCAGGGCGTCACGCAGGTGCAGCGCCTCGATGGAGCGTCCCGAACCGGTGAGCATGCCCGGCGCTGCCGCCGGGGTCATCACCAGGGCGGGCCGGCCATAGGCCTGTACCAGCCGCGAAGCGACAATACCCTGCACCCCGGGGTGGCCGCCTTCCAGAAACACCACGATGGCCGGCTGGTCGGAGGAGAGCTGCGGTACCGCCAGCAGACGCGCCTGCTCGGTCATGTCGGCCTCGATGGCCTTGCGCGACTGGTTGTCCTGATCCAGCGTATCCAGATGGCGTGTTGCCGTGCCGTCATCGGCGGCAAGCATGAAGTGCAGTGCCGCGTAGGGATCATCGAGGCGCGAGCGAGCATTGATTCGCGGCCCCATCTGGAAGGCCAGGGTCTCGGCGGTGAAGGGTGTGCTGTCCTCCCCCAGCCTGGCCGCCATGGCGCGCCAGCAGGCCGCCTCCATGCGGTTGATCAGCGTCAGCCCATGGCTGACCACCGCGCGATTGGCGGGGCTCGCCCCCAGGGAGACACAGTCCGCCACGGTACCCAGTGCCACGTAGGAGAGCCAGGGCGAGAGCTTGGGCGTGGCGGTGGGCAGCGCACCCCACTCGATCAGCACCTGGCGCGCCAGGGACATGACCAGCCAGGCCACCATGCAGCCGGCGATGGTGGCGTCGGGATAGTCGCAGTCGTCTCGCGTCGGGTTGACGACGGCATGGGCCGAAGCCGGTGGCCCCTCCACCGGCAGGGCGTGATGGTCGCTGACCACCACGTCGATGCCGGCCGCCTTGAGCCGGGCGATGCGCGGCTCGTCGGAGCTGCCACAGTCGGCGGTAATGACCAGGCTTGGCCGCGGTTTCAGCGACAGCGTGCGCTCCACCAGCGGCAGGCTGATACCGTAGCCGTCGTGAATACGGTGGCCGATCAGGCTGTGCAGGCGGGCCTCGGGCACGCCGAACAGCTCGACCAGGGTACGCCGAATGACAACATGGGAAGTGATGCCATCGACGTCGTAGTCGGTGAGGATGCCGATATGCTCGCCTTCAACCACGGCCTGGGCGATTCGCTCCGCGGCACGGCGACCGTCGGCGAGGCGCTCCGGGTGCTCGAGATAGCGCAGGCTGGGCTGGGTCAGGGGCGCCAGCTCACCCTCGTAGCCGGCCAGGCGACCGGCCAGCACGCGGGCCTGCAGTTCGGTCAGGCCTTCGGCCTGGGCGCGGGCATACAGCGCCTGGTTGCGCGGCCGAGGCAGCAGCCGTGGCCTGAGTCGGGCGTGCAGGTCGGGGGGCGCAATCACGTCCAAGCGTGGCTCCTGTGGTTCGGTATGAGACAGAAAACGAGACGAGGCCAAGTGATCAAACACCTGCCCGGTAGGCTACGGGCGCAGACAGATGCGAGGGGCGCCGGGGACAAGTCCCGGAGTGCCGTACCACCGAGGAGGCGCTGCAGCACCACTCGGGGCTGGCATCCATGGCGAGGGACGCCTGGGTCGGTCGTAGAGGAGGCGCTGCAGCACCGCTCGGGGCTGATCCGGTGAAAGGCCTGTTCGGGGGCGCTGTAAATACTTCCCTGTACGCTACTTTTTCCTTCCCTGGAAAAAGACCCCCTCCAGGCCTTTCCCGGCGTCCCTCGCCTCCAGGTTCGCCTTTGGCTTTACCGCCGGTTTTCCACCACGAACTTCTGCACCTCGGCCAGCTCCGCCGGCAGCACCGTGTAGCGCTCCTCCCGCTCCAGCAGGTCGTCCATATGCGGCGGCAGCGGCACCCCAGGGAAGCCGGCCTTGACCACCGCCTCGGCGAACTTGGCCGGATGGGCCGTGGCCAGGGTGATCATCGGCGTCTGGGCATCGGCCCGGGCCCGCTCGGCGGCGCGGTAGCCGGTCGCCGTATGCGGATCGAGGACCTCCTTGGTGCGATGATGCGCCTCGCGGATCACCTCGAGGATGGTGGTGTCATCGACGCTGTGGCTGGCGAACAGCTTGCGCAGCCTGGCCAGCGGCGCCTCGGCCAGCGCCGTGGGCTCGGACTGGAAGCGCTCGAGCAGGCCGCGCACGGCGTCGCCATCACGCTCGTAGGCCTCGAACAGCAGCCGCTCGAAGTTGGACGACACCACGATGTCCATGGAGGGCGCCAGGGTCGCCTTGAGCTCCTGCTTGGAGAAGTCGTTGGCGGCCAGCGTGCGGTGCAGGATGTCGTTGGCGTTGGTGGCGATGATGAACTGCTTGACCGGCAGGCCCATGCGATAGGCCATGTAGCCGGCAAAGACATTGCCGAAGTTGGCCGACGGCACGCAGAAGCTCACCTGGCGATGCGGCGCGCCGAGTGCCACGCCGGCAGCCACATAGTAGACGATCTGGGCCATGATCCGCGCCCAGTTGATCGAATTCACCGCCACCAGACGGGTGCCGTTCAGGAAGCCCTGGTCGGCGAAGCTCGCCTTGACCATGGCCTGGGCGTCGTCGAAGTTGCCCTCGATGGCGACGTTGAAGACGTTGTCCGCCAGCACCGAGGTCATCTGGCGACGCTGCACCTCGGAGACCCGCTTGTGCGGATGCAGGATGAAGATGTCGAGGTTGTCGCAGTGACGACAGCCCTCGATGGCCGCCGAGCCGGTGTCACCGGAGGTGGCACCCATGATCACCGCCCGCTCGCCGCGCTTGGCCAGGAAATGGTCGAGCAGCCGGCCGAGCAGCTGCAGGGCCACGTCCTTGAAGGCCAGCGTGGGCCCATGGAACAGCTCGAGCAGGAAGTGGTTGGCGTCGAGCTGGTTGAGCGGCACCACGGCATCATGGCTGAAGGTGGCGTAGGCGTCGCGCACGATCCCGCGGAACGTCTCGTCGTCGATCTCGTCGTTGACGTAGGGCTTCATGACGCGAAAGGCGATCTCCGCATAGGAGAGCCCGGCCATGGCAGCCAGGTCGTCGCGCGATAGCTGCGGCACGGTTTCCGGCACGTAGAGGCCGCCGTCACTGGCCATGCCGGTGAGCACGACCTCTTCGAAGGAGAGCGCGGGCGCCTGCCCGCGGGTGCTGATATAGCGCATGGCGTTATTCCTGCTCGTCCAGCGATTCCACACGGATCCGTGTCACCGGCCCGGCGATATCGGCCATGGATTCGATATGACGGATCGCCTCGTTCATGTTCTTCTCGCGGATGCGATGGGTCAGAAGAATGATCGGCACCAGCTCCCCTTCGGTGGCCTCCTTCTGTACCAGGGCCTCGATGGAGATGCCCTGTTCGGCAAGGATGGTCGCCACCCGTGCCAGCACACCGGGACGGTCCACCGCCAGCAGGCGCAGGTAGTAGGCGGTGACGATATCCTCCATGGGCAGGATCGGCATGCTGCCGTCGTCGTCACCGATACCGATGAAGGCGAGGTAGGGCACCCGGTAGTGATGGTCGGTGGCGATGTCCCGGGCCACGTCGAGCAGGTCGGCGACCACCGCCGAGGCGGTGGGCTCGGCCCCGGCACCGGCACCGTAGTAGAGGGTCGGCCCCACGGCATCGCCCATGATGGCGATGGCGTTCTTGACCCCATGCACGTTGGCCAGCAGGCGCTCCTTGGGGATCAGCGTCGGATGCACGCGCAGCTCGAGGCCCGCATCGGTACGCTTGGAGATACCCAGGTGCTTGATGGTGTAGCCAAGGTTGTCGGCCTGCTCCACGTCGTCGAAGGTGACCCGGGAGATGCCTTCGGTGTAGGCCTTCTCGAACTGCAACGGCACCCCGTAGGCGATGGAGGCGAGGATGGTCAGCTTGTGGGCGGCGTCGATGCCCTCCACGTCGAAGGTCGGGTCCGCCTCGGCATAGCCCAGCGCCTGGGCCTCGGCCAGCACGTCCTCGAAGGCACGCCCTTCGCTGCGCATGTGCGTCAGGATATAGTTGCCGGTACCGTTGATGATGCCGGCAACCCATTCGATACGGTTGGCACCCAGGCCCTCGCGCAGCGACTTGATCACCGGAACGCCACCCGCCACGGCGCCCTCGAAGGCGACGATGACGCCCTGCTCGTGGGCGGCCTGGAAGATCTCGTTGCCATGCACGGCGATCAGCGCCTTGTTGGCGGTCACCACGTGCTTGCCGTTGGCGATGGCCGTGAGCACCAGCTCGCGGGCCAGCTCATAGCCCCCGACCAGTTCCACAAGGACATCGATATCCGGGTTCCGTGCCACCTCGAAGACATCCGTGGTGGTCTTGATACCGGTGAGGTCACACTCCGGGTTCAGGCTGCGATGCGCCACCTGTTCGATGACGATCGGCCGGCCCGCACGCCGCGCGATCTCGTCGGCATTGCGCGTCAGCACGTTGAATGTGCCGCCGCCTACGGTACCCAGACCACAGATTCCCACTCTCACCGGTTTCAATGTCCCGCTCCCCTGTTGTGTATCAATGTCGCTGATTGGTTCAGTGCCTGTCAGCCGTCGAGGCCGAGCATTTCGGCCAGGCGCTCTGCGGGCACGTAGCCCGGCACCATGCGGCCGTCGGGCAGCACGATGGCCGGTGTACCCTGGACCCCGACTTCCATGCCCAGATGATACTGTGCCTCGACCGGATTGTCGCAGTCGACGGCTCCCGACAGGGCTTCCTGGCGCTTGGCCGACGACATCGCCTCGCTGCGATTGTCAGCACACCATATCTGCTGCAGCTGACGCGCGCCCTCGCCATTCATGCCGGTACGGGGAAAGGCCAGGTAGTGCACCTCGATCCCCATGGCGTTGAGGTCCGGTACCTCTTCGTGAAACTGGCGGCAGTAGGGGCAGGTGGTATCGGTGAAGACCACGATCTCTGCCCGGCTATCTGACGTGCCGCGAAAGATGATCCGCTCTGCGTCGGCCACGCCGGCCAGGCGCGTCGCCCGCTCGTCGTTGCGGGACTGCTCGGTCAAATTGACCAGCCCCTGCCCGCTGTTCTCGTAGAGATCGCCGACCAGGAAGTACTGCCCTTCCACATCGCTGTAGAAGGATTCACCGGTCTCCAGGCGCACCTGGTAGATTCCCTCCATGGGGGTATCGCGAATACTGGCTACCGGCATGGGCTGGCCACCGACCTGGAGGCGTTCGGCCAGCCGGTCGGCCTCACCTGCCGCGGCGCTTGCGGGCAGGATCAGGACGGTCAACGGGAACGTCAGGGCGAACAGGGTGCTGGCGATGCGGCGTGATAGAGCGATCATGAGTCAGCCTCGAGGATGATGGTCGGCGTGCAGGGCTTCGAGTCTAGCCTGCGCGACATGGGTATAGATCTGAGTGGTCGACAGGTCGCTGTGACCGAGCAGCAGCTGTACGACACGCAGATTGGCCCCATGATTCAACAGATGCGTCGCAAAAGCGTGTCGCAGCGTGTGGGGCGACAGCGGACGCGTGATCCCGGCGGTCCGGGCATGGGCCTTGATGCGATGCCAGAACGCCTGGCGGGTCAGGCAACCGTCTCCCCTCCCGGGAAACAGCGCCGGCCGCGTCACATCGGCCATCAGCGCGCCACGGGCCGTGCGCAGGTAGCGTGACAGCCAGTGTACGGCTTCTTCCCCCAGCGGGACCAGCCGGTCCTTGTCCCCTTTTCCGCGCACACGCACCACGCCCTGGCGCAGATTGACCGCCTCCACGCTCAACCCCACCAGCTCCGAGACCCGCAGCCCGCAGCCGTAGAGCACCTCGAGCATGGCCCTATCACGCAGGCCCAGGTCCGTGGCGAGATCGGGAGCGGCCAGCAGGCGCTCCACCTCCGCCTCTTCCAGGGTATCCGGCAGGTTCGGCCGCACCCGAGGCAGGCGCACCTCGGCCAGTGGATCACGATCGGTGCGCGACTCGGCCAGCGCCCAGCGATAGAAACTACGCAGGCTGGACAGCAGGCGCGCATTGCTGCGCAGGCGATAGCCCGCCGTCCGGCGCTCGTCGAGCCAGGCGGGCAGTGTCGCATCGCCGGGACTCAGCAGGGTGCCCCCCGTCTCCTCCAGGCGCATGACCCAGGCCACCAGGTCATGACGGTATGCCGTCAGCGTGTGGTCGCTCGCTCCGCGCTCCAGCCACAGCGCATCGAGAAAGGTGTCGATCAGGAGATGGGATTCATCGACGTGCGACATGCAGGTACTCCTCGGCGCTGCCGGACCTTGGCCCTAGGCGCTGTCAGAAAACTGCCTAGTGCGACGAAACCCCGCCCCGCGCAAGCGGTGACGGGGTTTCGTAGATGGCGCACCCGCGGGTGCGCCTTCAGCCGGCCAGGAGTCTGTCGGATTTGACCAATCGTCCAGGCTCCCGGCTCAGCCCAGCTTTTCCTTGATGCGGGCGGACTTGCCGCTACGATCACGGAGGTAGTAGAGCTTGGCCTGACGCACGTCGCCGCGACGCTTGACGCTGATGGAGTCGACCAGCGGGCTGTAGGTCTGGAAGGTACGCTCGACGCCGACACCGTGAGAGATCTTGCGCACGGTGAAGGCGGAGTTCAGGCCGCGGTTGCGCTTGCCGATCACCACGCCTTCGAAGGCCTGGAGACGCTCACGGCTGCCTTCCTTGACCTTGACCTGCACGACGATGGTGTCGCCCGGGGCGAAGTCCGGCACCTGCTTGCTCATCTGCTCGTTTTCGAGCGCCTGGATCACCTTGTTCTTGCTACTCATGACGTAAACTCCTCAATGTTCGGCACCGCGCTCATTACAAGTACAAGGGCGGTGCGTGATCCCGGCGCTCGAACCTGATTCGAGAGCGCGGGAGATGATGGGTGACGCAAGTCCGCGAGCTCAATGCGAGTCAGCGTCCTGCACCTCCGCCTTGCCGGCGTATTCTTCGATGAACTCCTCGAGCAGCGCCTGCTGCTCGTGGCTCAACGTCCTGCCCTCGAGCAGGTCGGGCCGCCTCAGCCAGGTCCGCCCCAGCGACTGCTTGAGCCGCCAGCGCCGGATCTCGCCGTGATGCCCGCTGAGCAGCACATCCGGCACCCGCCGCCCATCGATCACTTCCGGGCGTGTGTAGTGCGGGCAGTCCAGCAGTCCCTCGTTGAAGGAGTCCTCTACCGCGGAGTCCTGATGCCCCAGCACGCCGGGGACCAGCCTTGCCGCGGTATCGATCAGCACCATGGCCGGCAGCTCACCGCCACTGAGCACATAGTCGCCGATCGACCACTCTTCATCGATGTCGCTTTCCACCACGCGCTCATCGATCCCTTCGTAGCGCCCGGCCACCACCACCAGCGGTGGACCCGAGGCCAGTTCGCGAGCCCCCTGCTGATCCAGCCGGCGCCCCTGGGGCGACAGGTAGATCACCCGGGGCCGCTGCCCAGTTGCCGCGACGGCCCGCTCGCGGGCGGCATGAATGGCCGCACGCAGCGTGTCGACCTTCATCAGCATGCCAGGGCCGCCGCCGTAGGGACGATCATCCACGGTGCGATGTCGGTCGGTGGCATAGTCGCGTGGATTGTAGAACTCCAGCGCCACACGCCCCTGGCTGACCGCCCGTCCCGTCACGCCATGCTGGGTGATGGCGTCGAACATCTCGGGAAACAGCGACACCACGCCAACCCACATCGCCGAGACCCGGGAAGTGGCTTCGGCCGTCAAAATGCCGAATCCCAGTCCACGGTCATGGTGGCGGCCGCCAGGTCCACCTCGACGATCACCTCGTCGGGCAGATAGGGCAGCAGGCGTTCGCGATCGTCGATGGCAGCCGGCTCCCCTTCCGGGTCGCCCTTGACCACCAGCACATCGTTGGCCCCGGTCTCGAACAGGTAGCTGACGCGCCCCAGCACCTCGCCTTCGCGGGTCACTACCAGCAACCCTTCCAGCTGATGCCAGTAATAGTCGCCGCGGGGCAGGCCGGGCAGCGCCGACTTGGGCAGCAGGATCTCGGCACCGGCCATGGCTTCCGCGGCCTCACGACCGTCGACGCCCTCCAGCATCGCGACCAGGCCCTTGCCGTGTCGACGACCCTGCAACAGGCGATGACGGGTCAGGGCAGTGCCCTGCCGCAGCACCCACTCGGGGTACTCCAGGATGCCGTCCATCGGGCTCGTATGGGAGTAGACCTTGAGCCACCCCTTGACGCCATAGGGACTGGTCAGCTTGCCCAGCACCACATGGTCATCCAACTCGATGCGTTCGGCTTGCTCACTCATGACGTCACCGGAAAGCGACAGGCTCAGGCCTGCTTACGGGCTTCCTTGACCAGCTCGGCCACGCGATCGGACAGCTGGGCACCCTGGCTCTGCCAGTGGGTGACGCGGTCCAGGTTGACGCGAAGACGCTCTTCACCGCCACGGGCGATCGGGTTGAAGAAACCCAGACGCTCGATGAAGCGGCCATCGCGAGCGTTGCGCGAATCGGTCACGGTCAGGTGATAGAAGGGACGCTTCTTGGCGCCACCACGTGCCAGACGAATGGTAACCATGGCGTTAACTGTCCTTCAGTTGAGGTTACGTTTAATACCGATGCGTGCCGACTCCGGCTAACGGCCGGAAGCGTCGACATCCTGCTCGGAAAGCGGGCCATGAACCCACCTCCGCGTCATTCGGTCACTGTTGCTTATCAAGCGTGCAGCCGGACAGATGCCCGGTCCTGCCATGAAGACGCAGCATTCTACGGAAATCAGCCCGGCTTGGAAAGCCCGACCGACAATCCTTTTGCTCCCCCGTGGCCGACGCCGCCTCAGCGGCGGGGAAAACCGCCCGGGCCGCCCATGCCACCGGGACCGCCCATACCGCCTGGGCCACCGGGACCGCCACCGCCCATCATGCCGGACATTCCGCGCATCATCTTCTGCATGCCGCCCTTCTTGCCCGCCTTCTTCATCATCTTCTGCATCTGCTTGTGCTGCTTGAGCAGGCGGTTGAGGTCGGGCACCTGCAGCCCGGCACCGGCGGCGATACGCCGCTTGCGCGAGCCGTTGATGATCTCGGGACGCTGGCGCTCCTTTGGCGTCATGGAGTTGATCAGGGCCTCCAGCTTGCCCAGCTCCTTCTCCGGCCCGGGCCCCTGGGCCATCTCGGCCATCTGGCCCATGCCGGGGAGCTTGCCGAGCAGCCCCCCCATGCCACCCATCTTCTTGAGCTGCTGGAGCTGGTCGCGGAAGTCCTCGAGATCGAAACCGTCTCCCTTCTTGACCTTCTTGGCCAGCCGCTCGGCCTTGTCCTTGTCGACGGTGCGCTCGGCCTCCTCGATCAGCGACAGCACGTCGCCCATGCCGAGGATGCGCGAGGCCACCCGATCCGGGTGAAAGGGCTCCAGGGCGTCGACCTTCTCGCCCACGCCCATGAACTTGATCGGCTTCCCGGTGATGTGGCGCACCGACAGCGCGGCACCGCCTCGGGCGTCGCCATCGGCCTTGGTCAGGATCACCCCGGTCAGCGGCAGCGCCTCGTGAAACGCCTTCGCCGTATTGGCCGCATCCTGACCCGTCATGGCATCGACCACGAACAGGGTTTCCTGCGGCTGGCAGACCCGGTGCAGCTCGGCGATCTCGGCCATCATCGCCTCGTCGATGGCCAGCCGACCGGCGGTATCGACGATCACCACGTCGTGGAACTGGATCTTGGCGTGCCTGAGCGCCGCCTCGGCGATGGCCACCGGCTTCTGGTCGGAGCGGGACGGGAAGAAGTCGACCCCCACCTCGGAGGCCAGCGTCTCGAGCTGGTCGATGGCCGCCGGACGGTAGACATCGGCGGAGACCACCAGCACCTTCTTCTTCTCGCGCTCCCTGAGATAGCGCGCCAGCTTGGCCACCGAGGTGGTCTTGCCCGCGCCCTGCAGGCCGGCCATCAGGACGACGGCAGGCGACCCCTTGAGCGAGAGCCCTTCGTTGGCCTCGCCCATGGTCGCTTCCAGCTCCTGCTGGACGATCTTGACGAACTGCTGCCCCGGGGAGAGGCTCTTCGACACCTCCTGCCCCACGGCCCGCTCGCGCACGCGCTCGATGAAGTCCTTGACCACCGGCAGGGCGACGTCGGCCTCGAGCAGGGCACGGCGCACTTCGCGCAGGGTGTCCTTGATATTGTCCTCGGTCAGGCGCGCCTGACCCTTGATGGACTTGAGCGTCTGCGACAGCCGCTCGCTGAGATTCTGGAACATGGACCACTCCGGCTACGATACTGGCAGGGCTGGCAGCCCGCCCGGCCGTCGCTGTGAATCCCCTCGTGCGACGATCGGCCACGCTCACCAGGCATCCCGCATTGCCCGCGATACTGTAAAACAGTCGTTGAAAATAGCGGTTGAGAGTTATTGACGACGAATTATACGCCTTGTGGCCGCCAGTCTCCATGGAGCCAGACGCCATGGCTGTGCGGCGCTGCGCGGATTGGGTATAGTGACGTCGGCATAGACCTTTTCCACCTTCGAGATGCATTGACGCCGCCGACGGCGCACGGATGACAACTGATGCAGGCGCTTCCTCTGGCTATCATGGCCCTCATCCTCTATCTGGGTGCTGCCTCCTGGCAGGGACTCACCCTGCTGCGGCGCGTACCGCAGCGCCCCGCACTGGTCCGTACCCTCGGCCTGCTGGGCCTGCTCTTCCACCTGCCCGTCGCGCTCAAGCTGATCGATCAGACCCCCGGCCTGCTGCCGGGCCTGTCGACCAGCGCGGTATTCCTGACAGCGATCATGGTGGTCCTGCTGCTGGCGGTGAGCCTGGCCAAGCCGGTACTCAACGTGGCGGTGGGACTCTTTCCCCTGTCCGGCCTGGCCCTGCTGCTGGCGGTCGGTTTGCCCAGCCCCGAACGCACCGGCGGCATGACACCGGGCATCGCCCTGCATGCCATCAGCTCGGCGCTGGCCTTCGCCGTGCTGGCCATCGCCGCCTTCCAGGCGGTGCTGCTGGGCCTGCAGAACCAGGCGCTGCGCCACCACCACACCCGCGGCGTGGTGCAGGTATTGCCGCCATTGACCACCATGGAACGGGTGCTCTTCGAGCTGATCTGGGCCGGCATGATCCTGCTGACCCTGTCGATCGTCAGCGGCTTCATTTTCGTCGAGAGCATGTTCGCCCATCACCTGGCGCACAAGACGATCCTGTCGCTGGCCGCCTGGGTGATCTTTGCCATTCTCTTGATCAGCCATCATGTCCTGGGTTGGCGCGGCATGCGAGCCGTGCGCTGGACGCTGGGTGGCTACTCGGTGCTGTTGCTGGCCTATTTCGGTAGCAAGTTCGTGCTGGAGGTCATCCTGCAACGCACATAATTGCCTGCCAGGCGGAAGTCGCCTTGACACTGACGGGCCGAATCCCTAAAAACGTGGCTGACACGTCTGCGAGGACCCTTCGACTTGAGCGACGACTTCCCTTTGGGATTGCTGTTCGGCCTGCTTTTCCTACTTATCTGTCTTTCTGCCTTCTTCTCCAGTTCCGAGACCGGCATGATGTCGATCAACCGCTACCGGCTGAACCACCAGGCCAACAGCGGCGACAGCCGTGCCCGCCGCGTGATGCGCCTGCTCGCCCGCCCGGACCGGCTCATTGGCGTCATTCTGATCGGCAACAACCTGGTCAACAACCTGGCCGCCGCCATCTCCACGGTGCTTGCCATTCACTTCTTCGGTGATGTCACCGGCCCCGCCATCGCCCCCCTGGTCCTCACCATCGTGATCCTGATCTTTGCCGAGGTCACCCCCAAGACCTATGCCGCCATCAAACCCGAACGCATCGCCTACCCCACCTCGCTGATACTGGAACCGCTGCTAAAGATCCTCTATCCGCTGGTCTGGCTGGTCAACGTCATCTCCAACAACCTGCTCAAGCTGCTGGGGGTCAAGAGCATCGAGGGTGGCGGCGAGAGCTTGACCCGCGACGAGCTTCGCACCGTTGTACACGAGGCGGGCACCCTGATCCCCCACCGCCACCAGGCCATGCTGCTGTCGATTCTCGACCTGGAGAACGTGACAGTAAACGACATCATGGTGCCGCGCCACGAGGTGGTGGGGATCGACCTGGACGACGAGCTACCGGCGATCCTGACCCAGATCCGCACCAGCCAGCATACGCGCCTGCCCATTTACAAGGGCGACATCAACAACATCATCGGCATGCTGCATCTGCGCAATGCCGCGCGCTTCCTGTCCCGGGATGAGGTGACCAAGGCCTCCATCGTCCAGGAAGCGCGAGAACCCTACTTCATTCCCGAATCGACCCCACTGCACACGCAGCTGCTCAACTTCCAGAAGCAGAAACGACGGATCGGCATCGTGGTGGACGAGTATGGCGATGTGGAAGGACTGGTGACGCTGGAGGACATCCTCGAGGAGATCGTCGGCGAATTCACCACCGACGTGGCGGGCCAGGACCAGGACATCCATCGCCAGGATGACGGCAGCAATGTCATCGACGGCACGGCCAACATTCGCGACATCAACCGGATGCTGGGCTGGCAGCTGCCCACCGACGGGCCCAAGACCTTGAACGGCCTGATCCTGGAGCACCTGGAATCCTTCCCCGATGGCCCCGCCTGCCTTCAGATCGGCAACATCCGCATGGAGATACTCGACGTGCAAGACAACCTGATCACCGCGGCACGCTGCTGGCCGCAGCCATCACGGACTGCCCGCCTGCGCCAGGAGTGATCCATCCTCGCCGGGGGACTACCGCTTCCTGACCGGGCAGGCCCAGCCATCGGCCTCGGCCTTGAGCGCCCGCACTCGGGCTTCCATCCTGTCGCGCCGAGCCAGGCGGGGTGCCACCGGCTCGCCGAAGTAGAGCGCCACACGGGCGCGGAAGCGCCGGGGACGCTTGGACAGGGCCGGCCCATCGCAGTGGGACGTCCAGGAGCCCCAGAGACCCGCCAGGCCCGCCGGAATCACCGGCACCGGATCCCGCGCCAGGATCGTCTCCAGCCCGCGGCGAAAGGCGTGCACCTCGCCGTCCGGCGTCAGCCGGCCTTCGGGAAACAGCATCACGACTTCGCCGTTGCGCAGCGCCCGGCTGACCTCTTCCAGCGCGCGACGCACGCTGCCGGGATCATGCCGGTCGGAGTCCACCGGTATCGCCCCCACCAGACGGAACAGCCAGTTGAGCCAGGGAGAATCGTAGATCGGCCTGTCCATGAGGAAGCGCAGCGGCCGGGGACTGGCACCGCCGACCACCAGCGCATCCATGAAGCTGACGTGATTGCAGACCACCACCGCCGGCCCCTTGGCCGGTATGAAGTGCAGGCCGCGGAAGCGCAGGCGATAGAGGCTGTGGATGAGCAGATAGATCAACCGTCGAATGACCGGTCGTGGCGCGCGGGCGACACGCCAGGCACCCGCCGCCATCAGGGTGCCGAAGAGCCCCAGGAAGGCCAGGTTCACGCGATATCGGGCCTGTTCTTGAGGCCGGCAAGGATAGTGACCAGCAACTGGTCGAGCAGTTCGCCGACCTCGAGCTGCTGCCCCTGCCAGTAGCCCAGCCGCTCATTGAGGCCAAGCTGCACCAGGCCGTGAACGCTGCCCCACAGGGTGCGCCCCAGCCGCCGCGCCTCCAGGTCGCCCAGTGCCGGCTGGTACTCCTTGAGACTCGCCTCGACCCGCAGGAAAAGGGCCTCGATCATGTCGGACTGACGCTGGTCAAGCTCGCCCTCCTGGGCCAGCGGGTAGTCGAACAGCAGCTGCCAGCGATAGGGCTCGCGCTGGGCGAACTGCCAGTAGGCAAGCGCCAGGGCGTTGAGCTGCCGCTCGGGAGAAGCACCCTCGGTCAAGGGTTCGATCACCGTGCGCAGACGCGCCAGGGTCTCGATGTTCACATGCTGCAGCAGGTTGCCGAAGCTGCCGTAGAGCTTGAGCAGGGTGCTCGGCGCACAGCCAACCTCACGCGCCAGGGCGCGCAGCGACAGCGTATGTACGGGGTTGCCCTGCAGCCAGGCATCGCTTGCCGCCATGACTTGGGCATGTAGCGCCTCGGGCGCATGCTGTCGGGGACGGGCCATGAATTCCTCGCGGGGCGGTGATCGACTCGTAAGCATGGCGCGGCGCCTGCCATGCCTTGCATGACTTAGGATAGCGCACATCGAACACTGTTTTCGACCATTACGCGTCAAGCCCTTTTCAGTCCCGTTCGACTTGGCTACCCTGATTGCCCCGACTCGCGGAGAAACCATGGCCGGTCGACTGTTCATTCCCCCCCTCGATCTCGCTCGACTGCTGCCGGACCTGTGCCATGACGCCCCACTGATCACCGCGGCCAACCTGTCACCGCGACGGCCGGTATCGCAGATTCGCCTCGAGGGCGGCGTCGCCCGACTGTCGCCGGTCTTCTGGGGCCTGACGCCACCGTGGTTGACCGTACTCGACCATGCCCCTCACTGCGCGCGTGCCGAATCGCTGGAGTCGCGCCGCATGTTCCGCGAAGCCTTTGCCGCGCGACGCAGCCTGATCCCGGTGGGTGGCGTCTACGTCTGGAAGCCTCAGCCGCGTTTCAAGCAGCCCTTCCTGATCACTCGGGTCGACCGTGGCCCCCTGCTGCTGGCCGGAGTATGGTGTCGCTACCACACCAGTCTCAGCGAACATGCCGACTCCATGGCACTGATCACCGTGCCTGCGGGCGCTCCTCTGGCGCCACTCAGCGACAGGCTACCGGCAGTGATCGCCGCCGATGATGCCGCCTGCTGGCTCGACCCGCAGACGCCACTTCCGACAGCCAAGGCCCTGCTGCGTCCCGCCCCTGGGGAACTGTTGGGCGCTTTTCCGGTATCTAGACGAGTGAACGATCCCAAGAACCAGGACCCAGCCTGCGCGCATCCCACCGGGCCCATGCTGCGCTGGAGTGACCAGGAGATATGATGTCCAGTCTTGTTACCCTCCGCCAGGACCCACGGCACTGGCCAATTCCGCTTGCCGGGCTGCTGCTGACCGGCGCGCTATTGTCGACTGCCGTCGCTGCCCAGACCGCCGAGCAGAGCGCCGAAGCCGCCATCAATGACGTCGTCACCCCCCGGGTCAGCCCTCACGATACGCGGGACTACCGGGTATTGACGCTGGAGAACGGCCTCACCGCCCTGCTGGTGAGCGACCCCGACGCCGACCGGGCGGCCGCCTCGATGAACGTGGGCGTGGGCAGCGCCCAGGACCCCGACGACCTGGACGGGCTGGCCCACTTCCTGGAACACATGCTGTTCCTCGGCACCGAGCCCTTTCCCGAAGCGGATGCCTACCAGGGCTATCTGCGTCGCCATGGCGGCAGCCACAACGCCTTCACCGCGCCCCAGGACACCAACTACTTCTTCGACATCGAGCCAGAGGCCCTGAACGGGGCATTGGATCGTTTCAGCCAATTCTTCCTGACGCCGCTGTTCAATCCCGACCAGCTGGAGAGTGAACGCAATATCGTGCACTCGGAGTACATGGCTCGCATCCGCGACGATGGACGACGCGAAATGGATGTGCTCAACCAGGTGCTCAACCCCGACAACCCCACTGTCGGGTTCTCGGTCGGCAGCCGCGAGACACTCGACCCGCCCGAAGGCGAAGCATCGCTGCGTCAGCGGGTGATCGACTTCTACGAGCGCTACTACGACGCCAACGTCATGCACCTGGCCCTGGTCGCCCCGCACTCGCTGGACGAGCTCGAGACCATGGTCATTGATCGCTTTGCCGATATCGCCGACCGGGGCCTGGAACGGCCGGTGATCGAGGAGCCGCTGGTGCTGGAAGATAGCCTGCCGCGGCGACTGGAGATGCAGTCGGTTCGGGACAGCCGCCACGTGCGCTTCATGTTCCCGGTCCCCGACCCGATCCAGCACTACACACACAAGCCCGCCGACTACCTGGCCCACCTGCTGGGCCACGAGGGGGAGGGCAGCCTGCTGGCGGTGCTGCGCGAGGCCGGGCTGGCCGACGGGCTCTCCGCCGGCGTCGGCCGCAGCGACGAGCGCGACGCCCTGTTCACCGTCAGCATCAGCCTGACGCCTGCCGGGGCCGAACGACTCGACGAGATCGAGGCCACCCTGTTCGCCGCCATCGACCAGATCCGCGAGTCGGGCCTCGACGAGTGGCGCTACGACGAGCAGGCCAGGCTTGCCGAGCAGCAGTTCCGCTTCCAGCAGCATGGCTCGCCGCTGCAGGGCGCCATGCGCCTGGCCATGAACCTGGCCCGCTTCCCGGTGGAGGACGTGCAGTATGCCGCCTATCGCATGGACGGTTTCGACCGGGAGCTGGTCATGCAGTACCTCGACGGCCTGCGCCCCGACCGGCTGCTGCGGCTCTACAGCGCCCCGGATGTCGAAGGCGAGCAGATCTCGCCCTGGTTCAATGCCCCCTGGCGCGACGCCAGCGATGCCGGGCCGGCCACGGCGGCCCCCCTGGCTGGCCTGGCCCTGCCCGAGCCCAACCCTTTCATCGCCGAGGACCTGACGCTGCTCGTCGAGCAGCATGAGCGACCCTTCCAACTGCTGGACGAGCCGAGCTTCGCCCTCTGGCACATGGCGGACGCCTCCTTCAACACCCCGAAAGTGGAGTGGCGCATCAGCCTGCAGCACCCGGATGCCAACGCGGACCCGCGGCAAGCGGCCCTGGCACATCTGCTGGCGGGGTGGTTGGACGACAGCCTCAACGAGGACTTCTACCCGGCTCGCCTGGCCGGCCACCATGCCGAAGCCTATGCCCATGCTCGCGGCATCACCCTCTCCTTTTCCGGCTGGCGCGACCGCCAGGACCGCGTCATGCAGCGCACCCTCACCCAGCTCCAGCAGGGCGAGATCGACGAGGCCAGCTTCGAGCGTGCACGCTATCGCCTGCTGCGGGAGTGGCGCAACGCCCCCCAGGCCGCCCTCTTCCGCCAGGCCCACCGCACGCTGACCGAAGCCCTGGTGCGCCCCCAGTGGCCCACCAACGACCTGCTGGAGGCCAGCCGGAACCTGGATGTCCAGGCGCTGCGCGACTTCCGCGACGCCTTTCTCTCCAACCTGCACATGGAAGCCCTGGCCGTGGGCAACCTCGACGAGGAGCTGGCTATTCGGGAGGGGCGTCTGATGGCCGAGATGCTGCAGCCTCGAGCGCCGAAGGAGGCGATTCCCGACCTGACACCGCTGCGCATCGTGGAAGACCTGCCGCCGCTGCACCCGGTCACATCGCGGGAGGAGTCACTGGTGCTGCGCTATCTGCAGGGCAGCGACCGCTCGCTCACGAGCCAGGCGCGCCTCGCCGTGCTCGGCCAGGTGATCGACACCCCCTTCTACCAGCGCCTGCGCACCGAGGAACAGCTCGGCTACGTGGTCAACGCCGGTTACTCACCGCTGCTCGACGCGCCGGGCCTCAGCCTGCTGGTGCAGTCGCCGGACACCCCCAGCGACGAGATCCTGGCTCATATCGACGCCTTCCTGGACGCCTTCGGCGAGCGACTGGGCGCGCTGGAGGACGACGAGCTGGCGGCGTACCGTCAGGCGGTCCATGACAATCTGCTGCAGCGCGATACCAGCCTCTCCGGCCGCACCAACCGGCTCTGGCGCGCCCTCTCCTATGGCGACACCGACTTCGACCGCCGAGAGCGCCTGGCCGCACGGGTACTCGACGTCAGCGCCGATGAGCTGCGCCAGGCCTGGCCGGAGCTGCGCGAATCCGCCACCGCCACCGTCAGCTACGACCCGGGCGACGAGCCCAGTGACGTAGCCGGCCTGACGCAACATCTCGCACCCATGCCCGAGGCCGACGACTGACCCTGTCGGCATCCAATCATCGCCTCAACGACAGCACCTCAACGACAGCGCCCGGCCAATGGCCGGGCGCTGGTGCTTCATGCTTCTGGTTTCGACCCGTTATCGGACAAGGCTAGGAGCCTGTCGGATTTGACCGATCGTCACGAGAGATTTGGATTTCGAGACAAGTTTATCGATCTGATGAGGCGAATAGCCCGCTATTTAACGAATCAGATCGAATGAAATTGGCCGAAAGACCGGATCTCGCAGTAGATCAGCGTTAAGTCCGACAGGCTCCTAATCGAAGGCCTGGGGCGGCATCATCGCCTCCACATGCATCACCAGCTCCTCCAGCACCTGGCGGTCGCGATCGCTCAGCGCCACCTGGTTGAGCCGTTCGATCTCCCGGGCGAAGTCCTTCAGGGTGAAGCCGGCCACCGCGGCGTCATTCATCCGCTCCCAACGGAAGGCTTCCCAGCGAACCAGCTCGTCACTGGACAGGGTTTCCGGATAGCTGCGGGCTCGATAGCGGAACAGCATCTCCTCGAGCCGCGGGTCCTGGAAGGCGAAGCGGGCATCCACCAGGTCCCAGGGCGCGGTATCGCGCACTCGCTGCATCTGCTGGCGATCGGCTGGCGAGAAGAAGCCGCCGGAGTAGAGCATCAGGTCCGGATCACGGGGCCCCTCGGGAGGGGGAGCGGCGAAGGCCTCCACGGCCTTGCTCGCCGCATCGACGCTACCGGCCAGGCGCTTCCAGTGTGCACGGCAAGCGGCCAGGTCCAGCCCCAGTCGCTCGACGATATCGCCATACTCGCCCTGCCGGGGGCCCTCCACATCCTTCAAGGCCGACGCCGGCAGGATCACCGGGCTGCGGTTGATGTGGATCACCTTGAGTGGGATACGCTCCTCGCCCTCGGCCAGGTCGTCGTTGCTGACGAAGATGCGCTGACGAATCTGCTCGGCGCTCAGGGTCAGCAGCGGCTCCGGGTCGACAGAGAGGTCGTAGACGATCACCCCATTGGGGTTGGTGGGGTGTTCGGCAAGCGGAATCACCAGTGCGCTGCAGCCGCGGCTCGCCGGGTAGCGGCGCGAGATGTGCAGCACCGGCTTGCGGCCGGGCACGTCGAGACGACGCGCCACTTCACGCTTTTTGCGCAGCTCGAGCAGGTGATCGAAGAGACGCGGATTGCAGCCTCTGAGCAGCTTCGCCAGGGCAATGGTGGCACGCACGTCGGCGACGGCATCATGGGCGCCTTCGTGGGCGATGCCATTGGCAGCGGTCAGATCCTCGAGCCGGAAGCTGGGGCTACCATCCTCGCGACGCGGCCACTCGATACCGGCCGGGCGCAGGGCGTGGAAGGCACGCACGGCATCGATCAGGTCCCAGCGGGAATTGCCGTTCTGCCACTCCCGGGAGTAGGGGTCGAGCAGGTTGCGATAGAAGAGGCAGCGGCTGATCTCGTCGTCGAAACGCAGGCTGTTGTAGCCCAGGGCACAGGTGCCGGGCTCGCTCATGAGTGCATGGACGCGTCCGGCGAACTCGGCTTCCGGCAACCCGCGACGGCGCGCCTGCTGCGGCGTGATGCCGGTGATCAGGCAGGCCTGAGGGTGCGGCAGGTAGTCGTCGGCGGGCTTGCAGAAGAGTTCGACGGGCTCGCCGATCTCGTTGAAGTCGGCATCGGTGCGAATGGCGGCGAACTGCGAGGGTCGGTCGCGACGCGGGTCGGCGCCGAAGGTCTCGTAGTCGTGCCACAGAAAGGTCATCGGGGCGGCATCGGGCTTCGCCATGGGCGCGGTGTCTCCTGACTCTGCGTCGCTGAGTGGCACAGCCTAGCATAGCCTTGCCAACGCCTCAGCCCATCGCGTCAATCCGGCGGCCCAGCCATGCAGCCAAAGGGCTCGGCTACGAACTGCGCGGCAGCGTGACGTTGAGCTCCAGCACCGAGCAGTTGTCTTCGCTGTCCAGGCTGATATTGATGGCATCGTCATCCACCTGGACATAGCGCCGTATCACCTCCAGCAGCTCCCTCTCCAGCATCGGCATGTAATCCGGCTGGCCGCGCTGGCTGCGCTGATGGGCCACGATGATCTGCAGCCGCTCCTTGGCGACCGACGCGGACTTCTTGCGTTCGCGCTTCAGGAATTCAAGCAACTTCACCGGCGACCTCCTCCGAACATGCGGCTCAGCAGACTCTTCTTCTGGGTTTCGTGGAAGCGCAGCGGCACCTCCTCACCGAGAAGACGCGAGACGGTATCGGCATAGGCCTGACCCGCATCGCTGTTGTCATCATGGGTGACCGGTACCCCCTGGTTGGAGGCACGCAGCACCGCTTCCGACTCCGGGATCAGGCCGAGCAGGTCAATGGCCAGGATCTCGCGGATATCGTCGAGGTTGAGCATGTCACCATCGTCGACTCGGGCCGCATTGTAGCGGGTGATCAGCAGATGCTCCTTGATCGGATCCTCACCGCGCTCGGCCCGGCGGGTCTTCGATGCCAGCAGCCCCAGGATACGATCGGAGTCGCGTACCGATGACACCTCGGGGTTGGTCACCACGATCGCTTCGTCGGCATAGTACATGGCCAGCTGAGCGCCCCGCTCGATGCCGGCAGGCGAGTCGCAGAGGATATAGTCGAAATCCTTGCTCAGGGTCTCGAGAATCTTCTCCACCCCTTCGGACGTCAGGGCGTCCTTGTCCCGGGTCTGTGAGGCCGGCAGGATATGCAGGTTATCGACGCGCTTGTCGCGAATCAGTGCCTGATTGAGCCCTGCCTCCCCCTGGATCACGTTGACCAGGTCGTATACCACACGACGCTCACAGCCCATGATCAGGTCCAGATTACGCAGCCCCACGTCGAAATCGATGACGACGGTCTTGTTGCCTCGCAGAGCCAGGCCGGTAGCGATGGCCGCTGCGCTGGTTGTCTTGCCGACCCCCCCCTTGCCTGAGGTCACTACGATGATCTTGGCCAAGTTGTGCTTTCCTATGGATAACGGTGAAGTCATAAAGGTGCGTCATGTGAGGTGAAGTCATGTCGGTCAGCTGAGCGAGGTAATCCCCAGCTGGGCGTCGCAGAGCTTGACCTGGACCGAGGTCCCCAGCAGTTGGGGGTCGATATCTTCCAGGCGCTTGTAGTTGCCGGCAACCGACAGCAGTTCGGCGCGCAGTTCGCGACAGAAGATGCCGGCCATGGTATCGCCATGAATACCGGCCAGGGCCCGGCCGCGCAGTGCCCCATAGACATGCACGCTGCCCGCGGCGAGCACCTCGGCACCGGCATTGACGGCACCGATCACCACCAGGTCGCCATCCGGGGCGGTCACCTGTTGCCCCGAGCGCACCGTGCCCCGATAGATACGGCCGCCGCTGGCCGTGCTGGCCGGCTCCGGCGAAGCTTCCGGCACGGCGGGCGACGGCTCGACCGTGGACACGCCTTCCAGCGTGCGGGCACGGGCGCCGTCGTTGGGCGGAAACCAGCCCAGCCCCAGCGCCCAGGCCGATTGCTTCACCGGGTCGGAGCCGCCGCGCACCGCCACCGGAAGCAGCTTGTGGGCCCGGCATACGGCACAGATGCGCTCCAGTGCCAGGTGAGGCTCATCGAGCTTCTCTACACTGAGAACCACGGGGGTATGCTGAAAGAAGGCGGGTGACTGACTGAGCTTGCCGGAAAGCTGTTCTCGGATGCGTTCCGGATCTGCGCTGGCCAGTTCCATGACCGTCATTGGCAGCATGCCCCCCTTGAAGGTAAAAGCCATGCTTGCCCTGTCCACTTTGAGGCTCATTGCCGGACTCCACTCGGGTGTTGTCGGGTCGTGGGTCTAAACCTAAGCGACTCCCTGCGCCCCTGCAACTGATCATACGGCCAGCCGGCCCGGGATGACAGAGTCGCAGATTGGCCACACCCGGCGGAGTTAGGCTTTTCCCCAGCCGCGGCGCGTGCTTAGATACATACATTAGACGAAAGATGCCGACACGATAGCAATAATACGGCTTGCGCAGGCACTGAGCCTTGCGCATTTCACGCTCAGGATAGCCCATGCCCGGATTCCTTCGACGCCTTTTTGCCCCTCGCTGGCAACACCACAACGCCCAGGTCCGACGCCAGGCCGTCGACAAGCTCGACCCCACGCGCCCGGATCAGCGACAGGCGTTGGAGCGCCTCTGCCTCGACGGCGATCCACAGGTGCGCCTGGCGGCGCTGGAACGGATCGATGAGCCCGACACCCTGCTTCACCTGCTCGGTGAACAGCCGTACGCCCCCGAACTGCATCGCCGCCTGATCGAGGTGCTGACCGGCAAGACCGGCGGCGTGGCGCTGGCGCGGCGCCTGCAACTGCTGGAAAGCATCGACGACCGCGGCCTGCTCTCCGCCATCGCCCTGCAAGGCGACAACCAGCAGCTGAGGCTGGCTGCCCTGGCGCGCCTCGACGCGGAAGAGGACCTCATCCACCAGGCCTGCGAGAACGGTATCGCCGCCGTCCGGCATGCCGCGGCGGCCCGGGTATCCAGCGAAACCGGCCTGCAGCACCTGGCCCAGAAGGCTCGCCGCGACCGCCAGGTCATGCGCCAGGCCAGGGAGCGCCTGAACCGATTGAAAGCCGATGCCGCCTCCCTGGCCGCCGAGCGGGAGAACCGCGAGACCCTGCTGGCCAAGCTCGAAGCTCACGGTCGCGCCCCCTGGGAGCCACTCTATGCCGGCCGGTACCGTCACCTGGCGCGGGAATGGGAGTCGATGTCGGGGCTTGCCGATGCCAGCCAGGAGCGCCGCTACCAGGACGCCTGCCAACGCTGCCGCAAGGTCATATCCGACCATGAGGCACGCGAGCACGCCCACGCCCAGGCGGATCGCCGCCGCGAGCTGGCGACCGAGGCCCGCGAGTCGCTGCTCGAAGCATTGGAAGAGAGTCTTGCCAGCCTACCCCGGGGGGACCTTCTCACCGAGCAGGATATCGCCAGCCTGCGTTCACAGAAGCTACTGCTGGCCAACCGCTGGCAGACACTCTCGGACCTGCATGTCACCGATGAAGTGCTGCGCCAGCGCTATGACACCGTACTGGCCGACTATGACCGCGTCCTCACCGCCTGGGAGCGGCTGATCTCGCAGCAGACCGAGCTTGAGGCGGCCCTGGCGGAACGGAACCCGGCACGCCTGGCGGCCAGCATCGAGGCCTGCCAGTGGCCCGAAGCCCTGCCCCCCACGCCGCTGCTCGACCGGGCCCGCCGCGAACTCGCCGGCGACGAAAGCACCGAGGGCGACCTCAATGCACGGCTGGAACAGTTCGCCGCCGATCTCGCTCAACTGGAGCAGCTGCTGGACCGGGGCGCCTTCAAGGGGGCCAGCCGCCTGCATCAAAGCCTCAGGCATCGTGCCGAATCGCTCCCTGGCGACAGGCTCCGCCCCCACCGGGCCACCCTCAAGCGCCTGGGGGCAAGGCTTGCCGAACTGCGCGACTGGCGCGGCTTCGTTGCCGGCCCCAAGCGTGAGCAGCTCTGTCAGGCCATCGACCGGCTGGCCGAGGAGACCTCGCTGGCAGAGGCCGAGCTCGACCGTCGGCACCGACAGCTGGTACGCGACTGGAAGCTGCTCGGCGATGCCGCCGCCAATCGCCAGCTCTCGGAACAGTTTCGCGCATCGTCGGACCGTATCCACGAACGCCTGGCACCCTGGCGCGACCGGCTCAACGCCGAGCGCACCCGCAACCTCGAAGCCCGCACGGCACTCTGCGACCAACTGGAAGCGTTGCTGGAAGCCCCCGCCGCGGACGCCGATCCGGATGCCCTGCGCCGCATCCGCGATCACGCCCGGGAGGAGTGGCGTCGCCACTCCCCGGTGCCCAGGGAGCAGTCGGAAGCCATCGGGCGGCGATTCGGGCGTATCCGCTACGCGCTGCAAGGCCTCATCGACCAGCGGGCACGGGAGGTGGCCGATACCAAGCGCAAACTGATCGACGACGCCCGAGCCCTGCTCGAGCGCCAGCTGCCGGCAGCCGCCCGGGCCGAAGAGGCCAAGGTGCTGCAGCAGCGCTGGCGTGACCTGGGCCGTGCACCGCGTGGCGAGGAGCAGACGCTGTGGCGGGAATTTCGCGAGATCTGCGACCAGATCTTCGCCGTCCGTGAAGCCCAGCGGGACGATCGCTCTCAGCGAGCTCGCCAGCGCCTGGAGGAGATGCAGGCGCTGATCGATCGGCTGGACGCCTGGCAGCCGAGCCGTCATGCGGATAGCGCGACGCTGGAGCAGGCCATCAATGAGGCGGCGGCCCTGGAGCCGCTACCCTCAGGGCGGCGCACGGAGGGTATGCGACGCCGCTGGAGCGGTATCGTGCGTACCCGCCGGGAGCGACTCAACCGCCTGGCCGTGGCCGAGGAGATCCAGCACTGGCAGGCCTATCGACCCCTGCTCGATGCCCATCTGCAGGCCGACGCCCGGCTGATCGAACAGGGTACCGCCGAAAACGTGGCCATCGATGACCGCATTTCCCTCCCGGAGGACATGCGTACCGCCCATGAGCAGCGCAATGCGGCACGCCTTCACCCACCCTCCGACGCCGACGTGGCCGAGCAGCTGGCGCGGCTGCGCGTCCACCTGTCGCTACTGGCCATGGGGCGAGTCAGCCAGCATGACGAGCCATTGCGCCTGGCCATACAGGTCGAGCGGCTCAACGAAGGGCTGAGCCGGGAACTCAGCCGCGCCGAGGAAGTGCGTATCGTGCTGCGCAACCTGGTGGCTACCGGCCCGGTCTCGCCGGACCAGTGGGCGCGTGAAGTCGGTGAACTCGATGCCCTGCTGACACGCCTGACTCACCTACCCCCACCCTGAGCGACCGATGAACCGCCGCCGACGGCGACGCATTCACACCCGCAGACACGCAAACGGGAGGCATCGCCTCCCGCAGCCGAATGACATACTGTCGAGATGGTGTCAGCCCATGAACTGGCCACCGTTGATATCGATGTTGGCTCCCGTAATGAAACCCGACTCCTTGTCCGCCAGGAAGACGACCAGCCGTGCAATCTCTTCCGGCGTGCCATAGCGCTTGACCGGGATGGTCTCGCGGATCGCCTCGCGCACGTTCTCCGGAATCTTCATGATCATGTCGGTGGCGATGTAGCCCGGCGACACGGTGTTGACGGTAATCCCCTTGGTGGCGGTCTCCTGGGCCAGCGCCATGGTGAGACCATGCATGCCCGCCTTGGCGGCGGAGTAGTTGACCTGGCCAAACTGCCCCTTGCGGCCATTGATCGAGGAGATATTGATGATGCGGCCGTATTTCTGGTCGAGCATATTCCCGATGACACTACGGCAAGTATTGAAGACGCTGTTGAGGTTGGTGTCGATGACCTCGTGCCACTGCTCGGAGGTCATCTTCTTCATGGTGCCGTCCCGGGTGATCCCGGCACAGTTGACCAATACGCTCACGGGACCGTAATTCTCCTCGATCTCCTTGATCCCGGCCTCACACGCTTCGAAGCTGGTCAAGTCGACGCCCGACAGGGCAATGTTGTCAAAACCGTCGGCCTTCTGGGTTTCAAGCCAGGTCTTCGCCTTCTCCGGATTATGATACCCAGCGACCACTAGATAGCCCGCTGAGGCCAGGCCGCGGCATATCGCCGAGCCGATACCACCGGTTCCGCCGGTTACCCAGGCAACGGGTGCTGTTTGGGTCATATTCCACCTCCCTGATCATGGCGCATGCTTATGCAAAATGGCTTGACCTGAAGCAGCAGGCCAGCCGTAACAGGATGCTACTTGAACGGTCACCCCTTCAAGCATCCAATGTGATTATGGACCCTTGAGCGGCAAGTGCACTAACATCGACCACACCCTTGACATGGCGCAGAAAAGGAGTAGTATTCGCACCACGTTGATGCGGGGTGGAGCAGTCTGGTAGCTCGTCGGGCTCATAACCCGAAGGTCATCGGTTCAAATCCGGTCCCCGCTACCATCTTCGAAAAAACCGAGGCCACAAGCCTCGGTTTTTTTATTGAGCGTCATCACGATGACCGGTCATCGGTTCGCTTTCGATACCAATTCAGCGGTCCCCGCTACCATCTTCGAAAAGGCCGAGGCTTCCAAGCCTCGGTTTTTTTATTGGGCGTCATCACGATGACCGGTCATCGGTTCGCTTTCGATACCAATTGTGGCACGCCTGTGCCCAGCCACCGAATGTGTGCTCGACGCCCCACAGAATGGCCGGTTAGCCTCATGCTTACGTTTGCTGTCGAACCTAACCCTGGTGCTGGGCGCCGATGCCTTGGAAAATCTGACGAAGATCGACACTCGAACGCTCACCGATAGCGGAAAAATTTTCCTCCAGCCAGCGCGTGGCGGTGTCACGGCCGAGGTCGCGAAGCTTGGTGAGAAACTTCCATTCGGCATTCATCTTCGATGAGGCGCCGAGCGGTATCAGCTCCGCCTGGTTTTCCACGACATGCACCCGAACCTGATGGTATTCATCGGCCGATAGCTTGCCCTGACGGATCAGCCGATCAACGAAGTCGATTCCGCGCAGTTCCTTGAGCAGACTGCTGTTGAAACTGATCTCGTTCATCCGGTTCTGTATGTCCTGGGAGCTCTTCGGCGCGCCCTTGCGCTCGATCGGATTGATCTGGATCACCACGATATCGTCGGTACCGGTCTCGCCGTGAAAGGGAAACAGCGACGGATTACCCATGTAGCCGCCATCCCAATATGGCACGCCGTCGATCTCGACCGCCTGATAGATATGCGGAAGACAGGCCGAGGCCATCAACATGTCCAACGTTATCTCCTCGCGAGGGAAAACCTTGACATTGCCGCTCTCCACGTTAGTGGCCGAAATGTACAGTTTGAACGCCGTGCACTGACGCACCCTGTCGAAATCGATGCTCTTTTCCACCAGATCACGCAATGGATTGATATTCATGGGATTCAGCTGGTAGGGCGAAGCCACTCGGGAGAGTGCATCCATGGCGTGATACATGAGGTTGTTCTGCAGCCCCCAGCGGCCCGTCAGAACGTCGTAGGGCGTGCGTTTCAGCGGGCTGTTCTTCGCGCCCTCGCCCATGCGTCGCCAGAAGTGCTCGAGGGCCGCGCGCCCGCCTTCGGGGCCATCGCGGGTAAAGCCATCGGCCAGCGCCACCGCGTTCATCGCTCCCGCCGAAGTACCCGAAATCCCGGCGATCTGCAGCCGCCCGTCCTCAAGAATCCGGTCCAGCACCCCCCACGTGAAAGCGCCATGCGCACCTCCGCCCTGAAGGGCGAGATTAATGAGCTTGGGTTTCTGTGTCATGTGATCGGGCCTATTGGGGTGAATCGCTGAATGGATGGCGTGGACATCGAGGCCGACAAGAAGGGCATGGAAATGGCCGGACGCAGAAACTGTCCGCAGAATAAAACAGGGCGAGAGGGTTATCTGTTCGGTGACGTACAAAGCCGCCCGACGCTGGAGAGCTGGGGAAAGGAAGGACTGGATTGTCAGCACGCACGATGTGATCCTCGCAGCCAGCTGCAAGTCTTCCTGAAATCCCTACGTTCTCACTACGTTTGGACGATATCGTGGGGCGGCAGGTCCCGGGCGGCGAGGGCGATGCTGCGATCGTCACCGCTGGTGCCGCGACAGAAGGCATCGCTGTAGAAGAGCCGGACCAGGTCGCGTTGACGCAGCCGGCCCCGTCGCAGGTCGTCGAGCCAGTGGCTGAGCTGGCCCGACACCCGCTCGCCGTCAAGCGAGACCAGCTTCTCGGCGGCACCGTCGCTCATGGCCGCCACGCCGGTCACTCGCGCGATATCCAGGCTGCCCCACTGCACCTGCTCGGGCGTCAGCTTCTCGTCGACGAAAACGGTCTGGTTGGCGAACTCGCCCTTGCCGGGCTCGCCCAGGGTGCTCAGGTCGGGCATCAGGCCGGGCTCGCTCGAATCCACGCCGGCCTCGACCGGCACGGCCCGCTCCACCACGAGGGCGCCGTCACCGACCTTGAGCCACAGCAGCCGAGCCTGCCCCGCGACGGCGAGCAGCAGGGTACAGCGCAGGTCGCGAACCGGGCGTCGCTGCTCAGTCGCCTGGTCCTGCAGCACGCCCTGGGCATGCTTGACCAGCATCCGCGTGAACGCCTCGTTGTCCGCCGCCTCGGGGGGCGCCACGCTATCCAGCAACTGCCCCACCTGGGCTTCCAGGGTATCCAGCAGCCGTCGCAGGGCCGTGACCACGACCTGGGCGCCACGGTCGGAGGCCGGCGAACTGCCGGCGCCATCGGCCACTATCGCAACGGGGCGTCGCCCCCCCACAGCGGCGGCGGCGTCCTGGCAGGGCAGCGGCGCGGCCGCCTCCAGGTGCGCCAGCCCCGGCACCGCCGTGGCCAGGGCCGCCCAGCCCCCCTCCTGCCGTTCGGGTTCGGCGTGGCTCAGCTCATCGGGCATGCAGTACCTGCGAATCCGGCTTCGCGCTGGGTCTGGCAAGTTCACGGGGGCACTCACCGGCTTCCAGCTGTTGACGATACGTCGTCAAGGCGGCATGCCACTGCGGCAGTGTCGCGCGGCGGCTCGGCGCGCAGGCACCCGCCGTGAAGGTGGTGACGAACATGTCGCGAATCGGCTCGGGCAGCTCGCGCCAGAGGTCGTACCAGGCCCCCTGGGGCACATCGCGCTGGCCGTGCCCGTAAGCGAAGTTGCCGCGACGGAGATTGCGGACCGGGTCGTCGCCGCCGACGATGTCGTAGGGGTGGCGTCCCAGCATCAGGCACTTGAAGAGTACGATGGCGAGCGAGAACGCCTCGCTGCGGGGCGTCCGCACGATATCGCGAAAGGCGACGCCCTGATGCTCCTTGGGGGTCATGTCGGGGCTACCCACCGGGCAAGGGTAGAAGGTGCCGCCCATGCGCAGCTGGTAGCTGTCGCAGTCGATCAGCGTGACCTCCTGGGTCGAGGGCACGCAGAAGATATTATTGAGGTTATAGTCGCCGATGCAGACGCCGGCGCGATGCAGCTGCTGGACGATCTCGACGAAGCGGATCAGATAGTCGACGATCTGCCGGCGATCCAGCCCGGGGAAGTAGCGCTGATAGAGCAGGGCATGGGCCAGAAAGCCCATCCTGACGCCCCGCGCCCGATACATGGCGAAGCCGATCCAGCGGTGCTTGTCGTCGAAGACGCGGATCAGGGGCCAGCAGACATCGCGGGTCATGTGCGCATCGCGCAGCTCGCGCATGGCTTCCACCTTGCGGTGCAACTCGTCGCCGCGCTTGTCCAGGACCTCGGGGTAGTACCACTTGACGATCACGTCGGGGCGTTCCTGGAGAGCGAATATCTCCCCTTCCCCGCCGCGCTCCAGGCGCTTGCCGAGCCGGCGCGTCTTGCCCAGCGAATCCGTCACGACCCTTGCCCGCAATGCCACTAGACCTCCCTCCCATCGACGCGTTGGGGCATGCTCAGATACTGTCCCAGCTGTCGGTCGGCGGTAGCCGGACCTGTTCGGTGGTAGAAGCCGAGGCGGAGACGCGGCTCATGCTGGCCGACAGCCAGAGGAAGAACTCGCGAAACTTCAGGCCGTCGAGCCGCTTGGCCGGACGCGTCGAGAAGGCGCTGAGCGCCTCGAGATCGGCCTCCTCGACCCCCACCGGCATCACCACCATCTTGCGCTGCTGTGCCAGGGAACGGGCCCTGGCCGATGCCGCCTGCCACTGGTCGGTGGGAACGCCATCGCTGATGACCACCAGCCAGGGCTGGTAGTAGGCGACACCGGCCTTGCGGTAGGCTGCCGTGCGCTCTTCCAGCCGGTCCAGCGCCAGCTCCATGGCCGCCCCCAGCGGGGTGAGCCCGGATGCGGCGAAGTGGCGACACTGGGAGATGTTCATGGCGGTGGTGAACGGCAGCTGCTCGGTGACCTTGCCCCCCGCCGTGATGACGCCAAGCTCGACCGAGCAGGCGGCCATGTCATCCTCCTTGATCGCGGAGATGAAGGCCTGAACGCCCGCATTCAGCTCGCGTATCGGCTGGCCGAACATCGAGGCGGAGGTGTCCAGCACCAGCATGCAGGCGCAGCGAGGAGAGGGGTTTTCGATCAGGTCGCTACTGCTGTTGAGTTGGTATGTCGCCATCGGCGGCTCCTCGTATCGTGACGCCTGGCACCGTTCCGGCCAGACGAATCCGAGACTACCACAGCACATGCCGGGATGCCCCGCCGGCTTGGCCAGATCGCCAACGCCAGGCTGAAACGATTCGCACCCCTGCCCTTGAATCATGGGCCAGTCACCCGCATCTATCGAACAAATTCACCTTCATGAAAGGTCTGTGCCCATGTCCATCGTCGATCCCCGCAGCGGTGCCCCCCTGACGCCCCCGGAGCCCGCCCCATCGCCTGCAGCGGCCCCGAGCGATGAGCAGCTGATCATCGATGTCGATCGCAACAACATCCAGCAAGTGCTGGAGTTCTCCACCCAGGTGCCGGTACTGCTCGACTGCTGGGCCCCCTGGTGCGAGCCCTGCAAGGCCCTGATGCCCATCCTGGAAAAGCTCACCCGGGAGTACAGCGGTGCCTTCATCCTGGCCAAGCTCAATATCGAAGACAACCAGGACATCGCTGCCCAGCTGGGCGTGCGCTCGGTCCCCGACGTCAAGCTGATCAGCCAGGGCGGCCTGGTCGACCACTTCCAGGGTGCGCTGCCCGAGAAGGAGATCCGGGAGTGGCTGGGCCGCTATTTCCCCGCCCCGGAAGACGCCCCGGCCAGCCCCGAGGAACAGGCCGCCGAGGCCCTGGCCCAGGGCGACGCCGAGACGGCCCGCACGCTCTACGAGGAACTGGTCCAGCAGCATCCCGAGCATTACGCCTACCAGGTGGAGCTGGCGCGGGCACTGGTGGCCCAGGAGCGCAGCGGGGAGGCCCTGGCACTGCTCGACAACCTGCCACCCGAGGAGCGAGACGCGGCACCGGCAAGAGGGGTGCGTGCCAGCGTCGAATTCAGGGAAGAGGCGCCCACCGGTGAGGAGCTGGAAGCCCTGGCCGGGCGCGACGACAGCGAAGCGCAGTTCAAGCGCGCGCTGCGCCAGGTGGCCGATGGCCAGTACGAGGCGGGGCTGGAAGCGCTGCTGAAGCTGATGCAGGCGGACCGCGCCTATGGCGACGACGCCGCCCGCAAGACGCTGCTGAGGGTCTTCGATGCCCTGGGGGCCGATCATCCCTTGACCGTGTCCTACCGTCGCCGGCTCTTCACCCTGCTCTACTGAGCCCGACGCTATCGAGCATCATTGCGCAGGATCAATCGTTTCAGGAGGAGGCCCCGCCAGGGGCCGCCTCTTTTTCGGTTCACCCCTTCAACACACCATCCAGCCGTGTCAGGGCCTCATCGAGCTGAGCGGCGGTGGTGCCGAAGTTGAGGCGCACGAACCCCGGCCAGCCGAAAGCGATGCCATCGGAGAGGGCCACCCCGGCCTCCTCCAATAGCACCTGCTGGGGTGAGCCCGTTTTTCCGGCCAGCCCTTCGGCGCCACGCAGGTCCAGCCATGCCAGGTAGGTGGACTGGGGCACACTCAGGGCTGCACCGGGCCAGGCGGCCACCCGATCGACCAGGGTGCGGCGATGACCGCGCAGCACCTCGATCAAGGCCCGTCGCCACGGATCGCCATGGGCATAGGCCGCCTCGGCGGCCACCAGGCCAAGCACGTTGCTGTCAGGCATCAGGCCGCGAAGGGCGGCGGCAAAGCGATGACGCAGCGCCTCGTCTTCGATCACGGCACAGGCAGTGGTCAGGCCAGCGAGATTGAAGGTCTTGGAGGGCGCCCAGAGGGTGATCGTGCGGGCAGCCAGCTCGGGAAAGGCAGCCGCCAGCGGGCGATGCGTGGCACCCTGGTCCAGCAGCAGGTCGCAGTGCAGTTCATCGGTGACCAGCAGCAGGTCGTGGCGCTCCACCAGCTCCGCCAGGGCGGCCAGCTCCTCATGTCGCCAGACCCGGCCGGTGGGGTTGTGGGGGTGGCACCACAGCAGCAGGCGAGTCCGCGGGGTGATTGCCGCTTCCAGCGCTTCGATGTCGAGGCGCCACTGCTCGCCCGATGCCTGGGGCGGAGCCATCGCGGCCCGCTGGGGCAGCCGCCTCGTACGCTCGGCTACCTTGAGGAAAGGCGGATAGATCGGCGTGATGGTCAACACGCCGTCACCCGGCTCGGTCAGTGCCAGGCTGGCCAGGTGCAGCGCCGGCATCACGCCGGGTAGCCACAGTTGCCACTCGGGCTCGATCGCCCAGCCGTACTCCCTGGCGCTCCACTCGCATAGAGTCCGGCGTAGCGAGTCGGGTACCATGCCATAGCCGTAGACGCCGTGTTCGACGCGGGCCCGCAGCGCCTCGATGACCGCTGGCGGTGATTGAAAATCCATGTCGGCGACCCACAGTGGCAGCACCCTGTCGTCATAGCGGTGCCATTTCTGTGAAGGCCACTGTTGTGAAGGCCTCTTTCCCTGTTCGGGGTGGCGACGCTCGACGGGCGTGGCAAAATCGAACTCCATGTTCTTTCCTCGGGAAGCAGCGACGATGAACGAAACCATGCCGCAAAGCGGCTTCTATGCCAAGGTGCGTCGGGGCATGCCTGCCCTGATCGCACAGTGGCGCAAGCTGGGAAGCGGCGACCCGGACAGGCTCGCGCTGATACTGGCCGAGACCGCCCGGGTGGCCAAGCTGGGCCAACCCGACGAGACGCCCGACGGTGACACGCTCGTGGCCTGGAGTCGTCCCGAAGCCGGCGACATCATTCCACTCTGGGCGGCGCGTACCGCCGCGTTCCTGCTGATGCAGATGCCGGCGCGACCTGCACCACATAGCGACGACGAGGCCTGCGCCTGGGCCTACTGCTGGCTGCTCAACCGCAGCTTCGATGACGTAGAGGCCGCCAGGGCCGCCCTGCCGGCGCACCTTCATGACAAACTCACCCATGCAGTCGGCGCCGCCTGGGCCGATCGCCAGGGCCTGCGACTCGTCTAGAGGACACCTCATGGATGTTCCTCTGAGCTGGCAGCTGGCCAAGCTGGTGGTATCGATCGGCATCGTGCTGGGGCTGGCGATGGTCGCCGAACGCGTCAGCACCCGCATGGCCGGTCTGCTCGCCGGCTACCCGCTGGGTACCGCCATCGCCCTGTTCTTCATCGGGCTGGAGATAGCTCCGGGCTTTGCCGCCGAGAGCGCGGTGTACAGCCTGGCTGGCTTTACTGCCACCATGGCGCTGGGTGGCGGCTACCTGATCTGCGGCCGTCGCGACGGCATCAGGGGAGTGCTCGCGGGAACCGCCGGTGGACTGACGGCCTGGTTCCTGGCCAGCCTGCTGCTGACCCGGTTCGACTTCACCCGCCTGACCGGAACCCTGGTCACTCTGCTGGCCATCCTTGCCTTCACCTGGCTCTATCGCCACGTCGCGGAGACCCGGGTCACGATCAGGCCCGGCGGCTCCCGCTGGGCGGCACTGGGGATGCGGGCGGCGCTGGCTACCGCCATCGTGTTCCTGGTGACAGGTCTCGCTCATCTGCTGCCCGCCTCCTGGGCGGGAATGCTGGCGGCCTTCCCGATCTCCATGTTCCCGCTGCTCGTGATCCTGCACCTCACCCACGGCGCAGCGCCGGCCGCCACGGTGATCAAGCACTATCCGGCCGGCCTGGGTGCACTGCTCTGCTACGCCCTGTGCATCTCCCTCACCTATGCCACCCTGGGCCTGTTCCTGGGCACCCTGGCCGGGTTCGGGGTGGCCACGCTCTGGCTGCTGGGATGGACTCGACTGCAGGCCTGGCATGCCGCCAGGCCTGTGACAGATACTTGACCTAGCGCTTGCTCGGGGCAATGCTGGCCTTTCGGGCCCTTCAACCCGCATCGACTAGGAGCCTGTCGGATTTGACCGATCGTCACGAGAGATTTGGATTTCGAGACAAGTTTATCGATCTGATAAGGCGAATAGCCCGCTATTTAACGAATCAGATCGAATAAAATTGGCCGAAAGACCGGATCTCGCAGTAGGTCAGCGTTAAGTCCGACAGGCTCCTAGACAACACTGTCAGGACCCACAAGGATCATTGCCATGTTCGTGCGCACCATCGAGCCCGCCTTCTACGACACCGACGCCCTCGGTCATATCAACAACACTCGGTTGCCGGCCTGGTTCGAGATGGCTCGCAACGACCTCTTTCGTCTGTTCACGCCGGACCTGGATCCGCGCAAGTGGCGGCTGATCATGGCGCGCATGGAAGTCGACTACCGGGCCGAACTGCACTACGGCAGCGACATCGAGCTGCGCACCTATATCTCACGGCTGGGCAATAGCTCCTTCACCGTGACCCAAGAGGCGTGGCAGAAGGGCGTGCTCACCAACCTGGGGCACACCGTGCTGGTACACTTCGACCACGGCGAGAAGCGGGCCGTGCCGATTGCCGGTGAGTTGCGCGACGCGCTGGAGGCGCACCTGCGCGACGTCGAGGAGCCGACGAAGGCATGACGCCGGCCATCAGGGTGCTGGAGCGGGACGGCGCCACCTTCGAACTGCTCAGCTACGAGCATGACCCCCGTGCGGCGGCCTACGGCGAGGAAGCGGCCCGTGCGCTGTCGCTGGAGCCCCGCAGCGTGTTCAAGACCCTGGTCGCCCGACTGGACGACGGTCGCCTAACGATAGGCATCGTGCCGGTCACTGCCCAGCTGGATCTCAAGGCGCTCGCCAAGGCCGCCGGGGCCCGGCGGGCGGGCATGGCCGAGGCTGCCGAGGCGGAGCGAGCCACGGGCTATGTGCTGGGCGGAATCAGCCCCCTGGGGCAGAAAAAGCGCCTGCTCACCTTCCTGGACGAGAGTGCCGTGAGCTTCGCTGCCATACATGTCAGTGGCGGCCGGCGCGGCCTGGAGATCCGCCTGGCACCCGACGATCTGGTTCGCCTGACGAACGCGAAGCTGGCGCCGCTCGCGCGGCACTGACATCGCCCTGAGCCAAAACCGCTCCCTTGTAGTCACAGAGTAGTGGTCACAGGATTGTAGTCACAGACTTGTGGTCACAGAATCATGGCCCGACCCGGGCCCGCCTATTTCGCCAGGAGCTGATCATGGCTATCCGCTACAACCTCTGGCTCGATCCCGACAACGTCGACCAGCACCGTGCGGTGGAAGAGGACCTGGAACGCTACTTCATGGAGCGTTTCGCGGATTACCCCCACATCCGCTTGTTCGGGGCGGACCCCTACGATTATGATGCGCCGTTCAATCGCCTCTACGACGCATTGATGGCACGGGCCAATGAGTACTGCGAACGACGCTGGAAGGGCTATGTCCCCTCTCCCGAGCAGCTCAACCGGACCTTCTTCCGCGCCGTGGGCCGCTCCAACAAGTTCGTACGGGACCCAAGCGATGGTGATCCAGACCGATCAGACACCCGATGAGCGCCAGCTGGCCATCATTGCCCGCCAGCTGGGCCGCGCTCCCCGGGGCATCGAGGCCGTGGCCGCCACCGATGGTGAAGGCACACCGCTGGTGCTGCGCATGGCGCCCATCGTCGAGGGAAAGCCTTTCCCCACCCTCTACTGGCTCTGTTCCGAGCGCCTGAAGGTCGAGATCTCGCGCATCGAGGCCCGCGGCGTGATCAAGGTACTGGAAACCCGGCTTCAGGAAGACGCCGAATTCCTGGCTGCCTACCACGCCAGCCACCGGGACTATGTCGAGGCACGCTGGCGTTTTATGGCACCGGCCCAGCGCGAAAGGGTGGCCCTGCTCGGCTATGAAGCGGTCCTTCGCGAACGCGGCATCGGCGGCATCGCCAACTGGGATCAGGTCCGCTGCCTGCATACGCAGTATGCCCACCACCTGTGCGGCGACAACGTCATCGGCCAGTGGATGGACCGGGAATACGCCGTCACCGACTGCCTGCCCTGATACTCCTTTTCGCATGCCCCGGCTGCTAGGATAATCCCCTTGCCAAGGAGAAAAGCATGTCGAGATTCTGCGTTTACCTGGGTTCCCGCGACGGCCGGGATCCTGCCTTTGTGGAAGCCACCCGGTCACTGGGGCGCGAACTGGTCGCCCGCGGCCATGGCCTGGTCTATGGCGGTGCGCGCATCGGCCTGATGGGGGAGCTGGCCAACAGCATGCTGGCCGAAGGTGGTGAGGTGATCGGGGTGATGCCCGACCACCTGGTGGAGCGTGAGCAGGCCCACGAGGGGCTGACTCAGCTGATACGCGTCAACAACATGCACGAGCGCAAGGCCAGCATGGCCGCCCATGCCGATGCCTTTATTGCGCTTCCCGGCGGTATCGGCACCCTCGAGGAACTGTTCGAGGCCTGGACCTGGCAGTACCTGGGGCTGCATGACAAGCCCATCGGCGTCCTCGACACGGCGGACTTCTACTCGCCGCTGCTGGCCTTCCTGGACAGCACAGTGGAACACGGCTTTCTCAACTCACGAACCCGCACCTGTCTCATCGATGCCGAGGAGCCTGCCGCACTGCTCGATGCCCTGGAGGCTCGCCTGGCCAACGGCTGAGCCAGCTCGCGGCCGGCGCCGCGGGGCGAAAAGCGGGCAGCCTCAGCTGTGGCCCGTCATTTCCCGAGTGCGCTGATAGGTGAGTTGCAGCAGGCGGGCGTCTTCTCCCGCACGGTGGCGATGAATGCCCAGTTCCTGGATCAGGGACTCTCGCGTGGCATGCCACAGGGCGAGCTGGCTCTCTTCGAGCAGGATGCGCAGCGCCTCGAGGCGGAAGGCCGGTAGCATCCCGGCGTGATGGAACAGCAGCGACAGCCAGGTATTGTCGTACCCCCAGCTGTCGCTGTAGGCGATGCCGATGCTGCCCAATTCGTCGTTGAGCCAGCGCGCCACCTGCTGGACCGGCAACCCTTCGCGTTGCAGACGCGCCCGCGAGATGCCGTGCAACAGCTCGGCCTTGGGGTCCCAGTGGGTCCATTCGTCAAGTGGTTGGACAAGGAAGGCGCAGCTACTGCCGTCGGCCCTGGCCAGGCCGATTTCAATGGGGTAGCTACCGCGCCCGAACCCGGACGCCTCGATATCCAACAGTGTGGGCAGCGTCACGGATGGGCGCTTCCTCGTGATGGGGCCAGGCGATGTCAGCATCGCCAGGTGGCCGGCAGTCTAGTGTCGTGTCTGAGCACCGTGGATGTCCAGCTCGGCACCTTCCAACCGTGCGTGCCGGTCGGCCAGCGCCTGCCAGTGGGCAGCGTGAGCCGCATCCACCGCCAACCCGAGTTCGCCATGGCGATAGGCCCTGGCCAACCGTGCCGCTGCCAGGGGGTGGCCCGCCTCGCCGGCGCGCGCGTACCAGGTCACGGCTCTGTCCTCGCGCCGCGGGTACTGCAGGCAGCCATTCTCATGGATCCGAGCCGCCTGGTACTGTGCCTTGAGATTCCCCGCCTGGGCGGCTTCCAGCACGTAGCGGGCGCCCTTCGCCTTGTCCTGGGGGCTGACGCCACGATGGAACAGCACGTGTCCATAGAGCGAAAGCGCCCCGGGATGGCCGGCATCAGCGCAACGCTTGAAGAGGCGCATGGTCAGGCGCTGGGTACGCGGAGAGCGCGGCAACCAGCGGGTATGAAACAGCTGCTCCGCTAGACGGTACTCGAGCCGGGTGAACAGTGACGATGCCTGCGTCATGGGCAAACAACCTTGCGTTCGTGTATCAGCAGCATGACGAGATGCACCACTCCCTGGTCGTCGTCATGGCCTGTCATGAGCTCGCCGTCCGGACTCCGCCGGGGCCGTTGAGGGTGGCCAGCATACGCCCGCCCTGCCGGTGACTCAACCCCTGCCATTTGCTGCCGTGTTAGGCCTCGGCTAGCATGGCATTCGATACCGGACGAAACCGCGACAGGAGCAGTGATGCAGACGCGACAGCTAGGCAACACGGGCATCGAGGTCAGCCGCCTGTGCCTGGGCACCATGACCTTCGGCGAACAGAACAGCGAAAGCGAGGCCCATGAACAGCTCGACCGCGCCGTCGCCTTCGGCATCAACTTCATCGATACCGCCGAGATGTATCCGGTACCGCCCAAAGCCGAGACCCAGGGGCGCACCGAAGCCTATATCGGCAGTTGGCTCAAGCGACGCGACAGCCGTGACGACGTCATCATTGCCACCAAGGTCAGCGGTCCCGGCATGGCGCACCTTCGGGGCGGCTCACGGCTGACCCGCGAACAGATCCTTCAGGCCATCGATACCAGCCTTTCGCGACTGCAGACCGACTACGTCGACCTCTACCAGCTGCACTGGCCCGACAGGCGCACCAACTTCTTCGGCAAGCTGGGCTATGAGCATGACGACGAGGAGAATGCCATCGCCCTGGAGGAGACCCTGGGCACACTGAAGGAGCTCGTGGACGCGGGCAAGGTACGCGCCATCGGCCTCTCCAACGAGACGCCCTGGGGCGTGATGCAGGCGCTGAACCTGGCCGAACGTCTCGACCTGCCCCGGGTCGCCTCGATCCAGAACCCCTACAGCCTGCTCAATCGCACCTTCGAGGTCGGCCTCGCCGAAATTGCTCATCGCGAGAACGTCGGCCTGCTGGCCTACTCGCCGCTGGGCTTCGGCGTGCTCTCCGGCAAGTATCTCGACGGCGCGCGACCGGCAGGGGCCCGGCTCACCCTCTACGAACGCTTCCAGCGCTACACCAGCCCCGAGGCCGAGGCCGCCACCCACGCCTACGTGACCCTCGCCCGGGAGCATGGCCTGGACCCCGCCCAGATGGCGCTGGCCTTCGTCAATTCGCGCAGCTTCCTGACCAGCAACATCATCGGCGCCACGACCATGGACCAGCTCGAGGACAACCTGGCGAGCGAGTCCCTGAGGCTCGAGCAGAATGTGCTGGATGCCATCGAAGACGTGCATCGGCGCCTGCCCAATCCCTGTCCCTGAACCTGCCCTTGAGAAGCCGTCCTTGAAACGACAGGAAGGGCTGCGTGGAGACGTCCCCGTGCGCAGTTGGTCGGCTATCGTCTCGATAGCCCCGCCCTCTCTTCGCCCTTGATATACTCGGCACATTCCGAGACCTAGCCTACCGGTACAGGAGTGCCCCATGCTGAGCGTGATTTCACCCGCCAAGACGCTGGATTTCGAGTCCCCGGCCACCACGCCCCGGTACTCGCAGCCGGATTTCCTCGACCGCAGCCGTGAATTGATCGAGATTCTGCACGACTATTCGCCCCGGCGGCTCAGCGAGCTGATGGGTATCAGCGACAAGCTGGCCGGGCTCAATGCGGCACGCTTCGCCGAGTGGCAGACGCCGTTCACGCCGAGTAACGCCAAGCCTGCTGCCCAGGCCTTCCAGGGCGATGTCTACGTCGGCCTCGAGGCCGATACCTTCAGCGATGACGACAACGCCTTCGCCCAGCAGCACCTGCGCATCCTCTCCGGGCTTTATGGCCTGCTGCGCCCCCTGGACCTGATCCAGCCCTACCGTCTGGAAATGGGCACCCGCCTGCCCAATCACGCAGGCAAGGATCTCTATGCCTTCTGGCGGGAAACCCTGACCCCGGCACTGGACCGGGCCGTAGCGGAAAGCGGCACGCCGGTGCTGGTCAACCTGGCGTCCAACGAATATTTCAAGGCGATCGATGCCAAGCGGCTCGATGCCCGGGTCATCACCCCGGTGTTCAAGGACGAGAAGAACGGCTCCTACAAGATCATCAGCTTTTATGCCAAGAAGGCACGTGGTCTCATGGCAGCCTGGATGATCCGCCAGCGGCTGGAGGAGCCCGACGGGCTCAAGGACTTCGATGTGGGGGGATATGGCTTCAATGCAGCCATGTCGGAAGGCGATACATGGGTCTTCACGCGCCGGGAGGCGCAAAGCCAGGCAGCTCGCTAGAAAAAACGCAGTGGACGGGCAGAGCGGGGCTTGAGAAAGCGACGATGGACGTCCTTGAAGCGCTCGTCGTCGCAGCGGTGCAGCCATTCATAGGCCACCATGTCGGCACTGACCGGCACGGCCCCGCAGCGCACCATTCGCTCCCGTGCCAGCTGCGCCTCCGCCGCACGCCGACTCACCGAGGCTTCGCTCAGCCAGTACACCTCGTAGCCCGCTTCCAGCAAGCCAAGCCCCGTCTGCATGACGCAGATGTGCGCTTCGGAGCCACAGAGCACGACTTGCCGCCTGCCGCTGTCGGCCAGGGCAGTGGCGAAGTCCGGCTCGGCGTGAGCATTGAAGTGCACCTTATGCCACAACCGATGGCCCCGCAGCGCCTCCAGCAGCCGGGGCTCACTGCCGCCCAACCCTTCCGGATACTGTTCGGTGACCCAGACCGGAACCGCCAGTGCCTGGGCGACGCCGCCCAGCCAGGCCGCCTCGGCGACCGCCTGCTCGCCACCGTCCACCACCGGCAGCAGCCCAGCTTGAAGATCAACGATAAGCAGCAGGCTCTCTTCACTTTTCAGGCGCATGAACGCTCCTCTTGCATCACTATTTATCGAACATTTCCCTCAGCATAGCCGCTAGAATAGGCCCTCTGAACCCTTTCTTTCAGCCCCCGTTCAACGAGGCCCATTCCATGCGTCACCTACTTGTCATGCTTGTGGTCGGCATCCTGGGATTCACCCTGGCCGCAGACTACGCCGAAGCTCGCCGCATGGGCGGTGGAGGCAATGTCGGCAGTTTTTCCCGTTCGGCGGATCGGCCCGCCGCCGCCCCCAACCAGGCAGCACCTACCCGCCAGGCTCAACCGGGTCAGGCCGCCGGCTCTCGCATGCCCGGCATGATGGGTGGCCTGCTGGCAGGCGGCCTGCTCGCGGCCCTGTTCTTCGGTGGCGCCTTCGATGAACTGCGCCTGATGGATATTCTGCTGATCGCCGGACTCGGTTTCCTGCTTTTCCGTCTGCTGGCGCGCCGCCGCACCGTCGCCGCGGGCGTATCACCGGCCACCTATCGGACGTCGGAAGCACCGACCCAGGCTTTCCAGCCGGCTCCCGACACCACCCTGGGAGGCTCCGACCTCGGCAGCCTGCCAGCCTGGTTCGACAAGGAACAGTTCCTGAACGGTGCCAAGGAGCACTTCATGACGCTCCAGCGCGCCTGGGACAACAATGACTTCGCCGGCATTCAGGAATACGTCACCCCCGAGCTCTACAACCTGCTACGCGAGGAGCGGCGCAAGCACCCGGCCAACAACCGGACGGAAATCGCGCGCCTCTTCGCCGAGCTCGGCGACGTCCGTGAGCTTGGCCAGCAGGCCGAAGCCACCGTGATCTTCCATGGCGTGCTCGAAGAAAACGACGAGCAGGTCGAATTCAACGAGACCTGGCATCTGACCCGGGAGCTGCGTGAGGGTGAGCCCTGGTACCTTCAGGGCATCGAACAGAACGACGCTGGCCAGGTGTGACCCCAGCCAGCATCAAGAGCCGCCCGTCACCCGGTTGACGGGCGGCAGGCTTCATCCCCCGACGCTTGGGGGCGACGAGGTCCTCAGCCGCCCTCGGCCTCTTCCTGGATGCTATCGCCCATCTCCTTGATGCTCTCCCCGGCCTCTTCCATGGCATCGTCGATATTCTTCCCCGTCTCCTCGGCAGGGCCCGCATCATTCTCGCAGCCCAGCAGGCCTCCGGCCGTCATTCCGACAAGCAGCAGTATCGCAAGCTTACGCATCATCATTTTGCTCATGGTGTCTCCTTTCCATAAACATTAATGCACCCTTTTCCAGGGTGCATGAAAAAACCCCAGCCTCTTTCGAGACTGGGGTTTTTGGGATAGGTGCCTGACGATGACCTACTCTCGCATGGGGAGACCCCACACTACCATCGGCGCTGAGCGGTTTCACTGCTGAGTTCGGCATGGGATCAGGTGGTTCCCGAACGCTATGGTCGTCAGGCAAAACTGGTTGGAATCATGCTGGCGTGATCGTCTCGGCCACGGTGCTCACCGGGCCTTGCGTATCCGTCAATTGCGCGCGTAATGCGCAGACCCCTTGGGGTTATATGGTCAAGCCTCACGGGCAATTAGTACCGGTTAGCTCAACGCCTTGCAGCGCTTCCACACCCGGCCTATCAACCAGCTGGTCTCGCTGGGCCCTTCAGGAGGCTCAAGGCCTCAGGGATGTCTCATCTTGAAGGGGGCTTCCCGCTTAGATGCTTTCAGCGGTTATCCTGTCCGCACATAGCTACCCGGCAATGCCACTGGCGTGACAACCGGAACACCAGAGGTGCGTCCACTCCGGTCCTCTCGTACTAGGAGCAGCTCTTCTCAAACATCCAACGCCCACGGCAGATAGGGACCGAACTGTCTCACGACGTTCTAAACCCAGCTCGCGTACCACTTTAAATGGCGAACAGCCATACCCTTGGGACCGACTTCAGCCCCAGGATGTGATGAGCCGACATCGAGGTGCCAAACACCGCCGTCGATGTGAACTCTTGGGCGGTATCAGCCTGTTATCCCCGGAGTACCTTTTATCCGTTGAGCGATGGCCCTTCCATACAGAACCACCGGATCACTAGAACCTACTTTCGTACCTGCTCGACGTGTCTGTCTCGCAGTCAAGCACCCTTATGCTCTTGCACTCACTGCACGATTTCCGACCGTGCTGAGGGTACCTTCGTGCTCCTCCGTTACTCTTTAGGAGGAGACCGCCCCAGTCAAACTACCCACCACACACTGTCCTCGATCCGGATAACGGACCTGAGTTAGAACGCCAATGATGCCAGGCTGGTATTTCAAGGTTGGCTCCACCTGAACTGGCGTCCAGGGTTCAAAGCCTCCCAGCTATCCTACACAGGCAACATCAGCGTCCAGTGTGAAGCTATAGTAAAGGTTCACGGGGTCTTTCCGTCTAGCCGCGGGTACACAGCATCTTCACTGCGATTTCAATTTCACTGAGTCTCGGGTGGAGACAGCGTGGCCATCATTACGCCATTCGTGCAGGTCGGAACTTACCCGACAAGGAATTTCGCTACCTTAGGACCGTTATAGTTACGGCCGCCGTTTACCGGGGCTTCGATCAGGAGCTTCGCCCGAGGGCTAACACCATCAATTAACCTTCCGGCACCGGGCAGGCGTCACACCCTATACGTCCGCTTACGCGTTTGCAGAGTGCTGTGTTTTTAATAAACAGTTGCAGCCACCTGGTATCTTCGACCGGTTCGAGCTCCAGCAGCAAGTGCCTTCACCCTACGCCGGCGTGCCTTCTCCCGAAGTTACGGCACCATTTTGCCTAGTTCCTTCACCCGAGTTCTCTCAAGCGCCTTGGTATTCTCTACCTGACCACCTGTGTCGGTTTGGGGTACGGTCCCACATGATCTGAAGCTTAGAGGCTTTTCCTGGAAGCGTGGCATCGATGACTTCCTGACCGTAGTCAGTTCGTCTCGTCTCTCGGCCTTAGGAGTCCGGATTTGCCTGAACCCCCAGCCTACTGACTTTCACCAGGACTACCAACGCCTGGCTCACCTAGCCTTCTTCGTCCCCCCATCGCAACCATGTGAGGTACGGGAATATTGACCCGTTTCCCATCGACTACGCCTTTCGGCCTCGCCTTAGGGGCCGACTCACTCTGCTCCGATTAGCGTCGAACAGAAACCCTTGGTCTTCCGGCGGGGGAGTTTTTCACTCCCCTTGTCGTTACTCATGTCAGCATTCGCACTCGTGATACCTCCAGCAGACTTCTCAATCCACCTTCATCGGCTTACACGACGCTCCTCTACCGCTTGC